>NZ_FOSL01000022.1 GCF_900114255.1 Neomesorhizobium albiziae | reverse complement strand
GCCAGATTTCTTTGCGACCAACGATCGCCCGGCCTATGAACGTGAGAGCCTC
This sequence comes from Neomesorhizobium albiziae, assembly GCF_900114255.1. Taxonomy (GTDB): domain Bacteria; phylum Pseudomonadota; class Alphaproteobacteria; order Rhizobiales; family Rhizobiaceae; genus Neomesorhizobium; species Neomesorhizobium albiziae. The sequence continues at coordinate 85,643 of NZ_FOSL01000022.1, read as the reverse complement.
CTCGCCCATGGCAACGCAGTAGCGCGTTGCCCAACCATCCCCCTCCACGGCTTAGAGAAACCGATCGGCTATGTGCACGACGATCGTGCCGGGACTTTCGCCTCCATCATACTGCACACGCTGACGTTGGAAACGAGGATCGGGCTGGTCGTTCCGGCAAGACAGGCGATATGGCGCCGGTCGCCTGCAGCGTCGGCCACGGCCATGCGGGCCAAATCGATGCGACCCATCCACGTGGTCACGCTCACGGCATAGCTGGCGGCTCGAGCGGTACGCGTTCACCGCGGGCGCGCTTGCGGGTCCAGTCCGAGACCAACGCCGCTTCCTTGGGACCACCGATCGTCGCCTTCGGCTGAGGCGTGCTCGACCCGACGGCGGTCGAAAAGGCCGCGTCGTAAGTCTTTTGGTAGCTCTCGTAGGCAATCTTCAGCGAATTGGGCTGCGTCGTGAGGGGACATGCGCCAGTCGAGGTGAAGGTAACGCCGGCGCCGGCCGTCTGGTTGAAGACGTAGCGCTTCTCGCAGACATCGACCTTTGGCGGCACCTTTGTGATCTCGAAATGATCGTAGCCTTCCTTCAGCATGCTCCAGAACTCGTAGTTCGGGTCGTTGCGATAGCGCGCCATGTTGGCCGCAGTCATGCGGAAGGGAAACGCCTCGATCTGGAATTCCCTCTGGCCGCCGCGAAAGGCGTCGCGCCCGAAGGCGTAGATCTGCTCGATCTGCTTGTCGGTCATCGAATAGCAGCCTGAGGAGGAGCAGGCTCCATGAACCATGAGGTTCGACCCTGTGCGGCCTTGTGCACGGTCGTACGCGTTGGGGTAGCCGATGTTAAACGCCAGATGATAGTTCGACCATTGGTTCATTTGCGCGGGCCGGACCGTATAGAACCCTTCCGGCGCCTGGCGGTCGCCCTCGGTGAATTTCGGCCCAAGCTTGCCCGACCACTTGCAGATGTCATACTCGGTGATGAGGTCGTAGCGCCCGCTTTTCGTCTGCTTCCAGATCTCGAGCTTGCCCTCTTCCTTGAAGATGCGCGCCATGACGGGCGAGGAGCGGGTCATCCCTTTCGTCTTCATCTCGGCGAGGATCTTTTGAGGCAGCGCCTTTTCCGCGTTGGGATTCACCCTGCGCGATGTCATATCCGTGCAGCCGGCCAAGGCAATGGCTGCAACCAACAAGCTGGCACGTGCAACATTGGCTAGCATGGAAATACGCGTCATCTGTTCGTGGCTAAGCCAGTGTCCGTTGATGATGACTGCAGGCTAATTTCGTTAACCTTGAAAATCTGTTACCGCAAGCGGCCAATTCGTCACTCACGTCGTTTCCTTGAATGAAAAGGCACGGGTTCTTGCGGCGAAGCTCACATTTCCGCCGCGGTAGGACCTCGCGGAAATCAACAGCCCGACGGCCTCACTGTAGATAGCGTCGGGAATGTCTGGTGCGCACTCTATGGCGGCAGCAAAGTCGTATGCATTGATCTATTTGCCGACCACTTTCGTTTCAAGCCTCTGCTTTGGCGGACCAGAACTGAACGTTGTATGTTACGACCGGTTGGAACAGCAGCACAACGGAAGCGGCAAGGGAAAAGATCTCGGCGGTGCGGTTTTCATGCGGCCGGTCGACACTCCTGGCCTGCCGGAGCCCGTCATCACGCTTTAGGGTACGAAGTTCATCTCAACAACTCAGTCGAAGCGATGGAGCCTCAGAACAGGAAAATCGTCGTCGATGTCGAAGGGTTTGCACTCATAGACGGGGCATGACTTTCGATCAGCGGACGGAATAAACACAGTTTCCGCCCGCTCGCTCTGCCTGCAAAAGCGATCGTCAAGCACATAGCGGCCGAATAGCTGGAGGGATGGATTGCGCGTCGAACGATAACGCATGATCGCCGCGCCATCTTGACGGATAGTACCCCTGACCTCGTCGCAACTCATGCTGGTCGAATTGTAGCGCGTGATTGCGTGTGCCGGCATTGCCGAGAGAAACACCGTTGCCGCGAGCAGTAATCTCATCATCACCAACCTCCCTTTTCGGACGGCGTGATTAAAAACGAGCGGCGCTGAAAACTGTTTCATGGCCAAACAATTATTCCGCGTTCGTCTCATGTTCGCTGCCGGTCCGGCGAACAGCTTGCTTCGCCAAACAAGCCTACCTGCCTTTGGCCCTCAGATGCGGATCGGCGGGGCCTCTGCGTGGCCTCTGCGTGGCCTCTGGGCGTAGCTCAGTTCCACCCGCGTGCCGCAGACATCGCATCCAAGCCTGTGGATGAGAATGCCCGGAATCGGCTGCGGCAATTCCCGATAAATGCGCCGGCCCGGAAACCCGACGAGCCGAGTAACCGACTCGCCGGGCGTTGCCGCGCCGGCGGGGGGCCTTGGGCTAAAGGCAACGGCAACGGGGCCGAGCTTGCGTCATGCCTGGCGGGTTGCCCATCCGGCCTTTCGCGAAATCTCTTACGCCTTTCAGTCAGGGGCTCGCCAGCGCACGCCGGGCGCTTGGCCGGCATCTATCCTAAGCCGCGACGAACGCGCGCTGGTGAGCCGAGAAGCGCCGGCTATGCCGCCTCTGACGCAGGCAGCGGCACGATCTTGCTGGCGCAGGAGGTCCAGTCGGCAAAGATCAGCCGCGCCTTCTTCAGAGCCTTGCGCCGCCGATAGGCCGCCTCGGTGGCGTGCTTGGTGCCGCTATGGCCGTGAGCCTGCTCGATAATCGCGGCAGCAGGTGACACATGGCGGCCGAGGCTGTCCGCGTCACGCCTTCAGGCGCGGCGCGGACCTGGCGATTGCCACCGCCGGCCGCAATTCGGAGGAAAGAATCTAATTTCTAATGGCCCTCTTTGCTATCGCCAGCGCCGCCACCAGCGGTTCCACCATTCGTACCGCCGCCACCGTTACCGCCGCCATCGCCACCGCCACCGCCACCGCCGTTCGGTTGGCCATCACTGCCGGTTGATGTCGAGACCACCACGCCATTGCTGTGTGTAGTATGCGATGTCGTATCCTTAAGTGTTCCGCTGCCCTTGGAACTTTGGACGTTCAGAGTAGCACCGCCACCCGTCGTCGTGGTCTGCGCCAGCGTTGGGCTGGCGAGGATCATGGTGAAAAGAGCGGTCGAAAGAACGCGTTTTATGTTCGATTACTCCATCGGGTTCCGACAAACCTCGATATCACTCGTCTCTCGAACGGCTTGCTTATGACTGAAGGTGCGCCTGTTAGCGATCCCCCGATGTGAAGCGGTTCACCAATTGACCGATATTTCCTTATGCCGGCTCCTGAGGGCCGACGAGGGTCATTTGCGGCTTCACCCAATGCTTGCCGCACACGCTCCGGGAAAAGCGCCACCGCGCCTTGACCCCTTCGCGGACTTCATAGGCTTGGGGAAACCGCGCTTCTGTTTCCTGAACATTTCGGCGCCGTGACCGGGCAACCGTGCCAGCCGCGACGAATGCGCGGTGGTGGGCTTGCAGGTGGCTTGTCGCCGCCTTCGAATCGAGACATTGCTGAACCCGGTGCGGCGATCCCTTTTGCTTTTGAGGAGGTCGCCATGACGGGCGCATGAAAACTCGCCGACTATCCAGCCCGCAAAATTATCGTCGCATGCGACCGCTGCGGGTGGCGCAAGCAATACGACAAGGCCGGGATGATCATTGCGGGCTGCGCTGACCGTTCGCTGACGCTCCTCCTCGATGCAATCGCTCGAAAGCAAGGCTGCAAGCTCGTCGACGAGCCCGGCCCGCTGGCATTCGACCGTTGCAAGGCGCCCTACGGCGAACTCGCCAATCTGCTGAGGGCGAAACGCCAGTAGATCAGCAATGTGTCGCGTGCAACAATTGGGACATCTCCCGTGGGAGTGACATTTGCGTTGTAAACGCGAGGTTGGCTCAACCCGCCTCTATCCATCCGCTCGTCTATGAGGGTTTCCAGGGTCCATTTCATGATAAGGTCTTTGCTGCACTACCCGAGTGAGGAAGGCCTTTCGAATGATAGCGATACCTCCGCCAAATCCAGTCACCCGCAGGCTTTACGAAGCTATGCAGTCTGCCGAACAGAACAAGAGGCTTGATTTTTCAGGACGGATGTACGGAGCAGTTGCTGATTGGATATGGATTGCTCAAACGCACCCAAGCCCTGAGAACCTCGTACGTTTGCGTCGGGAGCATCTCCCGCCTGATGAGGGGCTAGCTGAAACGTTCGATGTCCTAATACATTCGAGTGACACATACATCTCGATTTATAGGCCGTATTTCAAGAACGGACAACTTAGGCTTGACGTAGAATCAGGCATCGCAATGGGCACCTTTACTGACGATCATTTCTTCAGCACTCTTTACTGGTCACTGGTCAACTCAGAACGTAGGCGGAAATACCCGAATCCGGCGGACGAGCCACCACCACGTCCCTGTTGAACAGCGCAAAGCGAACCGCGGCTTCATGAAGTGCGAGTGATCGAGCAGTTCCTCACCATCGTGCAAGGCGTTGTCGAGGTCCAGTTTTGCGGTGGTCGCTTAGTGCGCCATCGTTACTGGCGTTGATGGTGACCATCAGCATGAACTGACAGGCGATGAGGATTGTCGGTATCGAATACTTGGCGGCGATCGACATGATGACGTTTGTCGCGACGCGCGGCCGGGGCTTCCCAATCGCATGGCTTGGAAGCCGCCTGAAATGCCAGCGATGCGGTAGTGACCGGGTCCGCATTCTCTTGGACTTCCCGGCGCAACCGACATTGAACGCTCAAGCCGCCAGCGATGACTACCGCACCGGCACAATGGAGTAATTCAAGAATGCTGGCCGGGCTGAGGCTGAAAAGAACCTCCCCTAGAGTGTGTTGCTGATGAGCATCGGAACGCTGCACGAACAGCTCGCCTTTATGAGTTGATCTATTCGTTTTCCTGTCACCATCGGGATTGTGCGTCTTGCGGTTTTCCCGGCCCTTGGAGGTTCGCCTCAAGTCGCCAGAGAAATTCGGCGGATCGCTCGACCTCCGGCTAACAATCTGGTTTGATGACTTTAGCATCCTGTGGGGGGAGCAATGGGGACAGGTTTTTGCCTGGCAACGCTTTGCGTGTGCCATTTTTCATTTCGTGCCTTCGCTGAAATACCGCGACTGGTTCCGTCGTTTCGCACCAAGGGACCGGGGTGCGCCAGCCATGGTTGAGACACTGAGGGGCCAGGAAGGCCCGCTACGGCGATTGGATGAATTCACCACCACCGCCCGGCAGCTCATTCGCATCCGGGCAATTCTGTGGCGCGAGGCAGGTCTCGGCAACAGTTGGTGGGTGCCGAAGGAATGGCATCCCAATCCCGCCTGGGTCGCGGTTATCGACCTCTGTCGCATCCAAGGCATGGGCGAGACCAGCCGCAGGGTGGTCAAGCGCTGGCTTGAGGCCAACAAAATGCGCATGGATGGCGCCGGCCAACGATCGCAACGACCAGACATGGAGAGTCGAGATTCCTGAAGTGCGGTACGGCATCCGGACCGCGTCGGCCCCAATCCGGCCACGGTGCTGACCACATCGGCGCCTCACAGCAGCGTCGGTCGAATGCCTGGCCTAGTTTCTTACCTGCGCCTGATGCGCCAGTGCGTTCCAACTGTTGGAAGAAGCAAGATGGCAGTAGATCATCGCCAGCGCACCGGATGTCCTGAGATCCAGAAAGTTACTGTCGCCCAAGGCATTGAGCGCGGATTCGTCCACCACCTGAAAGTCCGACAGGTTGAGCACTTCGCCGCTATCGAGCGTCACCGTGCTGCGCCGTGCGGAGAAAAGACCAAGCGCGTCTATACGTTCGATCATTGCCCGCGTCGCCGCAAACCCGAGCTGGAACTGTTTGCAGAATTCGAGCGCCTTGCGTGTCGCGTCGGCGGGCTCGCTGCCCTTGAACAGCGGCACGGACACGGCCTCGCCGTCGGCCGGCGGTGTCGCCGGGGTCTCGATGAGGCGGTCGCTCCCGCGATCGACGCAGAGTGTCAGCCGACCGGTCTGCTCAGCGTCCTCGGCCATCACGAAGGGGTAGCGGCGGACATAGGCCGGAACGTAGTGCGGCGCGCTCCAGGAGCCGTCCGGCTCGACGAAGAGGTTCTCATCCTGGCGCAACCCGGTGACGACCACCGGCATCTTTTCCGGGCCAATGAAGACGATCGGATAGGAGCGCATCGCTGCCGGCATTTCCGACGCCACGATGGGGATGGCATAGGCGGAAGCGGCGAAGCGAAAGTCGGATTTGAGGACTAGGCTCAGCGTGCCGTGCCGTTTGGGGTTCAGGGCCTCCGGCGCTGTGTAGAAAATTGGCAATTGCGGCGATGGCGCGCCGGCCGTGTCGCCGTTCCTTGCCGTATTTCTGTTATTGTCGGCCATTCTGCCACTTCCATCTGGCGCTTGTTTAGTTTCCGCCGTCTTCCAGAGCACAGCCCGGATATCAGAGCCTGTTCGGTCTTTTCCCGGCCGCCGCTGGCTTAGCCGTCCCAGCACCGCTCCGGAAAGCGCCCGCCGGCGCGCCATTTGTATGGACTACTCGAAAGAATTTGCCGAGTAGTATTGATCCTGGGGGGTGTAGACGACGTTTGGCAGGCGTCGTTCGCCGGTTGTCAACCATCCTGACATCAGCGTCGAGCTTTGATCGACCGCGTAGGTGTCGTCGTACCCGAGCAGGTGACCGAATTCGTGCATCACGACGGTCAGCAGGTCGTACTGGCCGGCCGGCGCCTGCGTGCCGTCGGAGATCAGTCGTGTGTCGCCGACGCGGTTAGCAAACTCGTCGTCGGTGAGCGGCGTTGCATCGACATACCAGCCATGGCCGGCGCCGTCGTCGTTAATCCGGATATGCGAGCCGCCCTCCTGCCCGAGATAGCTGCCGCCGAGGTCGGCGATCTCGAAGGTCGCCGAATTGAGAACCGCGCGCTGCTCGTCGGTCAGGCCAGTGGCCGCCCAGCGATCAATCGCTGCGGCGACGATTGAGTCCAGCGTGTCCCCGGTCAGCACTTCACCCCACAAATCCTCACCTTGCGCTTCCACGCCACCCGGCGCCGCGAGCAGCGGCACCGGAGGTTCTGGCACGTCATTTATGTTGAGGAAGCCCGCTGAGCCGCCAGCGGAATGGTCCGCTGTAAATGTCTCGGCGCCGTTCGTGGCGGGATTTCGCCCAGCCAGATATGCGGCGACGGCGGCATCGTCGGCAGCAGCACCGCCGTAATCCGACAAAAAGTCTCTCGCTCGACGGAAAACATTTCGAGAATTGCCTGTTCGATCGTTGTCGGCGCGACTATGCGGGCGATATCCCTCCGACGCTGACGGGTTGTTCATTCGAGAACTGCGAGTTCTCCTTCTCGGGCAAAGCTGCCTATACGCTCGCCTTTCTGAGCGGCATGCACAGCGGCGGTTTTTCCGCGATCGTCGAGGAGACATTTCAAAAAGTTCGGGACGGCGCATACATTAACGTGCCAGTTCAGAACACAGGTCCACGAGCGACCCTGCCGCCGGCTGATGCACATCCGTTGTCCTTCAGGGTTCCGAGAATCGTCAAGATTCCGAAATGAAAGCCGGTCATCCGGCCGCCGAGCGCAGCCAGCCCGGAATTGTCCGGCGCGCGTGCCCGTCCGTCTTCCACGGTAACGTGTCGCACGAGGACGCGCTTCGTGCCGCCCGTGCGAAGCCGCCTTACCAGTGCCCCCGGCGAGCGGTAGCTGGCCGCAGTCCCGCGAACCGAGCACCAACCTCCCCTGCGCCGCGCCAAGGGCCGCAACTTCGAATACCTCGGAAACATCATCCAGTTGATGTGTGGTGGCGTATGAAGGCCCCGGCAGCACCTAATGCAAGTCGACCGGGTTCCAAATGGGCGTTCCACAAGGGCCAGGCGTGGATCATCCGGGGCCAGATCTCCAGCGTGACTGCCACGTCGTCCGCTCCCGCAACAGCCGCAAAGCGCGTTGCATCGGCAAGCAAGGTCTCGGCTGAGCCAACTTGGATGAGCATCGGCGGCAAACCCTTCAAATCGGCGTAGAGCGGCGAAACACGCGGGTCCTTTCTGTCGATCGTGGTAGGCAGATAGGCGTCGGCAAGTTCGGCCAGATAGGCTTTGCGAATGAGCGGATCGTCCGCCTCCTTGCTATCGAGCGTTGTGCCCGAAAGGGTCAAGTCAGTCCAGGGGGAGACCAGCCAGACACAAGCCGGCAATGCTGCCGCCATACCTCGCAATGCCGTCAGTAGCGCGACCGTGAGCCCGCCACCGGCGCTGTCGCCGCCGACTGCAACATTTGCCGCCACAAAGCCCTGTTTCAACAGGAAGCGCCAGGCGGTGACGGCATCTTCCGACGCTGCCGGAAAAGGGTTCTCAGGCGCCAAACGATAGGCGACGGCGAAAGTTCGCACACCGGCCGCCCGGCCAGCCTCGGTCACCAAACGACGGTGACTGAGTATGGACCCCGAGCAATAGCCACCGCCATGAAAGTACATGAGGACGCGAGACGGGTCGCTTCCGGGAGCGATCGACCACTCGGCTTCCAAACGCCCCTCCAGCACCACCCGCTCAAGCTTGATGTCGTCGGCGACGCGCCAGACCGACCCCACCTCATCAATGCGCTGCCGTCGTGCCTCCCATCCGATGGGACGGGGCTTGGAGCCGAGCAAGGCTCGAATGGCAACGATTTCATGATCATCCATTGCCTTCGACCTCCGCAGCGCGAAATGACAGGCTGATCTCAAGGCGTCCTACCGGAAACGCACACGTTTCTTGCTGCCAGGTCAACTGGGTGGCCGATCAAGCATCCCTCGGCGATCACCCTGCGAGCTTGCAAGCTCTCCAGCCTGACCTTCACATTGTCCGATGGCTCACGATGGAAGCTTGGCATCGGCTACGGATTGAGCTTCGCAATCAGGTTTCTTAGACCGGCGCTGGAAGCTTGAAGCGCGGTTTGGCTTTGCTGGATTTCCATAAGGAACGCCGCCTGCTGATCCGGGCTCAGTCGGCAGTACATGAGCAGGTCACCCGACCAGTACCTGTGGACCTCGTCAGCCAACAACTTGCTTACAATGCCATCGGCATGTGCCCTGACCTCGGCGGACTGCATCGACGTCCTGATGTCTCCTATCTGCGCACTTAGCTTCAGAATCAGAGGTGTAAGCTGAGAGGCCTGCCAACTTGCCAATCTCACCGCTTCGGTTTGTCCCCCGGCCGAACACGGATCGTGCTCAAGTGCATGAAGGATGTCGTGTTTGGCAACAATGACTTGCGCAAGATTCTGATCCATCGCATCGAACGTGTCGGCGAACCTTTTCTTCGTTTCTGGATCGGAAAGGGCGCCGACGATGCCCAGGATTTCATTGAACAGGGCAGTCAGGTCCTGAAAGACACTGGAGTTTTTCTCAACGGCGGTGGATGTCATTGCTTCGGGCCTAGGGGGTTCTGTCCCTTGGGATCGAGCATGCGTAGCCGCAGCAAGGTACATGGCTGCGCAGGTCCAAAGGATCAGTCCTCGCGGACGCATCGCCGCTCCCTCCAGGCCGTCGATGGTCCGCAGGTTAGCAAATCAAGCGACGACGAACTATTGGAAGTTGGTGAGAATGGACGATCGCCGATGGCGACCGCACCAAGTTCGCCCGGTCCTCGACGCTCCGGCAGTTGTTTCACCGCTTCGCAGCCCATGGCACACCTCAGCTTCGGGTTGGAGAGCATGCTGCCGACGGGGCGAATGTATTCGTTCATGTGCCTTGCCTCTGGCGCACGAGGCGATCGCGTGGATGAAAACGAGCGGCGCGTTTGATTGGTCCGGTCCACGACGTCGATGCCGTAGGGTGCGCTTAGCCACTGGCTAAGGTCACTGAAGGACGCCGCGTCCGCGAGTTATATCAAAGCCTAAAAGACGGCGCTGGACAGTTGGACATAGGTGCGTGAGGCTCGCTTCCCCTCATACCAGAAAATTCGCGAACAGGCCCACATCCAGGTCGAGACGCGTTTGTCCGGGAAGCCGCTCAACAACCACCCATCACCAACTTGCTCCCGCCGTTAGGCAATTCGCGTTGCGGTTTGGAATTGGGTGTATCCTGCGACGCTCTGACCGCATCGCTGGGCTTGGTGGCAGTTCAGGCCGCGCGCACCTTCTTGGCTGACCTTGCCCAAGCTGGAATCCACTTGTCATGCGCGGCGAGTAAGTCGTCGACAAGGTTCCAGATCTGGTCGAGGTCAAGCTCGGCAGCGGTGTGCGGATCCATCATTGCGGCGTGGTAGATATGTTCGCGGTTTTCCGTCATCAGAGCGGCGACGGTGAGTTCCTGCACGTTGATGTTGGTGCGGATGAGGGTCGTCAACTGCGGCGGCAGCGCGCCAATATAGGTCGGCTGGATTCCGGACGCATCGACCAGGCACGGCATTTCGGCGGCACAGTTTTCCGGCAGCGAGGTGATGCAGCCATTGTTGCGGACGTTGCCGTAGATGACCGAGGGCTCACCGGTCCACACCGAGTTCATGATCGACGAGGCGTATTCCTTGCTTTCCTGCACTTCGATCGTCTCAGCCTTGCGGTAGCTGTCGGCGATGCTCTTCCAGCGCGCCACCTGCTCGACGCAGCGCTGCGGATATTCGTCGAGCGGAATGCCGAATTTCTCGATCAGGTCGGGGCGGCCCTCCTTGATGAAGTAGGGCGTATATTCGGCGAAATGCTCCGAGCTTTCGGTGACGAAGTAGCCGAGCCGCTTCAGCATTTCGTAACGCACCTTGTTGGGGCAGCGCGGGTTCCAGTGGCTGGGCTTCGGAAAACGCCCTTCGCGATAGCCGCGCAAGAGATCCGGATAGAGGTCGCGGTAGCTGCCATCTGGCTGCCGGTGCTCGAACTTCAGATAGAAGGCCATGTGGTTGATGCCGGCCGCGCGGTAGCGGATCTCATCGACCGGAATGTCGAGGTCGCGCGCCAGTTCATAGGCGGTGCCCTGCACCGAATGGCAAAGGCCCACCTGCTTGATGGCCGGATACTTTTCTGAGATTGCCCAGGTGTTGATGGCCATGGGGTTGACATATTGCAGCAGGATCGCATCAGGGCAAAGCTCCAGCATGTCCTCGCACACCGACCACAGGTGCGGCACGGTGCGCAGGCCGCGCATGATGCCGCCGACGCCGAGCGTATCGGCGATGGTCTGGCGCAGGCCGTATTTTTTCGGCACCTCGAAGTCGGTGACCGTGCAGGGCTCGTATCCGCCGATCTGGAAGGCGACGACAACGAAATCGGCGCCTTCCAGCGCTTTCTTCTGATCGGAATAGGTCTCGACCTTGGCCGACGCGCCGAGCGTCCTGGCCAGCTTGCCTGCGACGATCTCGCTTTCCTCCAACCGCTCAGGGTTTATGTCCATGAGCGCAATCGTGGCGCCCGACAGCGCGGGCCGCTGCAATACATCGCCAATGATGTTCTTCATGAACACAGTCGAACCGGCGCCGACAAATGTGATCTTGGGTTGCTTAGCCATGAGAGAAGCCTTTTTTCCTAGTTATGCTGCGACCTGGAAGGCGGCCCTCACGAGCCGTTGCGTGTATTCGGTTTTGGGTTTCGAAAGGACTTCGCTGACCGGGCCCTGTTCGACGATGTTGCCGTGCTGCATGACCATGACGCGGTGGCACAGCGCTCGCACCACTTTGAGGTCGTGCGAGATGAACAGGTAGCTCAATCCCCTTTCGTCCTGGAGGCGGCGCAGAAGATCGATTATCTGCGCCTGAATGGAGAGATCGAGCGCCGATGTAGGTTCGTCGAGCAGAATGAATTCCGGCTCGAGGGCGATAGCGCGCGCAATTGCAATGCGCTGGCGCTGGCCGCCGGAGAATTCATGCGGAAAGCGCGAAAGGATGTTCTCTGGCATGCCAGCCGAAACCAGTGCCTCCTTGATCCTGTCTTGGCGTTCGCCCTTGGTTGTGCCAAGCCCGTTGACGACGAGACCCTCCCCGATGATCTGGCCAATCGACATTCGCGGATTGAGCGATGAGAAAGGATCTTGGAACACGATCTGCATGCGCGCGCGCAGCGGCCGCATCTCGCTACGGGTCTTGTTCTGGATTGGCTCGCCATCGAAGCTGACTTCGCCTTTCCTGGTGTTGATGAGTCGCAGTAGCGCCTGTCCGAATGTCGTCTTGCCGGAGCCGGATTCGCCCACAAGGCCCAACGTCTCATGCTTGCGCAGATGAATGTCGAGGTCGTTGACCGCGACCAACTCATGCATCTCTGGGTTGAAGAATCCGCCCTTCTTCAGCGTGAAGGAAACGCGCACGCCCCTACCCTCCAGAATGACGGGAGACTTGGCCGGCAGCGGATTGGCGCTGCCGCGCGGTTCGGAAGCGAGCAGCCGCTGGGTGTAGGGGTGCTTAGGCTCCTTGAAGAGCGCCTCGGTCGTGTTGTGCTCGCGCACCACGCCGTGCTGCATGACATAGACGTAGTCGGAGAACTGCCGGACCACGGTGAGGTCATGGGTAATCAAGATCACCGCCATGCCGAGCCGTTGCTGAAGCTCGCGGATGAGGTTCAGGATTTGCGCCTGGACCGTGACGTCCAGCGCAGTGGTCGGCTCGTCTGCGATCAGCACATCAGGGCTGTTGGCCAGCGCCATGGCAATCATCACGCGCTGGCGCTGGCCGCCGGACAGCTGGTGCGGATATTGCCGTAGCCGCGATTCTGGATCTGGAATGTGCACCTGTTTGAGCAGCTCGAGCGCGCGCGCCTCGGCATCGCGGCGCTTCACCCTCTTGTGTGCGCGGATCGCTTCGACAATCTGGCTGCCGACCATGTAGATGGGATTGAGGGAGCTCATTGGCTCTTGGAAGATCATCGATATCCGGTCGCCGCGCAGCGACCGCCGTTCGCGCGTCGAGAATTTCAGCACATCGCGCCCGTTGTAGGCGATGCTCGCCCGATCACTGACGGTGGCGCGTTTGGTCAGCAGCCCCATGATGGTGCGCGCCGTCACCGACTTGCCCGATCCGGACTCACCGACGATGGCGACGGTTTCGCCGCGGTGAAGTTGGAACGACACGCCTTTCACGGCCTCAACAGTGCCATCCTCCACCTTGAAGCTAACCGCCACGTTGCGCGCATCGATCACCGGCCGACCGGGTTTCTGCTTTCGGTCCAGACGTTCGGTGGGTACAATGACATGCTCTTCGGCCATCTCGCCCTCCTCAATACGGATCGATTGCATCGCGCAGGCCGTCGCCCAGCGCGTTGAAGGCGAAAACCGTGACCAAAACCGCGCCGACCGGCGCAAGGATCCACGGATAAGAACCGATGACCGAATAGGTCGCGGTGTCCTGCAGCATCAGCCCCCAGGAGATGAGCGGCGGCTTGACGGCGAAGCCGAGGAAGCCAAGAAAGGACTCCAGCAGGACAACGCTTGGGATTGCCAACGTGACGGCGACGATGACATGGCTCATGACGTTGGGCAGGATGTGCTGGAAGATGATGCGGCGGTCGGTTGCGCCGATAGCAACAGCGGCTCGCACATAATCGATGCGGGCGAGCGCCAGTGTCTTGCCGCGCACTTCGCGCGACAGCTGCGCCCAGCCCAGCGCCGACATCACAAAGATGACGAAGGCGAGAAAGACGTTGGTCGGCGCGGTGACCGGGATGAGCGAGGTTAGCGCCAGATAGAGCGGCAGTTGCGGGAAAGCCAGAATCAGGTCGACAAACCATTGCATCCAGGCGTCGAAGCGGCCGCCAAAATATCCCGACACCATGCCGACTGTCGTTCCAACGACGGTGATGATGGCGACCACGGTCAGAGCGATCATCAACGAGATGCGCGCGCCGTAAAAGATACGCGAGAGAATGTCGCGGCCGAATTTGTCTGTGCCGAGCAGGTGCACCGGGCTGCCATCGACCGCGCCGAAGAAATGTCGATCCGCCGGAATGAATCCAAGCAGGAAGTAGGGCGCGCCCTTGGCGAAGAACCCCAGCCATTGCGGGTTGTCATAATCGGGACCGACAATCGGCTGGAAGGTGATCGGATCGAGTTCCTCGCCCTCGCCCAACTTGTAGGTGCGCGGCGCAAAACTGAAATTGCCTTCCTTGTCGCGGAAGCTGATTGCCTGCGGCGGCGCAAAGGCGATGTCCGTCAACTTGGGATCGACGGGCGACAGGAAGTCGGCAAAGACCGCCATCAGAAGCAGGCCGACAACCAGCACCAGGCCGAGCATGCCCGTCCACGATTTGCGCAGCCGGCGCCACACCAGCGCCGGGTAGCTTTCGCCGTGACCCGTCCTTGGCGGCACGGTCGCGGCCGATTTTGGCTCAAGCGGCGGCGTCAGCGGTTCGTGATGCGTCGGCTCCGACGTCAAGGGGAGTTCTGCGGCAGTGAGGCGCATCTCAGTCTCCTCCCCCGATACGCACGCGCGGATCGACCAGCACAAGCAGCATGTCGGCGATAATGTTGCCGAGGATCAGGGTCGCGGCGAGCACCATCATGAAGGTTGCAGTGACATAAACGTCGCCCACCTGCATGGAGCCGACGATGGCTGGTCCGACGGTGGCGAGGCCGAATATGATGGCGACCTCGATCTCGCCCGTCAGCATGTAAGGCAGGGCGACGCCCTGATACATGATGAGTGGATGCATCGCGTTGGGAACCGCGTGACGCATGATGACTTGGCTTTCGCTGAGCCCCTTGGCGCGGGCGGTTTCGACATATTGGGCATTCAGCGTGTCGAGCAGGTTTCCCCGCATGACCCGCATGTTGTAGGCAAGCCCGCCGAATACGGCGATTGCGATGACTGGCCACACATGGCTGAGCAGGTCGACGAATTTCGCCCACGACCACTGCGCGCCGCCGTAGCGGGAGGAGAAGAAGTTGTTGATGTCGGACACGCTGAAGTGGAAGACCAGGACGTAGACCATGATCAGCGCCATCAGGAAGCGCGGCACGGTCATGCCGAGGAACGCCACGGACGACAACGTCGTGTCGATCCAGGAATACTGTCGCGTGGCCGCAAGGATGCCGAAGCCGATGCCGATGGCCGAGGCTAGGAAGTGGCACACCAGCGCCAGAATCAGTGTGCGCGGCAGGCGCTCGGCCACGACCTCCCCGACCGGCTTGTTGTAGAAAAGGCTGTGGCCGAAATCGCCGCGTGTGACGATGCCGGTTATCCAGTTTGCATATTGCAAGGGCAGCGGCTTATCGAGGCCGTTGGCGACGCGATAAGCTTGTGCTTGTGCTTCGGCCTCCTCGTAGGAAGCGCCGCCCTGGTTGATCGCCTGCGAACGGATGTAGTCGGCGTAGTCACCGGGCGGCGCCTGAATGATGGTGAAGGTGACGAGGCTGAGGACGAACAGCAGCGGGATCGCAGAGGCGACGCGCATGGCGAGGAATTTCAGCATTGCCGTGTGCTCCCAGCTGAACGTTGCTGTCGATGGAGTTTAGACCGGCTCGACCGGCGGTATCTCTCCAACGGCCGCCCTTGCGGGCAGACCGAGGGGAAGGAAACGATACGCCTCAGCTTGCGGGGCCTTCACCCACCCCGGGCTTGCCTGGCAGGGTTTCTTTGAAGAGCTCGAAGTCTGCCCGCTTGTCCTCGGGCACGAAGACGCGTTCACGAATGATGGTGTCTTCCGCCCAGTTGAACATGAAGATCGGCGCGCCCACCGGAATGTTGGCGAAGCGCTTGTTGATGATGAGGGCGCCGGGATATTCGGTCAGGCCAATCGTATCAAGGTTGGTCGTGGCGATCTTCTGATACTGCTTCATCAGCTCCGCCCGTTCGGTGTCGTCGCTGCTGGCAATGAACTTGTTGACCGTTTCGACCAGGTCCTGTTCGAACGGCATCAGGTCCAACTGGCCGCCCTCCGGGGCGCGGTGATGGTCGCTGGTGCGCGGACCGGTCGCGGCGAGCTCGGGCGTATCCTGCACCACCGAAGCACGCTCGGCTTCGTTGCGCATGACCATCCAGTCGTACCGGCCGGCGTACCGGTTGGCATCGAACTGCTTGCCGTCGAGCGCGTTCAGCACCACGCGGATGCCGAGCTTTTCCATCTGGCCTATGACCCCTTCGGCCAGACTCTTGTCGGTGGTGTAGTCCGAGTTGTCGAGCAGCACGACCTCGAGGTCTCGGCCGCCGTGCCTGTCGGCGGGGAAGTTCACGAAGCCATTGCCGTCCGTGTCCTTGAGGCCGACCTTTTCCAGCAACGCCTTGGCGCCGTCGAGGTCGAAAGGATAGTACATCGTCGATGCGCGGTCATAGAAGCTGGTCGCCGACGACAATCCACCTGGGTAAATCGCTGTGAACGGGCCCTTTACAAGCGACTCGCCCAGCGCCTTGCGATCCAGCGCCATAGTCACCGCCTTGCGGAAATCCAGATCGCGGTTCAGCTCGCGCAGCGCCTGTCCACGCTCGTCCGGCTCGCCCCAGCCATTCCCGGAGAAATTGAGGTAGAGGTTGTAGCCGATGACACGCGGGCCAAAGGCAAGGCGCGCCGGCGCGTTCGGATCGGCGGCCCGCTTGAGGGCCTCGACGAAGTTTTCCGGCTGCTCCAGGTTGGAGAAGTCGGCCGAGCCGGCGATCGTCTGCACGTCGCGGTCCGCCCATGTAGACAGCTTGTAATGCAGCTCGTCTAGGTAAGGCAGCTGGTTGCCGGCCTCGTCCACTTTCCAATAATAGGGATTGCGGCGCAGCACGATGATATCGTCGGGGCGGTAGGCGACAGGCACCCAGGCGCCCATGACCGGCATGTTCATGAAGTCGGCAGGCCAGCCGTTCTTGTACTGGTCGTAGGTCATATCCTTATTGTACTTGGGGTGCTTGGTCTTCAGGATATGCGATGGGCCAGGACAGAACGTGCCGTAGGCCATGGCGTAAAGGTGCTGGCGTGGAAAGGACTCGCTGAAGGTCCACTCGATCGTGTACGCGTCGATCGCCTTCAGCGTTGTGCCTGTGCCGAAGGTTTCCGGTGACGCGGCGTTGAGCGGGGTTACGTTCGGATCGAGGACGTTGTCCTGCCAATAGAACATGATATCCTCGGAATCGTAGGGGTCGCCGTCGGACCATTTCGCCCCCTCGATAAGCTTCATCGTCAAAACCTTGCCGTCGTCGGACCATGACCAGCTCTTGGCAAGGTTCGGCAGCGGCTCCATGTCCTGGGCCTCGATTTGGAACAGTGGCGCGGTGCGCGTTAGGCATTCCGACATGCCGATGTCGATGCCGCCCCAGCCTTGGGTTTGGCCGGCCGAATAATTCCAGCCTTCCGGCCGGCCGCCGATGACGTGGCGCATGACATCGCCATAGGTGCCTATGCCGTCGGGCGCATTGCCGGCCTTGAATACCAGCGGCTCCTTAGGCAGGCGCTCCGCCAAAGGCGGCAGCTTGCCCGTCTTAACGAACTTTTCGGTAACCCAGGTCGGCTCCTTGTATTCCGGCAGCGACTTGAACTCTTCGATCGAATCGCGCGGCACATAGGCTGCCTTGCCCTGCGCGGGGAACTCCGGCTGCTGCGGCACCTCCACCGGCTCGGAGGCGACGGCATAGGTCGCAAGGGTCGACACGCCAAGAAGCAAGAACGCAGTCCTGCGCAGGCCAAATTTGATCATCATCGACTTCTCTCCCTTTAAGCGCCAGTGGTTCCTGGCGTTCCTCGATACAGCCGTTCAGCCGGCCTTTGACTTCACGCCCCACGGGCGATCTGCAATGAGCGCCGCCTATTCGGCTGCCTGGACCTTGTCGGCGCGCAACTGTTCAATCGTGCGCACCTGTCGGCGCGCCACCCCCTGCCAGTCGCGGGTCTTCACGGTTGCCTTGGCGAGCCGCTCCCTGGCGTGAGGCACGGCATCGGCATATTGCGGCAGCCATTCGGCCTGGGCGACGACCATCTCGTCGACCATCTGCCACACTTCCTCGGGCGTGCAGATCGCACCTACCAGCGGGTCGTGCAGCACAGCCAGCTTCAGCAGGTCGATGTCTCCCGACACAGCGGCGTGCACCGACATGCGCTGCACATTGATCGATGCCATGCAGGTAGCCGCGCAGGCCTCCGGCAACGTTATCCCAGCGACCATGTTGATGCCGAAGCGGTCGACGAAGCCAGGCGACTCGATGATCGCGTCAGCGGGCAGGTTGACGATGGCACCGTCGTTCCTCACGTTGAAGTGACCACGATAGACGCGGCCGGTCTCAAGCGCCTCCAGAATGTGGCTGGCATGCTCGTTGGACCGCTTTTGCACGTCAATCGGCTTGCCTGCCTGCTCTAGCAGCGCGGGAAACTCCGTTTCGAACCAATTGCGGTTTTCAGTCGAGTAGCGGAGGTAGCCGCCGGTCTCGCCATGGATCCAGTCCGACATGTCGATCCATTTGGTGATCTCGTCGGGCCGCTTGCGATACCAAGGCAGGTATTCCGACAGATGTCCGTTGCTTTCTGTCGAATAGACGCCGAAACGCTTCAGCACATCGATGCGCAGCTTTTCTTGCTGCGAGAAGACGGGATGCGCCTCGAAGGCGGCAACCAGCTCCTGTTTGCCGATCTTGCGGCCGTTCAGCCGCACGTCGACGAACCAGGTCTGGTGGTTGATGCCCGAGCAGATGAAATCGAGCTCGCCTTCCTTTGCGCCGAGGATCTCGCCAATCTGCTCGCCGCCATGTTGCACTCCGTGACAGAGCCCGACGGTATCCACCTTGCCATATTCGATTGCGGCCCACGTGTTCATCGCCATGGGGTTGGCGTAGTTGAGGAACTTCGCGCCCGGCGCTGCGGCCTCGCGGATGTCCTTGCAGAAGTCGAGGATGACCGGAATGTTGCGCTGGCCGTAGAGGATGCCGCCGGCGCAGATTGTGTCGCCCACACATTGATCGACGCCATATTTGAGCGGAATGCGGATGTCGTCGGCATATGCCTCCAACCCACCGACGCGAACGCAGTTCATGATGTAGCGTGCCCCCTCGATCGCCCTGCGGCGGTCGGTGGTCGCAGTCACCCTTGTCGGCAGCTTGTTTGACTCGACGATTTTGTCGAGGATCGCCTTGATCATCTGCAGGTTCTGCTCGCTGATGTCGGTCAGCGCGACTTCGATGTCCTGCAATTCCGGCGCGCACAGAATGTCTGTGAACAGCTTCTTGGTGAAACCGATACTGCCCGCACCGATGATGGCGATCTTCAACTTGCTCATTTTCATCCTCCCGGCAAGCTGCCGGCTTCCAGCCACTAGGTAAAATTGACGCAGAATCGGCGCACGCATGCGCTGATGGGCTTTTTCCTCCCTTTCGAGCGTCACCAACTTTGGGCCGTGCGTATTCTTCTCTTTCATCGGATTATGCGCATAATGCTGGCGGGGGCCTAGAGGTCGATTGTGCTATCGCGGGTAAATTTGTGCTCAGCCACCTGATCGAATCCGGGCCGACGATGAAGAGTGTCTCGCTGCCACGCGGACGCCAGCGCCTGCACACGATGCCGACCAGCACCGGTTATGAGATTCGAACCGACAGCAGCTACAGTTGGGATGGCCGGAAACGTGGCCAGTCCAGCTTCACGGTGCTGCAGCATACCATCGCGGGAGCCGGCAATCTGCGCTACGAAAACCGGACCTATCGTGTGCGTCCCGGCGAGACGTTGCTGCTTGTTATCCCGCACAACCATCGCTACTGGTTGGAGGATGGCGGGCGATGGGAGTTCTTCTGGATATCGATGCATGGCGAGGAGGCGCTGCGAATCCAGCAGGACATTCTGAACGTCACCGGACCTCTCTTCAAATTGAATCCGGAAACCATCGACCGCCTCGCAGACTGCACTCTGCGTCTGATCGAGGGCGGCGCCGATCGTCCCGGCAGCGCCTCTTCGATCGCCTATGAAGCCGCGATGGTGCTCTATGACGATGTCTTCGGCTCGCACCCCGTGGCAAGCAAGGAGAGCCGGGCCATGCAGCATGTGATCGATCACATTGCTGCCAATCTCGACAAACCGCTGCCGGTTGAGGAACTGGCTCAGGTCTCCGGCATGAGCCGAGCCCATTTTTCGCGCGTGTTTGCCGCCAGCGAAGGAATGCCGCCGGCGGAGTTCGTGGTCCAGAAGCGGTTGCTGCGGGCAGTCAAGCTGTTGGCCAAGAACACCGTGCCAGTAAAGGAAATCTCGATCCTGTGCGGCTTTCCAGATCCGAATTATTTCGCCAAGGTGTTCCGCCGGGTCTATGGCGCGAGCCCGACGGAATATCGCACCAGCGGCATGTACTTGAGTGTGTGAGGATGCCGCGATTTTGGAAAGCTACTTCCCCCTGGCTGCGAACGCGGCGTTTCGGACTGGAGCGGCACGTCGAAGGAGCCCGTCGGGTCAGGTTACAAAGCCCTCGGTCCGGGCCAAGCTTGTAGCGCCAGATCGGATTTTCGCTCGTGTGGGGGAACGTCGTGGTGACGAGGTCGCCGTCGCCAATCTCATCGTCGAGCGCACCCATGGATCTCGAGGTACGGAAGGGGCCAACTCGAGACTTTCACAGGTAGGGTCAGCAATGACCGCCTTGGGTCAGATCACGTCGATGCATCCCTCCACCAAGGGCGGGTGACCATGCTGGAAGTCTTGGTTGCGCCATTTGAAGACATCTGAGGCCGGTTTTGTCGACCGTTGCGAAGTCCCAGAATAACGTTAATCAGGATGGACCACCTTTAGCCCCTTCCAACCACTCCAGATCGTTTTTTGAGAGCGAGATGTCGAGCGCCGAAAGACTGTCCCACAATTCGGCGAGCGTGCGCGGGCCAATCAACGGAACGGAGGGAAAGGGCTGCGCCAGGACGTAAGCGAGCGCAATGTGAATCGGGCTCTTGCCCAGACGGTTCGCGAGCTCGATTGCTCGGTCACGGCGTCGGAAATTTCGGTCCGAATACCAGACGCGGACGAGTTCGTCGTCGTCAAGCTTGTTACGTCCGGCGCGATCTGTGAAGAAACCGCGCCCTTGGCTCGACCAAGCGAAATTTGGCATCTGCCGAGCGACAAGCCATGGTTTCCAGTCGTCGCTCGAGGCCGTGACACAGCCGGGCCAGATCGGCGTCAGCATCTCGGCCAGCGAGAAATGGTTGGACAGCGTACCGGGCCTTTGCTTGCCGGTCCTGTCGGCATAGGCGATCGCTTCGTCCATGCGCTCGCGCGTCCAATTGGAGCCGCCGAACGGCCCGCGAATGCGCCCGGCCTTCGCCTCCCGATCCATCGCATCGACGAATTCTCCGACCGGCACGTCGAGATTGTCGCGATGCATGAAATAGACATCGACATGGTCCGTCTGCAGCCGTTCGAGCGACTGCGTCAGTTGCTTGCCGATAACGTCGGGATAGCAGAGCGGCGTGTGAGCGCCCTTGCCGATGATGACCGATTGCTCGCGCACGCCGCGGTTCGCCAGCCATTCACCGAGCAGCGTTTCGGTGTAGCCGCCACCGCCATAGATGTAGGCCGTATCGAACAGGTTGCCGCCGGCCTCGAAGAATGCATCGAGCAGGATTGACCCGGAAGAGAAGGTACGGAAATCTTCGAAGCCAAGGGCGAGCAAGGATACCTCCCGCAGCAGTCCCGGGATCTTGCGCTTGCCGATCGCCGTGCCGCCTCGCCGCAGCGGACGGCCGGAAATCGTGTTCACGCGTTTTGCGGCGTTCTCGATGCCGTATTCGAGACCAACTGCGGCGCGCCATTTGTCGAGCACGCGCAAGGTGCCGAGGCTGTCGGCCCAGTCCATGCCCGGCCACACGAGTTCTTGCCTGCCTGAGAGGATAGCTTCGCCGGCGGCATCGACCTCGAAGGAATAGAGATGGCGTGTTTCGTTCACGCTGATCGTCTCGCACTTCCCGTCGAGATGCATCACGTCGATCTTGCCTGGCCCGACGTCGCGGTTGCCGCCGGCAAACCAGAAGTCTGGCACCTCGATCTGCCCTTTCGTGCCGAGAATGCGCAGAATATTGTCCTGGTTGAGCGAAATGCTGCAAGACACCTCGGCGACAATACCGCCAGCAAACCGCAGCAACGCCGAGGCCCATTCATCGACCCCGGATTGGCCCAGATGCGCGACGCCAAATACCTTGTCTGGCTCGGCGAACGGCTTTCCCACCGCAGCGCCGGCGATCAAGCGGGCCATCGAAACCGGATAGCCGCCGACGTCAAGTATCCCACCGCCGGCCATGTCATTCGCGTAGAGCCGATGCTCCGGCATGAAGCCCGGCATGGCAAAGCCGAAGCTCGACTTGATCATGCGGACTTCGCCGATGACGCCTGATTTGATCAGGTCCGCCAGCTTCAGCGTCTGCGGGTGGAGCCGGTACATGAAGGCTTCGCCGAGGAACGTGCCGGCCTTGCGCGCCGCATGGATCATCGCGTCGGCTTCGAATGCGGTGAGCGCAAGGGGCTTCTCGCAAAGCACATGCTTGCCCGCCTCTGCCGCCTTGATCGCCCACTCGGCATGGCTCGGATGCGGCGTCGAAATGTAGATTGCGTCGATTTCCGGATCGACAAGCAGCGCGTCATATCCATCGAGGATGCGGGCGCCGGCAAAGCTTTCGGCGAGGCAGGGCTTGCCCGGATTGCGCGCGCCAATGGCGGCAAGGATGCCGGTCCGTGATTGGGCAAGCCCGCCAGCAAAGGATTTCGCGATACTGCCAGGCCCGAGGATTCCCCAGCGGATTTTTTTCGACGATGCGTTCATTTCAGGTCTCCTGGAGCCGCTCGGGCATGATGGGAAATGGAGAAATCAGCGAACCCTGGCGCCCGTTTTGTCGAAAAGGAGCGAGCGGTCGGCCCTGAGGGCAACCGTGAGGTGATCGCCGTTCGCGCGCTGCCGTGACGCCTCGCGCTCGATGATCAACTCCTCCCTGCCAGCGTTTGCATAGACATAGCTCACGGAGCCCAGATGTTCGGCAACGTCGGCCTTGATGGTGATGTCGCAGTCGCCCTCACCGGCATTGAAGAAATGCTCCGGCCTGACACCGATGACGACATCGGAACCGACCGCGGGAGCATCG
The DNA here is from genome assembly GCF_900114255.1 of Neomesorhizobium albiziae. Taxonomy (GTDB): domain Bacteria; phylum Pseudomonadota; class Alphaproteobacteria; order Rhizobiales; family Rhizobiaceae; genus Neomesorhizobium; species Neomesorhizobium albiziae. The sequence continues at coordinate 62,716 of NZ_FOSL01000022.1, read as the reverse complement.
ACAGCCGGCTTGCGCAGACGCGCGCCGCGGTGATTGACCAACTCGACGATCGCCGCGCCATTGTTGGTCTCGACGATCCTGCCTGCCATGAAGTTCATCTTCGGCGAACCAACGAAGCCGGCGACGAACCGGTTGGCCGGATCGTCGTAGAGGTCGAGCGGTGCGCCGATCTGTTCGATGTTGCCGGCGTTGAGAACGACGATCCTGTCGGCCAGAGTCATCGCCTCCGTCTGGTCGTGAGTAACGTAGATCATGGTGACGCCGAGCTCTTTATGCAGCCGCGCGAGTTCGACCCGCATCTGCACCCTGAGTTCGGCGTCGAGGTTGCTGAGTGGCTCGTCGAACAGGAACAGTTGAGGCTCGCGCATGATGGCGCGACCAATCGCGACGCGCTGGCGCTGGCCCCCCGAGAGTTGGCGCGGCTTGCGCTTGAGCAGTTCAGAGATGCGCAGCGTGTCGGCCGAGCGTTTGACCCGTCGCGCGACATCGGCCTTGTCATGGCCGGTCATTCTCAACCCGAAGCTCAGATTCTGTTCGACCGTCATGTGCGGATAAAGCGCGTAGGACTGGAACACCATGGCGACGCCGCGATCGGCCGGCTCAATATCGTTCACGATCCTTCCGCCGATCGACACCGTTCCATCAGAGATGGTTTCGAGCCCGGCAATCATTCGCAGCAGTGTCGATTTTCCGCAGCCGGAAGGGCCGACGAACACCACAAACTCTCCGTCGGCGACTTCGAGGTCGGCGCCATGGATGATCTCGTAGACGCCGAAGCGCTTGACGACCTTTTTCAAGGAAATTCCGGCCACGGTCCCTCCCGACTACTTTACCGCGCCGGCGGATATGCCGGCTACGAAATGGCGCTGCAGCGCGACAAAGAGAATTAGCATCGGCGCGGTCAGCATTACTGCGCCCGTCATGATGCCACCCCACGAAACCTTGGTCAGGCCGATCAGGCTGCCGAGTGCCACCGGCGCGGTCATCATTGCTGGCTTGCTGTTGATCAAGAGCGGCCACAGATAGTTGTTCCAACTATGCAGAAAGAGAATGATCGAAAGGGCGGCGATCGCCGGTCGCGCAAGCGGCAGGCCAACGAAAAGGAAGATGCGCCATTCCTTGACGCCCTCCACGCGGGCAGCGTCGAACAACTCGCCCGGCATCATCTGGAACGTCTGGCGCATAAAAAGAACGCCAAGCGAATTGAACAACGGCGGCACGATCAGCGCGAACCATGTGTTGTCGAGACCGAAGTCGCGCGCCACCATGATGAATTGCGGGATGACGACGACGAAATAGGGCAGCGTCAATGTTCCGAGGATGGTCGCAAGCACGACGCCCTTGCCCACGAACCGGTAGCTGGCTAGCGCCCAGCCGGCCATCGACGTCAGTGCGACCGACAGGAGCGTGTAGGCTGCGGCGACCAGGATCGAAATGGTGGTGGCGCGAAGGAAGCCGACATCCCGCTCCAAGACAACGAAATTTTGCACGAACTGGTCGGATGGAGTGAGGACAATCCCGGGGCTGAAGATGCCGTTTTCCGACATGGTCGAAAAGACGAACATCATCCAAAGCGGGAAAAGCCAGATAAGGGCAAGCGGTACCAGCGCCGCGTGAAGCGCAATCTTGCGCCTGAATTCGGCGGAAGACTTGCTTCTCATTCGCGTTCCCTTCCCAGCCAGAGGTTGATGAGAGAAATAACGATGGCAAGCGCCGCAATGGTGTAGGCGATCGCGGAAGCGTAGCCGAAATTGAACGCTCCGAAGGCTTGCCGGTAGAGGAAGAGGCCGAGCGTCTCCGTCGCTTGGCCTGGGCCGCCCCGGTTGGTTATCAGGAACGGTTCGGAGAAAAGCTGCATCGTGCCGATGACGGAGATAACGACGCAAAGCACGATAACCGGCCTTAGCAGCGGCAAGGTGATGAAAAAGAACTGCCGTGTCTTCGATACGCCGTCCAGCGTCGCCGCCTCGTAGACGTCCTCGGGAATCGACTGCAACCCGGCAAGGATTATGATCGCGTTGTACCCCGCCCAGCGCCAGGTGACTGCGATGATGATCACGGCCATCGCGGCGTTCGGACTGGAAAGCCAGGGAATCGCCGGCACGCTGGCGACGGCGAGCATCTTGTTGATGATTCCGAACTCATGATTGAACATCAGGCGAAACACGGCAGCGTAAGCGACCTCGCCGACCACCACAGGCGCGAAGAAAGCGAAGCGAAAGAGGCCTCTTGCCTTGAGCATCGACGAATTCAGAAGCGTTGCGAGCACCGTTGCCAGCGCGATCATGATCGGCACCTGGATGACGAGGATGATAAGCGTGTTCCAGAGTGCGTTTGCGAAGGCTGGATCGACGAGCAGCCGGCCCCAGGTCACTCGGGGATTGAATGTCCAGTTGGCGCTCCGTGTGTTCAGGAACGACAGCCAGAACGAGTTGGCGATCGGCCAGATCCAGAACGCCAGGAAGACAAGCAGGTATGGCGTCAGGAAGGCGTAAGCCGTCTGTGTGCGCAGCCGCATGGTCGAGGTTCCAGGTGCAGTCTGATGATCGGGTGGGCGCTAGGCCCACCCGGTCGTTCCGGTGCAGTTACTCGGCGATCGGCAGGCTGGTCGCGCTCGCGATCTGGCTGGCCGCGTCGTCGAGCGCCGACTTGGCGTCGGGGTAGCCGCCATTGAGATATTTGAGCTGTACGGCGACCATGATCTCGTCCGCATCCGAGAAGAATGGGGTGCCGCGGCTGGGCACGACCTTGGGCAACGTCGACAGAATGTCTACCCACACCTTCTGCCCGCCCCAAAAGGGCTGTTCCTGTGAAACGTACGGATCGTCCAGCGCTGTCAGTAGCGAGGGCACGAGCCCGAACTCCTTTAGCATGGTGACCTGGCCGTCATTGGTTCCAAGCGTATAGTTGAGATAGGCCCAAGCTGCTTCCTTGTGCTGGGATGCCGAGGTGATAGCGAGCGAAGAGCCTCCCAGATTGGCGGCGCGAGGCCCATCCGCGGAAGCGCTGGGCATAAGATAGACGCCCCACTTGCCGGCGAGATCGGGGGACGTGGAGCGGATGGTGCCCTCGTACCAGCCACCATACATTTGCGTGGCCACGGTGCCGGCCGTGTTCGCCTGGATCTTCTCGTCCCAAGTACCGGGGATGAGCTGGCCCGCGTCCTTCAGCGCCTTGACCTTCTCCAGCGCGGTAACGCAACCCGGCTGGTTCACCGTTATCGCCTGAGCATCCTTGCTGTAGTAACCGCAGCCCTGCTCATTGGCGATCATTCGGAAGAATTCGGTGTCGCCGTTCATGTCCGCCTGGGTCATGGTGACGCCCGGATTGGCTTCCATCACCTTCTTGCCGGCGGCGATGAAATCGTCCCAGCTTTTGATCGTCGCTGGATCGACACCTGCCTTTTCGTAGAAATCGCGCCGGTAGAACATGGCGACCGGGCCCGAATCCCACGGCATCGCATAGGCCTTGCCGCCAACTTCAAGTTCCGTGCGCTTGAAGTCGGGGAACTTGGCGGCGATCTCATCCGTGTAACCCAGCGTCTTCAGATCGACGAAGCAATCAGGGAACTGGCTCCAGAAGATTTCGGATTCGTGATTTTCGATCGAAAGAATGTCCGGCAAACCGGCGCCGCCGGCCGCGCATCCTGCCAGCGTCTTGTCGAAGGTTTGCTGATTGCCGAGATCCTCGACCGTTACCTTGACGTCGGGGAATTGCTTGTTGAAGCCCGCAACCGTGGCCTTCAGCGACGAGGCGGCGACGTTCCAGCTCCAGATCGTGATTTCGCCCGATTGCGCAAAGGCCGGGCCGGAGCCCAAGGCAAGCGCAAACGCGGCGCAGGTCAGAATGTTGCGCATTGAAATCCTCCCATTTCATTTGCTCTCTCTGCGAGCGCAACTAAACTAGGCGTCGCGCAAGGTCTGTCCTCGACAAAGGGAATATGGATTTGGCGGAAAGTAAGATGCCCGAGAGGCCGTTTTACCAGCCCGGCGCCAGCAGCGTCGAAGGCCTGCCTCTGATGCTGCAGATGTTCCACAACCATCCGCTGATTATGCTGAAACCGCACTGGCACGCGCAGGTGGAGGTCAATTTCATCGTGCAAGGCACGGTGCACTACCTGATGAATGATCACGAGATTGCGCTTGCTGCAGGCGACATGTGCCTGTTTTGGGGCGGCTTGCCGCATCAAATGGATTATTCATCGGACGATGCCGTCTATGCCGGTGCGCACCTGCCACTGGTGCATTTTTTCCGGCTGCATCTGCCCGTTGATCTTCGGCATCGCCTGATGACAGGAGTGACCCTGGTCACCGGTGCAACCGATCCCTCCGATGTGAACAATTTCGAACGCTGGAACGGCTATGCGCGCTCAGGCGACCCTGCCAAGGCCGAGCACGCTGTCAACGAACTCCTGCTTCGCCTGGAGCGTGTGCGGTTCGAGCCCTACCGCCTCGTACCCGACGCGTCCGCCTATGCTGACGCCGCCAGTCCATTCGATCAGCAATCCTCGCGCAATGTCGGGCATATGTGCGACTTCATCGCGGAGAATTTTCTCTACGAGATTGATTGCGTGGACATCGCGGCGGCAGCCGACATCCATCCCAAATATGCGATGAGCGTCTTCAAGAAATCGACCGGAATGACGCTCAACGAGTATGTCAATCTCTTGCGACTGAGCTATGCGCAGGCGCTGCTGATGAATCACGACGCCAATGTGCTGCGCGTGGCTATGGACAGTGGCTTTGGCTCGCTCAGCGCTTTCAACAAGTCATTTCGTAAGCTGGCCGGCATGTCGCCGTCCGATTTCCGAAAGATTTCGGCAAGAGGCTCGGCCTGACCTTTGCCCTTCCATGACGTCGGCGACAACAGCTACCCTTGATGGGGCAATGTCAACATGTAATCGAACGGTGACACATATGAAAGTTATCGATTGGTGACATTCTGACTCGCATCTCGCCGGAAACAGCGCGCAATAATCTTGAGTTGCTTAAACCCTAAAGACAGTGATGGCAGTAGTCCGAAATACTCGATCTCTCCGACGGGCTTTCAGGGAACGCCGAGGAAGAGAATGCGCGACAATCCACAAGGGGCAACAGCATAGCACGTGGATTTCACTGCTTTGCCCCAACCTAGTGGTCTGATGAGATCGACGTCAGCTTCGCGACAGACATTCGCGACGAACCGACGCATTGCAGGGCAGCCCCACATGCGCGTGACTGAGCTATCTCCAGCCGCACGCGTGTTTTTTCCTCGATTGGCGCTTCTGAGTGAGCCGACGCCATTGCTTGACCAAAACGTCGCTGGTCTATGACGGACCCAAGGGAGGGCAAAGCACGAAGGTGTGAGACTGCGACGCGCACGAATGGAGCAGCAAATTGCGTCAGTCAGCGCGGCGACCAGAGTCGGCAAAGAAATGAAGTCTGCCTGGCTCAACCGCCAAGCCCACGGATGTGTCGGCTGGCGGCGCCTCACCGTCATGCGCGACCAGGAAGACTTGGCCGCTGGGCAACTGCACGTGCAGCAGTGAAGAGGCGCCTGTGTATTCGCTGATCAGTATGCGTGCATCGACAAAACCTGATCCAGGCTCGGTCAATTCGAGGTCTTCAGGCCGCACGCCGACGAGGCTGGCGGTTTTTGGTTGGCCGGGCAGTTTCCCGGCAACCGCTTCGATCGGCAGGATGTTCATCTTGGGGCTGCCGATAAATTGTGCGACGAACAAGTTACCGGGCCTTTCGTAAAGTTGGCGCGGCGTCCCGACCTGCTCGACCTGCCCGTCTCGCAGCACCACGATCTTGTCGGCAAGCGTCATTGCTTCGATCTGGTCGTGCGTGACATAGATCATCGTGTTGCCGAGCCGTTTGTGCAAAGAGGCGATCTCCGAGCGCATATGCACGCGGAGCTCGGCATCAAGGTTCGAGAGCGGTTCGTCGAACAGGAACACATCCGGTTCGCCCACAATGGCGCGCCCGATCGCAACTCGTTGGCGTTGTCCACCCGACAGCTCCCGCGGAAACCGTTGGAGAAGCGCGTCCAGTTTCAACGTGGCCGCCGCTGCTTCCACGCGCTGGCGTCGTTCGTGCGGCGGCACGCCGCGCACCTTCAGTCCGAAACCCATATTGTCTCGTACGGTGAGGTGCGGATAAAGGGCGTAGGACTGGAATACCATCGCCACGCCCCGCTTGGCCGGCTGCACCTCGTTGACAATGCGGTCGCCAATGCGCAGCTCGCCCTCACTGATATCCTCGAGGCCAGCAATCATGCGCAGCAATGTGGACTTGCCGCAGCCCGAAGGCCCGACGAAGACGACAAATTCACCGTCGGCGACCCGCAAGTCGACGCCGCGGATCACGTCGACCTTGCCAAAACGCTTGCGAATGCCGGCTAGGGTCAAACTGGTCATGTGCTTAGCCTTTGACGCCCGACAGGGCGAAGCTTTCGATGATCTGCCGCTGTGCGATCAGATAGACGATCAATATCGGCAGGACGGCCAGCGTTGTTGCGGCAAGCTGCAGGTGCCAGAGCGGCGTGCCATAAGGGTCGGTGAAGTTGGATAGCGCCAGCGGCAACGTGAATTTTTCGAGCGACGAAATGAAGATCAGCGGCTCGAGGAACAGGTTCCACGAGTTGAGGAAGGTTATGATCGCCACAGCGGCCAGGGCCGGCCGGGACATCGGCAAGGCGATGCGCCACCAGACTCCAAAGCGCGAAAGCCCATCCATCTTGCCCGCCTCTTCGAGTTCCCTCGGCAGGGCCAGGAAATACTGGCGCATGAGGAACGTGGCCATGATGCCCTGGGGTCCGAACACAGGCAGCATGATGAGCGGCCAGTGCGTGTCTATCAGCCCCGCCCATTTGATGAGGAAGAAGTTCGGGATCATCGTCACTTCCTCCGGCACCATCAGCGCCGAAACAAGAAACAGGCTGATGAGGCCGGCGCCCGCAAAGCGCAGGCGTGCCAGCGCGTAGCCTGCCAGTGACGAAATGACGAGGGTCAGCGCGGTCACCGTCAGCGCTATGTAAAGCGAGTTGAAATACTGACGGGCGAAGGGCTGGTAGGTGAAGACGTCGACGAAGTTGCGCCATTGCCACTCGCGCGGCACCAGGCTGGGTGAGCCGAAGATCTCGCTGGCGCTCTTGAAACCGGAAGAGATCATCCAGAGGAACGGGAACACAAACGGTATCGCTGCCACGGCCAACGCGAGCGTCCAGCAGACCTGGTTGACGATGCGGAGCTGCTTTTGCGTCAAGCCACCCATCAGGTATCCCTCCGGCGCAGCGCCAGCTGGACGAGGGTCAAAACCATGACAATGACAAACATGATCATGGCGAGTGCGGAGGCGTAGCCCACGTCGAAGAACTCGAAGCCCTGCTTGTAGATGTAGAAGGCGAGCACCAGCGTGCCGTTCTCCGGCCCACCTCCGGTCATCAGATAGATATGGTCGAACACTTTGAACGAGCCGATGGTCGTGATCACCATGATCACTAGTGTCGTCGGTCCGAGCAGCGGCCAGATGACAAGGCGGAAGATCTGCCAGTTCGACGCCCCTTCAAGCCGCGCTGCCGCCTCATAGTCGCGCGGGATTGCTTGAAGCGCGGCAATGTAGAGGATCATGTTGAGCCCGACCATCTTGATGACCCGGGTGACGATAACGGCCGCCATCGCCCAGTCGGGCTCGCGCAGCCAGTTGGGCCCGTTGATGCCGATGTGAGCAAGCATCTGGTTGACGAAGCCTGCTTCGCCCTGCAGCAGGAACTTCCAGACAATCGCCCAGGCGACCGCCGAGGTCACCACCGGCGCGAAGAAGACGGTTCGGAAGAAGACGACGCCTACAAAGCGACGGGAAAGCGAGATCGCGAGCGCCAGCGCCAGGGCCATGTTGAACGGTACCAATCCAAGCGCAAAGATCACCGAATTGCGCACGACCAGCCAGAAGTCCGGATTGCGAAACAGCGCGTCGTCGTAGTTGTCGAGGCCGACGAAAGTGGCCTGCTGGGCGAGCAGGTTCCACTCCGTCATCGAGTACCAGACCACAGCGATCAGTGGCCCGATAAAAAAGATGAGGAAGCCGGCGAGCGTCGGGCCAATGAACAGCCATGCCTCCATCGCCTCGCGCATCTTCAGCGTGAGCCACGGTGTGCTGGCGTCTTGCGTCACGATTCCTGTCGTCGGCTTCGCCGGCAAGGTCTGCTCCTAGAGCAACGGCTGGATTGCTTCGCAAACGGCCTTTAGCGAAGCCTCGACATTGGCATCGGGACGCCACAGCGCATCGACCCGCGGCTTCATGGCCGTCAGGATCTGCGGGCTTTTGTCATGGCTGGGCAGCACCTTCCCCTTGGCGATCGCGTCTGCGACGATCTTCATCTGCTCCGCCGGAATGAGTTTGTTGGAGGTGACGAAGGCATCGCTTTCGAGCACGCTGGTGCGCGCCGGCGGGAAGAACTGCGCCGCGATCGCGACATTTTCGGCATTGGTCATATGCGCAACGAAGTCGGCCGCGAGCTGCTTCTGCTTGCCGGCGGTGAAGACCACGATGCCGGCCTGTCCGATCACTGGAGATTCGCCCCCCGGTCCGGTGGGAAGTGGTGCGATGCCCCATTTGAAACCCGCCTTCTCCATCAACGAGGCGCGCGAGATCTGGTTAATCGTCATTGCCGCGTTGCCCGAGAAATAGTCGCCTTGCTCCCCCGGCGGCACGATCGATTGGTCCTTGAAGACCATGTCATGAAGCTGCTGTACGGCTGCGACAGCTTCAGGCTTGTCAAAGCCGCATTCCTTGTTTGCCCACACATCGCCACCATAGGCGCGGATCGGCGGCATCAGGGCATGCATGATACGCGAATCGTAGCCCTGTCCGTCCTTAAACTCGAAGCCCCACTTGCCGGTTGTCTCCTTGAGCTTCTTTGCTACTTCCTGGAACCTGGCCATGTCCCATTCGCCCTTGGCGGCGAGCGCCAGCGGGTCCTCAAGACCTGCCTTGTCGAACAGATCCTTGTTGTAGAAGATAACGAAGGGCGAGGTTGAGAAGGGTATGCCGTAAACTGTGTCGCTGGCCGTCCACAAACCAAGCGCAGGCTTGGAGAAGTCTGCGAAGTTGTATCCTTGTGCCTGGTTCAGTGTGGGTGCGACATCTTCCAGCACGCCGGCATTGGCGAATGTGGGGGCGGCGTCCTCCATCAGCCAGCCGGCATCCGGCGGGTTACCGCCAGCAAGTTGGAAGGTGAGTTTCTGCGTGTAATCGGCCGGTGGAATAGTCTCGAACTTCACCGATACGTCGGGATGCGACGCCTTGAAGCTCTCTGCAAAACCGTTGAGCATCTTCAGATGCGCTTCATTACCGGTCCAGACTGTGAAACGCAGCTCCTCAGCCGATGTGTGCGACGACATGATTGTCAGCGCGAGCGCCGAGGCTGCCAATGCGATTGTTGCGGTTTTCATTTGCGTTTCCTCCCAATTGGATCAGCTGTTTGAGATGCGCCTGCAAGGGGTCGGGCCTTGGCGGGGCTGTTGTTGACCCGGGGCTGGCGCAGGCCGCGCACGCCGGTTTCGATTGCAAGCACGGCACCGGCCATCGGCTCGACAGCGGGATCGGTCCCGGCGCTCATCGACGTCACATAAATCGTCGAGAGATCGCTGCCTCCAAAGACGGGTTTTGTCGGGCGCGATACCGGCAGCTTGACTGCCGACATCTCGGCACCGTCGGGGTCGAGGCGAACAATGCGTCCACCATCGACGGCGGCGAACCAGTAGCAGCCATCGCTATCGACCGCCGCACCGTCCGGCCGGCCGTGGGATGGCCTGTGGAACAGCCTGCGATTGGCGAGGTCGCCGCGTTCAAGGTCGAAGTCGAAGGCCCAGATCGCGCAAACGTGCGGGTGGCTGTCGGCGAGGTAGAAGGTCCGGCTGTCCGGCGAGATGGCGCAGCCATTCTGCGTCCGCAAGCCATTCACGACGCAGCGGACCTCGGCTTCGTCGAGGCACAAGAGCTCGCCCACCGGCTCGCGCGCCTCGTGCAGGGTGCCCGTCCAGAACCGCCCGCGCGCGTCCACGACGCCATCATTGAAGCGCATCGACGCAGGTTGTTGCCTCCAAATGGCATGCTGCGCGAGCGCGGCGAAGCCAGGCTCGAAGCGAAGCCAGGCGAGGCCAGCAGCCACGATAAGCGCGCCGTCGTCTGCAAGTGCCAGCGCAGCTGGCGGTTGGGGTACTGCGTATGTTTCGGTGTTGTCGTTGAGGGGGTCGGCGCGATGAATTGTCTTGCCGACAGTGTCTACCCACCACAGGCAACGGGCGTCGTCGTCCCACACCGGCCCCTCGCCGACCACGTCGCGACGGTTGCGGAAAATCGTGACGTCGGCGTGCGCCATCACACCGCCTCACCCGGCAATGCGCCGGAGGCATCGCCGATGGTCCAGCCACCATCCACCGGTAGGTTTGTGCCGGTGATGTAAGCTGAGGCATCACTGCACAGGAACAGCACGGCGCCGACCAGATCGTCAGGCCGGCCTGGACGGCCAGCGGGAATTTTCGCCACAACGGCGTTGCGGAACGCCGGCTCTGCATATCGGGCAGCGTTCTTCTCGATTTCGATGGCGCCTGGCGACACGACATTCATGGTTACGCCACGGGCGGCGACGTCGCGGGCGATGGCGCGGATGGCAGTGAACTGCGCCGCCTTCATGGCCGCATAAGCCACCGTTTCTGCACGTGGGCGCGAAGCCATGACGCTGCCGGTGGCCACCACTCTGCCCCAACCCCGCTCGGCCATAGGTGGCACCAGCCGCTGGGCCAGCGTCAGCAGCGACATGAAATTTGCTGAAAAATGCGCACCAATGTCGGCGACAGATACCTCATGCCACGCGGCGCGTCGCTCAATCGCGGCGTTGGCGACAAGAATGTCGATTGGCCCATGCTCGCCAAGCACCGCGTCGGCCAACATCTCTGCGCCGCCTGGCTGGGTAAAATCCGCTTCCAGAATGGGCGTCTGGCTGTCGATAGCGCGTGCAGTCTCGGCAGCCCCAGCCGCATCACCGAAATGATGCAGCACCAGCCGCGCGCCCTGCTCGGCCAGCCCGAGCGCTACAGCGCGGCCGATGCCCGAACTCGCGCCGGTGACCAGTGCGCTGCGGCCAACGAGGGAAAAGCGCTGGCCGCTCACCGGTCCCTGCCCTTCTCGGACTTGAGCTTGCCTGCCACCTCAAGCGAGGCGATGTCGGCTGCTGCATAGTGTTTGATGATGCATTGCTCGGCTAGCGTGCCGTCGCCGGCTTCGATGGCGTCGTAAAGGGCCTGGTGGCGGTCGATCGTGGCCTGCCAATCGGCTCTGGTTCGATTGGCGCGCCGCGAAAACAGCTCGGAAACTTCGCGCTGGACGGAGCGCATACCTTCCATCTGCACGCGGATCATCGAATTGCCAGTCGCCATGGCCAGGCCGACGTGAAACAGGATGTCGGCCTCGGTGAAGGCGGCAGGATCCCCCAGGCCAGAAGACATCTCTTCAAGCGCCCGCTGCATTGCAGCCATGCCGGCCTTGTCGCGCCGCTGGGCGGCAACGCGAGCAATGCCGGTCTCAATGACCCGGCGCATCTCGTTTGCCTCCCGAAGCCGGGTCAGGCTCGAGCGCACCGCGTATCCGTAGATCCTTTCCAGCGACTCTCCGTTCAACGCCTTGGCGCGTGCAACCTTGCCCTGCTGGGTAAGAATGAGACCAGCAGCGCCCAGCTGGCGCAACGCCTCGCGGGCGATCGGCTTCGACACCCCGAACTCTCGGGCGATTTCTCCTTCCGGCGGCAGGGGCTCTCCAGGCGCGATGCGGCCGTCGAACAACGCCGCCGCGATCGAATCCGAGACCGTGTCGGCCAGCCGTGCTGAACTCGCCGGCTTGGCGGAAAAGATCGGCTTTCGGTCAGGCTGTTCTGTCATTGTCGCCCCATGATCGCGCATCGTTAGCACGTAGCCCATCAACTTAGCAACTAAGTTAATCAGTTGCCAAGCAACCTTGTTAGGCGCTACTGATGAGAAATGCGGGGCCAGCCGTGCCAAGACTCGAGGGGAAAGCGGGTGAGCGACAAAAATTCCACCAATGCCGACATCCGTATCACGGACGTCATTGCCCATCCGCTGTCGCAGACCTTGCCGCATCCAACCGTCACGTCGTGGGGCCGCTATACGGATGTCTCAATCTGCCTGGTCGAGGTGCGCACCGATGCCGGCATAACCGGCGTTGGCGAGGCGCTCGCCCGCTTCTCGCCGAAAGCCTATGCCGAGCTGATCGAAACGTCGCTGAAGCCGCGGCTCGTCGGCCACAACCCCACCGACATCACGGCACATTGGCACAGCATGCGCCGCGCCCTTTCGGGCCGTTCGGGCGGCATGCTGTTCGAGGCGATCTCAGGCGTCGACATCGCGCTGTGGGACATTCTGGGAAAGGTCGCGAACCTGCCCATCTATCGGCTTTTGGGCGGCATGGGTCGCGCCGAGGTTCCGGTATACGCGGCTTCGGTCAACTGGGGCGATGACACATTCATGGAGCGCGAGCTCGACCGCTACCTGGAAAAGGGCTTCCCGCGCATCAAGGTGAAGGTCGCAAACCCGATAAAAGATGCATGCCGGCGCATCGCGCATTTGAGAAAGCGCGCCGGCGACGACATCGATCTGTGCGTCGACGCGAACTGGGCCTACACGCTGGAGGAGGCTGTCGAGGTCGGCAGGGCCCTTACCGACAATCGCTATTTCTGGTTCGAAGAGCCGATCCGGCCGGAAGACGAGGCTGGGTACGAGGCGCTGAAACAGCGCTGCGATACTCCACTGGCAGCGGGCGAGAGCAACTACACGCTCGATCAAGCCATGCGGCTCGTAGCCAACCGTACATTGTCCTACCTGCAGCCGGACGTCGCGCGCTCCGGCGGGATCACCGAGACAAAGCGCATGGCCGAGTTTGCCGCCGCGCACGACGTTCAGTATGCGCCCCATATCGGAATGTCGGGCATCATCTGCGAGACGGCAAGCGTCCACCTCGCCGCCGCAATGCCGAACATCAAGGCGATGGAATGCGAGACCGATTCAAGCCCGTTCAAGACGTGGATCACGGGTGCGGCGCCGGGGGCCGATCGGCAGAAGAATGGCATGCTGCCAGTGCCAACAGGCACCGGCCTTGGCATTGAGGTTGATTGGGACGCCGTGAAACGGCTCAGGGCACAGTGAGGGAGATGGCACAGTGACTTTGGAAACGCCAATGATCGACATGGCCGAGGCGCTGCGGCTGGCGATGCAGCGCGCCGACCCCAACCTCAGCCGTTTCGACCCCTTGCCGCGCCTCGTCTCGCTGGACGATTTTTCGCGCGGCCATTGCGGCTGGTCACAGCTTGTCGGCAACTACGAGGACGATCTCGATTCCATGCTGCCTGGTTATGCCCAGCACACCAGCCCCATGCTGTCGACGCTTGGCCACTGGGACGCCGGATCGCATGGCGGCATGGGTTCTTCCTACGCGCTCAAGATCGCGACGCGGCCCAAGGCCGGCGCCCAGAACGTCGCCATCAAGCGCCACACCTTTCGCAAGCGCGGGCCGATCCGTTTCGAAGCCTATTTCACGTTCAAGCCGGAGGCGAACGAGCTCACGCTCAGCGAGACCGACGTACGATCGGTGGGCTTGCTGTTCGACCTGCAGGGCGGTGACAGAGACGGCGACAATGAGCGGGTGATGCCGCATCTGCGTTTCCTCAACGCCGAGCACGGCCTGCACCTTCAGAAATGGCAGTTCAAGACCGAGTCGACGCCGTTCAGGTCACTCGGCCGCTCTGACAAGACGTTCAGCCACTACCATCTTGCGCCGGAGGGCTGGCGCGATCTGCCAGACGGTGTGCAGCGACTTTGCTACAACGAGATTCCGACCAAGGTGAACTGGACATATCTGTGCTTCGACTTCGACCTGGAATCGATGCGGGCAACTGGCTTCCGCTGCAACGACCGCAGTTTCGACATGGCGGGCTTCGATTCTATTCGTATTCCTGCAATGAAGAACCTGTGGTGCATGCTGAACTTCGCGCTGTTCGTCGAGACCGATGCGGACAAACGCGCCTTTCTCTACATTGATTCCGTCTGCATCTCGGGAGACTTCTGATGCTGCCGGAGAACACAACGGCGATTGTCGCACGCAATGAGCGCTGGTCGGGGGCGGCCGCAAGCGAACCGCTTGAGGCCGGCTGGGCGCGAGAAGCTGTGATCTTCGTGCGGGCGCTCAAGACGCCGAAGGGCACGCAGCCCAAGGCTCGCGTCGAGATTTCGCCAGACGGCATGCGCTGGGTGGCTGAAGGGACTGAAGTGTCGATGCCCGCTGAAGAGGGCGGCATCACTGTGTTGCGGGTGAAGCACTTCGGCAACTGGTTGCGCGTTGCCGCCAATTTTACACCCGGCTCCGAGTGCACGGTCCTGGTGACTCTGCATCTGAAAGCTTGAGCAGCGCACTCGGTCCGCGGCCGCGCCAAGGTCGATCCCTCGCTCTCCAAGTTATGGGATTTAGCTTACCTCTTTGGCGGTTTCGAAGAGATTGTCATGCCGGCTGATCGCCTCGATGTTGCAGAGGAATAGATCCCGACCTGCCGGCTGATCGCCTCGATGTTGCAGAGGAATAGATCCCGACCTGCCGGCGGCGAAATGGCAGTGGCAACTTTACGATGCTTCGCCTCCGGCTCCAGGTAGATCCGGAGGCGACCATCTCGAATATTTCAGTCACGATTTCGATCGTGCCGGGGTCCGCTTGGAAGTGGATTTAGCCGGTCCGGCGGGTTTGCTCGCCTTTGTCTGCGTGGTCTTGGCCGCACGGCGCTTGCTCCCAGGTTTCTCCACAGGCGGACTAGTGCCTGTCGCTGGAGCCGCGTCGGCGGATTTCGAATCCTGCTCTGCGTCGACCTCGGTGGAAGCTTGCTCCCAGTGCTTCTTCTCGTGACCGTGAGGTCGGCCTTCGCGCTCCCAAATCTCGTGGGCCCGCTGCCGAACCCGCTCTTCCCTGTCCTCGCTCATCTTTGCCTCCTCTTGGGGTCCAAGACTCAGTACATCTACGCAGACTCAGGGATTGCATTGTATCCTCAGAAGTCGCGGCTTCCAATTGTCCTTAGGACACTTGAAACCTGAAGCAGAATTTCATTTGCTCAATCGCGTTGAACGATGATTGCGCCACAGGATACCGAACAGGGCGACATGAAGGATCCCTGACCGCGCGATCGCGCGGGCAGTTCGCTTCGCCATCGGCAGGCCATGAATCCGAAGCGTTCTGTGCAAAACGATCACATTATCTGCCTTGAGGATGGAAAAAAGTTCAAGTCGCTGAAACGGCACCTAACGACCCATCACGGACTGACACCAGACGCGTATCGCGCCAAGTGGAAACTTTCCTTCGACTACCCGATGGTTGCTCCTGCCTACGCCGCGGCGCGTTCGACACTCGCCAAGAAGATAGGCCTTGGCCGCAAGGCAGAAGCACCGAAGCCAGTTAAGAGCGGACGCAGGAAGGCAGCCTAGCGGGTCAACATCTCAGCGTTAGGAACATCGTGATACCCAAGGTCGCGCCGACGACGAACGGCCACCATCGGCTCCCTATCCAAGGGGGCGTGTTCGGCCCAGGTGAGTGAAGCATTCCATTTGCCATTGGCTGTCGCCTGGGCTTACTCGAACGCCAGGTCAACGCGCCATTTCGATCGCTAGCTCGAACTGGACAAAAATAGCCCCATCGACAGGCAGAAGGATCAGGAGCCACAGGCGTCCCTGCGGGTCTCAAATCTGATCGCGACGGCGGCGGATTTCAGCGGAGATCATCGCCTTATCCTGCAGCAAGGACAGGCGGGACGCGACAGCGAAGGCCTGTTTCCATACCTTAAGCGCCCGTTTGGTGCGGCCATCCAGCCACAGCGCCACGCCGCGCCACAGGCCGTATTGGGCGATGCCGACAGGGAAGGTGCGGCAGAAGCGCTTGAGTTCGTAGAGGCCTTGTGCTTCCCAATGGCCCCACTGGTCGTATTCGCGCGAAAGTCCGGCCTCGCGGCCACGCAGTAGCACCTCGCAAACCTCGATGATGCCAAGCAGCGTGCTGTGCGCAGTCGGTCGGCCCATCCGTTGGAGCAGTTGTAGTGTCTCCACGGCTGCCTGCACACTTTCGGCGTGCGAGCCAACACGGGCGAGTGCTAACGCTAAGGAACCCTTGCAGGAGATATGGGCCGAGATGTCTGCCGACTCTGGCATCGCGGAGGTTATCAGCCGCAAGATGTCGACCGCCTCCCGAGGACTGTCCGTGTAGAGCACACAGGTCGACTTGCAGCGGAGCGCCCAGATTTCGTGCTGGATGTTGCCGCTGTTTTGTGCGCGTGACAACAGCCCCTGTGCAACCGCCTCCAGAGCCGTCCAGTCGCCTCGGTAGAACAGTGACCAGAAGCGAATGACCTGGGCGTTACACCAGCGGAGTTGATCACCAGCGGCTAAGCACAGCGCCTGCGACTGATCGAGCCGTTGATCGACGGCCGCCCAGTCGCAATGGCCGATGCGCCACAGTGCATCGAGCATGCAGACATGAGCGTGGACAGCCGGATCGGCGAGCGTTACCGAGGTCTGCTCGGCCCGTTCAATAAAGTGTTTGCAGAGACGCTTGCGTCCAAGAATACCGAAGCCGCAGCCGAGTTGGGCGGAAGCAACGGCGAGTTCGCCCGAGAAGCCGGCCCGCTCTGCCTGGGTGACTGCCGCCAGCAGATGTATCAACCCGTGGGTGAAGCGAAGTTCGAAATACTCGACTACCACCGCTTGGTTGTGGCAGCGCGCCAATTCCTTGGCCCAGGCGCGATCCGACTCTCCGGACGCTGTCGGTGAGCGCCAAAGCTGCTGCAGCGCTAGCCTCGCGCCACCGCGGATAAGCCGCACAGCTGTGCCCAACCTGGAGTGAGGTACGGAAACACCCGCCAACGAAAGCGCCCGCCGGATCGCGACGCCCTGCGCATGGATGTCGCCGCGGCTATATTGGGCCTCGGCAAGCTGGCGCCGCCAGCGCACCGCCTGCCGTCGGTCGGCAGGGCTGAGTGGTTGCTGCCGCGGTTCGTGGCTGAAACAAATTTCGAGGAAGGTGCCTACCTCGCGGAAGGCACCGACCTTCAGTGCCTTGGTGGCTGCTAGATCTGCATATTTGACCGACTTCTGAACATTTCCTGCGGCTTCGAAATGCTGGACGAGGAACGCGATGTCGGAGTTGCTCAAGGTCGCGCCTACCCCCTCCATCCATCCTGCCAGCGCCTGATGAAGCCTTTGGCGGACATCGCCAGGGATCGAACCATAGACGACGTCGCGAATCTGGTCGTGGCGGAACTCGTAGGAGCGGCCCCCTTCCTGGCAGCGGACAAGGTTAGCCGCCACCAGGAGCTCGAAGGCGGCAGCGAGGACGCCGCGGTCGAATTCTTTCTCGGTTAGCTTGGCGACTGCCTCGTCGCTGAAAGAGCGGCCGACAACCGCAGCCGCCTTCAATACGTCTCGGGCTGCCGGTTCGAGCCGGTCGACGCGCTCGCGGACCACCCGCTCGACGCCCTCGAAATAGCGGAGCCCGTCAAGTGGTCTGATCGGTCGCCAAGCACCTTCACGAATGGCGATGAGACCCTCTCCGCGTAATGTCAGCGAGATCTCCTCAGCAAAGAACGGATTGCCGCTTGCGAGTGTCGAGATGCGATGCGCCAGCTCCTCCTGTGGTGGCGCATCGCCTAAAGTTCGGCCGACCAGTTTGCCGATGGAGCGGTCGTCCAATTCCTCAAGGTCGAGAATGCGGCAAAAGCGGGCGGGATCGTCAACATCGGCGGCGATGGGGTTCATGCGCGCCGATTCCATGCGGTTCCGGAGGCTCCTCAACTCATCCGGCACCTCTTCTGACCGCACACACAGGATCAGCATCACCGACGTGGACGAGCCAAGAACCCACTCGAGCAGACGCCAAGAGGCCGAATCCAGCCACTGACTGTCCTCCAGCACTACGGCTAGCGGGTGCGGCGCCAGCACGTCAATTAGCTCGCCCATCAGTCGCATTGTGGCGTCGGCGCGATGGGCACCATCAAGATGGCGGGTGCCCTCGTTCTGTTCAAGGTCAATGCCCAACAGATCGGCCAGCAGCGGCAGTCGCCCGGTTATCGGTGCATTGCTGTCGAGGCGGCGGGCCAGTGCATCCACGATGATGAAGCCATCGCCATCGGGCGACAAGCCGAGCAGCGATTCCAGCACACGCCGCCAGGCGAGCAGCGACGTGTGGCGGTCATCGCGCTCGGCGCGCGCAACCGACACGGTGATGCCGAACGCACGCAATTCTGCGGTGAAGGCGTTGACCAATGCGGTCTTACCAATGCCGGGCTCGCCGAGAACCGCAACCAGCTGATTCCCGCCAGCGCGCGTCTCCTCGAAGCTGCGCTTCAGGAACTCTAGTTCGTTGTGGCGGCCGATTAGCGCGGCCGGCGGCAATGCCGTAGGGCGAGCCTCCAGTGGCCGGAACACCGGCGCCATGTCGCCGAGGCCCTCCAGTTGGAGGGTGCCGCGCTTCTCGAAGGAGAACGCCATTCGGCTCGCCCGCTCGGTGGGGGCATCGCATAGAACGTCTCCCGAAACTGCCGTCATCAGGCGCGCGGCCCGATTGACCGGCGGTCCGAGCACCATCAGCTGGCGGCGGCGTGCACCGCCGACGACGCGAAACAACGCGTCGCCGGTTGCCACGCCGACCGAGACGGAAAGGCCAAAATCGCGGACAGCAGGGCCGATCGCACGGGCAGCATCGACCGCGCGGTGCGGGTCGTCGCGATGAAACGAGCCACGGGCGCCGAAGGCGGCGATAAACACCAACCCCTTGTCATCAATCAGGAGCTCACCTGGGGGGCCGCCGCGCGCCCGCGATGTCTCCTGCAACGCGGTGCATAGCTCCTGATGCCGCGACAGAGCGAGCGGGTCGTGGTCATCGATCCCGGCAACTCGAGCAAACACAACCGAGACGGGCCTGATCTCGGCTAGAGCATCGAGGCGGGCGTCCAGGCGCTGCGGGCCGTCTGTCTCTGCGGCGAATCCTTCGCCCGCAGCCCATGCCGCTTGCGCGGGCGCCAGCAGCACCTCCTGCAATTGAGGTGGCAGGAAACCGGTCAGCCATTCCGGCTGGGGCATGCCAGAAATTCTATCAAAGTCGGCTCCAGAGGCGCGGGGCACAGCGATCGTGTCGTCGTCGGCCAGCGCCCGTTTCGCACCTTCGGAGAGCACATACTCCCAACGCCGCGCTAGCACCTGCGACTTCGCCGCCTGAATAACAGCGTCGCCACCGGCAAGCAGGTTCCAGACCTGCTGCCCGCCAACTGCTGCGGCCCATAACTGGCCCGCACCTATGCCTATATGCAATGCAGGGCCAGCCTCGCCGGCACTTTCCGGCCCGTCGCTCCGGTTGCGGCAGATTGCTTCGGCGCAATCGGCGGCTTGACGCACCGCCTGCGCCAAGCTCTCGCCGTCGGCGGCCCAGTAGGCCAACAGTTCATCACCCGCCAGGCAGAGAACTTCACCGCCGCGCTCGATAATCTGATCGACGCAGCGTGTATAGGAACGGCCGAGCACGCCGGGAATCCCCTCCAGCCCTCCCTGTCCTCGTCTGGCAAATTGTTCGACCAGTGCAGTGTAACGTGAAATATCGACGAAAATGACAGCGGCAGGGAATTCAACGGCCGCCGGCCGCACACCATGCTGGCCGTGAATGTGTTGCAGCAACTTCAGTGGTAAGAAACTGCCCAAGGCCTGCCGGATATCATTCATTTTTCTCGTTCCGCATTTCGTCTGCGGTAAATTTCTAGAAATCTATGGTTGTGCGATAGTTCACAAATAGATTCCTATACTAATACAGTAAGTTAAATTATCCTGTGACGCTACCATAAGCTCCGGAAGATTTAACTCAGCTCCTGAGGAATGTTGTCAAAGTGCGAGATGATGTTGGGAGACCCGCCTTCAAGCGCGCAGCGAGTTGGCTCTCTTCAAGTCTAACATCGTTGGTTGACGAGCAAGGAACAGACTTTTTCGATGTATTGATCGTCGGCAGCGGTTACGGCGGCGCCGTGGCAGCCGCCGAACTCGGCGGCTGCGTCGATGACAATGGCAAGTTGAGCGTCTGCGTCCTCGAACGGGGTCAGGAATATATGGCCGGTATGTTCCCTTCGCGTATGTCGGAATTGCCGGGTCACGTGCGTTTCGTGACGCCGGGGGCTAAGCGACAGAGCGGCACGCTGGACGGGCTCTACGACCTGCGCTGGAGCGCAGATGCAGTGGCCTTGATGGCGTCAGGCCTTGGCGGAGGCTCGTTGATTAATGCTGGTGTCATGGAAATGCCGATCCGCCCAGTGTTCGCGGAGGCTGGCTGGCCTAAAGGGATCCGTGATGACACTGAGGCGATCTTCTCCCTGTCTCAGCGCGTTAGCGATTATCTCGGAGCTGTGCGCTTCGCCAACGAGATCCCCAAGCAGCTCGACAAGACGAACGCGTTGCGCGAACTCCACTCGCACACATTCAACAAACTTCAGCCAGAGATCGGAGAAAAACTCCGCCCAGCAACCTTCAAAGAGACTCATGTGACGATCGCCGCGAACCCCGGCGACAACCATGCTGGTGTCACGCTCGATCCTTGCTTGTTGTGTGGAGACTGCGCGACCGGCTGCAACCATAACGCCAAAAATTCGCTCGACCTGAACCTGCTTGTCCGGGCAAGCAATGCCGGCGTCAAAATGGTCACCGGTGCGACGGTTTTGCGTATCAAGCCGATCGAACGGGGACAAGGAGGCTGGTTGATCGAGGTCAACCACACAGACGCGCACCTGCGCGATCGCCAGCCCAAACCATTCGTCCTTCGCGCCCGACGGGTTATCCTGGCTGCAGGCACCTTTGGCTCGACCGAGATTCTGAAACGCTCGCATGACGACATAACATTTCCGATCTCTCCGCAGGTAGGGCGCCGCTTCTCAGCCAACGGCGACATGATCGCCGTCGCTTACGGTCTCGGCAAGAACGTAAACGCGGTGGCCGATGAGGCGACAGATCCTCTGGACCCAAACGTTAGCCGCAGCGTCGGCCCTACGATTACCGCCATGATTGACCTGCGCGAGGGCAACCCTGAGACCGATGTCGTTATCCAAGATCTCGCGGTGCCCGGTCCATTGCGCCGACTGTTCGAAGAGAGCACGACGACGTTCGACGCCATCAACAACCTGGTCTCCGGCGATTGGTCGAAGCACCGGCGCGATCGACCACGGCCCGATACCGCTTCGGTCAACCCCGATGCGATCAGAGACTCATTAGTGCTTGCGATGATTGCCCGCGATAGCGCCGACGGTGAACTGGTGATGGCGGATAGAAATCCCCACGATCCCGACAATGCGGACGGCATGTTGACGGTGCGATGGCCAGAACTGCGCTTGGACAGTCGCTTTGCAAAGCAACACGAGATGCTCGCCACGCTGATCAAGCCGACGGGTGGGCGACTGGTCAACAATCTTTTGTGGCGGCCGCTCTCGGAAAAGCTCGAAGGAATCTTCGGCCGTCAGCGCGGGCCGTCGGTGACCGTTCATCCGCTTGGCGGCTGCGCTATGGGCTCCGATTTCCATGCAGGCGTAACGAATCAATGGGGCCAAGTGTTCATCGCCGAAGAGCCGGGCGACCCAACCGTCGATCCCGCCACCTTCGAAGGCCTGGCTGTGCTTGATGGATCGATCATACCCACCTCGCTAGGAATCAATCCGGCGCTCACGATTGCCACGCTCGCTTTGAGAGCGCTCGGCAAGTTGAAGGAGGCCTGGCAACTGACGGGCGGCGGCCTGACCGAAGCCGAAAATGGGAGCGCCGCGAAGTCTGGCCGTCGCCCGGCATTTGTCAGGCCGACCGTCGACACAGAGCCGGTGAAGACGCAAATTGAGCTGACTGAGCAGGTGCGTGGCTGCGTGACGCTCTATGACGGAGCCGGCAACCCGAACACGCATGAAGTCGAGCTGACCTTGACGACCGAGCCGGTGGAGATCGCACGACTGCTCGCGCGCGACACGCCAAAAGGCGGCCGTTGTATGCGTATTGCGCCCGGCCGGGTTGGACAACCAGGCAAGGGACGCTTGCGTATCCTTCGCAAGAGGTGCTCTTTCGACGCCGTCTCGGACGAAGTCGACGAAGCGACGGATGTCGCCATGGTTGCGGAGATTTCCGGCACGCTCAGCCTCTTTGCGCTGGAAGATTCCGGGCCAATTCGGCGTATCACGCGGTCCTTCTGGGCATGGATCAACAATCGCGGGATGCGCGACATTGCCCACAGTGTAATCCGTGCCCGCCAGAGAAGGCTGCGTCTGATGCCACCGCACATGGAAAAGGGGCAACCTTGGTGGCGATACTTTGTCGACATTTTCCTCCTTTTGACGCATTCGGGAGGAATGCGGCTCGTGGAATACGATCTGCGCATCGACAATGCCAAGGTCCTGCACGATGGGGAACTCGACGCGGCCCACTTCAAGGGGCGGGCGATCCGGGGCGTGAAACGGCTGACCTATGCGCGCTTCGCCAGCCCCTGGACGCAGGCTATGGAGATGACGCTGGAGAAATTCCCGGACATGACGACGGGAATTGCGGGCACCCGGCCAAAGCTCACACTGAACAAACGCTACTTGGCAAAGCAGTCGGTCCCGCTGATCCGGGTGGTCGACCAACAGGACGGAATCGCCGCCTGGATCGACCTGTTTTCACTGGCGCTCTACGGGCTGCGGGTTTTGCTCGAGGTCCATTCTCTGAGTTTTCGCAAGCCAGATGCACCGGCCGACCGGGAGCCGCAACGGCTGCCGGGCGCCCTGCCGGGCATCGGCTCGCCCCAAATCGACTGGCTGACTGTCGATGGCAGCGTCGCCTTTCCCGTTCGCATCCGATTGGCTCGCTATGACGGCTCCGGGCGCAAGCCTGGCTGCAACATTCCCCAGCGGCCAGTTCTGTTGATTCATGGTTATAGTGCCAGTGGAACCACCTTCGCCCACCCGGCCGTTCCCGGCAATCTGGTTGAGACGCTCTACAACGCCGGCCGCGATGTCTGGGTGCTGGATCTGCGCACCAGCGCGGGCCTGCCGACCGCCACCGGCGACTGGCCGTTCGAGGTTATGGCCGAGAAGGATATTCCAATCGCCATAGACCGCGTCCTTGAGACTACTAACGCAGGCAGAGTTGACGTGGTTGCCCATTGCATGGGCGCCGCGATGTTCAGCATGGCGATGCTCGGCGTCGACGAACCGGATACCGAGCTACAGCAAGTCCCCAAGGTGCTAGCGCAAGGGAAGCTTCAGAAAAGGTTCCCGTTTGCCGAAAATATGCCAAGGAAGATCGGACGAGTGGTGTTCTCGCAGGTGGGACCTGCGATGCTGATGAGCCCATCGAACATTCTCGCCGCGTATCTGATGCGATATGTTCGTTTCTTCCTATCGCTTGAGAAATACGAGTTCAGCCCGCGCGGTGAATTGCCCCTTACCGATCAATTGCTCGACCGTGGGCTGGCTGCGATGGGGGTAACGCCCGAGGAATTTCGCCGCGAGAATCCACGTTGGCCGCTCGGCAAGGCGACGCCCTGGGTGGGAACGCGGCACCGCATGGATGCTCTTTATGCCAATACCTTTGCGCTTAAAAACGTGTCGGATGAAGTGCTCGACCACCTTGACGACTTCTTTGGCGCGATCAGTGTGCAGACGATTTCGCAGGTCATTCATTTCGTCGGCTACAACACGGTTACCGATCGCGATGGCATCAACCGCTATGTGCTGCCGAGCCGGGTGCAGGAACGACTGCAGTTCCCCATGATGTCAATCCACGGCAAGGAGAACGGGCTGGTCGACCCAGCCACACTCGCTCTGATGCGCAACTTGCTTGCCGCTTCCAACGTTCGTTATCTCAACGGTTTGGCGGAGGCCGTCGAACAGACTCTGCCGCCGGAAGCGATGAAGCAACTGATCGAAACCGCGGCAGGCCCGCATCTCGTGCTCGACCGGGCCTCTTATCTGACCTGGTTGATCGACGGTCACGGTCATCAGGACTGCCTCATCGGCAAGCACGCAGGCAGTATCTGCGACGTCATCGCGCATTACCTTGGACAGCCGGATGCAGAGAAGGTCGAAGAGGTGCAAGCGATGCCCCAGAAGCCCGGAATATCCCGTGTGCTTATGGCCGACTACGCTGTCGATCTGGCGACCGCAAAGGCACCGTTCCCGTTTGTGGCGAGGGCGCCGGCGCTAGGCGTCAGCGTGTCCGTGCGTCGCAACAAGATCCGGATCGCCGCAGCCGACACAAGTGGCAGCGGTGTTCCGCTAGGCGCCTGGATCCTGCCGGTGGAACCACGGAAGGGCCAAGCCGACAAGCTACAGCGACGAATGCCGAAAGGTTCGGAGAGTGCCCAAGCGCTCGAGCCGCTCTATATTGGGCTCGAGATTAAACGGGAGGACCTAAGCCGAGGATCCAAATTTCCCTACACTTTCGAGGCATCGGCCTCGAAATGGCCGCGATCCAAGCAAGTCCTATTGCTCCTGATCTATCACCAAGCTGAGGGCATAGGTGGAACGGCGCGCCATCCAGAACCAGCGTCGGCGGCTCACGCCATTAGCCCGATGCTAGGCGGCGCGCTGCACGCGGAGTGCATCGACAAGGCTCTTCGATGCGATCGGCTGGATCAGTTGCGCGGGGGCCTGATCGATAGCGGGCCTCTCGGCGAACTGCACGACTTGCCGACGCTGCAGAAGGACAGCGCGCAAAAAGTAACCTTCGCGCTCGCCAGTTGCCAATATCCGAGCGACATCCTCAACGCCATGCCGAATGGTGTCGATGCCACACCCGGTCCGGCCGACAGATCGCTGCTGTCACTTGGCGACCGGCTGGGTCTGCGCGATTCCCCTACGCTACTCCTGCTGGCTGGCGATCAGATCTACACGGACGCCACCGCCGGCCTCTTCGACCCGAAAATTCTTGACGAGAAATTCCGTATACCGCACGAAAGGCGTGCTCAGAGCCGCGGCGTCAACAGCGTGCGGCAGAATTTTGGCCTCAGGGTCGAGGCCATGCTCGACGATCATGAGATTAGCGATAACTGGGCGCCGAACGATCCCGATCCGAATGCTGATCCCGACTCGGATGAAATCGCCGAAAGCACCCTTAAGCGGGGGCGCAGAGCGTATTTTCGCTATGAGCGTGGTATCCTCGAGTCCGACAATGTGAGCATTTGGCGCTCGTTCGTCCATGAAGGGTTCCCCTTCTTTCTAAGCGACACACGGACTCGCCGCGGAGGGCGAAATGCGCGCAACTGGCGCCGTGCGCGCATTATGGGTGAGAGACAGTTCCAATCTTTGTGCAGTTGGATGCTTGCACAACCTGCGGATCGACCGAAGTTCGTGCTAACGCCGTCGCTGCTACTACCACGGCGGCTTTGCTCCGTTGAGGATCCAGGACGGGCGCTTCATTCGGACGTCTGGGAGGGATATCCGCGCTCCATGCATAGGCTGCTGAAATTCATCTCCGACGAGAGGATCAGCAATCTGGTCTTCCTGTCAGGCGACGAGCATCTTGGCATGACCGCGGAAATCACATTGACCTCGCCCCAGGGGGATACAGTGACGGTGCATTCGGTGCACAGCGCGGCGCTCTATTCGCCGTTTCCCTTCGCCAATGGCATAACGGCGGACTTTAATGAACCCGACGGCTTCGATTTCCGTGAGGTAGACTGGGGCCCAAAGCCCTATCATTGCGAGGTAACCGCATCGTTCCATCCTGGTGATGGTTTCACCATCGTCACCGCCAGTCAGAGCCCTCAAGGCTGGGAACTGGACGTCTGCTTCCACAACGCCGCTGGCAAAGTCAAACAGAATGGTGTGCGACGGTTTATTCTTTGCAAGCCAGCTACCGAATCCAGCGTCCCATCAGCGGTGTGCGAACCGGCGTCGACGTAATATGATGCCGAGATGCCTGCCTTTGCTCCAGGGATACGTGTCGCACTCACCTGGTGCGGCGGTGGCTGCGGCGCGGAGCTGAATGTGGAGGTGGGTGTGGCGGCGGCGGGTGCGGAGGCGGCGGAGACTGAGCCGCTACGGCCAGGAAAGGCCCCCCTCCCTGCCTTGCCCTTCTTCCCCACCTCGTGATCAGGCCGCTTCGGCGGGCTGCATTTCGTTCCGGCTCCTGATGATTTCCAAAGCCGCCGCCCAAGCCATGCCGCGATCGTTCGCCTTCGGCGATCCAAGATTGAACGCGACTTGTTCGTGCTTGCCATCCGAATCCCTTATTCAGGTGACGGTGTAGCCGCTGCCGAACTTGATTTCGATCTCGCCGTCAGTGATGTCGAGTTCTTTTGCAGCTCCCTTCAGCGCCCCCTCCAACCCAGGAGTCGCATTGCATTTGCAGTCACCAGCACGGTCGCGCCCGTGTCGGCGAGAATGGCCGGCCAGAGGCCCGTGACGCCGATAACCGTCGTCACCAGCAAGACCGCCTTCAGCCCGAGCGCGACAGCGATGTTCTGCTTGATGTTCACCATCACTGCCCGCGACAAAAGGATCATAAGCGAAACGTCCCGGACGCGCCCATGAAGGATTGCCGCATCCGCAGTCTCCAGCGCCACATCGGTGCCGCCACCCATGGCGATGCCGATGTCGGCCGCCGCGAGCGCGGGAGCGTCGTTGATGCCGTCGCCAACTTTGGCCACCTTGAGGCCATCCTTCTGCATCTCGCCGACAATCCGCTGCTTGTCCTGCGGCAGCAGTTCGGCCCGTGCCTCGACACCAAGGCCCGCGGCAATGGCTTCTGACGTCTTGCGGTTGTCCCCGGTAAGCATCACGGTGCGAATGCCCAGGTCCCTAAGGGCCGCCAGCCCCATCTTCGCGTCTTCCCGGGGCTCATCGCGCATCGCGACCATGCCCGCAACGGAATTGGCGGCGAGCACGACTGAGACCGTCTTCCCCTGGCCGTTCAATTCTTCGATGCGGGCAACCTGTTCCGGGGAAAGGGATGCGCGTTCGGCAGCCGCCTTGGCGGAGGCGAGGAACAGCGCCACGCCTCCGACATTGCCTTCGACCCCCTTGCCCGAGACCGCCTTCGCTCCGAACGCCGGAGGTATTGGTGCCTTATCCGTCTTCGCCTTCTCCAGGATGGCGACGGCAAGCGGGTGGCTCGATCCCTGTTCGAGGGCGGCTGCGATCGACAGGACTTCACGCTCGCTCCGCCCGTAGGCGACGACGTCCGTTACGACGGGCTTTCCCTTGGTCAGTGTGCCCGTCTTGTCGAACGCGACGGCTGTGATCTTGCCGAAGCCCTCGAGGACAGCCCCTCCCTTCATCAGCATGCCGCGACGCGCGCCTGCCGAAAGACCTGCTGCCACCGCGGCGGGAGTGGAAATCACCAAAGCGCAGGGACAACCGATCAGCAGGATCGCGAGGCCCTTGTACATCCACTCATTCCATCCGCCACCGAACAGCAGCGGCGGCACCACGGCCACGAGCGCGCCGACGACCAAAACCCCCGGCGTGTAATAGCGGGAGAAGCGGTCGATGAACCGCTCGGTCGGAGCCTTGCTCTCCTGTGCTTCCTCGACCAGCCGCACGACGCGGGCGATCGTGTTGTCCTCGGCCGTTGCCGTCACGCGGATCGTGAGAACGCCATCGGTATTTATCGTTCCCGCGAACACCGCGTCCTTTTCGCCTTTCCGCTTACGGGTGCTTTCACCGGTGACGGGCGCTTCGTCGATCTCGCTCGACCCTTCGACGATCTCGCCGTCTGCAGGGATGCGGTCGCCGGGGCGGACGACGATCACGTCGCCGACCGCAAGGCTTTCTGCCGCCATCTCGACGGTCCGGCCTTCCCGCTCGACCAACGCGGTCTTCGGTACGAGGTCTGCCAATCCCTGGATGCTTGCCCGGGCGCGTCCCGCAGCCACGCCTTCCAGCAGTTCGCCGACGAGGAAGAGGAGCACGACGGTTGCGGCCTCCTCGGCGGCACCGATCAGAACCGCGCCGACGGCCGCGATCGTCATCAGCGTCTCGATGGAGAACGGCGTCCCGGCAAGGGCGGCCGTCACTGCCCGCCGCGCGATCGGAACCAGACCGACCAGCAGTGCCGCGAGAAAAGCCCAGTATTCGGTTGTGGGAACAAGCTTTCCGATCACAAATGCCGCCGCCAGGGCAACACCGGAAGCGATGGTCAACAGCGCTCGTTTCGACTGCCACAGGGTCTCCGTTTGCTCCGCACCATGATCGTGCGGGGACTCCCGGTCGTGCTGCCGCCCGAAATCCGCCTTTTGGCCATCCTCTGCAGGCCTCACTCCATAACCCAGTTTCGATACCTGCCTTACGATCGCTTCGTTCGTTACCCCGCCGCCGTGGGTGACCGTCAATCTGCCATTGGCGACAGAGACCGAGACATCCTCGACGCCGTCGATCCGCCTCACGGCCGTGTCGATCTTGGACGCGCAGGACGCGCAGTCCATTCCGGTGACCCGGTACCGTGTCTGGGTGGCGAGGTCTGCCATGATGTCTTTCCGAAAAGGTTCTTCAATTCCGCCGAGGCTACATGCTCAAGCAGCTAGAGGTTCAAGCGAAAAGATCGCGCCGTTCAAAGCCAACGCCGCACCCCTGACTTGTACTCAACGTACTCGGCACCGAACTTGGCCCGAAGATAGCGTTCCTCCCTGAGGATGACACCGTAATGGATGGCGAGGACCGCGGCCGGAAGCAAAAGGAGCGCGACCGGGCTGCCGGCTGCGACGGCAATCGCGGCGTACACCAGGGCCATGCCCACATACATCGGGTTGCGCGTAAACCGATAGACACCGCCGGTGACGATCGCGGTCGTCTGCTGCCAGGGTTCGGCCCGTGTGCCCGCCCTGCGGAAGAGACCGAGCGCACCGCCAAGAAAGATAAACCCCGCACAAGCCAGGACAACGGCCAGTGCCTGCCTCCCGAAAGCAGGCACGGCAATCGAGGCTCCGGTGACATACCTGTCGGCAAGCACGCCGAGCGCCAGGATTCCCGCGAACACCAGCGGGGGCGGTGCGATGACGCCGGGATTGTCGCGGGATTTGGTAGGGGAAGGGTTCATGCATCACCTGTTGTCTTTGCTTCCCGCACACCTTAATTGCTCTAGCAGCTAGAGATTCAAGAGGAAAAACGGCAATGTATTCGATAGGCGATCTGTCCCGGCGCACGGGCGTGAAAATCCCCACTATCCGCTACTACGAGCAGATGGGTCTGATCGATGTGCCCGAGCGGTCGGAGGGCAACCAGAGGCGCTTCGGGAAGGGCGAATTGGAGCGGCTGGCGTTCATCCGGCATGCCCGCGACCTTGGCCTCACCATCGATTCCATCCGCCAGCTGATCGACCTGAGTGGGCATGCCGACAAGCCCTGCGCCAACGCCGACAGGATCGCTGCGGAGCAGCTTGCGTCGGTACGGGAGCGCATCGTCCGGCTGCAGAAGCTGGAAAAGGAACTGGCGCGCATCGCCACCTGCTGCACGGGCGAAACCGTCGGCGACTGCTACGTCATCCGGGCGCTGTCGGACCATTCCCTGTGCAATCATGAGCACTGAGGCCTTACACAACGCAGACCGTTCCCAAAGCTTTCCGCAGGAGCCACAGACAAATGAACGGAATCCGACTGACCGGCCGCGTCATTGACTGGGACCAGGAAGACTATGACGAGGTGACGATCGAACCCGCGGAAGCCGCTGAATTCGAGAGCAAAGGCTACATGGTAGCAACGATCCAGGGTCACACCTGGGCGTTCCGGAAGCAGCCGCCGAACGACGGCGACATTCAGATCCAGCCTAAGTCTGACATTTTCGGACGCCTTGCTGCGGCCCGCGGGCACACAAACTACGGTTTCAGCGGATATTTCAAAGGCTTCGTCTATCTGGCGGGCAAACGCAGGAAGCTGGTGGACTGGTGGACCTTGTTCCCTGGCAAGGAGCACCAATACGCATCGCAACAGGAGAAATCGAAGACTGAGGCTGCAATCAGGACAATCATTGAAACCCGTGCAGAAACGGAGGTCGTCAAGGTAAAAGGTGGCTATTCGTTTCAAACGGACGGTGGGCAACCCGCCGCCGACAACGCCGATTGAGCCATTAAAGGTCGTCCCTGCGGATGAGCACGAAGCTGCGGCCGTCACCCAGAGGTGATGTTCGCCGCTTCACCGATGCCGAATTCGGCAGGATCTCGTTCCAGTTTCCTGATGCCACCTGCAAGGGCCGTCAGGATACGCACCCGGGTATCGTCTTCGATCTGATCCATGCTTTTGCGGATGGCCTCTTTCCAGGCAGGGCCGCGGTCGTTGGCCTCGATGAATGCATCAGCTAGGTCTGCTGTCTGCCGTTGTTCGATCATTGCTTCCATGATGGTCGCCGCCTGTGCCCTGTCCTTGCGGCTTTTAGCCGTTCCGTCGTTGTCCGTCCGACGTCGACTGGCAACAATCAGTTTGTGGATGGCAAATCGCTCGGCTGACGGGATATTCACGGGGACCCCGGCACCGTGCAGGAGAACGGCGCGGATCGGCTGGTGAACCAGGAAATCGAGAAAGCGCAGCGGTTGCGCCGAAGCTCCGCCAAGCGCAGGCATGGGAGCCGGACGGCCGCCGTATTCGTCTGATCCCGTGTTGGGCGTCAGGAATTCGACCTTGTAGCCTGATCGGGATGTGAACTGCGTTGTGAAACGGCCGTCAGCCTGGTGCGGAATCTCCCGGAATGTCGTGTCGACCGCTTTCAGGGTTTCGAGCACCGGAGGCATCTTGTCGTCGACGGCAACAGAGATCGAATGAAATTGGGCGAAGTCGGCATCGCCCGTCACCATTGATGTGCTGGACAGACGGACACCAAGGACGGCAGGGTAACATTGATATGCGACGGTACCGACCAGAACACCGCGCAGCCTAAAGAATCCGGCTTCGGCCAATGCCTGCACGATGTCACCGGTCTTCCCTTCCGGCCTCGGCAGGTAGGCCTCGCGAACGAGCGTTGAAACCAGTTTTCGTCTCTCACGGATGTCGGCTTTCAAGTCCTTGAAGTTCTCGACCCGCTTCGTGATCTGGGCATCGTCGACGGGGCCGACGTAGGTTCGCTTTTTGCCACCCTCATCATCTGGGAGATCGAAGTACCAATACCTGCGCCCCCTCACCTCTGCTGTGATGAAACGGCCGTTGACATTGAATTCGGATGTGAACGCGGCATCTAGCGACCGCTGCGCGAGTTCGCTGTAGAGCGTCTGGTATGTGTGAGGAATCTTCTGCATGGGCGTTGTTACCGTTTTCGCGGAAGCGGTAATAGCACATTTTCGGAAATGCCGCCAGCGGATTGTTGTTACCGTCATTGCGAAAGCGGTAACAAGAAGGGCGAATGCCAGATAAACCGGCCGTTGACCTATGCAAGTGAGCCAGACAGCCGACACCGAGGAGGCAGGGAGGAATGCCCCCTCGGCACCGGCCTGGCGAATCCCCCTTAAGGTCCGCCGCAGCGTCAACCCTAACGCAACGTCAAGTCGCGACAACCGCGAATGAGATTAATACACAGGAAACGCTGTTGTTTTGGGCGGAGCAATCAGGCTGCCGCGCCCACCTAAAAAGAGCGGCAATCCACTAGGCCTCGATGAGGCGAATGCCCTCGGCCGACGCTTTGGTGCGGACGGAACTTATAGTTCTGCCGAGTATGCGTGCAATTGCGGGCACACGAATGTGTCTGCGTGCGAGAACACGCAACTGGTCCAGATCGCTTTCGGTCCACCGTTGAAATCTGCGCGGTGTCATACTCAAGCCTCCTGCGCGATACAATTCGCGCGGTTCAGAGGCTCAGGCCGGATGAACTGCCTCCGCCAGGAAGGCCCACGTACATCTGAGCGTTGTAGAATTTTGAAATACATTACGCAGCGTGACAACAGCGTGACCGGTCACAACGCCATGATCGGCGCGGGCTTTTGATGTTTATGTGAGGGATGCCACAGAGGCTGTCTGACATGAGGGGCTGTAGTGTTGCGGGTTTGTCGCTTGCTCTGGCGCTGTCTGTCGCGGCGCGTGCGGCCGGGCCGGTCAACGCGGATTATGTCCGCTCGCTCGCAGCGCCGGGTAAGACCGTGCTCGTTGTGGAATATTACGATGGAAAAGGTGGCGTCGCCGAACGCAAGGGTTTTGCGTCGGCCACCGGCTTCAAGGCGATCTCAACGACGGATTTCAAGGTCGACGCTGACGTTACCATCCATCTTTATGGCATCGAAGCTTGTCACGGCGACATGGTCAACCGGCAGGAGGATTTCGCCGGCCCTTGCGATGCGTTCGCCAGACGTGGCCTTGAGACGCGGCTAAAGTCGCCGAAGGTGATCTTTTGCCGTGCGTTCGTCAGCGAGATCCGCGCTCCCGTCCAGGATGCGACCTGCTACGGCTACTATCATTATCCCGGCAGCCTCGATTCCGTTGACATGTTCGAAGAGCAACTCGTTTCGGTCGGAACGCACAGGATCGCCAAGAAACCCGATGGCTCGCCGAGCCGCCCCGATCTTGCCGAAGCTGAAAGAATCGGACGCGGCGGTTTCGGCATGTGGGCCGATCCGCGGATCAAGTCGCAATGAAAGGCCCTGCTCTGTTCGCTGTCGCCGTGGCAACCGCCCTGCCTGCCGCCGCAGCCGCTCCAGTCTTTCTTCCACTTCGGGCGGGCGTGACACTCGAGAGCGGCGACAGCTGGATCGATGCCAACAAGACGTATCGTCTCTACGGTGTTCAGTCCTGCCTGCGTGGAACCCTCTACACGGACAAAGGTGGTCATCGCCGCGATTGCGGCGAAGCCTCCCTCGCGGTGCTGGCCGCCTACATTGCCGACACCCGTCCTGTGTGCGCTCCGGTAGCCGAAACCAACGCTGCCATTCACGTCGCCTGTTACGCCACGGTTGGATCCGATCGTCTCGATCTCGCCAACCTGATGATAATGTCGGGCTTCGCGTTCGCAGCGCTGGGGCGCGACGGCTTGCCTCTTCATCCACCCTACGCGGTGGCCGAACACCGGGCGCGTGAGAGACGTGCCGGTCTTTGGCAGTTCAAAGACGTTCGGCATCCCGCGATCCTGCTCGGACAGGCTGGAGCCGGATTGGACACCGCCCGATGAAACGTTCAGTCGAGGGCAGCCTCATGGTCCTTTTGGTGGTGGCCTTGCCCTCGGCCGGAGCGGCGGCGGATATGATGCAGCAACGCGACTCAAAGGCGACGCCGTCTCCCAGGTCTGATCCAGGTGCTGCCCTGTCGGCGATCTCCGGACACCCATCCGTCATCGACGGCCGCACGCTGTGGTTTTCCGAGCAAGCCAGGTCAGTCAGGCTCGCCGGCATTGACGCTTGCGCGGTGCCGCAATGGTCCTACGACCCGACGCGACACGGCAAAACCACGATGCCGAAGCCTGTGCCTTGCGGTCCATTGGCAAAGGCGTGGCTGAAACGCTCGCTCGGCAACAACCGGGTCACCTGTACGATCAGCGCTTCCGCTGAGGCCAGTGCCCTTGTCGGACGTTGCGTCGCGAAGGGCCGCGATCTCGCGATCGACATGCTGCGCGTCGGCTGGGCGCGGACCACGACGGCTTCCCCTCAGGCGTATTTGGTCTGGCAGGACCGCGCGAAGAGCGCCCGCCACGGCATGTGGGCAACCTATGTGCTCGACATGGACGAGTGGCGCCGCAAAGCGATCGACCGGACATTGTCCAGAAAGCCGATAGCGGACTTCAACCTGCTTGCCGAGCGGGAGAGTGAGATTTCCCCGCCCTTCGCGGATGCCAGGAACAGGCCGAGGCACGTCGATCGATAGGTGTCGAAAGAGCGATTTAAGTGTCTTATTGTGGCTTCTGTCCAATCCCTGGCCGGATCGAAATTTACGCCCTCGAATACGACGCGAATGTCTCCGAAGCCACGTCCGAAAACAGTGAAGCCGAACTCCTGCACCTAAGGTTCGACCAGCTTGCTTGCTATGAAAAGCGTCGTCAGAAGGCGGGCAGCGTCACTTGGTGCGATGAAGCCTGATGACGGTTGACCACCGCGTCCGTTTAACAGACGAGCCCAATCCAAGGAGCAACGACAGACAGTCAATCGATTGAGGTGTGCCGCCCCGCCGCAGTTGAGGAGTGTTGATGTCGGCGAGGCGGCATGCCGTCACTGTTCGGGCGGACGGCACGGCATAGTGGCGCACGCTGGCGCGGTGTTCAAGCGACTAACTTCGCCGCATCCCCTTCGCGAGCGCCCCCGCGTTCAATCGCCTCTGTAGCACTGCGAACAAGGCTGGATATTTGTCGAACCCAAGATAGTAACAGCGAACGAAGTCGACGATCGACTCTCCGTTTGCCCCGCTGGCGTGGTCCGTCGTCGGCGCGCGACTCTTATAAATATTTTGAAAGAATATCTCGATTGAGGTGTGCGCGGATGTCGAAACGAAATTGTCTCAGCGTATCAGTTACCTTTTCGATGTCTCCGGGCTGAACATCGTCTCCGTCCGCGATCAGGAAGGCAATCATGTACTGAAGCTTTTCCCTGGCTTCCTCGCTGCTTCCTGGCACGGCATTGACCAATCGACGCGTCGCGCGCCGTTCCAACAATCGTGCCACGAAAAGCCTGATCTCAAGGCTGCGCGTTGTCAGCCAGCCACCGTTGCGAGCCTGCGAAGCAGCGATCAGGGCCAACGTCTGGCAACGGCGACGCCGATGGGTCGCGATTCTCTTCGGGGTGCTTGACTTGAATTTTAACATGGCGCGTGACTTACAGCGGGAAGGAGAGCGTCCTGCCGTTGTGTTGGCTGGCAATGAGATCGTCGGATCGGACGCGGCTGCCGCTTCATCGAAATATCAACCGCGATATTGGGCATCGGATCCGGTGCTACAGTTGAACGCGGATCGGTCAGGGCTGGCAGCGAAAATCAGGCCCTTGCGCTGGCGATTTTTTCATCGACCCCAGTTGGCATTGCCGCCGGCAGTGTGGGTGTCTACGAAGTCACGCTGACTGAGCGCGGTCCGGCGCAAGAATTTGCAAGTCACGACATTTGCGGATCGTCTTGACGAAATCGCATGCGCTTGCGCCGCGCCGCTGCGCGAAATCCGTATCATCGGCCTTGGTCCTGTTGTTTTGCACAGGGTTTCTAAGTCGACGAAGAACGGGGCGGTATCCCTGAATTTCAGGATTGACGTTGGCAGGAACCGGGACGCTGCAAAGATGTCTCGGCGGCACCGATCGTCACGACCTTGGTTACCGCGCGGCACGCACGGTCTTGAAGACGTCTGTCCACATTCGGTAGCTCGCATCGGTGCCTTCGCTCCAGGCAAGCATTGCGCACCAGGCCGTGACTGTGGGAGCCATCTCGCCAAACCGCTTGTTCATCACCGCAGCCAGCGCCTCTGCCCCCGCCCCGACTGGCATGGCTTTGCCATCCTTCTCAAACGGCGCGGACGCCGAGAGTTCCCTGGCACAACGGTGTGCCTCATCAGTCATCCGTCCGGCAAAATCCTCGCCCGGTGCTTCCAGGCGTGCGCCGTCTTGGGCAGGATGCCTGCGTACCGCGTGTTCGTTGGAAAGAGGCTTGCTCTTCATTTTTTGCCTCCTGATGTGCCGCGTTCAGCAACGGGCATGTCCCTGGTCCCATGATGCTCAGCATCGGATGAAGGCCGGAATCCTTCAGGCGCGTTGTGATGGGTGACCCGTGTCAGGTCCTCCAAGACGGAACGGATGTGCGGCAGGGGAAAATCCGAAGCATCGTGGTTGTCTTCAATTTCCCGCAAGACCACCGAAAGCTTGGCGATCGCACCCGCCATGGTGCTGGCTGGCGTCCTTGCCAACTCATCGAGAAGAAGCTGCTCTTTATCGGCAGCCTGCTGCTCGGCCTCTTTCGTCGCCGAATAGCCAAGGTCGGCATCTTTCGCCCGCCATCGCGCCCAATGCTCGGCTGATGCTTTGGCCGCTTCAGTCCGGCTTATCTCATCGATAGTCGTCGGAGCCGAGACGTCTTCTAAATCCTCCAAGGAAGACACGTCGCGTTCACTGCTGTCCGGCAAAACGATGTTGGCGGAAGGAAAGCCGACGCTGAGGGCGAGCTCGGCTTCGAACTGCTGCTGTCGAAGGCAAAGCACCAAGGTCTGGGCATGGGCTTCTACCCAGGCCTGAGACAGAACAAGAGCGGGATCGGCTACTGTACCCTTCCCGTTCTTTTGCATCCGACCTGAGGTTTGCTCAATCGCAGGCACGACAGTTCCTTGCCTTCCGTCCACACGTGACGAAAGGCAAAGTCGTGGTATTGTCGGAATCAGCCATGATCCGAGCTCCAACCAGCTTGGGTTTGGTCAGGCTAATCAGAGCGTTGCTGCGTTCTGATTAGCCGTTGCACGTGCAAAGCACTTGCTTTGCACGTGCGTATCTATGCACAGCCGCGCGCGAAGTTCAAGCACTGAGTGGAAATGACGAAAAAGCCGTTCACAACCCGCCTCGATCCGGCGATCTTAGCGTTGGCGCAGAAACTTGCGGAAGTTGACCGGCGTTCAATGACGGCAGTGATCGAGGTTGCTCTTATTGAGTATGCGGAGCGCCGCGGCTTGAAGCCGATAAAGATCGAAGAGTGATTAAGTTCCCGTTGCCGAGCAGTGCGCGGTCCTGAGCGCGATCAGCGACATTGCGGCTGGAGATGACGGCAAACCAGTCTGCATGTTCATGCCGTGCTCGGTCTTTCCGATAGTTCCACCCGCCGACGCGGTCTCTCGGATCGAGATGATCCGTAACCTGCACGACGAAGTCGGCTTTCAGGAGGCGAGATGCAGACGTGAAGGTTCGAAACGAGGCGCATTGCTGACCGGCGGCCTTTGGGCCGTGTATGGACGGCTCTCCGTTGGCAAGGGTTATTTGAGCATTTGCGTTGCTGGTTGGTGCGGCCATGTATCCGACCTGTAGGTGCGGCATTTCATGCGCCGCTGGCCATAATGCCATTCGCGCGGCTCAGGTCCCGATCGAAAGCTCGCACTCGAAGTGCACGGCCCAATTGGGTTCTCCCGATCCGGCGGTATCAACCGGCTTTGTGCATTAGCTCCTGTCCGCCCTTTCCAACCTCGTCGGCGATCGCGCGCCTTGTCTCGTTCTATGCGATGATCG
Source organism: Neomesorhizobium albiziae (assembly GCF_900114255.1). Lineage (GTDB taxonomy): Bacteria > Pseudomonadota > Alphaproteobacteria > Rhizobiales > Rhizobiaceae > Neomesorhizobium > Neomesorhizobium albiziae. Next base: position 25,572 of record NZ_FOSL01000022.1, on the reverse strand, counting down.
GCTCCCTGTAGCGCTCACCGCTGGTCATCAGTGCCCAGACCATCCGGGCGGTCTTGTTGGCGAGTGCAACCGCCGCAACCTTGGTCGTTCGCCGCGCCATCAACTGCACGAGCCATGGCCGCCTGGTCCCGTTCCGCTCTGCATGGCGGATCACCGCCATCGCGCCGACCACAAGCATCTGGCGCAGATAGCGATTGCCGGCTTTGGAGATGCTGCCGAGCTTCTCCTTGCCCCCGCTTGAATTTTGCTTCGGCACGAGTCCAATCCAGGCCGACAGACAGCGCCCCGACTTGAATACGTGCGCATCGGCGACAGTCGCGACGAATGCACTCGCCAGCAGCGGACCCACGCCGGGGATCTCCATCAACCTGCGACCAAGCTCGGTCTCTCGCGCACTCGCCCGGACCCTTCGGTCGTTCTCGAGGATTTGCTCCTTCACGACCCTGAGCTGCGCCTCCAGCATCCGCAGGCAGAGTCGCGCGTCGGCCGGTATCCTCGTGTCATTATCGTCGTTGATGACGACAAGCAGTTGCTCGATTCCGTTCCGCCCGATCGGCGCCACGACCCCGAACTCGGACAGATGGGCCCGTAACGCGTTCGATACCTGCGTGCGCTGGCGGTTGAGCATCAGCCGAACCCGGTGCAACATCATCACGCTCTGCTGCTCGGGCGTCTTCACCGGCACAAAACGCATCGTCGGCCGGGTCACCGCCTCGCAGATGGCCTCTGCATCGGCCGCATCGTTCTTCTGCCGCTTCAAATAGGGCTTCACGTACTGTGCCGGCAGCAGCCGCACGTCATGACCTCGTGTGATCAGTTCTCTCGCCCAATAGTGCGAGGAGCTGCATGCCTCGATCCCCACGAGACATCGGGGCAGCTTCTCGAAGAACCCGAGGACCCGCCCACGGGTCAGCTTCCTTCGGATGACCACCGCGCCCACAGCATCCACGCCGTGCACTTGAAACACTGACTTCGCGATATCCAGACCAATCGTCGTAACGTTCTCCATCTCAGCTCTCCTTCCAACTCTGGCCCCGCGACCATAGCCGCAAGGCGGAGGAGAGCCGTCCACCGCATCAAATGCTGACTGGCAGCTTCGAGGCTCGGATTATCAGAAGCGGACCTTCAGGCCCATGGGAGCATCGACGTGATCTGACCCTTCCCGGACGTTCCTAGGATAGATGACAAAGGCAAGTTCCCGCCCCTTTAACGACGTTGCACGCGCAGGGATTTCACCCGGCTCTATCCCGGATTGCAAAGAAAATTCCTGCCATGACGAGAGTCGCGCCAATCGCTTGGACAAGCGTTATCGTCTCACCAGCGAATGCCCATCCAACCACGAGAGCGACGACCGGCGGAATGTAATAAACCGATGCGGCCTTTAATGCCCCCAGGAGCTGGATGAGCTGGTAATAGATGACGAAGGCGATCCCGGTCCCGGCCAGGCCGAGCCCGAAGACGAGCGCCAGCAGCGCCTCGGGTTCGACAGCCAGCTCACTCCAGTGTCCCGGGGCTGCAAAGGGGGCCAGCAGAACAACTGCGAACAGCATCTGGTAGGTCGCCAGTTTGACCGGACCCAGGCCGAGCGACACCATGAACCGCCGCGCATAGACCAAAGCCAGTGCGTAGCTCACCGATCCGGCTAACATCGCAGCCACCCCGATCAGCGGCGAGCCGCCGCCTGCCATGGCTGCTCCACGGCCGAGCGGCGCAACGAGAAGGACACCTGCAAACCCGATCCCCAAGCCGAGCGCCCTGACCTGGGTCAGGCGCTCGGCGGGAAGCGCGATCGCAACGATCGCTGCTGTCACGAAGGGAATAGCTCCGCTGATGACCCCGGCAACACCGGACGGAAGGTGCGACGTACCAATAACAAAGAAGACATATGGGCCGACATTGGCGAGGAGCGCCATGGCAGCGAAATGATGCGCAAAGCGCCAGTCGGTTCTCGCCAGCGATCTTCGTACGAGGGCAAAGGCAGCGATCGGGAGCGCGCCGAAGATAGTTCGCAGCCACGCCACTTCGAGCGGCGGCACAACGGCGACTGCCATCTTCATGAACAGGAAGTTGGTGCCCCAGATGAAGCCGAGCAGGCCCAGCAACAACCAGGAGACCAGCCAAGGCATTGACGATGCATTGGCATCCTGGCCAGGGCGAACTGACCCACTGCTAGAAGGCATGGCAGTTTTCCTTGCGCTGTCGTGAGCGGACCCATCAGAATGTGCATGCTCGCGATGCTTTGTTAGGGCGGCCTTTTTGATGAAACCTTTCACCGCTCCTTCGGTGCTCGCCTTCGCACGTTGTTCCACGCGAAGGCCGAGCGTCACTTTCTCCTACAGTTCAGCCAGGCCGCCATCCACGACCAGTTCCGAGCCAAGCATGTAGTTTGACGCGTCGCTGGCAAGGAAAAGGACGGCGGCTGCTACTTCCTCGGGGCGACCCAGCCGGCCGAACGGAATCTGCTTCGCAGCCGCGTCAAGGTAGTCCTTGAACTCCGCCTCGGTCTGACCGGGGAACTCCGACTGTCCGACGCCCCTGAGAATGGGTGTATCGATAAGACCGGGGCTCACAGCATTGACGCGGATCCGCCGCGGCCGCAGCTCCGCCGAGAATGTCCGGGCGAAGGAACGAACCGCCGCCTTGGATGCCGAAAGCGCAGCGCGGCCAGGGGCGCCTACCTGGTTGAGCCATGCGGTATTCAGAATGACCGAACCACCCTCACGCATGATCGGCTCCACCGCCTGAAGCGAGAAGAAGACCGACTTGACGTTCGTATCCATGAGGGTATCGAACGCTTCTTCGGTCGCATCTGAAAGTGGGGTTGTGTATGCCACGCCGGCATTGGCGAAGAACACATCCAGGCCGCCGAACGCGTCCTTGATCCGGGCCGCCATATTGCGCAGGCTTTCCGTCGAAAGCGCGTCTACCTGGAGCGTCAGCAGGTCATCACCGATGGCCGCGCGTGCCTTGTCCAGCTTGGGTTGGTTTCTACCGGTAATCGCCACTCGGGCGCCGGCCTCGTACATTAGCTTGGCAGAGGCCAAACCGATTCCCGAAGCGCCACCAGTAATCAGCACCGTCTTGTTCTTGAGCATAGGTCTATTCCTTCACTGTTTTTCAGCATGGAATTTGTTCAAGCGCTGCGGTCACGTCCGCTTCAGACGGTCCACGACATTGATACCGGCAGCCTTGGTTGGTTCGCGCTTGCATCGAGGTTGGTCGGTGTTGGTGGCGATCCCTCTCGGGGCTGGGCTCATGAGATGTCTCGGCCCCCCTGCTGCACATCACCTCTAATTGCCGTTATGGGCGTGGGTCGATTTCGCTGAGGCGGGCACGGTGAATGTATGGGTCACCTCCTGTCCGGGGATGAAGTTGTGATTAGCGTCCACCAACGCGATCTTCACCTTGTGCTCGCCGGGCGGCAGACCGGCTATGTCGACCGTGTTGTTGTCACTCGCATCCGCCCACCACCAGGGCAAGTCGTCGACAATGACGTGCAGATGTCCTATACGTGGAGACACTTGGAGGGCGCCGGCCCCGAACACGGGTACGATGCGCAGGTTCTCCACCCGGTACTGGGCCCAGTAGACGCCTATAGCCAGCCCCTCCGGAAGCGGGGGATCCACAATCAGCTTGGGTGCAGGTTCGTTCTCGATGGCGACGTACGGGGAAGCGCCGCGGATCTCCCTCGCGGTCTGGGCGAAGGCGCTCGTGGCGAGCACGGTGCCAGCCGCGACAGCGGCAAGCGTCTTGATGAGCATGGTCATGTGCATTGTCCTTCTTTGATGAGTGCAGGATTTTGTCAGGCCAGCGGGTCGACGCGCGCCGCCGCCTTAGCTCGGCGACGTAGCCGCTTGACGCTTTCCGGACGACTCTTGGCATGTGTCTTCGAATTGGTCGCGCCTCGCGCGCCACGGCAAGCGGCGTAATTCCTCAGCGAGAGCCGGGACTGCGGACTCTCCATAGCGACGCGCCCAAAGGTTGAGCCGGTCCTCATTGTCCAAAAAGAACTTCCAGTCGCTGATGACCGCTGGTCTCATCAGCAGAAACGGCACGGGCGCAGTGAACGGTCGAAAGCTGGGGTTGTATAGCGCAGACCCCTCGTTGGTTGCGTAGAACCCTCCCAGCACCAGTCCATCTTCTGCATAGGACGGAACTCCAAAATGCTGTAGGACGTCGTCAAAGAGATCCTTTGCTCGATCCGCCGACAAATCGGTGAAAACAACGATGATTGATTTGTAGGTCGCATCGTCGCCATCAACAGGTTGAGCCTCCAGGAACAGTTTCTGGTAGACCCTTATGAGCTGGACAATTTCTAGCACGCTCCGGTCGGCGATCCGCTCAGGAGCGAGCCAAACTGTCTTACGTTTACAGGCCTGAGGCACGAAGGGACACACGGGCCCAGCGCGGCCGAGATCCTTGTGAGGCCTGGCCACGAAGGTCTTGATCCAGTCTGCGACGGCTTGAAGCGCACTTAGATCGCTTTCCCCGAGCTTCTTCGTTCTCCTGACATCCTCAAGGTCCTCGGGGAGGAAAAGTTTGGCGGTCAGCGCTGGCATGGCACCGCCTCCGGCCGAGCCGCCAAGGATTTTTCCCGCGTTCTGGTCGGCGGCTCTTGTGGTAATCAACGAGTCAGCCGCAACACCGGCAGGCGTCTTGTTTTGCGTGGTCATCGCATACTCCTCAGGTTTTGTGTCTAAGGGTCCGACTATTGGAGAGAGCGCGGCGGCAAGCGCCACAGCGCACTCGTCTCAGTTCAGTTCACGTAGCGGCTTGAACGCCGCCCTGAGCTCGCGGGTGAAAATCATCGGCTCCTCCCAGGCGGGGAAGTGGCCGCCCCTTTCGGCGTCATGAAAGTAGATCAAGCTCGGGAAGGCGCGACGCGCCCACGTCTCCGGCGCCCGGAACAGGTCGTCGTCCGGGAAGGTGGTAATCGCCACCGGGATGGTGATCTCATCGGTCTTCTGCGCGGTAGCGCTGATTAGATTCTGGTTGCGGTTCTCCCAGTAGAGCCTTGCCCCGGAGGAGACGGTGTTGGTCAGCCAATGCAGCGAAAAATTGTCGAGCACCTCGTCCGGCGTAGGGCGCTGTTCCGGATCCTTGCCGTAGGTCCATTTCCCGAACCCGCCGTGCACGAGCATCCATCCGGCAAGGCCGGCGGGGGAGTCCGTCAAGCCGTAGCCGACGGCCTGCGGTCGCGCACTCATCATCGTCAGGTAACCCCAGCCCCCGTTCTTAATGAACCCTTGCATGGCATCGAATTCCGCGCGCTCCTTCGGGGTCAGTCCCGCAGGCGCGGGCCCGCCGGTAGCGATCGCCTCGGCAGCGTCGGGTGGAAACACCGCCGGAAGGTTTGTGTGGATGCCGAGCAGTCCTGTCGGCGCCTGCCGCGCCATCGCCTCGACGACACCCGCTCCCCAATCGCCGCCCTGGGCGACGTAGCGCGTATACCCGATCCGCTTCATCAGCACGTTCCAAGCACGGCCGATGCGCTCCACATCCCATCCGGTTTCGGTGGGTCGAGACGAGAAGCCGTAGCCCGGCAAGGAAGGAATCACCACGTCGAAGGCGTCCTCGGCCCGGCCGCCGTGCGCCGTTGGGTCGGTGAGCGGACCGATGATCTTGATCTGCTCGAAGATCGAGCCGGGCCAACCATGCGTGACGATCAGCGGCATGGCGTTGGGGTGGCGCGAGCGTACGTGGATAAAATGGATATCCACGCCGTCGATGGTCGTCTTGAACTGCGGGAAGGCGTTCAATTTCGCCTCGGCCTTGCGCCAATCATACTCCGTCGCCCAATGGCGGACGAGTTCTTGGAGCTTCGCCAACTGAGCGCCCTGCGATTGGTCGACGACCGTTTCCTTGTCAGGCCAACGGGTGGCCGCGAGACGTTGCTTCATGTCGGCGACGTCTGCGTGGGGCACATGGACCCGGAATGGGAGAACTGCTTCGGCTTTGCCGGCGACCGGCGATCCGGACAGCTGTTCGGCATGGGCAAAGACGGCACTCGATGAGAGAGCCGCAAAAGCGGCAGCAAAGATTTCCTTACGCATGGAACTGGTCCTTTGTTTCAAGCGATTCTCGCCCCGCACTTCGATTTTGAAGTCTGAGTGCTGCATGAGATTTGTCGTGTTATCCGCAGATGCCCGACCTTGAAGATGCCTGATGGCGCGGCCGAGCACAGGTACGATGCGTACGTTCTCTACTCGGTGCTGAGCTCAGAGGGCGGCAACGGCCAGCGCCTCGGGAAGCGGGCAGGCGAGGTATCCCGGATGAGGTTATGGGCACGCCCGTCCCCAATTGCGACGCAGGGTGAAGTGCCGCAGATGTACCTCGCGCTGTGGATTGCGGCATGGGCGAAGGCACTCGTGGCCAGCACGGTCCCGACGGCGGCAAACGTCTGCATGAGCATGGTCAATTGCATTGTCTCCCTTCGAGCAGCGTTGGGATTTGTCGGACATTCGGAACCGACGCGAAGAACATAGACCGTTCCCGTCCGGGCGATCAGACGGTAAACTTGGGAGACATCCTTTCACTGGGTGAAAGGCTATGGACCGTCTCGAAGGCATGAACATTCTGCTTGCAGCTGTAGATGCGGGGAGCCTCTCCGCCGCGGGCCGCCAGCTCGGCCTTCCTTTGGCGACCGTCAGCCGACGGGTTTCGGAGTTAGAGGAGCATCTGAAAATCCGGTTACTGCTGCGCGGCGCCCGCAAACTGACGCTGACTGACTCCGGGCGTAGCTACGTCGCATCATGCCGACGGATCTTGGAAGAAATCGCGGAAGCCGAACGCAGTGCCGCGGGCGAGTACCTGACACCCCGGGGGGAGCTCACCATCAGTGTGTCTCAGATTATGGGACGCGTGCATGTCATGCCCGTCGTTGAAGAATTTCTGCGCGCCTATCCGGATATTCGCATGCGCGTGCTGCTGAATGATCGGAGGGTGGATCTGCTAGAGGAGGATGTGGATCTCGCGCTCCGCGTCTACGAACTGGCTGACAGCAGCATGATTGCCGTGCGCGTTGGTTTGTTCCGCCGGGTGCTCTGTGCCAGCCCTGCTTACCTGAAAGCCAGGGGTGTGCCGAAGCACCCCTCTGACCTACAGTCGCATGACTGTGTGGCGTACGACCGCGCGATAATACCCGGTACTGGCGGGTCAAGTTGGGAATTCGGTTCGAAGGATACCCTCGTGATCGTCCCGATCTCCTACAGGCTCCTCGTGAACTCGGTCGAGGCGGCGGCTAGCGCCGCCGTCGCCGGGGCTGGAGTTGCGCGGATGCCGTCATACCTGGCCAGTCACTTTGTAAAGTCGGGCCTTCTCGTCACATTGCTGGAGGAGTATGAACCTCCCCTCCTTCCAGCTAGTCTGATCTATCCTAGCCAACGCAAGGTGCCACTGAAGCTACGCGCCTTCCTGGATTTTGCTCTCCCACGTCTTAGGGAGCGGATTGACGCGCAACCAGCGGCGATACTTCCTCGTCGTTCGAAGTAGAAGACCAGCGCACCTACGAACGACGGCATCAGGCATTGTACAAGACGTCGCACTTAGAGGTGCGAAGGTCGGCAAGTGGGGCGCATTGCTGACCGGCAGCTTCTGGGCCGAAACCGGACCATCAGATTACGGCTGACTGACTATGATAGCGGACGTTGCTGCCGACCGGCTGCGGCGTTCTTTTGTCCACTTTCTGCGGGTTTTCCAAGCATGCAGAAGAGCCAGGCCAGCCCCGCGTCCAGCATTGCGACCTTGGGCGCGACGGCGTTGAGCCGGAAGTCGGGCAGTGGCAGCGGGGCGTCCAGGCTCTGGACCCCGAAGCGGGCCGCATGCATTGCGACGAACCGCTTCGGCAGGGCCGAGATGAGATCGGTCTCGGCGATGACCGCGAGGGCGAACATGAAGTTCGGGACGGTCAGCGCGATCCGCCGCGTGCAGCCCTGCTTCGCAAGATGCTCGTCGACGAATCCGTGGGGATCACCGCTCTCTGAAACCACCAGATGCCGCATCTCGCAGTATCGTTCGATGGTCGGGTCAGCCGCGAAGGGATGTCCTGCCCGCATGGCGATCACGAAGCTCTCCTCGTAGATGAGGCGCTTCTCAAAACGCGGCGGAATGTCATCGGAAGGAACGAGTACGATGTCCATGCCGCGCGCCTCTAGATCGGCGATTGCGGCGAGCCAGACGCGAGACGGGGTGGGCAGAATCTGGCGCACGCCGATGTCGATCCGCGGCGCGATCCTTTCGAGTTCCGCAAGAAGCGGGTGCACAACCACCGCCGACACTCCGTCCGGCGCGCCGATTGTGAACCGGCGGGTGGACGTGGCCGGATCGAACGGCTCGGCGGTGGATACCACGTTCCTTACCCGGACGAGGATGTCGGCGATGGGCTCGGCGAGCTCCATGGCCCGCGTGGTAGGTACGACGCCCTTCGGGGTTCTTAGGAACAGCGGATCATTGAGAAGCTGCCGCAGCCTGCCCAGGCCGTGGCTGACGGCAGATGGGGACAGGTTCAGTCGCATCGCCGCGCGGCCGACATGACGTTCCCCTATCACGGTCTCGAAGAGGACCAGTAGATTCAGGTCAGCGCGCGAGAGGTCAATTTCATTCAGCATATCACTGAAATCATATCACTGGATTCATCGATCTTCAAATGCGATCTAGCCGAGCATGGGCGGCACGCCGCTCCGACGAATGCTACCTGAAGTGGAGAGAGCGAGAATGCCCGTGATGATGATTTCAGACGTCGGACGGTCGCCGAAAGGTTATGACGCCACGCTCGCTTTTGTCGGTGACAAGCTCAGCAGGCGCGCCGGGCTTCGTGCACATGTCGCATCCGGTGGAAGCCGGGTGGCGCGTCGTCGAGGTGTGGCGCTCCCGGGAAGACGCGGCTCGGTTCCTCGCCGCCCATATCGCACCCAACCTGCGGGATGGCATCAGGCCGAAGCTGTCCTTCCAGCCGCTGCACGGCTTTTTTTAAGCCCTGACCGAAATTCGGCGGCTTCGCACCCCTCGAGAACAACAGGAACGAGACCCATGCCAACATCACGACGCTACCTACTCGCTACGGCCGGTGCCGCAGGCCTCACATCGCTTGCCACCAGCGCTTCGGCCGGGGTGCCCAAGGACCCCGCCATGGACCGGACGGTCGCCGAACTCGTCAGGCGGTCCGAAGAAGCAAACGACGCGCTGATGCGGGGCGACGTTGACCGGTACCGGGCCCTGGTTCCGCTCACGGACGACTTCACGCTGATGTCGCCGTTCGGCGGCACGCCCTCGCGCAGCGCAGGCCTGACGGAAGAGGAATGGGCGGCGATAGGGCGGTTCTTCCGGAACGGCATGTTGAAGCAGGAACTGGTCGAGACCTACGGCTCGGCAGACATGATTGTTCTGGTGGTCACAGAACACGCACTACATGTCGAGGTCGGAAGCCTGCCGGCGCAGGACTGGTCGCTGCGCGTCACCCTAGTTTATCGCCGCGAAGGGCCCGATTGGTTGCTGGCGCATCGCCACGCCGACTCCCTCGCCAACGGCGTCACCCTCGAACAAGCAGCCGAGCTCGCCCGGGGTTGACAGCCGCGCAATGGGCCGAGCGCCCCCTGATCGAAGCCCCTTTGGGCGAGGACGCCCTGACACGCGATGTCCGCTTCTGAACCTTAGCGGGAGCCAGCGGATTGTCCGAGATTGGGGGCCAGTCCGTCCACATTACGGCTCAAACGGGCCGCTAGCTGACAGTCCGCTTTCAGCACTCGAAGCCAAAATGGGTTACGCTAGTATTTCGTTAAAATTTAGTCTGATTTTGCCATGTCTTCGGGACTTCGCTGCCGTCTCGAGTCATCCTCTGCCATTGGCCATAATAGTAGCTTCCACTCCCGGGCGGGGATGGCGTTTCGAGCAAGGTGGTGATGTTGTATAGGTCGCAGATTTCACTTCTCCATCAGATCGGCAACGTTGTCAGGCCGCCTTGCAGGCAAAGCTAATGGACAGGGGAACCCATGACCGGCTACGAAAAACCACCGGGTTACGGCGGCCGGCCGATGAAGCCATGGGAGCCGGTTTTGTGGATCGCCGTGTCCATTGCGTTGGCTATCCTCAGCTGCATGTTTTTCGCATGAAAGATATTCGCGCCTTAGCAGATGCAAGCTTCCACTGGTCCCGCTCGATCGCTAAGGTAGGTCTTTCTTCGGTGGCTGCGAGTCCACGCGGCCACGCAACGGTCTGCCGGAGCATGAGATCTGGTCAGGATTCTGTCAGTTCCCTCAACGCGGCCAGCAAACGTCGTTCGTCTGTCGGTTTTACCGACATCGGGAACTCCGGCCAGAACCTCACCGCCGAATTGCTCGGGGCTCCCGTAGGCATTTGCCACGAGGAAGGGCACGCCTTGCGTCTTTAAGATCTCCGCTACCGGGGCGAGACGCCAAAGAAGGCAGCGATCTCACCATCGGTTGCACGGAGGTCACAGAAGCTTGGCAGCCTGCGCGGCGTGTTCAGGTTGGAACTGTGTCAGGCGTCCGCGCAAGCCGCCATCGTGGGAAATATGGTTGCTGGCAGAGGGTGCAATGGTGCTCATGCTAATCCACGGCGACCGAAGGTACGTTGATGAGGCGGCCGGTGCTGCAAAGCGCCTCGTATCGCTACCGTGAGTGGAATCTCTAAAGGCTTGGCGCAACCGTGACCCTCGGCGTTCAGTGGGTGTCCGCTTTCAGGTATTGGCCAAGCTGATCTCAACGTCCGATATGCGGCGCACTGCTGACCGGCGGCTCTGGGCCGGCAGCGGACCGGCAGCTTTTGGCGTCCAAAAGGCAAGAGCAGACGTCCAGGTCACAAGGCGTGATGACTATAGGTGACCCAATCCGGTCATTGGCCCAGTCGGAATTAGATGTCTCAAAAGCATGTCAACTTCGGCCGTTCGACGGACAAGGCCAAGGTGGTTGACAGATTATAGTAACGGCTAATCGCTGCCAAATGACCGAAACAACCGCTGAGTAACGAGCGCAGTTATTGCAACAATCGTAGGCCCAATCAGCGTCAATGACGCCTTTGATTTAACATGATAATACTGCTTAACCCTCCTAGATGAGGCGTTCAGCGTGGCGCGTGATTTCGAGGCACCCTCGCGCCGGCCCATTCGCGGGCCGGTTAGAGTTTTTTGGATATCGCTGCTAGCGATCCTCGCAGCGGTGAGCGCAGGCCTAGCAGAGATCGTCGACCTGGTTCCGCGGGTATTGATCCTGTATCCCTATGACGAAAGGATCCCGGCAACCACCATCGCGGGCGAATCAGCGAGAAATCGGCTGCTGGAGGCAACCGCTGGTAAGATCGAACTGTTCTCCGAGTTTCTCGATCTTTCCAGATTCCCCGAAAACGTCCATGTCGATCGGATGGCGCGGTATCTCGCCGAGAAGTATGTCGATCACCGTCCGGACCTCGTCATCGCACTCGGCGAAGAAGCAACCAGTTTCATCGCGACAAACCGGAAAACGATCGCTCCCCATGCAAAGATTGTGTTTTGCGGTTTCAGTGGCGCAACCGCAGCCTCATTGAATCTGCCCGACGATGTGGTCGGCGCTTTTTCGGAATTCGACATCACGAAAACCTTCGAGATGGCCATCCGACTTCAACCGAACGCCCGCCAGCTTGTCGTGCTTGGCGGTTCTGCAAAATTTGACCAGGCGTGGATCGCCGACGCACGTCAGAACCTGGCCGGTTTGACCGGGAATATTGAGACGACCTACCTGACGGGATTGTCAATTGACGAGTTCATCGAACGTGCCGCTGGTCTATCCGAGGACGTCATTCTCTTAGTGTTGACCGTGTTCGTTGACAGTACCGGCCGCAACTTCATCCCGCAGGACGCGTTTGAAAAGATATCGGTCACGGCCGGCGCCCCGACTTACGGGCCTTATTCAACCTATATCGGCCACGGCGCTGTCGGTGGCAACACCGTCACCTTCGAATCAGTCGGAACGACGGTAGCGAACCTCGCCGTCGATGCGCTCGCAGAGAAGCCAGTTTCCAACGTGGACGTACCGCAGACCTACGTTGCTGATGCGAGACAGTTGCAGCGGTGGGGCTTGGCCGAGGTCGATCTTCCCTCAGGCACAGTAGTGTCTTTCAAGGAGAAGTCCTTGTGGGAAGAATATTGGGCGGAAATCACCACCATCATCGCCTTTGTTGCGGCGCAGAGTTTCGTTATTGCGGCGTTGCTCTTCGAGCGCGGTCGCCGAGCGGCTGTCGAACTGACGGCTCGGGGTCGTCTTCTCGAAGTCATCCATCTCAACCAGTCAGCGACGGCGGGAGCGCTTTCGGCCTCCATCGCCCATGAACTCAACCAGCCGCTTGGCGCGATCCGCAACAATGCCGAGGCGGCTGAGTTTATGCTCAATAGAGACAAACCCGATCTAAAGCTCATAAAGCAGATTCTCGTCGACATACGCGACGATGACAAGCGCGCTGGAGACATCATTCAGCGGCTTCGCGGACTGCTGAAGAAGCGCAGCGAAATCGACTGGCAGGAGTTTGACATCAACGATGTCGTGAAGAGTGCGCTGCAGATTCTGCACAGTGAGGCCGAGCGACGGGGCGTGGCGGTCGACTGTCGTCCGACAGCGCGCCAGCTTCCCGTTCGAGCCGATCGTGTCCATATTCAACAGGTCATCCTCAACATTGCGACGAACGCGATGGACGCCATGCTGGATTCTGCGCCCGCGCAAAGGAGGCTTTTGCTGCTGACAGACCTCACCGAGAGCTCAAAGGCGGCTGTTTCAATCTCCGATACCGGAACGGGTATCCCAGGTGACCAACTCGGGCGCGTGTTCGATACGTTCTTCACGACTAAGTCCAATGGCACCGGTCTGGGTCTGACGATCGCACGCGCCATCGTTGAGACCTACGGCGGCAAGATCTGGGCCGACAATCTACCGCAAGGCGGCGCTGTAGTCAGCTTTGTTCTGCCACTGGTAAAGGTCTAATGGTTCCCGTGTCTCCGATCGTTCACATCGTCGATGACGACAAGTCATTTCGCACGGCCACGGCGCGGTTGGTCGAGGCATCGGGATTCCGATCGATCTGTTATGAATCGGGCGATGATTTCCTAGCACGCCTGCCGGTTCACGAACCTGGTTGCGTCCTGCTTGACTTGCAGATGCCCGGTCTTAGCGGACTAGAATTGCAAGATCGCCTGGCCGAGGCAGCGCCGCAGTTGCCAATAGTCTTCCTGACCGGCCATGGGGACATTGAGATTACCGTGCGGGCCATGAAGGCAGGCGCAGAAGATTTCCTGGAGAAAACGGCTTCGCGAGAGGCTCTGCTGGGCGCCATAGAACGGGCCATGCTGCGCTACCGAGCACGCCTCTCGGACCATGACCGCACCGCGGCCCTCCATAGCCGCGTGGCGAGTTTGACGCCGCGGGAACTCGATGTTTTTGGCCTTATCGTGCGCGGCAGGCGCAACAAAGAGGTCGCGTATGCACTTGGCACATCGGAGAGAACGGTGAAGGCGCACCGGCGCAGCATCATGGAAAAGCTTGGCGTAAATTCGCTGGCTGAGGTGGTCTCGATCGCCGAAAGAACGCACCTGCTCGATGGTGCCAACCCGACACTCAAGTAACCGCTCTGAACGGCTTCCCCAAAGGACAATAGGCAGTGTTCGGAATTCGGCTCACTAATTGGGTCGTGCCTTTAGCCCGATGTACGTCTGGCCGTCATATAGCTTGAGAAAGGCCACAAGGTGGAAAGCCGGCCACAGACTGTTGCCGTCGTGGAAGACGATCCCAGCATGCGCAGGAGCGTCCGACGCCTGCTGAACGCGTACGGCTTTGCTGTAGAGGAATTTCCTTCGGCCGAGGCGTTTCTCGGTCGCGATCCGGACAGTTGCGCGGAATGTGTCGTGCTCGACATCCATCTGCCCGGCATGTCGGGCCTCGAATTGCGAAGCCGGCTGACGGCGGCGGGCTCACCCTTGCCCGTCATCTTCTTCACGGCGATTGACGACGACGCCGTCCGGATTGCGGCACTCCAGTTGGGCTGTGTCGCCTTTTTGCGCAAGCCGTTTCCGGCCGAATTGCTGATCGACGCTATCATCAAAGCATTGTCTGGTGTTCCTAGCCGCTGAGGGTCCTGTGACAATTTACGCCCTTTGTTACCTCCCTTCCCACCAGGTGCCAGCGAAAACAAACGCTGCTTCCCCAAAGGACAATATCGCTTCGGCAAATCTTTCAGTAAACTTGACGTCGGGTAATCCAAAACGCGTCGGTATTGCCCAGATTGGGAGGGTTACTCCCGTCGACGCGAAATTTGCGTGCAAAAGCAGCAAGGAAGGATGACCGCACGAATGCCGGCGCTCGCGCCCGTTCGTCGTGATTTTACGCGTATCGATCCAAGTCATTTGAAGGGAGAACTCCGGTGAAAATGATGCTTAATCGTCAAGTCGCGGCGTTGTTGTGCGGCAGTGCATTCATGGTGCTCGGCGGAAATGCACAAGCGGAGGACCAAGCCAAACCCAACATCCTGTTCATCGTCTCGGACGACACAGGTTATGGCGATCTCGGCCCCTACGGTGGCGGCGAGGGGCGCGGCATGCCAACACCGAGTATCGACAAGCTGGCCGCAGAAGGCATGACGTTCTTCTCTTTCTACGCCCAGCCGAGTTGCACACCCGGCCGCGCCGCCATGCAGACCGGTCGCATCCCGAACCGTAGCGGCATGACCACGGTGGCCTTCCAGGGCCAGGGCGGCGGCTTGCCTGCGGCGGAATGGACGCTTGCGTCAGTGCTGAAGCAGGGCGGCTACAAGACCTACTTCACTGGCAAATGGCATCTGGGCGAAGCCGACTACGCTCTGCCTAACGCCCAGGGCTATGACGTGATGAAGCACGCCGGTCTCTATCATCTCAACGCCTACACCTACGCCGACCCGACCTGGTTCCCGGATATGGATCCGGAACTGCGAAAGATGTTCGAAACGGTCACCAGGGGATCCCTTTCCGGCAATGCCGGCGAGAGCGCAAAGGAAGACTTCAAGATCAACGGCCAGTATGTCGACACCCCTGTGATCGACGGCAAGGAAGGTGTGGTCGGCATCCCGTTCTTTGACGGCTATGTCGAGAAGGCGGCGATCGAGTTCCTCGATGATGCCGCCAAGACACCGGACCAGCCGTTCTTCATCAACGTAAACTTTATGAAGGTTCACCAACCGAACATGCCAGCGCCAGAGTTCGAGCACAAATCCCTATCCAAGTCGAAATATGCGGATTCCGTCGTCGAACTCGACACCCGCATCGGCCGCATCATGGACAAGCTGCGCCAGACTGGCATGGACAAGAACACGCTGGTTTTCTACACGACCGACAACGGCGCGTGGCAGGACGTTTATCCTGACGCTGGCTACACGCCGTTCCGCGGCACCAAGGGTACCGTGCGAGAAGGCGGCAACCGCGTTCCTGCGATCGCAGTATGGCCGGGCAAAACGCCGCCGAACTCGAAGAACCATGAAATCCTCGGCGGCCTCGACCTGATGGCCACCTTTGCTTCGGCCGCCAAGGTACCGTTGCCGGCAAATGATCGTGAGGACAAGCCGATCATCTTCGATAGCATGGATATGACGCCGGTTCTGACCAACACAGGTCCGTCGCCCCGCAAAAGCTGGTTCTACTTCACCGAAAACGAACTTTCACCTGGTGCGGCTCGCGTGGGCAACTACAAGGCGGTCTTCAACCTTCGCGGGGACGATGGTGCCTCGACAGGCGGGCTGGCCGTTGACGCAAACCTCGGCTGGAAGGGCGCAGAGAAATATGTTGCCACTGTACCGCAGGTGTTTGATCTGTGGCAGGATCCGCAGGAGCGCTACGACATATTCATGAACAACTATACTGAGCGTACCTGGACCATGGTCACGATCTCGGACGCCATTAAGAGCCTCATGAAGACGTATGTTCAGTATCCTCCCCGGAAGCTGCAGAGCGAATCCTATACGGGGCCGCTCACGCTTTCGAACTATGAGCGGTTCGAGTGGGTGCGCGCGCAGTTGGAAAAGGGAGGCGTGGACCTGGCATTGCCGACAGGAAACTGATCGATCTCTTGTGGGGGAGCCCGGCTCGACCGGGCCTCTTGCCGTTCCATCACCCATCGAAATTGCGGAGAAATCCCATGTTCGTGCCACGTGATCTTGAGACCGCGCGGGCGGTAGCTTTTCTCGTGACGGTAGCTCTCACGCCGGCGGTCGCCCTTGCCCAGACCGATCCCTTGCCGTCGTGGAACGATACTCAGCCCAAGGCTGCGATCGTTGAGTTCGTCGAGAAGGTGAGCAAGGAAGGTTCCGCAGACTTCGTTCCAGAACCAGAACGCATCGCCGTGTTCGACAATGACGGCACCCTGTGGACCGAGCATCCGATGTATGTCCAGCTCGCCTTCGCGCTCGACAGGGTCAAGGCCGAGGCCGCGAACCATCCCGAATGGGCGACAACCCAGCCATTTCAGGCGGTGCTCGAAGGCGACATGAAGACCCTCGCGGATGCCGGCGAGAAGGGGCTGGTGGAACTCATCATGGCGACCCATGCTGGAATGACCACGGACGAGTTCCAGAAGATAGTTTCCGACTGGATTGCAACCGCGCGCGATCCTCGCTTCAAGCGGCCGTATACAGAACTCGTCTACCAACCGATGCTTGAATTGCTTGCCTATCTGCGCGCCAACGGCTTCAAGACCTTCATCGTCTCGGGCGGCGGCGTCGAGCTCATGCGCCCCTGGGTCGAGCAGATCTATGGCATACCGCCCGAACAGGTCGTGGGCTCATCCATCAACACACAATTCGAGATGCGCGACGGCATACCGACCTTGTTCCGCCTACCGCAAGTCAACTTCATCGACGACAAGGCCGGCAAACCGGTCGGCATTAACGAGCATATCGGCCGCCGTCCGATCGCCGCCTTCGGCAATTCCGATGGCGATCTCGAGATGTTGCAGTGGACGACACTGGCCGACGGCGAGCAGTTCGGTCTAATCGTTCACCATACCGATGCGGAGCGGGAATATGCCTACGACCGGCAGACTGAGTTCGGCCGCCTCGACAAGGCGCTGGATGCTGCCGCTGTAAACCAGTGGACGGTTGTGGACATGAAGACTGACTGGAAGGTCATCTTTCCATCCGACCTGAAATGATCCCGAGTGGCCGCCGTTTGGACCGGGATCGCCTAGCAGTGCGCAAAAATGAGACGTTCGCAATGTGCCGCGCTGCATGACAGCGAATACAGGACCTCGCGGTACCGGCCCCAACGCCAGTCTCCCTAACCAACCATCTCAGCAAAGGGCGGGACAGAGCGGGCGAACCAACTGCAGATTCAAGGGAGGTAGCCATGCTCACTAATGCGTTCTTGAGCTCAAGACGCTAGGGTCGTGTTATGCCTCCTTTCCGTTTGCCGATGCACTTGGGCATGCTTTTTCTCGGCCTTTTTGCGGTGTCAAATCCTGCCGCATCGGGAAGCGAGACACCGGAATTTGTCGGCTCGCAAGTTTGTGGGACATGCCACACCGCCCAAGGGCGAGCGTGGTCGAACTCTCACCACGGCTGGGCGCTGAGAGAACCTACGCCGGAACATGTACTCGGCGATTTCGCCGATGCGACCGTCGAGCACAAAGGGGTGACCTCGCGCTTCTTTCAAAGGGATGGGCACTATTTCATCGAGACGGACGGAGCGGACGGCAAGCTGGCGACCTTCGAGGTCAAATACGTCGTCGGCGTCTCTCCGTTGCAGCAGTATCTCGTCGAGCTTGACCGCGGCCGCCTGCAAGCTCTCGATCTCGCCTGGGACATCGGTAACCAGCGCTGGTTCCACCTCTACCCGAACGACGACGTTTCAGCGGGCAACGGGCTGCATTGGACAGGTTCCTACAAAAATTGGCAGGCGCGCTGCGCCGTATGCCATCAGACCGACTTCCGCAAGAATTATGACCCGGCAACGCATGGCTACCAGAGCCAATGGAGCGAACTCACGGTCGGCTGCGAAGCCTGTCACGGTCCGGGTGCTGCTCACGTCGTGTGGGCCAAGAAGCGAGCGGATTTCGATCCGGCAGGCTTTCAAAATGTTGACAGCCATGGATTGCTTCGCCCCGAAGGAAACGGCAGGCAGACAATCGAGCAGAACATGTGTGGACCCTGTCATTCGCGCCGCGAAGCGATGGGTGCCGACAGCCCGCTGCCCGGAGCCGTCTTCGGCGACCACTACAATCTCATGACCCTTGGAAATATGCTTTATTTTCCCGACGGCCAGCAAAGGGACGAGGTTTATGTGCTGGGCTCGTTCCTGCAGTCCAAGATGCACACCAAGGGGGTTACCTGCACGAACTGCCATGATCCCCATTCGGGCGGACTGGTTGCGGAAGGCAATGCCGTTTGCACACAGTGCCACAACGAGACTGGGCGCGCGGATTTCCTCTCGCTGAAGCCGGCGAACTATGAATCGGCGGCCCATCACCATCATCCGGCGGGCAGCGCAGGCGCCCAATGCGTGAGCTGCCACATGCCCGCGCGCAATTACATGATCGTCGATGGCAGGCGTGACCACTTCTTCCGGGTGCCAAATCCCTTGCTGTCGCAGAAGGCAGGCTCGCCTGACGCCTGCCTTTCGTGCCATGCCAGCGAGACAGCAGCCTGGGCTGCCGGCGAAATCATGCGGTGGGCGCCGAACTGGCTCAATCCGGATTCCACCCTTGCTGAGACATTTGCAGCCGTTTGGCGCAAGGGGCTGAGCCGAGAGGCACTCGATGACCTTTGCGCGATCGCAACGGACACGTCGCGTTCCGCTATTGCGCGTGCCAGCGCGGTGCGCGAGATCGGCGACCAGGCCGACCCGATGACCGCAACGGCTCTTGCCCAACTGCTTGCCGATGACAGCGACATGATCCGTGTGGCGGCCATCCGCCTTTGGCGCTCGGCTCCGGCCGGCGATCGAGCAGATCGGCTTCAACCACTCCTCACCGATCCCGTGGCCGCGGTTCGCGTGGCGGCCGCACTGGAACTGTCGAACATTGCTCCTGACGAACTGCCGGTCGAGCGAAGAGACGCACTGGCAGCGGCGTTGGCCGAGTTGAAGGCATCGATGGGAGCAAGGTCGGACTTCCCCGAGGGCCAAATGGCGATCGGCGGACTGGCAATGGCAACCAGCAACTGGGAGGCAGCGCAGGCAGCATTCGCGGAGGCGACTTTCATGGACCCACAACTCGTCCAGGCCTGGATAACGCGTGCGAAGATAGCCGCCGCTCTTGGCGATGTTGGCGCGGCAATGGCAATCCTTGTCGATGCGCGGGCGAAGAATCCGGGCGAAATCAGCATTTCAACGCAGCTTGGGCAAATACTGATGAGCCAAGGTCGTCCAGATCAGGCAATCCCGGTGCTGAGAGATGTCGTCTCGGCCGATCCTGGCAATCAGGACATGCGCATCACGCTCACCCTGGCTCTGCTGCAAACCGGCGACTTTGCCGCGGCAGGATCTGAAATTACTGTGCTTCGCAAGGCGTCACCGGAAAGGGCAGAAGTGCTTCTGGTGTTGGCGCTTTGGCAGGCTGCGTCCGGCGATCTTGACGGTGCGCGCGAGACAGTGGACGAAATACGGCAGGACCATCCCAATCTTCCACTGCCGCCGCAACTCGATGCGCTTTCCCGATGACGTGAACCAAGCACGGAGCGGAGGCATTGGGAGCTTAGTTCGGTTCGCCTGCTTACCTTGGGTGAAATCGATTTTGATCATCGGGTTCGGTCAGGGCCGTGTACCGTCCGCAACAATATTATCTCGCCTAATCTCCGCCTACAGGAGGCGCTCTCAACTGGACTCACTTCCAAAAACGGCAGCTTTGAACATTGAAGCACGCAACAGTGACAAGGCAATCCGCCCGAATGTCCGAAGGTGACCGGGGGCCGCCTTCGCCAGAGCCATTGGTTAATATCAGGTTTTGGCGCACCTCGACCTCCAGCGTGGTCGCCGGATATGTCTGGTTTCAGGAAGCGGCAAAGCTGATCTCTACGGCCGACATGAGGCGCTTTTCGGACTGGCAGCCGTTGAGCCGGGAGCGGACCGGCAGCTGTTGAGAGACAAGCTTGCGAAAGCGGTCCTCTGGCATGGGACCCATTGGTCTTACAACAAACCGAAGCGTATGACACGCTACGGCACAGAATTGCAAACGCTGACATCAGCCGACAAAACTCTAGACGCGGCGAAAAGCGCATCTATCAATCCAACCCCCGATCCGATGATTCTGACGCTATGATCTGCATTATCGTTGCGCGCATCGCAGTCTGGAGACAGTTGCGACACCAGCTACTCAAAAAGCTCGGGATTGTCGGCTTCGATCCGGGGCAAATCGGACAGTATTCCATTGAGATGGGTGCGCATGGCCGCAACTGCCTTGTCCGGCTCGCGTTGGTCAATCGCTTCGATAATCGCTTGATGCTCACGCATCAGCTTGCCCAAGGAGTCGAGCTTGCGTAACTGTAGATTGCATACGCGATCGATATGTGCCTTGACATCCGCGATCACACTCCA
The DNA here is from genome assembly GCF_900114255.1 of Neomesorhizobium albiziae. Classification (GTDB taxonomy): domain Bacteria; phylum Pseudomonadota; class Alphaproteobacteria; order Rhizobiales; family Rhizobiaceae; genus Neomesorhizobium; species Neomesorhizobium albiziae. The sequence goes on along the minus strand of NZ_FOSL01000022.1, from coordinate 5,048 downwards.
GGCCAAGGTACAGCCGGCGCCAGTCGCGATGGCCAGATGAAACTGCTCATCTTCCTTGCGGAACAAATGGTAGTCCTGCTTCTGCACAGCCTCTTCTTGCCGCCCCAATATGTCGTCGATCGTGGAACGGATCCATGGGTCGAAATTCGCGCAAGCGCGTGCTGCCACTGCCGTTTCGATCGCCTCGCGGACGAAACGCGATTCCATCATTTGGCGCGCCGATATCCGTGAAACAACCGTTCCCCGATTTGGGCGGACGGACACCAGTTTCGATTTGCTCAACGCGATCAGGGCTTCGCGCACAGGCTGGCGGGACACGCCGAGCTTCGTGGCAATCTCCTGCTCGGACAACTTTGCACCGGGCGTCAAGTCAAGCCTGATGATCGCTTCACGCAGGTCTCGTTCGATCTGCACAGCAGTCGATTCGCTGCTCTCGAACTTCAATCGCTCGATATTCATCGCACCTCTATTTCCCGCGCTTGACACTTCCACCATACCACCATACGGTACCATACAATCTGATGCAAACCGTCGCCTAGCATAGCCACAGGCAACGCAAAAGCACTCGAAGAGTCCATGACCATAGCAACTTTCATTCCGCCAAACATCAAGGACCCCCGGCTGGTTGGCCGCTCCTATGACATGGTCATCAACGGTAAACATGAAATAGCCGGCTCCGGGAAGGTTATTGAGCGCATTGCGCCTGGCCATGGCATTGCGGTTGGCGAATGGCCGGACGCATCGGCCGACGATGTCCGTCTTGCCATCTCCGCAGCGCGCGTGGCCTTCGACAAAGGCCCCTGGCCACGGATGTCGGGGGCGGAACGGTCCCGCATCATGTACCGCGTTTCGCAGCTCATTGTCGCCAATGTCGAAGAATTGGCCCTTATCGAGAGCCTTGAAGTGGGAAAACCGATCAGCCAGGCGCGTGGCGAGATCGATTTTTGCGCGGATCTCTGGGCTTATGCGGCCGGTCAGGCGCGAGCCCTGGAAGGCAATAGCCACAACAATATCGGAGAAGACAGACTGGGTCTCGTGTTGCGTGAACCGGTCGGCGTTGTAGGCATCATCACGCCTTGGAACTTCCCATTCATTATTGCGTCTGAACGTGTGCCCTGGTCCATCGGCGCCGGCTGCACAGTGGTCTTGAAACCTTCGGAACTGACCTCGGGCACATCGATCCGAATGGCAGAGTTGGCGCTTGTGGCTGGTGTCCCCCCTGGCGTTTTCAACGTCGTAACAGGCTATGGCGATCCTGCCGGCCAGACGCTTGCTGAAGACCCCGCCGTGGACATGATCGCCTTCACCGGGTCCTCGCGCGTCGGCATTCATCTTGGCGCGATTGCGGCGCGCAGCGTTAAGCGCGTCGGCCTTGAACTTGGCGGCAAAGGTCCACAGATCGTGTTTGCCGATGCCGATCTCGAAGCAGCCGCCGATGGGATCGCCTATGGCGTCTATCACAATGCCGGCCAATGCTGCATTTCAGGCAGCCGACTGCTGGTCGAGGAAAGTGTGCGTGACGAATTGCTGGCACGTGTCCTGGACATTTCAAGGCGCGTTCCTTTCGGCGATCCGCTCAACGAAAAGACACGCATCGGCGCGATGATCTCGAAAGGGCACGCTGAAAAAGTCGACGGCTATGTCAAGGCCGGCAAGGCGGCGGGGGCGGAACTTTTGATCGGCGGCAACCCGGCTGGCAGCGGCGATGGTCACTATTACGAGCCGACTGTTTTCCAGAATGTGCGGCCCGACATGTCGATCGCCAAGGACGAGATCTTCGGGCCGGTCCTGTCTACATTGACATTCCGCAGCGCCGATGAAGCGGTGGCGCTAGCCAACGGTTCCGAATACGGTCTCTCTGCTTCGGTCTGGTCGACCAACCTCGAAAACGCATTGCAGACAATTCGTCGCGTTCGCGCCGGCCGCTGCTGGGTCAACAGCGTCATCGACGGCACTCCGGAGCTCCCAATTGGTGGCTACAAGAAGAGCGGCCTGGGCCGCGAGCTTGGCCGCTACGGCTTCGACGAATATTCGCAGTTCAAAGGCATTCACGTCACGCTTGGTCGGCCGGGGAGATGGTTCACCAGCTGACGCAGAACAATATTCCTGTTCGAGGCGGAGGATCCACGGACAGGAGTAAATAACAACTCAAAGGGAGGAAATCGCATGGGACGTCGTCATTTCAGGAATGCAATCCTCGGCACATTTGCCGCGGCTTTGTTGACCACCGCAGCCTACGCGCAGGACACCGTCAAGGCGACGATGATCATCTACCTCGATCCCAGCGTGCAGTTCTTCAACCCGGTTGTTAGGGGCGCACAGGACGCTGCCGCCCAGTTCGGCGTCGATCTTGACGTCCAATATGCCAACAACGATCCAGTGCGCCAGAACGACCTGATCGAGGCTGCGACGGCGAGCGGCGTGGATGGGATCGCCGTTGCGATTTCGAGTTCCGACGCTTTTGACACCAGCATCTGCAACGCCACCAAAGCTGGCATCGTCGTCATCGGCTTCAACAATGATGATCTGGAAGGCGCGAAGGGAAACTGCCGCCAAGCCTATGTCGGCATGAACGAATTCGCCTCAGGCTACGAACTTGGCCAACGCATGATCGAGAAGTTCGGCCTGAAGGAGGGCGACGTCGTATTCAATCCGCGCGAAATACCGGAAGCCAGTTTCGCGGTGGCGCGGGGGGGCGGCATTGAGAAGGCTATGGGCGAAAAGGGCATTAAGGTCGAGACGGTCAAGTCCGGTCTGGACCTCGCGGAAGCGCAAAATATCATGGCGCAGTTTCTGATCGCCAACAAGAATATCAAGGCCGTGTTCGGCACCGGATCAGTCACCTCGACCGTGGGCGCGGGCGCGATCAAGGATGCCGGCGTCGATATCCCCTTCGGCGGGTTCGATCTGGCGGTGGAAATCGTCAACGCGGTTGAATCGGGAGTAATGTTTGCGACGATGGATCAGCAACCCTATCTCCAGGGCTTCTATCCAATCGCCCAGATCGCGCTGGCCAAGAAATATGGCCTGACACCCACCGACGTCGATACAGGCCAGGGCGCCTTCCTCGACAAGGATCGCATTGGCTCGGTCAAGCCGCTGATCGGTTCCTACCGCTAGTCTCCTTCAGCCGGACCCTTCGGACTGTCTTCGAAGGGTCCTTTCTTGACGGAACCAAGATGTCATCACCACCCAGCTCCGCTGCGGCGGCGTCAGTCGTCGCCCCACACCGCATGCGCAAGCACTCGGCATTCCGGCGCCTGCTCGTCGCACCGGCAGGCGCCATCCTGGTCGCCTTTCTCGCATTGCAGGCGATGTGTATCGCCTATGCGCTGATCAATCCGGATGAATTCCGCTATATCTCTTCACAGAATCTGACGATCCTGATGAAGGCAATCCCGGTGCTCGGCTGCCTGGCTCTTGGCGTCGGCGTCTTAATGATCGCCGGCGAGTTCGACCTGTCGGTTGGATCAGTCTACACGCTGACTGCCATCGTCATGGCAGTGCAAGTTGGCGCGGGCTTGAATCCATTCCTTGCGGCAGCACTGGCAATCCTGATCGGCATCGTGATCGGCGTGCTGCATGGGACAATAACGCTAAAGGCCAGCCTGCCGTCATTCATTGTCACGCTCGGTGGCCTGCTGTTTTGGCGTGGCGCAGTACTGCTCTACAATGGCGCAGTGCAGGTGCGTTTTGATCCCGGCCCGACCTTCCAGGGCCTGTTCGGCGGCACTTTCCTTGGCATTAACGCAGCCTTCTGGTGGTTCATCGCCCTGTCGATTGCATTCTATTGCCTCTTGCATCGCCACCGCTTCGGCAACCACGTCTTTGCCACTGGCGGAAACCAGCCGGCTGCCACTGCCATCGGCATCGACACAGGTCGCGTCAAGATCATTGCCTTCGCCATAGCCGGCGGCATGGCGGCATTTGCCGGAATTCTGGCGACTGTGCGCGTTGGTAGCGTGCAACCTGGACAGGGCGTTGGCATCGAATTGCAAGCGATTGCGGCTTGCGTCATCGGCGGCCTCTCACTAACCGGCGGGCGTGGATCGATCCTCGGCATATTCCTTGGCGCCATGCTGATCCACACGATCACCGATGTGCTGCTGCTGCTGCGCGCTCCAGGCTTCTATCTCGACATGTTCATTGCTGTTTTGATTGTAGGGGCTTCCGCGTTCAACCGCTTTATCGAACGCAAGGGAGCAGGTTGATGACGACGCCGATCTTAGAACTGCACAACATCTCCAAAAGCTTCGGCGCTCTCGATGCCTTGCGCGGCCTGAGCTTCCACATCAACCAAGGCGAAGTGATCGGCTTGCTCGGCGACAATGGCGCCGGCAAGTCGACCGCCGTCAACCTGATCTCCGGCATCCACAAGCCGACTTCGGGGCACCTTAGCGTCGACGGCAAGCAGACGCTCTTTACGTGCCGGATGGACTCCGCCGAGGCTGGTATCGAGACGATCTACCAAAACACGGCGCTGGTGGATTCTCTGTCGATTACCCGCAACATCTTCATGGGGCGTGAGCGCTGCTCGGGCGTCGGCTTCCTCAAGCTGGCCGAGATGCGAGACATCGCCATGGATGTGCTGAAGAGCGCGGTCCACATCTCCGGCATCGATTCGCCTGACATGCTGGTCGGCGAGCTTTCCGGCGGCCAGAAGCAAGCCGTGGCGATTGCAAGAGCGGTCTTTGTTGATTTCCGCCAGGAGCTGACCCTGGATTAGGTAGTTTTTCCATTGAGAAGTGACCCATGTTTGAACCCACCCCTGCTGGCTGATTGCAGGGGAAACTGGAGTGATAGACATGGCGTTACTGAGCGTTATCCGGCGCTGGCGTTTGCGGGACGATCTCTCGATCCGGGAGATCGCACGGCGCACAGGGTTATCGCGGAACACGATCCGCAAATATCTGCGATCCGACGAGATCGAGCCACGTTTCAAAGTTCCGGAGCGGCCGAGCAAGCTCGATGCCTATGCGGAACGGCTGTCGGCCTGGCTAAGAGCCGAGGCGAACAAATCGCGCAAACAGAAGCGAACGATCAAGCAG
>NZ_FOSL01000021.1 GCF_900114255.1 Neomesorhizobium albiziae | reverse complement strand
GAGTTCCAGGTGCTTGCCCTTGTGGCCAATGGGCTGCAGAACAAGGCTATCGCGGCTTCGCTGGGACTGTCGGAGTTCACGGTGAAGATTCATCTCCACAACATCAACACCAAACTCGGCACCCACAACCGCACGCAGGCTGCGGCTCTCTTCCATGCACAGCGCAAAGCGTCGCCCTCGTTCGGGCGGGTTTTGGCCCAGCCATCATACCTGGCGTTACCGCTTTCCTGAGGCTTCCGGATGACCCGTCTACAGGACGTGCTGCTGGTCGTGGGCCAGCTCAACTATACCTGGACAAACACGGAGAGCCTGCTCATCTATCTGATCGCCGGGCTCGCCAAGGTCGATAAAGAGACCGCAATCATCATCTTCCTGACCTTGAATACGACCCGCGCTCGCATCGAGCTGGTCGAGCGCCTGGCCAAGATGAAGAAGACCCCGGCGGACTGCCGCAAGGCCGTGCTGGCGGTGACCGAACAGCTGAACAAACAAGCCAAGCTGCGGAACAAGTATAGTCACTGCATCTATTCCTTTGACGAAACCGGGACCGAAGCCACCACGCAATTGATGCGTATCGCCGACGGCAAGGACGCAGTGCGCTACGGCAAGATCGAGAAACTGGACGATGCAGAGATCAAGCGCATCCGGGCATCGATCGACGCCATCACGAAGATCAACACCGGCGTCTGGGCAATCGTTGACGACTACGGCTTCCCAAAGTGAGCGGTTCCGCCCTGGTGGCTCGCCTGATGCGCAAGCTGAGGCGCAAGGCCATGGGCATTGGTCATGATCTCGGACAAACTGTGATCGTATGGCCGGGCAAAGCAGGATATCAGACCTGACGTCGTGGCGCTGCCCAAGCAGTCCCTATCAACGTTTCTAAGTCACACGGTCGACGATCATCGCAGCTATCGGGATTGCGGAAGTGGCTGCCGGTGACGGGGCGTTGCAGACGTGGAGCATGCGTTCGGTCTGGGCGAAGAGAAAATCATGAATGAGCGCTCCGTCCCTGCGCACCGCCTGCGCGCGGATGCCCGCCTCGCAGGGCAAGAGGTCGACAAGTTCGAGGCTCGGGCAATATTTGCGGCATTCTTCGAGATAACCGGGTTTCCAGAGCGAGTTGCGCAGTTCCGTCACCGCGGACTTGCGGTTGGCAAGAACGGTTTTCCAGAAGCCGGGGAGGAGCGCGTAGTCGGCCATGTCGGCAAGATGGACGAGAGACGCGGACAACCCTCGCGCGCAAAGTCGATCACGGCATTCCGCCAGAGCACCCCGTTGACGAAAGTGAGATTATCAGCCCCGAGCGGCCCGGATCGCCGAGCTTACGGGGTTGCAAATCCCCGACACGGCGCCATTGCTCAGGCGTAAGCTCCTACCGCTTCGGCTTCAAAGGTTTCCAGATCAGCGAACCTGGGAACCCCATGAATCACACATCACTTTTTTTGTTGCCTATACGTTCAACCCCTGATAGCAGGTTCCGCAGGGGAATGGGGTTAGACCATCTTCCGGGAGGGGAAAAATAGAAATGTCTGTCACGGCGCTGGCGGCGCCGGATGACGGTGCGGCCACGCTTTGGCGCGGCGCACCGTTCTATTCCGGCACGCCCGAATGCATCATCTACGTGGACCGGGTCTTTCCGGTTTCGTCCGCTCGATCCACTCCGATCGTCATGGTGCACGGAGGCTGCCACACCGGGGCCTGCTATCTCGGCACGCCTGATGGGCGCGAGGGATGGGCGCAGATTTTCGCGCGGGCGGGATACGATGTGTTCGTCGTCGACTGGCCCGGACATGGGCGGTCTCCGGTCCGGAACGACCTCGCGACGCTTTCTACGCACCAGATGGCCTCCGCGATCCTTGCCTTGATCCGCTCAGTAGGTCCCGCAGTTGTCATGGCGCATTCGGCATCCGGACCCATGGCATGGTGGATCGCAGAGCAGGCTCCGGATTCGGTGGCCGCGATCGTGGGAATCGCGCCGGGCGCACCGGCGAACGTCCTTCGCGTTCTGCCTGAAGACCCGCAAGCCATCAAGCCGTTGCGCAACGACGAGTCGCTGGGGTGTCCGGTCATGTTTCCCGAGCACGAGCCCGTCGTCGTCGATGAGGAGTTCATGAGGAGCTACTGGGCGAACGCGCCGCGTTTCCCACTGGAAGCCTTCGATCAGTATCGCCTTTCGATAGTCCCGGAGAGCGCCCGTCTCTTTAACGAGAGGTTCAACATTGGCGGCCGCGGGCTTCGCATTTCCAATCCCGGGAACATCGCCCGGATCCCCAAAGCGGTACTCACTGGCGGCCACGACCCGCGCCATCCGCGCGAGATGGACGAAGCGACCGCCCGCTACGTCGGGGCGGACTTCGTCTGGCTCCCCGATCAAGGAATCATCGGGAACGGCCACATGCCGATGATCGAGAACAACAACGCCGAAGTCGCGGAGCAGGTCATTCGCTGGCTGAAGAAACACGGCCTCTGAAAGGGGTCGGGTAACTGCCGAACTGAGTTTCAAGTCCTGGGAGAGAGACTACATGTGTTACAAGACCATTATTGCAGGAGCGCTTGCAGCCGCAGCCTATACGTTGCCGGCTCATGCCCAAGTCAGTGACGACGTCCTCAAGATCGGCGTTCTCACCGACATGGCCGGAGTGGCCGCCGACATCACGGGCAAGGGTTCAGTAGTGGCGGCCGAGATGGCCGTCGAGGAATTCAGCAGCACTGTACTCGGCAAACCGATCCAGATCATCTCGGCCGACCATCAGCACAAGGCAGACATCGGCGCGTCGATCGCCCGCAAGTGGCTCGACGTGGAAAACGTGGACGCGATTGCAGACATCCCGAATTCGGCCGTTGCGCTCGCGATCCAGAACCTGGCGCGCGAAAAGAAGCGGATCGCCCTCTTCTCCGGCGCAGGCTCGACAGCGCTCACGAACGATCAATGCTCTCCTTACGGCTTCCACTGGACCTACGACACGTACAGCGTCTCGCACGGCACGGCGTCCGCCGTCGTGAAGGCCGGGGGAGCGTCCTGGTTCATGCTGGCATCCGACTACGCCTTCGGCCATCAGCTCGCGAAGGACGCGGGCGACGTCGTCAAGGCGAGCGGCGGCGACGTTTTAGGCGAAGTCCTTCACCCGCTGGGAACCGCTGATTTCTCGTCCTTCCTGCTGCAGGCCCAGAGTTCGGGAGCGAAGGTCATCGGCATTGCCAACGCCGGAGCCGACACGGTCAACGCCATCAAGCAGGCCGGAGAGTTCGGCATCGTCGAACAGGGGCAGAGTCTGGCGGCCCTCATCCTCTTCCTCCAGGACGTTCACAGCCTCGGGCTGGCAGTGGCGAAAGGCACATACCTGACCACCGCGTCCTACTGGGACATCGACGATCAGTCGCGTGTGTGGTCCGAGAAGTTCAAGAGCCGCACGGGTATGATGCCGTCAATGGTCCATGCCGGGGTGTACGGCTCCGTGCTGCATTACCTCAAGGCGGTCGAGAAGGCCGGGACCGACGATGCCGGCAAGGTCGCCGCGGCTATCCGGGAACTGCCCATCAACGACGCGTTCACGCACGACGCGCATGTCCGTGAGGACGGCCGCGTGCTGCGCGACATGTATCTCGCCCGTGTGAAAGAACCGTCGGCGTCGAAGGGCGAGTGGGACTATTTCGAGATCGTCTCGAAGATTCCCGCGGCGGACACGGTCTGGCCGCTCGATAAGTCGACCTGCCCGTTGGTGAAGAAATAATCAGCCTCCCTAAGGCGTTCGGATGCCACCGTGTCGGCCCGCAGGCTGACCGAGGCATCCGAATGGCCGCTGTGGAGCCAGGATGGACCTATGAATGACGTGATTCTAGCAGCCGAGAACCTGACCAAGGAATTCAAGGGTTTCGTGGCGGTCGATGGCGTGAACCTCAAGATCCGCCGAGGCCAGATCCACGCCCTGATCGGCCCGAACGGGGCAGGCAAGACAACCTGCTTCAACCTCCTGACCAAATTCCTGCGTCCGACCAAGGGCACGATCACCTATGCAGGGAAGGACATCACTTCGCTTGAGCCTGCGGACATAGCGCGCCTTGGGCTGGTCCGCTCGTTCCAGATTTCCGCAGTCTTTCCGCATTTGACCGCGGCAGAGAACGTCCGCATTGCCCTGCAGCGCAAGCGCGGCGCCAGCTTCGATTTCTGGCGCTCCCAGAAGGTTGTATCCGAATACGACGACGCTGCGCATTCCCTGCTGGACGAAGTGGGTCTGTCCGAATTTGCCGCCACCGAAGCCAGCGAGCTGTCTTACGGACGCAAGCGTGCATTGGAGATAGCCACCACGTTGGCGCTGGACCCTGAAATGCTGCTCCTCGACGAACCAATGGCTGGTATGGCCCAGGCCGACATCGAACGCATATCGGCGCTGATCAAGCGGATCTCTGCGAACCGCACGATCCTGATGGTCGAACACAACCTCTCCGTCGTCGCTTCGCTTTCGAACACCATCACCGTCTTGGCGCGCGGCAAGGTCCTGGCGGAAGGCGACTACGCCATTGTGTCCAAGGATCCGCGCGTCGTCGAAGCCTACATAGGATCCGGACATGTCTGAAGAAGCGCTCGCCACTGCGCCCAAGTCGGCGGAAACTTCGGCCCCACTGCTCGCCGTGCGCGGCTTGGAGGCCTGGTATGGCGAGAGCCATGTCCTGCACGGCATCGACATCGACGTGCGGCGGGGCGAGGTCGTTACCCTGCTCGGGCGCAACGGCGCCGGGAAGACGACGACCCTGAAGTCGATCATGGGAATCCTGCCCAAGCGCAAGGGTTCAGTCGTCTTCGAGGGCAAGGAACTCATGCATCTTCCAGCCCGCTGGATTGCGCGGGCAGGCATCGCGTTCTGTCCCGAGGAACGCGGCATCTTCTCCTCCCTTTCGGTCCAGGAGAACCTGATGCTGCCGCCTAAGGTGAAGCCCGGCGGCCTGTCGGTCGAACATATCTTCACGCTGTTCCCGAACCTCAAGGAACGCCTTTCGAGCCAGGGAACCAAGCTTTCCGGAGGTGAGCAGCAGATGCTTGCTATCGGCCGAATACTGCGGACGGGAGCCAACCTGCTTCTTCTCGACGAGCCGACCGAGGGGCTCGCTCCGGTCATCGTCCAGCAGATCGGCCGCACGATCGCGCAGCTCAAACAGCAAGGATTTACGATCGTGCTGGTGGAGCAGAACTTCCATTTCGCGTCGTCAGTGGCGGACCGTCACTACATCGTCGAACAGGGCGAGACCGTGGACATGATCGAGAACAGCGACCTCGAACGCAACATCGGCAAGCTGCACGCCTATCTGGGAGTCTAAGAAATGTTCGAGCTAATAGGAATTCCGCCCCAGGCGCTGTTCGGCCAGCTTCTGCTCGGCGTGATCAACGGAGCGTTCTACGCCATGCTGTCGCTTGGGCTGGCCATCATCTTTGGCCTGCTCAACATCATAAACTTCGCACATGGCGCGCAGTATATGCTCGGAGCGCTGGTCTCTTGGATGCTCCTGGATTATCTCGGCGGGTCTTACTGGTGGGCGCTGCTACTCGCGCCCGTGACGGTCGGCGTCTCCGGAGTGATCCTCGAGCGCGTGCTGATCTCGCGGCTCTACCATCTCGACCATCTCTACGGCCTGCTGCTGACCTTCGGTCTCGCGTTGATCATTCAAGGCCTGGCGCGCAATTACTACGGCATCTCAGGCCTGCCTTACGCCATCCCGCCGGAACTCTCGGGCGGCCAAAATCTGGGCTTCATGTTCCTGCCGAACTACCGCGGCTGGGTGGTCATCGCCTCGCTGGTCGTCTGCCTCGCTACCTGGTTCGTGATCGAGAAGACCCGGTTCGGCGCCTATCTGCGCGCCGCCACCGAGAACCCGACGCTGGTCGGCGCGTTCGGCATAAACGTGCCGCGCATGATCACTCTTACCTATGGCTTCGGTGTGGCGCTCGCCGCCTTCGCCGGAGTGCTCGCCGCCCCCATCTATTCCGTCAACCCGAACATGGGCGCCGACATCATCATCGTGGTGTTCGCGGTCGTCGTCATCGGGGGCATGGGTTCGATCCTGGGTTCGATCGTCACGGGGTTTGGCCTCGGCATCGTCGAAGGCCTGGCGCGTGTCTTCTATCCTGAGGGTTCGGCGATGATGATCTTCGTCATCATGGCGATCGTGCTGCTCGTTAAACCCACCGGATTGTTCGGGAGGACTGCCTGATGACCATCGCCGTCGAGGCCACCAATGATCCCCTTTCCGTCAACCATGCGAGCGGCACGATGCCGGTGACGCACCGCGTGGTCTTCCTCCTGCTGATCCTGCTCTCGCTGATCGCGCCCTTCTTCGTCTACCCGGTCTTCCTGATGAAGGTGATGTGCTTCGCGTTGTTCGCATGCTCCTTGAACCTGCTGCTGGGCTTCGGCGGGCTCATGTCCTTCGGCCATGCCGCTTACTTCGGTGGTGCTGCCTATGTGGCGGCGCATGTCGCCAAGGTCTGGGAAACGACGCCGGAGGTCGCCATCCTCCTCGGTACGCTATCGTCCACGGTGCTGGGCCTCGCCATCGGCTCGCTCGCGATTCGGCGGCAAGGAATCTACTTCGCCATGGTGACGCTCGCCTTCGCGCAGATGGTCTTCTTTGGAGCTCTGCAATTTCCGTTCACGGGCGGCGAGGACGGCATCCAGAACGTGCCGCGCGGCGACCTGTTTGGACTGTTCAGCCTGCGCTCCGATTTCTCGCTCTACTTCGTCGTACTGGTCATCAGTTTCGGCGGCTTCCTCGCGATCTACCGAATCATTCATTCGCCTTTCGGCCTGGTCCTGAAGGCGATCCGGGAGAACGAGGTGCGTGCGGTTTCGCTCGGCTACCAGGTCAACCACTACAAGCTCATCGTCTTCGTCCTGTCGGCGACGCTCGCGGGCCTCGCCGGGGCGACGAAGACAATCGTCTTCCAGCTCGCCTCGCTCACCGACGTCCACTGGTCGATGTCCGGCGAAGCGGTGCTCATGACGCTGATCGGCGGCATGGGAACGGTATTCGGTCCGGTCGTCGGCGCTGCGGTCATCGTGACGATGCAGGACTACCTCGCCTCGCTCGGCGCATGGGTCACGGTGATCCAGGGCTGCATCTTCGTGATCAGCGTGCTCCTATTCCGCGAAGGTATCGTCGGACTGATCGCCAAGGTCTTGCGGCGGCCGCTCTAAGCGGCCTTGCCTGCCCGGCCACTGGACACCATACAGGAGATCCGCCATGAACAAGCTCCCGCTGAGCGGCTATCGCGTTGTCGAATTGTCCCAGATGATCATGGGCTGATGCGCAAGCTGCTGAAGGCGCAAGGCCATGCGCTCCAGACGTCACGCCTGGCATCGTGACGCTGCCCAAGCGGCCCCTATGGACCTTTCTAAATCACACGGTCGACGATCATCGCCGCTATCGGGATTGCCGAAGTAGCTGCCGGTGACGGGGCGTTGCAGACGTGGAGCATGCGTTCGGTCTGCACGAAGAGGAAATCATGAATGAGCGCTCCGTCCCTGCGCACCGCCTGCGCGCGGATGCCCGCCTCGCAGGGCAAGAGGTCGACAAGTTCGAGGCTCGGGCAATATTTGCGGCATTCTTCGAGATAACCGGGTTTCCAGAGCGAGTTGCGCAGCTCCGTCACCGCGGACTTGCGGTTGGCAAGAACGGTTTTCCAGAAGCCGGGGAAGAGCGCGTAATCGGCCATGTCGGCAAGATTGACGGAGAGACGCGGATAACCCTCGCGGGCAAAGCCGATCACGGCATTCGGCCCGACGGTCACGCTGCCGTCGATCATGCGCGTCAGGTGGACGCCGAGGAAGGGCAAGGCGGGGTCCGGGATCGGATAAATGAGGTGGCGGACGATGTCGTTCTTGTCGGCCGGCAGGCGAAAATATTCGCCGCGGAAGGGCACGATGCGATGTTCGATCGAAAGGCCCGCGAGGATGGCCAGCCGGTCCGATTGCAGGCCGGCGCAGGCGACCAGCTTTTTCGCCCGCCAGCTTTCGCCTTCCGACGCGATGTCGACGGCGTCGATCGTCTCGCGGATGCCGGTGACGCGGGTCGAAAGGCGGATTTCCCCACCGAGCGCCATGATGCGCCGGCTCATGGCCCGGCAGACTTCAGCATAGCTGACGATGCCGGTCGAAGGCACGAAGAGTGCGCCGCGGCCGCGGATGTTCGGCTCGCGCTCCTTCAATTCGCCCTCGCTGATGCGGTGGACCTCGATCGTGTTCTGCTCGGAGCGTTCGTAGAGGGCGTCCATGCGTTGCATCTCGAGATCAGAGGTGGCGACGAGCAGCTTGCCGCAGGCCTCGAAGCGAATGCCGTTCTCCGCGCAAAAAATCTTGGTGGCCTCCGCTCCCTTGCGGCACAGCTCGGCCTTGAGGCTGCCCGGCGGATAGTAGATGCCGGCGTGGATGACGCCGCTGTTGTGGCCGGTCTGGTGCTTGCCGAGCGCATCCTCCTTTTCCAGGAGGATCAGGCTGCTGCCGGGCCTCTCTTCGAGAAGACGCATGGCCGTCGCCAAGCCGACAATGCCACCGCCGATAATGCAATAGTCGAAAATCATCTGTCCTGCCCTTACCCCGCCCGATTATGCGGGCGCCGCCTGGTATTCGCCATAGCGACGTTTTCTAATTCCAAGCTGTTTTCTGTGGCTGTGTCTTCGCTCACGATGCAGAACGAGATGGATGAAGGGACAAGGCCAAGTCCACGTCACATGGCTTTTGAAACGACGCTAAGGTAATCTCTTTTTCATGGAGATGTGAGCATGGAACGCCGGCTGGCCGCGGTCCTTGCCTTTGACATGGAAGGTTACTCCCGCCTTATGGGCGCGGATGAGCGCGGCACTCTGGCGGCGTTTCGGCGACACTGCAACGACATCTTCAATCCCCGGGCTGCTCAATATCATGGAAGGATCGTCAAATTCACCGGCGACGGTGCTCTCATCGAGTTCGCCAGCGTGGTGGATTCGGTGTGCTTCGCGGTGGAGATGCAATGCGCGTTGCAGGCTGAAAATTCCGTCATCGCGCCGGAAAGTAGGCTTTGCTACCGCATCGGGATCAACACCGGCGACATCATGGTTGACGACGGCGACATTTATGGCGACGGCGTGAATGTTGCTGCGCGGCTTCAGGAACATGCCGACCCGGGCGGCATCAGCCTCTCAGAAACCGCGTTCAACCAGATCAGGGGCAAGCTGGACCTCAGCTTCGATTACTACGGCAAGCGCCAAGTGAAAAACATCGGAGAGCCCGTGGCGATCTACAAAGTCCGGCTCGACGACAAGGCTCAGGCGCTGCTGACGCCGTTGGTGCGAAAGGCGCCGTGGGCTTATCCTGGCCGTCTTCGATGGTACGCCGTGGCTGCCGCCGCGGTGCTCATCGCGGGCGCCGCCTTGATCTGGATGCGGCCGTGGGAGCCAGCGTCGCTTGCTCCCGAACGTTTCGCCTATCCATTGCCCGACAAACCTTCAATCGCCGTGCTTCCATTCATCAATGTGAGCAACGACACGGAACAGGACCACCTTGCGACAGGCTTGACGGATGATCTGATAACGGAGCTTTCGAAGGTCTCGGGTCTTTTCGTTATCGCTCGGCATTCTGTCTTTGCCCTTCGCACCACCTCGGTCAGCGTCCAGGACGTGGCCGCCGAACTTGGCGTGCACTTCGTTCTGGAAGGCTCCCTGCAGCGGACAGAGTCCAAGTTGAGAATTAACGTCAACCTCATCGACGCCCTTACAGGGCTTTCTCTGTGGGCGGAGCGTTACGACCGGGAGTATTCCGACATTTTCGCCGTTCAGGACGATGTGATCAGCAAGATCATCTCGGCGCTGGCGATCAAACTGACCAAGGGGGAGCGCGATCAGCTGGCGCGAATCCCCACCGATAACCTCGAAGCTTACGATTATTATCTTCGGGCGGAGAAGGAAGGCTTTCTCTACAGCGACGTGGATACATATCGCCGGGCATTGTCCTTTTACCAGAAGGCCATCGATTTGGACCCCGACTTTGCGGAAGCGCATGCCGGCATCGCGCGTATTGCGGTGGATGTCTGGCGCAACGACTACAATCTGATCTGGTCGGCGGCGGTAGCACGTAAGATCGCCTACGACGCCGCCGGGCAGGCGCTCAAGCTGGATTCCGGGAATGCGCGCGCCCATACCGTTCTGGCACTGTTGCAGCTTGTCGACGGACGGCGGGAGGAAGCAACCGACTCTGCCACGAGAGCCATCACCGTTCAGCCAAACGATTCCGAGGCCTTCGGCAACTTCGCCCTCATTCTGGCCCAGACCGGCCAGCGTGAGCAGGCCATCGGGGAAGTCGACAAGGCAATGCGCCTCGATCCGGCGCCGCCCATGAGTTTCCGTCTGCTGGCCGGCATCACACTTTACCTATCGCGGGAGAACGATCGGGCTGTCCCGCTTCTGGAAGCGGCGCGCGACGGCTTGCCGAACGCCGAACCGGCGCGCGAATATCTGGCTGCGGCCTACGCACATCGGGACGACGAGCAGCACGCAAGCCAGGAAGCTGCGAAACTTCTAGAGCTCTTTCCCGACAGCAACCTGACTTATTATGGCTACCTCTACGATTATTGGCGCGAGGAGGATCGCAACTATCATCTGGAGGGCCTGCGGCGGGCCGGAATCACGGATTGGCCGTTCGGCTTCGAAGGCAAGGAAGCAGACCAGATCGCCGGAGACGAGCTGCGCGCGCTGGTGGGCGGCACGACATGGTCCGGCAGGCATAAGAACGGAACTGAATTCATGCAGTATTTCGACAATGCCGGACACACAGCCTATCGCAGCGCAAACACAAACGTCACAGGCATGGTCGAAGTTGACGCCAACCGGATCTGCGAAAAGTTCGAAGGTTATTTCCTGGATCGCATGACCTGCGGATACGTCTATCGCAACACCACGGACGAGGCCCGCGACAAGGACTATGTCCACGTCTCGCCGCAGGCCCTCAAGTTCTTCTCGGTCACGCCACAGTAGGAAGGGAGAGCGTCAAAGACGCTCATTCCCAGCTTTTAAGCGACTTCTCGGCAATCAACGTCTGCTCGACCCCGGGCCAGTATTTTTTGGAATCGACAACCTTGGTTGGCTTTTTCTCGAAGCCATCGGCCGCACCGGGATCGTAGCTGAGATACAGCTTCCCATCGATGATCCTCCACGCTTTCGGATCAATGTTCGTGGTGATCGTGCCGAGTGAGACTCCATCCGCGCAATAGCCGCCGTATTGTGGTGCGTATTTGACCGGTTGGCTGACAAAAAGATCGCGATTCTCTGCGCTGGCGAAGTGCCAGGTCGCGCCGAGCCAACGATACGAAAATTCTGCCGATCCCTGGACGGCCTGATTTTGCGTGAAGTAGGCAACAGGGTCATATCCCTTGATGGCGACGTCGCCGAAATAGCCTGTATTGACGACTTCGTCGGCCGCAACACTGCCCACGAATGCCAGGAGAGACAGAGCGCCTGCAGCCGCATGAATACGCAGGCCGGCCTTTCGTTTAGCATCACACATTATTGTTCTCACTTTTAACTTGCGTTGCGCACGCCAGGTTATTTGGCGCTCGCTGCAGGTGCTGTTTTGCGTTTGTTGCATTCGGTGTAGAGCCATTCACCCACGAGATCGGCCTTTTGACATGTAGCGCCGGCCGCCATCAGCATCGTTGCGGTCGGCCAGTGTTCGCGCCAGCCTGCCTGGGTGAGAGGAGTGTAACCGTTTCGCTCGGTCGCTTCGATTTCGGCATCGTGATCCAGGAGAAACTCAGCCACTTCGGCATGGCCTTCCTCCGCGGCTGCATGCAAAGGCGACATCTTGTAGAAGTTCTTTGTGTCGTTGACGTCGGCTCCTTTTGTGACAAGGAGGGAAGTCACCTCAAGGCTTCCGCCGTACGATGCAGCATGCAGTGGGGTGAGGCCATGTCGGTTACGGACGTGGATATCTGACCCGCGTTCAAGCAGAAGAACGACGACAGCCTTGTTTCCGGCCAGCGAAGCAATGACGAGCGCCGGATCGCCGGCAGGGTCAAGTTCCTCAATGGCGGCACCGGCGTCCAGCAGCTGTTTTGCCTGTTCGACGTCGCCGGTTTTTGCCGCATCGTGCAGGGGACCTGCTAACGCCGTCGAGATCCCGCAAACGAAAGCTAAGCAGGATGCGCAAAGATATTTCATGAGCGATAACTCCACCCCCGCGGGTAGAAGTTCTATTCTATCACGACCGCAAGCAATCCTTCAATATTAAATGCGGGAGTGTAGATAACGATATGAAATACTTCACACATTAATTGCTGGTACTTCAACTCTGAAACCATCGGTCGAGAGAGGAGTGGAGCGGTTATTTACGGTTGCCGAATCGATATTTCAGATCACAGACTTCTCCGCTGCTACGCCCCGTTTCGGTCTGGCCATTGGATGGACGAAGATGGGGACGATGCCTGGGATGGTTCCGCGGCTAGTCGCAGGGGTTGAAGGTTTTGCTTGAGCAAAGCGCCGAGAAAATAGAGGCTGTGCCGGCATCAGGGTGAACATGAGCGCTTCCCAGCCCAAAATCTCGGTCTTCGGGGCCGGCAGCATCGGCTGCTATGTCGGCGGGCGGCTGGCTGCGGCCGGCGCCGATGTGAGCTTCGTCGGGCGTGAGCGGCTGGCCACGGAGATCGCGAAACATGGTTTGCTGCTGACCGACTATCGCGGCGCCGATCTGCGTATTTCGTCTGGCGACGTCGATTACCGCACCGATCCCGCCGGAACTGCCGATGCCGGCCTGATCCTCGTCACGGTGAAATCCGGGGCGACCGCTGAAGCAGGCAAGACGCTGGCAGGACTGGCGCGGCCGGATGCCGTCATCGTCAGCTTCCAGAACGGCGTCGGCAATGCCGAGATCCTGCGCGAAGCCGTTCCCGGCCGCAACGTTCTGGCCGGCATGGTGCCGTTCAACGTCATCCGGCGCGGCCCCGGCCATTTTCATCAGGGCACCGAAGGTGCGCTCGATGTCCAAAAGGATGAAGCACTGGCGCCGTTCCTGCAGGCGTTCGGGCAGGCCGGCCTGCCGCTCCACCAGCATGCCGATCTCGCTCCGGTGCAATGGGCAAAGCTGCTGCTCAATCTCAACAACGCGGTCAACGCGCTGTCGGGCCAGCCGCTGAAGGCCGAGCTTTCGCAGCGCGACTACCGGCGCTGCCTGGCGCTGGCGCAACAAGAGGCGCTCGACGTCCTCGGCGACGCCGTCATTCGCCCGGCGAAGCTGACGCCGCTGCCGCCATCTTGGCTGCCCTTCGTGCTCAGGCTTCCCGACGCGCTGTTCCGCATCATCGCCGGCAGGATGCTTGCCATGGACCCGCTGGCGCGCTCGTCGATGCTCGACGACCTCGATGCCGGCCGCGCCACCGAAGTCGACTGGCTGAACGGCGAAATCGTCAGGCTGGCAGGAAGCGGAAGCCCGGCGGCGCGGGTCAATGCCCGGCTGGTCGAACTGGTTCACGCCGCCGAGCAGGGCGGCCGCCGCAACTGGCCGGGGGATGCATTGCTGGAGCGCTTGCAATCGCCGCGCTGAACGGCTGATGTGGGGACGGTCGGGGAGTAGGGGAACAACATGGCAATGGATGCGGACGCCATCATCGTGGGCGGCGGGCTGGCGGGCCTTGTCGCCGCGGCGGAACTCGCGGACGCCGGCAAGCGAGTGATCGTGCTGGAGCAGGAGGGGGAAAATTCGCTCGGCGGCCAGGCGTTCTGGTCGCTCGGCGGTCTGTTCTTCGTCGACAGCCCGGAGCAGCGGCGGCTGCGCATCAGGGACAGCCGCGCCCTCGCGCTGCAGGACTGGTTGGGTTCGGCGCAGTTCGACCGGCCGCAGGATTTCTGGCCACGGCAGGTGGCGGAGGCGTTTGTCGATTTTGCCGCCGGCGAAATGCGGCCATGGCTGCACAGCCAGGGCATGCGCTGGTTTCCGGTGGTCGGCTGGGCCGAGCGCGGCGGCGCCATGGCGCATGGCCACGGCAATTCGGTGCCGCGTTTCCATATCACCTGGGGCACCGGCCCAGGCGTGATCGAACCGTTCGAGCGGCGGGTGCGGGCGCATGTCGCCAGCGGGCTGATTTCACTGAAGTTCCGCCACCAGGCGAGCCGGCTGGTCAAGACCAAGGGCGCGGTCACCGGCGTTGCCGGCGAGATCCTGGAGCCATCGACCGTGGATCGCGGCCAGCAGTCGGGCCGCACCGTGGTCGGCGATTTCGAGTTCGGCGCCAGCGCTGTTTTCGTCACCTCCGGCGGCATCGGCGGCAACCACGACCTAGTGCGCAGGAACTGGCCGAAGGAGCGGCTGGGCAATCCGCCGAAATTCATGGTGGCGGGCGTGCCGCATCATGTCGACGGCCGCATGGTGGCGATCACCAAAAAGGCCGGGGGCGCTGCGATCAACGAAGACCGCATGTGGCACTATGTGGAAGGGGTGAAGAACTGGGCGCCGATCTGGCCGAACCACGGCATCCGCATCCTGCCTGGACCGTCGTCGCTGTGGTTCGACGCGCGCGGCAACCGGCTGCCGGCGCCCTGCCTGCCGGGGTTCGACACGCTGTCGACGCTGAAGCACATCCTGGCGACCGGCCATGAGTATTCGTGGTTCGTGCTGACCCAGAAGATCATCAAGAAGGAGTTTGCGCTTTCCGGGTCCGAGCAGAACCCCGACTTCACCTCGAAATCGTGGCTGGCGGTGCTGAAAAGCCGCCGCGCCAAGGGAGCGCCGCCGCCGGTGGAATCCTTCAAGCAGCATGGCGAGGATTTCATCGTTCGCGACAATTTGATCGATCTTGTCGAGGCGATGAACGGACTGACGGGCGAGGGGCTGATCGACCACGATCATCTGCTTTCGCAGATCGAAGCGCGCGACCGCGAGATCGACAATCCGTTCAGCAAGGACGCACAGGTGACGGCGATCAACGGCGCCCGAAACTATCTCGGCGACAAGCTCATCCGCACGGCCAAGCCGCACAAGATCCTCGATCCCGCCAACGGGCCGCTGATCGCGGTGAGGCTGCATGTGCTGACGCGCAAGACGCTGGGGGGCATCCACACCAATCTCGACGGGCAGGTGCTGGATGGGCAGGGCGAGGCGGTGCCCGGCCTCTACGCGGCGGGCGAAGTCGCCGGCTTCGGCGGCGGCGGCTACCACGGCTACAACGCGCTCGAAGGCACGTTTCTCGGCGGCTGCATCTTTTCGGGCAGAAATGCCGGAAGGCATGCGGCGAAGACGGTGGGATAGCTTCCGAAAGCGGTGCTGCGCCCGGCCGGCTCCCTGGATCGGTTCACGATTCCATGGAATCGTTCAGCCGCTCCAAGTCCTTGTTTTGTCGCGTTTCCGAACCGGAAAACCGCTACACACTTGTCCTGGAACGCTCTGGATCGATTCCGATTTTGGGGCTATCAGTCGGAAACTTCGGTTTCCGGACGGTCGCTGCCTTTCACGACTTCGCCATGCCAGTTGCCTTCGGCATCCTCATACTGGATGCCCTGGGTCTCGCCGGCGACCTGCTGTTCGGCGGCGGCCGCCTTGGCTGCCTGCGTCGCCTGCTCCCGCGTCCTGAAGGTCTCTGAAAAGGTGGCGCCGACCTTGTAGGCCCAGCCGCCGTCATGCTCGACGATGTCGTATATCACTTGTGCCATGTCTTTCTCCATTGTCGCCGTGCCACAACGAATGGCGGCGGCCAGAGTTCCGGCTGATTGTTAGCTGCATTTGTTCGACGCCAGGCGATTCCACCTGGTTGCAAAATGCTCCATCAGTTCAACCTTCCCGTCGAATTGTCTGGGTCAAGCTGCTTGCGGTCGCGGTCGCGGTGTTCGGCTTACGTCTCCGGTCGCAATGCCGATGTCGATAATACCACCCCGGGATGCCCGGCGCGATCCGGTTTGTTCGACAATCGAGACGGTCCAACTGTCGTTCAGGCCGCCGGCTTCTCGTGCCAGGCCGAACGCAGCACGCGCAGCCAGTTTTCCCGGCAGATTTTGGCAAGCTCCGCATTGCCATATCCGGCCTCGCGCAGCCCGGCTACGAGATTCTGAAGCCCGGCAGCCGAACCGATCGCCTGCGGGATCAGCGCGCCGTCGAAATCGGACCCGAGCGCCACGCCATCGACGCCCAGCCGTTCGACCAGGTAATCGATGTGGCGGATCATCTCGTCGATCGGCGTATCGGCCTTGTCGCGGCCGTCGGTGCGCAGCATGGTGACGGCGAAGTTGAGCCCAACCAGCCCGTTGCTTTCCTTGATTGCGTCGAGCTGCTTGTCGGTGAGGTTGCGGGCCACCGGCGTGATCGCATGTACATTGGAATGGCTGGCGACCAGCGGCTGGTCGCTCAGTTCGGCGACATCCCAGAAGCCCTTTTCCGTGATGTGCGACAGGTCGATGAGAATGCCGAGTCGGTTGCATTCCCTGACCAGCGCGCGGCCGGCCTCGGTGATGCCCGGACCGGTGTCCGGGTCCATCGGATAGGCGAAAGGCACGCCGTGGCCGAAAATGTTGTTGCGGCTCCAGACCGGGCCGAGCGACCGCAAGCCGGCGGCGTAAAAAACCTCGAGCTCGGCGAGATCGGCGCCGATCGCCTCGCAGCCTTCCATGTGGAGCACCGCCGCGAATTTGCCCGTGGCCATGGCGCCCGCAACGTCGGCGCTGTCGCGACAGAGTTTCCATGCACCGGCGCGTTCCAGCTTCAGCGCGATTGCCGCCATCTGCAGCGCGATGTCGAGCGAGGGCGCGCGTTCCAGTGGCGGCGACAGTGGAGTGGTATAGCGGCCCCGGGAGTCCGGCTCCTTGAGCACTAGTTCGCCGGCCGGAATGTAGATGGCGCAGAGGCCGCCGGCGAGACCGCCCTGCCGGGCGCGGGGCAGGTCGATGTGACCCTTCTTGGTGCCCCCGGTGAATTCGTCGACAGGGTCGGATCCTTCGCGGGAGTTTCTCCACAAACGGAGCAACACATCGTTGTGCCCGTCGAACACTGTTTCCATCAAGTGACTCCCGCTTCTGCAGCGATGATGACTAGCCGCCGCCCGAGATCAAGCGAGCAATCCATCAGCATGCAACAAAACTGTCTGTTGGGAACCACATACAACTCTAGATACATTTGTTCTGTTACGAAAAGAAATTGAAGACATGTTCTTTCGTACAGTTTCCCTAACGGCATCGCCGCGATAACGTGATGCCTCAATCCGTTGCCGCCATGCATTGAGGGGAAATCAGATGCGCAGCGCCTTGCTTGGATTGTCTTTTATATCGCTGCTGGCGTCGGCCGCCTTTGCGCAGGATGAAATCCAGCCGGAAACCGTGGGCAATCTGACGATCCCGCGCGGGACCGAGATAGTGTTCTCCGTCGACCTGGCGCTGAACCACGTTGTCGACGGACGCGTCTACGCCCTCAACTCCAAGGACCTGAAACTGCTCGGCATCATCGGCACGGGCAGCCTGGGCATGGTGCATGTGCCGCAAGGCACAAGCGACATCTATGTCGCCACCAGCCATCTGTCGCGCACAACGCGCGGCACACGCAGCGACTTCGTCGAAATCTATTCGGGCGAGGATCTGACGTTCAAGGAAGAGATCCCGATCTCCAACAACCGGGCGCAGGCGCTCAACTACCGGTCGCTGATCTGGACGTCGAGCGACCTCAAATACCTGTTCATCCAGAACGCCACGCCGGCAACCTCGGTGACGGTCGTCGACATGCTCGCCAAAACGCAGGTCGCCGATATCCCTAACCCGGGCTGCTACGGTATCTTCCCGGCCAGCAAGACGCCGACGCGTTTTGCCACCACCTGCGGCGACGGCACCTTCGGCACAATCAACGTCACCGCTGACGGGTCGGCCGAGATGAGGGCATCCGAGCCCATATTCGACGCCGACAAGGATGCCCTGTTCTCCGGGGCGTATCGTTGGGGCGAAAACTGGGTGTTCACCTCCTATGCTGGCAACATCTATGTCGTCGATGTCGAAGGCGAGACCGCCAAGCTGGTTGACAAGATCGCGGTCTCCGAAGGCGTCGAGGGCAACTGGCGGCCGGGCGGATACCAGCCGATCACTGTCCGCAACGACACCGGCATGGCCTATCTGCTGATGCATTCGAACGGCACCGAGGGCAGTCACAAGAATCCGGCCGAAGAAATCTGGGCCGTCGACCTCAAGACCAAGAAGGTCGTTGGCCGCGCGGCCTCGGTGCCGGGCATCGCGCTGTCAGCTAGCCAGGGAGACGCGCCGGCTCTCTTCGTTATCGACGGGTTGAAAGCCGAAATCGTGCGCTACGACCTTCCCGCCGCTGGCCAGGCTTTCGCGCTGACGCCCGGGGTGGCCGCCTCGGGCGGCGCGCTGCCCGACCAGGTGGAGGTGCGCTGATGCAAGCGGGCTTCGCTCTGGCCCACCCGATCTTCATCATCGTGGCGGCGGGCACGCTGGTCTGCGTTTTCCTGCGGGGTGCTACACACAAATTCTTTGATTTCACCTGGTTTTCGCACATCCTGGCCGAATACCGCATCCTGCCGGGGGCGATTGCCGTGCCGGCCGCCGCGCTACTCACTGTTCTGGAGGTTGCGGTGGCGTTCGGCCTGGTCGTGCCGCAGACACGGCCCGTCGCGGCATTCGCCGCTGCTGCTCTGCTGCTCATCTACGTGGCCGCCATGGCGGCAAACCTGTTGCGCGGCCGAACCCGCATCGATTGCGGCTGCGGCGGCGCCGGGCAAGGCATCTCCTGGCTCCTTGTCGCCCGCAATGTGGCGTTGACCGGCCTCGCGCTGATTGCCGCGCAGAACGCCGCGCCGATCGATTTCGGCGCCTTCGGCTGGCTCGTAGCAGGTGCGGGAATCGCTTCTTTCTGGCTGCTGATCATCGGCCTGGAAAAACTCGCCGAGAATCTTTCCTACCTCGCCGCGGCGGACGACAACGCCCATGATCATCAGCATCATCATCTGGAGACGCATTGATGGAACCCTTGATGGTTGCGGTGGTGGTTTTGTGGGCGATCGTGATTGCGCTGCTCATCGTCGTCTTCGCGCTGGCTCGCCAGGTGGGCATCCTGTTCGAGCGGGTGGCGCCGATGGGCGCGCTGATGACCGACGCCGGGCCGAAGATCGGCGAGGCTTCGCCGCGCTTCGACCTGATGACGCTTGACGGCAAGCCGCAGACGGTCGGCGGCGCGTCGGGCAAGAACACGCTGGTGTTCTTCCTGTCGACCACGTGTCCTGTCTGCAAGAAACTGCTTCCCGTGCTGAAGTCGATGCGCAGCGCCGAGGGCCGGACCCTCGACATCGTGCTGGCCAGCGATGGCGAGCACGCAGTGCACCGCGCCTTCCACAAGGCGGCGGGGCTCGATGATTTCCCCTATGTGCTGTCGTCCGACCTGGGCATGACCTACCGTATCAACCGGCTTCCCTTCGCGGTCGTGCTCGACCAGCAGGGCATCGTGCGCGGCAAGGGTCTCGTCAATTCGCGCGAACAGCTTGAAAGTCTGATGAACGCCCGCGACCTCGGCCAGCCGTCGATCCAGAACTGGATCGCGACGGAGACGGCCGGCCGCGCGATCAATTAGGAGGATCCGCATGGCCCGCATCACCGACCGTCTGTTTGGTCTTATCGACGGCTACGCCGAGAACGGCGCGCGCTATATGGCTCAGCGCACCGGCCGCCGCAGCGTCCTGTCGCTTATCGGCAAGGCGGCCATCGGCGGCGCGCTGCTGCCGATCCTGCCCTTCGACCGGGCCGGCGGCGGCACCGCGCGCGCCCAGGCCGAGAAGACCGATGTGGAATGCGAATATTGGCGCTACTGCGCGCTGGACGGGTTCCTGTGCACCTGCTGCGGAGGCTCGGTCAACCAGTGCCCGCCCAACGCCGCGGTATCGAAGGTCACCTGGGTCGGCACTTGCCAGAATCCCGCCGATAGCAAGGAATATCTGATCAGCTACAACGATTGCTGCGGCGTCTCCTCGTGCGGCCGCTGCCTGTGCAACTTCAATCTGAGAGAACGCCCCGGCTATCGCATGGGCGTCCACAACGACATCAACTGGTGCATGGCCAATGAAGCGAGCAACTATCACTGCACCGTCGCGGCCGTGGTCGGGCTCGGCTCAAGCGGTGGCTAGGGCGGCATACGCTCAGGTGGAATCGTTGCGCCGCTCTGTCTCCTTTCTGACACCTGGAACTACAGTTGCGGATTTTAAGTCTTTGGTTGATTGCGCCCTACGTCGCCCCCCTCTGTCCTGCCGGACATCTCCCCCA
The DNA here is from genome assembly GCF_900114255.1 of Neomesorhizobium albiziae. Classification (GTDB taxonomy): domain Bacteria; phylum Pseudomonadota; class Alphaproteobacteria; order Rhizobiales; family Rhizobiaceae; genus Neomesorhizobium; species Neomesorhizobium albiziae. The sequence continues at coordinate 68,181 of NZ_FOSL01000021.1, read as the reverse complement.
CAAGGGGGGAGATCAGCCGGCCGCTTTGACTTCACCAATCTCAAGCGAAGCAGAATCGGCGAAGTCGGGGAAGCGCATGATCTCCCCCCTTGTGGGGGAGATGTCCGGCAGGACAGAGGGGGGCAACGTAGAGCACAATCTTCATCTGCGTCGAAGCGCAATACCAGGACTGTTCCCGGAATGCTCGCCGCCACGGCGCTGGCTCTTCTGATTTCGGGTCAGCTTGGCAACACCGCCGACGGCAAGGCGGCGTTCGAAAGCGCCTGCGGGGCGTGCCACAAGAAGGACGGCATGGGGGTCGCCGGCCTGGCGCCGCCGCTTGCTAGGGCGGACTGGGCCAAGAGCGCCGATCCCGCGATGCGCACCTATCTGCCGCTGGTGGTGCTCAACGGCATCTCCGGCAAGATCGTTGCAGGCGGCAAGACGTTCATGAGCGCAATGCCGCCGCAGAAGCAGCACTCCGACGAGGAACTGGCGGCGATAGCCGCCTATGTCGTCGGCACCCTGAACCCGCCGCCGGCAGGCTGGACGGACTATACGACCGCCGAGATCGCCACGCTGCGGACCGAAAAGACCGATCGCAAGGCGCTGTTGGAATTGCGCGGCAAACTGGTGGAATAGGGTGATACGGTATCTGCTCCCCGCCCTCCTGGCGATCGCCGCACAGCCGGCGGCGGCAGGTGGCGACGGCCGCTATCTCTACATCCTGCATTGTTCCGGCTGCCATGTGCCGGACGGCTCGGGTTCGACCGAAGGGCGCATTCCGAGGCTCGATGGCGTCACCGGCCATTTCCAGAAGATTCCCGAGGGACGCAAGTTGGTCATCCAGGTGCCCGGCGTGATGAACTCCGGGCTGAACGATGCCGACGTCGTCGCACTGATGAACTGGCTGGTGCCGCACTTCGCCGGCGACTCACTGTCGGCGCCTTTCGTGCCCTACACGGCCGGCGAAGTGGCCGCCGCGCGCACCAGCCGGCCGCTCGATATTTTCGCGGCGCGCCGAAAGGTGACGGCGAAACTTCGCAAGCAGGGCATCGAAATCGCCGACTACTAGGATGTGTTGATATTCAGGTGATGCCGGCCTGCAAATGGCGGCTTTCTCCGCTTCCGGCGCTTACGTACTATAGGTACGCTCCGCTTCGGTTCTCGAAATCCACCATTCTCGGCTCGGTCTGACCGGAATCTCGACACATCCCGGAGCAGCGAACGTCCTCTGGTGGTCGCCTGCCGGTGACCCAACCCAAGCAATCAGGCTGGCCTCTCGACAAACATGCCGGAATCCGCCTCGTTTGCGCCCGGTACTGTTTCCCCGCCATCCCCGCGCGTGACGAGCGTCACCGCCTGCTTACCTTCCTGGACAAAGCACGATGACCCATCAGCGCCTGACCATGCTCGTCTTCTTCCTGCAGCCCATAGCCTTCGGCGCCTGGCTGCCGCGCATCCCCGACATCCAGCGGGCGCTCGGCCTCGGCTCGGCCGACCTTGCGCTGGCGTTGCTCGGCATGCCGATCGGCATCCTGCTGACGCTGCCTTTCGCCGGACGGTTCGTCGCTTATGCCGGTGCGCGGGCAACCATCCTCTACGGGTTTCCCGTCTTCCTGGCGCTGGTATGGCTGCCGACAATGTCATGGAATCTGACGGCGCTGTTTTTCTTCCTGGCGATCGTCGGCATCGCGCTGGCCACCCTGGAACTCGGCCTGAACGTGATGGCGGATGCGGTCGAGAAGGAAACGCGTTCGCTGATCATGAGCACCTGCCACGGCTTCTGGAGCCTGGGCATCATGCTGGGCAACCTGATCGGCGCGGGGCTCGCCGGATTGCATCTCGCGCCGCATTCGGCGGTGATGCTGGTTGCGGCGGTTGTTCTTCTGCCGTCAATGGCATTCGCCCGCGGCCTGCCCAACCCCAGGGGCGGCGCGCACGACCCTTTGCACGCCAGATCAATGCCGTTCAGGCTGCCGGGCGGCGCGCTGCTCGCGGTCTGCGCCTTCACCTTCGGGGTTACGATGACCGAGGGCGCGGTCGCCGACTGGTCGGCGGTGTTCCTGCGCGACGTGTTCGACGCCGGCAGCATGCAGGCCGGCCTCGGTTATTCGGTATTCGCGGTGATGGTCGCCGCCGGCCGCTTTTTCGGCGATCGCCTGAAGGCCCGCTACGGTCCGGTCAGGCTGGCGCGCGCATGCGGTCTCGCCAATGTGCTCGGGCTGGTGCTGCTCTATCTCAGCCCCGACACGGGGGTGGCCTTCCTCGGTTTCGCGGCGATGGGGCTCGGGGTGTCGGTGGGTTTCCCGCTCGCCGTCACCGCCGCCGCTAGCCTGACTGACCGCCCTTCGGCTTCCAGCGTCGCCATCCTGTCGTTCATCGCCCTGCTCGGATTCCTCGTCGGGCCGCCGGTGATCGGCTTCGTCGCGGAACTCGGCGACATGCGATTGGGCCTTGCGATGCTACTGCCGGTTGCGATCGTTTCGCTGCTGTTTACCGGGGCGCTCAAACCGCGCGCCTGATGCGATGCTTCGGCAAGCGCGATACTCTAGCGAAATGGTTGAAATTTACATTTTTGCCGGACCTGCCGTGAATCTGCATGCCAATGTGGTATCGACCAATTTTGTAAGATTGATCGAAGCGGGGTTCCGTGCGCCTGGTTTTCTCTCTTGTTGGGCAATTTTCTCGGGTTTGTTTCGATTTTTCCGAAATTTTCAGCAAATATCTTGCGCATGAAAGTATTTTCAGGCCTGTTTCAAAAGGCTTGACATTCTCCTCTCCCCGAAATTTAGTTATGAAAATTGTTTTCAAAATCTCCAGGGAGAGGAGGGCGCCGCATGAAGGTCGGTATCGTCGGCTTGGGTTTCCGCCTTGGCTATATCGTGCCGCTTTTCGTGGCCGCGCACCCGGATTTCGAAGTCGTGGGTTATGTCGACCCGGCGCCCGCGGGCCTGCCGCGCCTGCAGAATGCCAAGGTGTCTGCGGGCAAGCAGTACAACACCCTGGAAGCGCTGCTCGACAACGAGGAACTCGACCTTCTGATGGTCGGCTCGCCCAACACGATGCATCTCGACCATATCCGGGCCGGGCTCGATCGCGGGCTGAAAATCTTCACCGAAAAGCCGGTGGTCACCACCGAAGCCGAAACGATGGAACTGGCCAGGCTGATCGGCGAACATGGCGCCGACAGGATCATGGTCGGGCTCGTGCTGCGTTATGCGCCGCTCTATACGGACCTGCGCAAGGCGCAGCAGGACGGGCTTCTCGGAGACGTCGCTTCGATCGAGGCTTCCGAGCACATTCCGCCTTATCACGGCGCTTTCTTCATGCGCGACTGGCGCCGCTACGACAGGTATGCCGGCGGCTTCCTGCTGGAGAAATGCTGCCACGACCTCGATCTCTACAACGGCGTGATGGGATGCCGTCCATCGCGTGTGGCGAGTTTTGGCGGCCGCCGGTCGTTCACGCCCACCAACGCGCCGCAAAGTCACGGCGCCAACGACCTGGAAGTCTACCATCGCAAGCCGAGCGGCTGGCTGGGGTCGGACAAGGTCTTCGACAGCGATGGCGACATCATCGATTTCCAGACGGCGATCATCGAATACGCCAATGGCGCCTCGATGACCTTCCACACCAATCTCAACGTTCCCGACGATTTCCGGCGCTTCGCGGTGATCGGCGCCAAGGGCATGGCCGAGGGCGATTTCGTCCGCAACTACTTCAAGGTCACCGACGCCCGCACCTGCGACAAGCTGATCGACAAGACCTACGTCCATTCCGAACTGTCCGACCATTATGGCGCCGACGAGCAGATGGCGGCCGATGTGCTGGCCCATCTGCTCACCGGCGCGCCGCTCCCAGTTTCGGTGGTGGACGCGCTGGAAGCCGGGCTGCTGGCGATCAAGATCGACGAGGCGCGCCGGACAAGATCCGTCATCAACCTTGCCGAAACCTGGCAGCGTTTCGATGCCGCCCTTGCCGGCAAGCAGCGGCTGAGGGCCTGATCATGTCGCGGTCGAAGGGTGCCTCGCTATTCGCCTTTTGCCTGCTCCTTCCGGCGCTGCTCTACATCACCGGTATCGTCGCCTATCCCCTGGTCGAAACGGTCAACCTGTCGTTCACCGACGCGGCGCTGAAGCCGGTGACCAAATGGGTCGGCTGGGCCAACTACGAGAAGATCTTCAACGTCAATTTTTCGACGATCATCGTGCGGACCTTCATCTGGACGTTCTTCTCGGTCGCCATAAAGATGATCATCGGGGTTTGCGCGGCTGTGCTGCTCAACGCCGCGCTACCCGGCCGCGCGCTCTTCCGCATCCTTTTGATGCCGCCATGGATCGTGCCGATGGCCATCGGCATCTTCATGTGGGGCTGGATGTATAACGGCCAGTTCGGCATGATCTCCGGCCTGCTGCAGAATTTCGGCATCACCGACGGGCCAGTGGCCTTCCTCGGCTATGGCCGCAGCGCCTTCTGGGCGACCATCATCACCGATGTTTGGATCGGGGTGCCGCTGGTCACCATCTATATGCTGGCCGCCATCCAATCGATCCCGAAAGATCTTTACGAAGCCGCGTGGACGGACGGGGCAGGGCGCTTCTACCGCTTCCGCCGCATCACCCTGCCGATGATCGTTCCGGCGCTGATCACCATGTCGATGCTGTCGCTGATCGCCACCTTCAATTCGTTCGACATCATCTGGATCCTGACGCGTGGCGGGCCGAGCGGCGAGACGACGACGATGATCATCGACACCTACAAGACGGCGATCGGCTCCTACAAATACGGCGAGGGCGCGGCGCGCGCGGTGCTGATCTGCCTGTTCCTGTCGGTGTTCTGCTTCTTCTATTTCAGGACCGTCAGCCGAATATCGAGCGGAGACATTCGATGAAAAACTCCAAGCCGATGATCGACCGCTACACCTGGTACGAGACGATCGGCATCTACGCCGGCATCGCGGTTCTCATGTTTTTCGTGCTTGCGCCCTTCATCGAAGGGTTCCTGGTCTCGCTAAAGCCGCTGGCGCTGCTGTTTTCGTCGCCCTACAGCTTTTGGCCGGAGAACGGCTCGTTTACGGCCTACTTCACGCTGTGGGATCGCGTGCCGATGATGGGCTGGTACATCTTCAACAGCCTGCTGCTCGCCTTCGTCATCACCGTCGTGGTGATGTGCCTTGTGGTGCCGGCCGCCTATGCGTTCGCCCGCTTCGAGTTTCCCGGGCGCGGCGCGCTGCTCGGCGCCTTCCTGGCGGTGAACATGTTCTCCGGCGCGGTGCTGCTCATCCCGCTCTACCGGCTGATGCGGTCGCTCGGCGTACTCAACACCTATTTCGCCATGATCGTTCCGGGTGTCGCCTTCCTCATCCCGACTGCAATCTGGCTGCTGCGCGCCTACATGATGCGCATCCCGCGCGAACTCGACGAGGCTGCCTGGGTGGATGGCGCGAGCCGCCTTTACACGCTGCGGCGCGTCATCCTGCCGATCGCCATGCCGGGCATCATGGTGGCGGCGATCGCCACCTTCATCGGCGCCTATGCCCAGCAGTTCATCTTCGCGCTCACCTTCAACTCCAAGACCGAATACATGCCCATCGGCGTCGGCCTGTTTGCCTTCTTCGGTCGCCAGGAGGTGATCTGGAACGAGTTGATGGCGGCGTGTTTCATCGGCATCACGCCGGCGCTGCTGATCATCGTGTTCCTGCAACGCTATCTCGTCGCCGGTCTTACGGCCGGCGCCGTGAAACAGTGAACCGCCCGTTCGAGAGGGCACAATAGGAGGAGTACCGGAATGAATATGCATACCAAACTGCTGGCAGGGGTAGCGTTCGCGCTCATCGCCCTGCCAGGCGCCGCCTCGGCCCAGGATAAGGTGATCACCGCGCTGTTCTGTGGCGACACGATGCAGCCGGCGCATGCCGAGTTCATCAAGACCTGGGAAGGCAACAACCCCGGCTTCAAGATCCAGACCGAAGTGGTGGGCTGGGACCAGTGCCAGGACAAGGCAACCACGCTGGCGGCCGCCGGAACGCCCTACGGCATCGCCTATGTCGGCTCGCGTACATTGAAGCAGTTCGCCCAGAACGACCTGATCGTGCCGATCCCGTTCTCTGAAGACGAGAAGAAGGCTTATTTCCCATTCGTCGTCGGGACAGTAACGACCGACGGCCAGCAGTGGGGCATCCCGGTCGCCTTCTCGACCAAGGCGCTCTACTGGAACAAGGACCTGTTCGCGCAGGCCGGTCTCGACCCCGAAAAGCCGCCGCTGACCTTCGCCGAGGAGATCGCCTACGCGAAGCAGATCAAGGAGAAGACCGGTATCGCCGGCTTCGGCGTCGTCGCCAAGGACTATGACAACACCATGCACCAGTTCCTGCACTGGGTGTATTCGAACAACGGCACGGTCATCGACGATGCCGGCAACATAACGCTCGACAGCAAGGAGAACCTGGAAGCGCTGACAGCGCTCAGGGACATTACGGCCTTTGCCGAAGAAGGCCCGACCTCCTATGAGCAAAACGAGGTGCGCTCCATTTTCCTCGACGGCAAGCTGGGCATGATCCAGGCATCGATCGCCGCCGCCAACCGCCTTAAGGAAGCCAACAAGTTCAAGTGGGGCGTCACCAACCTGCCGCTGGGTCCGAGCGCCAAAGGCCCCGGCACGCTGCTGATTACCGACAGCCTCGCCGTCTTCAAGGGCAGCGGCGTCGAGGAGAAGGCGATCGAGTTCGGCAAGTTCCTGACCTCGCCCGAGAACCAGCCGGTTTACGAGAAGCAGGAAGGTCTGACGCCGCTGCGCCCCGGCCCGGCGGTCGACAAGATGGTGGCCGATGATCCGTCGTGGAAGCCGTACATCGACGGCATCTCCTTCGGTGGCCCTGAGCCGCTGTTCACCGACTACAAGGGTCTGCAGAACACCATGATCCAGCTCGTGCAGTCGGTGGTGACCGGCACGGCAGAACCGGCCGACGCCCTGAAGAAGGCGGCTGCCGACCTCGAGCAGTACAAATAAGATCACCCTGAAATCTCCACCGCCGCGCTAAACGCACGGCGGTGGTCTCTTCATGCGCCTTCAGCCTGCCCGCCTGCCAACCACAGGCCCGACAGAGGAAGACTTTTTTCATGAGCCAGCTCGTTCTCTCCGACTTGCGCAAGTCGTTCGGCGACCTCGAGATCATCAAGGGCGTCAACCTCGACGTCTCCGAAGGCGAGTTCGTTGTGTTCGTCGGTCCCTCGGGCTGCGGGAAATCGACGCTGCTCAGAATGATCGCCGGCCTCGAAGACGTCAGTGGCGGCGAGATCGTCATCGGCGGCAAGCAGGTAAAAGACCTGCCGCCGGTGAAGCGCGGCATTGCGATGGTCTTTCAGTCCTATGCGCTCTACCCGCATATGTCGGTGTTCGAGAACATCGCCTTTCCCTTGAGGGTCGAGGGCCTTTCGGAGGACAAGATCAAGGAACGCGTCGGTGCGGCGGCCAAGGTTCTGCAGCTCGAAAGCCGGCTTCAGCAGCGGCCCGGCACGTTGTCCGGCGGCCAGCGCCAGCGTGTCGCCATCGGCCGCGCCATCGTGCGCCAGCCGAAGATTTTCCTGTTCGACGAGCCGCTCTCCAATCTCGATGCGGCGCTGCGCACCGAAATGCGCGTCGAACTTATGAGCCTGCACCAGAAGCTCGGCTCCACGATGGTCTACGTCACCCACGACCAGGTCGAGGCGATGACCATGGCCGACAAGATCGTCGTGCTCAATGCCGGCACGATCGAGCAGATCGGCAGTCCACTGGAACTCTACCACAAGCCGGACAACATTTTCGTAGCCGGCTTCATCGGCAGCCCGAAGATGAATTTCCTGTCGGGAACGGTGACGGCGTCGGACCGCGGCAATGTCGTCGTCGATCTTGGCAAGGTCGGCACCATCAAACTGCCGCGCGGCGGCCATCCCGATCTGGTCGGCAAGACGGTGACGGTGGGCATGCGTCCCGAGCATCTGGCTTTGGGCGAGGATAAGTTCAGTTTCGAGGTGACGCCAGGCATCGTCGAGCGGCTTGGCATCCATACGCTCGCTTATTGCACACTGGCCGACGGCAAGAACTTCGTGGCGCTGTTCGAGGGCGATCCCGAAATCAACCAGGGCGTCAGCTTCACGGTGGGGATAGACCCGGCGAAATGCCAGCTCTTCGACAGCGACGGCATCGCCGTGCACAAGGAAAGCCAGAGCGGAATGCATTCAAGTTGAACCGGGCATTCCGCTCTATCTGTTTGTTTAGCCGCATTTGTGCGACGCCAGGTGGCGCCACCTGGCTGCAAAATGCTTTAAGACCGGCGGTCCGCCATGCTGCAGAGACCTTCAGTGCTTGACCTGGTTGGCCTGTTGCGGCTGGAGAAAGATACGTTCAGCCGCTCGGAACGGCGGCTGATCGATGTCGTGCTCGGCGATATCGAGGTGGCGCTGAATTCCTCTATCGTCGAGCTTGCTGCACTGGCTGATGTGTCGCCGCCGACCGTCACGCGGTTCTGCCGCCGCCTCGGCTGCGAGAGCTTCAGCGCCTTCAAGGTGCGCCTGGCGCAGAGCCGCTTTCTCGGCCAGCGCTACCTGCAGCCGCCTGGCGGACCGGAAACAGTGCCCGACATTGCCCGCCATATCGTCAACTGCGTGCAGTCGACGCTCTACAAATTCTTCGAGAGCATGGATGGCGACGCCGTCCAGCGTGCTTCGGTCAGGATCGCGGAGGCCAGCTATGTGCTGACCTTCGGCTCCGGCGGCGCTTCCTCGATGATCGCGCTCGAACTGGAGAACCGGCTGTTCCGGCTCGGCCTGAAAGTCGCCGCGTCGGTCGATCACCAGGGGCAGCTGATGCGTGCGGCGGGAGCGCCGAAAGGCACGGTGATCGTTGCCTCGTCGATGAGCGGCAACAACGCGCCGCTCGCCAAGGCGCTGGCGATTGCCGGCTGCTACGGCATCACCCGCATCGTCATGACGCGGCCGGAGACGCTGGTGGCGCAGGAGGCCGACATCCTCCTGGGCCTCGACATTCCGGAAGCCCAGGACATCCTGAGGCCCTCCGCCTCGCGTTACGCATTTCTGGCGATGACCGATGTCATCGCCCAGGTCGTCGCGACCCGCATGCAGGCGCCGGCGATCGCCACCATGCGCCGCATCAAGCACCAGCTCGTCATCAACCGCGATGGCGACGACACCCAGGCCCTTGGAGACTGACTCGTCTCAACCACAAGCAGCCCGACAAGAGGAGGCCCATTTTGACCCAGTCCACCCGCGTGCCGTTCACCCTGCAGACCAATTGGATTCCCGCATCGGATGGCCAGGCGCTCGCCTACACGCTGACGCTGACCAACCATTCCGGCAAGCCGATTGAGAATTTTCGGTTGTTCGTCTCGGGTCCGGCCCGTATCGACCCCGCCGCAACCGTCGAGGGCGGCAAACTGGCGATGCGGCTCTCCAATCATTCCGGTTTCGCGCCTGACGCCGGCTTCATGCTGGCGCCCGGCTCGTCGTGGAAGCTCACGGCGCGCGGCCTCTCCTATCCGCTGCGCCACTGGAGCGACGGCGCCAACACGGCCTATGTTGAATTGGCTGACGGCTCCGTTGCGCCGGTCTCGATATCGCCGACACAAGCTAAGGGCGACAACGCCCCGTTGAAGAAGGGCGCCGCCGTGTTTCCCGTGCCGGCCACCGCGCCGGTGACGGTCTCCATCGTGCCCTGGCCGAAGAAGGTGGCGGTCGGTGCGGGGCAGCCTGTGCCGGAGGGGCTGGATCTGCGAGCCGAAGGCGGCCCGGCCGAAAAGGCGGCGGCGGCATTCGCCGATCTGGTCGGGCATCTGTTCCCGGCGGAAGGCATTCTGCGACCGTCGGCCGAGAATGGCTTTCCCGTTGCCTTCGAAGTGTCCCCCATGCTCGCCCATGCGGGTTATTCTCTCACCTTCGCGCGTGATCGCGTCACGGTTCGGGCGGCTCTAGAGACCGGTTTCCTCTACGGCCTGATCACGCTCGGTCAGATCTTGCGCGGCGCCAAGAAACACAAGGGGATATTTGTCTTCCCGGCCTCCGGGTCGATCGAGGACGAGCCGCAGTCAGGCTGGCGCGGCTGCCATCTCGATGTCTCGCGTCAGTTCTACTCAAGCGCCGAAGTCAGCCAGCTTCTGCGCGTCATGGCGTGGAACAAGCTCAACCGCTTCCACTGGCATCTCTCGGATGATGAGGGCTGGCGCGTCGAGATCGACGCCTTCCCGGAACTGACGCAAATCGGCGCCTGGCGTGGCCACGGCTTGCCACTGCCGCCGCTGCTTGGTTCAGGTCCGCAGAAATGGGGCGGCTATTATTCGAAGGCGGCAATCCGCGAGATCGTGGCGCTTGGCCAAAACCTTGGCATCGAGACTGTTCCGGAAATCGACATCCCTGGCCATTGCTACGCAGTGCTGCATTCCCTGCCGCAACTTCGCGACCCCGGCGAGACCGGCGAATATGCCTCGGTCCAGGGCTTTCCCAACAACTGCCTCAACCCGGCCCATGAAACGACCTACACCTTTCTCGAGAAGGTGATCGACGAGCTTGTCGAGCTGTTCCCGTTCAAGACCATCCATGTCGGCGCTGACGAAGTGCCGCTCGGTGCGTGGTCGGGCTCACCACTGGCGCTCGCCATGCTGGAAAAGCTTGCGGGCAAGAAGGCTGCCGATGAGCACGCCAAGCGCAACAACCAGGTCACCAACCTGCATGGCGCCGACGAGATCGAAGGCTCCGGCACGGCGATCCTGCAGGCCGAGTTCCTGCGCCGTGTCCAGACCTATATCGCGTCAAAGGGCTGCGTGACCGGCGGCTGGGAAGAAGCAGCGCATGGCAACGTTATCGACAAGGGAAAAACCTATCTGGTCGGCTGGCGCAACGTCGCGGTGAGCGCGGCGTTGGCGGGAGAAGGTTACGATATCGTCGTTTCGCCGGGCCAGCGCTATTATCTCGACATGGCCAATGGCGTCGCCTGGTCAGAGCCCGGCGCCGGTTGGGCCGGCTGGAGCGGCCCGCGCGAGACCTACGACTTCGATCCGGTTGAAGGCTGGACCGACGAGCAGAAAAAGCACTTCATGGGGGTGCAGGCCTGCATCTGGTCGGAATCGATGACCGACCGCGCCATCTTCGACCGGCTCGTCTTTCCACGTCTTTCGGCTGTGGCCGAGACCGGCTGGACAAAGTCCGACGCCAAGTCCTGGGGACGGTTCAGTGCACTCGTCGGGCTTATGCCGATCCTCTACGGCAACTGGGCGACCGAGGGATGATCCTGCTGGCGAATTCCGAGGCGTGGCCGGGTTTCGTCGAAACGGTCGATCGGCTGAATGCCGGCGAGCATGGCCTCGGCGCCATGGTCGCCGGCATTTCCAAGGTCGAGCATGAGGTGAGCGTGCGCAGCGTCGGCCTTGGCGGCTGGCCGAACATGCTGGGCGAAATGGAATTCGATGCCGGTGTCATGGACGGCACCACGCGCGACGTCGGCTCCGTCGGTGCGCTCCGCGATATCCTGCCAGCCGCCGCATTGGCGCAGGCGGTGATGCAGCGGCTGCCGCACGTGATGCTGACAGGCGACGGCGCCCGTCGTTTCGCGCAGGAGATCGGTTTTCCGCTGGAAAACACCCTATTCGACGATTCCAAGCGCGTCTGGTGGGCGCGCCTGGAAAAGGAACTGACGCCTGAGCAGCTTGCCGCCTTTCCCTATATTCCGCTGGCGCCGCTCAGCCGCACTATTACCGACCCGGAACGTGTGCGCGACACCACCGTCTTTTTGTGTCGCGATGGTTCCACCGGCATCCATGCCGCCACCTCGACTTCCGGGTGGGCGTGGAAATATCCGGGCCGGCTGGGCGACAGTCCCATTCCCGGCGCGGGTTTCTACGCCGATAGCCGCTATGGCGCGGCGGCCTGCACCCACACCGGCGAGATGACGATGCGCTGCGGAACCGCGCGCACCGTCGTGCTTGCCATGCGGCTCGGCCACTCGCTTGGCGACGCGGTGAAGCTCGCCGTCGACGAGCTCTCCGAATTGTCGACGGGCTTTCTCGGGGGCGTGGTCATTCACGCCATCGACGCACAGGAAAACCACAAGGTCGTCAGTTTTCGGTGCGGCGAGGGGATCGAATACTGGCTGTGGCAAACAGGCATGCCAGGACCGGAGAGACGTCTGGCCGAGACTTTATGAGGCTACAGGAACGCCGCGCCGGGCCGTCGTCTTTCGAGCGGCGGCCAAGGATAATTCCGGTGTCGGAAAGGTGCTGGCACCGCGGAATTGGTAGATACCTCTTTGCCAACTAAAATCTTCGAAACAAAGCGTTTCGCCGATTGACGGCATTTCCGACGGTTCGTTGCTGGCGAAAGCGCCAATTTCCTGCGCAGCGCCGAGGAAATCCGGCGGATTTCGCGTCCAGCCTCGGATGGCGTAGATCAGGTCGGGGCCAACCATTTCGTGCGCAGACTCGGCAGCGCCTAGAGCGGAATGCATTCGTGTTGAACCGGCATTTCCGCTCTATCTGTTTTGTTTAGCCGCATTTGTGCGACACCAGGTGATTCCACCTGGCTGCAAAATGCTCTAGTCAGGAATACGAATGGACCTTCTCGTCAAACTGTACTCCCTTGAGCCTAATCCGGAACTCGATGCCCGCGTCGCCAAGGCGGGCGTCAGCATTCGCCGCGCGTTGGCGCCAGAGCTTCATGTCGTGACGGAATGGGTGGGCAGAACGTTCGGCACCGGCTGGGCGAGCGAAACGGCGGTCGCCTTCGCGCGGCAGCCGCCGTCCTGCTTCGTTGCGACTAAGGCCGGCAAGCTGATCGGCTTTGCCTGCCACGAGGCAACCGCGCGGGGCTTCTTCGGGCCGACCGGCGTCGACGAAGCGGCAAGGGGCCTCGGCATCGGCCACGCGCTGTTGCTTGCCTGCCTGCTCGACATGCGCGCGCAAGGCTACGCCTATGGCATCATCGGCGGCGCCGGGCCTATCGAATTCTACGCCAAGGCGGTGGGGGCGGTGCCGATCGAAGGGTCGGAACCCGGCATCTACGCCGATCTTCTGAGGACAGAGAATTGAGCCTGGCGGCCGGCAGGCCGGCCGTTACGAATGCGGCTTCAGCAGCACGTCGAACTGCGGGTTGATCTCAGCAAAGATCGGCAGCGCCGCGGCGCCCAGAACCGAGGTCTCCTTGCCGGCGGCGCCGACCAGCACGCGGGGCACTGTGCGTTCGCGCGTGGCGCTGACCGAGATCGGCAGCGGGTCGATCCGCTTGGCCAGAAGTTCGATCAGCGAAACCGGCATGAAGCCGCCCAGCACCACGGCGTCCGGGTCGAGCGTCAGTTCGAGAATGTTGATGGCCTGCCGCAACGGGTCAGCGGCGGCCGCCAGCCAGGCTTCGATGCGACTGTCATTGCGGGCCAGCAGCTCCTCCAAAATATCGGGCGAAGCATGGTCCGGATCGGGCAGGTCGAGGAACTCGAAGACGGCCCGCAGCGAGACGTAGCGTTCGAGACAGCCGCGCTTGCCGCAACCGCACTCCAGCCCACCGGGCTGGACGACGACGTGGCCGATTTCGCCGGCGTTGTGGCCGCTGCCCTTGTAAAGGTGTCCATTGAGGAACAGCCCTGCGCCAAGCCCGGTGCCGATGAAAAGGTAGACAAAGCTGTCGAGATTGCGCGCCACGCCATGCAGGCGCTCGCCGATCGCGGCGGCCGTCGCATCGTTTTCGACCGTTACGGAAATGCCGGTCAGCGCCTCGAGTTCGCTGGCTACCGGAAAATCCTGCCAGCCAGGCAGCGCGGTCGGCCCGACCGAGGTCATGCCTTCGACATTGAACGGACCGGGCATCGACAGACCGATGCCGAGCAGCCGCGAGCGGTCGAAGCGGAAGGTCGACATGAGTTCGTCCACCGCGGAAGCAAAGACCGGCATCGCCTGCGCCGGCGTCGGGCGATCAACCTTGCGCTCGACGCGCGCGCGAACGGCGCCGGAAAGATCGGTGATGGCGCCGAGCAGCAGCTGGTGGTCGAGCTGCAACCCTATCGAATAGGCGCCGCGGGGGTCGATCGAATAGGGCACCGCAGGCTGGCCGCGCGCGCCCTTCAGGCTTGCCTCGGGCCGCAGGATCTCGGCAGCCTGCAATTCCTCGACGATGTTCGACACGGTCTGCGAGGAAAGCGCTGTCAGCCTGGCAATCGCCGCCCGCGACAGCGCGCCGTTGGTTCGTACCGCCTCGATCACCACGCGGCGGTTGTGCGACTTGGCCTGCTCGAGATTGGTTCCGGCGATAGATTTCTTTGATTTCATTGACTTGACGGGAAATTGAATGGAGTGACTATGTCTGGAAAAATTAATATAATCAACTTGATTTAATTAACTGGTATAGACCACTTTTGCGTTGCTGTGAGTAATACCCATTGGCAGGTTTGCGCGAGAGCAACGGTTATCCCTGGGGTGCTGAAAACAACGGAGGCGAGCGCATGAAAACCGACTTCACGCCGAAGTTCGACCTCGACGGCAAGGTAGCTCTCGTTACCGGCGCGACACGCGGTATCGGGAGGGCCTGTGCGCTGGCATGCGCGGGATCGGGCGCCGACATGATCGTCGGCGTTCGCAACGCGGCGGACGGCGCCGAATTGGTGGCCCAGATCGAGAAGCTCGGCCGCCGCGCGCTGGCCGTCGCGATGGATCTTGCGGATCTCGATCAGGTGCGGGCCGGCATCGCCAAAGCTCATGCCGAATTCGGCCGCATCGACATTCTGGTCAACAATGTGGGGCTAGGACCGGAAAATCTGGCAGAAAACGTCACCGAAGAGGATTTCGAACTCACGGTGAACATCAATCTTAAGGGCACGTTCTTCACCACCCAGGCGGTGGCAAAACTGATGATGGCCCAGAAATCGGGCCGCATCGTCAACATCAGCTCGCAGGCGGGCAGCGTCGTCCTGAAGGGCGAGGCGATCTACTGCATGACAAAGGCTGCGATCAACCATCTCACCCGCTGCCTCGCGGTCGAGTGGGCGCCGTATGGCATCGCCGTCAACAGCGTCGCGCCGACCTTCATCTGGACCGACGGCACCCGGCCGAGCCTCGCCGATCCGGAATTCCACGCCCATGTGCTCGGCCACATCCCGCTCGGCCGCATCGGCGATCCGATCGATGTCGCGGGCACCGTCGTCTTCCTGGCTTCGCCGGCGGCGTCTCTGATCACCGGCGCCAACATCCTGGTCGACGGCGGCTGGTCGGTGGCCTGAGCCCCAACGCATACGCCCGATGTAACGCGGGTCACGCAAAAAAGGTAGTTGAAATCGATTTCATTTCCCCATACAAACGATTTCATTCGCGTATCAGGGAGGAAATCGTGAAGAAACTCACCGCTATTTGTTTGTCCGCCGTCGCCTCGATCGCCATTTCGGCGTTTTCGGCCAATGCGGAAGATTTCAAAATCGGCCTGTCGAACGGCTGGGTTGGCTCGGAGTGGCGCACCCAGATGATCGACGAGGCGAAAGCCGCCGCCGAGAAATGGAAGGAAAAGGGCGTCAACATCGAGGTCGTGGTGCAGAGCGCCAATGTCGACGTGCCCGGCCAGATCGCCCATGTGCGCAACTTCATCTCGGAAGGCGTCAACGCGATCATCATCAATCCGAACAGCCCGACGGCCTTCGATCCGGTTTTCGCGCAGGCCAAGGAAGCCGGCATCCTGGTCATCTCGACCGACGCCGAAGTCTCCTCGCCCGACGCAACCTATGTCGGCATCGATCAGAAGGCCTGGGGCGCGGCAGGCGCCAAGTGGCTTGCCGAGACGCTGGGCGGCAAGGGCAATGTCGTCGCCATCAACGGTGTCGCCGGCCATCCGGCCAACGAGATGCGCGTCGCCGGCTACAAGGAAGTGTTCGGCCAGTATCCCGACATCAAGATCGTCAATGAAGTGAACGCCAACTGGGACCAGGCGCAAGGCCAGCAGGCGATGCAGAACCTGCTAGCCACCTATCCCGACATCAGCGGCGTGTGGGTGCAGGACGGCATGGCTGCCGGCGCCTGGAAGTCGATCATGGATGCCGGCAAAACCGGACAGACCGCTGCCACCGGCGAAATCCGCAAGGACTTCATCGACATCTGGACCAAGGACAAGCTGAACTCCGGCGCTTCGGTCAATCCTCCCGGTGTCATGGCCTCGGCGCTCAACGTCGCGGTGCTGATGCTGCAGGGCAAGGAACTGAAGGAGCCGGCGACGGCGGGACAGTACAAGAATGCCATGTATCTGCCGATTCCGTTCATCGATTCGAAGAACCTCGCCGAAGCTGCAACGCAGCTTGAGGGCAAGCCTGGCTACTATTCCTACACCAGCCAGCTTTCGATCGAAGACGCCGAAGCGCTCTTCAAGTAGAATTCTCCCGGGGTGAGGGTGCGGTCCGGGGCCGGATCGCACTCTCTCCCGCAGGGGACGGGGAAACTCATGCCCAAACTGAAGCTCAGCGGCGTAAGCAAGGCTTACGGCGCAACGGTCGCGCTCAAGCGCGGCGACCTCGAAATCGACGGCGGCGAAGTGCACGTCCTGATCGGCTCGAACGGCTCGGGCAAGAGCACGCTGTGCAAGATCGTCGCCGGCAGCGTCAGGCCGGATGCCGGCGAAATACTGCTTGACGATCAGCCGGTTACGGTTTCCGGCCCGCAGGCGGCCCGCGCGCTCGGCATTGGCATCTTCTATCAGGAACTCAGCCTCGCCGCGCACCGCACGGTGGCGGAGAACATCTCGCTTCCGGACCTGCCGATGAAGGCCGGAATCTTCGTCGACCGTGAGGCCCTGGCGTCGCGCGCGGCACGCTACATCGCGCTTTTCGATGGCGTGACGGGCGACGGGTTTTCCGCCGATGCGACGGTGGAGACCTTGCGCGCCGACCAGCGCCAGCTGGTGGAGATCATGAAGGCGCTGGCCGCCGAAACGCCGGTCCTCATCTTCGACGAGCCGACCTCGGCGCTCGACCGCGCGCAAGTCGACCGTTTCTTCGACATTCTGCGCGACCTCAAGGCCAAGGGCCGCAGCATCGTCTTCATCTCGCACCGGATGGACGAGATTTTTGCTATTGGCGACCGCGTCACCGTCATCCGCGACGGCGAGACAGTGGGCACCCGGCGCATCGCCGATATCGACCCGGCAGGTGTCGTGCGCCTGATGGTCGGCGAACAGGACGAGCTGGCGCCGCCGGCAAGCGCACCGCCTGCAGCGAACCACACAGGCGCAGGGTCCGTGCTCGGCGTCAAAGACCTTTCCGGGCGCGGCTTCGCCAACATGAATTTCGAGGTGGCGCGCGGCGAAATCCTCGGTTTCGGCGGCCTGCACGGGCAGGGCCAGTCTTCCGTGTTGCGGGCGATCTTCGGCGCGACGCCGCCGGCGCAAGGCGCCATCACGCTGAACGGCAAGCCGTTCGCCGCATCGAGCCCGCGCGAAGCGATCCGCAACGGCTGCGCCTACGTTTCCGGCGACCGCACGCGCGACGGCGTGGTGCATGGACGGCCGATCCTGGAGAACGTGACGCCTATCCATTATCTGCGCGACCGGCTGTTTCTGGCGCGACCTTCGGCGCTCAGGGACAAGGCGCTTCCGGCGCTGCAGGCGCTGCACACGAAATTCGCCACGCTGTCGCACCCGATCAATTCGCTTTCCGGCGGCAACCAGCAGAAGGTGGTGATCGCCCGCTGGCTGATCGACCGGCCGGATGTTCTGCTGCTCGACGATCCCACCAAGGGCATCGACCTGTCGGCCAAGGCCGACCTTTTCGCGCTGGTGCGCAAGCTGGCGGAGGAGGGCGTCGGCATCGTGCTTTATTCGTCGGAGGACGCCGAGCTGCTGAACAATGCCGACCGCATCCTCGTCTTCAATGGCGGGCAGGTGACCCGCGAACTGACCGGCACCGAGCGGACACGCTACAATCTCTACCAAGCCGCTTACGAGGCCGCATGATGGCGAGCGCGGTTGCCAACCCAAGGCCAGCATCGAGCGGCATCAAGCGGCTGTTCGAACGGTTTCCCTTCCTGCCCGCGCTGATGATCCTCGCGGTGCTTCTGGCGCTGAACGGGCTTTATCAGCCGCGCAGCGTCAGCTTCATAGGCATGACCGGGCTGGTGAAAACGTATCTGGCGCTGATCATGCTGGCGATTGCCCAGACCTATGTTGTCTTTGCCGGCGATATCGACCTTTCGGCCGGCGCCATCGTGTCGCTGGTCAATGTCGTCATCGTGGTGCTGATGGAGCAGTGGGGAGGCAGCGGACTTTCCGTCATGGCTGCCCTCGGCGTCGGTCTGGCGGTCGGCTTGGCCTGCGGCATCGTCAACGGCATCGTGGTGGCGGCGCTGCGCCTGCAGGCGATCGTCGCCACCTTCGCCACCTCGATCTTCTTCACCGGCCTGGCGCTTTATGTGCTGCCGGTGGCGGGCACGCCTGCGCCGGCAGCCTTCTGGCGCACCTATGGCGGCCGTTTCTTCGAAATCCCCTTCGTGCTTTACGCCGTGGTGGTTCTTGCCATGGTGATCTACGTGCTGGCGCGGACGCGGCTTGCAACGCAATTGCTGGCGATCGGCGACGACAGCCAGGCGGCCTTCCAGAGCGGCCTGCCGGTAACGGCGATCCGCATCAGGGGTTACGCGCTGTGCGGGATCTTCGCCGCACTCGCCGCCTTCTGCATCACCGGCGACACCGCCAGCGGCGATCCGCTGGTCGGCGGCAAGATGACGCTATTCAGTGTCGCGGCCGTGGTGCTGGGCGGCAGCGCTCTTTCCGGCGGCTTCGGCACAGTGGTCGGTTCGCTGATCGGCGCGCTGATCATCGGCCTCATCAACTCGCTGGTGTTCTTCGTCGGCACACCTTCGGAATGGCAAAACCTCGTGCAGGGCCTTGCCATCCTGGTGGCGCTCATGGCCGGCGTCCTGGTCGGGCGGAGGGCGCGGGCATGATGAACGCCACCTTGCTCATGGAATTCGCCAGGAAGCCGCTGGTGATCGCCCTGCTGCTGATCGTGGCGCTGCTTGTGCTGGGTGAGGCGCTGTCGCCAGGCTTTGCCTCGGCGCAGCAGATACTGCGCCTGCTGATCGTCGCCGCCTTGCTGGGCATCGTCGCCGCCGGACAGAACCTCGTCATCCTCGGAGGCCGCGAGGGCATCGACCTTTCGGTCGGCGGCGTCGTTTCGCTGTCGGCGATCATCGCCGGCAATCTGATGAACGGTATGGACAGCGGCATTCCGCTCGCGGTTCTCGGCTGCGTTGCCGCCGGCGCGCTGTTCGGGCTGTTCAACGGCCTCGGCGTCACGCTGTTGCGCATCCCGCCGCTGGTGATGACGCTCGGCATGCTGGGCGTGCTGCAGGGCCTGCTGGTGGTGATCCGCCAGGGAATCCCGTCCGGGCGTGCTGCGCCTGCCTTGTCGAACTTCGTCTCCCAGCCGTTCCTGTTCGGCCTGCCCGGCATCATCTGGCTGTGGATCGTCATCGGCGTGGTGATGGCTTGGCTGCTTGGCCGCACCGTCTTCGGCCATCGCATCTATGCCATCGGCTCCAACGAACAGGCGGCGTTCATGGCCGGCGTTCCGGTCAAGCTGGTACGGATCGCGCTCTTCGTGCTTTCAGGCGTGTTTGCCGCGATCGCCGGCATCTGCCTGCTCGGTTATTCCGGCTCGTCCTTCGCCAATGTCGGCGAGCAGTACATGTTGCCATCGATCATTGCGGTGGTGTTCGGCGGCACGCCGCTTTCCGGCGGCAAGGGCGGCTACACCGGCACGATGGCGGGGGCCGTGCTGCTGGTGATCCTGCAGAGCATCCTGACCACGGTGAATATCGACGAATCCGGCCGTCAGATGGTGTTCGGCGCGACATTATTGGTTCTGATGCTGTTTTATGGCCGTGGCCGGGCGATGCGCGCATGAGCGAGCGCCCGACCATCAAGGATATTGCCGGGAAACTCGGTGTCTCGCCGGCGACGGTGTCACGCGCGCTGAGCGACAGCGGCCTAGTGGCCGAGCCAACGCTGTCGCGCATCCGCGAGGCGGCGCGGGCGCTGAACTACCGGCCGAACGTCAGCGCCAGGAACCTGCGCACCCAGCGCTCGATGGCGGTGCTGATGGTGGTGCGCGATGTCGGCAACCCGTTCTACCTGGAAATCCTGAAAGGCGTTGAGGCGACGGCGCGGGGCGCCGGCTATTCAGTGCTGATGGGCAATACGGAAAACGACCCGGAGCGGGAGATCGAGTATTTCGACATGCTGCGCGACGGCCATGCCGACGGCATGATCCTGATGACCGGCAAGCTGCCCTGGAAGCACGAGGAATATGCCGAGCGGCTGGCCGGACTGTCGGTGGTCGTGGCGCTCGAAATGATCGGCGGCAGCGGCCTGCCCCATGTGCAGATCGATAACGCGGTCGCCGCGAGCGATGCGGTGCGGCACCTGATTTCGCTGGGGCACAAACGCATTGCCCATATCTGTGGGCCGATCCCGGAGATCATGAGCGTGCGCCGCCGCGACGGCTACCGTATCGCCATGAAGGAGGCCGGCCTCGACATTCCTGCCGGCTACGAGCCGGTGGGCGACTATCTGCTGCGATCCGGCGAGGCGCTTTGCCAGCAGCTTTTCGAGCTGACTTCGCCGCCGACGGCGATCTTCGTCGCCAACGACGAAATGGCCTATGGCGCAATCCATGAATTGCGCCGGCTCGGCCTTGACGTGCCCAGCGACGTTTCGGTGGTCGGTTTCGACGACCTCTATCTCAGCGAAGCGTTTTATCCGCCGCTGACGACAGTGAGCCAGCCGCGCGCCGAGATCGGCCAGCAGGCGATGAAGCTTCTCTTGCGGACATTCGCCGGCGAGAGCCAGGCCGGCGAAACGATGGAACTGGCGACGACGCTGCGGATACGCGGATCGACGGCCCGGCCGAAAGAGACCGGCGCCAGGGTACGAACTTTATAAAAGGGAAGAGCATGAAGAATTTGCCGAAACAGCGGTTGCGGATCGGTTTCGTCGGGAGCGGCTTCATCGCCGATTTCCATCTGAAATCGATGCTTGGCGTGCGCAACGTCGATGTCACAGGCGTCTACAGCCGCAAGGCGGCAAACCGCCAGCGTTTCGCCGACAATGTCGCCAAACTCGGTCTCGGCGACTGCAAGGCATATGACAGCCTGGAAGCGATGCTGCATTCGGGCGAGGTGGATGCGGTGTGGATCGTCTCGCCCAACTACACGCGCCTCGACATCATGCGTACGATCCATGCCGAGGTGACGGCGGGCCGTTCGGCGGTTTTTGCCATCGCCTGCGAAAAGCCGCTCGCCCGCACCATCGCGGAAGCGCGCGAAATGCTGAAGCTGGCGGAGGACGCCAGGCTCAACCATGGCTACCTGGAGAACCAGGTCTTCGCGACGCCGGTGCTGCGCGGCAAGGAGATCATCTGGCGGCGCGCCGCCTCGACCACGGGAAGGCCGTATCTGGCGCGCGCGGCCGAAGAGCATTCAGGCCCGCACGAGCCGTGGTTCTGGCAGGGCGACAAGCAAGGCGGCGGCGTTCTGTCGGACATGATGTGCCACAGCGTCGAAGTCGCCCGGCATCTGCTGACGGCGCCCGGCGCGCCGCGCAACTCGCTCAGGATCAAGTCTGTCAACGGCACGGTGGCCAACCTCAAATGGACGCGGCCATCCTATGCCGACCAGTTGCGCAAGCGCTTCGGCGCCGAGGTCGACTACCGCAACCGGCCGTCCGAGGATTTCGCCCGTGGCACGGTGACGCTGGAGGACGAGGATGGCAACGAGCTGATGATCGAGGCGACGACATCCTGGGCTTATGTGGGCGCGGGCCTGCGCATCCAGCTCGAACTGCTCGGCCCGGAGTATGCGATGGAGTTCAACTCGCTCGGCACCGGGTTGAAGATCTTCATGTCGCGCGCCGTGCAAGGGGCGGAGGGCGAAGACCTGGTCGAAAAGCAGAATGCCGAACAGGGGCTGATGCCGGTGCTGGAAGACGAGGCCGGTGTTTACGGCTATACCGACGAGAACCGCCATATGGTCGAGTGCTTCCGCAAGGGCGAGAAGCCGATGGAGACGTTCGAGGATGGGCTGGGCGTGGTCGAGATGCTGATGGGACTTTACCGCTCGGCCGAGCTCGGCGAGACCGTGCATTTCCCGGCGCCCGAGCTTGAAAACTATGTGCCGGTCGTAGCCCGCCATGGCGCCTGAGGCGGCGATTCTCGTTCTTGGCAACGCGAATGTCGACCTCGTGCTGGGCGAGGTCGACGGCTGGCCGGCGATTGGCACGGAAGTGGAAGTCGAGCGCAGCGAAATGCGTGCCGGCGGCTCGGCCGGCAACACCTCGCTGGCGCTGAGCGGGCTCGGTGTGGCGCACCGCTTCGTGGCGTCTACCGGCAACGATCCCAACGGCGTCTGGCTGCGGGAGCAGTTCGATGCCGCCTCTTGCGACTGGATCGTCGACGACTGCGCGACGACGATTACGGTGGGCATCGTGCACAAGGGCGGCGACCGGGTGTTTTTCACCGCGCCGGGACATCTGCAACGCGCACGTCTTGACGACCTGTTGGCCAGGGTGCCGGCAGCGCCGCATGACCGCGCCATCGCGGTCATCGCAGGCGGCTTCCTGATGCCCGACATCCGTTCCGGCACGGTGAAGCTGCTTGCCAGCCTCAACGCCAAGGGCTGGCGAACGGCGATCGATCCCGGCTGGCCTCCAGAGGGCTGGACGGACGAGACCAGGCTTTTGATGCGCAGCTGGATGGAAACGACGGATATCGCCCTCATCAATGCCGAAGAGGCGAAGGGTTATGCGGCCGAAACTTCGCTCGAGGGCGCCAGCCAGAAAATCGCAGCCGGATTGCGTGCAGACCAGGTCTTGATCGTGAAAGACGGCGCGGACGGGGTGCGGGGTTTTCGGGGCGGCGAACGTTTTCGCGCCGTTTCGCCGCCGGTGACGGTGATCGATACTGTCGGCGCCGGTGACACTTTCAATGCGGCGTTCATGGCGGCGCTCAGCACGACGGACGATCTGGCGGCGGCGCTCGATCATGGCGTCAGGACCGCGGCGCGTGCGATTTCAACCTTTCCGCGACGCTACGAATAGCCGGACGCCGGAGCGGCGACCGCGCCGGGAGGGTCGTTGAACTTCCGATCTATATGTTTTCACATAGGATTTTCTGAAAACCGCTTCGCGGTTTTCGATCCAATCTCTAACTTTTGTTCGGCCGTTTGCGTCTTTTGGACGTCTTTTCGGCTTTGTCGACCAGTTCGAGTGCTTCGGCCCGGGCGGCGGAGCTTTCACCCCGGAAAGCCTCGGCGATGTGAATGGCGCCGAATGCTTCCGTCAGCTTGTCCTGCAGCTTAGCGGCGTCGGGTGACGCCAGCCTTGCCGCCTGCTTGGCCAGCTTGCGAGCCTGCTCCCTGGTGAGCGGCTGGTTCTTTATCGACTTGCGCAGGTCGTCGAATTTTCTGTCGGGCATGATGGTCTCCACCCGAC
Organism: Neomesorhizobium albiziae; assembly: GCF_900114255.1. Taxonomy (GTDB): domain Bacteria; phylum Pseudomonadota; class Alphaproteobacteria; order Rhizobiales; family Rhizobiaceae; genus Neomesorhizobium; species Neomesorhizobium albiziae. The sequence goes on along the minus strand of NZ_FOSL01000021.1, from coordinate 44,710 downwards.
GGAAATCGCCGACTTGGATTTTGGTTCCTGACCACCGCGTCCTGACGTCACGATTGCTGGTCTCCATTCCGTCGGGGGCGACGCTGGACGACATTTCGATCTGCCCGCAAGAGCATGCGGAGCGGATCAAGCCTGTGTTGCCTTCAGCCGTGAAGCGGCCAGCGTCCGAGAATGTTGTGTTTCGTCAGGCCGCGCTCGCTGTGGATCAACAGGAATTCGCGGACCGTCCAGCGCAGCGGTGCAACCGGTTGAGGGGCGATGGCCTTGTCGCCATAGATCATCGTCATGTGGGGTACGAACATATCGCTGGGTCTCAGGCCAAGTTTCCGCATCGCTTCCGCGAGCAAGCGGTGAAGCTCGAAAAGAGCGTCGCTGCCGCCTCTCAACACCGCCGGATATTGCCTCGGCCGGTCACGGCGGGGCGGTGCCGGAAAGCTTTCGGCGCGATCGAAAACGACCTCGAACGGCGGCATCGAAATGGCTGCGCCGACCAGGTCCGCGGCAAAGAGGACCTTGCTCTTCAGGCGTTTGTAGTCGCCGATATGTTGAAGCGTGACATGGAGCCGCTGCCTGCGCAGCAGCTCGCCGCGCAGTCCGCTGGCAGCACGCAGCTGCCTTGCCGTCTCTTCTGCCAGCATCGCGGCGGCCGCATCGGGCCGAACGCCCAAGAAAATCCGTTCGGGGAATTTGGGACGACGCCATGCATCCGGATCGTCGTCATCAAGGTCAAGGCGGAGTTGATCGTTCATGACGCGGATACCTCCCAGTACGCGTGAACTGCAATTGCCCCTCCTTTTTCTGATCCTAGAACAAAACAAGAACATAGGGAAGTTGAATTCGGCGCACCAGACAGCGTGGGTCAATGGCCGGTGAGGCGGTCGGCCAAGGCGGCGAGCCGCGAGGTTCGGCCAAGACCGTTGGCCTCGCGTTGATCGGCCATGCGGTAGAGCTGGTACATGGAATGGACGCCGAGCCAGCGCAGCGGCTCCGGCTCCCACTTCTTCACAGTGCGGTTGACCCAGGGCAGCCGCGTCAGTTCGGTGTCGCGGCCGAGCACGAGGTCGCGCAAGGTGCGGCCGGCGAGGTTCGAACTCGACACGCCGAGCCCGACATAACCGCCAGCCCAGCCGATGCCGCTTTCGCGGTCGAAGCCGGATGTCGTGCACCAGTCGCGCGGCACGCCGAGCGTGCCGCACCAGGCGTGATCGAGGCGCAAGTCCCGGGTCTGCGGCAAAAGCCTGATGAGGATTTCGTGCAACTTGTCGATGGTGGCCTGCTGGGTGCGGCCGCGCACGTCGGTGCGTGACCCGAAGCGATAGGGGACGCCGCGGCCACCCATGGCGATGCGGCCTTCGCGAGTGCGCTGCGCGTAGCAATAGGCGTGTGCGGCATCGCCGAGCACTTCGTAGCCGGCCCAGCCGATTTCCTTCCACAGGCTCTCAGGCAGCGGCTCGGTGACGACGATGGCGCTGTTGAGCGGCAGCCACAGGCGTTCATGGCCGGGAATGCCGGCGGTGAAGCCTTCGGTGGCGCGGATTATCTTTTCGGCGCGCACGACGCCGCGATCGGTGGTGACCTTGCCCTTCTCGATCGCCAGAACCTGCGTCTGTTCGTAGATCGGCACATCTAGTCGGGAAACGGCTGCCGCCAGTCCCTGTACCAGCTTGGCAGGCTGCACGCGGGCGACGTTGCGCACGACGAAAGCGCCAAGCACATCCTTGATGGCGATGCGGGCGCGCGCCTCCTCTGCGCCGATGAAGGCAAGCCTTTCTTCAGGCACTTCCCAGTGCCGGGCTTCCTCGTATTCGGCCTTGGCGCGTTCGAGCTGCGCGACATTGGTGGCGACGGTGATGTTGTCGACGCGGCGGATGTCGGCGTCGATGCCTTCGGCTTCGGCGACGGCGATCACTTCCTCGATGGCGCCGAGCATGGCGCGCTGCATGTCGATCACCGCGCCGCGCGACGAGCTTTTGGCGTACTTTTCGCGCGACCAGCCGAAACCGCCCGACAGCCAGCCGCCGTTGCGGCCCGAAGCGCCGAAGCCGGCAAACTCCTTTTCGACGATGACGATGCGCAGCGACGGATCGGCCTTCTTGAGATAGTAGGCGGTCCACAATCCGGTGTAGCCGGCGCCGACGATGCAGACGTCTGCCTCGATCTCACCCGGCAAGGGAGGGCGATAGGCCGGCACTCCGCCGATGTCGGCATACCAGAACGACACATTGCCGTTGGTCGTGGCTTGCATTTTTTTTGGACCCGTTTCGATGCGTTGTCAGGTGAGGGTGAGGTCGGCCTTGTCATCCTCGGCCAGCAGCTTCACATCGCTGCCGGCAAAGAACACATCGACTTCGTCGCCGATGGCAAAGGATTCCGCTTCTAGCGCCGAGCGGACGATGGCCTTCGACCCGTCGGCCAGCAGCACTTCATATTTGGAGCCCGAACCGAGATAGATCGCTTCGCCGACGCGGCCTGCGAGCCGGTTGCGGCCGCCATCGGCGGCGCCGCGACGGGCCAGAGCCAGTTTTTCGGGGCGCAGCAGCATCACCGGCTTGCCGCCGTTCGAAAGCCGTTTGGCGGTCGCCACCTTCTGGCCGGAAATGTCGATTGCGGTTTCGTTGCCGGATGTCGTTGCCCGACCGCGAAGCACCGTGGAGTCGCCGATGAACTTGCCAACGAACAAGGTCGCCGGTTCGTCATAGAGCTGCCTGCCGGTGCCGACTTGCTCAATGCGGCCCTGGTTGAACACGGCGATACGATCTGACAGAACCAGCGCTTCTTCCTGGTCGTGGGTGACGTAGACGAAGGTGGTGCCGAGCTCGCGATGGATGCGCTTGATTTCGAGCTGCAGCCATTCGCGCAGCTTCTTGTCGAGGGCGCCGAGCGGCTCGTCCATCAGGAGCAGCGGCGGATCGAAGACGATGGCGCGGGCGAGCGCCACACGCTGCTGCTGACCGCCGGAAAGCTCGCTCGGGAAGCGGTGGCCGAAATCGACCATCTTGACCATGTCGAGCGCCTGGCGCACGCGGCGCTCGCGCTCCGGCTTGGCGACCCCGCGCAAAGCCAGGGGATAAGCGACGTTGCGGCTCACCGTCATATGCGGGAACAGCGCGTAATGCTGGAACACCACGCCGATGTTGCGCTTGTGGGCCGGTATGCCGACGACGCTCTTGCCGCCGACTTCCAATGCGCCCGAACTCACTTCGGTGAAGCCGGCGACGACGTTGAGAGTGGTTGTCTTGCCGGAGCCGCTCGGCCCGAGCAAGGTCATGAACTCGCCGGCCTCGATGTGCAGTGACACGTCGTCGAGCGCGGTGAACTGGCCGTAACGCTTGCTGACGGAACGGATGTCGATCGCGGCGCCGCGCGTTTCAGATGCGGCCATGTCAGCGTCTCCCCTGGCGCGAGCCGATGATGAGGCCGGCGCCGATGACCAGCGATGTGGTGATGAACAGGATGGTGCCGACGGCAGCGACTGTCGGGTCGGCGTCGCGCGTGATCGAGGAAAAGATCTGGACCGGCAGTGTCTTCAGGTACGGGCTGGTGATGAAAAGTGCGACGATGATCTCGTCGAAGGAAGTGACAAAGGCAAACAGCAGGCCGGACAGAATGCCGGGCGCGATGAGCGGCAGCGTGACGGTGCGGAAGGCAGTCAACCGGCTGGCGCCGAGACTGGTGGCGGCGGTTTCGAGCCGCTTGTCGAAAACTTCGAGGCTGGCCGACACCGCGATGATGACGAACGGAACCGCGAGCATGGTGTGGGCGAGCACAAAGCCGGTCATGGTGCCGACCAGATGCGTGTCGAGATAGACCGCGTAGATACCGACAGCCAGCACGACGCCCGGCACCACCATCGGGGTAATCAAAAGCGCGCGCAACACGCCGCTGGTGCGGCTCTTCATGCGGTCGAGCCCGAAGGCGGCGAGCGTGCCGATGATGGTGGCGAAAACCGCGGTGACGGCGGCGACTTTCAGCGAACTGACGAGGCTAGCCGACCATTCCGGGTTGGTGAAGAAGTTCTGATACCATTGCCAGGAGAAACCATCCGGCGGGAAGGCGAGCGACTTCTTTTCGTTGAACGACATCGGCACGACGACAAAGGTCGGCGCAACCAGCCATACCGCCACCAGCAGGCAGAACAGGCCGAGGATGATGCGGGTGGGAAGCTTCATGCGTCCCGCCCCCGACGGTGCGGCTGCCGCATCAACGGCATAGCGATCGCAAGCAGCACGAAGGTGGCGACCAGAAGCACGACGCCCATGGCGCCGCCGCGCCCCCAGTTGAGCAGGCTCAGCACCTGGTTCTGGATCAGCGTCGAGAGCATGGTGGAGCGCGGTCCGCCGAGCAGCGCCGGCGTGATGTAGAAACCGAGCGCCAGGATAAAGACGATGATGGCGCCGGCGTAAACCCCGGGCAGCGATAGCGGCATGTAGACCTGAACAAAGGCGCGTGCCGGGCTGGCGCCCAGGCTGCGCGCCGCCTGCATGAGCCTCAAATCGATGGTCTTCATCACCGAGTAGAGCGGCAGGATCATGAACGGCAGCAGCACCTGCGCCATGCCGATCACCACACCGGTCTGGGTCCGGATGAGTTTCACGGCGCCGAAGCCGACGCCGCGCAGGATGGAGTTGATGACGCCGGAATCCTGCAAGAGGATCACCCAGGCCAAAGTGCGTACGACGCCCGAGACCCAGAACGGCACCAGCACGCAAAGGATAAGCAGAAGCCTGAGCCGCGGCCCGACCACTGTCATCACGTAAGCGTAGGGATAACCGCAGGCGACGCAGACCAGCGTCACCCAGGCGGAGATGGTGAAGGTGCGTTGCAGGACGGTGAGGTTGACCGGGGAATTGAAGAACCACGCGTAATTCTGCAATCCCCAGTCTGGCTCGGCAAAACTGCGGATGACGATGATGGCGAGCGGCACACCGAGCACGCCAACGAGCAGGACGAGCGCAGGCACGACCAGCCAGAATGGCTGGTCGGCCATGCGTTGCGTCCCGCGTTCCGAGGCCGGGACAGCCGGGGCGTTATTCGCCAGGCTGTCCATCGCCGTCGTGCCAGTGCGTGCCATCGATGCGGCCCGTCAATCAAGCTCAGTTGCCAGCCAGCATGGCGCTCCATTTCTCGTTTGCCGCTTCGAAATTGGCGACCCAGAACTTGATGTTCTGCTGGTAGCCGACCTTCAGTTTGTCCGGCGTGTTGGTCATGAACGCGGCGGTGATCTCGTCGACCTCGGGTTTGGCGTCTTTGTGGATCGGCGTATAGGAGGTGGTCTTGGCGAGCGTCTCCTGCGACGCCTTGCCGAGATAGGCGTTGATCAGCGCATGCGCGGCATCCGGATCCTTGACGCCCATTGGGATGGTCAGCTGATCCATGACGACCAGCCAATCCTGCCACACCGGCGTGTAGGCCGCGCCGTTCTTCACGGCGGTCATAGCCCGACCGGTCCACATGGCAATCATGTCGGCTTCGCCGGATTCAGCGAGCTGCTGCGATTCCGCGCCAGTTTTCCAGAAAATCGTGTCGGGGCCGATCGCCTTGATCTTTTCGACCGCCTTGTCGATATCGGCAACCGTCAGATTGTCGACAGGCTGGCCGGAAGCAAGCAGCGCCTGCTCCATGAAGCCGCCGGAAAAATCGCCACTGCCTTCGATGGCGCGAGAGCCGGGGAATTTTTCGGTGTCGAAGAAATCGGCCCAGCTCTTCGGCGGATTGTCCTTGTATGTCTCGTTCTTGTACATCAGCACGACGCCGTAGTTCATGGCGGGCACGCTGCACTCGCTGACCTGGCCTTCCGGAATGTTGGAGATGTCGATCTTCGAGAAGTCGAGCTTCTGGAACAGCTTGCCGCAATAGACATAGGGCGGGAAATCGGCGGTATCGACAACATCCCAGGTGACATTTCCGGATTCCACCTGCGCCTGGAGCTTCGAGGTCTCCGTCGGACCGTCGCTCAGCAACTGGACGCCCGACTTGTCGATAAATTCCTTGAGCGCGGCGATCTGGCCATCCTGATAGATGCCGCCATAGGACACGAAGGTAAGCGTCTTTCCCTTCAGCGAACCCTCGGCCACTTCGCCGGCGACCGGCTTCGACTGCGCCAGTGCGGCTGTTGTGGCCAGAAGCGCGGCCAAGCCAACTGCACGTCCTATTTTCAGTCTCATGTTCAACTCTCCCATTCGAAGACTCGCGTTTCTTATTCACCCGGATGCGAGCGGTTTCCGGGCCTGTATTGATCGAGTTCAACTGCGCCGCTGGTGGGCGGTGCGATGATCCACAAGACCTCCGCCGGCGTGTCGCCGACATTCACCGTGCGGTGCGGCGTCGAGGTTGCGTATTCGACGCTATCGCCTTCGCCCATGATGTGGCTCTCGTCGCCAAGCGTCAGTTCCACAGTGCCCTTGAGCACGATGAACATCTCGTGATCGCCTCCATGCGTGTAGGCTTCCGCGCCGGTCGAGCCGCCGACTTCGAAATGCCCGGCATAGACCTCGAATTCGTGGATCGGCCGGCGCGACAACAGCATCTTGCGGCCACCGACACCGACCGGAACGACCGGCCGGTGTTCGCGGGTCAGCACCTTGTGCGGTGGCCGGCCGTTGTCTTCGAAAAGGTCGTTGATGCCGAGATCAAGTGCCGCGGCAATCTTCATCAGCGTGGGGGTATTGGCGCCGCAGAGGTTACGCTCGAGCTGGCTGATGAAGCTGGCCGTAGTGCCGATCATGTCGGCAAGCTGGCGCAGCGAAACGCTTCTGGCGGTGCGGAGAGCCTTGATGCGGGGGCCGACGCCACTGGCCTGCTGCGAGCCGGCGCCATTCAGTCCGTCTGTCCTGGAAGCTCTTGCGCGTGGCATGGCTCATCCCGTTTCACTTAACATCGTATTAAGTGAAAACAGGAAAGGCAAGTCGATATGAAATTTTGCTCGAACATTTCACCGAGCCGCTATTTCGGTTCACCGACCGACGGTTGCGAACCAGGCGGGGAGGATGCTTCATGCGGCATGAACTCCGTTGCCTTTGATTCGGCTTTTCGGCCGACATGCCACACCCGGCATTTGCCGGCATTAGGGTCACGGACGCGCGGGGCGAGGGGCTAGATCCTCGTGCCGGAAACTTCGCTCTATATTCCCGTGAAGAATTTCCTCGAGAGGCTGGGGTTTGCCGTCAAAGGCGAGATCGGCGGCTGCGATCTGCTCGCCTTGAGCCCCGGCGAGCCGCCGATCGTCGTCGTTTGCGAACTCAAGCTCCGGTTCAATCTCGAACTCGTGCTGCAAGGCATCGACCGCATCGCGGCGAGCGACGAGGTGTGGCTGGCGGCCTCCATGTCTTCGCGCGGCAAGGGCCGCGAAGCCGATGCGCGGTTCCGCAACCTCTGCCGTCGGCTCGGTTTCGGGCTGCTCGGCATCACCGAACGCGGCGAGGTGCATGTGCTGCTCAGTCCCGTCGCTCCGGCGCCGCGCCGCGATCCGCGCCGACGCTCGCGCCTGATCGACGAACACAAGCGCCGGCAGGGCGACCCCGCCATGGGTGGCGGATCGCGCCGACCGATCATGACCGCCTATCGGCAGGAAGCGCTGGCGTGCGCCGCTGCGATGGCAGACGGTCCGAGGCGGCCGCGCGACCTGAAGGCCGGCATGCCGAATGTCGTGAAGATCCTGCGCCGCAACGTCTATGGCTGGTTCGTCCGCGCCGACCGTGGCGTCTACGACCTCACCGATGCGGGACGCCAGGCGCTGGAGCGCTGGCCGGAGCATGCACGCGTGCGCGTGGCCGCAGCAGCCGATGCGGTGGTGCCGGCGGCGGAATAGCAGGGATTGCTACACGGGAACGCGCGTGTGCAGCTTGATGTCCTTCAGCACCAGATTGGTGCGGACATGCGCAATGCCGGGCAAGCGGAACAGAAAATCCTCCAGAAAGACATTGTAGGCGTCCTTGTCCTGGCAGACGACGCGCAAATGGTAGTCGGCCTCGCCGGTCGTCGAAAAGCATTCAAGTACCTCGGGCCGCTCGACGATACGCGCGATAAAGGTCGCGACATGAGACGTCTCGTGTCGGGTCAGCGTGACATGGACGATGGCGCTGAATTTCAGGCCGGCATTTTCTGCGCTGACGATTGCCGGATAGCCGGTAATGACGCCGGCATCCTCCAGCGCCTTGACCCGCCGCCAGCAGGCGGAAGCCGACATGCCGGCGCGCTCGGCGAGTTCCTGGTTGGAAATGCGCGCGTCGGCCTGAAGCACGCGCAACAGGCGGCGGTCGGTTTCGCTGAGTTCCAAGGATAGTTCTCCCAAATCGAAAAAGTGTTCCGAAATCATACGGTAATTCGGTAGGTTGTGCCGATCTTTGCCTAATCAGAGGGGGATTTGGAGAATTTGTCCAGCGCCATCCGATAAACTGTCTATCGACAGCTTTATGCGGAGGAAGCCAGATCATGGATCAAGCCACCCAGCAGCAGATACAAGGCGCGGGATACCGGCTGGACGACCGCTATCTCAAGGCAGAAGGCCGGGTCTTCATGACCGGTACGCAGGCGCTGGTGCGGGTGGCGCTCGATCAGGCGCGCCGCGACCGCGCCGCCGGCCTCGATACCGCCGGTTTCATCTCCGGTTACCGGGGTTCACCGCTCGGCGGCGTCGACCTCGAACTGTGGCGCGCCGAGAAACTGGTCGCCGAAAACCGGATCGAGTTCCTGCCGGCGGTGAACGAGGATCTGGCTGCGACGGCAGTGCTCGGATCGCAGCAGGTCGAGACCAATCCCGACCGCACCGTCGAAGGCGTGTTCGGCCTGTGGTACGGGAAGGGGCCTGGCGTCGACCGCGCCGGCGATGCGCTGAAGCATGGCAACGCCTACGGCTCCTCGCCGCATGGCGGTGTGCTGGTGGTGGCCGGCGACGACCATGGCTGCGTGTCCTCCTCGATGCCGCACCAGTCGGACGTCGCTTTCATGGCGTGGTTCATGCCGACGCTGAACCCCGCTTCGGTGGCCGAATATCTGGCGTTCGGCGAATATGGCTACGCGCTATCGCGCTTTTCCGGCATGTGGGTGGGTTTCAAGGCGATTTCGGAGACGGTGGAGTCCGCCGCTTCCGTCGACATTTTGCCGCCGCGCGTTTTCAACGAACCCGATTTCGCCGCGCCGCCCGGCGGCCTCCACTATCGCTGGCCGGACCTGCCCGGCCCGCAGATCGAGGAGCGCATGGAGGCGAAGAAACACGCCGTGTTCGCCTTCGCCGAGGCCAATCCGATCGACCGCCATATCTATGTCGTTCCGCATGCGACCTACGGCATCGTCACCACCGGCAAGGCGCACCTTGACCTGATGGAGGCGTTGCGGCTCCTGGGCCTCGGTGAGGCAGAATGCCGGCGCATCGGCATCGACATCTACAAGGTCGGCATGGTGTGGCCGCTGGCGCGTCGCGATGCGCTCGACTTCGTCAAGGAGAAACATGAGGTTCTGGTCGTCGAGGAAAAGCGCGGCATCATCGAGAGCCAGTTCAAGGAATATTTCTACGACTATCCCGGCCACAAGCCGCGCGCCATGGTGGGCAAGCGCGACGAGGCGGGCGAGCGGCTGATCCCATGGACTGGCGAATTGTCGCCGCGCCTTTTGGCGCCGATCGTCGCCAAGCGGCTCGACGCGATGTTTCCCGGTCTTGGGCTCACCGAAAAGGCAGCAGCGCTGTCGCCGGATGCCGGCCGGCTGATCCAGGTTCCGGGTGCGGCGCGCACGCCCTATTTCTGCTCAGGCTGTCCGCACAATTCCTCGACCAAGGTGCCGGAGGGCTCCAAGGCGCTCGCCGGTATCGGCTGCCATTTCATGGCGAGCTGGATGGACCGCGAGACGAGCTCGCTGATCCAGATGGGCGGCGAAGGCGTCAACTGGGCGGCGTCGTCGAAGTTTACCGGCAACGGGCACATCTTCCAGAATCTCGGCGAGGGCACCTATTACCATTCCGGCTCCATGGCTATCCGCCAGGCGATCGCGGCGAAAGCCAACATCACCTACAAGATCCTCTACAACGATGCGGTGGCGATGACAGGCGGCCAGCCGGTCGACGGGCCGGTCAGCGTCCACGCCGTCGCCCAGACGGTGCGGGCGGAAGGCGTCGAGCGGATCGCGCTGGTTTCCGATGATCCGGACAAGTTCGACCGGGCCGAACTGCCGAAAGGCGTCACCATCCATCACCGCCGCGACCTCGATCCGGTGCAGCGGGAGCTGCGCGAGGTGCCGGGCGTTTCGGTGCTGATCTACGAGCAGGCCTGCGCCACAGAGAAACGGCGGCGGCGCAAGCGCGGCACGCTAGAAGACCCCAAGCGTTTCGCCTTCATCAACGAACTGGTGTGCGAGGGCTGCGGCGACTGCTCGGTGGAATCGAACTGCCTGAGCGTGGAACCGAAGGAGACGCCATTCGGTCGCAAGCGCAAGATCAACCTGTCGAGCTGCAACAAGGATTTTTCCTGCCTCAATGGGTTCTGTCCGAGCTTCGTGACGGTGGAGGGCGCAACGCGTCGGAAGAAGGCATCGGGCAGCGGCTACGCGGACAAGGCGAGGGGATTGCCGAATCCGGCGCTGCATTCGCTCGACAAACCCTACGACCTTTTGGTCACCGGCGTCGGCGGCACCGGCGTCATCACCGTCGGCGCGGTGATCACCATGGCAGCACATCTCGAAGGCAAGGGAGCGTCGGTGCTGGATTTCACCGGCTTCGCGCAGAAATTCGGCCCGGTGCTGAGCTTCATTCGGCTGGGCCGCAAGCCGGATGACATCAACCAGGTGCGCATCGACCAGGGCGCCGCCGACGCGCTGATCGGCTGCGATCTCGTCGTGTCCTCCTCGCCGAAAGCATCGACGGCCTATCGCTGCGGAACGAGGGCTGTGGTCAACGCCGCCGAAATGCCGACCGGCGACATTGTGCGTTTCCGCGATGCCGACCTTGCGTCGCGCACGAGGCTCGCGGCGATCGCCAAGGTGCTGGTCAACGAGAATGTCGAGACCTTCAACGCCAATGAACTGGCGGATAACCTGTTTGGCGATACGGTTTTCGCCAACATGATCATGCTAGGTTTTGCCTGGCAGAAGGGGCTGGTTCCGGTGTCCCTGGAGGCGCTGATGCAGGCTGTGACGCTGAACGGCGTCGAGGTTGACAAGAACAAGCAAGCGTTCGCTGCGGGACGCCTGGCCTGCGTCGACCGGGCCTTTGCCGAACCTGATGCCGCGCCTGCCGCTGAGACGCTGGACGAGGTGATTGCGCGGCGCGAGGCTTTCCTGCGCGACTACCAGAACGATGCCTGGGCCGCGCGCTACAGGGCAGCAGTCGAGCGTGTACGGACCGCCGAACAGCCGTTCGCTTCAGAGGCGCTGACCGACGCGGTGGCGCGTTCGCTGTTCAAGCTGATGTCCTACAAGGACGAATACGAGGTGGCGCGGTTGCACATGGAAACCGGCTTCCTTGACGAGCTGCGGCGGAACTTCGAGGGCGATTTCAAGGTGAACTACCACCTCGCACCGCCGCTCCTGCCGCTCGGGAGGGATGCGCGGGGCAGGCCGCGCAAGAAACAGTTCGGCCAGTGGATGCAGGCGCCGTTCAGGCTGCTGGCGCGGATGAAGGGGCTGCGCGGCACCGCCTTCGACATTTTCGGCTACACCGCCGAGCGGCGCATGGAGCGCGACCTGATCGGATGGTACGAAGACCTGGTCGCGACGATGCTGGCGCGGCTCGGCGAAAGCGGGCCGCAGGCGCAGCTCGCGCTTGCCAGGGCGCCGATGGACATACGCGGCTACGGCCCGGTCAAGGAGGAGGCGGTGAAAAAGGTGAAGGCAAATGTCGCTGATATGCTGGCACAGAAGCCCGAACCGGCTTATCAGACGGCGGCCTAATCTTTTTCGGGATTATCTTCGATGTTCGAGACGCTGCAGCCTGCCCAGCCTGACAAGATCCTCGCCCTGATCGGGATGTACCGTGAGGATCCGCGGCCGGACAAGATCGATCTTGGCGTCGGCGTCTACAAGGATGAGCACGGCAAGACCGTCATCATGCGGGCGGTGCGCGAGGCTGAACAGCGGCTTTACCAGACGCAGAGCACCAAGACTTATCTCGGCCTTGCCGGCGATGTCGCCTTCAACGCGGCGATGGTCACGCTGGTGTTCGGCGCGAATGCCGACACGAAACGCATCCGCGCCTGCCAGGCGCCCGGCGGTTCCGGCGCTTTGCGGATTCTCGGCGAACTGCTGGCGAAGGTGCGGCCGGGCGCTACCGTCTGGCTCTCCGACCCGACATGGCCGAACCATGTGCCGATGATGAAGGCGGCCGGGCTTGTTACCCGCGACTATCCCTATTTCGACCCGGCCACCGGCGCCGTGCGTTTCGACGCGATGATGGAAACGCTGGGCGCGGCCAAGGCCGGCGACATTGTGCTTCTGCATGGCTGCTGCCACAACCCGACCGGCGCCAATCTTGACCGGGAACAGTGGTCGGCGCTGGCCGACCTGCTCGTCGCGCGCGGCCTGTTTCCGTTCGTCGACATCGCCTATCAGGGTTTTGGCGACGGGCTCGACGAGGACGCCGAGGGACTGCGCATCCTTGCCGCCAAGGCGCCTGAAATGGCGGTCGCGGCGAGCTGCTCGAAGAATTTCTCGGTCTACCGGGACCGTGTCGGCGCGGCGATGCTGATGGGACGCAACGAAACCGAGGCGAATGTCGCGGTCGGACAATTGCAGTCGGTGACGCGCGGCATGTATTCGATGCCGCCGGATCATGGCGCCGCCGCCGTGCGCATCATTCTCGAAGATGACGCTCTGCGCGCCGACTGGCTGGCCGAACTCGAAACGATGCGCCTGCGCATGGTGTCGCTGCGAGAAGGGCTTGCCGAGGCACTGCGGCGACAGTCCAATTCCGACCGCTACGATTTCGTGGCGCATCACCGCGGCATGTTCTCGCGCCTTGGCATCAGCCCCGAAGAGGTCGAACGGCTGCGTGTGGAGCACGGCATCTATATCGTTGGCGACAGCCGCATCAATGTCGCGGGCCTACCGGGCGACCGGCTGGACTATCTCGCCAAGGCGATCGTGGCCGTCACCAGCTAACCCGCAAGGATGGGCCAGGTGTCGGCGAGCCGGTAGCCGGACGGCCAGGGATCGTCGGGGTCGAGCATCAGCTGGTGTGTGCCGGTGACCCAGGCGCGGCCGGAAATCTCCGGCACTATGGCCCGGCGGCCGGCGACCGCCGTCTCTCTGAGGATGCGGCACTCAAACGTGGAATCGATGATCGAGTGGCCGGTGAAGCGCTGGCCGACCTTCATCAGCCCGCGCGCATGGAGCACCGCCATGCGTGCCGAGCAGCCGGTGCCGGTCGGCGAGCGGTCGAGCTTGGCCGGCTGGATGACGACCGTATTGCGGCCATGCAGCATGCCGTCCTTTTCTTCGATAGGGAGCGTCAGCTGGCAGAACGAGATGTGGTCCCACTCCGGATTTTCGGGGTGCGAGAAGCCGAGTTGCTCGTTGGCCGCGCGAGTGATCTTGATGCCGGTTTCGGCAAGCTCGCGGGCTTCGTCGGGCGACACAGCAAACCCCAGCGCGCGGGCGTCGGCGATGACGAAGCTGTCGCCACCGTAAGCCGTGTCGACCGTCAGCGTGCCGAGGCCGTCGACTTCGAGTTTCGCATCGAGCTTGTCGGCGAAGGACGGCACGTTGGTGACCGCGATCCGCTCGGCCTTGCCATTTCGGCAGGCCGCCGCGACCTCGACCAGGCCGCCGGGCGCTTCAAGCACAAATCGCGTTTCCGGCTCCTGCATCGGAACGATGCCGCTGTCGAGCAGAACCGTCGAAACGCAGATCGAATTGGAGCCGGACATCGGCGGCGTGTCTTCCGGTTCCATGATGATGAACCCCATCGCGGCGCGCGGGTCTTTGGGCGGGACAAGCAGGTTCACGTGCCTGAAGACGCCGCCGCGCGGTTCGTTGAGCACGAAGTTCCGCAAGGTTTTCTCTTCGGCGATGAAACGCCGCTGCTCCCAAAGCGTTTGGCCGGGCGGCGGCGCCACACCGCCGACGATGACGTCGCCCACCTCGCCTTCGGCATGGCAGGAAACGATGTGGATCACCTTGCTGCTGCGCATGCTTGCCCTCCTCGCGACGCGGCCGCCGCAGTCATAGAGCGGAATGCATCCGGGTTGAACCGGGCATTGCGCTCTATCTGTTGTTTAGAGACCGTTTGGAAATCCGTGATGGCGGGCTGCAAATGGCAATTTCTGCGCTTCCGGTGCTCACGTACCCAAATGTACGCTGCGCTCCGGTTCTCGAAATAACCTGTTTGGTCGCTAACGCGCCCATCTTCGATTCCGCCACGCCCTGACGGATTTCCAAATGGTCTCTTAGCCGCGTGTGTGACGCCGGGTGGATCCGCCTGGCGGCAAAACGCTCTGGGAAACGGAGTCTCAGGCCACTCCGGCGCGGATTGGCGCATCCCGGTCAGCCTTGAGAAGGCGCATGTTGCGGGCGTCGTTGGCGAGGATGCTGAAGCAATCGCCGCCGAACCATTCGAGCGACGCATCGACATCGTCGCGCTGGAATACTTCGTCCAGGAATTCCAGATAATCCACGGCGCCGTCGAAGAGAGCCGTCATTCCGGTTCGCTTGCCTGCTGCCGCGTAGACATTGGCCGGCTCGAACACGGCGAGGTCGGCGCGCGAGCGCACGTTTTTCAAATGGTAGTGCCGGATGTGCGGCAGCAGCGCGCGATGCGCGGCAACCGGATCGTCGCCGCCCTCCCAGACATGCAAGGTGTCGAAATTGACGCCGAGCGCCGGGTGATCGGTCTCTTCGATGAGGCGCTGCGTCGACGGCAGCGTGTCGGCAAGCGTTCCCGGGTGTGTCTCGACCAGGAGCTGGCAGCCCTGGTCATGGGCGATCATGCAGGCGTCTTTGAGCCGGGCCGAAAGCCGCCAGCGGCCTTCGGGCGAGATATCGCGGCTGGCTGTTTTGCCCGCGAACGTTCGCACCTTGCCAGCGCCCCAGCGGCGGGCAAGGCGGCAGAGATTCGATGTGGCGTAGCGAAGCGACGCCAGGTCTTCGTCGAGGGGGAGATAGTCGCTGAGCATCGGCACGGAAAGGCCGAACGCCGCCATCCAGTCGGCGTCACGGTCGGTCATGTGCTGCATGTTGCGGGCGTGCGCTGCCCACAGTTCGATGCCCTGGAAATTGTTCGCCGCCGCCCAGCGTGCGATGTCTTCGAGCGACAGCAGATGATGGCGAAACGTTATCGTGCAGAGCGACAGTCTCATGCGACGGCCCCTTCCGGAACGTGGCGCGGAGTGTGAAGAAGGCCGTGCGTGTCGCACCATATCCGGTAGGTCTGGGCGAGACGGCCCTTGAGGCTGCGCTCCATCGCGTCCAGCGCATCGAGCTTTTCGAAGACACGCGCCGCCGCGGCGTCGGAGCCGGTTTGGCTGAGCTTCATGATGGCATAGTGAAGCGACTTGAATTCCTGGATCAGCGCTTCGATGTCGTCGCAAATGATGTCGAATTCGGCGTTCGAAAGCTGCATCGACCGCCAGAAGAAGGCGAAGCCGTGCTCGAGCGCGTATTTGCGGATGGAGAGGACCGGCAGTTCACGCAAGGCCGTGGCAAGCGCAGTGAGCTGGACGCCGTCGCGGCCTTCGACATGGGCGCGGACGATCTCACGGGCGGCGCGCGTCAAAAGATTGTCGTCCTCGTGAAAACAGGCGAGGAAGTAGTCGCGCAGATCGACGGGGGAGGGTTTCCTGATGTCGGCGGCGTCGAAGATGAAGCCCCCCGCCACCGTCGGCTGCATGATCGCGTTGATGACTTTTTCCTTTTCGATCCTGCCTTCCCAGCGGAAGTCGGGGTCCAGAACCATCCACACCGCAGGGTCGTCGGTGTCCTCGAGCATCAGATAGTGCGGAAACGGGTTCTGGTTGAATTTGTTCTCGCGCTCGGGCAGGTGGAAGAGGTCGAGCATGACCATCAGGTATTCGCTCGGCTTCTTGTGCTCCAGAAGCTCCAGCATCGTCGCCAGGTTCTGCTGCTTCGCAGCGTCCGGCCGGTACCATTGGCGGACCTTCGGACCGTACAGACGCTCGAACCAGTCGCGGAAGAAGTCGTGATTGATTTCAGGCGCGTGATAGGCAAGCCGCCAGCTTCCATCGATGGCGAAGCCCGCATCCCAGACGCCAAAGAAGAAAGGCCGATGATCGAGTTGCCTTTGCTTCACGGCGTGGCAGACATTGCTGACGAAGCAGTGAACCTTGATGTCGACATAGTCCTCGCCATGCACGCCGATCCGCTCGTTCGCTTCCTGTTCGGCGCGGGTGAAGGCCAGCGCTTCGCTCGGCTTCACCTTTGTTCGGCCGGAGTCCGATGCTTCGACGAACAGCCGCGCCAGATCGTCGACAGTCTCGAGGTCCTGGCGGCTGATGACCTCCTCCGGCAACGCCACGCCATGCTCGAGTTCGAGGCCGAGCATGATTTCCAGAATGAGCACGGAATCGAGATAAAGGTCCTCGTTCAGCCGCGCATCGGGCGCGAACATGTTCATGTGCTTGTGGTTGAGCTTGTCGCGCAGGATCGTTTCGATCGCACGGAGCACCTGATCGCGGGTCATCATGCCGCCTCCGTCTGTGTTGCCGCGAATTCGCCGGCGCCATAACGAGCAGCCACGTCGCGCCTGGAGATCTTGCCGTTCGCCTGTCGCGGGATCCGCTCCACCTGGACGATTTCGGTCGGCATCTGGTGTGCCGCGAGGCGTTCGGCGCACCATTCCCGCAGCCGTGCCCGGTCAATCGTCCGGTCGGCGCTGAAGAGGAGCGCGACACGCTCGCCCGCGAATGCATCCTGCTTGCGGAACACGACGGCGTCGCCGATGCCTTCTAACGTCATCACCACGTCCTCTACCTCCTTCGGGTAGACGTTGAGGCCGGACACGTTGATCAAATCGTCGAGGCGCGAAAGGAAGACCAGCATGCCGTCCTCGCGGCGATAGCCGAGGTCGCGCGTTTCCACCGTCGTGCCTGCGCGCTCGACGGCGATCTCCTTCGGATCGCCGGCGGAGCCGGCGTCGCGCAGCGAGAAGCGTGGCAGTACATAGCCGACTTCATTCGCCGCCTGGACTTCGGAGTTGATGGCGATGCAGCCTGCTTCCGAGCAGCCATATTGCTGGAACATATGGATGGACTTGCGCCGGATCTGATCGAACCAGGGTTCGGGCAGTAGCGTCCCCGAGGTCATTGTCGCGTGGATTTTTTCATCGGCCGGCATGAGCCTGGCAAGCGTATGCAGGACCGCCGGCGACGAAATCAGGTAGGGCCGCTCCGTTTCCCGCAGTTTGCGCAGCAGGAATTTAGGATTGCCCGTATCCAGTATGGCGGGCGTCCGGCCCCGCTTCAGCGCCACCAGTATGCCGCAGATCAGGCCGTAGGAATGGGTGGTCGGGCAGGCGACCAGCGGCGTCATATCCTGCGGCCCGGTGAACGCAGCCGTATAGTGTTCGATCTCGTTGTCGATGTCGCTCCAGGCGCGCGCGATGCATTTCGGTTCGCCGGTCGTGCCCGAGCTCATCTGCAACAGCTGCCCCGGCCCAACCGACCGTTCCTCGCAGATCGGTTCGCCTTCCAGTCGGTTGTAGAAAAGCCAGTTGCACTTTGCCGTCTCGGCCTGACGGCGCGCCGCGGCATAGGGTGTCGAGGGATGCAGCGGCAGAATGCTCGCGCCGGCAGCGCGTGCGGCGAAGAAGAACGCAAGCCAATCCTGCGCTTCCGAGAAACAGACCGCAAAACGATCGCCGGCGCGCCTGTCGAGATGGGCAGCAGCGGCGACGCGGTCCGACGCGTCCCGGAAATAGGCCTGATCGAAGACCGTGTCGTTAATTCTGATCATTCTGTCTCCTTACGCGGCTACCAGACTGTTGGGGATTTCGTGGGCGCATTCTGCGCCAGGGCGTGAGAGCTTGCGCCGAAGCAGCGATTCGGTGCGGATACGAGGCTGGAAAAGCCCAAGTTCGGCCTCCCGGCGGGTCAGTCCGAACTGTTGGAAATGGCTCTGCAACCGCCGGCCGACGTCGGACCAGAACACCGCTTCGTCGAGGCCGTAGCAGCGGTGGAGGAGGTGTGAGATTTCGGCGAGGTTGTAGACGAACAGGGCGTCGAGGAAGAGTTCGCCGAGCAACGGAGCGCTCTCCATCCAGTAATATTGGTTGGGCGCGGCATCGCGATAGGCGGGGTTCAAGGTGGCGAAGTCGGGAACCCTGTGGGGGTCGCGCAGGAAGGAGGGTACGTATTCGACGCTGTCGTGGAAGTCACGCATCGCCAGCCTGGCCGGCCAGCCGTCGCGATGGATCAGGATCAGGTTCTGGCCATGCGATTCCGTTGCGATGCCATGGGCGACGAGAAGGTGACACACCGGCATCACCACCCTGTCCACAAGCCTGCTGAGCCAGGCATCCAGCCCGTACCGCTCTATCCAGTCGGCGATGAACGGCCGGCCGTCACTCTCCACGGCCATCAGCGCGTTGAGGGGCGCCGCAGATTCGCCGGGCTTCAGGCCGGCTGTCACGTCTTCGCGCCAGATCGCTGCAATCTGTCCGGCAAGCGGACCGTCGCGATCCGCGACCGTGCCGGCATATTCGCCGAGTATCGCAAGCGGGTAGCGCTCCTCGAGCAGTCGATCGCTGGCGACGATCTCCTTGAGCCAGCGACTGATCGTGGGCGCGCTGCACACTGAATGCGGTTCGATGATGCGCATGGCCGACGAGTTGACGAGGTTCATCGGCAGTTTGAGATTGGCGCGTTGCGGATGGTCGCGATTGAAGAGGGTCCGCACGGATTGGCTCGCCGTGTAGCGGTCGCCAACCTCGCCGAGGTAAACGGCCGAACCCTCCGCCAGCCAGCCAGCCAACGCCGATCCCTGCAATGCTCTCCACTGCCAGGGATGCAGCGGCATCAGGCCGAACCGCCCTGCATCGCCACCGAGCCGGGTGCGCCGTTCATTTAGGATCGAATAGGTTTCAGCGCCGAGTTCCTGCGTCCAGAAGGGCTGTTCGTCCGAGGGAAGTGCCGAGTGCAGGCGTTCGGGCGCAATCGCCAGCCAGGCTAGTTGGAACGAATTGCGTGCCTCGGGGCCGTACGCCGCTTGGTCATGGTGGTCGAAACCGGTGCGCGCCTTGAAGCAGGGATGGTAGGGATGCCCCTCGTCCATCGCGCTGTCGAGTTCAGCGAATGGCAGATCACGACGCGGCCGGGGAGAAAGATTTCCGTCGTTCCAGGCGCTTAAATCAAGCGTCCGGTCCAGTTCGAATGCAAGCTCAGCGCGCCTTTGGGGACAGCCACCCGCGCTCGCCAGAAGATCGTCGAGCGTCGCCGGCCGCCATTGGCCGCCACAGCCATGTTCGATCGTTTCGGGAACGATCCTGACGCGGCCGAAGGCGCCGACATGTCCTTCGCAGCGTATCGCGCCGCCATCGTAGGACCATTCGAAGCGATATTTTTCGCCACGGCGAGACACAGCACACTCGACGAGGCCTTCATAGACCAATGCCTCGGCCAACTGGCGCATGACGCGCCGCGCCGGAGTGCCGTGGAGATCAAGAGGCAATGGCATGCGCCATCTCCGCGGCCTTGAAAAGCCCGATGCGGCTCAACGGATTGGGAAAATGCGTATAGATCGTGTTGCCGCTGGCTGCCAATTCATCGACATTGCGCAGCCGTATCGCCAAGTTGGCTTTTGCGGTGATGTTCGGTTTGTCCAGCAGACCGGCAGCGAATTCGCCGCCGGCGCCGGTCATCTCGCCGGCAAGTTTCTTCAGCCTCGTGCGCAGCACACCAAGCAATTCGGCCTCGCTCGCCAGGCCGTCATGTCCGGCGCGTGCGATGACGGAGAAGATCTGGTTGACGATGAGGTAGTAGGAGAACCGATCACGGATTTCACGGTCATCGAAGAAGAGGCCGCGAACCTGCACGATCTCGGGAACCAGGCCATACCACCGTGCCTTGAAAGCGTTCGAGAGGTAGAATCCCTGGCTGTCGCGATAGAGATACCGGCTCGGCAGTCCCTGTTGCGAAAGGTCGAGCAGGCTGTTCTGCTGATGCGCCTCCAGCGCGACGCCAAACCGGTCGTAGAGTCTGACCAGCGGATCGAGCGCACAATCGAGATAGCATTCGAACCAGCGCCGGCAAGCGTGTTGCATGGTGATATCATGATTGCGCGCGACACTGCGGATGACGCTTTCGAACAGCGAACTCCCGCCGGGAGGCGGTTCGGCCGTCAGCGCCGAAACCGTTATCACTGGATCGCCGGCACGCCCCCGGAACGGGTTTTCGCGGAAAATAACCTCAAATCCACTTTCCGCCTGGCCGGGAATATCCAACGTCACATATGCACTGTCGTGGAGGAAGCCGAGACGCGGATCGAAAGTGTCGATCCCGGCTCGTTCGAACAAGCGAGCCACGGCCACGCCGGCCTCCAGTTCATGGCGCCTGTTCAAGCGCCTGGAATTGGTGATGCGGATAGGAAGCGAGAATTTCGGCATCCAGGCGGCGGCGTCGCTGTAGACCGTGCGTACCGAGGAAGTGGCCGTGAACGTAGATCCTGCCGGACCGAGGTGCCGGATCTGGCCGGAAGCCATGAGCGCCCGCACCGGAGGATCAAGCATCAATGCTTCAGCCTGAAGCGGATGCATGGGTAGAAGCGTTTCGCCATTGCCGGCGGCGACTTTACCCGCGTCATTTCCCAGCAGGGATTCGACTATGGAAGCCACCGCGTTGCGGGCGGAATCCCCGCGCACGAGATGGGCAGCGGCAGCGAAATAGGTGAGCTGGAAACAGCCGCGCAGTTCAGGGGCGTAGACGGCCTGTTGCCAGTCCGTCATGCCCTGCAGGCTTTTTGGCGTCGGATGCAGCGGATGCCCGAAATACAAGGATTGCTCCGCGGCAATAAAGCCGACCGGTGAAGGCGCGGTTCGATCGGCGGCGTCGAGATAACGCTTCGTCGCCTGGCAGCTCAGGAAAATCCTTTCGATAAGCTCAACTTCGATCTGCCGATGGGTCGCCGATCCACCCTCCGCGGCTGAGAGCACAAGCATATGCAGGGCCAGCAGAGGCTCTATCTCGCGCCAGTTCAACCCGGCATCCTGGCGAATCCAGATCTGCCCGAAGAGGTGCATTCCACAAAGCGAGCGGGATTTGATTTCGATGCGCAGAACGGCATGCCGCGTGGGCAGGGAAATCTCCACGCAATCGAAATTCCGCTCACCGATGCGATGAAACACCGGAATTCCGGGGTTCAACTCGCGCAGGTAGCTGTTTGCGAAGCTTCGGAACGTAGCCTGTTCCGCTGCAATCTGATTCTTGTCGATCATTCGTGCGAACGCCGTGTGTCATCCAGAGGCCGGGGGCAGGGCGCTCCGTTCGAATTTCCTGGATTTTGAAAACACCGCGCGTGAAGGACCTGCCTTGCTGCGTCCGCGGTTAAAACTTAACTACGCTTGTCATGTTATCGCTGTCAAGTGTGCTGATCAACCTGGAACTGCATATCCGTGTCGATTGTCAACTGACGGAGGTTGAAGCGCTGGCGCGTGTTGGCTAGCCGCCACGCGGACGCAGCGGGCCAGGGTGTCTCTCGTCGCCAGTTGGCACGCAGTTTGTATGAGTGATGGTAGCGGGAGAGGGACTTGAACCCCCGACCCCAGGATTATGATTCCCGTGCTCTAACCAACTGAGCTACCCCGCCATCGGGACGGCGCCTTGCCTGGAGAGCCCAATCGATGAGGGTTCGTCCGGCCAGCGCCAAGGTCGCGCGGATATAAGGTTGCGACGCCGACCCTGTCAAGCGCCGTCAGGAGGCCTGCGGCAAGAAGATCGCAGTATCCCCGGCACTGCGCCGCCGCGGGGTTGAGTTCCACCCGCCGCATCGTTATGTCTCCGCCACGCATTCTTGGTCAGGAATTGATGAAACCGCGTATCGCTGTTCTTGGTTGCGGCTATTGGGGCAGCAACCACATCCGCACGCTCAAATCGCTCGGCGCCCTCTACGCGGTTTCGGACGCCAACCTCGCGCGCGCCGAAGGTTTCGCCAGCGAGCAGGAATGCCTGGCGATCGCGCCCGACGAACTGGTCACCCGCACCGAGGTCGACGCCATCGTCATGGCGCTGCCGCCGCAGTTTCACGCCGAATACGCCATCAAGGCGGTCGAGAGCGGCAAGGACGTGCTGGTCGAGAAGCCAATCGCGCTCACCGTCGCCGATGCCGAGCGCGCCGTCAGCGTCGCCGAGGCCAACAAGCGCATCTTCATGGTCGGCCATGTACTGCGTTTCCACCCGGCTTTCGAGCGGCTGAAAGAGCTGATCGACAGCGGCGAACTGGGCGAGGTCAAATACATCCACTCACACCGGCTGGGGCTCGGCAAGTTCCATACCGAAAACGATGCGCTTTGGGACCTGGCGCCGCACGATCTGTCGATGATCCTGGCGATCACCGGCACGGAACCGCTGGAGATTCGCGGCGAGGGGGCGGCACTGCTCGACCACCTTAGCGATTTCGCGCATCTTCACATGCGCTTCCCCAACGGGCTGCGCAGCCATCTCTTCACCTCGCGCCTCAATCCCTATCGCGAGCGCCGGTTGACCGTTGTCGGCACCAGGGCGATGGCGGTGTTCGACGATGTCGAGCCGTGGGAGCGAAAACTCGCCGTCTACCGGCACGCCGTGTGGCAGGACAGCGGCCAGTGGGCTTTCACCCAGAACGAGCCGTCCTATGTGCCGGTGGATGAGGGCATGCCGCTGACGCGCGAACTGCAGCACTTCCTGCAATGCATCGAGACCCGCGAAGCGCCACGCACCGGCGGCGAGGAAGCCGTCCGTGTGCTGAAGATACTCACAGCCGGAACGGTCACCCACGATTGAGGGGCAGTAGGCAGTAGGCAGTAGAAGAAGACTGCCTATTCCGCCGCCACGCGCGGCGGCTGGCTGACCAGCTTCGACAGCATCGCTTCGGCCTCGGCGCCACGCTCGGAGCGTTCGATGAAGCCGCCGCCGAAGACGCGGGCGTCGTCACCGTCATCGCCATAGAGAACGCAGGCCTGGCCGGGCGCAATGCCGGATTCGCCGTCGACCAGTTCCACCCAGGTCGTGCCGGCGCGCTGATGCAGCACGGCCGGCCGCGGCGGCCGCGCGGAGCGCACCTTGGCGAATAGTTCCATCCCCCCGGCCGGAATGTCCGAAAGATTGCCGTCGCCCAGCCAGTTGACCGAACGCAGATAGATCTTGTGGGTCTCCAGCGCCTCGCGCGGCCCGACGATGACGCGGGCGAGGTCGGCATCGAGATGCACCACGTATAGCGGCTCGCCCGAGGCGACGCCAATGCCGCGCCGCTGGCCGATCGTGTAGCGCAGGATGCCGTCATGGCGGCCGAGCACGCGGCCGTCGATATGCACGATGTCGCCCGGGGAGGCCGCCATTGGCTTCAGCTTGGCGATGATGTCGGAATACTTGCCCTGCGGCACGAAGCAGATGTCCTGGCTGTCGGCCTTGGCGGCGACGCTGAGCCCCATCTCCTCGGCGACGGCGCGGACTGCTGGCTTCGACATGCCGCCGAGCGGGAAACGCAGATAATCGATCTGCTCCTGCGTCGTGGCGAACAGGAAGTAGCTCTGGTCGCGGTCGGCGTCGACCGGACGGTAGAGCGCACGGTGCGCCCCGTTGGCGCGGCTGCGGATATAATGGCCGGTGGCCAGCGCGGCGGCGCCAAGCTCCTGGGCGGTCGCCAGGAGATCGGCGAACTTGACGGTCTGGTTGCACGACACGCAGGGGATCGGCGTCTCGCCCGAAACGTAGCTCTCGGCGAACGGATCGATCACCGCCTTGCGGAAGCGTTCCTCGTAGTCGAGCACATAGTGCGGAATGCCGAGCGTTTCAGCGACGCGCTGCGCGTCGGCGATATCCTGGCCGGCACAGCAGGAGCCGGTTCGGTGGGTGGCTGCGCCATGATCGTAGAGCTGCAAGGTGACGCCGACGACGTCGTAACCCTCGTGTTTCAGAAGGCCGGCGACGACGGACGAATCAACACCGCCCGACATCGCAACGACGATTCGGGTCTCTTCGGGGCGCCCCGGAAGGTCCAGGCTATTCATGATCGCAATTTCCGCTGTTCGACTGCCGGCTTCATGCCAATGCGGGGAATATAGGTCAAGCACCAGCGAAGCGCCACCTCCGCGGCAACGTCAACGAAAAGGGGAGTGGTAGGGCCGCACGGTCGGCGTTTTCCGCTCTGGCCCGGTAAGAGATTGGTTCGCCGTGCGATCGGGAAACTTTGAATTGAAATGGAACATCAAAGCTAACGAGTGCCTCACTATCCTTAACTATCATTACCTTTCGCTTACCAGGCGCTTAGGCAATTTTTAAAGCCATCGCGTTATGGTGATCGTGATTGGGTCTTTTAAGTTTGTGTAGAGAGTAGAATGACCGATCTGGTTAGACCGCGAGTCAAATATGTTATTGGGCCCGACGGCAGCCCGCTTACCATTGCCGATCTGCCGCCGACCAATACGAGGCGCTGGGT
Organism: Neomesorhizobium albiziae; assembly: GCF_900114255.1. Classification (GTDB taxonomy): domain Bacteria; phylum Pseudomonadota; class Alphaproteobacteria; order Rhizobiales; family Rhizobiaceae; genus Neomesorhizobium; species Neomesorhizobium albiziae. The sequence goes on along the minus strand of NZ_FOSL01000021.1, from coordinate 20,149 downwards.
TATCCGGCGCAAGGCGGAAGTCGTTGCAGCCGTGCGTGGCGGCCTGCTCAGCCTCGACGAGGCGTGCCAGCGTTACAAGCTGACGGTCGAGGAATTCCTGTCCTGGCAGGCATCCATCGACGAATACGGGCTTGCCGGCCTGCGCACCACGCGAATCCAGCAATACCGGCATTAGGGAGCAGGATCCGGGTCACGAACGCGCAGTTGCGGGAACCTGGCCCATATCCGTCATCATCCGGGCGAACGCCTCAACGGCCGGCGTGCTGCCGCCGGCACCGCAAACCAGTGTGAAATGGCCGTCCGGCAATGCCGGCAGGCCATACTGGCCGTCGACGATCTTCATCCCCGGTTCTACTTCTTCCCGGGTCAGCGTGGTGACGGCGAGCCCCGCCTGCACCGCGGCGCGGATGCCGTGCGGGCTTGGCGAGGTGAAAACCGTGTGCCATTCGACCGGCGTCCCGCTCAGCGCGTCCAAGCCGACCTGCCGGTTGACGCATCCCGGTAGCGACAGCGCAAGTGGCAGCGGAACGCCCTGCGGCGCTTCGAATGTTTCGGCCGCTGCCCAGACGAACTGTGCCTTTCTCAGCACTGTGCCGACATCGGCATCGCGCGCCGTCGACATCAGCACGCCAAGATCGAGTTCGCCGGCCTGAACCATCTTGCGCAGATCGAGATAGGTGCTGACGCTGACGTCAAGCCGGACACCGGGGAAGGCGCAGGCAAAGCGACGCAGCAGCACAGGCAGCCGCTCGCCGAGGAACGGCTCCGGCACGCCGACCCGCACCGCCCCGTGCACGGGCGACGGCCTGAAGCGACCCGACATCGCATCGAGCATCTGCAATATCCGCTCGGCATGGCGCAGAAAATCCTCGCCATCCTCGGTCAGGGTCAGGCTGCGTGTCGTGCGGTACAGCAGCGGCCGGCCAACCTGCTCTTCCAGCCGCCGGATCTGATGGCTGATCGCGGATTGCGTAAGATGCAGCTGCCGCGCAGCGCGGGAAAAGCCGCCAGTCTCGGTGACCGCGACGAAAGCGCGGAGCAGGGTTGGATCGAAATCCATTCATTATAACCCATAATTATTCTGATGAAATTAAATCATTTCTATCATGAATGATGCTCGCCTACAAGCGCGGCTCCGGGGCTGCCACGGCAGACACCTCCCAAGCCAGCTGAGAAAGAGCGATGCATAAATCCAATAACAACACGATTGCCCTTATGGCCGTCTGTCTCGCCGCGCTGATGTTCGGCCTCGAAATCTCCAGCGTTCCAGTGATCCTGCCGATCCTTGAAAAGGCGATGGGGGCGGGGTTCAGCGAACTGCAATGGATCATGAATGCCTACACCATCGCCTGCACCACGGTTCTGATGGCGACTGGGACACTGGCCGACCGCTACGGACGCAAGCGTATCTTCGTCATCAGCCTGACGGTGTTCGGCGTCACATCGTTGCTTTGCGGCCTCGCGGAAAATCCGGCAGTGCTGATCGTTGCCCGGTTCCTGCAAGGCATGGGCGGCGGCGCGATGCTGATCTGCTCCATCGCAATCCTCTCGCATCAGTTCCGCGAGGGCGGCGAGCGCGCCAGGGGCTTTGCCGTATGGGGCGTCATCAGCGGCATAGGCCTCGGTTTCGGCCCCATCGTCGGTGGCGTCATCGTTGCTGCGACAGGATGGCCATGGGTGTTTCTGGTGCATGTCCCTTTGACCGTGCTCACACTTCTTCTCGTCCTTGCCGGCGTGGCGGAATCGCGCGATCCGGAAGCGGAAAAGCTGGATATCGCCGGAATCTTCACCCTGTCGGCCGCTGTTTTTGGCCTCGTCTATTTCATCACGCAGGGACCCGAACTCGGCTTCGCCAGCACCCCGGCGCTCGTCATTCTCGTCGTGTCCGTGCTTGCCTTCATCGCTTTCGTCGGTGCGGAAAGGCTCAGCACACGTCCAATGTTCGACTTTTCCGTCTTCCGCATCCGCAATTTCTCGGGAGCGATCGTCGGCTGCGTCGGCATGAACTTCAGCTTCTGGCCGTTCATGATCTATCTGCCGATCTATTTTCAGGTTGGCCTGGGCTACGATGCGGTCACCACCGGCATGTCGCTGCTGGCCTACACGTTGCCGACGCTCGTCCTGCCTCCGTTGGCCGAGCGCCTGTCGCTGCGCTACCACCCGCGCATCGTCATTCCGGCAGGCCTGGCGACGATCGGGCTGGGCTTCCTGCTGATGCGCTACGGCAGCAACGTCGAGGGGGCCAGCTGGCTGACGATGCTTCCAGGCAATCTACTCGCGGGCATCGGGCTTGGCGTAACTCACACGCCGGTGACCAACACGACCACCGGATCGGTTCCGGGGGCGCGAGCGGGCATGGCCAGCGGCATCGACATGAGCGCCAGGCTGATCACGCTTGCCATCAACATCGCCATGATGGGGTTCGTCTTACGGGAAGGCATCCTGTCCTTCCTGAGGGGCGCCCTGCCTGTCGGGATCGATGCGGCGCGGATGCAATCGGCTGCCGAGAAGATCGCGGCGGGCGATATCGCGTCGCTTGCGCAATATCTACCTGAACTGTCGTCGATGAATACGTCCGGCGCCGTCTTCCATGCCGCGCTCGTCAATGGCTTCAACTGGGTGATGCTTTACGGAGGTGTCGGCGTGCTGGGGCTGGCGGCTCTCAGTCTCGCGATCTTCGGGCGCGCCGAAAAGGTCGTACCTCAGGAATCCAGTGCTGGCTGACTTTCTACTGGCGATTTGGGCATGAGGGAGGCGGACGCAATCGTCTGGCTGATCCAGTTCAGCCGATCATGGCGTTGCGGCCGTCGGTTCCGGTCTCGCGCATCTTGCTGTCGCGGGATTCCAGCATTTCCGCCTTGGAAAGCTCCGCTTCAGCTTCGGCGAGTATGGATTCGGCAGCACTTTTCTGCTGGGCAAGATCGAATTGGGAGTTTTTGAGGTTGTCGCGCCGCAAACGGGCCGCTTTGGCGAAGGTCGGATAGGCGAAATGGTTGATGTCGGTGATCCCCGCCTTCCTTTCCTCGGCGTTGATCTGCACCTCCAGTTCGGTCGCCATGCGGTCGAATTCCGCGATCATCATGTCGAGCTGCTGGAGCTGGCGGCGCTTTTCGTTGACCTGGAACTGCTTCAGCCGAACAAGGTTCTCGCGTGACTTCATGTCTCGGTACTCCAACGCAGTTACCCAGGCCTTGCGGCCGCAACCTACAACACACGCAGCCGTCTCCGACTCACCGGCATTGCGGACCCGCTTTGGAAAACAAATTCCTAAGATTTTGGTCCGCCGGTAACCATTCGTTTACGGGCATTGTTAATCATACGCGTCAGGACTTAAGGCAGGGTAAAAATTCCAGTCCAACCGGTGGGTGCCAAAGGGTCAGCGACCAGAGTCACATATTCCGGTTTGTTAATGTTTTTCGGTGGTCACCGATACGGGCGATTCATCATTAGATTCAAGAGGGTGTGGCCAATAGCTAAAAAATCTGATATCGCATTGCAGGCGGAATTAGATTTTGTTAACCATTCGGTGGCAGCCTCCGATTAAGGCAATCACTGCGCCGGTCCGGATACGCGAAAAACGGTTCGGTCGCAGAAAAGGGGAATGAAATGCGTGTTCTGCTGATTGAAGACGACAGTGCGACCGCACAAAGCATCGAATTGATGCTGAAATCGGAGAGTTTCAACGTCTACACGACCGATCTCGGCGAAGAAGGCGTGGATCTCGGGAAACTCTACGACTACGACATCATTCTCCTCGACCTGAACCTCCCTGACATGTCGGGTTACGAGGTTCTGCGCACGCTTCGCCTGTCAAAGGTGAAGACGCCGATCCTGATCCTTTCCGGCATGGCCGGTATCGAGGACAAGGTTCGCGGCCTTGGCTTCGGCGCAGACGACTACATGACCAAGCCCTTCCACAAGGACGAACTGGTCGCCCGCATTCACGCCATCGTGCGCCGCTCGAAGGGCCATGCCCAGTCGGTTATCTCGACCGGTGACCTGATCGTCAATCTCGACGCCAAGACCGTCGAAGTCGGTGGCCAGCGCGTGCATCTGACCGGCAAGGAATACCAGATGCTGGAGCTGCTTTCGCTGCGCAAGGGCACGACGCTGACCAAGGAAATGTTCCTCAATCATCTTTACGGCGGCATGGACGAGCCGGAACTGAAGATCATCGACGTCTTCATCTGCAAGTTGCGCAAGAAGCTCGACGCGGCGTCTGGCGGCCAGAACTACATCGAAACAGTCTGGGGCCGCGGCTACGTGCTGCGCGAGCCCGAGGACATTCGCGAAAGCGCCTAATCTCTCCCGAGTTTCATAAAAAACCCGGCAGTTCTGCCGGGTTTTTTTCATTATAAGCCGGCTAATTTGCTGGTGAGTATGCGAATCACGCAACCAGTTCGAGGCTGCGGAAGCGTTCCAGCAATTGCGGCCGGTTGAACGGTTTCAACAGATATCCCTGTGCGCCGGCGCGCTTGGCGCGCATGATCGCGCCGATGTCGACCTCGGTCAGGCAGATGGCGATCTGCGGCTTTACGGGGACCTGGATCGCGCGCACGCGCCGGATGAATTCCTCCGCCGACATGTCGGGCAGGGCGGCGTCGACGACGATGATGTCGGGCATGTCGTGCATGCACACCTCAAGGGCGTCGTAGCCGGACGCTGCCTCGATGACGATCATGTCGGGACCGCCAAGGATGCGCCTGGCAACCTTGCGGATGACGCTTGAATCGTCGACGAACATGCAGCGCTTCATTTTCCGGTCCCCCAGGCGCCCGCTCGAGCCGGAAACGCTTGAGCGGGATGGCTCAAACATATCCGTTGCCTGTAAAGAACCGGGAAATCGGAAACGTAAAGTTGTCAGCAAGGGGTGCTGACCCCTGCATTTCCCGTCGATTTTCGCGCAAAGGTTGCCTCAGCTTGCCGAGAGAACGATTTCGTCCGCGGTTGCGCGGATCGAAATTGTCATGCCGGCCTCGCGCGCCAGAAGCAGCGTGTAGTAGGGCTGCACGGCATGGGCGTCGATGGCTTCCTCGGGCTTGTTGCCGGAGTGCATCTCGAGAAATTTCGGCGGCACGCGCACCATCGGCCCTGAGGCGGCAAGCGTGAACTTCGGTTCGGTTTCCAGATTGTCGAGCGTTACCGTGATCTTGCCGCCGCGCGGAATGGCGCCGTTGGCGATCAACACCAGATTGAGCAGAAGCTTGACCTTGTTTTTCGGCAGCAGCGCGCGGGTGCCGTTCCAAACGAGCTCAGGCTTCTCGTTCTTGAGGAAACCTATGGCGACAGCTTCGGCGTCACCGGTGTCGATCAGCATGCCGGCTGAACCGGCGGCCCCGAACGCGATGCGGGCGAATTGCAGGCGTGCGGAGGCGTTGCGGGCGCTCGTGCGGATCAGGTTCATGGCGTCTTCATCCGCGCCCCCCTCGTCGAGCAGCTCGAGGCCGTTGTTGATGGCTCCGACCGGCGAAATAATGTCGTGGCAGACGCGGCTGCACAGAAGCGCGGCCAGATCCGGCGCGGTAAGCGTGAAAAGTTCAGCCATTTATCATGTCCCCGCGTTTCGCGTGCCGGCGTTGCCTGTTTCTGCTCGCCTACCGGCGAATCATACATTCACATCGCCGCAATGTGGTTACACAGCGGGCGCGCAGGCATCAAGAAAACCCGGCTCAAAACATGCGAAAACGGCCTCCTTGCGCAAGTTTTCGTCCATGGAGGCGCGCAAGCGGCGGGCGCAGCCTTCGAACTGCCATGTTCATGCCGGAGCTTAATGGTTGAAAAAGGATTACGGCCTAAATTGACCGTGATATGCCGAATCAAGCGACCGTCAGAGTCGCGCGTGGCAGAGGTGTCGGCGGAAGTGCTCCAGGACGGAGATTTGGAAGCATGTTTCCCAGACAAAACAGCCGAATTCATTTTCGGATCATCGTGGCGTTGATGGCCATTTTCGCGTCGCTTGCCTTCTCGGCGGCGGCACGCGCCGAACAGTACACGGCGCAGGAAATCGTCGATGCCGGGCATGGCTTTTTTGGCGCGACGTCCGGCGGACTGGCGACCCTGGTGGAAAAGGCGTTCGCCTCGTACGGGCTGCCAAACGGCTACGTACTCGGCGAAGAAGGTTCCGGCGCCATTGTCGGCGGCCTCACCTATGGCGAAGGCACGCTCTATACGAAGAATGCCGGCGACCACAAAGTTTTCTGGCAAGGGCCTTCGCTCGGCTGGGATTTTGGCGGCCAGGGATCGCGCTCGATGATCCTCGTCTACAATCTCGACGATACGAACAATTTGTACAGGCGCTTTGTCGGCGTCGCAGGATCGGCCTATGTGGTGGCTGGCCTCGGCTTCAACGTACTGAAGCACGAGAACATGCTGCTGGTTCCGATCCGCACCGGCGTCGGCGCGCGACTCGGCGTGAATGTGGGCTATCTCAAACTCACTGCGAAGCCGACCTGGAATCCGTTCTGAGCGCTGTCCGTCGCAACGCTTGCTGCCCGCCGCCCCTTGACTCAAGGCGCCGCGGCGGGCGATGCGGCTGTGGAGCGGAATGCATTCAAGCTGAACCGGACATTCCGCTCCATTGGTTTGTTTAGCCGCATTTGTGCGACGCCAGGTGTTTCCACCTGGCTGCAAAATGCTCTAGGAATTGGCCTGGCGTCGAAAGAAGGTCGCCGGCCTGCCATGCGGAGCAGGTGATTTCACGTGATCCAGTCGACGCTGTTTTTCATCCTCGGCTTTCTCAGCGCGACTTTTCTCGCCTTAATGGTGGCGCCAGCCGTCTGGCGCCGGGCCGTCTCGCTGACGCGCAAACGCATCGAAGCATCGACGCCGCTGACGCTGAATGAAATGCAGGCTGAGGCCGACCGGGCGCGCGCAGAGGGCGCGATGGCCATTCGCCGCCTCGAGATCAATGTCAAAGCGCTGAAGGAGAGGGCGGCCGACCAACTGATCGAGCTCAACCGCAGCCGCGAGGAACTCCGGCGTCTCACTGGCGAAACCGCCGGCAAGCGCGAACAACTCACCGGGCTTGAGGCCAGGGTGCCCGAGCTTCTGGCGAAGCTAAACGAGCGCGACGAACAGATCGCAGCCCTTTCGGCGCGCCTGCGCGAGGCCGATGACCTGATCGAGAAGCGTGCGGCCGAACTCGACAAGCTTGGCCAGACCTATGAAGAGGTGACGTTCCTTTCCTCCAGCCGCCAGATCGAGATCGCCGGGCGCGAATCCGAGATCGACAAGATGTCGATCGATCTGTCCAGGTTGCGCAGCCAACGCAAGGACATGGAGCGCCGCCTGGCAGAGTTCACGGCCGACAACGCCGCACTCAAGGAAACCATCATGACCGAGCGCAAGCGCGTTGCCGAACTCGAGAAGAAGATCGAGCAGTTGCTTTCTGAAGGGTATAGGGAGCAGGAACTGTCGGGTTTGCGCACAGATGGCGCGGAGATCGACGCGAACGATCCCGGCTTGAAATCCACCAGCGAGAACGATGGCCCGCCACTAGCCGGCCGAAACGGCGAAGCCGATGCAAGCTTCGCACGACTGAGTGCCGAACGGGACCGGCTTGAAAGCCGGCTAACCACGCTGACGCGGGAGAACAAGAAGCTGCGCCAGAAAACGCTGGTCGACGGCAGTGGCATGGAAGCCGGCGGCGATGCGTTGCTGCGCGAGCAGATACATCAGCTCGCGGCGGAGGTGGTGAGCCTGACGGCAATGCTCGACGAGCCGGATTCGGCGATCAGGAAGGCGCTTTCGACACCGGCAGCCGATGTCACGGCAAGCAAAACCGCCGGCGGCCTTCCCAGCCTGGCCGACCGTGTGCGTGCGTTGCAGAAGGCTTCGGGCAACTAGGCGCCGGGAAGCCTCGTCAGCCGTCGCGCAACCGATGCAGGGCGACTGCCGATGCGGCGGCGACATTGAGGCTGTCGAAGCCTTCCGCCATGGCGATCCGCGCGGTTTGCAGCTGGCTAAGTAGCGGTGCCGGCAGGCCTTCCCCTTCGGTCCCGAGAAACAACGCCATCCTGTTCGAGCGCGGGATATCGCGAATGTCGGCGACGCCATTCGGCGAGAGCGCGATCTGGCCGAAACCTCGCCGCGCCAGTCCGGCGGCAAGGTCTTGCGCATTGCCGCCCACGGTGAACGGCACCTTCAGCACGGCACCCACTGAAACCCGGATCGCCTTGCGATAGAGCGGGTCGCAGCAGGTGTCGTCGAGCAGCGCCGCATCCGCGCCGAAGGCCGCGGCGTTGCGGAAAATGGCTCCCATGTTGTCGTGATTGGAAATGCCGACCAGCGCGATCACAAGGGCGCGAGCCGGCAGCGTGGCAAGCGTCTCGTCGACCGAAAGGGGAGCGCGCTTCCTGCCGATCGCAAGAATGCCGCGATGGATGTGAAAGCCGGCGATGGCATCCATGACGGCGCCGGAGGCGACATAGACCGGGAGATCCGAGGGCGCAGCCGCGAGCGTCGCGGCAAGGCCGGCAAGCCGGTTTTCCAGCACCAGCACGGATTCCGCCTCGAACCGCCGTGCCGCGAAAAGCACGTTGAGCACGACCTTGCCCTCGGCCACGAAACGGCCCTGGCGGCCAGCCAGGTCGCGCTCGCGCACGTCACGGTAGGCGGCGACGCGCGGATCCTCGGGATCGTTTATAGGGATCGGCTGCATGAACTCCACTCGTCATAACTCGACGGTGGAGATGGGTCCGATCTCACCCGAAGGTCAAGGGCGAACCGCTGCAAGAACCCGTCTGGGCGGCCTCTGCTCCTCGGTGTCGCCGAAGATGTCGTCCAAGGTCAGGAACAGCCGGCGCACGGCGACCGACTTGCAGCTGTAGTAGATCATCTGCCGGTCCCGTCGCGTCTGGACGAGATCGAGGCTGCGCAGCTTGGCAAGGTGCTGCGACAGGGCCGACTGGCTGAGCGGCACGCGTTCGGCGATGGCCCCGACCGAAAGCTCGCCCTCAAGAAGATGGCTCATAATGACCAGCCGCTTGCTGTTGCCCAGCATCGTCAAAAATTCCGCGGCCTTGTCGGCGTTCCGGATCAATTCCTTGGAAATCATCAAACCCCCGCACAAGCTTCATCACTCGGTCGGACGCTAGGGGGCATAGCGCCGATAATTGCAACCTGTCCGCGCATATATGCGCAAATCCGAATACAGGCCGTATTTGTGCAAACTACCCACTTTCGTCTAAAGTACAAGCGGTCCTGTAGTAGTTTCTATCACATCTGAGGGGAGCTTCCGGCGAGCTTGCGCCGGCCTTCGCCCGCCAGCTCGACCAGAATCTTGCGCAGGTCACCGGAACTGGCCAACGGCTCGGGAAAGAACACGCGCCGCGTCTCGTCGCCGGCCGCAAGATCGAGCCCGTCCGGATCGATGCCGGTGATGGTCCACTTTGCCTCGCTGGCACCGGCAAAAGCCCGCGCATACACGGAAATTGCGTCGGCATGGTCGCTGTTCATGTGATCGATAGCCGATTGCTCCGCGCCGGCAAGGTCTTGCGCCACGTCCGAATCGGCCAGCAGCTCGGAGCGGCCAAGGACATAGGCCTTGCCGAAGCCGCCATTCAGGCTGGCGCCCTCCGGTTCCAGCCTGAAGAAATGGAAATCACCGAGGCCGACATAGAGCCTGGCCTTCGGGTGACGGTTCAAATAACGCCGCTCGGCACGCGCCTGTTCGGGCGTTTCCCTCTGAAGTTGTAACGCTCTGCAAGAAATCGTGATTCGAGGATGGGCGAGAGGATCGCCCTTGCCGGGCTCGCCGACGAGCAGCGAGCACCGCGAATCGGCAAGCAACGAGCGCGTGTGGGCGGCAAGCATCGAGACCAGGATGAGCGGCGCGCCGTCGATGTCGGTTGCTACGCCGACGCGGCTTGCGAGCGGCGCTCCGGTTGCCGGGTCGAGCACCGCGATGGCGCCGAAGCGGGCAGTGCGAATCAGCGTCCTGGCGAGGCGGATCGCCTCGGCGTCGGTTGGACGAATGACTTCCTTTTTCTCTTCCACGCCGGATTCCTAAATGCTGATTTAACAACTCAACTTATTCGCCGATCACTCCCGCATCCGCAAGTGCCGATATCGCGCCGGCGTCCATGCCGAAACGCTGCAGGGCCGTGGAAAGCATGTGCGGGGTGCGCTCGGACGGTCCAGCGATTTCGGCCGGCGTGCGCGAAAACCGCGGCGCCGGCGCCGGGCGTTTCAATGTGCCGGCCATCTGATGGGTCTGCCGGGACCGGTTGTGCGGATGGTCTGGCGCTTCCCTCATGGAAAGAACCGGCGCGACGCATGCATCGGTCGATCCAAAGATTTCCGCCCACTCGTCGCGGGTCTTCTGGCCGATGCGCGTCGCGATTGCCGCGCGCATGCCGTCCCATTGGGTTCTGTCGTATTGCAACGCCGCGTATTTTTCATCGAGCGGCAAGAGCCTGGCGAATTCGGCGAAGAATTGCGGCTCGAGGCAAGCGACAGCGACATGACCGCCGTCGGCGGTCTCGTAGGTGTCGTAGAAGGGCGCGCCGGAATCGAGCAGATTGGAGCCGCGACGGTCCTGCCAGAAACCTGTCGCCATGAAGGCGAAGAAAGGTGATGCCAGCATCGACACGCCATCGATCATCGCCGCGTCGATCACCTGGCCCCTGCCGGAACGCTGGCGTTCGAACAGCGCCGCCAGCACCCCCATGATCAGGAACATGGTGCCGCCGCCAAAATCCGCGGCGAGGTTGAGCGGCGGCACCGGCCTGCCATCTTTGGGACCGATCGCGTGAAGGATGCCGGAATAGGCGAGATAGGTGAGGTCGTGGCCGGCACGGTCGGCCAGCGGACCGTCCTGGCCGAAGCCGGTCATGCGACCGTAGATCAGCCGCGGGTTGCGGGCGAGCGATTCGGCGGGCCCGAGCCCGAGCCGCTCCATCACGCCGGGACGGAATCCCTCGACCAGGATGTCGGCCTTGCCGATGAGCTCGAACATCAGGGCGATGCCTTGCGGCCGCTTCAGGTCGACCTTGACCACGTCGCGGCCATGGCGGTCGAGATCGTAGTCCGGCGGCACGGCGAGGAATGGCCTGTCGCCGTTCCCCTTGCGCTCGATGCGGATCACGTTGGCGCCGAGCTCCGACAGCATCAGCCCGGCCAGCGGCACCGGCCCGAGGCCCGCCATCTCGATGATCCTCAGGCCGGCAAGGGGGCCGGGCTTCTCCTGGTTCTGTGCGCCGGCCGTCATGCGGCCACCGTTATTTCGGCGCCATGCGGATGGCGCCGTCGAGGCGGATGGTTTCGCCGTTGAGCATCTGGTTCTCGACGATATGCACGGCAAGTGCGGCGTATTCCGATGGCTCGCCCAGCCGCGACGGGAAGGGCACCGAGGCGCCGAGCGAATCCTGTACCTCCTGCGGCATGCCCATCATCATCGGCGTCTTGAAAATGCCGGGCGCGATGGTGACGACACGGATGCCGGAGCGGGCGAGATCGCGCGCCACCGGCAGCGTCATGCCGACCACGCCGCCCTTGGAAGACGAATAGGCGGCCTGGCCGATCTGGCCGTCATAGGCTGCGACACTTGCCGTGTTCACGATCACGCCGCGCTCGCCGCTCGTGAGCGGTTCAAGCTTCTGGGTGCGGTCGGCGACCAGCCGGATCATGTTGAAGGTGCCGATCAGGTTGACCTCGATTACCTTGCGGTAGGAATCGAGCGGATGCGGGCCCTCCTTGCCAAGGGTTTTCACGCCGATGGCGATGCCGGCGCAGTTGACCAGGATGCGCGGTTCGCCGAGCTTGCCGGCCACCTCGGCCACCGCTGCCTGCGCCCCTTCGGCGCTCGACACGTCGCATTTGACGGCGATGCCGCCGATGTCGGCCGCGACCTTTTCAGCGCGCTCCATGCCGACGTCGAGCACTGCCACTTTCGCGCCTTTCGCGGCGAGCGCCCGGGCGGTCGCCTCGCCGAGCCCCGAACCGCCGCCGGTGACGATCACGATGTGGCCTGATGGATTCATTTCGGGTTCCTTCCGGGTGATGGCTGTTCGATTTGGCGATAGCCTATGCAGGGCAGTAGGGAAAGGCCAGCGGGGCATTGGTTCGGGCGCTCCCGTAAGGCTTGCCGGCGTCTTTACGTCTGCAAGACCCCCTCTCCGTCTCGGCTTCGCCTCTCCCCCGTTCCGGGGAGCGGATGGGCGTGGACGCTGCCCCTCATCCCAGCCCTGCTTCCGCAGTCCTGCATGTAAAACCCCCTCTCCGGTTTGCTGCGCAAACCACCTCTCCCCCGCTTCGCAGGGGCGAGGAACCCAAGCTGGAGAAGCGCTGGCATCGCGGCAGCGGTTCCTCGCCCCAGCGAAGCGGGGAGAGGTGTCGAGGCGAAGCCGAGACGGAGAGGGGGATTTTCTTTTTTCCATCAGCACAAGCCTCTCCGTTGCCACGCCCGCTTTCGCGTCTGGCCATTGCATGAAAGAAGTCGGGAAGCGGGGCGCTGGGTCAGCACCTCGTAAGTAAGTAATCTGGCGCCTTCCCAGCGCCCCGCCGGCGATTTTCGGCCATCCCATCTCCCAACATCGGACCTTCCGGTATGCACCGGTGGTTTCTACGTGTCAGCGCCAGATCATACCGCGCCTGGTTCCCGTCAACGCGGGAAATCGTAGAGACTCTGGGACAGCCCTCCGTCTCCACGGCCACGTTAGCCGCTTGCCCGAAGCGCCGGTTCCTCCCCGCAAACCACCGTCATGATCGGCGTTCCCGCAGGAGAAACTGCCGACAACTATGCAGGAGGTGGAAAGGGGTGTGGATAAAAGAAAAACAAAGACTGCTGACAGATGCTGACAACTGGGGGGAACCGGCCTCCTCCCTTGTGGGAGAAGGTGCCTGAGCGCAGCGAAGGCGGATGAGGGGTGTTTCCAGCCTGATGCGTCGCGCTTCGCCCGGCACCCCTCATCCGACCTCACCCTCGCAAGCTCGGGCTCGGCCACCTTCTCCCACAAGGGGAGAAGGGGAGGCGCAACATCAGTCCGGCAGGCCGGCGTTGCGAAGCGCGTCGAGGTAGCGGTCCATGATCGCCGGGTCCTTCCACGGCACCCCGGCGCGGGTGCGGGCGATTGTTGTGCCAGGTGCGATCGCGAGCAGGCCTTGGATCGCCGCTTCGGCTTGCGCGGTGAGGCCGAGCCTGCTGTAGCTCGCGGCGAGAAGCCGATGGGCGGTCGGAAAATCCTGCTGCAGATGCATCGCCTTCAGCGCCCATTCGGCGGCTTCCTCGTAATGCCCCTCGGAAAAATCGGCGAGGCCGAAAAAGGCGTATGTCCAGTAGTTGGCGGGATCGCGGGGGCTGAGCCGCAATGCCCGGGTCAGATACTCCCGCGCCTTAACGGGCTCGGAGGTGAAGGCATAATATCCGCCACCCCACATATACGGGAAAGCGAGGTTGGCGTTGAGGCCGAGCGCGGTTTCCAGCCGCCGCGGCGCGTCGTCGAAATCGCGGGTGAACAGGGTGACGACACCCAGAATGGTGTGCGCCTCGGCGTCGCGCGGATCGAGCTCGACGGCGGTGCGCGCCATCTCGTGGGCACTGGCCAGCGATTTGAGCGGATTGCCGCTCCAGCCGTAAAGCACGTCCCAGATATCGCACATGGCGTGCACCACGCGCGCACGCGCCATGCGAGGATCGAGGCCGATCGCCTGGCCGGCAAACCTTTTTGCCTCGGCGTTGTCTTCCACGGTGAGGCGCCAGGCGTGCCAGTTGGCGCGCATCACCAGATCCCACGCGCCCATGCCGGCCGGATCCTTGCGGCGGGCGCGCCGCATCTCGGCGCCGATCAGTTCCGGCGCCACGACGCCGACAATGCTGGCTGCGATCTCGTCCTGGACGGAAAAGATATCGTCGAGCTCGCGGTCGTAGCGTTCAGCCCAGACGTGGTTGCCGGTGGCGGCGTCGATGAGCTGGGCGGTAATGGGGACCCGGCTGCCGCCCTTGCGCACACTGCCTTCGAGCACGTAGCGCACGCCGAGTTCGCCGGCCACCTGCTTTACGTCGACGGGCTTGCCCTTGTAGGTGAAGGAGGAGTTGCGGGCGGTGACGAAAAAGGACTGGCTGCGCGCCAGATCGGTGATGATGTCTTCCGAAATGCCGTCGGCGAAATATTCCTGGTCGCGGTCGGGGCTCATGTCCTGGAAGGGCAGCACGGCGATCGACGGTTTCACGGCGCCGCCCGACAGACCGGATGCCTCGCTTCCGGAAGCGTCGGCCATGATCTCCAGGCGCACCCGGTAGATGCGGACGGGCTTGCGGATGTTCTTCACCTGCTGCTCCCCCAGATTGTCGAAGGCGACATTGAGCTTGCCGACCACCTGTTCGAAGACGCTGGCCGAAACGAAGATGCCGCCGGGCTCCGCCAGCGCTTCGAGGCGCGCCGCAATGTTGACCCCGTCACCCAGAATGTCGTCGCCGTCGATGACGATGTCACCGAGGTTGATGCCGGCGCGATACTGGATACGGCGGTCTTTCGGACCCTTGGCCTCGAGCCTGGCGATGCCGCGCTGGATGCGCAGGGCGCACTCCAGCGCGTCGACGACGCTGGCGAACTCGACCAGCAGACCGTCGCCCATGGTCTTGGCGATGCGGCCCGAATGTTCCTTGAGGATGGGGTCGATGACTTCCTGGCGATGCACCTTCTGACGGGCGATGGTTCCCGCCTCGTCGGCTTCCATATGTCTGCTGTAGCCGACCATATCGATGGCTAGAACGGCGGCTAACCTGCGTACCACGCGATCGGTGGGCAAAAAAACTGTTCCTCGCCTGAAACGCACCGGGCGAAGCTTATGATCCCGGCAGGCGCAAGTCCATGTGGCGGGTCCATCGTGTCCCGCTTGACAGCGAATTTAACGCGGCATATAAAACCAATCAGTTACATAACCGTGTGGTTTTATAAATGGCAACCGACAGTCTGAGCATGACGCTTTCCGCCCTGGCCGACCCGACCCGGCGCGCCATACTGGCGCGGCTGGCGCTCGGCGAGGCCTCGGTGACCGAGCTTGCCGAGCCGTTCGAGATGAGCTTTCCGGCCGTCTCCAAGCATCTTCGCGTGCTGGAGAAGGCGGGGCTGGTGGCGCGCGGCCGCGATGCCCAGTTCAGGCCGCGCACGCTGCGGGCCGAACCGCTGCGCGAGGTGGACGACTGGCTGGGCACCTACCGCCGGCTGTGGGAGGAGCGGCTGGACCGGCTGGAGGACTACCTGGCGCAACTGCAAGGCGGCACCTAGGGGTGTCGATATTCAAGTGATGCCGGCCTGACCTGAATCTCAACACATCGCAGGAAACCGAGACGGCGCTGGCGTTCCGAAAACGCCATCAGGTTTCCCGAAATCCAGCTCCGGCCGAACTCCAGAAACAATAACCGACTGGAATTACTACCGTTTTCCGGCATGCGAAAAAAGTTCGCCGGACATGTCGGCTGGACCGAAGACTGTTCGTCCTCGGTCCAGCAATACGGCAAAGTCCAAATTCAACGAGGAAATGACATGCAAACCACAACCCTGACCGCCCCCGTTTCCAACGCCCAATTGTGGACCGGCCGCGTGCTGAGCGGGCTGTTCATCCTGTTCATGCTGTTCGACAGCAGCATCAAGCTGGTGCCGCTGGCCGTGGTCACCGAAACCTCGGCGCAGATCGGCCTGCCGGCGACAGCGGCGTTTGCCCGCACGCTCGGCATTCTCGGCCTCGTCTCGCTGATCCTCTATGCCTATCCGCGTACAGCGGTGCTGGGCGCCATCCTGCTCACCGCCTACATGGGCGGCGCGGTCGCCACGCATTTCCGCATCGGCAGTCCGTTGTTCACCCACACGCTGTTCGGCGTCTATCTCGGCGTCATCCTGTGGGGCGGGCTGTGGTTTCGCGATCCGCGCGTCCGGGCGCTGATCCCGTTCAGCAACTGAAGAAGAAACGTTTTTTTGAGGCAAGTCGATGAGCAAGAAAGTGGATGACTACATCGCCGGCCTGTCCGGCTGGCAGGCGGCGGTGGCCGCCATGCTGCGTCGGGAAATCCTGGCTACGGGTGCGGTGAGCGAAGACTTCAAATGGGGCCATCCGATCTATGAGGCAGGCGGCGCGGTCGCACTGTTCAAGGCGCACAAGGCACATGTCACGCTGGGTTTCTGGCGGGGCGCGGAGATGACCGATCTCGACGCGAGGCTCGAACCATCGGGCAGCTTCAAGATGGCCTCCATCACGCTCAAGGGGCCGGGCGAGATCGATGGCGCCGATATCGGCAAGCTGGTGGCGGCGGGCGTGGCGCTCAACCGCGAAAGGGGCGACCCGATGAAGATCAAGAAGACCTGACGAGGAGAAGAAAATGCTGAAAATGATCTGTGCCGCGGTTGCCGTCACGGTCGGGCTCTCGGTTGCCGTCCCGGCGGCCGTCGCCCAGCCCGCCAAAAAAGGCTATGCCGACGTCAACGGGCTGAAGATGCACTACGAGGTGCACGGCAGCGGGCGGCCGGTGATGGTACTGCATGGCGCCTACATGTCCACCGAATCGATGAAACCGATGATCGACGGGCTGGCGAAAACCCGCCAGGTGATCGCGATGGACCTGCAGGCGCACGGCCGCACCGCCGACATCGACCGGCCGATCACCTATGAGGCGATGGCCGACGACGTCGACGCGCTGATGGAGGAGCTGGGCGTCGCGCAGGCCGATATATTCGGATATTCGATGGGAGGCACGCTGGCATATCAGCTTGCCATCCGGCATCCGGAACGCGTGCGCCGGCTGGCGGCGGCGTCCGGCACATACAAGACCGCGGGCATGTATCCGGAACTTGTCGCCATGATCGGCCAGATGACGCCGGAGGTGTTTGCCGGCTCGCCGATGGAAGCCGAATACAAGAAGCTGGCGCCGCAGCCGGAGAATTTTTCGAAGCTCGTCGCCAAGCTGGTCAAGCTCGACACGACGCCGCAGGATTGGCCGGCCGACGCGATCAAGGCGATCAAGGCGCCGACGCTGGTGATTTCGACGGATGCGGACGTGATCCAGCCGGAGCATTCGGTGGAGATTTTCCGGTTGCGCGGCGGCGGCCACTCGCCCGACTTCATGAGCGCGGGGACCACCGAACTCGCCATCCTGCCGGGCACCTCGCATATGGCGGTGATGGAGCGCACCGATATACTGGTGCCGATGGTCACCAACTTCTTCGACAAGGAGGTCAAGTAGCAGCGTAGCTGCCGCTCACCCCGACCCTCGCCCCGCCGGAACGGGGCGAGGGGTACTTCGGCGTCAGAGCTTGATCCTTCTCGCGCCTATTCCTCGGGCTCGGTAGTGAATTGCAAGGGATAACCCTTGGCCTTGCCGGCCTCGGTGGCGCGGGTCGCCTTGGTCTCGGCGACATCCTTGGTGAACACGGCAACGACGCAGACGCCACGTCGGTGCGCGGTGATCATGATCTTCTGCGCGAGGTCCTCGCCGACATGGAATTCGGCCTTCAGCACGCTGACGACAAACTCCCGCGGCGTGTAGTCGTCGTTGAGCAGAATGACCTTGTGCAGCTTCGGCCGCTCTGTCTTTGGGCGGACTTTGGTGCGGGGTATGGTGAGGGAGTCGGGCATCTGGGCGACAACAGCGGCGCGTCGACAAAGTTTCGCATATCCGTCGCGGCTGGTCCACCGCTTCCGCGCCCCGCGCGATGCAGCCAATCCAGCGCTGCATGTACTCAGGCCATCTGCGCTCCAACAAAATGCGGGCCGATGCGGTAGCTCGCCGGGCGTCGCACCGAACCGTGATTGGCCTGTGAAGGGCTGCGTGTGTTAGGGCGAAAATGCGGGGCAATTTGAGGTCGAGATGGAACGCAAGCTTGCCGCGATCGTTGCCGGCGACATCGTCGGCTACAGCCGACTCATGGCGGACGATGAAGCGGCGACCTATTCGGCATTGCGCTCCGCTTTCGATGACCTCATCGTGCCCGTGCTGCAGCGCCATGGCGGACGCACCTACAAGAGCACCGGCGACGGGTTCCTGGCGACGTTTCCGAGCGTCAACGAGGCGCTGGACGCGGCAATAGAAATCCAGGCCGGCTTCGAGGACCGCCCGTTTGATCTGCGCATCGGCGTCAATCTCGGCGACGTCATCGAAGACAATGGCGACATGTTCGGCGACGGCGTGAACGTCGCCGCACGGCTGGAGGCGATGGCCGATCCCGGCAGCATCTTTGTCAGCGACGCGGTGGTGCGCGGCGCCGACAGGAACCGCGGCGCGCATTTTTCCCGCGTCGGGCGCCGGCACATCAAGAACATCCGCGAGTCGTTCGACGTCTATGCTGTCCGGCTGAAAAACGGCGGAAACGGCATGGCGCCCCGGCTGAGGCGCGCGCTCGGAGGCAGACGGGCGATCGCCGCCTACGCTGCCGGTGCAGCAGCAATCGCGATGATCGCGTTCGCAGCCAGCGACACGGCCAGATTCCAGAGCATCGCCGGCGGCATCACCCAAAGTCTGGCCGGACTGGTTGGTGTCGAGCGCGCCGATGCGCGGCCGGCGGTTGCGGTGCTGCCCTTCGATAATATGAGCGGCGATGCCAACGAGACTTATTTTGTCGACGGACTGACCGAGGACATCATCACCGAGCTTGCCCGCAACCCCGAACTGCAGGTGATCGCCCGCAACTCGACATTTGCGCTGCGCGGCCAGCCGGCCGACACACGCGAACTGGGCAGGCGGCTGAATGCCGGCTACATCGTCGAGGGCAGTGCACGGCGGGCCGGCGACCAGCTCCGCGTCGTCGCGCAGCTCATCGATACGCGCAGCGGCGCGCACCTATGGTCGCGCAGCTATGATCGCCGCGTCGATGACGTCTTCGCCGTGCAGACGGAACTGACCTCGGAAATCGTGGCGCACCTCGTTTCCTATGTTCGCCAAACCGAAGCCAACGCATCCGCCGAACGTCCGACCGAGAACCTGCAGGCCTACGACCTTCTGCTGCAGGCCCGCAATCGCTACAAGCACGGTTCCGGAGATGGCGAAGCCCTGCTTGCGTCCCGTGCGTTGCTGCACCGGGCGCTGGAACTCGATCCCGGCTATGCGGCCGCCCGCGCACATCTCGGGATGACGTATATCGTCGATGCGGTGCAGGGTGTAAGCGGGCGCGCCACGAAAGCCGACATCGAGACCGGTTTGAGCGAAGTGCGCCAGGCAATCCGGCTCGATCCCAACCTTGCCGCCGGCTATCAGGCGCTGAGTTTCGGACTGGCGGCCAGCGCCGACTATGAGGGTGGCCTGCAGGCCGCGCGTCGCTCGGTGGAACTGAACCCCAACGACCCCGACAGCATGATGGCCCTGGCGAAGGCGCAAGTGCGCTTCGGCGATTATGCCGAAGCGGTCGTCAACGCCGAGCGCGCCCGCCGTCTTCATCCCCTGGCGCCCGAATATTATACCTACGTGCATGGGCAGGCTCTCTACGCTGCCGGGCGCGTCGACGAAGCGGACCGCGTGCTCAACGAATGCCTGATGCGGTCGCCGCAGGAACAGGACTGCCTGCTGATCCGCACCGCGCTGCTGGTGGGCCGTGGAGAGATGGACCAGGCACAGGCGACGATGGCGCGACTGGTTGCCGCCAACCCACAGTTTTCGCTGGCTGGAGAACGCGACTACCGGCGCTTCGGCAATTCGCCCCTCATGGATCGGTTCCTCGCCGATCTCGCCCGGGCCAAGGCGCCCGAAACGGCGGCGCGGCAACCGCGGGTGGCGGCAACGGCGACCTAGAGCATCGGGAAATCCCTCTAGCGATTACGTTGGCCACACGTTAGCGCGTTTCCGGTTCTTTCAGGACCGGAAACGCGCTCTAGAGCATTTCAGGTTTTGACAGAAGCGTATCCGGCGTTTGCGAAGTAGTTGGAGCATTCGTGGGGCTCGATGTTTGCGGCGAGGTTGCCGACATCTCGCCAGGTATCCTCAATGGTTCGCTTCTGTGCGAGGCGCATCCAATGCTTGATCTTGGCGAAAGCCTGTTCGATCGGGTTGAGGTCTGGCGAGTAGGGCGGCAGGTACCAAAGCCTGGCGTCGGCGGCGCGGATCATTTGCCGGACGGCTGCCGACTTGTGGGAGCCGAGATTGTCCATCACGACGATGTCGCCGGGCCTGAGCACCGGTACGAGCTGCTGCTCGACATAGGCGCGGAAGCACTCGCCGTTGATTGGC
>NZ_FOSL01000020.1 GCF_900114255.1 Neomesorhizobium albiziae | reverse complement strand
CTTTAATCCATGCAGCGACAAATGCGGCGTCTGATTGATCCGCTCCGCAATGAACGCTCGGTGCGGCTCCAGGATGCGTTTGCGGTGGCCACCCATCTTGCCGGGCGCGACCGAACCACTCGAGCGATAGCGTTGCGACCACTTCACCGCCGACGACACCGCGATGCCGAAACGAGCCGCAACCGAACGGCAACTCTCACCGGCCTCGATCGCCGCCACAACCCGTTCGCGCAAATCGTTGGAAAGAGGTGCTGTCATCGATGCTGGCCTCCTATCCAGCCAGCATCTTGAATCACAAAATCAAACCAACTGGAATCCCTAGCGATTCGGTCAAACTCGGAAACGCTCTAGTGGAACGGGATTGATGCCGGCTTGCGGCAAAGCCTAGCATTTTACCGGTTAAGAATGTGCTGGCGGACCGGGCTTGCGGTGGGCGGCGCGCCTCTGTAGTCACGCTTAGAGCGCCGCGCGTCCCTTTGGACGCGCCAAGGACGCTCTAAGACTTTGAATCTGTGCATCGTGCTTTCCGAAAATCAAACTGATTTTCGGGCCGATGCAGTGGAACCAATGGACCGGCGCGATGGCGGAAATACTCAAGGCGGATAAGGCACTGGAGCGGGCGCTGGCACTGCTCGAGGCAGGCGAGGTCGTCGCCATTCCGACCGAAACCGTCTACGGGCTGGCAGGCGACGCCACCAATGGCGCGGCGGTCGGCCGCATCTTCGAGGCCAAGGGCCGTCCGCGCTTCAACCCGCTGATTGCCCATGTCGCCGACCTCGCCATGGCCGAAAGAATAGCGGCGTTCGATCCGCTGTCGCGAAAACTTGCGGAAAAATTCTGGCCGGGGCCGCTGACGCTGGTGCTGCCGCTGCGCCCGGACGCCTCGATCCACCGGCTGGTGACCGCCGGTCTCGACACGGTGGCGCTGCGCATGCCGAAAGGTTTCGGCGGTGAACTGATCGCCCGGCTCGGCCGCCCGCTGGCCGCACCCAGCGCCAACTCGTCGGGAAAGATCAGCGCGACGACGGCCGAAGCCGTGGCCGCCGACCTCGGGCAAAAGATACCGCTGGTCGTCGATGGCGGGCAAACGCCGGTCGGGCTGGAATCAGTCATCGTCAAGGTGGAGGACAGCAGGTTGAAGCTGCTGAGGCCCGGCGGCATTGCCGCCGACGAGATCGAGGCGGCGGCCGGCGTGCCGCTGGTGCGTGGCCACAACGCGGCAATCGTTGCGCCCGGCATGCTTGCCTCGCATTATGCGCCGGGGGCCGCGGTGCGGCTCAATGCCAGCGATGTCCGCGAGGGCGAGGCGCTGCTGTCTTTCGGGCCAGCGCGCATCGATGCGGCAAACGCGGTCGCCCTGCTCAACCTGTCGGAGGCGGGCGACCTGCGCGAGGCGGCGGCCAATCTCTTCTCGCATCTGCAGGCGCTGGACTGCAGCGGCGCAAAAACCATCGCGGTCGCGCCGATCCCGCACAGGGGGCTGGGCGAGGCGATCAACGACCGGCTGGCGCGGGCGGCAGCGCCCCGTGACATGCCGCTTCCCTGACCCTAGAGACCGCTTGGAAATCCGTGATGGCGGGCTGCAAATGGCAATTTCTGCGCTTCCGGTGCTCACGTACCCAAATGTACGCTGCGCTCCGGTTCTCGAAATCCACCATTTTCGACTCGGCCTGACGGATTTCCAAGCGGTCTCTTAAAGCACGTCGCGAACTTTCAGGTTGGGCTTCCCGTGCTTTATGTCTTTGATTTACGCATGTCGTTATCGCAAAACCGCTGCGCACTTTTGCGCGACATGCTTTAGCATCTGGCCATGGATTCTTCCCTCGACTCCACCCTTCTCGACCGCTTCGCGGCAATCGTCGGCGATCATCATGCGCTGCGCGACGCCGTCGACATCGAACCTTACCTCACGGAGCGGCGTGGGCTGTGGCATGGGCAAACCTGCCTGGTGCTGCGGCCGGGCAGCGTCGGCGAGGTGAGCGCCATCCTCAAACTGGCGACCGAGACGAAAACACCCGTGGTGCCGCAGGGCGGCAATACAGGGCTGGTCGGCGGCCAGGTACCGGACGGCTCCGGCCGCGAAATCGTGCTGTCGCTGTCGCGGTTGAACCGCATCCGCGAGATCGACCCCTTGTCCAACACGCTGACGGCGGAAGCCGGCGTGATCCTCGAAAACCTGCACAGGGCGGCGGACGAGGCCGACCGGCTGTTTCCGCTGTCGCTGGCCTCGCAAGGCTCGGCGCAGATCGGCGGCAACCTGTCCTCCAACGCCGGCGGCACCGGCGTGCTTGCCTACGGCAATGCGCGCGAACTCTGCCTCGGCGTCGAGGTGGTGCTGCCGACCGGCGAAATCTTCGACGATCTGCGCAAGCTGAAGAAGGACAACACCGGCTACGACCTGAAAAACCTGTTCGTCGGCGCCGAAGGCACGCTGGGCGTCATCACCGCCGCGGTGCTGAAGCTTTTCCCGAAGCCGAAGGGCAGGGAGGTGGGATGGGTAGGGATGAACACGCCACAGGATGCGCTCGCGCTGTTCGGCCTCGCTTCCGACCGCGCCGGCAGCGGGCTGACCGCGTTCGAACTGATTTCCGAGACGCTGCTCGGCTTCGCCGAAAGGCACATTCCCGGCACGCAGCGCCCGCTGGCGGACAAATGGCCCTGGTATGTGCTGATGGAGATCTCGTCGGGGCGCTCGGCGGAAGACGCCACGGGGCTCGCCGAGGACATTTTGTCGGCCGGGCTGGAAAGGGAATTTGCGGGCGACGCGGTGATTGCCGCGAGCCTGGCGCAGGGCGCTGCCTTTTGGGCGATCCGCGAGGCGCTGTCGGATGCGCAGCGGCCGGAAGGCGCCTCGATCAAGCACGACATATCGGTGCCTGTCGCCGCCATCCCCGACTTCATCGAACGCGCCGGCAAAGCGGTGGCAGGGGTTTCGCCGGACGCCCGCGTCGCCTGTTTCGGCCACATGGGCGACGGCAACCTGCACTACAACATCTCGCAGCCGGCCGGCGGCGACGCAGAAGCCTTCCTGGCGCTCTATCGCACCATGAACAAGGCGGTGCACGACGTGGTGCGCGCGCTGGGCGGCTCGATCTCTGCCGAGCATGGCATCGGCCAGCTCAAGCGCGACGAATTGCTGACTACTGCCCCGCCTGTCGCAATCGACCTGATGCGGCGGGTGAAGGCGGCCTTCGATCCCGCCGGAATTATGAACCCCGGCAAGGTTATTTGATCGCGACTTCATCTGTCGGGCTTAACCTGTTGTTCAGACAGGTTTCCCGGCCGTTACAGCCGGTCGCATTCCGATAACCATGCAAAAGATCAGCAAAATTTAACCGAACTTCTTAAGCCCGGCGGTAAGGAGCGGGGACTAGCCTTCACGACATAACGAGACCGGAAAACGGTCCGCGAGAAGACCGGGGAAACCGGCTCTCAGGAGAAACAGGAAGGCACCATTGATGAAGACCGGACTGAAGCCAGTCTGGGCGGGCCGCGACATGCGGCTCGACCCGTTCCGCCTGCCCCAGATGGTGAGCTACGCCACCCGCGACGACTATGGCGACGTGACCTTCACGATCGACCAGCGCGGCGCGGTGATCAAGCGCCTGCTGGAGATGAGTGGCCTGCCGGCGACCGTCGTGCTGCCGGCCAAGGCGTTTCGCGGCGTTGCGGCGCGCGCGCTCGAAGACGAATTCGGCACCGTCACGGTGACGCTGGAACTGCTGCACAACGACCCCATGCTTTCGGTGCCGCTGCTTGTGGCGCACGACCTCGAGGACGTCGCCGCCGACTGGCGCGCCTGGGCCGATGCCTACCGGTTGCCAATGCTGCTGATCGAGGCCGACGGCGTTGCCCGCACGCTCGAGGAATCGCTCGGAGCCGCGATCAAGGCCGCCCGCTCCACCGAGCGCCGCAAGGGCCGCGTCTCGACGCAGCGCCGCCCCCGCTTCCTGGCCCGCCGCAAAACCGGCGACCTCGGCCTGAGGTTGGTGATCGACGGCGAGGAGATTATTGCCAGGCAGTAGAAATCCATTCCGGCGGTCATCTGGAGGTGCTTTCTCCGCTTCCGGTGCTCACGGACGATATGTCCGCTAGAGCGGAATGCATTCAAGTTGAACCGGGCATTCCGCTCTATCCGTTTGTTTAGTCGCATTTGTGCGACGCCAGGTGGATTCACCTGGCTGCAAAATGCTCTAGGCTCCGGTTCTCAAAAGCACCACCACCTGACTCGCCGGACTGAATTTCGGCGAACCCGGTGAAGGATCTCACACCATGGGTTTCAGGGCGACCCACAGCCCACCGCCGACCAGCCCCAAAAAGATCAGCCAGCCGACGACGTTGTTGGATTTGAACAGCCGCAAGCACTGGTCGGGATTGTCGATGTCGAGCGTCCGGATCTGCCGCACCATATGGGCGCCGGCGGCGAGCAGCCCGGCCAACGCCGGCATCGGCACCTCGGCGGTGGCATAGGCGCTGGCGAAAAGCATCAGCGCGCCGCCATAGAGGCCGATCAGCCAGATCCTGGTATTGTCGCCGAACAGCCGCGCCGTGGAACGCACGCCGACGATGGCGTCGTCTTCCCGGTCCTGGTGGGCGTAGATGGTGTCGTAGCCGATGACCCACAGGATTGAACCCGCGTAAAGCAGCAGCGCCGGCGCGTCGATGTCGCCGAACGCTGCCGCCCAGCCCATCAGCGCGCCCCAGGAAAACGCAAGCCCCAGAAACAGTTGCGGCCAGTCGGTGATTCTTTTCATGAAGGGGTAGATGGCCACGACCACGAGCGATGCGATGCCGAGGAGGATGGCTAAGCTGTTGAACTGCAAAAGCACCACGAGGCCGGCGAGCGCCTGCAGGATGAGGAAAGCCCAGGCCTGACGGCGGCTGACCTGTCCCGAAGGCAGCGGCCGCGAGCGGGTGCGCTCCACCTTCATGTCGATGTCTTCGTCAGCAATGTCGTTGAAGGTGCAGCCGGCCCCGCGCATGGCGACGGCCCCGATGAAGAAGAGCAGCAGGTGCCAGGGCGAGGGCATGAGCGACATCAGCGTGTCGCCTGCGCGTGCATGGGCGGTGGCGGCCAACGCCGCCGACCACCAGCATGGCCACAGAAGCAACTGCCAGCCGATCGGCCGGTCCCAGCGCGCGAGCTGCGCGTAGGGCCAGAGCACTGTAGGCAAGATGCGATAGACCCAATGGCCGCTCGGTGCATCGGCGACGCGACCCTGACCGCTTCTGGACTGGATAGTTTCCATTGCTGTGGAGTGGCAGGGGATAGAGCGGGCGTCAAGGAGGTTAAACAAGGCGCTTGCTTGCTGATATATGTACAGATATACGTACATTTGATTTGAATCGAAAGGGGAGTCGATGGCTCACGTATCGTTCACCGACCTTCGTAACAATCTTGCCACCCATCTCGACAAGGTCGAGGCGGATCGAACTGAATTGGTGGTAACCCGGCAAAACCATGACCCTGTGGTTATCGTTTCGCTTTCCGAGTGGGAGGGCATGAAAGAAACCCTTCATTTGTTGAGCACTCCGGAAAATGCTCGTCATCTTCGTGAGTCGATTGCACAGGCGAATGCCGGCAAACTTGTTGAGCGCGAGCTCATTGAACCGTGAAGCTGCTGTGGACCGAGCGCGGTTGGAGTGACTACACCTTTTGGCAAAGTGTCGACCTGAAAATGCTGGCGCGCATCAATGAACTGCTGAAGGATATGCAGCGCGGTCCTTTCCAGGGAATTGGCAAACCCGAGCCCTTGCGCGGTGAAATGTCGGGCTGGTGGTCTCGCCGCATCACCCAGGAGCACCGGCTGATCTATCGGGTGTCCGGCAGCGGTGATGCGCAAGCAATCGAAATTGCCGCGTGTCGGTTCCATTACGGCAGGTGACGAACTTTGGGCACGATCGGCGTTGAAACGTCGCTCCGAAAGTCGATCCGCCTTGACCCGCCGCCGCATCGACACTAGAGCCTGCTCCATTCCGACTGGATCGGAATGGGGCTCTATCTCTTTGTTGGAGCATGATCTTTCCCGAAAACCGTTTTCCACTTTTCGGATCATGCTCTAGCGGAGAAGCCTCAATTCGGCGGATCTCGGCGAGGCGTTGCTCATGAATGTTCTTCTCATCGGCTCCGGCGGCCGCGAACATGCGCTGGCCTGGAAGATCGCCGCATCGCCGATGTTGAACAGGCTTTATGCCGCGCCCGGCAACCCGGGCATCGCGCGGGAAGCCGAATGCGTGGCGCTCGACATTGCCGACCATGCGGCGATCATTGCGTTCTGCAAGGACAAGAAAATCGACCTTGTCGTGGTCGGGCCCGAAGCGCCGCTGGTCGCCGGCATCGCCGACGATCTCGCGACCGCCGGCGTCCGCGTCTTCGGCCCGTCGAAGGCGGCGGCACAGCTCGAAGGATCGAAGGGCTTCACCAAGGACCTGTGCGCCCGCCAGAACATCCCGACCGGCGCCTACCGGCGCTTCACCGGCGCGGCGGAGGCCAGGGCCTATGTGAAAACGCAGGGCGCGCCGATCGTCGTCAAGGCCGACGGGCTGGCGGCCGGCAAAGGCGTCACCGTGGCGATGACGGAGGAAGAGGCGCTCAGCGCGATCGACGCCTGTTTCGACGGCGCCTTCGGAGGTGCGGGGGCGGAAGTGGTGGTCGAGGCGTATCTCGAGGGCGAGGAAGCGAGTTTCTTCTGCCTGTGCGACGGCAAGACGGCGCTGCCCTTCGGTACCGCGCAGGACCACAAGCGGGTGGGCGACGGCGACACAGGGCCCAACACCGGCGGCATGGGCGCCTATTCGCCGGCGCCGGTGATGACCGACACTATGGTCGAGCGCACGATGCGCGAGATCATAGAGCCGACCCTGCGCGGCATGGCCGAGATAGGCGCGCCGTTTTCCGGCGTGCTGTTCGCCGGACTGATGATCACCAGGGACGGCCCGCAGCTGATCGAGTTCAACACGCGCTTCGGCGATCCGGAATGCCAGGTGCTGATGATGCGCCTGAAGGAGGATCTGCTGGTCTTGCTGAACGCCTCAGCCGACGGCCAGCTCGCCCATGTCTCGGCGCGCTGGCGCGACGATGCCGCACTGACCGTGGTGATGGCGGCGAAAGGATATCCCGGCACCCCGCAGAAAGGTTCGGTCATTCGCGGCCTGGCTGAAGCCGCCGGGACCGGCGCGGAGATTTTCCATGCGGGCACCGCCATGCGGGGGGATGAGGTGGTGGCCAATGGCGGCCGCGTGCTCAACGTCACGGCCACCGGCAAGACGGTCCGCGAGGCTCAAGCCAACACCTATGCGGCGGTCGACAGGATCGACTGGCCGGATGGTTTCTGCCGCCGCGACATCGGCTGGCGGGCGGTGGAGCGGGAAAAGAGTGGCGGCTAGCGTTCCGTCTTGCCCATCGGAATAGTAGCCGTCGTGGCGGGGTCGATGCCGACAGGCGGCGCATCGCTTGCCCAGGCAAACAGTTGGTCGCGGAAGCCGGTTAAATAGCTGGAGATCGCCTGGAGGAAGGATTGGCCCGCACCCCTGGGCGCGGAACTGTCTGGTATATCCGACACGGGGTGGTCGGCGGCGATCCGCGTGCTTTCGGGTGCCGCGCCGTAGCGGCCGGGATATTGCTGGCCGCCGGCGTGGAAAGCGCCGGCCAGCGCCAGCAGCGCGCTCGCCTTCTCGACGGGTGCAAAGGAAAGGGTGACGTCGCCGGCGAGCCCGGCCTGCCGCGTCACCGGTATCGGCACCGACGCGATCATCTCCACCGGCACGTCGAGCAGTCCGCCGAACGGCCATGCCTCGCGCAACTCGTCGGCGTTCATCGAGGCGACGTTGACGTCGATGTCGTTGGGCGTGCCGGGAACGCGGTAGGGGCAGGCGCGGTCGTTGCAATTGGCCTGCGAGGAAAACTGCCAGAGCGCATAACCCTGCCAATTGCCTTTCGGGAAATGCATGCCGATCTCGGGCTTGTAGCGGGCGTACCAGAGCGGCAGGCGTGACAGAAGCGGATATTTGTCGCGATTGTCGGCGATGTGCTTGGCTGTCGTGCCATTGGTGTAGAGCACGGGAAAGCGGCCGATGCGCCGCTGCACATGGCGGGCGAATTCCTCCGCATCCTCCAGCGACATCCATTGCGTGGGATCGTTCTCCTCGATGTCGAGCGCGACAAGGTCGTCGGGGCCCGGCTCGGCGAAATCGATGAAATTGTTGGCCTGGTCGACCGGGTTGCCGGGCCGCGCCAGATGATAGGCGCCCCATTTCAGGCCAAGCGACTTGGCCACCATCTTGCGCGTCTGGAACAATTCGCGGGCCACGGCGTGACGCCTGAACAAGGCCTTGCACAGCCTGGTTTCGGTTTCATTGCCGGTGCAGGAATAGGGCGGAGGCAGCCCGTCGGAGGCCTTGTTGATGAAGCCGACGATGCGCTTGTCGGTCGAAAGCTTCTGCCAGTCGATGGGATTGTATTCGTAGGCATCGATGACCAGCGCGCGGTCCGAGCGCAGCCATGGTTGCGAAAAATCCGAAGCTTGTGCGGCAAGCGGCACCACCATGCCCAGCGCCGCAGCGAGCGCCAGACTGACAAGATGATGAGACGCCGGACGAGGCAAAACAGAAAACTCCGCGGAACTCGCGGATATCCTGCGGGAACGTGGTTAACGAATTGCTGTCAGTGACGTTCTTCTCGGAGAGAACGAATGGGATCGATGTCGAAAGGATCCGGGGCAGGATGGTCCGGCAAGGTGCCTTCGGCGGCGCGTTTGCGATGGTGAGCGAGGGAACATGCGGGCGAGCACAGAATACCACGGTCGCACCAATAGGCCGGACCGTTGTCGATGTTGCCCTGATGATACCAAAAGGCAGCCGAGCCGAACGGCATTCCGCATTCGATGCAGCGATGTTTTTCCGGCCGTGCCAGCATCATTTTCACTCCTCTTCTGCATTTAGGCTTGAAATCGACCGTCCGCAACGGCAACATCAATCCATTGATTGACGTTTACGTAAAAAGAAACCGATTTGCCGGTCGAGCGTATCGAACCAGCCTGACATGCCGCTTGTAAGAGGAGAGCACCATGTATCGAGCGCCCGTCGACGAGATCGCCTTCACGCTGAAACATGTCGCAGGGCTGCAGGCGGCGATCGATGCGGGTTCGCTCGGCGAATTGTCGGAAGATCTGGTCGACGCCATCCTGCATGAAGCCGGCCGCTTCGCCACCGAGGAAGTGGCGCCGCTGCATGGAATAGGCGATGCGCACGGTGCAGTGCTCAAGGATGCCGCGGTGACGATGCCGCCCGGCTGGAAGGACCTCTATCGCCGCTGGATAGACGGCGGCTGGAACGCGCTGTCCGGGCCGGAAGAATTCGGCGGGCAGGGGCTGCCCACCATGCTGGGCGTCGCCGCCCTCGAAATGTGGAATTCGGGTTCGATGGCCTTCGGCATCGGCCCGACATTGACCATGGGCGCGGTCGAAGCGATCGAAAAACATGCCTCCGAGGCGCTGAAGAAGACATATCTGGAAAAGCTCGTCTCGGGCGAATGGATGGGCACGATGAACCTGACGGAGCCGCAGGCCGGCTCCGACCTGGCGGCGTTGCGGGCGCGCGCCGAACCGGTGGGCGACGGCACCTATCGCGTCTTCGGGCAGAAGATCTTCATCACTTATGGCGAGCACGATTTCACCGACAACATCGTGCATCTGGTACTGGCGCGGCTGCCCGATGCGCCTGCCGGCACCCGCGGCATCTCGCTGTTCCTGGTGCCGAAGTTCTTTGTCGAAGAGGATGGCAGCCTCGGCGCCCGCAACGACGTGTTCTGTTCCTCAATCGAACACAAGCTTGGCATCCACGCCTCGCCGACTTGCACGATGATCTATGGCGACGGTTTTGCCGGCGGTGGGCAGCCGGGCGCGATCGGCTGGCTGATCGGCGAGGAGAACAAGGGCCTGGCCTGCATGTTCACCATGATGAACAACGCACGGCTTGCGGTCGGCATGCAGGGGGTGGCGATCGCCGAGACAGCCACCCAGAAAGCCATTGCCTTCGCCAATGAGCGGCGGCAGGGCAAGGCGACAGGCTATGACGGCGACGGCATGGCGCCGATCGTCCATCATCCCGACGTGCAGCGCAACCTGTTGACCATGAAGGCGCTGACCGCGATCGCGCGGGCGATCGCCTATTCCTGCGCGCATGCCACGGACATGGCGCACGCCGGCGGCGAGGCAGGCAAACACTGGCAGGAGCGGGCCAATCTGCTGACTCCCATCGCAAAAGCGTTCTCCACCGATGTCGGTGTCGAGGTCGCGTCGATGGGCGTGCAGGTTCATGGCGGCATGGGCTTCATCGAGGAGACGGGCGCGGCGAGCCTTTATCGCGACGCCCGCATCGCGCCGATCTATGAAGGCACCAACGGCATCCAGGCGATCGATCTTGTGACGCGCAAGCTGCCGCAAGCTGGCGGTGATCATGTTCTGGGCTACATCGGCGAACTGTCGGAGGTCGTCGACGCCTTGCGCGATTCCAACCTCGACGGGTTCGGGCGCACGGCCGACAATCTGGAAGCCTCGCTCAAGGATTTTCTCGACGCCACCCTGTTCCTGCAGGACCAGGTTTCGGACGGCGGCCTGCAGCAGGCGCTGGCCGGCGCCACGCCCTATCTCAGGCTCTTTGCGCTCGCTGCCGGCGGCGTCTATCTGGCCAAGGGAGCGATTGCCGAAAAATCCGCTGGCCGCATCGCGCTCTGCCGCTTCTTCGCGGAAAACCTCGTTGGCGAAACACGGGCGCTGAAAGAGCGCGTCAGCCTCGGCGCAGAGAGCCTAGCAGCCGCAGCCGCCGCGCTCGTCGCGGCTTGAATGCAGAAGGACCGACAGCTTGACCGACCATATCCTCATCGAACGCAGGGATGCCGCACAGGTCATCCGGATGAACCGGCCCGACAAGAAGAACGCCATTACCCGCGCCATGTACGCGGCTATGGCCGCAGCACTCCGGGAGGGCGACGCGGATGCGGGCGTTCGCGTCAATGTCATCCTCGGCGTGCCTGGGGCTTTTTCCTCCGGCAACGACCTTGCCGACTTCATGGCGATCGCCACCGGCGGCGAGGGCGGCACGGAAGTCTACGATTTCCTGATCGCGCTGGCTGAAGCGAAGAAACCCATCGTGTCCGGCGTCGACGGCATCGCGGTCGGCATCGGCACCACGATCAACCTTCACTGCGACCTGACGTTTGCCACGCCGCGCACCGAATTCAGGACGCCGTTTGTCGATCTTGGGCTGGTGCCGGAAGCAGGTTCCAGCCTTCTCGCACCAGCCGTAATCGGCCGCCAGCAGGCATTCGCTTTGCTGGGGCTCGGTGAAGGTTTTTCGGCCGAGCGTGCAAAGGCCGCAGGGCTGATCTACGACGTGGTCGCCGAGGACGCGCTGGAGGCTGCGGTGTTCGCGGCAGCCGAGGCGATTGCGGCAAGGCCGCCGGAGGCGCTGAAGATCGCCCGCGACCTGATGCTGGGCGACCGCGCGGCACTTGTCGCCCGCATCAAGGAGGAAAGCGCGTATTTCCGCGCCCGGCTGAAGTCCGACGAGGCCCGCAACGCTTTCGTCGCCTTCATGAACCGCAAGAAGGCGGGCTGAAAGGGAGCCCCGCACAAAAATCTGCGTTTGATGGTCTTCCTCAACCTGTTCCCACTCCCCATATGTCCAATCTGGCAACCGTGGGATGAAATTCGCGTGGCTGCGAGGGGGTGAACAGGCGGCGCCGGCGGGTAAGGTCGTCTGGCGTGGCGCGGCCCGCTACGTTAAAAGACGGGTGGCGGAGCACCAATGAGGACCGGAGGACCATGTCGGCCACACGCCGCAAGCTGACCACCATCTTTTCCGCCGACGTGCAGGGCTATTCGCGCCTGATGGAGGCCGACGAGGAGGGCACGCTCGCCACCCTCAAGGATTATCGCGACGCCATGGGCCGGCTGATCGACGGGCATGGCGGCCGGGTCGTCAACACCTGGGGCGACGGGCTGATCGCCGAATTTCCGAGCGTGGTGGAAGCAGTGCGCGCCGCGGTGGATGTGCAGAGCGAACTTGCCCAGCGCAACGAACGCCGTTCCGACGAAGCGCGCATGCTGTTCCGCATCGGCATCAACCTCGGCGACGTGATCGCCGAGGGCGACGATATCTATGGCGATGGCGTCAACATCGCAGCCCGCCTGCAGACTTCCGCCAAGCCCGGCGGCATCGTCATCTCCAACACGGTCTACGATCAGGTCCGCAACAAGGTGGCGGTCGGTTTCGACTTCCTCGGCGAACTCGCGGTGAAGAACATCGACGAAGGCGTGCCGAGTTACGCCGTGCGCATCGGCGCGCAGGAACCCCAATCGCGGCCCGCCGAACAGCGTTTCGGGCGCAATCCAGATCCGGCTGTCGCCGGACGGCCCAAACAGGCTCCCGCAGCCGCAGCGCGCGGGGGAGCCTTCGCTTTCATGACGAAGCCGGTGACCGACCGCAAATTCGGCATCCTGACCGTCGTCATGCTGGGTCTGATCGCCATCAACCTGCTGACCTTCGAAGGAACCTTCTGGGCCGTCTGGCCGCTGCTCGCCTACGGTGTCTTGCGTGGCCTTACCTGGGCCAAGTCCAACGGACGCGTCGATCCGGGCATCGCCACGCTGGGCGTCATCGGGCTAGGCATCGTGGGGATCAATCTTTTGTCCTTCCAGGGCGAGTTCTGGGCCGTCTGGCCGCTGCTGGCCCTGGCCTTTGCGGCAGGCATCCGCTGGGTCACCCGCCCGCGCGCCGACGCAAGCCGCCAGCCCTGAGTGTCGCATGGCTTGCGACTGGCTGTTGATTACGGATACAGCCGGTCTTTCTCCCAGCCGCCGTCGGCGGCCCGGCTGAAGACGATGCGATCGTGTAAGCGGAAGGGCCGGTCGTGCCAGAATTCTATCGACTGCGGCACGATGCGGAAGCCTGACCAATGAGCCGGGCGCGGGATTTCGCCGATGGCATAACGGGCCGTGTATTCGGCGACCGCCTTTTCCAGCGCGAAGCGGCTTTCCAGCGGCCGTGACTGTTTCGACGCCCAGGCGCCGATGCGGCTGCCACGCGGCCGCGTCGCGAAATAGGCGTCGGCCTCGGCGTCGGTGACGATTTCGACCGGTCCGCGCACCCGCACCTGCCGGCGCAGCGACTTCCAGTGGAAACACATCGCCGCCTTCATCGTGGCGAGGATCTCGCGGCCCTTGGCGCTCTCGAAATTGGTGTAGAAGACGAAACCCTGTTCGTCGAAGCCCTTCAGCAGCACCATCCGCACGTCGGGCATGCCGTCGGTATCGACGGTCGCCAGCGCAACGCCGTTCGGATCGTTAGGCTCGCTTTTGGCCGCATCCGCCAGCCATTCCGCAAACAGCCGAAACGGCTCTGCATGTTCTGTAAAGTCACCGCTTGTTAACCCGATTTCATTCATAATTTACACTTCGAAGTGGATTGCATGGCGGGAGATTGCCGATTGTCGCGCGCAGCGCAAGCGTTTGGAATGGGCGATGCGTGGTCCAAGAGGTCGAAATACCCGAAAGCGGCGGTTTTGCTCGCTGCCCTTTTGCAGCTCTCCGCCTGTGCGTCCGGCCTTGATCTCGGCAAGGCCGAGGTCGACAAGACATTCTACACCAGCGCCGTGCCTGCCGATCCGTCCGCTGACGCCATCGACCCTTCGCAGCTCTCCGACGTAGCAACCATCCGCAACGCGATCTCCTCGGCCGATGTCGAAATGGCGGGCGGCAAAGCGCTCGCCTGGGCCAATTCCGACACCGGCTCGCGCGGATCGATCACCGACCTCGTCGAATACAAGGACAACGGCGCGCTGTGCCGGCGCTTCCAGGCGACGCGCGAAAGTTTCGACGGGGTCTCGATGTTCAGCGGCGACGCCTGCCTTGCAACCGCCGGCGCTTGGCGGATGCGTTCTTTCGAGGCACTGTAGGCGCGGGGCAAACCCCTGCGGGCTGGAATCTCTTCCTAACCCAACGCATATATAGGGCGACCATTTTTTCCGCTTTGGCAGTGAGAGTACATGCGCGATCCCTATGACGTTCTTGGCGTGGCCAAAGGCGCGTCGGCGAAAGACATCAAGTCGGCGTTCCGCAAACTGGCCAAGAAATATCACCCTGACCAGAATCCGGACGACCCGAAGGCGAAGGAGTATTTCGCCGCGGCCAACCAGGCTTACGAGATTGTCGGCGACGAAAAAAAACGCGCCGCATTCGACCGCGGCGAGATCGACGGCGAGGGCAAGCAGCGGTTCCAGGGCTTCGAGGGCGCCTCGGGCGGCGCCGATCCTTTTGCCGCGTTCCGCCGCGCCCAGCATGGGCCGGGCGGTTCGCGCTTCGAGTTCCGCTCCTCGGGGCCGGGCGGCGAAGGACTGGGCGACGATCTTTTCAGCCAGATTTTCGGCGATGCCTTCGGCCAGCAGCCGGGCGCCAGGCCGGGAGCCCGCCAGCGCGCCGCAAAGGGCAGCGATCTCAGCGCCACGCTCGATATCAGCGTCGAGGATGCGGCGACCGCCGCCAAGGTGAACGCCATCTTTCCCGGGGGTCGCCGCATAGCGGTGAAGCTTCCGAATTATGTCGAGGAAGGCCAGACCATCCGCCTGAAGGGCCAGGGCGAACAGCTTCTCGGCGGCGAACCCGGCGACGCGCTGGTGACGATCCACATCCGCAAGCATCCACGCTACCGACTCGAAGGGCGCGACCTGCATGCCGACCTCCAGGTTCCGCTGCGCGATGCCGTGCTTGGCGCCAAGGTGGCGGTGGAAACGCCGACCGGCCGCCTCGCAGTCAACGTGCCGGCCTGGTCGAGCTCGGACAAGGTGCTGCGGCTGAAAGGGCGCGGCCTGCCCGTAAAGGCCGGCGGCCACGGCGACCTCTATGCCCATGTCCGCGTCATGCTGCCGGAGGGCGGCGATTCGGAGCTCGAGGCGCTGATGAAAAAGCGCGACGGCTGATCAGGGCGGTATCGAGCCAAATCCGCATGGACTGTGGACTTTGCCCGGCCTGCGCTGGCATCAGGACAGTCAGGACGGACGTGGCTCGGGCCCGCCGATCAGACTGACGACGGTACGCGGCCGACCAGCCGAAAGAACGCGTTCGACGCCACCAGCACATCGGGATCGGAAAGATGGCGCTCAAGTGCCGTCATCGCCTCTTCGAGTTCGTGGCGTTGGATGAAGCCGTCGCCGATCAGCCGGTCGCGGACATTGTTGATGAAATCCCGCAGGATCGGCCGGCGGTCGTGACCCGGTGGATAGACATGCACGACCGCGTCGACCTGTATGTCCTCCACGCCGGCGTCCCGGAAGAGCCGATGCGTGCGCCTTCCAATGAAAAGATCGATCCCTTGCGCGCTCGAATAGGCGATATAGGCTTCTAGGAGGCGAGCCCACTCAGGCAACGGTGGATCATAAATGTGCGAGACAAAGTCCGCCTCGAAACTTGCGACCCAGCCGCCGGGGCGCACCAGCGACACCATCTCGCGGACGATACGCTCAGGCTCGGGCACGTTGACCAGGACGAGCCGCATGTGGGCGCCGTCGAACGATCCGCGCGGCAATCCTGTATCATAGGCGTCGCCTTCGCGGATTTCGACCTGCCCCATCGCGTGGTCCGCCACGAAGCGTCGCGCCAGATCCACGAACTGGGCACTGCGTTCGATGCCCAGAACCGAGCCGGTGGGACCGACGCGTTTGCCCAGGAGTTGCAGCACGCCTCCCGGGCCGCAGCCCAGATCGACGACCTTTTCGCCGGGCCTTATGCCGATCTTTTCGAACTGTGCATCCGAGTCCGGCCCGAGATTGGCGATCTGGCGCTTCAGACGGGCCTCTTCCGCCTGGGAGCGGCCAAGCAAATAGTGATCCTTCGGTGCCATAACGTATCCCTACGATACGAGTGATATTATAGAAGATTCGGATTTTACTTTAGATATTACTATATAATCGCAATGTAAACTTGATAGAAGTTGCGGTCTGGCTTCGTTTCTCAAGCACTTTGCTGAACGGTTCAGGTGACCGTGGCGGATTCACATGTCGTCTTCCCCTGCGATGCGCAAGCCTTCGCGTCGCTCAATCGCCTTCCGCGCTTGAAGCCGGGTTTTGCCTGTGCGATAGGCAGCGCCAAGCAATTTTTCCGCGGAGAAGTCTCACATGGCAGGTGGAAATGGCCTGATGGCCGGAAAGCGCGGCCTTATCCTGGGCGTCGCCAACAATCGGTCGATCGCCTGGGGCATCGCGAAGGCGTGCGCCGACCAGGGCGCCGAACTGGCCCTGACCTATCAGGGCGAGGCGTTCAGGAAGCGTGTCGAGCCGCTTGCAGCTGAGCTTGGCGCGTTCATCGCCGGCCACTGCGACGTCACCGAAGCCGAGACGCTGGATGCGGTGTTCGAGAATGTCGAGAAGAAGTTCGGCAAGCTCGATTTCCTCGTCCATGCCATCGCCTTCTCCGACAAAGAGGAACTCGACGGGCGTTATGTCGAGACGACGCGCGATAACTTCCTGCGCACCATGGACATCTCGGTCTATTCCTTCACCTCCATCGCCAAGCGTGCCGAAAAGCTGATGACCGATGGCGGTTCGCTTTTGACGCTGACCTACTACGGCGCCGAGAAGGTGATGCCGCATTATAACGTCATGGGCGTCGCCAAGGCGGCGCTGGAGGCGAGCGTGCGCTATCTGGCCGTCGATCTCGGCGGCAGCAACATCCGCGTCAACGCGATTTCGGCCGGGCCAATCAAGACCTTGGCCGCGTCGGGCATCGGCGACTTCCGCTACATCCTGCGCTGGAACGAATACAATTCGCCGCTGAAACGCACGGTGTCGGTGGAGGAGGTCGGCGATTCGGCGCTGTATTTCCTGTCGCATCTGTCGCGCGGCGTCACCGGCGAAGTGCATCATGTCGATTCCGGCTATCACGTCGTCGGCATGAAGGCGGTCGACGCGCCGGATATCTCCGTCGTCAAGGACTGACGGTCCTTCCCCCAATTTCGAAAGGCGCAGGTCGGCCGCGATGTATCCGCTTGTCTATTTCCTGCGCCACGGCGAGACCGACTGGAATGCCGAGGGCCGGCTGCAGGGCCAGGCCGACACCGACATCAATGCGCTTGGCCGCGAGCAGGCCACCCGCAACGGCCGTGAACTGGCGAAGCTTCTGGGCAGGGCGGAAGGTTTCGACTTTGTCGCCAGCCCGATGCGGCGAACCCGCGAGACGATGGAGCGGGTGCGCACCGCCATGGGCCTGGACCCCAAGGACTATTGCACCGACGCGCGCTTGATCGAGGTGCATTTCGGCGACTGGCAGGGATCGACCTTCGCCGAGATCGAGGTGGTGGCGCCGGGCTCGACCAAGGCGCGCCGCCGCAACAAGTGGAATTTCCGCCCGCCGGGTGCGGCCGCCGAGAGCTACGAGATGCTGAAGCACCGCGCGATGCCATGGCTGGAAACCCTGACGCGGCAGACGGTCTGCGTCACCCATGGCGGCATCGTACGGGTGCTGTTCCGGACGATCGCAAACATGCCGGAGCGCGAAGCGGCCAACCTGCACGTTCCGCAGGATCGCGTGCTCAGGCTTCGGGATGGGATGCTGGAGTGGCTGTAAGCCCGCAGCTTACTGCGACAGCTCCATGTCGGTGATCAGGTTGTCATCGCCCACCTTGTCGTAGGCGAGGATGATGTCCATGCCCTCCTTGAGGGCTGTGACGTCGAATTCACCGGGCAATTTGTATGATTTGCCGTCATTGAGCGTGATGGTCAGCTTCTCGGCGTCGATCGACTTGATCTGGCCCTCGGCTTCGGCGGCCATGGCGGCACCAGACAGCATCAGCACGGCGGCGGCACCAATCAGTATACGCTTCATCATTCTTTCCTTTTCGCTCCGCTTGGCGGGGGGCACGTTGGACGGGCGGGGTGAATGAAAGAGTAGCACCGCGATTTTGTCAAAACTACAACGACCCTTCCTTCGTCCACGGTTCTCAAGGGCGGATGTGGCTTGGCATAGCGATTTTCCCGACAGCCTGCCCGCGCGGCTGTCACTGTTTCCACCCATCGTCCACCCGATTTGTCACCGTCTCCACCCATCGCGCCGGCTGGTCCAACGGAAGCCCGCGGCTGGTCGGACAAACCCTTGTGGATCGCCGTCTTCCGGCTCTCGTAACGTCACCTTGCTCACCGCATTGCGTGAGTGAACTGGAGGATTGAAAGAAGTGACTGGGTGGAGAAAAGAAACGACGGCCGGCATCGGTTTTGCTAGCGTTTTGGACAAGAGTCGGTGCGGCGCGCTACTGGCGGCAACCTTGATGACGGCCTTGATGACCAACGCGGCGAGCGCAGCTGGCGACAACCCCTATCCGCATGCAGAGGAACCGATAGGCACGGTGGAACAGGTCTATAACGGCGCATTGATGCCGGATCTTGCGGTCAACACCTTCCGCAACATCGACCGTCTGTTCCCGACGCGCACCATCGCGCATGGCGACAAGGTAAGCCCGCTGCCGCAAGCGGCCGAGCCGCTCAAGGAAATCAAATTCAAGGAAGGCGAGAAGAACTACGATCTCTACGACTATGTCGCGCTCAACGGCATCACCGGCCTGCTGGTGCTCAAGGACGGCAAGGTCGCGCTCGAACTCTACCAGCGCGGAAATACCGAAAAGACCCGCTGGATGTCGATGTCGGTCGCCAAGTCGATAACGTCCACGCTGATCGGCGCAGCCATCAAGGATGGCCACATCGGAAGCCTTTCGGACCCGGTGGTGAAATACGTGCCAAGGCTCGCCGGCACCGCCTATGACGGCGTCTCGGTGCGCGACATCCTGATGATGTCGTCGGGCGTGAAGTGGAACGAAACCTATACCGACCCGGCGTCGGACCGCCGCCAGCTCTTGAAGGCGCAGATATCGCAGAAGCCGGGCGCAGCACTCGACGTGATGGCCGCGCTACCGCGGGCAGCCGAGCCCGGCATGGTCAATACCTACAGCACCGGCGAAACGCAGGTAGCCGGCGAGATTGTGCGCGGCGCGGTAGGCAAGCCGGTTGCCGAGTACCTGTCAGAGAAGATCTGGAGCAAGGCAGGCATGGAGGCCGATGCCAACTGGTGGCTCGATTCGCCGGATGGCGGCGAGATCGGCGGCAGCGGCATCAGCGCCACGCTGCGCGACTACGGCCGCTTCGGCCAGTTCTTCCTCGAGGGTGGCGTCATCGACGGCCAGTCGATCCTCCCCGATGGCTGGGTGGCCGAAGCCGGCAGCCCGAAGACGCTGAAGGACGGCAAGCCGCTCGACTACGGCTATATGTGGTGGCCGGCCTGGACCGAAGCCTCGAAGGCCGACGGCGCCTTCAGCGCGATCGGCATCTTTGGCCAGCACATCTACATCAACCCGGCGAAGAAGGTGGTGATCGTGACCTTCGGCGCCCAGTCGAAGCCGACTTCCGCCGCGCCCATCGACGACATGGTCTTCTTCGACGCGGTTTCGGCAGCGGCGAAGTAGGCGCTCCAAGGCCACGCATATCCGGAAGCCCGCCATCAGGCGGGCTTCTTGCTTACGTCGAGCCGTGGTCTTTCCGAAAGCCGATTCCGGTTTCGGGACCATGCGTTTGGTTTGACCCTTGCTGAAAACGTCAATAGAACGCTGCACGAAATCCCGGTGAGACCGGGCGGGGCAGGCATCGCATCATGTCGCATAACACGTTCGGACATCTGTTCCGTGTCACCACCTGGGGCGAGAGCCATGGCGCCGCGCTGGGCTGCGTCGTCGACGGCTGCCCGCCAGGGATCCGCTTCACCCGCGACGACATCCAGGCCGAACTCGACAAGCGCCGTCCCGGCCAGTCGCGTTTCGTGACGCAGCGCCGCGAGCCGGACGAGGTGAAAGTGCTGTCGGGTTTCGTCATGGATGACGACGGCGTCACCATGATCACCACCGGCACGCCGGTCTCGATGCTGATCGAGAATGTCGACCAGCGCTCCAAGGATTATGGCGAGATCGCCCGCCAGTACCGGCCGGGCCACGCCGACTATACCTACGATATGAAATACGGCATCCGCGATCATCGCGGCGGCGGCAGGTCGTCGGCGCGCGAGACTGCGGCGCGCGTTGCCGCTGGCGCGCTGGCGCGCAAGGTGCTGCCCGGCATGACAGTGCGCGGCGCGCTGATCTCGATGGGCGAAAAGTCGATCGACCGCGCCAACTGGGACTGGGATTTCATTGGCGACGCCGAAAACCCGTTCTTCACTCCGGATCGCGCTTCGGTCGCGGTTTTCGCCGATTACCTCGACGGCATCCGCAAGGCGGGTTCCTCTGTCGGAGCGGTGATCGAGATCGTTGCCGAAGGCGTGCCGGCCGGGCTGGGCGCGCCGATCTATGCCAAGCTCGATCAGGACATCGCGTCGAACGTGATGTCGATCAACGCCGTCAAGGGCGTCGAGATCGGCAACGGCTTCGAGGCGGCGAGGATCACCGGCGAACAGAATGCCGACGAAATGCGCATGGGCAATGACGGCAAGCCGATCTTCCTGTCCAACAATGCTGGCGGCATTCTGGGCGGCATCTCGACCGGCCAGGCGGTGATCGCGCGCTTTGCGGTCAAGCCGACCTCGTCAATTTTGACGCCACGCCAGTCGATCGACGTCGACGGCAATAATGTCGACGTGATGACCAAGGGCCGTCATGATCCTTGCGTTGGCATCCGCGCCGTGCCGATCGGCGAGGCGATGGTTGCCTGCGCCATCGCCGACCATTATCTGCGGCACCGGGGACAAACGGGAAGAACTTAGCGAATAGCAAATAGCGAATAGCGCGGATTTCTCTCCTCACCATTCGCTACTCCCTATTCGCTCCAATGAGCGAAGCGAGCATCATGCCCTACGACCAGAAGAAAATCGCCGAAGCCCTGCGCGCATTCGAGGCTGGCGAAATCGTCGTCGTGATGGACGACGACGGCCGCGAGAATGAAGGCGACCTGATCGTCGCCGCCGTTCATTGCACGCCCGAAAAGATGGCATTCATTGTGCGCCATACGTCGGGCATCGTCTGTGCGCCGATGCCGCGCGAGGAGGCCAAGCGCCTCAACCTCGCGCCGATGGTCGCTGACAATGATGCGCCGCACAGCACCGCATTCACCGTCAGCGTCGACTTCAAGCACGGAACCACGACAGGCATTTCGGCCGATGACCGCACGCTGACCGTGCGCAACCTCGCTAACGGCAATGTCGGGGCCTCGGATTTCGTGCGTCCCGGCCATATTTTCCCTCTGGTCGCCCGCGAAGGCGGGGTGCTGATGCGCTCCGGCCATACCGAGGCGGCGGTTGACCTTTGCAAGCTCGCCGGCCTGCCGCCTGTCGGCGTCATCTGCGAACTGGTCAACGACGACGGCTCGGTGATGCGCGGCCCCCAGGTGACGGCATTTGCACAGAAGAACGGGCTCAAGCAGGTGTCGGTCGCCGACCTCATCGCCTACCGCCAGCGCCAGGAAACGCTGATCGAGCGCGTCGAATGTTTCGACATGGATACCCCGGGCGGCAAGGCCAAGGCTTACACCTACACGCTGCCCTGGGACGTGATGCACCACCTGGCCATCGTCTTCGGCGACATCCGCGACGGCGAGGAAGTGCCGGTGAGGCTGCATCAGGAAGATGTCGTCTCCGATGTCTTCGGCACCGAATACCAGTTGCACGACGTGATGAAGACGATGGGCGAGCGCAAGCGCGGTGTCATCGTCTACCTGCGCGAAGGGTCGGTCGGCGTGGCCCATCAGGGCCGCAACCGTCCGGCGCCCGGCGAACGCGAGGACCATGCCGAAGCCCGCCGGCGCGAAAGCGAATGGCGCGAGATCGGCCTCGGAGCGCAGATTCTGAAAGATCTGGGCATTTCGTCGATCAACCTGATCGCCTCGCGTGAGCGCCACTATATCGGCCTCGAAGGCTTCGGAATCCGGATCGCCAGAACCGAAATTCTGTAGGCGAAAGCTAACCGGGAGCCGGAGGCTTCAAGAACCAGCCGGTGAGGTTGCAGCCGCCATCTTCGCCGAAGGCCTATAGAGGCTGCGCTGCCCGGCCAGCGCAATCACCAGGGCAATCATCCCGGCTGCGACGGCGACCCAGAAACCGCTGACGGCGCCATAGGCGTCGATCATCCAGCCGGATGCCGACGAGCCGGCCGCCATGCCGATGCTGATCCCGGTGATCGCCCATGTCATGCCCTCGGTCAGTTTCGAAGATGGGGCCAGCTTCTCTATCAACGCCATCGAGATGATGATGGTGGGCGAAACCGCGATGCCGGCGACGAAGAAAACCGCCGCCAGTGCCGAGATGCTGCCGACGACGAGCAGCGGCAGGGTGGTGATTGCCGCCAGTGCTATTGCCGCCAGCAGCTGCCTGGCAAGCGGAAGCCTGAGTTTAAGCGCGCCGAAGGCGAGCCCGGCGATCAGCGAGCCGGCCGCATAGCTAGACAGCACCAGGCTGGCGGCGGCCTTATGCCCTTTCGCCTCGGCGAAGGCGACCGCAGTCACTTCCGCCGTGCCGAAGATGGCGCCTATGGCCACCAGCGTCAGCACCAGGATCTGCAACGCACGCAGGCGGATGACCGAGCGTCCGCCGCTTTTCTCCTGCGGCTGAACCGGCGGTTCGGTCGATTTCTGCGCGGCAAAGAGCAGATTGCCGACGGCCAGGAACATGGTGCCGAGCAATGGCCCGGCTTCCGGGAATACGGTGACGCTGAGCCCGATCGACAGGACGGGGCCGGTCATGAAAAGCATCTCGTCGGCGACCGATTCGAATGCGAAGGCGGTGTGAAGTTTCGGGGTGCCGCGATAAAGCTCAGTCCAGCGCGCTCTTACCATCGCGCTCATGCTGGGCATCGTTCCACTCAACATTGCAAACAGGAACAGCGTCCAGTCCGGCATCCTGTAATG
The DNA here is from genome assembly GCF_900114255.1 of Neomesorhizobium albiziae. Classification (GTDB taxonomy): domain Bacteria; phylum Pseudomonadota; class Alphaproteobacteria; order Rhizobiales; family Rhizobiaceae; genus Neomesorhizobium; species Neomesorhizobium albiziae. The sequence goes on along the minus strand of NZ_FOSL01000020.1, from coordinate 71,247 downwards.
GGTGGCGAGCATCAGGCCGGCCAGGGCCGCGACGCTAAACAAGGTAGCGGGGATGAGGATGCGGCGCTGGCCGTAACGGTCCACAAGCCGCGAGACCAGCGGCGCAATCAGCGCGTTGGCAAGCGCGAAGGTGGCAGCGACCGCTCCGGCCAGCCAGTATTCGCCATGCGTCTCCGACAGCATCGTGACGATGCCGAGCGTCATCATCGCCAGCGGCAGGCGCGCGACGAAGCCGGCGGCCGAAAAGGCCTTGGCGCCCGGTGCCTGGAAGATTTCGCCGTATGGGTTGCGCATCGGAAAGCCCCTGCATGCTGAGTGTATCAGGCGAAACGAAGCCTCGCCATGACCGGCGCTTGCCAGGACGCCTGCATTTTTGGAAGCGGAGATAGTCGGATTCTGTCAGAGCGCTTCGGCCAGCTTCGCCGGCATATCCTCGTTGACCGGCCGCCAGCCGAGTTCGCGCCTTGCCTTATCGCCGCTCATGCGCTGGTCGATACCGTAGCCGCGAGCCCATTCGCCCAGTTCCGCCGCGATTGCGTCGGCGCTGACGATCTCGGGCGGTGTCGACGCGCCGAAACGCCGCGCGATCGCGCCGACGGGGCGCCGTCTTGCGCGGCGCCGTGATATACCGAGCCGGCCGCGCCGCGTTCCAGAACCAGGCGGTAGAGCAATGCAAGGTCGTCGGCATGGACGAGCGGCCAGCGCACGTGTTCACCCTCCACGATCCGCATGGCGCGACCGGTTCGCGCCGCCTCGACGAAAGCCGAAATGACGCCGCTATCGGCGGTGTAGACCATCGCCGGGTGGACGATGAGCGGTTCGATCCCGGGCGCTTTGAGCACCCGTTCTATCATCGGCACCGACCAGGCGAAGGCGGGCAGGGGATCGAACGGCGAGGTCTCGGTGGCGATGCTGTCGCCGGTTGCGCCGTAGAGCCAGCAGCCGCCGGTGTAGAGAAAGCGCGGCCGGCGCGGCATCGCACCGAGCGCCGGCAGGAGCACATCGAGCAGCCGGCGATCGACGGCTTCCATTTCGTCGGAAAAGTCGCTGGCGGCGTGGACCACCGCATCGACCGCCTGGATGTTCTCGATCCACTCTTCCGGCTGCCTGATGTCGCCGGCAAGCGGTGTGGCGCCGAGTTCGGCCAACCGCGCCGCCGAGCGTTCGGAGCGGGCAAGTCCTATGACATCATGGCCCGTGGCCGCGAGTTCCCGCACCACCGGTGCGCCGATCGAGCCAGTGCCGCCAAGAATGAAGATGCGCATTATGGTCTCCTTGGCCTTGGGCTGTTGTCGTTCAGGGTCCCGGTCTTTTCGAGCCGCGCCGGGGAAGGCGCGGCTCATGATGATGGCGGGATGTCAGGCCGCAACCGGCATGGCCTCCGATGCCTTGAGCGGCAGCCGCAGCCGGCAATTGCCGGCCAGCGCCGTGGTGAGCGCGACGCCGCCTGCAATCACTGAGACCCAGAAGCCGCTGCTGGCGCCGAACTGATCGATCGTCCAGCCCGAGGCGGCCGAGCCGATGGCCATGCCGATGCCGATGCCGGTCATCACCCAGGTGATGCCTTCGGTGAGCTTTGCCGCAGGCACAAGCCTCTCGATAAGGCCGAATGCGGTGATGAAGGTGGGCGAGATGGCGACGCCGCTGATGAACAGGGTGAGCGCGAGCATCGGGATGGAACTGACGAACAGCAGCGGTAGCGTGGTCGCCGCTGCAATCGCGACGGCAACGGCGAACTGGTGCGCCAGCGGGGCCTTCAGCTTCAGCGTGCCGTAGATCAGGCCGACAATCAGCGAACCGACGGCATAGCCGCCGAGGATGAAGCTCGCCGCCGCCGGCTGGCCAAGTTCCTTGGTCATGGCGATAACGGTCACTTCGGCAGTGCCGAAGATGGCGCCGATGGCGACCAATGCGAACGTGATCACCTGTACCGAACGCAAGTTGATCGCGGAGCGCCCGCCGCTTCTTTCAATCGGGTGCACCTTTGGTTCCGTCGATTTCTGCAGGATGAAGGCAAACGAGCCGGCGGCGAGGAAAAGCGTCGAGGCCAGTACGCCCGCCTCCGGGAACAGCGAGACGCTGAGCCCGACCGCCAGGCTGGAGCCCGCGATGTACACGAGCTCGTCGGCGACCGATTCGAAGGCGAAGGCGGTGTTGAGCTGTGGCGTGTCTCGGTAGATTTCGGTCCAGCGCGCCCTGACCATCGCCGGCATACTGGGCATCGAGGCTGCAACCAGGGCAGTGACGAACAATGTCCAGGTCGGCCACTGGAAATGCGCCGCGAGGATGAGAGCGGCAAACGCCACCACGGAAAGCGTCGCGGCGGGCACCAGCACCGGGCTCTGGCCGTAACGGTCCACCAGCCGGGAGATTTGCGGGGCGGCGAAGGCGTTGGTCAGCGCGAAGGTGGCCGAAACGGCGCCGGCCAGCCAGTATTCGCCGTGGGTTTGAGAAATCATCGCGACGGTGCCGATCGTCGCCATTGCGACCGGCAGCCTGGCGATGAAGCCTGCTGCGGCAAAGCCCTTCGATCCCGGGGCCTTGAATATCTCACGATAAGGGTTGTGCATAGTGCACTCCTGGATTCTGGGAGGAGCGCCACTTACATACGTGGCGTATGTGATTAGAGTTAGTTGCATACGCCGCGTATGTCAACTAATATACGCGGCGTATGCAAAAAGAAAGAACAGATATGGCGCACAAGCCCCGCAGTGAGATGATTGCCGAGACCAGAGCCAAGCTGCTCGCCTCCGGTCGCCAGGCTTTCGGCACGGTCGGATACGCCGAAGCGTCGATGGACGACTTCACGGCGGCCGCCGGTCTGACGCGTGGCGCGCTGTATCATCACTTCGGCGACAAGAAGGGATTGCTGGAAGCGGTGATCGCCGAGATCGACGGTGAGATGTCCGAAAGGTTGCGCCAAGTCTCGGCCATGGCCGGCAATCCCTGGCAAGGTTTCGTGGATGAATGCACTGCCTATATCGAGATGGCGCTCGAGCCGGAGATCCAGCGCATCGTGCTGCTCGACGGTCCGGCGACGCTTGGCGATCCTTGGCAATGGCCGTCGCAGAACGCCTGCATCCGCTCGATGACCGACAGTCTCCAGAAACTGATCGATGCTAAATTGGTGGTCGAGGTCGATCCCGAGGCCATCGCCAGGCTGATCAGCGGCGCGTCGTTGCATGCGGCGCTGTGGATTGCCAACGCCGATGATCCGCCGTCTGCCTCGAAGAAGGCGGTGAAGGCGTTCAACGTCCTGCTGGAGGGACTGTTGAAGGATCGCAGCCGGCATTAGGACAGTTGCACGGCCTTCAACAGCCATGCCGACGACCTGATGCCCAACCGCGACACAATCTCCTTGCGGTCGAGCCCCAACACGCGGTCCTGATCGGCTATGGCCGCCGTGACGCGGCTGACGGCGTCGGGGCCGGCAAGCTCGATCAGTGTAAAGAGGTCGCAGACGTCCGGATCCGATTGCTGTTCCAGGATGAGGTCGCGCACGAACCCGTGCTGCGCACGCATGACCGCATGGGTCTTTTCGAGCAGGTCTAGGAATTCTTCGCGTTCTTCCGTCGGAACCGTGAATTTGTTGATGCGATAGACGGACGACGGTCCACCCTGGGTTTCGGTCATCGCTTTTCCTTCCGGAGCCTTGCCTTGCCGCTGTTTCAGGGGACGCTACGACTTCAACCAAGGTTGAGGTCAAGCCTGCTTGCGACGGTTTTGAAGGCTGGTGCTGCCAACCCGCCATCGGGCCGGAAATGCGGGCCGGCTAACCGTTTTTCTCTTCGCACTGCACAAAAATCGTGCAACACATTCGCGAAGTGCGTTGAGGGAGAAGCGAGATGAGTGCATCCGCGGACGTCAAGATCCTGACCCCGCCCGACATTGCCGAGCGCAAGGGCGGCGCGCCGATCGCCTGTCTCACCGCCTATACGACGCCGATGGCGCGGCTGGTCGACCGGCATTGCGATGTCGTGCTGGTCGGCGACAGTGTCGGCATGGTCTTGCACGGTCTGCCGTCGACGCTCGGTGTCACCCTCGACATGATGATCATGCACGGCAAGGCTGTGCGCCGCGGCGTCGAGCGCGCGCTGATGGTGGTCGACATGCCGTTCGGCTCCTACGAGGAGAGCCCGGAGCAGGCTTTCCGCAACGCCGCACGTCTGATGGCCGAGACCGGTTGTGCGGCAGTGAAGCTGGAAGGTGGCGAGACGATGGCCGGAACGATCCGCTTCCTCACCGGGCGCGGCATTCCGGTGATGGCGCATGTCGGGCTGACGCCGCAGTCGGTCAACGTGTTCGGCGGCTACAAGGTGCAGGGGCGGGGCGGTGATGCCGACCGGATCCTGCGCGATGCGGTCGCGGCCACTGAGGCCGGCGCGTTTTCGGTCGTCCTGGAAAAGATCGCCGAGCCGCTGGCGCGCGCGATCACCGGCAAGATCGCCGTGCCGACCATCGGCATCGGCGCTTCGGCAGCTTGCGACGGCCAGATCCTGGTGGTCGACGACATGCTGGGTCAGTTCTCCGAATTCCGGCCGAAATTCGTCAAGCGATATGCGGAGTTGGGCAACGAGGCCGACGCGGCAATCGCTGCCTATGCAGAGGAAGTGCGCGAGCGGCGGTTTCCCGGCCCCGAGCATGTCTTCGGCGACGTGCCGAAGACCGTCAGGCGTGGGACCGCCGCATGAGCGTGCCGATCGTTCGCACCGTGTCGGAACTGAGGAAGGTTGTTGCCGGCTGGCGGTGGGATGGCGCCAAAGTGGGCGTCGTGCCGACCATGGGCGCCCTGCATCGTGGACATCTCAGCCTGGTCGAGACGGCTCTTGCCCGCAGTGACCGCGTCATCGTCACCCTGTTTGTCAACCCGAAGCAGTTCAACAGTGCCGCCGACCTTGCCGCCTATCCCCGCACGGAAAACGAAGACGCGGCCAAGCTGGCGCCGACCGGGGCGCATCTGCTTTATGTTCCCGATGCCGAGGAGATTTACCCCGAGGGTTTCGCCACCACCGTTTCCGTGGCGGGCGTCAGCGAGGGATTGTGCGGCGCTTATCGACCGGGCCATTTCGACGGCGTCGCCACCGTTGTCGCAAAGCTCTTCCTGCAGACCGGCGCCGACGTCGCATTCTTCGGCGAAAAGGACTTCCAGCAGTTGCATGTTGTGCGCCGCATGGCGAAGGATCTGGATATTCCTGTCGAGATTGTCGGTTGCGCGACAGTTCGCGAAGCTGATGGATTGGCCTTGTCGTCCCGCAACACGCGCCTGTCTGCGGCCGAGCGCACGATTGCGCCACGGCTGGCTGCAATTCTCTTCGATGCGGCGGGCAAATTGTCGGCGGGCGGTGCGGCCCGGCAGGTCATCGAGGCGGCGAAAGCGGCAATCGTCGAAGCCGGCTTCCACGATGTCGAATATCTCGAACTGCGGGGCAACGACGACCTGAAGCCGCTCGAACGGGCGGACAAGCCGGCGCGCCTGTTGGTTGCGGCGTGGCTGGGCGCTGTGCGCCTGATCGACAATGTCGAGGTGGTTAGCGCTCTGCCATCAGGCCATCTTTTGCCACCTTGATGGCAGCTCGTGAGTTTTCTATAATAAGGGCGAAGGAAGCATCATGGCCGAACCCCAGCTTTCAGTCAGAAGCGCCAAGGCGCGCGACCTTGCGCATAGGCTTGCCCGACGCGAAAACCGCTCGATAGCGGATGTCGTCGAGCGCGCTTTGGAATCCTATGAAATCCGTGAGGCAGGGCGTGAGCCCGCGTCCGATTTTTATGCACGATTGGCGGCAAGCAGTAGCACCGATATCGATCTTGAAGCGGTCATTAAGGAGGGCCGCCCTGTGCATTTGGGACCCGATCTTTGATCTTTCTCGATACGAACGTAGTTTCCGAGACTCTGAAGAGTTCGCCCAACGCCGCGGTCATGGCTTGGCTCGTCCGGAGCGATGCCGAACTTGCCCTTCCGACAGTGACAATCGCAGAGATCGCTTTTGGCATCCAAAAGATACGGCCGGATCAGCGCGCGGAGCGGCTTGAACTGGGGCTGTCCGATTGGCGACGGCGTTTCGCTGACCGCATATTCGGCCTGACCGAAGAGGCGGCGCTCGTCTACGGCGAAATCATGGGTATGGCTTCGCGTCGGGGAAGGCCAATGTCAGCGCCCGACGGCATGATCGCGGCAATTGCACACATCAATGGCGGTAGACTGGCAACGCGCAACATCAGCGATTTCAGTACAACCGGTCTCAGGCTGATCTCACCGTGGGAATTCTGACGGGCGCGTTGCCTGCCGCTTATCCCCGCGCCAGAATCCGCCGCATCTCCTCGATCGCCGCTTCGCGCTGGGGGTCCGCACCCGCGGCATAGGGCAGGCTGAAAGGCACCGGAATATCCGGCTGCACGCCGCTGCCTTCCAGCCTGATATTGTCGCCGATGATGGCGTCGGAGACTGCGATCTCCAGCAGGCTGTCGTCGGGCAGCAGGAAGGCGCGGCCTGCGAGCAGGGCGCCAGCCGAGCGGGCGCCGACCAGCGGAACCTTGTTCACCTTGAGCGCGTAGGCGAAAACCTCCAGCCCGCTGCGGGAACCCTCATCGATAATCGCCACCACGGGCCGGCGCCAGCGCACGTTGGCAAACATGGTCTCGCCGTCGCGGTCGACCAGCCGAAACGGCGGCGTGTCGCCAACGAACAGCTCTGCCGCATCGGAACTGCCGCCACCCCAGCGTCCGCGCAGGTCGAGCACCAGCCCGTCCGCGTCCTTGAGCTTGCCTTCGGCCAGCGCTTCGGCGACGGCGCCCATCGAATTGCGGGCGGCGAGCGTCCACAGCCGGATGTAGCCGATCTTGCGGCCGTCGCGTTCGAACAGCGTGGCGCTGTCGGCGATCGCCTTCTCGAACATCGGCAGCGGCCGCAACGATTCGACCTGGACCTTGAGCGTTACCGGTTCCGCATCGGGCCGGCGCCGCAGTTTAACTTCGACCTGCTTGCCGACCTTGTCACGGAACGAGGCGATCTGGCGATAGGGTGCGCCGTCCACGGAAATGATCTCGTCGCCGGTGAGAATGCCGGCGCGTGCGGCAGGCGAGCCGTCGTAGACATCGCTGACGAACCACAGGCCGTTGCCTTGCCGCGCCACCATGCCGATGCCGGGATAACGCACATCGCCGTCCGGCGGGAACAGCCGCCGCAGATCGTCGCGGATGGCGAAACGGAAAACGTCGGCCAATTCGAAATAGTCGATGGTGTCAGGCTGGAAGTGGCCGGTATGCGAAGCCTGGAGGCTGGCAAGCACGGTACCGATTGCAGCGTTGACGCGCGCATCCTGGCTTGTCGCGGTCACCGGTGTGCGCGGATCGTGCACCTCGCGCTGCACCGCCTCCGTGAAGCGGTCCATCGCCGAGGCGTCGTGGAAATTCTTGACCACCAGTTCGACGGCGCGGTCGAACACCTTGTTTCCCGAGCGCGGCGGTTCGGCAGCCTGAAGCGCCAGCGCCCCACTCAGGAAAAACAGCATCGCGGCAGCGCAGGCGCGCAACGATTTCAGCATCAGAACCTCCCAGTTTGCGACATTATGGGGCGGCGGGCGGCTGGAACATGGTGATGTCCGCCCTAAATGACCGAAAAAGCGGCGGATGCCGCAAATGTGATGGGAGGCAACGATGCCCGTCATCTGGCTGGGCGCATTTCTGGTCATCGCAGGCGTGCTGTTGCTGGCAAAGGCTGCGATCGACCGCGGACGGCTGAGCGGCACCGCCAACGGTTCGCCCGGGCTGCGCGATGGCACGCTGGAGCCGGAGCATCGCGGTGTTCGGTTTCTCGGTCTGGCCGGCAACTGGCCGGGACTGGCGCTGATCGCGTTCGGTGCGGCGCTGCTTCTGTTCGGTGCGGCGATCTAGCAGCACTAAATTTCCGGGCGGTTGACCGCCGCTGCGGAAAATTGCGTCGCGTTCACCGCACGCTTGAGGCGCTGTTCGCCGGTGCCGCCGAAGATCTCGCTCATGATCAGATCCGGCAGCGGCAATCGCTTGCCCCAGCCATGCGTTTCGAGATCGGGTCTTGGCGCGAACTCCGAGACGCGCCCGACGCAGAGATAGGCAACCGGCACGACATGCCCGGGGATGCCGAGCAGGCATTTCAGCGCGTCGCTGTCCAGGATGCTGACCCAGCCGACGCCGATGCCTTCGGCGCGCGCCGCGAGCCAGAAATTCTGCACTGCGCAGACCGTGCTGTAGAGGTCCATTTCGGGGTTGTGCCAGCGGCCGAGCGGCGAGTTTTTGGACCGGCTGCGGTCGCAGGTGATGCAGAGATTGAGGGGGCTTTCGCAGATGCCCTCGAGCTTCAGCTTGCGGTAGAGCGCCTGCCTGTCGCCCTCGATGTTTTCGGCTTCCTGGCGGCGGGCGTCTAGAAACAGGTCGCGGATCTGCTCCCGCCGCCTGGCGTCGCGGATGACGATGAAGTTCCACGGCTGCATGTAGCCGACCGACGGCGCGTGATGGGCGGCAAGCAGCAGCCGCGCAAGCACGCTATCGTCGATGGTTTCGGGCAGGAAGTGACTGCGCACGTCGCGGCGCGTGAAGATCGCCTCGTAGACGGCGTCGCGCGCGGCGGCATCGAAAGAATTGTCGGAAATGGCATGACTGCTGGCGGCCGGCATCGCGTGTCCCCTTGCGATCTCTGGAGCATTTTGCAGCCGGTGGAATCATCTGGCTGCAAAATGCTCTAACGGCGTCGCTCCGCCTGACCATGCGGGACGACTCTTTTTGCCTGGCCGGTCTTCTGGCTTGAGATCGTCCCGCGTCCGGCGTCTTCCCACTCCTTAAAAGAAGCAGTGACCTTGCCGGCGCAGTCCCTCCTACAGCGTTGGGCACGCCACGGAATTTCACCGTGTTCCCGATTCTCCCGCATTGCTGCGGGCACCTGGCGGACGCCATCCTACCGCTCATCGCGGCGAAAGCCACCTCCAGACACGACGACACCTGCCGGCGAGGCGACGATTTCCCCAGCCAACGCAGCGCCCGACGTGGCCTAAGCCGCCATAGCCGTTTAGACTGGGGGGATGACCACACGGTTCTATTCGCACCCGATCTACCTCGAGCACCTCACCCCGCCGGGCCACCCCGAGCGACCGGACCGCTTGCGGGCCATCGCCCGGGTGCTGGAGGACGAAGCCTATTTTGAACTCGACCGCGTCGAAGCGCCGGCAGGCGACGAGGCGACGATCCTCTACGCACATCCGCAAGAGTTCGTGGCGAAGATTCGCAGGGCAATTCCCCTGGATGGCATCGTGCGGGTCGATGCCGATACATCCGTCAGCCCGAAAAGCTGGGAGGCGGCCCTTGCCGCCATCGGTGCGGCCAACGCCGCGGTCGACGATGTTTTTGCCGGCGTCGCCGACAATGTGTTCGTCGCTTCGCGTCCGCCCGGCCATCATGCCGAGAAAACCACGGCGATGGGCTTCTGCCTGTTCAACAACGCGGCCATCGCGGCTCGTTATGCGCAACGCCGGCACGGCGCCGAACGGGTGGCCATCGTCGACTGGGACGTGCATCACGGTAACGGCACCCAGGACATTTTTTGGGACGATCCGACGGTGCTCTACTGCTCGACCCATCAGATGCCGCTTTATCCCGGCACCGGCGCCAAGTCTGAGACCGGCGCCGGCAACATCGTCAACGCGCCGCTGGCGCCGCAGACCGGCAGCGACACGTTTCGCGACGCGTTCCTGTCGCGCGTTTTGCCAGCGCTCGACAATTTCCGGCCCGACCTGATCGTCATTTCGGCGGGTTTCGACGCCCATCACCGCGATCCCCTGGCCGAGATCAACCTCACCGAGGAGGATTTCGACTGGGCCACCGGCAAATTGATGGAGCGCGCGGCGCGGTTTTCGAACAGCCGGCTGGTAAGTCTGCTGGAAGGCGGCTACGACCTGCAGGGCCTGGCTTTTTCGGTCGGCGCCCATGTAAAAAGACTGATGAAAGGGTAGGCGATGGCCGACGAATTGAACAATGATATCAAGGCCATGAGCTTCGAGCAGGCGCTTGCCGCGCTGGAGGAGATCGTCGACGATCTGGAGCGCGGCGACGTGCCGCTCGACCAGTCGATCCGCATCTACGAGCGCGGAGAAGCGCTGAAGGCGCATTGCGACCGCCTGCTGAAGGCAGCCGAGGACAAGGTCGAGAAGATCAGGCTGTCTCGAGACGGCAAGCCGGTGGGAACAGAACCGCTCGACGGGGAATAGCTTGACCTTGCGGCATGTCGCACCCAGTTTAGGGGCAAGCAAACGGTCGATGGAAAAACCCGGGAGCAGGCGATGTGCCGCAACATCAAGACATTGTTCAATTTCGATCCGCCGGCGACGCATGACGAGATCCGTGACGCCGCGCTGCAATTTGTCCGCAAGTTGAGTGGTTCGACGAAACCCTCGAAGAAGAACGAGGAAGCGTTCTACCGTGCCGTCGATCAGATCGCGGAGGCAGCGCACGAATTGCTGCATTCGATGGAAACGCATCAGCACCCGCGCAACCGCGAGGAAGAAGCCGCCAAGGCGAAAGCGCGCTCGGCGCTGCGGTTCGCAAACGCATAACGCTTGTCGTTCGCTCGTATCGTTCTAGGATGTGTTGGGATTCAGGTGATGCCGGCCTGCAAATGGCGGCTTTCTGCGCTTCCGGTGCTCACGTACCCAAATGTAAACTGCGCTCCGGTTCTCGAAATCCACCATTTTCGGCTCGGCCTAACCTGAATATCAACACACCCTAGGATGCGGTTATGAGCTTCTTTCCCGCACGTGATCCCGAGCCGGGCGACGCATTCTCCTGCGACGCCATTGAACTGATGGTGATCGCCAACGCCAAGGACATCGGCGGCTTCGAGGTGCGGCGTGCCCTGCCGACCGCCAAGCGCCGGCTGGTCGGGCCGTTCATCTTCTTCGACCGCATGGGCCCTGCGATCCTGCGGGCAGGCCAGGCACTGGATGTGCGCCCACACCCCCATATCGGATTGTCGACGGTCACCTATCTGTTCGACGGCAACATCCGGCACCGCGATTCGCTCGGCACCGAAATGGTGATCGAACCGGGCGACGTGAACCTGATGACGGCCGGCCGCGGCATCGTGCATTCCGAGCGTTCGCCGGAGGAAATGCGCGGCCACCCGCTGTCGATTTCTGGACTGCAGACATGGCTGGCGCTGCCGGACCACAAGGAGGAGATCGACCCGCTTTTCGACCATACGCTGCGAACGGCGCTTCCGGTTATCGACGCGGACGGCATTTCAGGCCGTGTCGTCATCGGTGAATTCGACGGCATGCGTTCGCCGGTCGCCACACATTCGGATACGCTATACGCCGATCTCAGGCTGGCGCCGGGCGCCAGCGTCAAAATCCCCGCCGACGCCGAGGAGCGCGCAATCTACATCCTGGAAGGCAGCGTGATCATCTCCGGCGATCGCTTCCACCCCGACCGGCTTCTGGTGTTCCGCCCCGGCGACGAGATCGTGGTTTCGTCGGAAGGTGGCGCGCATTTCATGTTGTTCGGCGGCGCGTCGCTGGGTTCCAAGCGGTATATCTGGTGGAATTTCGTCTCATCCTCGCAGGAACGCATCGAACAGGCCAAGCAAGAGTGGAAAACCGGCCGTTTCGACATTGTTCCGGGCGACGAGGAAGAATTCATCCCCTTGCCCGAATATTGACGCCTTTCGCGTAAATTGGGGCGCGTCACCAGCGCACATTTACTTTCCGGGGGCGAGGTTCTATCCCGGAAAACGACTTTAGCCGAGCAAGCAGGCTTCAATATCGTGAATCAGCCGTCGAAAACCCCGCTTTTGGATACCGTTCGCATTCCGGCGGACCTGCGCAAGCTGCCCGAGAGCGAATTGCCGCAACTTGCCGCCGAGTTGCGTGCCGACCTCATCGACATCGTCTCGCACACCGGAGGCCATCTCGGCGCCGGGCTTGGCGTCATCGAACTCACAGTGGCGTTGCACCATGTCTTCGACACGCCGAAGGACCGGCTGATCTGGGATGTCGGCCACCAGGCCTATCCGCACAAGATACTGACCGGCCGCCGCGACCGCATGCGCACGCTGCGACAGGAAGACGGGCTTTCAGGTTTCACCAAGCGGGCGGAGAGCGAATACGACCCGTTCGGCGCCGCGCATTCGTCGACTTCGATCTCGGCCGGCCTCGGCATGGCGGTCGCCCGCGACCTTTCCGGCGGCAAGAACAATGTCATCGCCGTGATCGGCGACGGCGCCATGTCGGCGGGCATGGCCTATGAGGCGATGAACAATGCCGGCGCGCTCGATGCCCGGCTGATCGTCATCCTCAACGACAACGACATGTCGATCGCGCCGCCAGCCGGCGCCATGAGCGCCTATCTGGCGCGGCTGGTTTCCGGCAAGACCTACCGCTCGCTGCGTGAAACGGCCAAGCAACTGGCCAAGCGGCTGCCGAAATTCCTCGAGGAAAAGGCCCGCCGCTCGGAAGAATTCGCGCGCGGTTTCTGGACCGGCGGCACAATGTTCGAGGAGCTCGGCTTCTACTATGTCGGGCCGATCGACGGCCACAATCTGGAACATCTGCTGCCGGTGCTGAAGAACGTGCGCGACACGATAGACGGACCGGTGCTGATCCATGTGGTGACCCAGAAGGGCAAGGGCTATGGCCCGGCCGAGGCTTCCGCAGACAAATATCACGGCGTCAACAAGTTCGACGTCATCACCGGCGCGCAGGCCAAGGCGCCGGCCAATGCGCCGAGCTATACCAAGGTGTTCGCCGACAGCCTGATCCAGGAAGCGCGCCACGACGAGAAGATCGTCGCCATAACCGCGGCGATGCCGTCCGGCACCGGGCTCGATTTGTTCGGCGAGGCGTTCCCCGAACGCACCTTCGACGTCGGCATCGCCGAGCAGCACGCCGTCACCTTCGCAGCCGGGCTGGCGACCGAGGGCTACAGGCCTTTCGCGGCGATCTATTCGACCTTCTTGCAACGCGCCTATGACCAGGTGGTCCATGACGTGGCGATCCAGAAACTGCCGGTGCGCTTTCCGATCGACCGCGCCGGGTTTGTCGGCGCCGACGGACCGACCCATTGCGGCGCCTTCGACATCACCTATCTCGCCTCGCTGCCGGGTTTCGTCGTGATGGCAGCGGCCGACGAGGCCCAACTGCGCCACATGGTGCGCACCGCCGCCGACTATGACGAAGGCCCGATCGCCTTCCGGTATCCGCGCGGCAACGGCGTTGGCGTCGAGATGCCCGAGCGCGGCTCGGTGCTGGAGATCGGCAAGGGCCGCATCGTCAAGGAAGGCACCAAGGTTGCGCTGCTGTCGTTTGGCACCAGATTGCAGGATTGCCTGATGGCGGCCGAAGAACTTGACGCCGCCGGGCTGTCCGCGACCGTGGCGGATGCGCGTTTCGCCAAGCCGCTGGACGAAGACATGATCCGCCGTCTGGCGCGCTCGCACGAAGTGCTGATCACCGTCGAGGAAGGATCGATCGGCGGTTTTGCCAGCCATGTGCTGCAATTCCTGGCGACAGAGGGCCTGCTGGACAGCGGGTTGAAGGTGCGGCCGCTGATGCTGCCCGACGAATTCACCGATCATGCCAAGCCGGAAAAGATGTATGCCGACGCCGGCCTCGATGCCACGGGCATCGTTCGCACGGTGTTTGCCGCACTCGGCAATCAGGCACGGGCTGTCAGGGCATAATTTTCGCGCCAACTACAGATTGACCGGCGCCCGACAACTATACCGGGTGTTTACGATGCCGGTTGGCGTTTCGCTTACCCTTTCTCTTGGTCGTTTTTTAGCGCGCGATCTGTAGAAATCGCTCCCGGGACAGGGGAGCTATTTCAATCATGCGAAGATTTCTTATCGCAGCGGTTGTCGCCGTTTGCGGGATTGCGCCGGCTCTGGCCGGCGAGGTGCTGGTCAGGAAGATCCATTTCGAGCGCCCGTCCTACGACCGCACGCTGGAAAAGGCGGTGATGCGCATCGTCGCCCGCAGGATCGGCGACATCCGAGGGCCGCTCGCCACGGACATGGGCCCGCTGCTGGTCGCCCTGCACACCGAACGCGTGCGGGCTGCCAGTGAAGCCAACCCGATGACGGCGCCACTGCGGCTGGCGGCGATCACATACTGAAGGCCGCCTTGTTGCATTCGGTGCGGGCTTTCGCCAATGAAGGCCGATGAAAACCAGCCAATCCGGACAGGAACGTTTGCGGCTTGACGAACTGCTCGTCAGCCGCGGCCTCTTTGCCAGCCGTTCGCGCGCCCGCGACGCCATCGAGCGCGGCACAGTCACGGTCGACGGCCGCGCCGCCGCCAAGCCCGGGCAGGCAGTTGCGGCGACGGCGTCGATCGCTGTCGACGATCCCGCGCAAGCCTATGTGTCGCGGGCAGCGCTGAAGCTGATCGCCGGTCTCGACCATTTCGGCTTCGATCCCGCTGGCTGCCATGCGCTCGACATCGGCGCCTCGACCGGCGGTTTTACCCAGGTGCTGCTGGAGCGGGGCGCGGCACATGTCGTCGCGATCGATGTCGGCCACGCACAGTTGGACGCGGCGTTGAAAGCCGACCGCCGCGTAACCTGCATCGAAGGCCTGAACGCACGCGACCTGACGGTGGAAAACATAGGGGAAACAAGGCCGGACTTTCTGGTCTCGGACGTGAGTTTCATTTCGCTGAAGCTGGCCTTGCCGCCGGCACTCGGGCTCGCGGCGCCGGATGCGAGGGGGGTGTTTCTGGTCAAGCCGCAGTTCGAGGCCGGGCGTGAAGCCATCGGCAAGGGCGGGCTGTTGCGCGACCCCGCCGACGCGGATCGGATCGCCGAGGAGCGCAGGCGTTGGCTCGATGCCTTTCCAGGGTGGCGCGCCGTAGGCACCGTTGCCTCGCCGATCGAGGGCGGCGACGGAAACCGCGAATTTCTGCTGGCCGGAGTGAAGGATCGATGAACACACGTTTCGCAATCGACCGGCTTGGCGGGCAGGGTGACGGCATTGCCAACACCGAAACCGGGCCGGTCTTCGTGCCTTTCACACTGCCGGGCGAAGTGGTCACCGCGGCGCGCGAGAAGGATCGTGCGACGCTGATGGCCGTGCTGGAACCGTCGCCGCTGAGGGTGGAGCCGGCCTGTCGGCATTTCGGCGAGTGCGGCGGCTGCGCCGTGCAGCACCTGGAGCCTGCCGCCTATAACGACTGGAAGCGCGCCAAGGTCGTCGACTCGCTGAAGCGCGAGCGCATCGAGGTTGATGTCGCCGCAACCGTTCCATGCCAGCCTGCGTCGCGCCGGCGCGTCACCCTTTCTGCCCGCCGCACCGAGACGGGCATGCTGCTCGGCTATAACCGCGCCCATTCCCACACCATCGTCGACATCGAGGAATGCCCGATCGCCGTGCCGGAGATCGTCGCGGCGCTGGGCCGGCTCAAAATGCTGGCCGGACTGATCTGCAAGACGCCGAAGCCATTCCACCTGACGGTGACGCAGACCGCTTCCGGCCTCGACATCGCGGCGGCCGAATCGGGAAAGCTCGCCGACAATGCGCGAACCCTGGCGTCGGATTTTGTCATCCGCGAAGGTTTTTCGCGGCTTTCCGTCGACGGCGAGATCATCGTCGAGCCGAGGAAGCCGACGATCCTTTTCGGCGACGTTTCGGTTTTCCCGCCGCCCGGCGGTTTCCTGCAGGCGGTGGCGTCCGCCGAAGCGGTGATGGCGGATCTTGTCGCCGGCCATCTCGGCAAGGCCAAGAAGGTCGCTGACCTCTTTGCAGGCGCCGGCGCATTCGCACTGCGGCTGGCGAAAAAATCGGAAATCCACGCCGTGGAAGGCGACGCAGCGGCATTGGCAGCACTCGATCGCGGTTTCCGTTTCGCATCGGGTGTAAAACGTATCACCGCGGAAAAGCGCGATCTTTTCCGCCGCCCTCTCACCTTCAAGGAGCTCAATGCGTTCGACGGCGTGGTGTTCGACCCGCCGCGCGCCGGCGCCGAGGACCAGTCGAAGCAACTCGCCCGCTCGGACGTACCGCTTGTCGCCGCCGTTTCCTGCAATCCGGTAACGCTGGCGCGCGACCTGAAAATATTGATGGAGGGCGGCTACAAGCTGAAAAGCGTGACGCCCATCGACCAGTTCCTGTGGTCGCCGCATGTCGAGGCCGTGGCGCTGCTGGAGAAGCCGCGGAAGCGGCGGTAGCCGGCTCTACCCCTTGCCAAGCAGCCGTTCGACAAAGGCGGGTACGATTTCGGTCGCCCTGCCGTGTTCGGCTTCGGCAAACAGATTGTGCCCTTCGGACGGTTCGAGATTGAGCTCAACTGTATGGGCGCCAGCGTTGCGCGCTTCTTCGACGAAGCCTGCGGCGGGATAGACATTACCGCTGGTGCCGATGGAGACGAACAGGTCGCAGGCGCCGATCGAGGTTTCGATTTCGTCCATCCGGGAGGGGAATTCGCCGAACCAGACGACATCGGGGCGCATGAAACCGGCGACGTGACAGGCGAGGCAGGGAACTCTGGTGGAAAGGTCGTCATGCCATTCGCATCGGGTGCCGCAATTGGTGCACCATGCCCCGGCCAGCTCGCCGTGCATGTGAACCAGCTTTCGCGAGCCGGCGCGCTCGTGCAGATCATCGATGTTTTGCGTAACCAGCAGGAAATCGCCGGCAAATTCACGCTCCAGCCGCGCCAGTGCGATATGCGCCGCGTTCGGTTGCACGTCGGCCATGCGACGGCGGCGCTCGTTGTAGAATTCGTGAACCAGCGCGGGGTTTCGGTGGAAACCTTGTGGTGTCGCCACGTCGCGGTAGTCGACCTTCGACCAGATGCCGTCCTTGTCGCGAAACGTGTCGACGCCGGATTCGGCCGAAATGCCCGCGCCGGTGAGGATGACGATCCGTCGGAATTTGCTCAAGCGCGCCGGCCGGCGATCAGGCGGATGGAGCAGGCGATGAACAGGAACGGCATTATGCCGAACAGGAGCAGCGAGCTCATGTTGGATGACGACGTCGGCGCACGGAAGACGGCGAGATAGAAGACGTAGCCGGTGGCCAGGCCGACAGCCACGCACAGCGGCCAGAGATCGAGCCGGTAGTGCCTGAGGACCAGGAATGCCGGCAAAAGCAGGAACAGGCTGGTGGCGTAGCCATAGGCAAGCGAGGTTGCGAGGTAATAGAAGAAGCCGTGCGTGCCGGTGCCCGCAAAAACGCCGGCGATCGCCGCATGCAGAATTGCACCAAGCAGCGGGCCGAGCAGGAAACCGGCGACGAAGCGCTGGTCGATCAGCGGCGGTGGCGGGTTCATTTCAGCCTCCCGGTGGAATCACTGGGGGCTATCTAATGCATGTCGCCCGAAAGTGTCATCGGTTTCGGGACAAACGACATGCACAACTGAAGCTACAGCGCGGCCGCCGAATCCCATTCGGCGAGACGCGCTGTAGAGCATTGATCGCGAGAGGCGGGGAACCGCTTTCGAGGAACCGGGCATCAGGCCCGCGTGCCGCCGACCGTCATCTGGTTCATGCGCAGATGCGGCTGGCCGACGCCGACCGGCACGCCCTGTCCGGCCTTGCCGCACATGCCGATGCCGGTGTCGAGTTTCATGTCGTTGCCGACCATGGTGACCCGGTGCATGGCGTCCGGCCCGTTGCCGATCAGCATGGCGCCCTTGATCGGCTGGGTCACCTTGCCGTTTTCGATCATGTAGGCTTCGGTGCAGCCGAACACGAATTTGCCCGATGTGATGTCGACCTGGCCGCCGCCAAATGAGACGGCATAGATGCCGTTCTGCACCGAGGCGATGATTTCGGCCGGGTCCATGTCGCCGGCGGTCATGTAGGTGTTGGTCATGCGCGGCATCGGCTGGTGCGCGTAGGATTCGCGGCGGCCGTTGCCGGTGGCCGCCATGCCCATCAGCCGAGCGTTCTGGCGGTCCTGCATGTAGCCGACCAGTCTGCCGTCATCGATCAGCACCGTGCGGTTGGTCGGCGTGCCCTCGTCGTCGACGGTGAGCGAGCCGCGCCGTTCGCTGATCGTGCCGTCGTCCACCACGGTGACGCCCTTCGAAGCCACCTGCTGGCCCATCAGGCCGGCGAAGGCGGAGGTCTTCTTGCGGTTGAAGTCGCCCTCCAGCCCGTGGCCGACGGCCTCGTGCAGCATGACCCCCGGCCACCCGGAGGACAGCACGATATCGAACGTGCCGGCAGGCGCTGGGATCGCCTGGAGGTTGACCAGCGCCTGGCGCAACGCCTCGTCGGCGGCGAACTTCCAGCTGTCCTCGGCCACGAATTCGCCGAAACCCTTGCGCCCGCCCATGCCATAGGAGCCGGTTTCCTGGCGGTCGCCGTCGCCGACGACCACCGAAACATTCATGCGCACCAGCGGGCGCACGTCGCGCACCGCCTGGCCGTCGGCGCGCAGGATCTCGACATGCTGCCACGAAGACGCGAGCGACGCCGTCACCTGGCGCACCCTCGGATCCTTGTTGCGCAGGAACGCATCGATTTCCTGCAGCAGCTTCGCCTTTTCCTCGAAGGAGGGCGAAGCGATGGGGTTTTCCTCGCCATAGAGATGGCGGTTGGTGCGTGCGGGTGCGGCGGCGAGCGTGCCGGAATAACCGCCCTTGACGGCTGAAACCGCGCCTGACGCGCGCAACAGCGCCGCCTCGGACAGTTCACTGGAATGCGCGTAGCCGGTCGCCTCGCCGGCGACGGCGCGCAGGCCGAACCCCTGGTCGGTATTGAAATTAGCGGTCTTCAGGCGGCCATTGTCGAAGACCAGCGATTCGCTCTGGCTCGATTCGAGGTAAAGTTCGCCGTCGTCGGCGCCCTCGATCGTCTCGGCCACGATGCGGCGGATACGATCGTCGGAAATATCGAATTGCTTGAGCAGGCTGTCCATCGAAGCGTCCATTCTCAATGCCGCAAAAATCTCAGCACCGATGTAGGCGCGCAAGCTCCATTCGGCAATGGATGGAACAAGGACGGATCAGGGAAGTGCTGCGAAACCTTCGCCGAAACCCTTGAGGTCGACCGGGATGCCGACGCCTTCCTCCGGCGTCTGGAAGACGATGAAGGTGGCGGCCTTGCCGGTCTTCAGCGTGTCGAGCAGCGGCTTTTCGAGAATGACCTCGGCGTAGCAGCCGTCCTGGAAGCAGCGCACGAAATAGGCGCGGCCGATATCCTTGCCGTCGACATTCAGTCCAAGCCCGTTCGGCAACAGGACCCCGAGCGGCGCCAGCACGCGCAGGATTTCCGCCTTGTTGTCGGCGGTGCGCAGCACGACGACCGACAGGCCGATTTCCGGGCGGTCCTCGGCGACGACGTTCTGCATCATCGCGCACTGCTCGGCGGTTGCGCCGGCCGGCGTGTCGCAGATGATCGACCAGGCGCCATGCGTCGACTTGACCGTTCCGCTCTGCTGCGGTTGCTGCGCAGCAGACGGGAGCGCCAGCCCGAAAGTAGCGGCAAGGACAAGGAACGCTGTCCTCGAATTGAAAAGCCTGAATTCCATGGTGGCTCCGTGCGAATCACGGCACTCTAGACCGCGACCTTGGCAAGTAAAAGAACAGGCAGGTTGTGGAAGCCTGCTGAATTGGCGAGTTTCCACGACATTCGTCATGAAAATCCGCCTGAATTGCGACGAGCGCCTGTATCTCCAAAACCTCGTGCCCTTTGCCCGGCGCGCTCGGCTGCACATCAGCGCCGCAATGATGCTTACCTGGCGCCGTCCTTTGCGCGCAAAAATGCCGCACAGTTTCCGCCGCTCCTTTCTTGCGGTCGGAAAGAGAGTATGGTTTGAACGCCCCAACAGGCTCCGGGATTCCCGTTCCGGCGTCGTTCCACGTTCGCGGGCACGCTTTACCGCGGTGAATTGGGAGAAGAAGAGGGCGATGAGGAAATTTTTTGCGGGCGCAACTGCTCTGGCCGCGTTCTTCACGACCGCCACAGCATTTGCTGATCAGCCGACGCCGTGGCAGTGGCGCTTCCAGGAAGCCGCCACCGATATCATGGAACAGATCGAGTGGTTCGAGCGCTATACGCTCTGGTTCATCATTCCGATTACACTGCTGGTGCTGGCGCTGCTTGCCTGGTGCATCATCAAGTACCGCGCGAGCGCCAATCCGACCCCGTCGCGGACCAGCCATAACACGCTGATCGAGGTCATCTGGACTGTCGGTCCGGTCGTGGTGCTGCTGTTCCTGGCAATCCCGTCCTTCCAGCTGCTGACGGCGCAGTATACGCCGCCGGAAGAGCCCAAGCTGACTATCAAGGCGACCGGCAACCAGTGGAACTGGGACTATGAATATCAGGTCGAGGAGCCGCTTTCTTTCAATTCGGCAATGCTTGCCGACGGCGACCGTGCGGCCGCCGGCAAGGAGGATCGTGGCGTTTATCCGCGGCTTCTGGCCGTCGACAACGAGGTTGTCGTGCCGGTCGATTCCACCGTGCGCGTCCTGGTGACGGCAAGCGACGTGATGCACGCCTTCGCCATGCCGGCGTTCGGCGTGAAGACCGACGCGGTGCCCGGCCGCATCAATGAGATCTGGTTCAAGGCGCGCAAGGAAGGTCTCTACTACGGCCAGTGCTCCGAGCTTTGCGGCAAGGATCACGCCTACATGCCGATCGCCATCCGCGTCGTCTCCGACGCGCAGTACAACACCTGGTTCGCTGCGGCCAAGACCGACCTCAACGGCGCCAACAAGGCGCTTATGGCGGAAGTCGAAGCCAAGCGGAACGTGGCGGTCGCCGGCAACTGATGCCGCGGACCGAGAAGGAATAAGGAACGGAGCGGAACATGGCAGGCGCGGCAGCTCACGACGATCATAGCCACCACGACCACAAGCCCAAGGGCTGGGTCCGCTGGGTCTATTCCACCAACCACAAGGACATCGGCACGCTCTACCTGATCTTCGCGATCTGCGCGGGCATCATCGGCGCCGCCCTGTCGGTCGTCATGCGCATGGAGCTGCAGGAGCCTGGCGTCCAGATCTTCACCGGTCTGGCGCAGATGGTCTACGGCCTGAACGGCGATGCCGCTGTCGACGGTGGCAAGAGCATGTACAATGCGTTCACCACCGCGCATGCCCTGATCATGATCTTCTTCATGGTCATGCCGGCGCTGATCGGCGGTTTCGCCAACTGGATGGTGCCGATCATGATCGGCGCGCCGGACATGGCGTTCCCGCGCATGAACAACATCTCGTTCTGGCTGCTGCCGCCGGCCTTCATCCTGCTCATCCTGTCGGCCTTCATGCCGAGCGCTCCGGGCGCCTATGGCGTCGGCGGCGGCTGGACCATCTATCCGCCGCTATCGACATCCGGCCAGCCCGGACCAGCGATGGATCTGGCGATCCTGTCGCTTCACATCGCCGGCGCCTCGTCGATCCTCGGCGCCATCAACTTCATCACCACCATCTTCAACATGCGCGCCCCTGGCATGACGCTGCACAAGATGCCGCTGTTTGCCTGGTCGGTGCTGATCACCGCCTTCCTGCTGCTTCTGTCGCTGCCGGTTCTGGCAGGTGGCATCACCATGCTCCTGACCGACCGCAACTTCGGCACGACCTTCTTCGCGCCTGAGGGCGGCGGCGACCCGATCCTGTTCCAGCACCTGTTCTGGTTCTTCGGTCACCCGGAAGTCTACATCCTGATCCTGCCGGGCTTCGGTATCATCAGCCACATCGTCTCGACCTTTGCGCGGAAGCCGATCTTCGGCTATCTCGGCATGGCCTACGCGATGGTGGCTATCGGTGCGGTCGGCTTCGTCGTGTGGGCCCACCACATGTACACCACCGGCCTGTCGCTCGACACACAGCGCTATTTCGTGTTCGCCACGATGGTCATCGCGGTGCCTACCGGCGTGAAGATCTTTTCCTGGATCGCCACCATGTGGGGCGGCTCGATCACCATGAAGCCGCCGATGCTCTGGGCGATCGGCTTCATCTTCCTGTTCACCGTGGGCGGCGTCACTGGCGTCCAGCTCGCCAATGCCGGCCTCGACCGCTCGCTGCACGACACCTACTACGTGGTGGCCCATTTCCACTACGTGCTGTCGCTGGGCGCCGTCTTTGCGATCTTTGCGGGCTGGTATTACTGGTTCCCGAAGATGACCGGCTACATGTACTCGCCGATGATCGCCAACACCCACTTCTGGGTCACCTTCATCGGCGTGAACCTGATCTTCTTCCCGCAGCATTTCCTCGGCCTTGCCGGCATGCCGCGCCGCTACATCGACTACCCCGACGCGTTCGCGGGCTGGAACATGGTCTCCTCCTACGGCTCCTACATTTCGGCCGTCGGCGTGTTGGTGTTCCTCTACGGCGTGTTCGAGGCGTTCTCGAAGAAGCGCGTTGCCGGCGCCAATCCCTGGGGCGAGGGTGCGACGACGCTGGAATGGCAGCTGCCTTCGCCGCCGCCATACCATCAGTGGGAGCAGCTGCCGAAGATCAAGTGATCGGCAGGAATTGATTTCGAAGCCGTCGGCCCTGTCGGCGGCTTCGGCCAAACGGAGAGACTGGAACTCGTACGCATGGCCGTGGTTCACCACAATCGACTGGACGATTCCGGCATAGTCATGTCGGAAGCGACGGCGGGCGATTTCTTCGCCCTGCTGAAGCCGCGTGTCATGTCGCTGGTCGTGTTCACGGCGTTCGTCGGACTTGCCGCCACGCCGGTCGCCGTCAATCCGCTGATCGCAATCATCGCGATCCTCAGCATCGCGGTCGGGGCAGGCGCCTCCGGTGCGCTCAACATGTGGTACGACGCCGACATCGACCGGGTGATGTCGCGCACGGCGTCGCGGCCGATTCCGGCCGGTCGCGTGCAGCCCGGCGAAGCGCTGACCTTCGGCCTGGTGCTGTCCGCGCTTTCGGTGCTGACGCTCGGCGTACTGGTCAACTGGCCGGCGGCGGCGATGCTTGCCTTCACCATCTTCTTCTACGTGGTCGTCTATACGATGTGGCTGAAGCGGGCGACGCCGCAGAACATCGTCATCGGTGGCGCCGCCGGCGCATTCCCGCCGATGATCGGCTGGGCCGCGGCCACCGGCACGATCAGCCTCGAAAGCGTGATCCTGTTCCTCATCATCTTCCTGTGGACGCCACCGCATTTCTGGGCGCTTGCGCTGTTCAAGTCTGAAGATTACGGCCGCGCCGGCATCCCGATGATGCCGAATGTCGCCGGTCACGCGTCGACGAAGCGGCAGATTTTTGCCTATGCGCTGCTGGTGGCCCCTGTCGGCGTGCTGCCCTGGGTGCTCGGCTATACGAGTGCTGCCTATGGCATCGTCGCGCTGGCGCTTGGCGTGGGTTTCGTCTGGTACGCCTGGAAGGTGCTGGCGATGCCAGCCGGCGATGCCAGGATGCGTCCGGCGAAGGCGTTGTTTGCCTATTCGCTGCTCTATCTTTTCGGCATTTTCGCCGCCTATCTCGCGGACAGCCTTGTGGCCCGCTGGATGGTGCTGGCGGGAGCCTGACCAGTGCGGGATGAAGACATGGTGACACTGACCGACAGCCAGAAGAAGGCGCGCCGCAGCCGCTCGATCGCCATCGCGCTGGCGTTGGCGGCATTTGTGGTCGTCGTCTATTTCGGCAGCATCGCGAAGTTCGCCCCGGCGTTGTTCGACCGGGCGATGTGAGACGTCAATAATGAGCGACCAGCCGACCTCGACGGAAACCGGGAAAGAGCGCAGCAACCGCGCGGTTGCCGTCGCCTGCTTAGCGTTCATCGCCGGCATGGTCGGCATGGCGTATGCCGCGGTGCCGCTCTACGCGATGTTCTGCCAGGTCACCGGCTACGGCGGTACCACGCAGCGCGTCGAGCAATATTCCGACCGCGTTCTCGACCGTGAAATCACCGTGCGTTTCGACGCAAATGTTTCGGGCGGCCTGCCGTGGGACTTCCAGCCCGTCCAGCGCGACGTCACGATGAAGATCGGCGAGACCACGCAAATCTCCTACAAGGCGAAGAACATCTTCGACACGCCAACCAACGGCCGTGCGTCGTTCAACGTCACGCCCGAGATGGCGGGCGCCTATTTCAACAAGGTCGAGTGCTTCTGCTTCACCGACACCACGCTGAAGCCGGGCGAAACGCTCGACATGCCGGTCGTCTTCTATGTCGATCCCGACATCGTCGACGTGCCGGAACTCAAGGACCTCAAGACGATCACGCTTTCCTACACCTTCTTCCCGATCGAGGGGGAAAAGCCGGTGGCGACCGCGCCAAAGGCGGAAGACGGGAAAGCACCAGCAAACTCCACCGGGGGCTGACATGGCTGACGCACACGCAAAACCGCAGCACGACTATCACATCATCGATCCAAGCCCGTGGCCGTTCATCGGTTCGGTGGGTGCGCTCGTCATGGCGATCGGTGGCGTTGCCTGGATGCAGTATCTGAAGGCCGGCGACTTCCCGTTCTTCGGCATCAACCTCGCCAACCCGTGGCTGTTCTTCATCGGCCTCGCGATCGTGCTCTACACCATGTATTCGTGGTGGTCGGACACCATCAAGGAAGCCCACGAAGGCCACCATACGCGGGTCGTGTCGCTGCATCTGCGCTATGGCATGATCATGTTCATCGCCTCCGAGGTGATGTTCTTCGTCGCCTGGTTCTGGGCGTTCTTCGACGCCAGTCTGTTCCCCAACGAAACGGCGCAGTATGCCCGCGAAGCCTTCACCGGCGGTGTCTGGCCTCCGAAGGGCGTCGAGGTCCTCGATCCCTTCCACCTGCCGCTCTACAACACGATCATCCTTCTCTTGTCCGGCACCACGGTGACCTGGGCGCACCATGCCCTCCTGCACGACGACCGCAAGGGCCTGGTCTGGGGCCTGGTGCTGACGGTGGCTCTCGGCGTGCTGTTCTCGATGGTGCAGGCCTACGAGTACATGCACGCGCCGTTCGGCTTCAAGGATTCCATCTACGGCGCGACCTTCTACATGGCGACCGGCTTCCACGGTTTCCACGTTTTCGTCGGCACCATCTTCCTGCTGGTCTGCCTGCTGCGGGCGATGAGGGGTGACTTCACGCCGAAGCAGCATTTCGGCTTCGAGGCGGCGGCCTGGTACTGGCACTTCGTCGACGTCGTCTGGCTGTTCCTGTTCGCCTGTGTCTATGTGTGGGCTTCGTCCGGAGCGCCGGTCGCGCACGGCTGACGGCGCGTCCAGCCTGGAATGCGGAGGCGGCGGTGGCGACACAGCCGCCTTCTCTTTTTCGGCGTAATGTTGCGTGAAGTTCCCGCCATGTCCGGCAGTCAGATTCGCACCCTCGGCGCGTTGGTCTTTTCCGTACTCGCCGGCGAGGCGGCAGCGGAAAAGGCCGATCTGGTCCGGGTCGACAAATCCGACCGCCGTATGGAACTGCTGGCTGATGGCGTGGTGCTGCGAACCTACGCCATCGCGCTCGGCGCCAATCCGGTCGGTCACAAGAACCAGGAGGGCGACGAACGCACGCCGGAAGGCCGCTATATCCTCGACTGGCGCAACCCGAAGAGCGCCTTCACGCGGTCGATCCACATCTCCTACCCGAACGAGGAGGACAAGGAGAGGGCGCGCAAGGCAGACGTCTCGCCAGGCGGCGACATCATGATCCACGGCCAGGCGAAGGGATTTGGCTGGTGGGCGTGGCTGTTTCAGATGTTCGACTGGACAAACGGCTGCATCGCCGTCACCGATGAAGAGATGAAAGAGATCTGGGACACGGTCGCCGACGGCACGCCGATCGAGATCAGCCCATGATCGGGCAGGACCGACAATGAGCGACGACAAGACCTGGCCGCCTGTGGAGCCGATCAGGGCAGGCCTTATGGGGCGCTGCCCGCGTTGCGGCGAGGGCAGGCTGTTCAAGGGCTTTCTGGCGGTCGGCAAGGAATGCGAAACCTGCGGGCTCGACTATTCCTTTGCTGATCCGGCCGACGGTCCGGCCATCTTCGTCATGCTGATCATCGGCTTCATCGTCGTTGGGTTCGCGTTGTGGACCGAAGTCTCGGTGAATCCGCCGCTCTGGGTGCATTTCATCATCTGGATACCGCTCACCTTTACGCTTTGCCTGCCGGCGCTGCGGCTCATCAAGGGCGTGCTGATCACGCTTCAATACGCCAACAAGGCCGAGGAAGGCCGCTGGGACAGGTCGCGGTGAGCACGACGGTGAAAGGAGCGAGCCACACGCACGCACGCTTCCCCTGGCTGGCGCTGGTCCTTGCCGGCATCGTCTTCGCCATGCTGATCGGGCTTGGCACCTGGCAGCTGCAGCGCCTGCAATGGAAGGAGGCGCTGATTGCGACGATTGACCAGCGGACGAAGGCCGAGCCGCTGTCCCTTGAGGACGTCGAGTTGCAATATGGGAGAACCGGCGACGTCGACTACACGCCGGTCGTCGTGACCGGCGAGTTCATGCACGAAGCCGAACGGCATTTCTTTGCCACCTGGCAGGGTGCGTCGGGCTATTACGTCTATACGCCACTGCGGCTCGAGACGGGACGCTCCGTCTTCGTCAATCGCGGATTCGTGCCGTTCGACAAGAAGGATGCTTCGACACGCCAGCAGGGCCAGGTGACGGGCGTCCAGACGGTGAAGGGGCTGGCGCGCAATCCGCTTCCCGGCAAGCCGTCGGCGATGCTGCCCGACAACGATCCCGACAAGAACATCTTCTTCTGGAAGGACTTGCGGGCGATGGCGGTGCTGTCCGGCCTCGATGTCGACCGCGGCGTCGTGCCGTTCTTCATCGATGCCGATTCCCAACCCAATCCCGGTGGCCTCCCGCAGGGCGGCGTGACGATGATCGACATGCCCAACAGCCACCTGCAATATGCCGTCACCTGGTATGGGCTGGCGGCCGCGCTCGCCGGCGTTCTCGGCATCTGGCTGTACCGGCGCCGAAAGGCGGTGTGACGCGACGCGCCCTTGACAGGAGGGCATGGCACGCATCATTTCCGCATTGCCTCGGAGTACCGGACAACAATGGACGCAACATCCACCAGATCGCCGCTGACGATACGGCTGTGCCAGCCGCGCGGCTTTTGCGCCGGCGTCGACAGGGCGATCCAGATCGTCGTGCTGGCGCTGAAGAAATATGGCGCGCCGGTCTATGTCCGCCATGAGATCGTGCACAACCGCTACGTCGTGGAGGGGCTGCAGAACCTCGGCGCCGTGTTCATCGAGGAGCTTTCCGAGATCCCGCCGGAGCATCGCGCCAGCCCGGTGGTGTTTTCAGCGCATGGCGTGCCGAAATCGGTGCCTGAGGATGCGCGCGAACGCGAGCTTTTCTATCTCGACGCGACATGCCCGCTGGTATCCAAGGTGCACAAGCAGGCGATGCGGCACCAGCGGCTCGGCCGCCATGTGCTTCTGATCGGGCACGCCGGGCATCCGGAAGTGATCGGCACGATGGGCCAGTTGCCGGAAGGCGCCGTCACGCTGATCGAGACCGATGCCGATGTCGCCAATTTCAAGCCAGCCGACCCTTCGGCGCTGGGCTTCGTCACCCAGACGACCCTTTCGGTGGAAGACACTGCCGGCCTGCTGAAGGCGCTGCAGGAGCGGTTCCCGCAGATGCAGGCGCCCGCCGCCGAATCGATCTGCTACGCCACCACGAACCGCCAGGAGGCGGTGAAGGAGACAGCACCCGGCGCCGATCTGTTCCTGATCGTCGGGGCGCCGAATTCCTCGAATTCGCGCCGGCTTGTCGAAGTTGCGGAGCGTGCCGGGGCGAAGATGTCGCTTCTCGTGCAGCGCGCCGCCGAAATTCCGTGGGATGAGATCGGCAGGATTTCGACGCTCGGCCTCTCGGCGGGGGCTTCCGCTCCGGAGATCATCGTCGACGAGATCATCAACGCGTTCCGTGATCGTTTCGACGTGACGGTCGAACTGGCGGTGACTGCGACCGAGACGGAGGATTTCCCGGTCATGCGGGTTCTGCGCGATGTCGAACTGACGGCCGCCGACATGGCTTTCGTTAACGGAATGGCCTGACCTCGTGGCGGTCTACACGGACATAACGGAGGGCGAACTCGAAGCCTTCCTCAAGAACTACGATGTCGGCCAGCTGCTTTCCTACAAGGGCATCGCGGAAGGCTCGGAGAATTCCAACTTCCTGCTGCATACGGCGAGCGGCGCCTACATCCTGACGCTTTATGAGAAGCGGGTGGACGCGGCCGACCTGCCGTTCTTCCTCGGGCTGATGGATCATCTGGCGAGGAAGGGCATCAATTGCCCGCTGCCGGTGCATCGCCGCGATGGCGCCGTCATCGGCAAAATCGCCGGGCGGCCCGCCGCCCTGATCACCTTTCTGGAAGGCATGTGGATGCGCCGCCCGACGGTGACGCATTGCCGCGAGGTCGGCAAGGCGCTGGCCGGCATGCATCTGGCCGTCGCCGATTTTCCGCTGAGCCGTCCCAACGCCCTGTCGGTCGAGGGCTGGCGCAAGCTCTGGGACGGGGCGCGGCCGCGCGCCGACGAAGTGGAGCCGGGGCTGGTGGCGGAAGTGGATGCCGATTTCGCCGAACTTTCGGCCAGATGGCCGTCAGACCTGCCTTCGGGTGTGATCCACGCCGATCTTTTTCCCGACAATGTGTTTTTCCTCGGCGACCGGCTGTCCGGGGTGATCGACTTCTATTTCGCCTGCAACGATCTTTACGCCTACGATCTGGCGACCTGCCTCAACGCCTGGTGCTTCGAGAAGGACCATGCCTTCAACCTCACCAAGGGTACAGCGCTTCTGGCAGGCTATCAGAGCGTGCGGCCGCTGACTGCCGCGGAGAAAGACGCGCTGCCCATGCTGGCGCGCGGTTCGGCGCTGCGTTTCATGCTGACCAGGCTCTACGACTGGCTGACCATTCCTGATGGGGCGCTGGTGCAGAAACGCGATCCGTTCGAATACATAAGGCGGCTGCGTTTCCAGCGGCAGATCCGCTCGGCTTCCGAATATGGACTTGGTGAAGCATGAAATCGGTCGAAATATTCACGGACGGCGCCTGTTCCGGAAATCCCGGCCCGGGCGGCTGGGGCGCCATCCTGCGTTTCAATGGCACCACCAAGGAGCTTTCCGGCGGCGAGGCGGTCACAACCAACAACCGCATGGAACTGCTGGCGGCGATCTCGGGACTGAATGCGCTGAAGGAGCCGTGCACGGTCGACCTCTACACGGACAGCAAATACGTCATGGACGGGATCTCGAAATGGATCCACGGCTGGAAGAAGAACGGCTGGAAGACCGCCGACAAGAAGCCGGTGAAGAACGGCGAGCTCTGGCAGGGTCTGGATGAGGCCAACAAACGCCACAAGGTGACGTGGCACTGGGTCAAGGGCCACGCCGGCCATGCCGAAAACGAACGCGCCGATGAACTGGCGCGCCTCGGCATGGCGCCGTTCAAGCCGCAGCGAAAGATGGTCGCCGCGCCCGATCCGCTGAGGAAGGCGGCAAAGCCCGACCCGTTGAGGCAGGCCGCCGGCGACAAACCGCCGGCGAAGAAAACGCGGCGTTCGACCCAGAGCTACTGATCCGGGGAACAGCCCGAAAACCGCCGATGGCTTCCGGGCCGCGCTATGGGGTTGATTACGTCAGAGCTGTTCGAGCAGCTTCGCAGCCCCGGACTCGACGGCCTGGCCGGGCGCATCCTCGATGTTGAGCGCCGTGACCTTGCCGTCCTCGACGATCATCGAGAAGCGCTTCGAGCGAAGTCCGAGGCCGCCTACGCTGAGATCGATGTCGAGGCCGAGCGCCTTGACGAAATCGCCATTGCCGTCGGCCAGGAAGTCGATCTTGCCTTCACCGCCGGTGAAGCGCGCCCAGGCGGTCATCACATGATGGTCGTTGACGGCGACGACGGCTATTTTGTCGACGCCGCGCGCCAGGATAGCGTCGTGGTTTTCGAGATAGCCCGGCAGGTGGTTGTTGCTGCAGGTCGGCGTGAAGGCTCCGGGAACACCGAACAGCACGACTTTCTTGCCTGCGAAGAATTCGCCGGTGGTGACGTTCTTGGCGCCATCGGCGGCCAGCATCTTGAAGGTCGCATCGGGCAGTTTCTGGCCTACGGCAATGGTCATCTCTTTACCTCGGATTTGGGATCTGTTCCGCAGGATGCGTACCGGCTTCCGGCTGCCTGGGCAACCAGAAGATGCGGCCGAATTCACGGATAGGGAAGGGTGCCTTCGACAGCGCCTGTGGCTGTCGACAATGTGTAGTGGAGCGCGCCCTCGGCGGGTTTGGTGTCCGGCCGTTCGACGATGGGCACGGTGAAGACCGTCCTGCCGTCTTTTTCGGCGCGTTCCGGCGTCCCGAATATGTAGCCTTGCTCGCCGGCGACGAAGAATTCGGCAGGCGCCGCGTCGCCGGGCAAGGCTGCCTCGACCGTCAACTGCTTGTTGTCGGCTCTCCGTACGGTCACGCCGAAATCCGGCCGCGCCGCGCCGGGAAGCGTTTCGACTGCCGCCGTGACTAGCGCCTGGTGGTCGGCGTTGTCCGGGTCGTTGGCGGGGTCGAGCGCGAAGGTGCCCTTCACGGGAATGCAGATCGTCTCGCAGATGCCGAGGAACACATCGGCCTCGATTTGCGTCGGCTCGCCCGGCGTCTTCAGCGTGAAAGTAACGGGAAACGCCACCGGGTGCTTGTAACCTGCCCATTTCGAAAAGCCGTCGTCGAAACGCTCGGGCGCCGGAAAGCGCATCTCGGCGGCGGTGACATTGATGCTCCGGGAAACATCGATCTGCGGCGGCACGCCGGCATAGCCCGGATCGCGCCAGTAGGTCTTCCAGCCGGGATGCAGGTCGATTTCCAGGACGCCCTGCAACGTCCCGCCGGCGTCGGGCGCGCCGGCGGTCACCAGCCTGACGCGGCCGCCTTCAACCTCCACCCAGTCGCTGGCGGTCGCGGAGGCGGAAGTCTGGAACGCTGCAGCAAGGAGCAGGTAGAGAGCGGCGGTCGACAAAATGCGCATGGCCGACATTTGAGTGGCGCTGACACATTTCGCAACCGCAGAACCGGCAGATTTCATCATATTCGCGTGAGACCTGGCTTCAGACTGGAGGTTCATCCCCGAAAGTCGCCTTCCAAGTAAGCCGGAAAAAGGTTACCTTCGAAAAATGGACCTCTTGCGGCAGAAAAAGACCGCGACGCGCGGCTTTCTTGACGA
The DNA here is from genome assembly GCF_900114255.1 of Neomesorhizobium albiziae. GTDB lineage: Bacteria > Pseudomonadota > Alphaproteobacteria > Rhizobiales > Rhizobiaceae > Neomesorhizobium > Neomesorhizobium albiziae. The sequence continues at coordinate 40,141 of NZ_FOSL01000020.1, read as the reverse complement.
CCAGTTCCTGATTGCCATGCCCGGCATGAAGGACGACCGGTTCGCGCGCTCGGTCATCTACATCTGCGCTCACAGCGACGAAGGGGCCATGGGGCTGATCATCAACCAGACCCAGCCGCTGCGTTTTCCCGATCTTCTGGTGCAACTCGGCATCATGAACGAGCAGGAGGCGATCAGGCTGCCGCCGCCGACACGCGATTTCGTCGTGCGCAACGGTGGCCCGGTTGACCGCAGCCGCGGCTTCGTCCTCCATTCGGACGACTATATGGTGGAGTCCTCGCTGCCGGTTTCGGAGGACATCTGCCTCACTGCGACGATCGACATACTACGGGCGATCTCATCAGGCCGCGGACCCCGCAAGGCTCTGATGGCGCTGGGTTACGCCGGCTGGGGCGCCGGTCAGCTTGAACACGAGATTGCCGAGAACGGCTGGCTGACCTGCCCGGCAAGCATCGACCTGCTGTTCGATTCCGACATCGAGCGCAAGTACGACCGCATCATGGCCTCGATCGGCATCGATCCGGCGCATCTCAGCCAGACCGCCGGTCACGCCTGAGCGACGGGATATTGTTCCTTCAGCAGTTTGAGCACGGTGTCGCCCGGTTGTGGCGAGCCGAACATGAAGCTCTGCACATATTCGCAACCCATCTGGCGAAGCCGTAGCGCGTCGCTTTCATCGGCAACACCCTCGGCCACAACCGACATGCCGAGATCGTGCGCCATGTTGACCATGGATTTGAGCAGCACTTCACGCTTCGGCGTGGTGTCGTCGACGAAGCTCTTGTCGATCTTGATCGTGTCGAAGGGGAAACGCGTCAGGTAGGCGAGCGACGAATAACCGGTGCCGAAATCGTCGAGCGACAGGCCGATGCCGAGCTTCTTCAGCTTCGAGAGCACATGGTTTGATTGCTCGGGATTGTCCATTATCAGCGATTCGGTCAGCTCGAGCCGGAAACAGCGCGGCTTCAGATTGGCGCGGGCGATCACCGAGCGGACGTCGGTGACGAGATCGCGGCGGATCAGCTGCCGGCTGGAAAGATTGACCGAAACAGAAAGCGGCACGTCGCCGATCTGCTTTTGCCACATCGCCAGGTCGTCGGCGGCCTTCTGCATGGCAAACAGGCCGAGCTGCACGATCAGGCCGCAGCTTTCCGCGACCGGGATGAAATCCGATGGCGGGATGGAGCCCCGGCGCGGGTGCTCCCAGCGCAGCAGCGCTTCGAAGCCAGCGACCGAGCGGTCTTCGAGGCGCACGATCGGCTGATAGGCGAGCGTGAACTCCTTGCGGTCGATCGCCCGGCGAAGGTCGGATTCGAGCTGCAGGCGATCGGTGCCGACGGAGCGGAACGCCGGCCGGAACGGCTCGATGCGGTCGCCGCCGAAACGCTTTGCCTGATGCATGGCGAGTTCCGCGTCCTTGACCATATCCTCGGCGGAGGCCTGTGCCTGCGTCCAGGTGATCAGGCCGATCGACGCGGTCAGCACGATTTCGCGCTTGGCAAAGGTGATCGGCGCGCGGATCGCCTGCTTGATCGCGTCGGCGACGCCAGCGATGTGCGCCGGGTCCTGTTCGGAAAGCAGCATCAGGGCGAACTGGTCGCCGGCAAAGCGCGACAGCGTATCGCGCGGCTTGAGCAGACGATGGAGACGCCGCGCGATGGTGAGCAGGATAGTGTCGCCCGCGGAGATGCCGAGCCCGTCATTGACCTGCTTGAAGCGGTCGATATCGATGACGAAGACCGTGGGCCTGATCGACTCCTCGCCCTTGGCGATGGAAATAATGCCCTCCAGGCGGTTGAGGAACAACTCGCGGCTCGGGAGGCCCGTCAGGTTGTCGTGCACGGCGTCGTGCAGCAGGCGCTCCTCGGCCTTCTTCTGCTCGGTCACGTCGACCAGCGTGCCGACGCAGCGGATCACCTCGCCGTCGGAGCCGATGACGGGCCGGGCCCGCAGTGCGAACCAGTGATAGTGGCCATCGGCGCCGCGCAGCCGGAAATTCTGGGAGACGCGGCCGCGCCGGTGCTCCAGCACCACGTCGAGTGTGGTGCGGAAGGTGTCGCGATCGTCGGAATGCAATACCGGCAGCCAGTTGCGCGCCGGGCCGGTGAGGCTGTTGGGGGCGAGGCCGAGCTGGTTGCTGACGTCCGGCCGGGTCACCACGCGGTCGCGCAGCACGTCCCAGTCCCAGACGGTATCGCCAGCACCAGTAACGGCGAGCGCCTGGCGCTCCATGTCGCTGAATAGACCCTGGTAAAGGCCGCCGCCGGCGAAGGCATGCTGCATGACGGTGAAGCCGATCAGCAGGATGATCAGGATCAACGCGCCGCCAAGCGCCGGCTGCACGACGTCATTGTCGAGCACGCCAGTGATCGCCATCCAGGATCCCGCCATCCAGACCAGCACCATCAGCCAGCTCGGCACCAGCATGATGGCGCGGTCGTAGCCCTGTATGCCGAGATAGACGATCAGGCCAATGCCGACGATGGCGGTGGCGGCGAACGAGACGCGCGCGATCCCGGCAGCAATCGCCGGATCGACGACCGCCACTCCGGCGATCAGCACCAGGCCGAGAACCCAGGCCAGGGCGCCGTAGCTGAAATGGCCGTGCCAGCGGTTTAGGTTGAGATAGGTGAACAGGAAGACGACGAAGGTCGCGGCAAGCGCCACCTCGGCGCCGGCGCGCCATATCTGCTCATTTCCGGGCGAAATCTCGATCACCCGGTTGAGGAAGCCGAAATCGACGCAGATATAGGCGAGCACCGACCAGGAAAGAGCGGCGGTGGCGGGAAACATCGAGGTTCCCTTGACCACGAAGAGGATGGTCAGGAACAGCGCCAAAAGGCCGGAAATGCCGATCACGATGCCGCGGTAGAGCGTGTAGGAATTCACTGAATCCTTGTACGATTCAGGTTCCCACAGATAGACCTGCGGCAGTTTCGGCGAGGCGAGCTCGGCGATGAAGGTGACCACCGAACCAGGGTTCAGCGTGACGCGGAAGACGTCGGCGTCCGGGCTTGCCTGGCGATCGAGCGCGAAACCTTCGCTGGGGGTGATCGCCGCGATGCGGCTCGAACCGAGGTCCGGCCAGAACAGCCCGGAATTCACCAGCCGGAAATGTGGCGCCACGATCAGTCGGTCGATCTGCTCGTCGGTGGTGTTGGCGAGTGCAAACACTGCCCAATCGCCTGTCGAGCGCGCATCGTTGGCCTCGACCTCGATGCGGCGGACGATGCCGTCCGGGCCGGGTGCCGTGGAAACCTGGAAATTTTCGCCCTGGTCCCGGTAGATTTCGACGGCGCCGGAAAGATCCAGCGCGACGTCGTCGCGGGCAATCTTGATCGGCTCGATGGCCAGAGCCGACGAGACGGCGCACAAGGTGACAATTGCCGCAAGGGCAAACGCCAGCAAGTTCCCGCTCTTGAAGAATCGTACCAAAAATCAGCCTCGTGTTTTGCTGCCGCCCCAGTCGTCGGAAATGAGGGCGTAGAGATAGTGATCCTGCCAGCTGCCGTTGATCCGGAGATAGGATCGCAAGAGGCCTTCGCGCTGAAATCCGGCTTTTTCAAGCACACGCACCGAACGCGCGTTGTTGGGAATACAGGCAGCCTCGATGCGGTGCAACCTCAGCGTCTCGAAAGCGAAATGGACGACCAGTTTCACAGCTTCGAGCATGAAGCCTTGGCCGGCATAGCGCTCACCGATCCAGTAGCCGATCTGGCCGGATTGCGAAACGCCGTGGCGGATGTTGCCCACGGTGATGCCGCCCATCAGCTTGCCCGAGCGGCTTTCGAAAATGAAGAAGGCGACAGCAAGCCCTTGCTCGAAATCCTCGCGGTAGCGGCGGATGCGCTGGCGCCATGCGCTGCGCTCGAGTTCATCCGGAGACCAGCGCGGCTCCCAGGGCTCGAGGAAGGCGCGGCTCGTCTGGCGCAGCGCCGCCCATTCACGGTAGTCGTTGGGTTCCGGCAGCCGCAAGGTGATGCGCTCCGCTTTCAGCGCCGGAAGTTCTCGGCGGAAGAAAGGCAGCGGAAACATTGCCTTGGTGTCCGGTGTCAGACGGCAAGTCTGCGGGCTGTGATGCCCGAGGTAGGCAATGCGTCGCGGATCGCCTCATAGGGCGCCAGCGTGCCGACAGGACCGACGGCGGTGACTGTCGGCTTGGTCGAGAACAGACGCCCCGACAGATCGGTGAGGCGCTCGACGGTAAGGTTCGACAGCCGCTCCACAAGCTCGTCCATGCCGATCGGCCGGCCGAAGAGCAGGAGCTGCCGGGCGATCTGCGAGGCGCGGCTGGCCGAGCTTTCGGCCGACATGACCAGCCCGGCGCGATATTGCGCGCGCGCCCGGTTGAGTTCCTCCTGCAGGATCGCATCGCCGGCCTTCTGCAGTTCGCTGACGATCACCGGCACGAGTTCGGCGATATCGCTCTGCCCGGTCGCGGCGTGGATGCCGAAAATGCCGGTGTCGGAGAAGCCCCAGTGAAAGGCATAGACCGAATAGCAGAGGCCGCGCTTCTCGCGCACCTCCTGGAAAAGCCGCGACGACATGCCGCCGCCGAGAATCATCGACAAAACCTGCGAGGCGTAGAAATCGCGCACGTGATAGGCCCGGCCCTCGAAACCGAGCACGATCTGCGCGTCCATCAGGTCGCGGTTCTCGCGATAGTCGCCGCCGACATAGTGAGCATATTGCGGCAGCGCGCTTTCGGCCTTGGTGCGGAACGAGCCGAGATTGCGCTCGACCTCGCGCACGAACTCGTCGTGCTTGATGGCGCCGGCGGCCACGACCACCATGCGCTCGGCGCCGTACTGGCGCTCCATGAAGTCGTGCAACTGTTTGGAGGTGAAGGATTTCACTGTCTCGGGTGTGCCGAGGATGGAGCGGCCGATGGTCTGGTGACGGAAGGCCGTTTCGGTGAAGCGGTCGAAGACGATGTCGTCGGGCGTGTCGTGCGCGGCGCCGATCTCCTGCAGGATCACATGCTGCTCGCGTTCGAGTTCGTGCTCGTCGAAGCGTGAGTCCGTCAGGATGTCGGACAGGATATCGATGGCGAGCGGGACATCGTCGCGCAGCACGCGCGCATAAAAGGATGTCGTTTCGACGCTGGTGGCTGCATTGATTTCGCCGCCGACGTCCTCGATTTCCGAGGCGATCTTCCACGCACTGCGTTTGTTGGTGCCCTTGAACGCCATGTGTTCGAGCAGATGGGCCATGCCATGCTCGTCCTCGCGCTCGTTTCTTGCGCCGGACTTGACCCAGACGCCGAGGGCAACGGATTCGACTTGTGGCAGCGTTTCGGTGGCGACTGTCAGGCCGTTCGACAGACGGCTTACCTCAACACCCATGTACGATTTACTCCCTAACGCGCCGCCCGCGCACGGCGACTAATATGATCTTCCACCATTTTCAGTTCTGATGGAAGAACGGTAAACTTTTCTTCACGCAGCATCATCCCATCAAGCCACGACGGGAGTTTCGGCGCAACCCCCGATGCTTTTTCGACCGCGGCAGGGAATTTCGCCGGGTGGGCGGTGGCAAGCACAATCATCGGTATTGTGCTCTTCGGCTGCGTATTGGCGACATGGACGGCGGTTGCCGTGTGCGGGTCGAGCAGATAGCCGGTCGAGGCGAGCGTCGAGCGTATCGTTTCGTCGGTCTCTGCCATAGACGAACGGCCGGCTGAGAATTCGCCACGGATGTTTTGCATCTGCGCTTTTTCGATGGTGAAGGCGCCCGATTGCTTCAGGCCGGCCATATAGCGCCGCACAGTGGCGGCGTCACGGCCGCCGGATTCGAACAGCAGCCGCTCGAAATTCGACGACACCTGGATATCCATCGACGGCGATGTGGTCGCGACAACGCCCGTCGTGCGGTATTCGCCAGAGGCCATCGTGCGGGCAAGTATGTCGTTGTCGTTGGTGGCGATCACCAGCCGGTCGATGGGCAAGCCCATGCGCTTGGCCGCGTAACCGGCGAATATGTCGCCGAAATTGCCCGTCGGAACGGTGAAGGAAACCGGGCGGTCGGGGCTGCCAAGCGTCAGCGCCGACGAGAAATAATAGACGATCTGGGCCATGATACGGGCCCAGTTGATCGAATTCACGCCAGACAGCGCGACCCTGTCACGGAAGGCGTGATCGTTGAACATGTCCTTCAGCAGCCCCTGGCAATCGTCGAAATTGCCTTCGATGGCGAGCGCGTGGACATTGGCGGCGGTGGATGTCGTCATCTGCCGCTGTTGCACCGGCGAGACCCGGCCGTGCGGGAACAGGATGAAGATGTCGGTGCGGTCGCGGCCGGCGAAGGCGTCGATGGCCGCCCCGCCGGTATCGCCCGAAGTTGCGCCGGCGATCGTCGCATGCTGGCCGCGTTCGGCGAGCACATGGTCGAGAAGCCGCGCCAGCAACTGCATCGCCACGTCCTTGAAGGCGAGCGTCGGTCCGTGGAAGAGTTCGAGAATGAAGCTGTTGGGTCCGCTCTGCACCAGTGGGCAGACCGCATCGTGCCGGAACGTGGCATAGGCTCCGCGCACCAGTTTTTCGAAGACGGGTGCTGCGATTTCCCCGCCGAGAAAGGGCGTCAGCACGCGGATCGCCAGATCCGGATAGGCAAGGCCGCGCATGGCGCGAATCTCGGCTGCGCTGAATTGCGGCCACTGCTTGGGAACGTAGAGCCCGCCGTCGCGGGCGAGGCCAGTAAGGACAGCGTCCGAAAATCCAAGCTCGGGGGCGTCCCCGCGGGTGCTGATGTACTGCATGCTCACCTGTCCATAGCGGCGTCGATGCCGGCTGGTAGCAGACTTTGGAAAACCGCGTTCCGCAGTCGCATTTTTGCCGCCGGGTTGCTATAGACGGCCCGTTTGCGAGAGGGAAGTGCAGTATGGCGTTGATCGACAGTCGCTTTTTCACGGGTTTCGCTCTGGCTGGCTTTATGCTCGCCGCCGCAGGTTGCCAGTCTGGCGACAAGAATGCGATTGCGGCGACCGACGATTTGAAGCCGCCGGAAGGCAAGATCCTCGCAAGCGAACTGCGCGCCTATTGCCCGGCGATCACGCTGCGCGAAGGAACCGCCTTCTTCAACACCTATGAAAAGGGCGGCCAGGACGACCCAACCAAGGTCATCTACCAGGCGTCGATCTCCGACGTTACGCGCAGCTGCAAGAGCGCTGACGGCAACCTGACCATGAATGTCGCGGTTGCCGGCAAGGTGGTGCCCGGTCCGGCAGGCAAGGCCGGTAACGTGACCATGCCCATCCGCATTGTAGTCGTGCGCGGCGACGAGGTGCTTTATTCCAAGCTGCATAGCTATCCGACCGCCGTAGGCTCCGAATCGACGCAGTGGATGTTCAGCGATCCCAACGTGGTCATCCCCGTACCAGCGGAGCGCGACGTCCAGATTTTCGCGGGCTATGACGAAGGCGAGCCGAAGAAAAAGAAGCCGGAATAGCTGCTCCCGGCTTCAGGCCGCATTGCGGCTCCGGCGTTCTCCGCGTAGCGTTGCGACCAGCGCGTCGACATTGGCTTCGGCGCGTGCGATCGATGCCTGAAGCCGCTCGTCGGCGAATTCGTCGTATTCGATGGCGATCGTCCGGATGTCGGTGACGCCGATGTAGTTGAAGGCCGTGGAGATGCTGGCCTCGACATGGTTCATCGCCTCGATCCGGCCACCGCGCCCATAGCCGTAGTCGCCACGCGACGACAGGATGACCAGCGTCTTTTCGGCCTGCGACAGCAGCGGCCAGTAGGGCTCGCCGGCGCGAGAGCGATCGAAACCGAAGGTTCTGCCGACCCTCACGATATTGTCGATCCACGCCTTGAACTGCGCCGGCGGCGCGAAATTGTACATCGGAACGCCGGCGACGATGATGTCGGCGGCCAGCAGCTCATCGACGAGCTTGTCGCTTTCGAGAAGCGTTTCGTTCATCCAGGGCAACCGCATCTCCGGCTTGGTGAAAGCCGCGTGGATCCAGCCGCCGGTCACGGGTTGCGGCGGCTGCTGGCCGACATCGCGATAGACGATTGTGTCGTCGGGCTGCGCCTCGCACCAGGTGCGGGCGAAGCGCTGGGTCAGCCGGCGGCTGTGCGAGCCATAGGGATTTTCAGCCGAGGAATAGGGGCGGGCGCTGGAATCGATGTGCAGGATGTTGGTCATTTCCACGTCCATGAAACAGTTGATCTCATCTGAAGCGAGCGGGTGCTTTGGTTTCGCTCGCCTTCCATGTTGAAATAGGGGATGTTAGGGCGAGTGACGAAATCGAATTCGTCATCAGACAGATGAGGCATGTTCATGCGTCGAGCGTTGCCGCCACTCGCCACGCTGCGGGCTTTTGAAGCCGCAGCCAGGCATCAGAGCTTCAAGCAGGCGGCCGAGGAACTAGCCGTGACGCCGACTGCGATCAGCCATCAAATCAGGTTGCTGGAGGAAACGCTTGGGCTGCGGTTGTTTGAACGCCGCACCCGGCAGGTCGCGCTGACGCGCGAGGGGCGTGAGCTTTACCCTGTTCTCAGGGACGGATTCGATGCCTTCTCCAACGCGGTGATCCGCATCTCTGAAAAGCGTCGCAGTGTGGTGACGCTATCGGCAACCACCTCGTTCACCGCGCGCTGGCTGGTGCCGCGGGTGGCTTCTTTCCGCGAGAGGTATCCGTCCGTCGACCTCAGCCTGCACGCCTCCGACGATCCCGTCGATTTCCGCACTGGCATCGCCGACGCCGCCGTCCGCTATGGGCGCGGGCCCTATCCCGATCTCAGTTCAACCCGGTTGATGGCCAACCGATTCGCGCCCGTCTGCAGCGCCCGCCTGGGATTGAAGACGCTGGACGACCTGCACCATGTCACTCTGCTTCATTCCAGGTGGCGGCATCCGAATGCCGATACGCCGACCTGGCGGCGCTGGCTCGATGCGGCAGGCATGCACTCCATCGACGGCGAAGCGGGCATCAGTTTCAACGACGACGGCCATGCCGCGCAGGCGGCGATCGCCGGCCAGGGTGTGGCACTGCTCAGTCTTGTGCTCGTCGCCGATGACCTCGCTTCCGGCGTGCTGCTGCAGCCCTTCGGTCCCGCCATCGACGGCTACGACTTTCATCTCGTACATCCGAGGAATGCGCGGCCGGAGGTGGGCATGCTCAGCGAATGGCTGCTCGATGCGGTGCAGGCGGCATCCTAGGCGGCCCGGATAATGGTGTATGGAAACGCCTGAGCGGCTTCAGGCGTCTTCGGACCAGACGGCAAGTGCTGCAATCGTGCTTTTCAGTTCCGCCCAGCGACGGATGACGGTTTCGGCGCCGGCATCCGTCAGCGCGTCGGCATGGCCTGGATAGGTGTGGGAAGCGCCGGTGAAACCGATCACCCGCATGCCCGCGGCCCTGGCGCCGGCGATGCCATGCACTGAATCCTCGATGACGAAAGTCTGCGCGGGATCGGCATCCATCTGCTGCGCGGCGTGGAGGAAAACGTCGGGCGCCGGCTTCGGCTTGCCGGTCGGCGTTTCCAGCGCAGAAAAGATGCGGCCTTCGAAAAAAGGCTTCAGCCGCGTTCGCGTCAGCATGGCATCGAGCCTCTCGCTGCGTGAGTTCGAGCAGATGCAGCGTTTTGAGGTGATGCCGTTGACCGCCTCGTGGGCGCCGTCGATGGCGCGAACCTCGCCGGCAAGGCGGCGGTCGACCAGCACCTCGGCCTGATCGATCAGTGACGCCTGGAACGGGATCTTGGACTTCTCCTCGATCCTGAGCATGATGTCCTTGAAGGTCAGGCCGGCATAGGTTTCCGAAATCTCCTCGGCCGAAATCTCGAAACCGGCGGCGGTCAGAAGCTCGGCTTCGACGCGTGAGGCGATGATCTCGGAATCGACGAGCACGCCGTCGCAATCGAAAATGACAAGTTCTGGCTGGATCATCGGAAATTCCTGGATTGCGGGTCGCGGCCCGCAGAGCAGGCGGCGCTATAACCTCTTGCGGATATGGTGGCAACCTCAAGGTTTTGCCAGCCTGAGCGACCCGACGATCATTGTTTTGGGGGAATTTTGGCTCCGTCCCAGGGGGTAAGACGCGGCAGCCATCCCGGCACGGCGCGGCGATACGCCTCGTATTCCGCGCCGTAGCGCTTCGCTAGCGTCGGCTCTTCATACAAAAGCACGAAGACGACGAAGGCTAAGGCGACGACTGCGGCGTAGGCGAGCAGCCTCGGCTGGCCAAGCATCAGCGCCTGCCCGACGATCGCGGAAAGCACCGAGAGATACATCGGGTTGCGAACATGGCGATAAATGCCGCCGACGACCAGATGCTCGGTCGGCGCGACCGGCGCCGGGGTGCCGAGGCCTTCGCTGACGAAACGCCAGAAAGCCTGCAGCAGGAAGGCAACGCCGGCCAGGGTGAGCAAGGCGCCGGCAAGCCGCAGGAGAAGCGGAGCCGGTTCCATGTGCCATTCCGTCAGCCACCAGGGAATGAGCCCAGCGACTATTCCAGGCGCCAGGGCGAAGAAAACCGCGCTGCCCAAAGCCGCCTCGGATCGACGCATCTTCATTCTCCTTGGCTACGCAATTCGCCACCGGGTTTCACTAAATATTTACGCAAAACAGTAACCATAACCGCGAGTAAACAGTAACGCGTCATACCGGGTATTTCCATGTCAGCCATGCGTCAGCTTGCCGATCTTTCCGCTTTTCCGGCCGAGTCCGAATGGCTGAACACGATCCTCAAGGGCGATTGCGTTGCTGCCCTCGACAAGCTCCCGGAAAAGTCGGTCGACATCATTTTCGCCGACCCGCCCTACAATCTCCAGCTCGACGGCGATCTTCACCGCCCCGACCAGTCCAAGGTCGATGCGGTCGACGATCATTGGGACCAGTTCGAGAGCTTCGCGGCCTACGATGCCTTCACCCGCGCCTGGCTGCTCGCGGCGCGCCGCGTCCTGAAGCCGAACGGCACGATCTGGGTGATCGGCTCCTACCACAACATCTTCCGCGTCGGCGCGATGATGCAGGATCTCGGCTTCTGGATCCTCAACGATGTTGTGTGGCGCAAGACCAATCCGATGCCGAATTTCCGCGGCCGCCGCTTCCAGAACGCGCATGAGACGCTGATCTGGGCTTCCCGCGACCAGAAAGGCAAGGGATACACCTTCAACTACGAGGCGATGAAGGCGTCGAACGACGACGTTCAGATGCGCTCCGACTGGCTGTTTCCGATCTGCACAGGGGGCGAGCGCCTGAAGGATGCCAATGGCGACAAGCTGCACCCGACCCAGAAGCCGGAAGCGCTGCTCGCCCGCATCATGATGGCCTCGACCAAGCCCGGCGACGTGGTGCTCGATCCGTTCTTCGGCTCGGGAACGACGGGCGCCGTGGCCAAGCGCCTCGGCCGCAATTTCGTCGGTGTCGAGCGCGAGCAGGCCTATATCGACGCCGCCCGGGAGCGCATCGAGGCGGTCAGGCCGCTCGAGGATTCAGAACTCAGCACGATGTCGGGCAAGCGCGCCGAGCCGCGCGTCGCCTTCGTCAGCCTCATCGATTCCGGCATGATGAAGCCCGGCACCATTCTCTACGACGCCAGGAAGCGCTGGGCGGCCAAGGTGCGCGCCGACGGCACGCTGGCGGTCGGCGAAAAGGCGGGCTCGATCCACCGCATCGGCGCTGAAGTGCAGGGCCTCGACGCCTGCAACGGCTGGACCTTCTGGCACTACGAGCGCAATGGCGGGCTCACGCAGATTGACGAATTGCGCCGCATCGTGCGTGTCGGCATGGAGCGCGCCGGCGCCTAGCGCCGCCGCTTCCAGGCTCAAAGAAACAGGGTCACCGGTCTGCCGTTCTTCCAGTCACGGCATGATCCCGAAACGCTCGAGGTCCTCCTCGAGCGTTTTGGCGTTCTGGAACAGCACTGCGTGCCAGCCCGCGGCCTTCGCGCCGTCGACATTTTTCTGGCTGTCGTCGATGAAGATCGTCGCAGCGGGGTCGAGGCCGAAGGAAGCGACGTGCAGGTCGTAAATTTCCTGCTCCGGCTTGATTAGTCCCACAAGGCCGGAAACCGTGATGCCGCGCGGCCGTTCGAGAAACGGAAATCGCCCTTTGGCCTCTGTAAAAGTATCGGGTGCCCAGTTGGTAAGCAGTGTCACGTCGTGGCCGCTGTCGATGAGCTTTTCCATCAGGTCGACTGTGTCTCCATAGGCGTGCGGCACCATTTCGTGCCAGTAGCGGCGGAAGTTGCGGATATTTTCGGCGTGTTCGGGATGGCTCGCGATCAGCAGCGCCTCGGCCTCTTCCCAGCTGCGGCCGCGGTCCTGTTCGATGTTCCAGTCATGCGTGCAGACATTGTCGAAGAACCAGCGGCGCGCATCCGGGTCCGGGATCAGCCGGCTGAACGGCAGGTCGGGATCGTAATGGATCAGCACCTTGCCGATGTCGAAGACGATATGGCGGATTTCGTTCAATTCATGCCCCTCGGGTGACGTGGTTTCTGGGTCGCGCCGGGTATCGCCGCCTCGATCGCCTTTTTCATGACCGTCGGTAATGCTTCGCCGTGGATGTCGGCGGCATCGGCCCACCAATGGCCGGGCGGCGCCGGACGATTTGCCAGATCGGCCCTGAAAATCGTGAGTTCGAGGGCAAAGTGAGTGAAAACATGCGAAATGCTGCCGGTTTTGCGCCAATCGGCAGGAAATGGCGCGCCCTCGACGGTCGCCACGCCATCGGTCCTTGCCGTCCAGGCTGTGGTCGGCACTTCGGTCATGCCGCCAAGCAGGCCGCTCTCGATGCGCTTGCGCAAGAGGATCGCGCCGTCGCCGCGCACTGCCACAAAGGCAGCGCCGCGCCGGAACGGTTTCTCGGCCTTCGCCGCCTTGACGGGAAAGCGCTCGGGATCGCCGTCATCGCTTGCGTGGCAATCGTCGCGCAGCGGGCAGGGCAGGCAGGCCGGCCGGCGCGGCGTGCAGATGGTGGCGCCGAGATCCATCGTCGCCTGGGCGAAGTCGCCTGGCCGGTCGACAGGCAGAAGCCGGGCGACGATGTCGCGGATTTCGGCCTTGGCGGCGGGCAGGGGCGTTTCTATGGCGTAAAGGCGGCTCACCACCCGCTCGACATTGCCGTCGACCACCGCCGCCGGCCGGTTGAAGGCGATTGCCGCAATAGCCGCCGCCGTATAGCTGCCGACACCCGGCAGCGCACGCAGGCCGTCCTCTGTGTCGGGAAAGCGGCCGCCATGTTCGGCGGCCAGGAGATCGGCGCATTTCTTCAGGTTGCGGGCGCGCGAATAGTAGCCAAGCCCGGCCCACGCCTTCATGACGTCCTCGGTTTCGGCCGCGGCCAGCGACTTGACATTGGGCCATCTGGCGAGAAAGGCGCGGAAATAGGGTTTGACCGCCTCGACCGTCGTCTGCTGCAGCATGATTTCCGACAGCCAAACATGATAGGGGTCGGGCCGCTGGCCGGCCGCGATGGCTTTCGGCGGCATGCGCCACGGCAGGTCGCGGTGGTGGCGATCGTACCAGGTGAGCAAGCGGGCAGCGACGCTGCCCGCCACGACAGGGGTGTCCATCGCTACGCCGCCACGTCAACGGCCATTTCCGCGGTGATGCGAGACCACGGAACGGTGATCTTTCCGTCGTCCGATCGTTCTATCAGACCGGCATCCAGCAACACCGCAACATCGGCATGAACACCGCGGTAATCCCGTTTCAGCAGATGAGACAGGGCGCGGATGGATTGCGCGCCATTCGCCCGCAAGGTTCTAAGCAGGACCCAGCGATTGGGGGTGAGCGTCTTCAGCAGCATTTCCATGCCCTCGAAGGAAATCGAAGCAGGCTCCGGCATCCGATCTCCAGCGTCTAGGCGCTTCGCCATCTCCACCGCGCCGCTGAAAAAATCATCCACGCTTTCAATGAGAATTCTAACCTCACTCATGAGCGCGCTCCTTTTTCACATCGTTCCAAAAATCGGTGATCAGCTTTTCCATCGAGATAAAAGAGTATCGTTCTTCTCTGTCGCGATAGTGGCGATGATCACCATTCCCCGCTTCGTTGTCGTAGCCGATGATGCGCTCGCCCTTACGCCCATAAAAAAGCGAATATTTCAGTCCGTGCGGCCGCTCGGGAGTGATGCTTGGCAACTGCCAGATTTTGATCTGGATTATGATTCCGTCGGCGAGATCAAGTCTGCGATTCTGCAGGAGAATGGCGGAAGCAGGCATGTGTAATTCATAGCATATGCTTTTAAGATCATCAATGGATGCGGTGGTTTTCCCGCCGAAAAGCCGATCTTTCCATTTGGCGTCGCAATTGATACGTCCCAGGATAAGATCGAACGGATTTGCAAATTGCAGGAGACGGTTCATGGCAGGGAAAGGCTGGCACGGCAATCCTGTCGCCGTCAGCGACCTCGCGACCCAGATCCTCGATCCGGTGCTGCGCAAGCGGGCGGGCATTTCTGTCGGCCTTGTCCAGTCCTGGGAAGAGATCGTTGGCCCGCGCCTGGCGACCCGCACCCGTGCCGAAAAGATCGTTTGGCCGCGCCGCATGCACGAGGACGACCCGTTCGAGCCGGCCACGCTGATCATCGCCTGCGAGGGCTCGGTAGCCCTGCACCTGCAGCATGAAACCGGCGAAATCATCAGCCGGGTCAACAGCTTCCTGGGATTTCGGGCGGTTGGCCGCATCAAGATCGTGCAGAAGCCGGTGGTTTTGGCCGAACAACGCCGCAAGCCGCAGTTGCGGCAACTTACGGAACCGGAAAAGTCGGACATCGCCAGGACTGTCGGGCAGATCGAGGACGAGGGCCTGCGAGCGTCACTTGAGCGGCTGGGCGCCACAATCGTCGGTTCCCGTAAACCAAAATAGCTGGCCTCCTCGCGAATTCGTGATCGCTGTTTCCATTTTTCTTAATTGGTTTGGGGAAATGGATGCCTTAATTCGCGCCAACTCTCGCCTTCTGGTGCTTAGGCATTAAAAATCAACAGGGTTTTCAGGTGATTCGTATGCTTCGTCAGCTTCCGCGCAGAACAGTTCTTACGTCGCTTCTGGCCGTTCCGGCGGCCATGGTGCTTGCCGCTTGCAGCGATGATGGCGATGCGGTCGCCCAGAATACAACGCCAGCCCCGGCCGATCCTGCAAAGCCGGCTGAGCCGGCTGCCAAGGCCGTCGAAGCGCCGAAGGCTGCCGGCACCGTCGATGTCGCCAAGTTGATGGAACCGGGCGCATTGCCGGAAAAGGCGCTCGGCAAGGACGATGCGCCGGTGACCATCGTCGAATACGCCTCGATGACCTGCCCGCACTGCGCGAGCTTCCACGAGACGACGCTGCCGGAACTGAAGAAGAAATATATCGACACGGGCAAGGTGCGTCTGATTTTCCGCGAATTTCCGTTCGACCCGCGCGCCGAGGCAGGTTTCATGCTCGCCCGCTGCTCCAACGACAATTATTTCCCTATGGTCGACGTGCTCTTCAAGCAGCAGCAGAGCTGGGCCGGCGTCCAAGACGCCAAGGCGGCGCTGCTTCAGATCTCCAAACTTGCCGGTTTTTCACAGGAGTCGTTCGAGGCCTGCTTGACTGACCAGAAGCTTCTGGACGATGTGAGAGCGGTACGCGAACGCGGATCGAACGATTTCGGCGTGGATTCCACGCCAACCTTCTTCATCAACGGGAACAGATACCCGGGAGCCATGTCGATTGACGAAATGTCGGCGATCATCGACGGCATGCTCTGACCCTCCGGCTAAGCCGGGGCGTCCGCGCGGCTTCGCGCCCGTTTTTGCGGGACCGCGCGGATGAAGTTCTCCCGACTTCGCCTTCTTGGTTTCAAATCCTTCGTAGAGCCCGGCGAGTTCGTCATCGAACGCGGGCTGACCGGCATTGTCGGACCGAATGGTTGCGGCAAATCCAATCTGGTCGAAGCGTTGCGCTGGGTGATGGGCGAAAGCTCGTACAAGAACATGCGCGCCTCCGGCATGGACGACGTGATCTTCTCCGGATCGGGGACGCGTCCGGCGCGCAATACGGCGGAAGTCACGCTTTTCCTCGACAACGCCGACCGCAGCGCTCCCGCCGCCTTCAACGATGCCGACGAATTGCAGGTGTCGCGCCGCATCGAGCGCGAGGCGGGCTCCGTCTACCGCATCAATGGCAAGGAAGCCCGCGCCAAGGACGTGCAGCTGTTGTTCGCCGACCAGTCGACCGGCGCACGCTCGCCGTCGATGGTGGGGCAAGGCCGTATCGGCGAACTGATCCAGGCCAAGCCCCAGGCGCGCCGTGCGCTTCTGGAAGAGGCGGCCGGCATTTCCGGCCTGCACACGCGCCGGCATGAGGCTGAACTGAGGCTGCGAGCCGCCGAGCAGAATCTCGAACGGCTCGACGATGTGGTCGGCGAACTCGAAGCCCAGATCGACAGCCTGAAGCGCCAGGCGCGCCAGGCGTCGCGTTTCAAGAACCTTTCCGCTGATATCCGCAAGGCGGAGGCGACCTTGCTTCATTTGCGCTGGACGCTGGCCAAGGCACAGGAAAGCGAAGCGAAATCCGCGCTCGCCGCGGCAACCGCTCTGGTCGGCGAGCGGGCCAGCCAGCAGATGGAAGCGGCCAAGGAACAGGCCATCGGCGCCCACCGGCTGCCTGAACTGCGCGACGCCGAGGCGCAGGCCGCGGCTGCGTTTCAGCGGCTGTCGATCGCGTGCGCCCAGATCGAGGAGGAGGCGGGCCGCATCCGCGCCCGCCAGGCCGAGATCGAGAAGCGCCTGTTCCAGCTCGACGCCGACATCGTGCGCGAAGAGCAGATGGTGCGCGACAACGCCGACACGCTGCAGCGTCTTGCTGAGGAAGAAGAGACGCTGAATGCCGAAAACGCAGGCGCCTCGGAGCGTGAAATCGCTGCGCGGGCAACCTTCGAGGAAGCGTCCGCGAAATTGACGCTCAGCGAGGCGGCGCTTTCAGCCCTCACGGCGGAGCGCGCAGAGGCTTCTGCTGCCCGAAGCCAGGCGGAGCGGGGCATGCGTGACGCTGCCGAACGGCGCGACCGTCTTGCCCGCCAGCTCGCCGATGTCGACCGCGAAGCGGCCGAAATCGCTTCGAGGATCAGCGGTTTGGCCGATCCGGTGGAAAAGCGGATCATCGTCGAGGAAGCGACGGCTGCGGTCGAAGAGGCCGAGGCGAATGCCATCGCCGCGGAAAAAGCAGTCACCGAAGCGCGCCAGCGCGAAGGCGCGTCGCGTCCGCCCCTGCAGGAAGCCAAGGCCGAGTTGGCGCGTATCGAAACCGAAGCGCGCACGCTGGCGAAAATCCTGAATGCGGTTTCCGGCGGCCTTTTCCCCGCTGTTCTGGAGCAGGTGAAGGTCGAACGCGGCTTCGAGACGGCGCTGGGTGCAGCCCTCGGCGAAGACCTCGACATACCGCTCGACCGCAGCGCCCCTGCGCATTGGGGCGACGTGGCGCCCGACGCTGGCGACCCGACGCTGCCGGCTGGCGCCCGCCCGCTGATCGAAATCGTGCATGCGCCGCGGCAGCTGGCGCGACGGCTGCAGCAAGTCGGCGTTGTTGAAGCCGCCGATGGGCCTCGCTTGCAGGCCTTGCTGAAACCCGGCCAGCGGTTGGTCAGCCACGACGGCGCCTTGTGGCGCTGGGACGGTTTTACCGCAAGTGCGGACGCACCGACGCCGGCAGCACAGCGCCTGGCGCAGAAGAACAGGTTGGCCGAACTCGACGCCGACGCGGTCGCCGCGACCGTGAAGGTGCGACAGGCCGAGGAAGCGCTGGCTGCGGCGGAAGCCGGCGTCCGGCAGGCGACCGAAGCCGAGCGGCTGGCGAGGCAGGATTGGCGCGACGCGCAGCACCGCGTCAGCGAAGCCCGCGATGCGCTGGAGCGCGCCGAAAAGGCGGCGGGCGAGCTGTCGAGTCGCCGCGCAGCCCTTGAGGAAGCACGCGCCCGCGTCGCCGAGAGCCATGAGGAGGCGAGTGCCGCCTTTATCGAGGCCGAGGAACAGTTTGCCGGTGCGCCCGATCTGGGCGACCTGCAATCGCGGCTTGACCGCATGTCCGCCGATGTGTCGGGCGACCGCGCAGCCCTTGCCGACGCGCGCGCCGCGCATGACGGGCTGAAGCGCGAGGCCGAAGCGCGAATGCGCCGGCTGGAAGCGATCGCTGCCGAGGGCCGGAGCTGGACCTTGCGCGCGGAAAATGCTGACCGGCAGATCGCCTCGCTTGCCGATCGTCGCGCCGAAGCGGCGCGCGAGCATGAAGAGTTGGCCGACGCACCGGACGAGATCGAGGCGCGACGGCGAGCGCTGATGTCGCAGCTGAGCGAAGCAGAAGTCCTGCGCAAGGCCGCCGCCGACCGCCTGCAGGAGGCCGAAAACCGGCAGGCAGCCTGCGACAAGGCGGCTACCGCCGCGATCCAGACGCTTTCGGAAGCGCGTGAAAACCGCGTCCGCGCCGAGGAGCGGCTGACCGCCGCCGACGACCGCCGCAAGGAGGTAGAGGCGCGCATCCAGGAAGCGCTGAACACGCCGCCGCATCTGGTCATCCGCTACACCGGCCTGGAAGCCGACAGCCCGCTGCCAGACATGGGCGAGATCGAGCGGCAGCTGGAACGTCTGAAGATAGAGCGCGAACGGCTGGGCGCCGTCAACCTGCGCGCCGAGGAAGAGCAGAAGGAGCTCTCCGAGCGGCTGGAAACCATCGTTTCCGAGCGCGAGGACATCATCGAGGCGATCCGCAAGCTGCGCCAGGCGATCCAGAGCCTGAACCGGGAAGGCCGCGAAAGGCTGCTTGCGGCGTTCGACGTGGTCAATGGCCATTTCCAGCGGCTGTTCACGCATCTTTTCGGCGGCGGCACGGCGGAGCTGCAACTGGTCGAATCCGAGGATCCGCTGGAAGCCGGGCTCGAAATCCTTGCGCGTCCGCCCGGCAAGAAGCCGCAGACGATGACGCTGCTTTCCGGCGGCGAGCAGGCGCTGACCGCGATGGCGCTGATCTTTGCGGTGTTCCTCACGAATCCGGCGCCGATCTGCGTGCTCGACGAGGTCGACGCGCCGCTCGATGACCACAATGTCGAGCGTTTCTGCAACCTGATGGACGAGATGGCCAAGACGACCGAAACGCGCTTCGTCATCATCACCCACAATCCCATCACCATGGCGCGCATGAACCGGCTGTTCGGCGTCACCATGGCGGAGCAGGGCGTCAGCCAGCTTGTTTCGGTCGATCTACAGGAAGCAGAGCAGTTGCGCGAAGCAAGCTAGCCAGCGCTAACGCACGTCGCGCAAAGTGCAGCGGTTTGCGACAGCAACATGCGTAAAAATCAAAGACTTAAAGCGCGGAACGCTCAGCCGAGATCCGCAACTGGGCTTTCGATGGTTTACGGGATTGTTGCTGCAACAGGCGCTCGGCAATGCGCGCCCGATTTGCCGCGATGGCCACCGCCGGCGGCTCCCAGTCTTCGCACCATTCCTGAGGGATGCCCGCCATAAGCTCCGCCGTGGCGACAAAGGCCGGTCTGTAGCCGCGCGCCAGCATTTCCTGCACGAGGCTGGCCTGCCGTCTGGCGAGATAACCCAGGCGGCAATAGAAAAAGCGGATATGCCCGGCGCCGAGCGTGTAGAAACGCGGGTTGCACGGGTCGGCTGGGCTTTCGCCCCGCAGTGCTGCCGCGCGGGCCAGCGCAAAGACACGCGGCAGTTCCCAATATTCGGCCACCAGATGCGGCCCGCTGAGTTCGGAAGGCGGCACGCAGTTTATGCGTGTCACCGCTGGTCGCCTCGCTCGGAGGGGCCGAAAATCGCCTGCACCCGCCCGTGAAAATCGCGGTCGATCGACTGGAAGCGCCGCCTTGCCGCTTCGCCGATCTTCATCTTGTCGGCGTCCGGCATCGCAATCAGCCGCTCGATCGCCTGTTCCAGGGCAGGCCGGTCGACAAAATAGTTGGTGCCGAGGTGGCGGGCTTCGGAGCGGCCGGCGGCGACCAAAACACCGCAGCTGGCATCGACATGCTCGTTCATGGGTGCAGCGTCGGTGACCACTGCGACGCAAGCGGCCGAAAGGGCCTCAAGGATGTTGTGGCCCCAGCCTTCGGAGCGCGACGGGCAGAGATGGATGCCGGATTCGTTCTGCAACTGGCGCAACCGCGCGTCGTCGATGAAACCGGAGATCAGGGTGACGTTCGCCGGAACTTTTGTCGGCGCGTTGGCCTTTTTCTGAACCAGCACGAGTTCTGGCCATTCAGGATGGGCTTCCCAGAGCGCCAGAACGTCCTCCGTGCCTTTCAGTGTGCTGCCGCCGGCGAGATGGAAGAAGCTGTTCCAGTTCTTCGCGACGGCAGCGTCGAAACGGTCCTCCGAGGTGAAGCCGAGATAGGAGACCGGCCGACCGAGGGCCGCGAAAATCTCTTCCGCATGGCGGGTCTTGGCCAGTACCCGGTCGACGCGCCGCAATCTGCCGAGATGGCGGCGGGGAAAGCGCTCCTGATTGGGGATAAGCCAGTTCTCGCGGGCCGCCGAGAACCAGCGGGGGAAGACACGCTCGATATGGAGGATGTGGCCGGCGCGCTTGCGGCGCAAAAGCCGCTCCAGAAGGCCGCGTTGACGCGTCTCCGCAAACGCGCTGGTGCGGCCGACGCCGCGAATCGCTGCCGCGAGAATCTCCGCGTCGCGTGTCAGGCCGTAGTTGTTGGATCGGGCAACCAGCAGCCAGTCGATCAATGTTTGTCCAACCTTTATTTCATTTTCTGCGACGGGTTTGTTCCGCTAGGGCCCGGCGATGGTGCCTGCAGATGGGCGACATGGGAAATTTTGTCAAATTTGTGTGCGAGCCGGTAATGGGAGGGACGCCATTTCATATAATGTGGACCGCAAGCAAAAAAAGCCTTTAGTCTACAATTGGGTGTTTGAACGTTGGATATCAGTGCCAGGTCATAAGACATAGTGAATGCAAGGAGTTATACCTGTTGCGAGGCTAGAGACGAAACCCTTTGACGCCCATGCAGACATTTCCTCATCTGTGCAGCCAATTTCCCTACTTCGTAAGCCGGCGACATCTTTAAGCGCGTGCTGGCTCACAGGGTAAATATCTGATAGTCGGCGACCTTGGCGCGGGTTTGGTGGATGGACGGCAACCTAAAGAGTCGAAGGCAATCGGTCCTCGTTTGTGGCGCGCTTTTCGCTATTGCGCTTTACATGCTGGCATGGCTCGATGTGCCATTGTTCTATGATGAAGCATCATTCCGCCGCCTCTACGGTCGAGCGTTCATTGACGGGTTCCTTCTATACAGCTTCTTCCCAGTATGCGCTGAGCCGAAAGCTGTGCCATTCGTCTTCGTGCCATCACACATTGTGTTCTCCTGGATTGATGGGTGGCCCAACTGGGTGGGGGTGCGCCTCCTCCCTTTGGGATCAATTGCGGGCTTGGCTGTAGCCACAACTATGTTGGTCCGACAGCAACAGTCAACATCGATGAACTGGGGTTGGTCGCTTGCGATACTTTGCGGCGGCTTCATCGGGTTGAGCGGGGCCGGGCTGGTCCTGTCGCGGTGGGAGTATTTGGTGACACTGCAGATTACCATGTGCTTGGTAACATGGATGGTTGCGAGCCAAGAACCGGTCCCGCTGTGGGGGACTGTTAGCGTTTTGGCAGTGCATCTTTTTGCGATTCTGCTTTCGCTGTTCGTGCATCCCCAGGGCTTGCTTGTGATGCCCCTCAGCTTTCTGACGTGCGTGTATCTCCTCCGGAGTCATAGATGGTTGGCAGTCGGGGTGGGCGGGTTGCTTGTGCTTCTGAGCGTCCAGTCCCTGGTTCACAACCAATTCCGATGCCCGGAGGATCCGGAACTTGAAGCGGTGATCGCCAAAACACATGGCGTTGTTCTTACGAATCAGTTGGCGGGATACTCATTGATCGAACGTATGGTGCATCGTGCCGTACATTTCGAGAGGCAGTTCTTTTTCCAATACGTAGAAGCGATGAGTATCCCGGTGCCGCAGTTGCCCGAGGCGGTGGCATTGATCGTAAATCCACCGATAGCTGTGGTAGTCAGTTTTAACCTGCTTGGGTTGGTACTGGGCTTCGCCTACGCTTTGAGGCTACTATGGCGCGCTCACTACGTCACGCTCCGACGACGACAATGGTGGCTGTTCGTCAAGAATGTTGCGGTTGATGCGCGCGCGCTGTGGGCGCTTAGTGCATTCCTCGTTCTGTTTTACTCGTTGTTCGATTTCGGCGGCGTGTTTTATCGCGCACATTTCCGCAATCTGTTGAGTGCACTCTTGCTAGCTATCGCCGGAGTACATATCGCTGAGGCGGTTGGTCTTAAGTGGCTCAAGCGATGGTCAATTCTTTCGTCTGCGACCTGTATCGTGAGCGCTCTCGTTGCTTGGTTCTTTCTGACGCCCCAATTGGCACAAGGCTACGAATCCTATTACGTGTCACTGCAGCGCGACTGGCCTACATTCAACAACAGGGTCCGTGCGCTCGCCAATCGCTGCGGTATAACCAAGGATGACGAACATGTCGTTGTCGACGTTGCGACATACAACGCGATGCGTGAGCATCCTCGCACACTCGATTTCCTGTATGTGTGGTACGATGAATATCTGAAGGGCACGCTTGATCCGGATCGAACTCCACAGGAGTGGCTCAATCTCTACAAGCGGTTCAGCACCAGTGGGTACGTTGTACGTTGCCAGACTCTTCAGTTTGCGAAGCTACCCATACAATATCGGGACGCTGATATTTGTTGTCTCGGTTTCTAGTTCCTAAAGGCTTAACCAGCTTTGCCGCCGATTGTCCAACAAAAGGTGATAACATTGCGCCCGCTCCGAGAGCTGTAACAAATAGGGGCTAGAAATTGCTGGTGGCCAAGAATTACGTCTTCCCATTTACATGCTTATTGATCCGAAGTTGCCAAGAGTATGCCGCCAACGATGAGTATGTTGCCCGCTAGTCTCAGCCAGGAAAAATCCTCGCGCAGAAAGACAATTGCCCCCACAAAAATTAAAGGATAAGCGAGCGCTGCAGCCGGAAAAGCGACCGATAGCGGCACGCGAGAAATTCCGGCGTACCAGCCCAACGCCGCCACAGCGAGCATCGCAAAACCTCCGACAAGGCGCACGTCCAGGATCACGATCGTGAGGTAGTGCAGCAGGTCAACGCCAGCCAACGGAATGGGACCGTGCTCATTAAGACGGGTTTTAATAATCAGCTGCGCGGCCGTCAGAAGTACGACGGCAAAAAGAATAAGGCCTATGCCAGTGATCCGAATAGAACGTCCTCCTTGGTTCGAATACATGAAAGCCGGGTGCACAGTTGGATGAAAGACTGTACTGGAACGATTGGCATCGCGGCATACAGCTTGTTTGCAATGGTTCAGTTGCTGGCAATCTTGGTGGCCATTACCACCAACGGAGTGGCGAACTGAGGAGGCCATCTACGCAGCAAGTTCAGTCCCCCAGTTGCCTTCAGGAATTTTGCAACGGATGCCATAGCTGGGCTGTGGCGCCCGGCGAAGCCTTGGTCTAGGAGCACCCTCTCGAAGGCTTGAGCCATGATGCCCTTCGCAAAAACAGGCTTGAGCCCAGCACGTTGCATCAAGCGTTCCAGCTCCCCGGCGGTGACAAAGTTGAAGCTGCGCCAAAGGTCTTCGGCCTTGCGACCGCGCGCCCAGGGCGTCGCCGCTGGCGCAAAGGGCAGCAGCGGCATGCGATAATGTGGCTCGTATGGAACGGTGTAGTTGGGGCAAGTGTGCACCATCACGCCGTCTGCTGATAGAACACGTGCCAGAGCTCCGACCACTGCCTCAAGGTCGGACACATGCTCGAGTACATTGGCGGAAAATATAATGTCGAACCGGCCGTTGCGCTCCGGATCGAGGACTTCCGCTCCAAAGGAGAGCAAGGATACTTCTGAGCAGTCGAGATGATCGCGCAGCGCGAAAAACAGCGTGTGGTTGATCTCGAATCCAATTCCACCTGGTTCTAAGGCCGTGACGTCAAAACCAGAGCGATGCAGAAAGAACGACGTAAGTCCGATACCGGCCCCTACATCCAGGGCCCTTCGATTCGCGAGGGAAACGCCGTCGAGCAACGATAAAGCGATTGGAACCTCGCCCGCATATGTCTGAATTCTCTTGAGAATTGCATCTGCGCTAGCGCCCACTTTCGCCGCGCAATAGCTGATGCATTCAGGCGCGACAACGGACGCCAAAAATTCGGCCAACTCACTCCGATCGATCGCGCCAGCCTTCATAGGCTGCACCGTGTGATTGCATGACTGTACGGGACGCGAAGCAGATCGCGGCGCGGCTCTACCGAAATGATCGCAAACACCGAGCGCGCGAGTTCGCTATAGCCTTCGCGCGTGCGTACAAACTGGCCCCTGTCCAAGCGTGCGAGAAGGCGTGCGATGGGATTTTGCGGATATTCAATCAATGGATCGACGCAAACGAAACGACCTCCAGGCTTCAGGCTATCCCGCACGTCGCGCATCAGGCCCTTGGCAGAGACGTCATCGAGATGATGGAGAACTCCGAGGGCGATTACCACGTCAAAGCCCGTTATCCCTTGGTCACGGAGTGAACTCACGTCGGCAGCGAGGAAGCGTCCTCGATTTCCGAAGCGGCGCCGCGCTGCGTCTATATAATCTTCCGAATAGTCGATACCGAGATAGTCGACCTGGGGCAAGAAAGCCAAAATGTCTGCAGGTCCGCATCCGACATCAAGCACGCGATCACCTGAACGAATTTCGAGCACGTCATCGACAATGCGTTGGCGTGCCGAGCGGGCTCCGACGAAATCCTGGAACCCCGTGTAAACCTTCGGCACTTCTAATATCCGTCGAATAATGTCACGGCGTTCCAGTGAAACCTCCGCAGGGTAGACACGATCGGCAAAGGGATATAGCTGGATCCTTGGGCAAGTCCAGCGACTCTCTGAGATGGAGCGGTTAGAGAGCTGCGATATTGTCACCAACCAGTCACGTCATTCGGGCTGCAAAAGGCTTGAGTCCTCCCTAATGCTCTTCAGATGTCCTCTAGCTGCGGTTCCGCACTGCATCAAGGTGTCGATCATGCTTACTCCGTGCTCAAATGCTGGCGAGCCTTGGTCATACACAGGATATCCGGTGTAATTCGCATAGTGGAGGCGAATGCGCGCAGCATCGAACTGGGCGCGATCAATGTAAGACTTGGCTGCCGGGCCAGAGAGATAATCGGTCGCTCCTCGCGAGACACAGATCTCGACCAAGCGCGCGGTCGGATCATTGGTTGTACGCGGAACGCTTCTGTCGCGAACGAGAGGCGTCCGGATGCCGAGAATCAGCGCTAGCTCTTTCAAGAAAAGCTCATTGATCTCCGTTAGAAGCGTTAGGTTCTCAGCGTTGTGATAGGCTGCCTCCAGTCTCGGCGCGATCTCCTCAAAAAATGGTGCTCGCCGATAGTTGAGGCTGATCGTCTGCCAATGTTCTCGCGCCCATCTCGAGCCCATCACTTCGATCTCATCGATCGGTGCATCGTATCTGCCTTTCGTCTGCACCGGAATCGTTAGCCATCGCGGCTGCCCTGCGACGATCAGCTTGTTCCGGTTGCGCCAGTCGCGGCGCGTGAACTGAACCTCGTCGAAGATAAAGAACTCGTCGGCCGCCGCGAGGAGGTCGAAGTAGCCCTTCCATGGAATGTAGTTCGACTGAAGGATGACCAGCATCTTTCGTGGCGCAACGTTCATGAGGCGGGTATCCGCAAGGGCCGGTTCCTGTCGGTCTTTAGCACGGCGACGCCAAAGCCGGTGCGCCCATAACCGTTACCGCTATAGAAAAGGTACAAGCGATCCCCCCAGGCAAGCACCGCTGGGTAGCAGGTCGCCTCACTTTCCCACGCCTCAGCCGAGCCGGTGAGAAGATTGCTCGAAAGTCGCAACCAGCGGCGGCCGCTCTCCCTTTGCTCGGCGAGGCCAATTGTGTAGTTCTCGCACCGAATTGAGTAAAGCATGAACGTGCGTCCAGAGATGCAGAAAACCCAAGGCCTCGACAGTCCGTATTCGCCCTCCTCGAGACCGATCTCCTCAAGCCCCGTTGGCCTCCAGTCTATTCCGTCAACCGAGGTGGCCGATGTAATGACGTGGTCCATTGTCTCCCCGCGATTGCTCCCGCTCCGGCTCGATCCGTAGTACATGATCCAGTTCTTTCGCCCAGCGCCGGGAATAACGAATGGATAGCTGATGGTAAAGGGATCGAAACGACTGCGATCGAGAAGCGGTCCCTGGAAAATGCGCTCGAAACTCTCACCCCGGCCGTCTTTCGAGATCGCTAGCCCAATGGCGTTGCGAAAGGGAACATCGACCGCTGTGTTCCAGCCCATGTAGTAGAGCCAAAGTTCCGAGCCGATACGATTGGCAGACCCGATCGAGATGCCTCGGTCGTCAAAGGCACCAAGTGCTCCCGGCATCAGACACGGGCGGTCGGAAACCGCGAGAATGCGCCGTGGATCATCCAGCGCGACGTCCACCCAGCCGACTAAGCCGCGATTTTCGTCGTCCCGCGTAACAATGAAAACACGCGCTCGGCTCTTATCTAGTGATACCGGCGCAGCATAAGTTGCATGGCTTCTCATCCAGCTCGGACCCTGCTCCGCCGAGAAGACATGTCCCAAGCGGACCGCGTGCATGGCCTAGAAGCCCCTAAGCCGGCTGCTCGGCACGCGGGATAGTTTTGCTGGCTCCGACGACATAACGCTCTCGTCCTTCAAGTTCTGGGAAATAAGGCAACCTGATCCGACGATACATCGTTCGCCGATGCTGATGTGATCATTGGTGGTGGAGTTCACGCCGATGAACGAACGCTCGCCGACCTTCACGCCACCCGAAATGACAACGTGGGAACTGATGAATACGAAGTCTCCAATTGTCGAGTGGTGTCCAATGTGGTTGCCGCTCCAGAGCGTCACGCCGTTCCCGATCTTGGCGAACGGCTGCACCGTGTTATCTTCGAGGATAAACGCGTTCCAGCCGATCGCGACGTTCGAGAAGACGGACGCTCGCCTCGAGACGTAGCTCGTGAGCGAATATCCGAGCCCGAACGCTGCCTCGCATTTCGATTGCCGAAGGCCGTTGATCCGCGAATAGCCTACGGCGACAAAGAAATCATGCGACGTAGGCGGAAAAGCGGCTGCGACTTCCTCCATCGCCACAACAGGCCTGCCACAGAAATGAGGCTCAATTAGCCTTTCGCCATCTACGGTAAAAGCGGCTACTTCGCGATCGGCCTCGTTGAAATAAAAATTAGCGACCTCGGCTAACTCGCCGGCGCCAAAAACAACGATCGGACGCGTCTTCATGTCACTCGTCATCTTAAGTCTCCTCGAGATGCCGATAGACATAGCACGTCGTTTCGAAGAGCCCGTAGTCGTTGCGCAGCACAAAATGGCGCGAAAGGCTTTTGCATATGAAGCGCGAGAGCTCGCCGTGCGAAGGATGAAATAGGGATTCGCTCTCCCAGTCGACGCAGCTCGACATGACATTGAACGCAATGCCTATGCGGGCAAACGAAAAAACGCGCGTCGCAAGTTTCTCAAAATAGGTTTGCATCTCCGCAGTCGTAAGGTCATGCCGTCGTGTGAAGATGCCGTTCATGACGACGTAGTCAAATTGAGGCAGATCGCTGTCGTCCTCAAGCACGTCGTGGCAATAGATCCGGACGTCGGGGTGCCGCGCACGGGCGGCCTCAGCAAACTTAGGTGAAAGATCGAGCCCAGCGTAAAGGATCGAACGAAATCCACGCTCATCGATGTGGTCTTTGAGCGCGCCGAGCCCGCATCCGAAATCAAGAAGTGTAGTGGCTCGATCCTTCTGGCGGACGAGCCCCAACATAACATCATAGCGGATGCGTGCGCTTTCGTCCGAACTCCAGTCGACCGCTGCCGCCCCCTCGTTATGTCGTGCCAAGCAATCCTCGTAGTGCCTCACGATTCGGTAATAGGACCCATCGGGCATCTGCTTTCCTCTCTCTTCGCAACCACCGAGCGCTTGGCCTGTCATGTAGGTATTCGCTAGTCCGATATGCCATTACTAGCCTTCGGTCCAGAATCTAACAGCTTTAGCGAAGTGGATGCCCTATGAAGTGTACAATTTGCGATTCAGTTGATGTCGTGGAACTGCCCGTGCCACATCCTTCCCGTTCAGTTGTGAGCGACGGATCAATTTTCCCGTGGGCGCTGCGTAAATCGTCGTGCTGCGTTTGTGGGGCAACTAGCCATTCGGAATCGCTTTCGAAGGACAAGGTGCGAACCTTCTATTCAACAGACTACGACCTTGGGCTTTACAACAGCGGGTTCGACGTACGCAGGGGCGGGAGCTACGCGTCGCTAGTAAAGCGCGAAGCAGGTAGCCTACAACCTCGCGATGTGCTCGAGATTGGCTGTGGCGCTGGCTTTGTGCTAAAAGAACTCTCTAAAATTTGGCCTCGGTCCGGTTTCACTGGGCTAGAGGCAGCATCGAGCCTAACTGTGGGCGTCCCCCAACCAGGGATTACGATTCTCAATCGTTATTTGGAAGACTTTTCGGCTCCTCCCGGCTCCTTCGATCTTATATTTGCAATCAATGTTATCGAGCACGCCGCCGATCCGTGCCAATTCTTAAACAAGATTTCGCATCTATTAAAACCTGAAGGAATAGCAATTCTCATATTTCCTTCGGCCATTCCGAATCTTGAGCTTCTATTTGTCGACCATGTCCATACCTTTACAAGCAGAGCGTTTGCGATTCTTGCAGCCAAAGCGAACCTTAGAGTGATCGCAAACACAGAACTTGCACAGTCAACAGGCGGAGATTTCCAATGCGCCACCTTGATGCCGCTATCTTCCCCCCACTCTCCGCTTCGCGATAGCGTCAGGCCAAGCATACCGACCTCGAACGAACTAAATGATTTGACTCGAGCGCGCATCCGCTATCTTACCGCTTGGCGGAATCTCGACGAAATATTGCTAGGGCGGCTCGTTTGCCATTCGACTGTTTATGCCTTCGGGGCAGGGGAAACGGCTACTTTGCTACGCGCTTACGCGCCCACCACCTGGTCGCGGATCAAAATCCTGCTAGTCGACGATCCCGCAGGAGCGCGGCGGCTTGGCATTCCTGTAGAAGCTATTTCAAGTACAGACGTCGGTGGCGGCGCCGCTCTTCTGCTGGCCACGCATCCTCGAACTCAAACAAGGTTGTCACCCTATTTTGACAACAAGCGTTTCGCTGTTACGACTTGGCATGACATAGTGGATCGATAAGGGAGTCTATCCGAACAATGGCAATGGTTGAACGTTCGTCAGTGCCGCGCTACGGCGTAAAGGAGCAAACCGCCACTGTGGACCGCATCGATGTCGCGTGTGAAGAGCTGCGACTGGTTGGTTTCTCGATTGTCGATCCCGGTTTCTCTGATGATTACAAGGCGCACATCGCAAAGTGCTTCGATACAGTCGCCCAAACTTACTTCACCAGCCATGGCGGCCGTGATGCTCTGCGCAGCATCGACGAGCACAACACGATTCGGGGAATGCTAGCTTACGACCACATGTTTTTGGAGCTTGCCAAAACGCCGACTATCATTTCGCTCTGCGAACGGCTCCTTGGCAATACATTTATTCTCAATCAGCAAAATGGCGTCATCAATCCCGCGGTATCCGATCGGTACAACCAAGCATACTATCACCGAGATCTCCCCTATCAACACTTCACAACCTCGAGGCCGCTGGCAATCAACGCGCTCTATTGCGTCGACGCCTTCACCGTCGAGAATGGAGCCACAAGAGTCGTGCCTGGCTCCCATAAACAAGAGGCGTTTCCATCGGATAGCGCGGTTCATGGACTCGAGACTGTTGCGCTTGCGCGGGCCGGGTGCTTCATCGTTCTCGACTGCATGACCTTCCATTGCGGAGGACGAAATGTCACCCTTTGCGATCGGCGTGCAATCAATCACGTCTATACGTTGCCCTTCATCAAGCAGCAGATTTATCTAAAGAGCATGGTTGAAGATTCGGGTCGCCTGTCTCCTGCCGATCGACAACTATTGGATTTGGACAATCAGCCTGCCGCGGACGCAGCGGGATACCTCGAGACCCGGCGCGCGAGACTTTTAAGAAACCCCATATAACTTTGCGACTTCGCGGTGTCACTGAGGGCGGCGTTGCGCCTTTTTGCTCGGGGCTCTATGGACTTCGCGGACTATTACGCGCGGTCGCTGCTTTACTTCGATAAATATCTTGGCAATGTAAATTGCCATAATTCCATTGAAGAAGAGCGTGAGCCCACCGATGATCAGCGTTGCTGCCATCGTTGAAGTCCACCCTTCAACTGCAACTCCCCAAAACATTCTTCGTAGCGTGATCCATAACGTGTACGCGAATGCCACGGCCGAAAGGCAGATGCCCGCGACCGCTATCGAGATCAGCGGCCTGGTCGAAAATGCCGTGACTGCGTTGATGAAAAGCCCGGCAGCGCGTGTAAGCGTGTAAGTTGTGGTGCTTGTGTCCAATTTCTTTACCCTCACAGGCAACTGCGCAAACCCGGCTACATGCCAGATGCCTGCGAGGTAGACTTCTCTCTCGCCAAATTGTTGAAGAGCATCGATGTACCTGCGCGACATCAAACGGGCCGTCACCACATTTTCAGGAAAGCCGAAGTCAGAAAGGGAATTCAGCACTGTGTAAAAGATTCGCCGCGCCATACGGTAAACGGATCCTCCCTTCTTTGTGTCCAAAACGCCATACACGACATCGACTCCGCGTGTGGTCATCGCCTCATAAAACAGTGTGATCCACTCCGGCTCCTCCTCGAGGTCACTGTCCATCACGAAGGTCAGATCACCGCTGGAATGCTCAAGACCAATCAGAATTGCTCTGTGCTGGCCGAAATTGCGCGAGAGATCGACAACGATCACAGAAGGGTCTCGCGCGGCAATTTCCTTCGCGACCTCAAGGCTATTGTCTGGTCCGCAATCGTTGACGAATATGATCTCATGTTCGCCGGCTCCAGTTGCCTCAATGGCGGCAACCGTTCGCTGGTACAGTTCCTCAAGGTATGGAGCGCTTCTGTAGAGTGGCGTTACGACCGAAATCCGCATTTTGCTCAACCTCGTTTTTCGCTCCGCCTGCCTAGCTGGAGTTCACAATGGGACAAAAGAGTATAGGTGGGTCGAGTGTAAGCGCCTCGACGCAGTTGAATAGGAATTCTCGGAATTATCAACAGGAAGGTGAGACTGCTTGAATTGGGCCCAACCGTGTTGCTTGCTCGGTGCAGGGTAGCGCCTTATGAAGCGCAAACACAGATTCTTCTGATGGGTAGGTTCATGCGGACGTTCGAAATCGTCTCTATCACTGGGGGCTTGGGTTTTATTGGCAAGCACTTCGTGCGGCGTTGCCTTGATATGGGGTGTTTCGTCAGAAACTTCGACAAGGTCAGCTATGCCGCTGATCTCAGGGTCCATCAGGAGTTTGAAGCCTACCCCAACTATCGCTTCCACGAAGTGGATATCGCGAAGCTTGATTTCCTGCCCGAGTGCGACGTACTTGTTCACATGGCTGCTGAGAGTCATGTGGACAACGCGATAACATCCAATCGCCGGTTCTGCGAGACGAATATCTTAGGGACGCAGAATCTGCTTGAACTTGTCAGGCACAAACACGTCAACGAGCGCCCGCTCTTTGTTCATATGAGTACAGATGAGGTTTACGGGGATATCGCGAACGGCAAGCACTCGGAAGCCGATCGTCTCGTTCCATCGAATCCTTATTCCGCGACCAAAGCCGCGGCGGACATGCTGGTAAAGAGCTGGGGGCGCACGTATGGACTTAACTGGATGATAGTGCGCCCTACCAACAACTATGGTGCGCACCAATATCCTGAGAAACTGATTCCAAAGAGCGCGTGGCGCATGCGCCGAGGCCTGAAGGCCGTTATGCACGGCGATGGCAGCTATGTTCGATCGTGGCTCCACGCCGACGACACGGTTGATGCTTTGCTAACCCTAATTCATAGCGGCGAGGCCAACAGAATCTACAACGTTGGTGGTGGCATCGAGCTTTGCAATATCGACGTATTGAGAGCTATTGCAGGTATCCTGAATGTGCCCGAGGAAAGGGCCTGGGAGCAGACCGTCGACCGGTCCGGGCAGGACATCCGTTACAGCCTCGATGATACGGCTTTAAGGGCCCTCGGGTGGTCTCCCAAGCGAAACTTCTCCGAAGAGCTACCGCATATCGTGGAAAGCCTCGACTTCACGCGCTTTGCCTGAAAGGTGCAGCTATCGTATGAAAGTAGATTTCTATCGCCACGGACTTTCGCGCGCCGATGCCAACGCGGTTGCCGATGTTCTCGATTCGCCGTTCCTCACAACTGGCAAAGTCGCCCACCGCGTTGAGGCCGAGCTTTGCGAGTATTTTGATGTGCCTCACGCCATCCTCGTGAACAGTTGGACCAGTGGCGCGACGGCAACGCTGATGGCTCTGGGTATCGGACCTGGCGACGAAGTTATTGTTCCGGCGATGACATTCATTGCCACTGCCAACGTCGTCGAAATGGTAGGAGCGAAGACGGTGCTTGTCGACGTGCATCCAAACACACTCCTCCTGACACCCGAAGCGGCTGCGGCCGCGGTAACGCCTCGCACGAAGGCTGTGATTCCCGTGCATCTTTACGGTCAGATGGTCGATGTCGCGGCGCTACGCCGAGCCGTTCAGGCCCGCGCGGGCCGGAACCAACAAATTTTCATTCTCGAAGACTGCGCTCACTGCTTTGAAGGTACACTCAACGGCGAACGGCCAGGCCGATACGCAGACGCTGCCTGTTTTTCGTTCTACGCGACCAAAAACGTAACGTGCGGTGAAGGCGGAGCGATCATTCTTCGTGACCCCGACCTCCACGGTCGCATCCTTGAAACCCGCCTCCATGGAATGACAGCGACAGCGGTCAATCGTTTTGCGGGAGGTCGCTACAATCACTGGGATATGAAGCGGCTTGGGATCAAGGCTAACCTTCCCGACCTCCTGGCGGCACTGCTTCCTGCTCAGATCCGATCAGTTGATGATAGCCTTCGGCGAAGACAGGCGGTTGCGGGCCGTTACGATGAAGCGCTCGCAGGCAGTCCCTTCCGGATGCTCGGCAACGTCGTGGGTTGCAACACAGCCAGCCATTTATATGTGATTGGTATACCAAGTGGTCGGCGCGACGAAGCGATTACCGTCTTGAATGAGGCAGGCATCGGCGTGACAGTCAACTATCGGGCATTACCTGGCCTCACGTACTATCGTGACCGCTACCCGCAAGCCGGATCTGAATGCCCGCACGCGATGTTATGGGGTGAGCAGACTCTCAGCCTTCCACACTATCCTGACCTGCCTCGCGATGAACAGGATCATGTCGTGGCGACGTTGCTCAACCAAATTGCCACAATCGCATAGAACCGAGCGTCTGCGGAGAGAGACAATAGTGCTAAAAGGCGATGAAGAACCGGACAGTATCGCTGAATTCTGGGATTGACGTTGGGCAAAGGGAGAGCCGCAGGTGTTCTGTCGACACGACTGTCGAGACCTTGGCTATTTTGACGGCACGAACGCTCTTGAAGGCCTCCGTCCACATCCGATATTTGCTTCGGCGCCTTCCCTCCATGCCAGCCAGCTGCTCGCGCCCTCCTACAATGGGATCAAAAACGCTGGCAGAAAAGTCCAAGGTGTCGATTGCTACCATCAAACGTCTGGAACCGCTTTCGGGCACACTAAGAGCCAATAAAGTAACGATCGAAGCGTTGCAGCGTGCTCTTGAGGTCGCAGGTGTGGAATTCATTCCAGAGAATGGCGGAGGGGCGGGTGTACTGCTGATCCGACGCAGTCGGGATTCGGGTTCCGGGTAGCGTTTGCCGATCAGGCGACAAAACCAACTTTCGTAAGACGCGGTCGCTTGTTCGAGTGTTCCCGCCGCGCAAGCTATGGGTTTCGCTGTTGGTCGAGCGATGGCGTCGCGAGAGATGGCTGGGGCGCCAGGATTCGAACCTGGGAATGTCGGTACCAAAAACCGATGCCTTACCGCTTGGCGACGCCCCAATAACCGACAGGCCGAGTCGGAACGGCCCGTCTTATATTGAGAGCTGGCGAAAAGCACAATCGCCTTCAAGGCAGACAAATGCGAACAGAAGGGCGCTCAATTCAAAGCAATCCGTCAAAATTCCCGCGGTCGGGCATCTAATGATGTCACTGCCCCCACACTGCCAGCTCATTTCCGGCTGGATCGGTGAAATGGAAGCGGCGGCCGCCGGGGAACGAAAAGATCGGCCTGACGATCTTGCCGCCGGCATCTTCCACCGCCGCAAGCGTGTCCTCCAGGTTTTCCGAGTAGAGAACCGGCAACGGTTTTGCCAGCGCGTCCGCGGTGTCGGAGTAAAAACCGCCTTCGAGGCCCTCGTCATAGGCTGAATAGGTCGGGCCGTAGTCGGTGAACGACCATGAGAAGGCGGCGCTGTAGAACGCCTTGACGCTGTCGAGCGTGCCGCCCGTGGCCGGCATTTCCAGATAATCGAGCTTTCCGGTCTGTTTCATAACGCACCTATTTGTTCACTTTATGTTCTAATCCTTTTGCCGATGGCTGGCAAGTCCGGAATCGGTCGGCTTCCTCCAGCGGAATGCATTCGGCTTGAACCAACATTCCGCTCCACCGATTTATTTCGGCCACATTTGTGCGCCGCCCGGTGATTCCACCAGTCTGCAAAAATGCTCTAATCGATTCGAAGCGGAATTGACGGTTTTGCCGGGTTGCGTTTCGCGGCGCATCACCCTATCGCTCGCGCGTCCGGCTTTCGCCGGTGCTGAAAATCCAGCTTGCGGTCGTGAGGAGCATGCATGACGAAGTGGGTCTACACATTCGGTGATGGCGCGGCGGAAGGCCGCGCCGGCGATCGCAATCTGCTTGGCGGCAAGGGCGCAAACCTCGCCGAGATGTGCAGCCTGGGGCTGCCTGTGCCGCCCGGGTTCACCATCACCACCGAAGCCTGCAACTGGTACTATGCCAACGACAAGGCGTATCCGGGCACACTCAAGGCCGATGTAGGTGCTGCACTCGACCAGGTCGGCAAGCTGACCGGGCGGCGTTTCGGCGATCCGCAAAAGCTGCTCCTGGTGTCCGTGCGCTCCGGCGCCCGCGCTTCGATGCCGGGCATGATGGATACTGTGCTCAATCTCGGCCTCAACGACGTGACGGTGGAAGCGCTGGCCAAGGATTCGGGCGACGCGCGCTTTGCCTATGACAGCTACCGGCGCTTCATCCACATGTATTCGGACGTCGTCATGGGGCTCGACCACGAGGTGTTCGAGGAAATCCTCGAGGACGAAAAGGCTCGTCTCGGCCACGAACTCGACACCGAACTCACTGCTGCCGAATGGCAGGAGGTGATCGCGCTCTACAAGGCCAAGGTCGAGGAGGAGTTGGGCAAACCGTTTCCGCAGGAGCCGCAGGAGCAGCTCTGGGGCGCGATCGGCGCGGTCTTTTCCAGCTGGATGAACCATCGCGCGATCACCTACCGCAAGCTGCACGATATCCCCGAGAGCTGGGGTACTGCGGTCAACGTGCAGGCGATGGTGTTCGGCAACATGGGCGACACATCGGCCACGGGCGTTGCCTTCACCCGCAATCCGTCGACGGGCGAAAGGAAGCTCTATGGCGAGTTTCTGGTGAACGCCCAGGGTGAGGACGTCGTTGCCGGCATCCGCACGCCGCAGAACATCACCGAGGCGGCCCGCATCGCGGCCGGCTCCGACAAGCCGTCGCTGCAGAAGCTGATGCCCGAAGCCTTCGCCGCCTTCGTCGATATCTCGGATCGGCTGGAGAAGCACTATCGGGATATGCAGGATCTGGAATTCACCATCGAGCGCGGCAAGCTCTGGATGCTGCAGACCCGCTCGGGCAAGCGCACCGCCAAGGCAGCGCTGAAGATCGCCGTGGAGATGGCCGCTGAGAAGCTGATCAGCAGCGAGGAGGCGATCACCCGCATAGATCCGGCCTCGCTCGACCAGCTGCTGCATCCGACCATCGATCCGAAGGCGGAGCGTCATGTAATCGGCACGGGCCTGCCGGCGTCTCCGGGCGCTGCCACCGGCGAAATCGTGTTTTCTTCCGACGACGCCGAGGATCTGAAGACGCAAGGGCGCAAGGCGATCCTGGTGCGTATCGAAACCAGCCCGGAAGACATCCACGGCATGCATGCGTCAGAAGGCATTCTGACGACGCGCGGTGGCATGACCAGCCATGCGGCCGTGGTTGCCCGCGGCATGGGCAAGCCCTGCGTTTCCGGCGCCGGGTCGCTGCGCGTCGACTACAGGAACGGCACCCTGATGGCGATGGGCGTGACGCTGAAGAAGGGCGATGTCATCACCATCGACGGCAGCAACGGCCAGGTGCTGAAAGGCACGGTTCCGATGCTGCAGCCGGAACTTTCCGGCGATTTCGCCGCGATCATGCAATGGGCCGACAAAATCCGCCGCATGGCGGTGCGCACCAATGCCGAGACGCCGGCCGATGCGCGCATGGCGCGTTCCTTCGGCGCCGAGGGCATCGGCCTTTGCCGTACCGAGCACATGTTCTTTGACGACGACCGGATCGTGGCCATGCGCGAGATGAT
This sequence comes from Neomesorhizobium albiziae, assembly GCF_900114255.1. Classification (GTDB taxonomy): domain Bacteria; phylum Pseudomonadota; class Alphaproteobacteria; order Rhizobiales; family Rhizobiaceae; genus Neomesorhizobium; species Neomesorhizobium albiziae. Next base: position 3,548 of record NZ_FOSL01000020.1, on the reverse strand, counting down.
CCTGGCCGACACCGAAAAGGATAGGCGCACCGCGCTCGAAAAGCTGTTGCCGATGCAGCGCTCGGACTTCCTCGAACTGTTCGAGATCATGGCCGGCCTGCCGGTGACCATCCGCCTGCTCGATCCGCCCCTGCACGAATTCCTGCCCAAGACGGAAGCGGAAATCGCAGAGGTCGCCGGTTCGATGAGCGTCTCGGCCGAAAAACTGCGGCAGCGCACCGAAGCCCTGCACGAGTTCAATCCGATGCTCGGCCATCGCGGCTGCCGGCTGGCGGTCTCCTATCCCGAAATCGCCGAGATGCAGGCGCGGGCGATCTTCGAGGCGGCCGTCGAGGCGGCGAAGAAGACCGGCGCCCCGGTAGTGCCGGAGGTGATGGTGCCGCTGGTCGGGCTGGTGGAAGAGCTCGATTATGTGAAGAGTCGCATCGACCAGGTGGCCAAAAGCGTCATGCAGGAGTCCGGGACCACGATCGACTATCTCGTCGGCACCATGATCGAACTGCCGCGCGCGGCGATCCGGGCGCAGGTGATCGCCAAGACGGCCGAATTCTTCTCCTTCGGCACCAACGACCTGACCCAGACGACCTTCGGCATTTCGCGCGACGATGCGGCGTCGTTTCTGGAGACGTATCGCCAGAAGGGCATCATCGAGCAGGATCCGTTCGTGTCGCTGGACGTCGACGGTGTCGGCGAACTGGTCCGCATGGCATCCGAAAAGGGCAGGGCGGCGCGCCCGCAGATCAAGCTCGGCATCTGCGGCGAGCACGGCGGCGATCCCGCTTCGATCCGCTTCTGCGAAGAAGTCGGGCTCGATTACGTCTCCTGCTCGCCCTATCGCGTGCCGATCGCAAGGCTGGCAGCGGCACAGGCCGCGGTGAAGAAGGGGTAGGAGCCGCTTGCCGGCGGGTGTGATAGGAAAATAGTCCTTTACACCGCAAACGCTTCCCTGCTAAGGTTATCGTCGGTAGCGTGCGCTTTCGCGCCCTCGGCGATTTTGTTTCCCAAAATTTTGGAGATCGACGATGCCCGAAGCCCTGAGCGACGAGCAATGGGAGGCGATGCGCGGCTTGGCGGAGGGGATGGCGCCGACGCATGGGCGGGCTGCCGCCGCCGGCGGCATCTATCAGACAACGCTGTGCGGCGCGCCGGAGCGGAAGGCTGGCGTACGCTTGACTTTCGCTGTCCGCAGGTACGCGCCGCCCACAACACCATGATCGAACTCGCCGCGCAGGCCGCTGCCGGCGCGTTGCCGGACGAGGAGGCGCCGGAAGAAACGCAGGATGAGGGTTCGCCAATGGGCGAGACCGACGAGGGCGCGCTGGCCGCGATGAAACCGCTGCCCGATGAAAGTGCGCAGACGTGGCGGGCGCGCATCGGTGGCATGCTGACCCGGCAGACCAACATGGTACTGAGGCGCGCCGCCGCCGGGCATCCGCTGGACAGGCGCCAGGTGGCCGCGCTCTCCACGATGGTGCAGCTTACCGAGCGCATTGCGGCGCTGGCAGGCGACCGGATCGTCTATCTCGCCCGCGAGCTGGCCGGGCAAATACTGGTCGAGCACGGGATGAGCGAGGGCGCCGCCCGCGCCGCGGTGGCAGTTCCGGTTCTTTCGACAAAGTGACAATCGCCTCTTGACTTAGAGTGCACTCTAACCCGTAGCTTCCTGTGCGTCGTGACGAAAGAAGGGCGTTGATGAAGATTGGCGAACTGGCGAAGCGTTCGGGACTGTCTGCCCACACCATCCGTTACTATGAGCGGATCGGGCTGTTTCCCTATGCCGACAGGGACCAATCGGGCCAACGTGACTACGACGCATCAATCCTGATCTGGATAGAATTTCTCGATCGTCTCAAAACGACCGGGATGCCTATTCGGGAAATGCTGCGTTACGCGGCCTTGCGGGAGCGCGGCGTCGACACGGAAGCGGAGCGCGGCGCGTTGCTCGAACAGCACCGTGAGCGTGTCCGTGCACACGTGGCCAAACTGCAAGCCTGCCTTCTCGTCCTCGACACCAAGATTGCCGGATATGCCGGCAAGGAACAGAGGATGAAGGACTATGACGCACCAATCCCCGAACGCCGGCGAAAGCCGGCTGGAACGCGGCAAGCGGGCGCTCGCTGAAATCGACGGCGAAGCCGGCCACAATGTCATTGCAGCTCTGGCTGACATCGCCCCCGACTTTGCAAACTACGTGTTCGAGTTCTCGTTTGGCGACATCTACAGCCGCCCTGGCCTCGATCTGCGAGCCCGCGAGATCGCGACCATCGCGGCGCTGACGGCGATGGGGACCGCGATCCCGCAACTGAAAGTCCATATCGAGGCGGGCTGAATGTCGGGCTGACCAAGGACGAAATCACCGAAATCATCATGCAGATGGCGGTTTATGCCGGCTTTCCCGCGGCGCTCAACGGACTGTTTGCGGCCAAAGAAGTCTTCGCCGCCCGGTTTCCCGTCCAGAAGGGGGAAGCGGCATGATGAACCTTCTCCGCTCCTTGACCAGCGGCCGGCGCTCTCGCTCTCACGGCGAGTCCCGGTTCCCCGATTGTGGCTCCCTTGATCTTGATTGGCCGGCAACCTACTATCTCTAGAGACTAGAGGTTCAAGAGGTTTTTGGATGATTTCGATTGGCGACATGTCGCGCCGTTCGCGGGTCAAGGTGCCGACGATCCGTTATTACGAGCAGATGGGGCTTATCGGCGCGCCCGAACGCTCGCAAGGCAATCAGCGGCGCTATGAGAAATCCGATCTCGAGCGGCTGATGTTCATCAAGCACGGGCGCGATCTCGGCCTGACGATCGATGCGATCCGCGAGTTGCTCGATCTCAGCGGGCATCCCGAACGGCCTTGCCAGAATGCCGACAGGATCGCCGCCGCGCACCTGGCCTCGGTGCGCGAAAAGATCGCCAGCCTGCGCAAGCTGGAAGCCGAACTCGAACGCATCGCCACGCATTGCGGCGGGTCAACCGTCAGCGACTGCTATGTCATCCGCGCACTGGCCCACCACGAACTCTGCGCCGACGAACACGACCGCGTAATCTGACAGCGGCCGGAGCATTTCCAGGAAAAGTGCTTAGAGCAGTTCCGGTTCTTTCAGAACCGGTAACTCGCTCTAACTATTTCTTTTGCCGCATTTATGCGGACGCCAAATGATTCCATTTGGCTGCAAAATGCTCTAGGTTGTAGTGACGATTTAGTTATTTGAGCCAGAGCATGATGCTGACGAGCTTTACGAAGCCGAGGAATGTGGCGGCGAGTTTGTCGTAGCGGGTTGCGATGCGGCGCCACTGCTTGAGTTTGGCGAAGAATCCCTCGATCCCCCAGCGCTGCCGGTAGGCGATCTTGTCGTAGCTGTGCTGGTATTTGCGATGGCGGCGTGGCGGGATGACGGGCTGGCCGCCTTCGTCGAGGATGGTGTCGTGGAGGCTGTTGGCGTCATAGGCGCGGTCGGCGATGACTTTGCCGGAGGCAAGCCCGGTGACGAGGCCGCAAGCCGGCGCCATGTCGTTCTGCTGGCCGGGACCGATCTCGAAGCGGACCGGCAGGCCGAG
>NZ_FOSL01000019.1 GCF_900114255.1 Neomesorhizobium albiziae | reverse complement strand
GATCTTCAGTATGGCGTCTTTCGACGCTTGTGCTGGCTCGGTTTGCTCTATGAGGCACGAGAAGGGCTCACGCTCCTCCAGGACGGATCCTTCCACAAGACGCCACTTTGGCCCGCCTGCCTGCGTTTGGAATCAGATACGCAGAGCGACATCGGCATGCATTGAGGCCCTTTAGTCCGCCGCTGGCTGCCTCAATAAGGCTTTCTCTCGCCGCGCAATCACCGCAGGATCGTTCATGAAATCCGTCCTCGGGCCCGGCTTGCGTCCACGCTTCTGGTAGCCGTTGGCTGTGCTGCCGTCGCGAATGCCGAACATATGATCTTTCTGCCCGATGCGTCGGGGGCCGCTCTTGCTGCGCTGCTGTTCACGCCCGGCCTGTATCTCGGCGACGACCGACAGCATGTCGTCCAGCCGCTTGTTGTCGACGACCTCGGCACGATGCACCGAGCGCAACGTATCGAAGGTCCTGTAGGGCAGGGCAAAGCTCTCGTGCATGATCTCGAGCCGTCCGTCCGGATAGTCGCAGACCACGACCTTCTGTCCCGCCAATGGTCTGGAAATCTCGCTCGGGTCGAGAATGAACAGCACCTTGTCGTAGCGCAACGTCAATGACTGCGAAAGGGTGCGGACTTCCTTGCGGCACATGGCGCCATCGAGGTTCTCGTGGTCGGCCAGCGGCCGGTGCATGTCCTTCGGATTGCGTGGTGCCTTGCCAAAGCGCATGTTGAAATCCGCAATGAACTCCGGCACATAGGCATTGGCAGCCTCGATCGTATCGATGCCGCGAAGCCGCATCTCCTTGACCAGCCGATCCTGCAATGTCTGGTTGGCACGTTCCACACGGCCCTTGGCCTGCGGAGTGTTGGCACAGATGATGTCGATGTTCAGCTCATAAAGCGCCCGACCGAACTGCGTCAGCCCGCTGGTCCGGTCCTTCTCGGACGCATGGGTGGAGCGGAAAATGCCATGCTTGTCGCTGTAGAAGGCCAGCGGCTTGCCCCATTGCTGCAGATAGGCCTTCGTCGCATGCAGATAGTCGAACGTGTTCTCCGATCCGGCAAAGCGCAGATGCAGGAGCCTGCCGGTCGCGTCATCGATATAGACGAGCAGGGCGCATTTGGGACCGCGGTTCTCGAACCACCAGTGATGCGACCCGTCGATCTGCACCAGCTCGCCAAAGCAGTCACGCCGGCCGCGTGGCTGGAAAACCCGTTTCTTGCGTTCCCGACGAGAAACCCAGATGCCCGCCTCGGTCATCCATTGCCGCAGCGTCTCCTTGGCGACCGAGATCCGGTGCAACTCGATCAGCTTCTCGCGCGCCAGCGTCGGACCGAAATCCAAATAGCGTTCGCGGATCAGATCCAGCGCTGCATTACGAAACTCCTCGCTGTGGCGCCGGTTGCTCGGCTGTGATCGCTTTTTGGAAACGAGCCCGGCCGGACCATCCAGGTCATAGGCCTGCAGCAGCCGATGGACCTGACTTCGACTGAGTGCGAGCAGCTCGGCGCCCTGGACAACGCTCAGGCGCTCGTCACGGATCTTCTGGATGACTTCGAGGCGATGCAACTCTTTCTGCGACATGGTGATCAAACAGGACATGACGACTCCGACCGCTGATGGTCTCGACCAGACTGAAGGTCGTCATCCTTGCTCCCAACGTTGGCATTGACCAGTGCGTCGAGAGGCGAGACTGTCGCATCTCTAACTGGCCCCACTGTCGCATTACTAAATAGCCCTTACACGCCAAAGTCGCATAAGATAGATTATGGAACTTGCGTATGCGGCGGAAGGCCGGAATTCAGGCCTTCTGCGGCATTCCGCATATCGGCGCGGAAGCTTTACGCCGCCTGTAAGATATTGCGGTCAAGCAGCAGCCAGCGCCACCGTCTTGGCCTTTGCCGCGGTAAGCAACGCTCTCGGCTCGGCGGCAAATACCGCGTCATGCGCACCGGCTGCGGCCCACACGACATCGAAGGCAAGCAGCGTCTCGTCGGCAAAGGCCGCAATGTCGATGAGATGGCCGATCGGCGAAACGCCGCCGATGGCGAAACCGGTTGCATCGCGGATGTGCCTGGGATCAGCGCGTTTCAGCGCTTCGCCGGCAAGTTCGGCAGCCTTCGCGAGATCGAGTTGGTTGGAGCCGGAAACCAGGAACAGGAACAGCCTGCCGCTGGTTTCGCCCTGGAAAATCAGCGACTTGACGATCTGCGCTACCGTGCAGCCGCATTGCGCCGCTGCTTCCTCGGCAGTGCGCGTCGACGCGCCCATGCGCCTGATCTCAATTTCGAGCCCCGCATTTGCCGCGGCTTCGCGGACGCGATCCACACTACCGGCCATGAAGTATCTCGTCTAATCCATTGACTCAAAAGGAATTTCTATCGTCCATCCGTCATAGCCCGGTTCGACGTGATCGGGCGTTTCCTGCATCACCGTGGCGTAATCCAGCGGCACATGCATGTGGGTGAGCACCGCGCGGGCGGGCTTGATCCGCTCGATCCACTCCAGCGCCTGGCCAAGCGACAGATGGCTGGGGTGCGTGCGGTATTGCAGCGCGTCGAGGACCAGCATGTCGAGGCCGGCAAGCTTCTCCACCGTCGCCGACGGGAAGTCGCTGACATCCGGGCAATAGGCAAGGCCACCGATGCGGAAGCCCAGCGAGATGATGTCGCCATGGATCTGCGGCAGCGGCTCGAAGGTGAGGGCACCCCCCTCTCCTTTTATGACCACTGGCGTCGTGTGCTCGATGATGTTGGCCCTGAGGATCGGCGGATACGAGCTTCCAGGCGGAGTGGCGAAGCAATAGCCAAACGCTTCAACGAGCCTTTCCAGGGTCGGTTTGTCGGCAAATATATCCATCAGTTGGCGCTGCTCGATCACGTAGCCGCGCAGATCGTCAATGCCGTGGATGTGGTCGGCATGAGGATGGGTGTAGATGGCGGCGTCGAGGCGCGCCACGCCGGCCACCAGCATCTGTTCACGAAAGTCCGGCCCGGTATCGATCACCACACGTGTCGTCGCGCCATTGCCGGCAATGCGCTCGACCATGGCGGCGGCGCGCGTGCGGCGGTTTTTCGGGTTGTTGGGATCGCAATTGCCCCAATCGCCGGTGATGCGCGGCGTGCCGGGCGAAGAACCGCAGCCAAGCAGGGTGAAACGCAGCCGGTCTGCCACTGTTCAGATGCCTTTGCCGTTCGGTCGTGGCATCTTCTTGAAAAGCCTGAAAAAATTGTCGGTTGTGATCGCCGCGATCTCGCCGGCGTCGAGGCCGAGCGTCTCGCCAAGCACCCGCGCGGTATGCGCGACATAGGCCGGCTCGTTGCGCTTGCCGCGAAACGGCTGCGGCGCGAGGTATGGCGCGTCGGTCTCGACCAGCAGGCGGTCGCGCGGCACACTCTTGGCGATCTCGCGCAGTTCCTCCGATTTCTTGAACGTCAGGATGCCGGAGAACGAAACGTAACCGCCGAGCTTCACGCCGGTTTCGGCGAGCCCGGGACCCGAGGAAAAGCAATGTAGGATAAAGGGGAAGGCCCCCTTCCCTGTCTCGTCTTTAAGAATCGCCGCCATGTCCGTGTCGGCGTCGCGCGAATGGATGACCAATGGCAGACCGGTCTCGCGGGCAGCAGCGATATGGCGGCGGAAGCCTTGCGCCTGCGCATCGCGCGGCGCGCGGTCGTAGAAATAGTCGAGACCGGCCTCGCCGATCGCCACGACCTTCGGATGCCGCGACAGCCCGACCAGTTCTTCCGTGGTGATGTCGATTTCCTCAGCGGCGTTGTGCGGATGCGTGCCGACCGAGCAATAGACCTCGTCGTGGCTTTCGGCGATTTCCAGGATCGACGCAAATCGTTTCACCCGCGTGGAAATGGTCACCATGCGGGTGACGCCGGCAGCGACCGCACGCGCGATCACCGCCGCGCGTTCCTCCGCGAAATCCGGAAAGTCCAGGTGGCAGTGGCTGTCGACAAGCATTTTTCGCGGCCGCCTGCCTATGCCTGTTCGGCCGGCTCGATGTAGCGCGGAAACACCGGCGCCGGCGGCGGCAGCGGCGCTCCGGACTTGAGCGCGTGCGCGTCGCCCAGATGCGCGAAGTCGCGTTCGTCTGCCGCCACGGCCAGAAGATCGAGCAGCTTCGCCGCCGAACCAGGAATGTAGGGCTGGCAGAGGATGGCGACGCGCCTGATCGTCTCGGCGGTGGTATAGAGCACGGTCTCCATGCGGGCCGGGTCGGTTTTCTTCAGCGCCCACGGTTCCTGGCCGGCGAAATAGCGGTTGGCTTCCGCCACCACCGCGAAGATCGCGGCAAGCGCATGGTGAACTCCCTGCTCCACCATTGCGTTGCGTGCCGTCGCCAGTGCGGCCGTCGCCTGGTCGAGGATGGCGCGGTCGGCATCGGTATGCGGGCCGCGCTGCGGCACCACGCCGTTGCAGTTCTTGGCGATCATCGACAGCGAACGCTGCGCCAGATTGCCGAGATCGTTGGCGAGATCGGCATTGGTACGGTTGACGATGGCGTCGTGGCTGTAGCTGCCGTCCTGGCCGAACGGCACCTCGCGCAGGAAGAAATAGCGCACCTGGTCGAGGCCATAGCTTTCGATCAGCGCGAACGGATCGACCACATTGCCGACCGACTTCGACATTTTCTCGCCGCGGTTGAACAGGAAGCCGTGCGCGAACACCCGCTTCGGCAACTCGATGCCGGCCGACATCAGGAATGACGGCCAGTAGATCGCGTGGAAGCGCACGATGTCCTTGCCTATGATGTGGGTTGCCGGCCAGAAATCCCACTTTTCGCCGCTCGTGTCGGGGAAACCAGCCGCAGTGATGTAGTTGGTCAGCGCGTCGACCCACACATACATCACATGCTTTTCATTGCCCGGCACCGGCACGCCCCAATTGAAGGTGGTGCGCGAGATCGACAGATCCTTCAGCCCGGATTTGACGAAGCTGATGACCTCGTTGCGCCGCTCCGAAGGCCCGACGAATTCCGGATTGTTTTCATAGAGCGCCAGAAGCCTGTCCTGATAGGCGGAGAGGCGGAAGAAGTAGGTCTCCTCCTCGTTCCACTCGACCGGCGAGCCGAGCGGTTCGCGCCGCACGCCGTCGTCACCGACAGTGGTTTCCTTCTCGTCGAAATAGGCTTCCTGGCGCACCGAATACCAGCCGCTGTAGCGGTCGAGATAAATGTCGCCATTGGCGGCCATACGCTCCCAGATCGCCTGGCAGGCCTTGTAGTGGCGCTCCTCGGTGGTGCGGATGAATTCGTCGTTGGAGCCGCCAACGGCCTCGACCATCGAACGGAAGACCGCCGAATTGCGGTCGGCCAGCGCCTTCGCCGTTATTCCTTCCTGGTCGGCCGTCTGCTGCATCTTCAGCCCGTGCTCGTCGGTGCCGGACAGGAAGAAGACATCCTTGCCGTCGAGCCGCTGGAAGCGCGCCAGCGCATCGGTCGCGATGACCGTGTAGGCATGGCCGATATGCGGCTTGCCGTTAGGGTAGAAGATCGGCGTGGTGATGAAGAATTTTTCGCGTGACATGAATGAAGCCAGTTTTGAAGAGCGGTCGCTAGAGCATTTTGCAGCCAAATGGAATCATTTGGCGTCCGCACAAATGCGGCAAATAAGTGCTTAGAGCGAGTTATCGGTTCTAAAGGAACCGGAACCGCTCTAAGTCGCCGGAGATAGCGCATCGGGACAGCGATTGCCATCCCGGGTGGAAGCACAGAGCTACCCCCGCATCGCCACATGCAGCGCGTGGATGATGCCGAGCACATGTTGCTTCTTGTCGAGATTGTAAATCTCCGCGTCGTCGATGGTTTTCAGCGCGGTCTGCCAGAATTCGGACAGCCGGCTGGCGCGCGCCATGTCCCCTGCCCGCGCCGCCTCGCCTGCGGCATCGGTGACGATGTCCAGCACATGCCGGTTGAAGATGTCGAGCTGGATCGTCTGGCCGCGCGCCGCAACGGCATCGGCAAGCCGGTGCGCCTGGGCAACGTCGATCGATTTTGCGGCCGCCAGCCTGTCGATCGCCTCGGAGATTTCGAGGCCGCCATATTGGGTGAGGAGGACGGCGTTGCGCGGGCTGCCGCCGGCGCGCTCCACGATCCCTGCCCTTTCCGCCTGGCTTTCCGGCAGACCAGTGTCGAAGCCTTCCAGGACCGTCACCAGTTCTTCCGCGCTCAGCGGCTGCAGCAGGATCGTCTGGCAGCGTGAGCGGATGGTCGGCAGCAGGCGCCCGATGGAATGGGTGATCAGGATGAAGAGCGTGCGCGAAGGCGGTTCTTCAAGATTCTTCAGCAAGGCATTGGCAGCATTGGTATTCATGTCGTCTGCCGGGTCGACGATGACGACCCTGTAGCTGCCGTCATGCGATGTCATCGAGAGGAATTTGTTGACCTTGCGGATCTCGTCGACGGTGACAACCGATTTGAACGACTTGGTCTTGTCGTTGACGGGGCGGGTGAGGTGCAGCACCGATGGATGCGCACCGGTGGCAATCTGGCGTGACAGCGACGAGGCGGGATCGGGCCTGGTGAACTCGTCCGGGGCGGTGGCCGACGCCGGGTGCTTCAGGAGGTGGTGCGCCAGGTGGAACGCCAGTGTCGCCTTGCCGATGCCTTGCGGACCGGCGAACAGCAAGGCATGCGGCAGCTTGCCGGCCTTGTAGGCGGCGGCGATCATGCGGGCGGCCTGCCCATGGCCGATCAGCTGGGCATTTTCCGCGGGTTCGGGAATGCCTTCGATGGTGTCGAACTGTTCTGGCGCGATGCGTTCGAAAATCATGAGCCGGCCGTCGCCTCAGAGCCCATTCCATTCCGATTGAATCGGAATGGGGCTCTATCTCTTTGTTTAAGCATGATCTTTTCCGAAAACCGGCTTCCACTTTTCGGGATCATGCTCTAGCCGAATGCCGGCTTTTTCGAGAGCGGCAAAGGCAGCGGCGGCGATGGCGTCCTCGACATCGGCGGGGCTAGCCTCGGCATCGATGACCACGCAGCGCTCCGGTTCCCTTTCGGCGATCGTCAGATAGGCTTCGCGACGGCGCTGGTGGATGGCCAGCGTTTCCTTCTCGTAGCGGTCAGCAACATCCTCCCCACGCCGTGCCGTGGCGCGGCGCAAGCCTTCGGCCGGATCGAGGTCGAGGATGAGCGTAAGATCGGGCATCATGCCGTTGATGGCGACGCGTTCGAGGTTCCTCATGAAGTCGGGATCGAGATTGCCGGTGACGCCCTGATAGACGCGCGACGAGTCGAGGAAGCGGTCGCAAAGCACGATGGCGCCGCGCGTCACCGCCGGCCGGATGACCTGCTCGACATGATCGGAACGCGCCGCGGCAAAAAGAATCGCCTCCATTTGCGGACCGAATGGCTCTGCGGCGCCGGACAGAAGAACGTGGCGCACCGCCTCGGCTCCGGGCGATCCGCCGGGCTCGCGCGTCAGAAGCACGTCGAACTCGCGGTTGCGCAACTTAGTCGCCAGGCGGGATATCTGGGTCGACTTGCCCGCCCCTTCCCCGCCTTCGAACGTGATGAAAAATCCGCGCGCCAAACCGGCCTGCCCCTGGCTTTCAATTTGATGTTGCAACGTCTTATGCCGCGAAACGGCAAAGGTCCACGCCGGATATGTAAGTGCAAACGTTCAGCGCAGCCAGCCGACCATCAATTCCTGGACGGCGTCCCAGGCGCGCTGGTGCAGCGAGCCGACTTCGACGTTTTCAGCCGTGTACAGCGGCGTTTCCTGGCTGAGTGTGTCGCCGATCCAGACCCGCAAGGTTGCGACCTTCGTTCCTTCCTCCACCGGCGCCGACAGCGGTCCCTCGTACACGATGCGCGCGATCAGCCGGTCCTTGTTGGTGATCGGTACAAAAATCGCGATCGGCCCCTTGGCCTTCAGCGGAACGCCGGACCTTTCGCCACCGAAAACCTGCGCTTCGCCGACCACCTCGTCGGCGGCGAAAAGCTCGGATTTCTGGAATGCGCGGATGCCCCATTCCAGGAGCTTGCGCGATTCTTCCGAACGTTCGCGCTCGCTTGTCATGCCACTCATCGCAGCAAACAGCCGCTTGCCGCCCCGACTGACGGAGCCGACGATGGCATAGCCGGATTCTTCGGTGAAGCCCGTCTTCATGCCGTCGGCGCCGATGTCCATGGCCAGCAGCGGATTGCGGTTTCTCTGGGTGATCTTGTTCCAGGTGAAATCCGGAAGTGAGTAGAATTTGTAGAATTCCGGATATTCCCGCCAGATATGGGTGGCAAGTTGCACCAGTTCGCGCGTCGTCACCACCTGTCCCTCGGCGGGCAGGCCGGTGGAATTCTTGAACACCGATTTGGTCAGCCCGATTTCACGGGCCCGCTCGGTCATCAGCGCCGCAAAATTTTCCTCCGAGCCCGCCATGCCTTCGGCGATGATGATGCAGCCGTCATTGGCGGACTGCACCACCACGCCCTTGATCAGGTCTTCAAGGCGGATGGTCGACTTCAGCGCCGCGAACATGGTCGAACCGCCGGACGCCGCGCCGCCCGTGCGCCAGGCATTTTCGGAGACCTGGAATGTGTCATCGAGCGTCAGCCGGCCTTCCTTGAGGGCGTGGAAGACCACTTCCATCGTCATCAGCTTGGCGAGCGAAGCGGGCGGAACGAGCTTGTCTGGATCTTTGGAAAACAGGATCGTGCCGGTTTCTGCGTCGGCCATGAAAGCCTGGCCGGCTTTGGTCTCAAAAAGCTGGGCATGGGCGGGCGCGGTCGCCATGACCGCCGCCAGGAGAACCGCCCAGCGCAGAAACTGCATGAATCCCCGAATGAAAATCACCGCCCTGCCCGCTCGATGTTCCGCATCTAACGGCAGGCTAGCAGCATGAAAGCCGCCGGGGCAACTGCCCGCACCGTCCCCGGATCAACCATGCTTTGAAACACCGGTGAAAAATCAGTCGCGAACGGTTATCGCGTCGGGCGCGCCGTTCGCCCAGGCGGTTTCGAGCAGCCCGTCGATATCCTGCCGCCCGTCGGGATAAACGTTGACGGTGTACCAGGAAGCGCCGTCGATTTCCGACTTCTCCAGTACCGTTCGCCCCTGGCCGGACAGCGCGCGAAGCACCGCGCGGGCCTCGACCTCCGAAGCGAACGAACCGGCGGCGACATAGGCTTGCGTGGCCTCGGATGCGGCAGCTGGATTCTGGCGTTTCCAGGAGGCTGCCACGTCGGTTGCGGTCATGCGACCGCCGGTAAGCGCGGCGAAAGCCTGGGCAACACCCGATACGCGCGTGTCGGCATAGGACATGGTGGCGAACGCCACCTGCACTTCCTGGCCGCCAAAACTTTCGAACGGCCGTTCCGGCGCGATCGGACCAAACGCCGGCAGTTGCAGATCGACTGCGCGGCCCATCACAGCTGCGAGGGCCGGCGGCGCGTCCGAAAGCGTGCCGGGGAATGCTGCGGCCGGCGCGTTCTGGCCGATGCCCAAGCTCGGCGTCGGACCGTTCATCGCGATCATCACGCCGGTCGGCATGCCGTCGGACGGATCCGGCGACCGGTTTCCGGGGCGGTAGGATGCCATGAGATACTGCTCGTCGCGGCCATCGAGCGGCGCACGGCCGACATACTCGACCTGTACCTTGGCGGTGCCGCTGTGGGTGTAGTCGAGCAGTTCTGCTGCCCGCTTGGACAGGTCGATGATGCGCCCGTTTGCATACGGGCCTCGATCGTTGACGCGCACGATGATCGAGCTGCCGTTCCTGGTGTTGGTGACGCGCGCATAGCTTGGCAGCGGCATGGTCGGATGCGCCGCCGTCAAATGCGTCATGTCGTAGATTTCGCCATTGGCGGTGAGCCGCCCGTGGAATGCATCGCCATACCAGGACGCGGCACCCATCTTGCGATAGCTCTTGTCTTCCTTCGGATAGTACCACTTGCCGGCGACCTTGTAGGGCTTGCCGGTCTGGTCGCGCCCGCCGCCGCGCGGCAGCCGCGAGCGCTTGTCGGTGACACGCGGGCTCGCCTTCACGCCGTAGGCCGATTCGGAGAAATATTCCTTGGAACGCTTCTTCTGCACCATCGACTTCGGTTGCGGCGAAGCACAGGCAGCCAGAAACGCGGCCGAAACGGCCAGGATGGCAACGGTTGATGCGCGACTGAGACGCCGGTGCGTCGATATTCTCATGCGTGGATTGTCCCCGGACTCCGCACTCAGGCACCGCTACCCATATGTACACCAACAAATCAGGTGCACATATCAAACGACCCTGCACTCAAACCCCAACCACCTTTGTGCGCAGGAATTGTTTACGAGCCTGTTAACCGATTATGTCTGGAAACCGGCAGGATTGTGGCAGGATGGAGCCTTTCCCCTGCTATGCGACGTCCTCGCCCCGGGCTGCAGCTTGGGCGGCGCGGATAGTGGTTTGCCGGCAGTCCGATCTTTGCAGCCAAGCGCGCGCTTGAAAAACCGCGCCTGTTCGCGCATAGAGCAGCCAGCCGGAGGGATGGCCGAGCGGTTTAAGGCACCGGTCTTGAAAACCGGCGTGGGCGCGAGTCCACCGTGGGTTCGAATCCCACTCCCTCCGCCATCATAGTCTGATTTCATTGATTTTTTTGGATTTTTTGGAAAATACCCGCCAAAAAACCCATCATACAAAACGGCATTGAGTTGGACGGCATGCGACAACATGCGCCAGCCATTCAAAACCGAACCACGAGATCGTCGTCCTTCGATTGTTTAATGAGCGATGCGTGAAATTGGCCGCCTTAGCTCAGATGGTAGAGCAGTAGTTTTGTAAACTATTGGTCGGGGATTCGAGTCCCTCAGGCGGCACCACTCTTCGACGTGCTTTGGCACATCGGTCCGTAGCTAAGCGGTTGGACCGGCGAAGGGGCTAACCTTCTTTTTCGCCCGCCAGTCGCCCGGGTATAGGGCCTCAGTTTGGGCGAGTTTGCGCTTTCTGTCGCTGGTCCTTTCGACTTTATCCTCATCCGGATCGAGCAGCGGCGATGCAGCGTTTTCGCGAAGCACCTGCTCAATGATTTGAACGATTTCGTCGCGCTCTCGTTGCAGATTTCCGATGAGTTTGAGCACCTTCATGCGGTGAACTGGCGGAAGCCTGTCCACCTTAAAGTTCCGCAGAGCCATAAAGCCGGCTGCTATCGCACTCTCACATTCGAACAAGCGCGAACGTATTTCCCGTAACCTACGCAGCGCATGCCTGTTTAGGTCTAGAGCATCGATATTGAACTCTCCGAGCTTAGAGAGCGACGCCAGACGCAAACCGGAGCGGCGAAAATGGTCAGAGTACCGATCTTGGTCAGGTCTAAAAAAGCGTACGCCATCCTCTCTGGCGCTTTCGGGCGGGCAGCGGTTGCCCTTCAATTCGTTGCACGTATCGCAACACCACATCAGATTTTTGTAAACGTCGGTCAGCTCAGGCCTAACGCTGCGCGGCTCATAGTGGTCGATTGTAAAGCGAAAGCCTTGAGCCTCTGATTCGCTTATTGTGCAATATGCGCAGCAATGAAAAAAATCGTGCCGGAGAATATGTTTGTATTCCGCATACGGCATTCCATCCGTCACGTCAGTTCTGACGACAAGCGGTACCTCGTCTCTTGCTTCATCTACTGAAACTATTTCCGAATTAACGGTTGCAATCATTATCTAACGCGCGAATTCGATGCCCGTTCAAGCTGCTGCGTAAAGCTTCGCACTTCGTCTAGCAATCTCTCGTACATGACAACTCGATTCTCCAAATTGTCCATATTTTCACCATACTTTGCATCCTCGATTCGATCGAGCGACCAGCGCACATAGGATAGACGGTTTTCGTCCTTCCGCGTCATCTCTCCCGCAAACTTCTTGTTTAAGAGAGCTTCCCTTTCGTCTAGCCACGCCTTGATTTCCTCAACTGAAATGGCAGACGCGTTCAGCCGACCGGCCGCCTTATGGGAAGACGCGGTGATCTTGGGGATAGGTTTCACGGCGGGCAGCTCAAAAATGTTGCCGGCTTCCTGCTCAGCGGCGCGTTCCTCTCCAATCTGGAGAACGAGTTGCCCCAATGGAATGCCTGCCGTTTCAGCCGTCGCTGGGTGCAATTTGCTCATCGAACATGTCTCCTACGGCCAATGTCTCGAAATAAGCCAACGCACCCTTTGTAGCCGACGCCACCTCGCGTTTTAAGGCGTCACGCATCAGCGGCGTCGGAGATGTCGAATACCGCTGATAGTCAAACTGCAAAGTTATGAGGTCGTCGTTTTCGTCGTCCGACGAACGGCTTATGTTGTGAATGCAGCGATCCGCATATGTTGAGGTTTCTGTAATATCAGCGGTCATTCTGACGGAATAGCCGCTCAAGCCCTTCGGCCAGGGCTTTCCCAGGAATTCGATGAGGCGTTTCAGCCCAGGGGGCAAATCCTCGTCGTTCACTTGCGTTGTAGACACTACACCTATTTGCGTGACGCTTCGCTTTTTCGGCCCGCTCGGCAAGAGAAGTGCCATCTCGATGATGGACTCAGATGCCTCCTCTAGGAGCCTTGTGAAAGGATGGGGATGAGAGATGAATTCAGCAACCGGGAGAGCGCCACTCGTGGGACGCAGCCTTAGTCTGTGCTGGAATTGCAGCGAAAGCTTGGTTGGCTCCACACGGTAAATGAATCCGTTTTCGTGTTGGATATCAACACGGAACGTTTCTTGGTGAGTGACGTTGAATTCGAGCTTGCGCCCGCTGATCCACCGATCCAACATCGGAGTAACCGCGTTAACAACCGCGTCGCTTGGAGCGAAATGCGGCTCAAGAAAAAACCCTATCGTCGGAGTCGACGCAAGTTTGTCGCACCAGCTCACTGTGTTCCCCCGTTAAATGCATGGGGCAATTAAGCACCTTCTCCAAAAATTTCCAACGTCTGTCGTGCGAAACTATTTCGCCCCTAGCCTGTTTTGCTTCTGGCCTCGCTGATCGTTGAATTCGTTGCGGTTTGTCGTCGGCTTGGCCGTGCCAGCGCTGTTTGAATGTTTGCTGCTCAGCTTCAACGGGACGGGCCCACGTTCGGTCCATCCAGAAAATGAGCCGCTCTAAAATGCCGATTGCCTTGATAGATCGCAGATGATGTAAGCTATTGGAGGATGCTTTTCAGGGGAGCGGTGTATGGCGTCATTCTGCAGCTTTCTTGTGTTTGAACCAAGACAAATTGATTTGGTAAAATTTCTTTGTTCGCAAGCGGGATGGAATTCCCGCTTTATTACTGATCCATCTAGGCGATTTAAATTTAATACGACTGGTTATTCTCAAATTACAAATCCCAACGCTTTGAGCGACCTAGGAATACTAAGAGAAGATGAAACGCTTGGGCAATTGTTAATCTTGGAAGCCGCAGAAAGCGAAGCCGACAATATAATCAGTCTGATAAGTTCCGCTAATGTCATCGTTGAAGGTTTTCCAGATACGGAGAACCGTTCTCTTTCTGGGTTCGAATTACCTAGCGATACGTCTGAGCAAGCCGACATATTCAAACATGTATTTCAAACTAGAGGATTTTTTGAGCGGTTCACCTATCAACCCGAGATGCCTGTGGCGGTGGCCATGGCAGCCAAAGCGTGGTCTGATAACCAGCTTATATACGCGATTCACAAGCTTTCACATAGTTACGACACAGAAAGCATAACACCTTGGTCAACGCATCCACGTCATGGACAGATTTTTTCCAAACACTCTGAACAATTTTCAGATCATGTTCGCACTTCAATTGCCATAAA
Source organism: Neomesorhizobium albiziae (assembly GCF_900114255.1). GTDB lineage: Bacteria > Pseudomonadota > Alphaproteobacteria > Rhizobiales > Rhizobiaceae > Neomesorhizobium > Neomesorhizobium albiziae. Next base: position 83,461 of record NZ_FOSL01000019.1, on the reverse strand, counting down.
TCTTGCGTACTCTGCAATTGAGGAACTTGGGTTGGAGATAAGGTCAAGTCAGCAGAATCCTCGATGGTTGGACAATGATACCTTCGAGTGGAATCCAAAAGTCTTGGCTGACATTGAAGCCCGCTTGGAAAAGGCCGAAATCGATCCGCAGAGAAAAGTCGATTGGATTGTCCGAGGCGGTGAGACCGAACCTGCAATTCACCCGAAACGAAACACGCTGGCACGGCACAGCGATGGTCGTCTAATTCGCGACATTGAATTCTCGCTGCCCGATGCAATTAGCGCCTGCAGCTACTTGCGAAATTTTATGACTGCTCATGCGTTTGGGGACAAGGCGCCTCTTTTGGGCCCCTACGAGGTGTACAACGTTCAAAGCGTAGTACGACTTTTGATTCTTTCGAAATGCGGGGTCTGGAACATTTGGTCAGACGATCTATCAAAACAGCTCGTTGAGCCTTCGTCGTGATCAGGAACAAAGCAAGCTGTTATTGAAAGCCGCTGATTGACTGGGGTCCCCCGATAAACCCCAGCGCTTACCCCTCCCGCTCCTGCAACGCTGATACGCATCATTGGTCATTGAATTCATTGCAATTCGGTATCGGCGCGAAACGCGCTGGCGTCAGTTTGGATACTTGCTGCTCCGTCAAAGGTATCTTTCGCCGTCGGCGCGGTGCTCAAAGCAGGACCAGTGCGGTTCCTGCTTCGGTTTGGCAAAGCCCCAACGGACGTTAAGCTGCGCCCATGAGATCGGGCAGCTAATCCGCGTCCGCTGCATCAACTGCAACGACACTATGCGGAAGGTGTGCTAGCGGCTCGCCCTTTAATTCTGTCCATTACCGTGTAATTTATGGCGCTAACCGCTATACCTGATAGAGCACTTAATATGTAAACAGCGCCACTTAAAAATAGTGACTTAACGTTATCTTTGTCTACCATGCCAAGCCGTACCGCGAAATAGAACAAATTAAAAACAAGCGGTAAACATACACCAAATGTCGCCAACGCAAACAAACTCATATACTTCAATATCTTTGCTTCAATCAAAGTAAAGTTTACCATCCATATCAACGCGACGCAGACAGTCGACACGAATGCAAATAAAATATTGGTCACCGCTAGGAACGACAATGGTATCAACGCATCTGCTCCAAGATAATTTATTAGCGTGAACGAACCAAAGAAAAGAACAGCAATCCCATATAATAGACCTCGCCGCCATGTTGAATTGGTCGCGTCCCACACTACGTAAGTCCATGATCCTGCAACTACGAAATACAGTATAAATGCAAAATTTCGTTCAAATTCATCGGAATTAACGTAGTTCTGATCGTCAAAGATCGACAATGATACTACCTCATTCAAAATTCTTAAAAGAACGCCAACGCCAACAAGCGATGCTATTGCAATCAGCACCGCACCGACTGCCAAAATTAGGCGCTTTTCACTTGGTTTAGCCATTAGAGTTGTACGCCCCGCGCGTCGGCAAGGATCGATTTTACCATGCTTTCCTTCTGCCCAACAGGCCGGCAATCTTTGCCGGCGTGGACAAGCCAGTGGGCGGGATAGCTCGTCTTGACAGGGTGAGCGAAATCTACCCTTGCGCTTACCCGTCCCCGCGACCTTTGTATTTTAATTGCAATTCTCCTTTGTCACGGCGGTGCTAGAGTCCGTTTGGATCATATTTTGCGGCCATCTCTGCAAAACCTTCGGGATCGGAGGCCTTGGCGCGGTCCATATAAAAGAGTTCCTCGCCCTGTGCCCGCTTCATGCCCGGCACACCTGCTGCCCGGCCTGCTGCCGCCGCCACGTCGCGGAAATGCATTGATCCCGAAAACATTCTTTCCATCGCCTTGCCAAACGCCTTGATCGATGCGCGCGGCATAATCTCATCGCGCAACCATGCGGCAAATGTGGTCAAGTCGGCGGCGTCCAAGCAGAGCGCGGATTTGGACCCAAAATAGGGTTCACGCTCGACAACGCGCGTTCGATCCAAAGCAACGTCCAAGCAATCAACGTGCTTTGCGTGCGGATTGATGCGCGAGACGGTGCATTTCTGAATCTGCGCGATCTTGTTGCCAACTAGCAGCACGTAAAGGTTCGCATTCTCGACATAGATTATCTGTGGGTCGGTCATCGCTCATGCTCCCGCGATGGTATGGCGGACCACTTGGAATTGACGTGATCGTGCCCATCGAACGATGTTTTCAGTTTCCAAAACGAGCATGTCGCTCAACCGGATTGGGATTGGATAGCCGTTGTAATCCTGCGCATAACGCAGTTCCGACAAAGACCATCCCACGATGTCCAAAGCGATTTCTTCTGCGATGAACCGGCAGCGCGGCACAGAAATAATTGTCATAGTCATCGTTCCGAAAATCGCTGCCACTTGTCGTTAATTTGCGTCTCTGTCTCGCCGGTCGATATCTGCGGCGGCGGATCGAACAGAATGTCTCGAAAGCTTTCGGGCAATTGCGGCCCGGAGTTGCCGTTAATGATCGCCGCATAAAGCGCGTCCGGTTCGTCAAAGAGAGCGGTCCATTTGGCGCGCAATTCTCGCCATTGGTCGTAAGTTGCGCGTTGGTCCTGTGTGAGCCGTTTCAAACGCGCTCCCATGCTGTTCGCTGGATTGATCGTCGCTTCAGCAACGGCTAGTCGGCGGATCACGTCGCGGATGGTCATCGTGACCGCTCCGCAAGTGCTTGTTCAAGTTCCGCAAGCCGATCTTTGATCGTCGCGAGTTCGGTAATCTCGGCAAGTTTTGCCAATGCTGCTGTTAGGTCCTTCGCTTCCGTGGTCGTCAGGGAACCGGATGCAATCATGCCAGCAATTTCATCAGGCGAAGTGCTGTCCATTTCAACCACGCGACCCTTGCCTACGATACGTTCCAAAACAAAGGAAAGCGCGTCCCAATCGCCGCGTTGAAGTTTGGTTCGAAGCTGTTCAATAGCTTCGTCCTTCATGTCTTTGATCGCCGCAATTGCTTCGGTCGAAATACGGTTTTTCGCGCCGCGCGGGCGACCACCCGACCCTGGCATGAATTGGCCGTTGGCATCACGCTGTGGCGGTTGCAGGCCGCTATTAATAGGGAGGATATCGGCGGTCATGCTTAAATCCGTCTGACAATAACGCCCTGGCCTTTTAGCCAGTCCGATGCAGCGTCCGTTGAGGTGACCCACGTTGTATTTCCCTCCTGCCAACTTTGTGGAAAGCCAGCTTTGCGCCAGAGAGAGACAACCGCCCGCGATGCGCCACCCAATGCAATGCGCAAATGGCCCATTTCGATGGTCGATGCGGTCGGCAACGTTACCGTTGGTGGGAGTGAGTAGCGGGTCATCCGTTGAGCAATCCGAACGCTTCCTCGCGCGAGATGTCGCCAAGGATCGCAACGAAATCGACAGCGGATTTTAGCACCATTTCCACAGCGGCAATTTCGTCGCGGGCCACTTCATGTGACGCTATCGCCTGCCGTGCGATTGCTTTTGCGGCGTCCAGATTGCCGCCTTGCCGTAGCGGCAGATCGTATGTCGGCTTCAATTTGACGGCATTGGCGTTCTGCTCGGCATACGCCAGTTCCAACGTGTCGCGTTCAAGCCGTTCGGCAAGATCGCCCGGCAGCTTGGCGCGTAGTGTGGGATTGGAGAGTATCACCGAACCGAACTCCCGGTTACCGCTCGCGGCTGCGATCAGTTCGGATGGTTTCAAACCAGACAGCCACTGCACCGTTTGAGCGGTGCGGACCTCATGGGCGAACACGATCCGCAGTTTTTCAGCTTCACCAGCGCTGAGCGGGATTGCAGGGCGGTTGGCAAGCTTGTCGGCGCGGATCGCGTCCAGTTCGCGCGAACGGTCCATCGCAGCGTTACGTAGCGGCTGATAGGCGGCGGCAATGAATGCCGCAAATGCGGGCGCATTTTTGGTCCAACCCTCCGGGCTGCTGTCAGCGATCTTCGCCTGCATGACGGGCACGGAATTACCGACCGTCTCGCGCAGCTTCCGCAAGTGCGGGCCGAACACTTCGCTGTTTTCGAGCGACTTCAAGATAACCAGCGGGCCGGTGCGCCCATCACGCGGACGGGATGCTGTGAAGCGGTAGGCGGTCTGATCTTCGAAAGGCTGTAGGTCCAGATACATGTGATTTGCTCCTTTGTCACTTCAAGTTGACAGCGCTCGGCAGTGTCGTCAAGTATCGCCTGTAGATTATATTACATTGATGATAAGAATTATTTCAACGCATCGATCATCGCAAGATCATAGCAATCAGATTTGTGCCAAAATCGAATTTGTTACTGCATTGACCGAAACGAAATATTCTACCGCGTTCAACGCAATGACCATTTTGACGGATTCGACGACGACCGTAGCGGAGATATGCTCCGCCATCATCGCAGCAATTCCCACAGTTTGAAGCGCAGTTGCCACGCTATCCGACATCTTACCCGCCATTACGCCCTCATCGGCGCTGATGGGCTGTGGCGGGGGCGGCCCGTTATTTGCGGTACATAAAGATGCTGTCGGCGTTAAAATTCTTGGCTTTTTCTGGCATTGGTTTTGGCCATGCTAAGCTATTGATTTTATTATATTAAGCCAGAAAGCCAGAAAAGACAGAAAATTAGAAAGAGAGAGATAATAGGTAATACAGTAATTGCCATAATTACAGTAATTACCGCTACCCCGTCCCGCTGTACGGGAGGGATAGGCGGATTTTTCGGATTTTCTGGCTTTCTGGATTTCCTAACAAAATCAATAGGTTCTGCGGACAGAACGGTGGCCAGAACTTTTAGCGGGTTTCGTCCTGCAAATTGCATAAAAATACCGGCAATTTATAGCAAATTGCCGGTATTTAACGATGTCCGATTTCAACTCGTGCGCGGCTATTTGCAGCCGTTCGGCGTCACGTCCTTTGGGTGATCGTTAAAGCGCACTTCGCCAACAAGGTGGCGCTTTTCGGCGTCCGCTACGTCCAGCATTTGCGCTTCGGTCTGCACGTCCGCTGCGATCTCCGGGATACCGAATGCGCTGGTGGCGATGGATCGCGTCTCGCCCGGCTCGATGCCGCCGCTCACGTCTATACCAAAGTTCTCGTCGGACCATGGGACGCTTCGGCCCGGCGTCGTCACCTTGTAGCCAACATGAACGAATGAGATTGCCCATGGCAGATTGTTGGTCACGTCCAATTCGATGCGGTGACCAAAGTCGGTCTTTTCGATCCTCGCGTTTGATGGGATGACGTTGCGCTGTAGGCACGAGCGAACCGCGGCATAATCCGGCTTGGCAACTGCGGTGTTCTTTGCGGAGTTCGTCGCCAGTTCCCGGCCTCGCTCCATAATCTCCGTCATGGTGACGCCGTTCATGGTCGTGTGCGCGACTTCCAATGCCTGTGGCATCATAGCTAATGCGGAAAGACCTTCTGCCCCGTCCGCTGGTGGATAGCGATATATGATCAGATTCAAAAAGCCGGTACGAAAAATCTCCTTTTCGTCGGGTTTGAGACTTTTAGTCATCGCCGCTGCGCTAGCGGCGAACGTCTCCTTGCTAGTCCCGTCGATTTTCATTTCGTCAGCCGTCGCGATGGACATCACGAAACCCGCCACGAACGACGCAATTGCCAATTTGACTTTCATGTAAGTGTTCTCCCCTGCCTCAAACCTAAATTGCTACAGCTAGCGGCACGTTTCAATTTTATTCGTATCCCTGTGTCCGCCGATAATCGGCAATATTCGCTTGCGGATTGATGTTGAATAGTTCCGGCTTTTCTCTGTTCTCTTGAAAGATTGGAACCGTCGCCCGTCCGATTTTCACATAATCAAGTTCTTCAATCGCATCAGTGATTGATTGCGGCGTGTAGCCCTTTTCAGGAAACAGCATCTTCGCCGCCGTGCGGCTTATCCAGCCGCCACGAAAGCCCGGCATGTCCTGTGCGACCGCTTCGGCTATGGCGCTTCCAATCGGCCCGCGACTTTCAATCAAAGCTTCTGCTGTGCTGCTAGTCGTCGGTGCGCGCATAGGAATTCCGCCGCGCTCAATGGGATGGTTCAAAAGATAGTGCGCGACGATCTTCAAGCCGGTCCGATGCCCGCCGTTCTGTTCGTCGCCTAGCCATCCATAAAGCCGGTCGAAATATTGCTTGTCCATTCCTCGCGCGAGCAAATCGGATTGGCTTTGGATCACGCTATAGAAGATCGCAAAGCGCCGTCCGTTGCGATTGACCGGGATCGCGTTTTTGAAGTTGGAAAAGAACATCCAGTTGCCCGGATTGTCGCCTTTCTTCTGATCAACGCCCTTGCCTTGGATTTCCAGCTTTCGTTCGGTGATCATTGGTTTCAAGACTTCAACCATGTTGCGTCTTTCGTCGCTGCGGATTTCATCGCAGACGAAAAAAAGCTTTCGTTCCATCCACCCGGTGAATTTCGATCCGCTTTCAACCAGTTCCTTTGCGTTCGGCGGGTAGCAGTAAATGTCACCGATTGCGTGTTCCATTACATACTTGAAAGCGTTCTTCCCCATGCCTTCCGTCGATTGGATCAGCGGTGCCCACGGTATTTTGTAGCCGGGGAACTTCACGCAATGCGCCATGAAGTCGAGCAAGATTTTGCGATCACTTTCGACCGGCAGCATTGCCGCCAGATGGTTCAAAAACGGTGACGGATCGCCGGGCATCGTATCGATTTTCGCGGGGACGTACGCGTTGATGCGTGTCCTGCCGAGCTCGTCTGTCGATATCTCGCCCGATGCTACGCCCGGCAGAAAACAATCATCGTCAACTTTGGGAATGGTCCAAAGCGTTGAGCGCGTGGCGGCTTTCCATGCTTCGTCGGTAGTCTTGCCTTGACCATCGATGATAAACTTCTTGCCGCCGAAACGCGCGTTGAACGTCCCGGCGTTGTAGCTAACGCTACGCCGATCAACGATTGCTTTTCGGGCAGTAATAAACACGCAACCGGCAAACCATTGCTGTTGTTCCATATGTGTGAGCATTTCGCCGCTGCAATCGAGTTCGGGCGGTGCTGGCATTGGCGGCGTGGCTGGCTGCGTTGTTCCCGGCATCGGTGGCGAAGCAGCGGCGGCAGTCGGTTGCGCTGGCGGAACCATCAAATGCTGATATGCGGTCAAAGACGGGATGCGGCGTTGCAGTGACGGCCATCCAACTTCGGTTACGCGGAATGATGACCACTGTTTGAGGTTTTCGCCGGGCTCGTTTTTATCGTATCGGCTACACCATTCCGACCAAATGTCGAATAGCTCTTGCTCATGCGTTACAAGCGTCCATCCGGCTTGTTTCACGGCGGCGGACGTGCCGATCCATTCGCCGCGATCCAAGTCATTAGGATCAAGCAGCTTCAACGCGAACCGCAGCCAATCGAGCGACGGAGCGGCTAGGGACGGCTCGCCCAACTCGTAGCGACCGCCGCCGCCGTCTATGACGCTCACCGATGCCAGTGCGGCTTCTAGCGTCTCTGCTGGCGTCACGTAGCCGTATCCGGGCAAGCTGAAGCACGACACTAGGTGCGGCGCGCTGCCGTTGTACTTGTCGCTTTCTGGATTTGAATACTTGCTGTTGATTGTTCCCGGCAAACGCATGACGCGTGTTGCGTCGATAACGGCTTTATCGCCGTCAAAGAACTGGCGCAACTTTCGTTGCAGCAATTCAAAGCGATCATTCCCGCTATAGGCGACAACGGACCAATAGCAATGGTACTTCGTCGGTGATGTTTGAACGGCAAAGCTTGGCGCGGGATACCATTGCGCCGCCCGTTCAAGGTTTTGTTGCGCTGACAGATTGTCTAGATCAACGTAGTTGGCGCGAAGTGATCGGACGTTGGCGAGCGTTCGCCCTTGCCCGTCCATTTCGGCAATCGTGGCGAAAACGCCGTATCCCTGTGCATTGTAATGGACGATAGAAGACCAAGCGCCCGCGAGCGTGTCACGGAACGGGATTGCGGGAATTGCCTTGTTCGCGTCATGTATGCTTCTAAAATCTAGAATTGCGGTTTCGGCTTGGTTGCCAGTGATGGCATTCACAAAAGCCAGTGCTTGATTGAAGTCTTGCGCAACGTTGACTGGCGCGGCGGTTGCTGATATATCAGCCATGTTTTCATCTTTCTTTTCTATCCATTTGGCCGGGCCTTACACGCCCGGCTTAATTTTTTGACGGGGCAGTTGGCGGGTTAATTTACAGAAACAGTATAAACTATTGATTTTACTGAAATTATAGCGGATCGGCTGGAAGCCATCACGCCGCGTGCGGTGCGTGGTCGCCGTCCATAGCGGCTTCGAATGCCTCAATATCGGCAAGCCGCCAGCGGGTCGCCCCCGTGGACACTTTCACAGGCTTCGGGAATGAAGGATCGACGCGCGTCCATCGCCAGACAGTAGTGCGGCAAACGCCAAAGCGTTCACCAACCTGCACGTCTGTGAGATAGCGGGAATTGCTGGTAAGCGGCTTGGCAGTTCTGTTCATGGGTGCATCCTTTTTTGTCGGGTTGATTTGGATGCACCCCAATATTCACAGCGACGAGCCAAATGCTACAAGGGGGCTAACGGAAATTTAAGAAATCTGAGGCGCGAGCCGCTAGACCCCTAGGAAATCCGCCCAATCGGCCATCATGGCGCGGCGTTTTTCCACCATTGTCTCGCGCCGATAGGATGCTTCAACGTCATTGCTGATAGCATGAGCCAGAGCGAATTCCCGCATGTCGCGGGGATAGTCCGACATGTCACCGACCCAATCGGAAAAGGTTGACCTCAGCCCGTGGGGAACGGCTGGACGGCCCGAATGCTTGTCCAGCCAGCCCGTGCGTCCTGCCTCGATTTCGCTTTCGTGCATCCGCTTCATGGTCGCGCTCAAAGTCATGTCGGACAGCATGCCGCCACGGATCGCCGGAAACACATATTTGCTGTCGGCGGTCGCTGCGTCTTTCATCGCGGTTAGGATTGCAATCGCCGCATCGGACAGCGTGACCGTGTGCTGCTTTTTCATCTTCATTCGCGATGCTGGAACTGTCCAAAGTTTGGCTTTCCAATCGATTTCCGAAAATTCCATGCCGCGCACTTCGCCTGATCGCGCTGCGGTCAACGTGACGAATTCCAATGCTCGTGCGCCCGTCCCGTCGCGCTTGCGCAACGCCGCAAACCATGTGGGCGCATCCTTCAACTGGACGGCTGGTTGATTGTCCACGGTCGCAACCTTGCTTGGTTTCGACAGCATGGCGTTGAGATTGCCCTTCCAGGCGGCTGGATTGTCGCCTTCGCGGTGCCCATGCGCCTTTGCCCAATCAAGCACACGTTCGATGCGTTGCCGCAAACGCGTGGCCGTTTCTGTCTTCGTCGTCCAGATCGGTTCGAGAATTTTATACGTGTGATCCCTGGTGACTTCGGAAACGGCAAGGTTGCCGATGACGGGCATCGCATAGTTGTCCAATGTGGAGCGCCACTGTTTGCGGTGTTTTTCGTTCCTGAATTCCACCTCCGTAGCGGCTAAAAATTTGTCAACCGCATCGCGGAACGTGAGATGGCGCTTTGCTGCTGCAATCGCGGCTTTGCGACGGTCGCGTTTCTGTTGTAGCGGATCGATGCCGTTGCGGATTTCGCCCTTGGTCGCCCTCGCCCGCTCGCGAGCTTCGCCCAATGATACGTCATGGCCACCAAGTCCGATTTCCCGCCTCTTGCCATTGACCATGGTCCGCAGTAGCCATGACCTACCGCCGCCCGGTGTGATCTGAAGCATAAGCCCGGCCACACCGCCAACGGCGAAAACAGCGTTGCCCGGTGTGGCCGATCCGGGGTGTTTCAAGTTCTTGACTGCTAGTGCTGAAAGTTCCTTCGCAATCTTCGGCATTTCTCAACCCCATCATCTTACCCGCCAAAAACAATGCCATTGTTTGAGTCGGACTGCAACAGCATGCGACAGCCGATAAGGCTTAATGGATTGAGATTGCTTGATTATTTTTATTGATTGAGACGGGATGCTACAACAATATGGCCGCCACTCCCTCCGCCAGCTATGTTGCTAGCGACTTGATGTTGCTAACCCTCTTTGCTCGCCTCTTTTCTAACCCCACCGTTAAACGGGATAGGTCGTTGTGAAGAGCACAGATAATCAGGGGCAGCACCGCTTCGATCGGGCGGGCGCCTCTCCCGATCCCGAGCAATTTTCGCATGAAACGCTCAGCCTTATCCCTACACTGCCGGGTGCGGATCAAGACGACAAGCGCCCTATTGCACTGCACAAATTGCGTTCCCGGAGCGTCCCATCCAGTCAAAAAAGTATCATCCGCGCGGCCGTAATGTGGTGGCGCGGCGTTATCACTCCCGCTAACCTCCCCATAATGAGCCGTCCAAGATGCGGCCGAAGGGAAAGTGAGCTGCTTCGGCGTTCACGGGAGGAAGCAAAGTGGAGCCCGATCTGGAAGTCGTCCAGATAAGACCAGGCGAGTCGTTCGCGGCATGGTCGCACGGATATCCGTTCCGCACTGTGCGCTGGCACTTTCATCCTGAATACGAGCTTCACCTTGTCGTCGCTACGCGTGGCCGCTATTTCGTTGGCGATTTCATCGGCGAGTTCAGCCCAGGCAATCTGGTCCTGACCGGGCCGAACCTGCCGCACAACTGGGTGAGCGACATACCGAAAGGCACCACTGTGCCGCTGCGCTGCCGGATCGTCCAGTTCACCGAGCAGTTCATTGAAGGCATGCAGGCGGCGCTGCCTGAACTCGCGGCGCTGCAGCCGCTGCTCGAAAAGTCACGCCGTGGCGTCTTGTTCTCGCAAGAGACCAGCCTGCAGGTTGCGCCGCTTATGCGCGAACTGATGGACGCAAAGGGCGTGCGCCGCATCGAATTGTTCCTGCTTATCCTCGGGCAGCTTTGTCGCGGCCAACGTGATGAGGTGCTCGCCAGCGCCAGCTACCTGCCGGACCCGTCCGGATACATGTCGGCCGGCATCAACAGGGCGTTGGCCTTCCTGCGTGGCAACCTCACCCAGCCATTCACCGAAGCGAAACTTGCGGCGATCGCCGGCCAATCGACCAGCGCCTTCTCTCGTGCGTTCCGCAAGCACACCGGCATGTCACTCGTCCAATATGTGAAGCGGCTGCGGATCAATCTCGCTTGCCAGATCCTTATGAGTGATGAACACGCGCCGATCACCGACATCTGCTTCGAGGTCGGGTTCAACAATCTTTCGAACTTCAACAGGCAGTTCCGGGCCGAGAAGGGCATGACGCCATCCCGTTTCCGCCTGCTGAGGATGGACAACAGCAAGGCAGGTCAAGCCGCCTAAGTCCTGCGAAAAAAGGATAGCGACGGAAGAACACGGGCTTCGCGGCCCGTGGCAGGGGATCGTTTTGCCCGCGAGCGGCCTCGCCCGCCGGGCATTGCGGAGAACGGGCAGACCGGCGCCACGAGCGCCGGACTGAGGAAGTGACATTCAACCGGAGGAACACGAGCATGAAGACTTCAAGCAAGACACTGGTCGGTGCGTTTGCACTGGCACTCACGAGCGGCGTCGCATGGGCGCAGGAGGATGCGACAGTCGCATTCCTGATGCCGGATCAGGCGTCGACCCGCTACGAGCAGCACGACTTCCCGGGCTTCAAGGCCGAGATGGAGAAGCTCTGCCCCAAATGTACTGTCGTCTACCAGAACGCCAACGCCGACGTCGCCCTGCAGCAGCAACAGTTCAACTCGGTGATCGCCCAGGGCGCCAAGGTCATCGTGCTCGACCCGGTCGACTCGGCTGCGGCCGCCGGCCTGGTGCAACTGGCGCAGTCGCAGGGAATCAGGGTCATCGCCTACGACCGTCCAATCCCCGACAAGCCGGCCGACTATTACGTCTCCTTCGACAATGAGGGCATCGGCAAGGCGATCGCGGAATCGCTGGTGCAGCACATGAAGGGCGCTGGCGTTCCGGAAGGCTCGGGCGTCCTGCAGATAAACGGCTCACCGACCGACGCGGCCGCGGGCCTGATCCGCGACGGCATCCACAAGGGATTGGAGAATTCCGGCTTCAAGACGCTGGCCGAGTTCGACACGCCCGACTGGGCGCCGCCGAAGGCGCAGGAATGGGCGGCCGGGCAGATCACCCGCTTCGGCGCCGACATCAAGGGCGTGGTTGCCGCGAACGACGGCACCGGCGGCGGTGCGATCGCCGCATTCAAGGCAGCCGGCGTGAATCCCGTGCCGCCGGTAACGGGCAATGACGCGACCATCGCTGCTTTGCAGCTGGTCATCTCCGGCGATCAGTACAACACGATCTCCAAGCCTTCGGAGATTGTCGCCGCTGCCGCCGCGAATGTCGCAGTGAAGTTCCTGAAGGGCGAGACGCCGGAGCCAAAGACGACGCTCTACAACACGCCGTCCGAACTTTTCGTGCCGGCCGTCGTGACCTCCGAGAACATCAAGGCCGAGATATTCGACAAGGGTATCAACAAGGCCGAGGAAATCTGCACAGGCGAGTACGCAGACGGCTGCAAGAAGCTCGGCATCATTCAGTAAGATGCCGCGATAGCCCGGCCAGAAATAGCCGGCCGGGCTATCGCCCAACGCGAGAGGAGGACGGTCCGAATGACCGAAGCGGCCATGAATGCGTCTGAGCCGGGGAAACCAATCCTCAGCCTGCGCAACATTACCAAGAAGTTCGGCGCGGTCTCCGCCCTCACCGACATCGATCTCGACATTCATGCCGGCGAAGTCGTCGCGCTGGTCGGCGACAACGGCGCCGGCAAGTCGACCCTGATCAAGGTCCTCGCAGGCGTGCACCAGCCGACGTCGGGCACCATCGAATTCGACGGCCGCGAGGTGACGCTGAACAACCCCGCCACCGCGCTCGACATGGGCATCGCGACGGTCTTCCAGGATCTCGCTCTCTGCGAGAATCTCGATGTCGTCGCCAACTTGTTCCTTGGCCACGAGCTTTCGCCTTACCGGCTGGACGAGGTCCAGATGGAGGTTCGCGCCTGGACCCTGCTGCGGGAGCTGGCGGCGCGCATCCCTTCGGTGCGCGAGCCGATCGCCTCTCTCTCGGGCGGGCAGCGCCAGACGGTCGCCATCGCGCGCTCTCTCCTGCTCAGTCCGAAGATCATCATGCTGGATGAACCGACCGCCGCTCTCGGCGTCGCCCAGACTGCCGAAGTACTCAACCTGATCGAGCGCGTCCGCGACCGGGGCCTCGGCGTCATCGTCATCAGCCACAATATGGAGGACGTGCGCGCCGTCTCCGACCGCATTGTCGTCCTGCGGCTTGGCCGCAACAACGGCATATTCACCCCTGAAACGTCCAACCACGAGTTGGTCGCCGCCATCACAGGCGCGACGGAAAACGCGGTTTCGCGGCGACAGATTCGCAAATCCGCCCAGGACCACGCACCGGAGCAAAGGCCATGAGCAACAAGGAAGCTGGCGCGCTCGACCGCGGCGACGTACGCGTGCGGCACCAGGAGGGGATGATCGACGCGTTCTGGAGTTTCGTCGACCGGGTACGGTCGGGCGATCTCGGCATGCTGCCGGTCGTTGTCGGGCTCGTGCTGATCTCTATCGTCTTCTCCAGCCTGAACCCGGTGTTTCTGGCGCCGAACAACCTTGTGAACCTTTTGTTCGACTGCGCCACGGTCGGCGTGATCTCGCTCGGCATCGTTTGCGTGCTGATGCTTGGCGAGATCGACCTTTCCGTAGGCTCGATGAGCGGCTTCGCATCGGCACTGGTGGGTGTCCTGTGGGTCAACAGCGGCTGGCCGGTGGTCGGCGCGATCCTCGTGGCGATCGCCGCCGGCATGGCGGTCGGCTTGCTCTATGCATTCCTCTACAATCGCCTCGGAATGCCGAGCTTTATCGCCTCGCTGTCCGGCCTGCTCGCCATCCTCGGCATGCAGCTCTACATCCTCGGCCCGACGGGCTCGATCAACCTGCCCTACGCCTCGCCGCTGGTTTCGTTCGGCCAGATACTGATCATGCCGGCCTGGCTGTCGCACACGCTGGCGCTGTTACCCGGCCTAGTGCTGGTGGTGACGGGACTCGCGACCATGCGCCACCGCCGCGCCGCCGGTCTGACGGCAGCGCCGGTGACCCTGCTCATCGTCAAGGCGGCGGCGCTCACCGCGCTGCTCGAGTTCGGCGTCTACTATCTCAATCTCGGGCGCGGCGTGCCGTGGATGTTCGGCTTCTTCGTCCTGTTGGTCGTCGCGCTTAATTACGCGCTGACGCGTACCAAATGGGGACGCTCGATGTTCGCCGTGGGCGGCAACCGCGAAGCGGCGCGCCGTTCCGGCATCAACGTGCGCCGCATCTACACCTCGGCCTTCGTGCTGTGCTCGACGCTTGCGGCCGTCGGCGGCATCCTGTCGGCATCGCGGCTGGCCACATCCAGCCAGCAGGCCGGCACCGGCGATGTGAACCTCAACGCTATCGCCGCCGCCGTGATTGGCGGGACCAGCCTGTTCGGCGGACGTGGCAGCGCCTATTCCGCCCTGCTCGGCATCATCGTCATCCAGGCCATTTCGAACGGACTGACGCTGCTGAACCTGTCGTCGTCGCTCCGCTACATGATCACCGGTGGGGTGCTGGCGATCGCGGTCATCGTCGATTCCCTCGCCCGCCGCTCCCGCGTCAGCCATGGCCGCGGCTGACCACACGCATCGGAGTTTCCAGAATGTCCAACACCCTTGAAGGCAAGGTCGCCGCGGTAACCGGCGCGGCGTCCGGCATTGGTCTCGAATGCGCCCGGCGCATGCTGGCGGCAGGCGCCAGCGTCGTGCTGATCGACCGCGCCGAGGACCGGCTGAAGACACTGTGCGCGGAACTCGGCACGAAAGCCCACTCGCTGGTCGTCGACCTGATGGACGGCCCGCAGGTCTCAGGCATTCTGCCGCGCATCCTCGAACGCGCCGGCGGCCTCGACATCTTCCACGCCAACGCCGGCGCCTATATTGGCGGTCCGGTGGCGGAAGGCGATCCCGACGTCTGGGACAGGGTGCTGAACCTCAATGTCAACGCCGCCTTCCGCAGCGTTCACGCCGTTCTGCCGCATATGATCGCCCAGAAGTCGGGCGACATCGTCTTCACCAGTTCGATCGCCGGCGTCGTGCCGGTGGTCTGGGAGCCGATCTACACGGCTTCAAAATTCGCCGTGCAGGCCTTTGTTCATTCGACGCGCCGCCAAGTCTCGCAGCACGGGGTGCGGGTGGGCGCGGTGCTGCCGGGACCGGTGGTGACGGCGCTGCTCGACGACTGGCCGCAGGCGAAGATGGACGAGGCGCTGGCGAACGGCAGCCTGATGCAGCCGACGGAGGTCGCTGAATGCGTACTGTTCATGCTGACGCGTCCGCGCAACGTGGTGGTGCGCGATCTCGTCATTTTGCCCAACAGCGTCGACCTTTGAGGCAGTCATGGCAGCGTACTTCATTGGCATCGACGTCGGCACAGGCAGCGCTCGCGCAGGCTTGTTCGACGCGGCCGGCCGCATGGTCGCTTCAGCGAAAGCCGACATCCGGCTGTGGCGCGAGGCCGGCGACATAGCGGAACAGTCGAGCAAAGACATCTGGCGCGCGGTCTGTTCGAGTGTTCGGAGCGCGGTGTCCACAGCCGGCGTCGCGCCGGGTTCTGTGGCGGGCATCGGCTTCGACGCAACCTGCTCGCTGGTGGTTCTGGGCGACGGCGGCCAGCCAGTCACGGTCAGCGCATCCGGAAGTCAGGAGCGCAACATCATCGTCTGGATGGATCACCGCGCGATCGATCAAGCCAGGCGCATCAACGCCAGTTCGCAACCTGTGCTGCGCTACGTCGGCGGCACGATCTCACCGGAGATGGAAACGCCCAAACTGCTCTGGCTGGCGGAGAACATGCCGTCAACCTTCGCGTCGGCGTGGCAATTCTTCGATTTGACCGATTTTCTCACCTGGCGCTGCACCGGAAGCCTGTCGCGCTCCGCCTGCACAGTGACGTGCAAGTGGACCTATCTTGCGCATGAGCGACGGTGGGACGAGTCCTACTTCCGCAGCGTTGGCCTCGGGACGCTCGCCGATGAACATTTTGCCCGCATCGGTACCGACATCGTGCCGGGCGGAACGCCTCTCGGACGCGGCCTGACGGTCGAAGCCGCGACGGAACTTGGGCTGGAGCCGGGTACGCCGGTAGCGGCTGGGCTGATCGATGCGCATGCCGGCGGCATCGGCACCGTCGGCGCACGTGGCGGACCGGGCGATATCCTGACCCGCATGGCCTATGTATTCGGCACTTCGGCCTGCTCGATGACGACGACCCGCGAGCCTGCCTTCGTTCAGGGTGTTTGGGGCCCGTATTACTCTGCCATGGTCCCGGGCCTCTGGCTCAACGAAGGTGGGCAATCGGCGGCCGGCGCGGCGATCGACTATCTGGTGCGCATGCATCCGGCCGCGACGGAGGCGGAGCGTCATGCCGAGGAGCTGGGTGTCAGCTTCGGGGCCTGGCTGGCCGAAAAAGCCGCCGAAGGCGGTGGGGCGGCGGCGATCGAGCGACTGGTGGGCGCCTTGCATGTGGTTCCGGAGTTTCTCGGCAATCGCGCACCATTCGCCGATCCCGACGCCAAGGCGCTTGTCGCCGGAATCGGGATGGACACCGGCATAGACAGCCTCGTCGGCCTCTATCTTGCCGGCCTGTGCGGACTCGGTTATGGCGCCCGGCAGATCATCGAGGCGCAGCGTGCGCAGGGCATTACAACCGACACGATCGTGATCAGCGGCGGCGCCGGCCAGAGCCCTCTTGTCCGGGAGATATTGGCCGATGCGACGGGGTTGGCGGTCGCCGCTTCATCGTCGCCCGAGCCGGTGCTCCTCGGCTCAGCAATACTGGCCGCGGTCGCGGCCAGGCGCCATGCCGACGTCGGCACCGCAATGTCTGCGATGTCGGAACTGGGAGATGTCCGTCAGCCCAATCCTGCCGCGGCTACGTGGCATGCGAAGCGTTTCGTCGCTTTTCAAAAGTTGCAAGCGCTAGGTCGAGAAGTGGGTCGGTAACCTCACAAACGATTGAGGCGCATCGCTGCTCGCCAGCATATGGCCGAATGCGGAAGGTCCTCTATCGGAACGAAGGTACCGACAAGCGGTCGTTTCCGTACGACCTAAAACCGATATGACGGATCGGCGCAGTCTTTTTGGCCGGTCAGATGATTAGGCAGGAACGTACGTCAACCTAATCGCGTCCTCACCGACCAAATCGGTGGCCATAAGGCGCAGCGGCGGCCGGGGGCCGGCGAAGAATGGCTTGCCGCGACCAAGCACGACGGGGTGGAGGTAGAGGCGATACTCATCAATAAGACCAAGATCGGTCAGGCTTCGAGCCAGGTCCGGTCCGGAAACGGCAATCTCCCCAGCGAGCTGAGCCTTCAGCCCGCGTATCACCGTCTCGATGTCATCCTCGACAAGTTTTGCGTTGGGGCCGACTGACTTCAACGAGCGCGATACGACCCACTTCGGCTGGCTCCTCCACACCGCCGCGAACTCGTGTTGTTCCGCACTCCACTCAGGACGGTCTTCGTCCCAATACCGCATCACCTCGTACATGCGGCGACCGTACACACTGCCGGTCAGGTCGCGCACGTGCTCTATCCAGTGACGAAACATCGCGGGGCCTGTCCGTATTTCCAGGTGGTCGACGTAGCCGTCAAGGGACTGGTTCATTCCGAAGACGAGCTTCGCCATGCTGCAAAATCTCCATCCAGGTTGGTTCTTCAGAATAGCTTGAACCGTTGTGACGCGGAACGGACGTTGGGTACAAACTGTGCGCCGCTTTGCGGGTGTGACGAATTTGGCTTCGGTTACACAGCCAGGACTGATCTTCCGTCACATCATCGGAAAGCTAATCGTATAAGCCGGACAACAAACCACTTGCCAAATTGATCGTTCAACTGCGCGCCGCCCGATGACCTCGAAAGACCGCTAGTGACCCGTCCGCTACCACTGCGGTCGACGGCAATGTCCGCCAAATGCCAGTGCGGTCCATAGGCGTCGCTCTCGTTCCCGGCGTCATGCTGAAGGCGGCAGTCTATTCCGGCGCGTTCCCTTCATCAGGCTGGGCTGGTGGGGATGGAACTCGCAGGAACGTGATCCCGTCAAAAATAACGGTCGAAAAATCCGGCGCTGACATCGTTCGCTCGCGGCCGTCTTCACAAACAAAAAGAGGCCAGCCCGCTGCAAAACAGGTGGTCTCAAGGCAAAAAAGGCGCACACAGTCACCTGCCGTAAGTGAGAAGGTACCGTCGTCCACCCGCCGAACGATGCTTCCGTCCGCCGCAAGCCACGTCCATCGTTCCTTCCCCGCGTGACTGAACGGGCCGGCAAGTCCAACAGGTTTCTCGATATCCTTAAGTCGCTCCCGGTATCGCGCCATGGCTGCCGCGTACTTCGCCAATGCAGCTTTCTGGTCGCCATAGCGAGCCAACAACCAATCCGGCGTGAGTGAGGCTTTCGAGCTTTCCGCTCCTGCATGACCGGCGCCAAGGGCCGTTGCAATGACGAACGCGATAGCGTTGCCCAGTGTTCTCATATTCCGTTTCACAGTGCGAACGTTGCAGAGAATCGACCTTAAAAGAGCTTTGTATCGCGAAGTGTTCGCCGTCAATTATTTCCAGCCTCGGATAACCAAGCAGACATCGTCGTCACGCCGCAAATTGGCGGCCCGTCTCAGGAGAGGTCGATCAGCGCCGTGTGTGCGCGCATATGTGTGTGTGAACGCCGTCACAGACGAATTTTTGCTTCGATCTATGCTCACGATGCCCTGTTGTTTCGGGCATCCTCCCATTGGCCCGGCCGATCCAGCCCCTCACGGCCGGGCCTTTTTAGGAGGGTCACGGCCGTGTCGGCTGGAATGAACCCGGCCTAGGTACTGTTCGCGTGAGCTGGCGGCTGCGTCGTGGCTTCGAAATATCCGGTGAATTAGCCTTCTTCAGAATGCCACGCAAACCCGGCGTGCGCGCGCCATACCTTTCTGATGCGACCACCTCCACTTACGGTTGGCGAAGCCGCATGGCCTATCGTTCTACGCTTCATTCAAATTGCCGAGCCAAAAAGTTAAACTTATAAGAATTTCGTTCACCATTCACCACGAAGAATATTTTAAAGTATTTCGTGGGCGCGAACAAAATGAGGCTTATAAAAAGGGCTTCATAATGGTAAAAGCAAACGAAAAGATTGCAAAAAGAATAGCGCACAACCAAGCATTCGACGGCTACGCCGCCTGGCGAATGCTTAAGGATATCAACAGCGAGATTTTCTCGCTGGAAAGAAACAAATCCGCGGTCCCCTTCGAATTGGTCAGGTTGCGCTGGCTGATCGTCAGGGCGCGGGAGCTCAGGAAAGCTTCGGAAGACAACAAGAGGGCTCGCCCGAGCCTGGTGCCGAGACTGCCTATCGAGCCGCAGGCTGCCGACGAATTCGACGCCTTTGAATTCGTCGACCGCTACCGTGCGCTGGGCGGACGCCGGATTGCCTGGGTAATGGGCGAACGTATCACATTGGGGCCGACGGATTCCGACACACCGGAGGCCCGGGAACTCTGGCTGCGTATCTGGTCGCCCTCTGCGCCGACCGTGCGAAACGCGATCTCCGAGGCACTGCTGGTCCGGGGCAGGTTTTAAGTCGCTTCACATCTAGCGGAACCCGCCGGGGGCAAGAAACCCCGCCCCTCCCCCGGCGAGCTCCACATTCTGATCGACGATCAGAACCGGCGAGACGCCGGCAACCTGACACATGCATCTTCGATGCCAACGCAATCCTCCTGAAATGGGACACTTCATGCCCCAGGTTCAACCATAATGGCGTCAGGCGTGCCGGTTCGGCTGCCGTGACCGTACGCTTTCGGATTGGTCACCCACCTTTGGATATGGCCGCTGCAACCCAGAGCCAAGTCGCGCGTTGTCTGGCACCGCTTTACAGTCAAAGCATCACGACGCCCGGAGTTCCCTATGCCCGCTGTCCGCTTCGCCCAACCCGTTTCGATCTTCGTCGGGATCGGTTTCCCGCGCGACGTGGAAACTCTCACCGAAGCCTTTCAGGTGCTTAACGAGTGGACCGGAGCGCGCGGCCCCATGCACACCACCGCGCTGAATGTTTGCCTGGCGGCGCTGGCCGGGCAAGCCGAGACCGAGACAGCGCGTCTTGCATTCGAGGCGTTTGCCCGCGCCCGCGGCATGCTGGCGCCCGATGCGCTAGCCGATGCAGCGATGCTTGCAGCAAGCGATTGGATCGCCGTCTGACGAATTCCGATAACCACGCTCGACAAGCCTTCGGCAAACCGGAGGATGATATGAACGACCGCCATTTTTCCGCCCCCGTCGAGATAGAGCTCGACCCCGACCACCGACGCAGCATCGCAAGTGTGTGGGAAGGAATCGAGTTCCTGTCCGAGATTCAGCCGATCAAGCCCGGCCCTCGCTACCGCGCGGCGCTGCGCGCCTGCCGCGATGCCCTCGACGGCTGGCAATCGACTGTGGAGGCACGCCGGGCCTTTGTTGCCGCCGCACGCGAGGCGCATATTCTGGGCAAGCGCTGATACTTCGGTGATTGCGGCACGTGCTCCTATGGAGCCTTGATATCTTCCGCAGACGCCTCGTCTCGAACCTTTATATCGCCGTGGCTAGCTTTCGGCCCGTGCCCTCTTTTCGGCACGGACCACAAAGGAAGCAGCGATGATGCGTACGACCCATTTCGACCAGATGCTGAAGCAGCAGGAGCGCGCCCAGGCGGTGGCCGCCAGGCGCGCCCGTGCAAAGGCTGCCCAAACCACGACGGCGCCCAAGTCCGGCAAAACCGCGGGACTCGATTTCATCGCCGGTGTTTTTCTCGTCGCGGGCGTTGCGATTGCCGCGGGCGGCATGCTCGCCGCGCTTGCGTTTTGATCACTGTGGCGTCCACCTGGCTGCACAATACTCCAATCACAATCAGTGGTAGTGGCTAGCAGTCTTTATAGGAATTTTATATATTCGCCGCGCGGCGCGTCTCGAACCTTTATGCCGTTTTGACGACATTCCACTCCGTATCGACGAAACGCGGCCGGAGCTTTTGAGCGCCGGCCGTCATTGCAGTGAATATCGCGCGGGGCGCGCGCGGCCAGTTCGCTACGCCCGCGCCGTCAAAGGCAAAATCAATGCTGGATATCATCCTGCTCGCATCCGGTGTCGCCGCGTTTGTGCTGTTCTTCGCCTACGTGTCGGCCTGCGACCACCTCTAGGAACCCGAAAATGTTGATCGACTACATACTGGCAGGTGGCGTGACCGTCCTGCTCACCGCTTATCTCGTCTACGCGCTGATCCGTCCCGAACGTTTCTGACGGCGCCTTTTTCATGATTTCGAAAGCTGAAAAGCCATGACACTCAACGGCTGGATCCAGATCCTCATTTTCTGCGGCATCGTCATTCTCCTGGTGAGGCCGCTCGGCGGCTACATGACGCGCGTCTATACGGGCGAACGCACTTTTCTCGGCTTCCTGTTGGCGCCGTTCGAGCGGCTGCTTTATCGCGTCGCCGGCACCAACGAGCGCGAGGAACAGCATTGGACGACCTATGTCGGCGCCATGCTCGCCTTCAACCTGCTCGGTTTCCTGGTGCTTTATCTCCTGCAGCGTTTCCAGGCCGGGCTGCCCTTCAATCCCGCCGGCATGGCGGCTGTTCCGCAGGAACTGTCCTTCAACACCGCGGTCAGCTTCGTCACCAACACCAACTGGCAGAACTACGGCGGCGAAAGCACGATGTCCTATCTCGTGCAGATGGCCGGCCTGACCGTGCAGAACTTCGTTTCCGCGGCGACCGGCATGGCGCTTGCGGTCGCATTAATCCGCGGATTTGCACGCGCGTCGTCGAAATCGATCGGCAATTTCTGGGTCGACCTCACGCGTTCGACACTCTACGTGCTGCTGCCGCTGTGCGTGGTGCTGACGCTCGTCTATGTCTTTCTCGGCGTTCCCCAAACACTTGGCGCCTATGTCGACGCGACGACGCTGGAAGGCGGCAAGCAGACGATTGCAGTCGGCCCGGTCGCCTCGCAGCTTGCAATCAAGATGCTTGGCACCAATGGCGGCGGTTTCTTCAACGCCAATTCGGCGCATCCCTTCGAGAACCCGGATGCCCTGACCAACCTCATCCAGATGGTTTCGATCTTTGCGATCGGCGCGGCGCTGACCAACGTTTTCGGCCGCATGGTCGGCGACCAGCGGCAGGGCTGGGCGATCCTCGCCGCAATGGGCGTGCTGTTCATTGCCGGCGTCCTCTTCGCCTATTGGGCGGAAGCTTCCGGCAACCCGCTGATGCATGCGCTCGGCCTCGAGGGCGGCAACATGGAAGGCAAGGAAGTGCGCTTCGGCATTGCCATGTCGGCCCTCTTCGCCGTGATCACCACCGCAGCCTCCTGCGGCGCGGTGAATGCGTTGCATGACAGTTTCACCGCGCTCGGTGGCATGATCCCGCTGATCAACATGGAGCTTGGCGAGGTCATTGTCGGCGGCGTCGGTGCCGGTCTCTACGGCATCCTTCTGTTCGTCGTCGTCGCGATCTTCGTGTCCGGCCTGATGGTCGGGCGCACGCCAGAGTATCTTGGCAAGAAGATCGAGGCCAAAGAGGTCAAGATGGCGATGCTGGCATTGCTCAGCCTGCCGCTCGCGATGCTCGGCTTCACCGCCATCAGCGTGGTGATGCCGTCGGCGGTCGCCTCGATCGCCAATCAGGGGCCGCACGGATTTTCGGAAATCCTCTACGCCTATACATCGGCGGCGGCCAACAACGGCTCGGCCTTGGGCGGCCTCACCGGCAACACGCCCTGGTACAATATCACGCTCGGCATCGCCATGCTGATGGGCCGCTTCCTGATCATCATCCCGGCACTTGCCATCGCGGGCTCGCTGGCCGCCAAGAAGACGGTTCCTGTGTCGCTCGGAACATTTCCGACCAATGGCGGCCTGTTCGTCGGCCTGCTGGTCGGCGTGATCCTGATCGTCGGCGGCCTCACCTTCTTGCCGGCGCTGGCGCTTGGCCCGATCGCCGAACATCTGGCGATCCTGTCCGGCCAGAGCTTCTGAGGCCCGCGATGTCACACTATCCGCTGAGCAGCCTGCGTTATCTGTTGCCTGCCCGCGCCGACAAGGCGCGGGACAGTCGGCCGCAGTTCGCCGTGTCCGACCTGATCCTCGGCATGGTCATCGTTCTCGCCATAAGCGCCCTCTGCGTCGAGGGCGCCGCCTATCTCGTTTCTGCCATGCAGATCGAAAACCCGGGACAGTTCCAATGAGCAAGCTACAATCCGCCAGCATCTTGGATGCCGGCATCCTCATTCCGGCGATCGGGGCTTCCTTCAGAAAGCTCGATCCGCGTTCGCTGGCGAAAAATCCGGTGATGTTTGTCGTCGCCGTCGTTTCCGCCCTGACCACCCTCCTGTTCATCAAAGACGTGGTGCTGGGCAGCAGCGCCCAATACGGCTTCACGCTGCAGATCATCATCTGGCTGTGGTTCACCGTTTTGTTTGCCAATTTCGCCGAAGCAGTAGCGGAAGGCCGCGGCAAGGCGCAGGCCGATGCGCTGCGCCGTACACGTACCGAAACCACCGCCAAGCTGCTCTCCGCCGACGGCAGGTCGAGCTACGAGATCGTGCCTGCGACCAGCCTCAAGGTCGGCGACCTGGTGGTCGTCGAGGCGGGCGACATCATTCCTTCCGACGGCGAAGTCGTGGAAGGCGTGGCCTCGGTCAACGAAGCGGCGATCACCGGCGAATCCGCGCCCGTCATCCGCGAAAGCGGCGGCGACCGTTCGGCCGTCACCGGCGGCACCCAGGTGCTGTCCGACTGGATCCGCGTCCGCATCACCGCGGCTTCCGGCAACACCTTCCTCGACCGCATGATCAGCCTCGTCGAAGGCGCACAGCGCAAGAAGACGCCGAACGAGATCGCGCTCAACATCCTGCTTGCCGGCATGACGCTGATCTTCGTGCTGGCGGTAGCGACGATCCCGAGCTTCGCCGCTTATGCCGGCGGCTCGATCCCGATCGTCGTACTGGTCGCGCTGTTCGTCACCCTGATCCCGACCACCATCGGCGCGCTGCTCTCGGCGATCGGCATCGCCGGCATGGACCGTCTGGTGCGCTTCAACGTGCTGGCAATGTCCGGCCGCGCCGTCGAAGCGGCCGGCGACGTCGATACGCTGCTACTCGACAAGACCGGCACCATCACGCTGGGCAACCGCCAGGCGACGGAATTCCGGCCGATCAAGGGCGTTACCGAGCAGGAACTCGCGGACGCTGCCCAGCTGGCCTCGCTTGCCGACGAGACGCCGGAAGGCCGCTCGATCGTTGTGCTGGCCAAGGAAAAATACCGCATAAGGGAGCGCGACATGCGCTCGCTGCATGCGCATTTCGTTCCGTTCACCGCACAGACCCGCATGAGCGGCGTCGATGTCGACGGCAGTTCGATCCGCAAGGGCGCCGTCGATGCAGTGCTCGCCCATGTCGGCGCCAATCCGACAGTGGCGGTGGCAAGCGGCACGGCCACCCTCCTCAAGACACAGGCCTCCGCTGAGAGCGTTCGCGACATTCGCGCCATCGCCGACGAGATCGCCAAGGTCGGCGGCACGCCGCTCGCCGTGGCGCGTGATGGCCGTCTGCTCGGCGTGGTCTACCTGAAGGACATCGTCAAGGGCGGCATCCGCGAGCGTTTCGCGGAACTCCGCCGCATGGGCATCCGCACGGTGATGATCACCGGCGACAACCCGATGACCGCAGCGGCGATCGCCGCCGAAGCCGGCGTCGACGATTTCCTGGCCGAGGCGACGCCCGAAAACAAGCTTAGCCTGATCCGTGAGGAACAGGCCAAGGGTAAGCTTGTCGCCATGTGCGGTGACGGCACCAACGATGCGCCCGCACTTGCGCAGGCCGACGTCGGCGTCGCCATGAACACCGGCACGGTGGCCGCCCGCGAGGCCGGCAACATGGTCGACCTCGACAGCGACCCGACCAAGCTCATCGAAATCGTCGAGATCGGCAAGCAGCTGCTGATGACGCGCGGAGCGTTGACGACGTTTTCCATCGCCAACGACATCGCCAAATATTTCGCCATCATCCCGGCGATGTTTGTGGCCTTCTACCCGCAGCTCCAGGTGCTGAACGTGATGGGTCTTTCGACCCCTCAATCGGCGATCCTTTCGGCGATCATCTTCAATGCGCTGATCATCGTTGCGCTGATCCCGCTGGCGCTGCGCGGCGTCAAATATCGTGCCGTGGGCGCGGCCTCGCTGTTGCGCCGCAACCTCCTCATCTACGGCCTCGGCGGCATTCTGGTGCCGTTCGCCGGCATCAAGGCGATCGACATGGTCGTCTCGGCTCTCGGCCTCGCTTAAGGACTAACAACATGTTGAAGCAACTTCGTCCCGCCCTCGTCATGATCGTCGCGCTCACGGCGATCACCGGCCTCGCCTATCCCCTGGCGATGACCGGCGTCGCCGGCGCGCTGTTCCCGCACCAGGCCAGCGGCAGCCTGATCGTCGAAAACGGCACGGTCGTCGGCTCTGAGCTGATCGGCCAGAACTTCACCGACCAACGCTATTTCCATGGCCGGCCATCGGTGACCCTCGGGCCGGATCCGGCAGACCCGTCGAAGACGACAACCGTTCCTTACAATGCGGTGAATTCGATGGGCTCGAACGCTGGGCCGGGCAACGCAGCTATGATTGAGCGCGTCAAGGCCGATCTCGAGCGTCTGAAGGCCGAAAACCCGTCGCAACCGGTGCCGATCGACCTCGTCACTACGACCGGCAGCGGTCTCGACCCGCACATCTCGCCGGAAGCGGCACTTTTCCAGGCGCCACGTGTCGCCAAGGCCCGCGGCATCTCGGAAGACCAGCTCAAGGGGCTGATCGCCGAGCACACCCAGGGCCGCATCCTGGGCGTTCTTGGCGAGCCGGTGGTCAACGTTCTGGCGCTCAACCGCGCGCTCGATGCCACGGCGAATTAACGCATCCTGCTTTCGCCGCTCCGGTTGACGCCGGGGCGGCTTTGCACGACCAATAAGGCGAACTGTTGCCCGGGAGCCCGACTCGCGTTGATGGCCGATGAAGCCGACCGGCGTCCCTCCCCGGACGCCCTTCTCGAATCCGCCGAACGCGAGGTGCGCGGCAGGCTACGCATCTTCCTGGGCGCTGCACCTGGCGTCGGCAAGACTTACGAAATGCTGCTCGCCGGCCGTGCCCGCAAGGCCGAGGGCGTCGATGTTGTCATCGGCGTGGTCGAGACGCACGGACGCAAGGAGACCGAGGCACTCGTCCAGGGTTTCGAGATCATTCCGCGCGTCGCCGTTACCTACAAGGACCGTGCGCTGGATGAGATGGATCTCGACGGGATTCTGGCGCGCAGGCCGGCGCTGGTGCTGGTCGACGAACTCGCGCATACCAACACGCCCGGTAGCCGGCATCCGAAACGCTATCTCGACATCGAGGAACTGCTGGCGGCAGGCATAGATGTCTACACCACCGTCAACATCCAGCACGTCGAGAGCCTGAACGACATCGTCGCCCAGATCACCCGCATCAGGGTGCGTGAAACCGTGCCGGACTCTATCATCGACCGCGCCGACGATATCGAAGTCATCGACCTGACGCCGGGCGACCTGATCGAGCGGCTGAAGCAAGGCAAGGTCTATCTTCCAAGGACTGCCAAGAGCGCCATCGAGAATTATTTCTCGCCTGGCAATTTGACGGCGCTGCGCGAACTGGCGCTGAGGCGCACGGCGCAACGGGTCGACGAGCAACTCGTCCGACACATGCAGGAGCACGCGATCTCCGGTCCGTGGGCCGCCGGCGACCGCGTGCTGGTCTGCATTGACGAAGCGGCGCGCTCGCCCGCACTGGTGCGCTACGGCAGGCGGCTGGCGGAGCGCCTACGCGCGCCCTGGTCGGCGATTACCATCGAGACGACGCGATCGGCGCGGCTTTCCGAAGCCGAGCGCGACCGTGTCGCGCTTTCGCTGCGGCTGGCCGAGACACTGGGCGCCGAGGCGGCGACTTTGCCCGGCCGCAACGTCGCAGAAGAAGTCATGCGTTATGCGCGCGAGCACAATGTGACGCATATCGTCATCGGCCGCTCGGACAAAGGGCGCTGGCGCGAATGGCTCGAAGGTTCCGCGACGCACGACCTTATCCGTATCGCGGGCGACGTCAGCGTGCATGTCGTTTCCGGCAACGAGAAGGCTGCCAACGAGCCGAAGGGCTCGGTGCAGCTCGGCAACCAGACCGAGTTTTCGCCGACGCCTTACGTTTCATCCGTCGCGATCACCGCTCTGGCACTGGGCTGCGCCCTGCTGCTGCGGCAGTTTCTGGATGTCGACAACATCGGCATCGTCTTCCTGATGGGCGTGCTGACCAGCGCGCTTTGGTATGGGCTGGCGCCGGCGATCTTCACCAGCATCGTCAGCGCGCTGGCCTTCAATTTCTTCTTCCTGCCACCGCTCTACACGCTGACGCTGGGGAGCCCGGAAAGCGTCGTCACCTTCGTCTTCTTCCTCATCGTCGCAGTCATCGCCAGCAATCTGACGGCGCGCGTGCGTGGCCAGGCAGTGGCGGCCAGGCAGCGGGTGCGCGTCACCGAGGACCTTTATCTCTTTTCGAAGAAGCTTGCGGCAACCGCGACGCTTGACGACGTGTTGTGGGCAACCGCTTTCCAGATCGCGTCGATGCTGAAGGTGCGCGTCGTCCTGCTGATGCCGGAACAGGGCGTCATCACCGTGAAGGCCGGCTACCCGCCAGAGGATACGCTCGGCCAGGCCGATATCGCCGCCGCGAAATGGGCTTGGGAAAACGACCGGCCGGCCGGACGCGGCGCCGACACGTTGCCCGGCGCCAAGCGACTCTTCCTGCCGGTGCGCACGGCGCGCGGCGCCATCGGCGTTGTCGGCATCGATGACGACCGGCAAGGGCCGCTGCTGACGCCGGAGCGGCGGCGGCTGATGGATGCCCTGACGGACCAGGCGGCCCTTGCCATCGAACGCGTCAACCTGGTCGAGGATCTCGACAACGCGAAGCTGGCGGTCGAGGCGGACCGACTGCGTTCGGCGCTGCTCACTTCCATATCGCATGATCTCAAAACCCCCCTCGCCTCGATCATGGGCGCCGCGGGAACGCTGCGTGAATTTCCCAAAGCGCTGGACGACCCGACCAAGGAAGACCTGCTGGGGACCATTCAGGACGAAGCCGAGCGGCTGAACCGGTTCATCGCCAACCTGCTCGACATGACGCGGCTGGAATCGGGAGCGATCGAACCGAATTACGGCATGCTCGAACTCAACGAAATCGTCGGAACGGCTCTGTCGCGGGCCAAGAAAATCCTCGCGTCCCACCAGGTTGATGTCGATCTGCCGAAAAACCTGCCGCTGATCCGGGTCGACCCGGTGCTGTTCGAGCAGGTGCTGTTCAATCTCTTCGACAATGCCGGCAAATATTCCGAACCTAATTCACGTATCCGTGTCCAGGCATTTGCCGACACGGGGGCGGTGACGCTGCAGATGCTAGACGAAGGGCCGGGCATCGCCGAGGAAGACCTGGAACGGGTGTTCGGCAAATTCACCCGCGCCCAGAAAGGCGACAGCGTGCGCGCCGGAACCGGGCTCGGGCTCGCAATCTGCCGCGGCTTCATCGAGGCGATGAACGGCACGATAACCGCCGGCAACCGCACGGACCGAAGCGGCGCGGTGTTCACGATCAGGATGCCGCTGCCCGGCGACGCCGAACGAAAGGCCCTGCCCGCATGAGCGCTCCACCCGTCAGGATTCTCATCGTCGACGACGAACCGCCAATCCGCAAACTTCTGCGTGTCGGCCTGACGACACAGGATTATACGGCCATTGAAGCAACCAACGGCAAGACGGCGCTCGAGCGGATGGAGGACAGCGCACCCGATCTCGTCATCCTCGACCTCGGGTTGCCGGACATCCAGGGGCATGAGTTGCTGCGGCGCTGGCGCGATGCAAACAATCTCGTACCGGTCATCATCCTGTCCAGCCGTACCGACGAGGCTGGCATCGTCGACGCGCTGGAGCTTGGCGCCGACGACTATGTGACAAAACCCTTCGGCGTGAACGAGCTGCTTGCCCGCATCCGTGTCGCGCTTCGCCACAGGCTGCAGCAGCAGGGCGAAAAACCGGTATTCCAGACCGGCGACCTGTCGATCGACCTGGTCCGGCGCATCGTCAAGGTCGGTGACGAGGAGATAAAACTGTCGCCCAAGGAATACGATATCTTGCGCGTGATGGCGCAGCATGCCGGCAAGGTGCTAACCCACAATTTCCTATTGAAGCAGGTCTGGGGCAATGCCTATGACGTACAGTACCTCCGCGTCTATGTCAGGCAACTGCGCCAGAAGATCGAGCCGAACCCGGAACAGCCGCGCTACATCAGGACCGAGACGGGTGTCGGCTATCGGCTGAGCGAGGGCAACTGAGCGCATCGCGATCATTTCATCTTCATTTCCCGTGTTACAGGTCGCAAAAGCTGCTTTTGAGCGGCATCCCTTGGCAAGGCTCGCCGTCTCCCGCAACCGGCGCAACCCCGCAAAACCGAATACAATTCTCCCGATCCGATCATCATGCCGTTCCCAATTCAGCAAGCTTCGCGTTGCTGCCCTCGCCAGATGGCGGCAACGGCCAGCTCTGAAGGCACTTGTCTACGCGCTGCATGTGATGCTAGGCGACAGCCAGTCGAGAGTCCTTCGCCTGGGCGCGATGGCCTTTGAAGGGACCCACCACTTGGAGTTCAGGTGGGCGGCATTCGAGCACAACCGGTGTTTGAACGCGCGGCAGAATGTTTCCTCAGACATTCGACAATTGTCGAGACACATTGCGCAGGGGCTGAAATGAGCCTGCGGCGAACGATAGGGGCAGCTTGACGCGATGGCGTATGCGGTCAAGGAAATCTTCTACACACTGCAAGGCGAGGGCCAGAATGCCGGACGTGCAGCTGTTTTCTGCCGGTTTGCCGGGTGCAACCTCTGGTCAGGTCGCGAGGCCGACCGATCAAAGGCGATCTGCCAGTTCTGTGACACCGACTTTGTCGGAACCAATGGCGATGGCGGCGGTCGCTTTGCTACCGCTAACGACCTCGCCCAGGCAATCGCACAAAAATGGTCGTCCGGCGACACAAGACGACGCTTCGCCGTTCTCACAGGGGGCGAACCACTGCTTCAACTCGACACCTCTCTTGTCGAGGCGCTTCATGCCGAAGGTTTTGCAATTGCAGTTGAGACGAACGGCACATTGACGCCGCCTCCCGGCATCGACTGGATCTGCGTAAGCCCGAAAGCCGGTGCGCCAGTCAAACTGACACGTGGGAACGAACTCAAGTTGGTGTTTCCGCAGGCCGGCGCCGAGCCGGAGCGGTTCGAGGCGTTGGAGTTCGACCATTTCCTACTTCAGCCGATGGATGGATCTGCGCGCATACCCAATACCCAGGCAGCGTTAGAATTCTGCTTGGCTAATCCTCGCTGGCAACTCTGCCTTCAAACACACAAACAGCTGGGAATTCGATGAAAATCGTACAGGCATTCACCTTTGAAGCGGCGCATCGCTTGCCGAACGTACCGGACACGCACCGTTGCCATCGGATGCATGGGCATTCGTACCGCGTCGAACTGCGGTTGGAAGGGCCTGTCGATCCTCATACGGGCTTCGTTGTCGATTTCTTTGATGTGGAGGCAGCCTTCGGGCCGCTGCTGAAGCGGCTTGACCACTATTGCCTCAACGACATCGAAGGGCTGCAGAACCCCACGGCCGAGAATATCGCAATCTGGATATGGGAACGTGTCAAACCGCTTCTTCCCCAGACGACCGCTGTGGTCGTTTTCGAGACGCCGGACTGCTGGGCGGAATACGAAGGCACCGTTGCCGGGAGCATGCAATGAACGATTCTAAGGCCATCGTTCTTTTTTCGGGTGGACAAGACTCAACCACGTGCCTGGCCTGGGCGCTCGACCGTTTTGCACATGTCGAGACAATCGGCTTTGACTATCGCCAAAGGCATCTTGTTGAACTGGATGTGCGGCCGGTGGTGTTGAATGCGTTTCGGGAGCGGTTTTCAAATTGGGCCGTAAAACTCGGCGAAGACCACCTGATCGACGTTGCGGTGCTCGGCCAGCTCAGCGACACGTCGCTTACCCGCGATGTCGAAATCGCCATGCAGGCAAATGGTCTTCCGAACACTTTTGTGCCGGGACGGAATTTGCTCTTCTTGACCTTTGCGGCCACCATTGCGTACCGGCGGGGCGCCAAGCACATCGTGACGGGCGTTTGTGAAACCGACTATTCCGGTTATCCCGATTGCCGGGACGACACTATGAAGGCAATGCAACTCGCCCTCAATCTGGGCATGGATGCGCGCTTTGCCGTTCACGCACCCTTGATGTGGATCGACAAGGCTGAGACATGGCGGCTGGCCCGCGTTCTGGGTGGGGATGAACTGGTGGATTTGATCCGCGACGAGACGCACACTTGCTACCAGGGCGATCGCGTTCACCATCATGATTGGGGCTGGGGCTGCGGTCAGTGTCCGGCCTGCGAGTTGCGCGCTCAGGGATATTGGCAGTTTGCGGCGCGGCCGGCGGTACCATAGTCGACAATAGGTTCCAACATCCCGCAATGGCCACCGCCGTTAGCTTTCACAAATGCGGTCAGATGCCGACGGCGCCCGCACTTGACGTAACACGACCCTACACTGTACGGCGTCTAGTACAGTGCTCGCGAGCAAAGAAGGGTCGATGATCGATGGAAATCTTCACCGCCGCCGGTTTTTCAGCCCTTCTGCAGGTCATCGCCATTGACCTCGTTCTGGCCGGCGACAACGCCATCGTGATCGGCCTTGCCGCCGCGGGTCTGCCTTCCGAACAGCGCAAGAAGGCAATCCTCATCGGCATCATCGCGGCGACGCTGTTGCGCATCTTCTTTGCGCTGGTCACTCAGCAACTGTTGCAGATCGGACCGATCCTGCTGGTCGGTGGTGGCCTGCTGCTGCTTTACGTGTGCTGGAAGATGTGGCGCGAGTTGCGCACGTCGCATGAGGACGAGGAAGAGGCAACCGAGGCGCTCTCGGATACCGACTACGATGCCGACGGGACAGTCGGCAAGGCCGAAGGGACAGTCGGCAAGGCCAAGACAAAAACCCTCGGACAGGCGGTCTGGCAGATCGTCATCGCCGACGTCTCGATGTCGCTCGACAACGTTCTGGCGGTTGCCGGCGCGGCGATGGATCACCCGACGGTGCTGATCATCGGCCTGGCGCTGTCTATCGCGCTGATGGGCTTCGCCGCCTCCTTCATCGCTCGCCTGCTGCACAAGCACCGCTGGATCGCCTATGTCGGCTTGCTCGTCATTCTCTACGTCGCCATCGAGATGACGCTGAAGGGCGCCTACGGCCAGTGGCCGGAGCAACTTTCGTTCCTGAGCGCCTGGTTCGGTGCGCCGGGCCAGATGGGCCACTGAGACGGCGG
Source organism: Neomesorhizobium albiziae (assembly GCF_900114255.1). Classification (GTDB taxonomy): domain Bacteria; phylum Pseudomonadota; class Alphaproteobacteria; order Rhizobiales; family Rhizobiaceae; genus Neomesorhizobium; species Neomesorhizobium albiziae. The sequence goes on along the minus strand of NZ_FOSL01000019.1, from coordinate 51,001 downwards.
GTTTTCTCGGCGCGCCAAGTGTGATATTGCGCCGCCCGAACTGAGATTTTGCCAGGGCCGGACCGCACAGCGTTCGGCCGTTAGAGCGCTGAGCGTCCTTTAGGACGCGCCAAGGACGTTCTAAGACTTTGAATCCACGCATCGTGCTTTTCCGAAAATCGACTCCGATTTTCGGGCCGATGCAATAGCCTTTGAGAAGTACGATGTCCGCAGCACCCCGCGTCAGTTTCGTCAGCCTTGGTTGCCCGAAGGCGCTCGTCGATTCCGAACGCATCATCACCAGGCTGCGGGCCGAGGGTTACGAGATCGCGCGCAAGCACGACGGAGCCGATCTCGTCGTGGTCAACACCTGCGGGTTCCTGGATTCCGCGCGCGATGAATCGCTTGGCGCCATCGGCACCGCGATGAAGGAAAACGGCAAGGTCATCGTCACGGGTTGCATGGGCGCCACGCCGGAGCTGATCCGCGAAAAGCACCCGAACGTGCTGGCGATCACCGGCCCTCAGGCCTACGAAAGCGTCATGGCCGCCGTTCACGAGGCGGTGCCGCCGGCGCACGATCCCTATGTCGACCTGCTGCCGCCGCAAGGCGTGAAGCTGACGCCACGCCACTATGCCTACCTGAAGATTTCCGAAGGCTGCAACAACCGCTGCACCTTCTGCATCATTCCGGACCTGCGCGGGGACCTGGTTTCGCGCCCGGCAGCCGACGTGCTGCGTGAAGCCGAAAAACTGGCAAACGCCGGAGTAAAGGAACTGCTTGTCATCTCGCAGGACACGTCAGCCTACGGCATCGACATCAAATACCAGTCGAGCGTGTGGAAGGATCGCGAGGTGCGCGCCAAATTCCTCGACCTGTCACGCGAGCTCGGCGAGATGGGCATGTGGGTGCGCATGCATTACGTCTACCCCTACCCGCATGTCAGCGATGTCATTCCGCTGATGGCCGAGGGCAAGATCCTTCCTTATCTCGACATCCCGTTCCAGCACGCCTCCCCGCAGGTGCTGAAGAACATGCGCCGCCCGGCACACAACGAAAAGACACTGGAACGTATTCGTGGCTGGCGCGAAATCTGCCCTGACCTGGCGGTGCGCTCGACCTTCATCGTCGGCTTCCCCGGAGAGACCGACGACGATTTCGAGATGCTGCTCGACTGGCTGGACGAGGCCAGGATCGATCGCGCCGGCTGCTTCAAATACGAGCCGGTGAAAGGCGCCCGTTCCAACGATCTCGGCCTTCCGGAGGTGCCGCAGGAAATCAAGGAAGCCCGCTGGCACCGCTTCATGCAACGCCAGCAGAAGGTTTCGGCCGCCCAGCAGATGAAAAAGGTCGGCAAGCGGCTGCCGGTCATCATCGACGAGGCGCACGGAACGTCCGCCAAGGGTCGCACCAAATATGACGCGCCGGAAATCGACGGTTCGGTGCACATCCAGTCGCGGCGCCCGTTGAGGGCCGGCGACATCGTCACGGTCAAGATCGACCGTGCAGACGCCTACGACCTCTACGGCCAGGCGGTCTGAACGATCAGAGAAACGGGTTGTTGATTCGCACACCTGCGATTTCGCGGCCGTGCGCGAGATCTTCCGTCATGAGTTCTCGGCAATTCTGGGCGCGCGCAGCCGCAAGGATCGAACAATCCCAGAACGAGAACCCGCAAATAGTCTTCACCTGAAGCGCATCCTGGAATAGTGCGAGCGTGTTGTCCTGCACCGAAAAGCGCATCCAGGTGCTTATGAAATCCACCGCCAAGGCGTGGGACAAGGCACCCAGACGCGACCCTCGCGTTGCCTGAACGTAAAACTCCTGCAGCACTTGGACCGACAACGCACAATCGTCGCCATCGAGCAACAACCGCGCCTTCTCGCGCTTCGCGGATTCTTCCGGCGCTGTGCTGACGGAATAGAGCAATATGTTGGTGTCGAGAAAAACCGGCACGGTCAGCGATTGCGCTCGTGCGCTTCATCGCGTGACAGGCGGTCGGCGGCACTAAAACCACCGATTGCTGATCTCAATGCCGCTTCCTTGCTTTTCAGCCTCTCAAATTCCGTTTCCGTGTTGGCAAGTTCCGTCAGGTATTCGCGAACCATCGCAGAAACGGAGGTATCGCGCTCCGCAGCCTGCATGCGCGCACGGCGATAAGTGTCGTCATCCACTGAAACTGTGATATTTTTCATTCCTCACAGTATCACTGCGAATTTCATCCATCAAGGTGCGTTGCCCTCAGAACTGCGGTGGGGTTACCTGCTTGATGAGTTCGGCATCCCTGGCCTGTGCCCTCTGATAGGCAGGGCGTTCGCTTATGCGCGCGACATAGTCGGTAAACACCGGCAAGGCCGGCAAAACCTTCAGGATATTCATCGTGAAACCGATGCCGCTCGCCAATTGCGTGTCGGCGGCGGTGAAAGTGTCGCCGGCGGCATATGGGTGCGCCGTCAGCTTTTTCTCGACATACTTCACCATGTCGTCGAACAGGCCGAACGAAAAGTTGTTGCTCTGGTATGTCCATCCCTGTGCCTTTGCGCTGATGGCCGGATCGAAGACGGAATCGCAATAGACGAGCGTCGTGAGATAAGGACCGCGCGCCTCTTCGCCAATCGCCGGCGCAAGCCCGGCCTCGTGAAAACGGTCGGCCAGGTAGACTGAGATCGCAGCACGTTCTGTGATGACCACACCGTCATGTTCGATTGCCGGTACCTTCTTGTTGGGTTGCACGGCGCGGTAGGCTTCGGGCACGCCGCCGGGCGCGCGGATGTCGACAAGCTCGATTTCGTATGGCTGGCCGAGTTCCTCCAGCAGCCAGAAAACCCCCGACGAACGCGACCATGGCGAGTGGTAGAATTTCAGCATCGGCTCAAATCTCCTCTTGTCCGACGGAAGACATAGCGGAGGCATGCTGACAATCCATGTCAGCATCGGGATTTCGGCAGCAAAAAAGGGCGCCCGCTTCCGGACGCCCTTTTTTGGTGTCGGCCGCGCCGGTTATTGCGGCAGCTTGTCGTCTACGCCTTTGACGTAGAAGTTCATGCCGAGCAGCGTGCCGTCGTCGGAAACCTCGCCTGCCTTCAGCCATTCGGTGCCGTCCTGCTTGGTGATCGGGCCGGTGAAGGGGTTGAACGAGCCGGATTTGATCTTGGCTTCAGTCTCTTCGGCGAGTTTCTTCACGTCGTCTGGCATGTTGGCGTAGGCCGCCATCACGACATGACCTTCCTTCATGCCACCCCAGACGTCCTGCTGCTTCCAGGTGCCGTCGATCACCGCCTTGACGCGCTCGATGTAATACGGACCCCAGTCGTCGACGATCGAGGTGAGCTGGGTGGTCGGGCCGAACTTGATCATGTCGGAAGCCTGGCCGAACGCCTTGATGCCGCGTTCGGTGGCAACCTGCATCGGCGCGGTGGAATCGGTGTGCTGGGTGATGATGTCGACGCCCTGATCGATCAGCGCCTTGGCGGCGTCGGCTTCCTTGCCCGGGTCGAACCAGGTGTTGGCCCATACCACCTTGACCTTGAAATCGGGATTGATCGACTGCGCGCCGAGCACGAACGAATTGATGCCCATCACGACTTCCGGAATCGGGAAGGATGCGATGTAACCGGCAACACCCGCCTTCGACATCTTGGCAGCGATGACGCCCTGCACGTAGCGGCCTTCATGGAATTTCGAATTGTAGGTCGCGACATTGGGATGCTCGCGCTTGTAGCCGGTGGCGTGCTCGAATTTCACGTCCGGGAATTTACCCGCGACCTTGTTGGTCGGATCCATGTAGCCGAAGGAAGTGGTGAAGATGATGTTGCAGCCGGAGCGGGCGAAACGCTCGATAGCGCGCTCGGCATCCGCGCCTTCCGGCACGCTTTCCAGATAGGCGGTCTCGACCTGATCGCCGAGCGCGGCCTTCATCTCTTCCAGGCCCTTGTGGTGCTGATAGGACCAGCCGAAATCGCCGATCGGCCCGACATAGATGAAGCAGGCCTTTGTCGCCGCCTGGGCGGACATGCTGCCAAACGACAGCACAGCGGCTGCGGCGGCAAGCGATAGAACAGTCTTTTTCATTTCGTTCGTCCTCTTTCAGTGTTGCCGGGGGCACTATCCCATCGATTTTTTGATTAGCGATCTGGCACAAACGGCCGCCCCAGAGAAGCCGGTGTGTTCACCATTGTCAGTCGCCGGTTGCGCGAGATTAGAACAAGCACGACGATGGTTGCCAGATAGGGGAGTGAAGAAAGTAGCTGCGAGGGAACGCCTATCCCCAGCGCTTGTGCATGCAACTGGCCGATCGATACGGCGCCGAACAGATAGGCGCCGGCAAGCACCCGCCACGGCCGCCAGGAGGCGAATACGACCAGCGCCAGCGCGATCCAGCCACGCCCGGCGGTCATGTTCTCGATCCATTGCGGCGTATAGACCAGCGACAGGTAGGCGCCGGCCAACCCCGCGCAGGCACCGCCGAACATTACGGCCAGATAACGGATGCCGATGACATTGATGCCGAGCGCATGGGCGGACGTGTGGTTGTCGCCGATCGAGCGCAGCGTGAGGCCAGCGCGCGAGCGGAACAGGAACCAGGCGACACCGGCCGTCAGAAGGATCGACACGTAGAAAAGCGGGTCCTGGCCGAACAGAAGTTTGCCGACATAGGGAATGTCGGTGAGGTAGGGAATGTAGAGATAGCTCATCTTGACGCCGGGCAAGCCGACGAAACTTTCGCCGATCATCCCGGAAAGGCCGAGGCCGAGCAGCGTCAATGCAAGGCCGGTCGCCACCTGGTTGGTGACCAGCGTCAGCGTCAGGAAGCCGAAAAGCAGCGAGAACAAGGCGCCGACAAGCACCGCGGCAAGCACGCCGAGCCAGGGCGAGCCGGTCGCCAACGCAACGCCGAAGCCGGTGACGGCGCCCATCACCATCATCCCTTCGACGCCGAGATTGAGCACGCCGGAGCGTTCAACCACCAGTTCGCCAATCGAGGCGATCAGCAGCGGCGTCGCGGCGGTGGCAATGGTGATCAGGATGGATTCAAACATTTTGAGCGGCCTCCCCGGTCTTGGCCGGCATCCCGATGAAGCGGATGCGGTAATGGATGAGCGTGTCGCAGGCGAGCACGAAGAACAAAAGCATGCCCTGGAACGCACGGACCACCTTGTCCGAGACGCCGATCGAGATCTGCGCTGCCTCGCCGCCGAGATAGGACAATGCCAGAACCAGCCCGGCCGCGATGATGCCGAGCGGATTGAGGCGACCGAGGAAGGCGACGATGATCGCGGCAAAGCCGTAGCCCGGCGAAATCGTCGGCCTAAGTTGGCCAATGGCGCCGGAGACTTCCGAGATGCCGGCTAGGCCAGCCAATGCGCCGGACAGCAGGAAGGCGAAGAACACCATTTTCGACGAGGAGAAACCGGCGAATTTTCCCGCGCGCGGGCTCTGGCCAAGCACCTTGACCTCGAAACCCTTCAACGTGCGCGACAGCATGAACCACAACGCCACGGCGGCAACCAGCGCGAAGACAAAACCCCAATTGGCGCGGCCGGATGCCGACCAGATCTCGGGCAGCACCGCATATTCGTGGAAATTGCGCGTTTCGGGGAAGTTCAGGCCCTCCGGGTTGCGCCAGGGGCCGCGCACCAGCCAGTCGAGGAACAGCTGCGCCACATAGACCAGCATCAGGCTGGTCAAGATCTCGTTGGTGTTGAAGCGCGCCTTGAGGAAGGCCGGCACCGACGCATAGGCCGCACCGCCGGCCATGCCCATGATCAGCATCATGGGCAAAACCGTCCAGTTCTGGAACTGAGGAAACAACACCGGCAGGATGGAGCCGGTAATCGCGCCGATTGTGAACTGACCTTCGGCGCCGATGTTCCAGTTGTTGGAGAGGTAGCAGACCGAGAGGCCGACCGCGATGAGGATCAGCGGCGCGGCCTTGATCGCCAGTTCGTGCAGCGACCACACCTCGCGCAGCGGATCGATGAAATAGTAATAGAGCGCGTCGAGCGGGTTCTTGCCGAGCAGCGAGAACATGATCGCGCCGGCGACAAGGGTCAGGCCCAGCGCAATGAAAGGCGACAGCGCGCTGAAAAGCTTCGATTGCTCCGGGCGCTTGACGAGTTCGATGCGCATCACGCCACCTCCAGCGCCGGTTCGACATGGCCGGGCTCGGCGCCGCCCATCAGCAGGCCGATCTTTTCGAAGGTTGCTTCGGCGCGCGGCAGCGGTTTCGACAGTTCGCCATTGTGCATGACGGCGATGGCATCGGAGATTTCGAACAGTTCGTCGAGATCCTGGCTGATGACGAGGACGGCCGAGCCGCTGCGCGCCAGCTCGATCAACGCCTGGCGAATGTGTGCAGCCGCCCCCGCATCGACGCCCCAGGTTGGCTGGTTGACCACCATCACCGCCGGTTGGCGGTCGAGTTCCCGTCCGATGATGAATTTCTGCAGATTGCCGCCCGAGAGAGCGGCCGCCTCGGGATCGACCGCGCTCTTGCGCACATCCATCTCCTCGACAATGCGCTGCGAGGCCGCCTTGACGGCACCGCTTTGCACCAGCCCGGCAGGACCCAGAAATGCTTTACGGTCCGTCGTGTGGCGCGACAGGAGAAGATTTTCCGAAAGCCGCATGCGGGGAGCCGCGCCGTGGCCAAGCCGTTCCTCCGGCACGAATGCGGCGCCGAGCAATCGCCGTCCGGAGATCGACAGACGACCGGCATCCTTGCCGCGGATGCGCACCGTTGCGCCATCGTCCTGCAAGGCTTCACCCGACACCGCCTCGAAAAACTCGCCCTGGCCGTTTCCGGCGACACCGGCGATGCCGATCACCTCGCCGGCGCGGACGTCGAGCTTGATGTCGCGCAGCGGGATCGAGAACGGCGTTGCCGGCTTGCGGCTGAGGCCGCGGACTTCCAGAAGCGAAGCAGCCTTCTCTATGCCTTCCGAAGGCGGGCGCACCACGGGCTTGACCTCGTTGCCGACCATCATCCGGGCGAGCGAGGCGGCCGTTTCCTTGCGGGGATCGCAGTGGCCGACAACCTTGCCGTGGCGCAGCACGGTTGCTCGGTCGCACATTCTCTTCACCTCTTCGAGGCGGTGGGAGATGTAGAGGATCGACTTGCCCTCGGAACGCAGCCGCTCCAGCGTCTCGAACAGCTTGTCGGCCTCCTGCGGGGTGAGCACCGAGGTCGGTTCGTCCAGAATTATTAACTCCGGCGTCTGCAGCAGGCAGCGGATGATCTCGATGCGCTGGCGTTCGCCGACGGAGAGATCACCGACCAGCGAATAGGGATCAAGCGGCAGGCCGTAGCTGTAAGATAGCGCCTTGGCCTTCGCCGCAATCGTGCTGATCGGTGTATCCTCGTTCAGCGACAAGGCGATATTTTCGGCTGCCGTCAGCGCCTCGAACAGCGAAAAATGCTGGAAAACCATGCCGATGCCGAGTTTTTTTGCAGCATGCGGACTGGCGATGCGGACGGGCTGGCCGTTCCAGGAGATTTCGCCGGAGTGCGGCTCAAGGGAGCCGAACAGCATTTTGACGAGGGTGGATTTACCGGCGCCGTTTTCTCCGAGAAGCGCGTGAATCTCGCCCTTGGCGATCGTCAGGTCGATCGCGTCGCACGCTTTCAGGGTTCCGAATATCTTCGTGAGCCCCCGAACCTCAAGCAGGTTCGCGGTTTCGCTACCGTCTAAAGCACGCACGGTGCCTCCAATCTGTTTTCCAGATATTGTTCTGTGTTCCCGCAAACATGGTATGCGCGCTTGCCACACAACGCAAAGCGTGGGTCATCTTGAAAGAGCTTCAAGAATTTCAGCGGAAACTCAAGGAAGAAGAATTGTCGTTCCCGTGGTTTTTCGCGCTTCGAGATCGGCGTGCGCCTGGCCTGCATCCTTCAACTGGAAACGCTGATTGATCTTGATCTTGACGATGCCTTGCGAGACCACGTCGAACAGTGCCTCGGCCGAGGCTACCAGAGCTTCGCGCTTGGCATTGTAGACGAACAAGGTCGGCCGCGTTGCATAGAGCGAGCCTTTTTGGGCAAGCAGCGCCAGATTAAACGGCGGGATCGGACCCGACGACTGGCCGAAACTTGCGAAAAGCCCGAACGGTTTCAGGCAATCGAGCGAGCCGGGGAATGTATCCTTGCCGACCGAATCGTAGACGACGTCGCACATTTTGCCGCCGGTGATTTCCTTCACATCGGCGACGAAATCGCGGTCGCGGTAGTTGATGACATGATCGAAGCCGTGCACCTTGGCGAGTTCGATCTTTTCGGTGGAACTGGCGGTTCCGATGACGGTGGCGCCGAGATGTTTGGCCCATTGGCCGAGAATGAGCCCTACCCCGCCGGCGGCTGCGTGAAACAGGATCGTATCGCCAGGCTTCACCTTGAACGTCCGCCGCAGGAGATATTCGGCTGTCATGCCTTTTAGCATCATGCCAGCGGCCTGCTCGTCGGAAACACCGTCGGGTACCTTCACCAGCTTTTCGGCGGCGATGGTGCGCTGCTCGCAGTAGGCGCCAAGACCCACGGCATAAGCGACGCGGTCGCCGACCTTGAGGTCCGAGACGCCCTCCCCCAGTTCGAGCACGACGCCGGCGGCTTCGCCGCCCGGGATCAGCGGCAGGCCGTTCGGCGCGGCATAGAGACCGGTGCGGTAGTAGACGTCGATGAAGTTCAACCCGATCGCCGCATGGCGGATCAGCACCTCACCCTTGCCGGGCGTGCCGGGATCCACATCGACATAACGCAACGCTTCGGGACCGCCATGGGCGGCAATCTGGATGGCTTTGGACATGGTTCAGGTCTTCTTCAGGCCGAGAGTGGGGAAAAGCTGCATGATGCCGCCGATGGCGAAGAGATAGATGCCGGTGACAGAGATGCCGATCTTGGTCACCACACTGACGTGCTCGCCGAGCACGCCGATCTGATTGTAGAACTGCGCCATCGCCGATTGCGCGAGCGCCAGCGCGCCGAAAGCGCACCACAGAAGCGTCACGCCGAGATTGAGCGGCCTCAGCCTGACCACGCGCACCGGATGCAGGAAATTTATCGGTACGAAGGTGAGAATACCAGCGATCACCACGACGGCGAAGGACACCCATTGCCCGGGTTCGATGACAAACAGAGTGAACACCACCATGTTCCAGACCACCGGAAACCCTTTGAAGAAGTTCTCCTTCGTCTTCATTCCGGTGTCGGCATAGTAGATGGCGCTCGACACCACGATGATCGCCGCTGAAAGGAACGAAAGCCCCTCACCCATGAAGCCGCGCTGGTAGAGCGCGAATGCGGGAATGATGACGTAGGTCACATAGTCGATGATGTTGTCGAGGAGTTCGCCCGACCAGGTCGGCAAAACTTCCTTGACGTCGAGTTTGCGCGCGATGGGCCCGTCAATGCCATCCACCAACAGCGCCAGTCCGAGCCACAGGAACATCAACGTCCAGCTCTCTTCGCTTGCCGCCACCAGCGACAGGAATGCAAGAAACGAGCCGGAGGCCGTCAGCAGATGAACGGAAAACGCCCTCGCCTGCGGCCAGGTCACCTTCTTTTTCGGCCGCGGGATGCGGTCGGCGAGCTTTTTGCCAGCTTTCATGGCATCTGAGCGCTTGCTCACGGGCCGCGCCAATCAAGCTTGCAGATCTCAGCCGAGCGTCCGGCGAAATTCCAGTTGCGACCGAAGGCCCTCAGCCTGCTCTTGTCGGACTTCGCCACGATGATTTCAGGCGCGATCCAGTATTCCGAATTGCTGATCACGGTGTCTGCATCGCGGCTTTTGCCGGGAACGGGCGTGATGGCGCCGTCGATGATTTTTGGAATCTGGAAGACACGAGTCTTGTCCTTTGTCTCGTAAGTGATCGGCACCTGTTCGACACCGAGGAACTTGCCGACCAGGATCGACAAAAGCGAGGTGGTGCCGCCGGCCTTGCCGGTGAAAATCTTGCTGATCGCCTTCACGGCGTAAATCGAGGCGCGCTGGTCGATGAACAGGCCGGCTGTCCAGTTGCCGCGGCTCATATAGCCCGGAATTTCCATGATCAGGCCGAGATTGAGGCCGGAAAGATCGACCTCTCCGAAATGACCGGCATCGATGCGAAAGCCAGCCCAGGTCTGGCAATAACCTTCGGTCGGCGGATGGCCGCCAAGCGACAGCACGCATGGGCAGAAAACCGTGCAATTGCAGGAGAGGACGAGTTCCCCCTTCATCGCCCAGCTCTGCTCTTTCATCCTACGTCCCTCGTCTCAGGCGGAGATTAATAGCAGCGCCGCCGCCCATACAAGCAGTATTGCACCCGCCACGCGGCCGGGAAACCTGCCATCAACCTGTTTTTCCACGGTGGTAAACAGCGCAAGCAACGCCATCCAGAACACGTTCATCAGCCCGGCGGCAAACATCACCAGCATCAGCCCCCAACAGCAGCCGAGGCACCACACACCCTGATCGATGCCGAGCCGGAAGATGCGGGACGGACGCGTGCTCCAGCGGGAAAACAGTGTGGTGAATGGGTTGCGGCATTTCTTGAGGCAAGCCTCCTTCAGCCCGCTGAACTGGTAAAGCCCCGCAACAATCAACGCCGCAGCTCCGGCCATGCCTTGCACGGGTGTGAGCGCGGGCGTTGCCGCCATCGCCTGCACCCCCAGCGAAAGCCCGGCAAAGCCCAGCGAGGCGACGAGCCAGACCAGGAGATAACCCGCGACGAGAACCAGCGGATGCACCACCTTTTCGCCCCTTGCCCGCGCGGTGTCTGCGATTTCGCAATAGGTGCGGATCATCGGTGCAGCCGACGGCAGCATCATCGCCAGAGCCATCAAAAACCACATCAGCGAAAGCGCGGCGTAGCTGGCGAGGGATCCGCCCACGGGGTTTGGCGTCAGGCACAATTGCAGGAATTGCTCGAGAAATGCCGGCAACGGAAACGGCATGGAAGGCAGGAGTTCAGCGCCGGGCCCGCTTTCGCCCGGCGCAACCGTCGCACTGCGCACCGACATCGCTATGAGCACAAACCAGGACAGCGAGACGGCGAGCGCCAGCACCAGATTGACGGCGAACCGGGGGCGCCGGACGACACTGGCGGTTACCTGCCCTGCCCGGTCGAGATTCTCGAAACTGCCGTTATCGTCGGCCATGATGCCCGTTGGGATGAAACGCCGCGTTGATGACACGCACTCATGCTGCCATATACGCAGCGTTGTTCGTATTCCAGCGCCGCCATGCGGTGCAACTGCCGGTCATTGCCTTGAACACATCGATGCCACCGCAAATCCTCGTCGCCGGAACCGGGCCTGCCGGCCTGATCGCGGCACTCGGCCTCGCCAGGGCCGGCTTCGCCATCACCCTGATCGGCCCAGAGATCCGCAAGGACGACCGGCGCACCACTGCGCTGATGAATCCGGCGATCCAGTTTCTCGACGGCCTCGGCGTCATCGAGCCGATTCGGGCGAAAACGGCGCCGCTGCGCGTCATGCGTATCGTCGACGCCACGAAACGGCTGATCCGCAGCCCGGTTGTCACCTTCCGTGCCAGTGAAATCGGCGAGCAGGCTTTCGGGCTGAACATCCCGAACGGAGTTTTAAGTGATGCGCTGGAAAACGCGGTGGTCGCTGAGCCGAATATTGGTTGGCGCAAAGCCCTGGTGACACGCTGGGATATCGCCGACGACAACGTCACCGCACATCTTGACGATGGAACCGCTGTCGCCGCAGCTCTTGCCGTCGCGGCGGATGGGCGCGGCTCGGCGGCGCGCGAGGCCGCCGGAATCACCACCACGATGCACCGTTACGAACAGGCGGCGCTGGTGCTGACGTTCTCCCATGCTCGTGGGCACGCCGACACATCCACCGAGTTCCATACCGAGACCGGCCCGTTCACGCAGGTGCCGCTGCCGGGTGAGCGGTCGAGCCTTGTCTGGGTGGTCAAGCCGGCCGAAGCCGAAGAACTGTCGGCGCTGGACGACGCCGAACTGTCGCGGCGCGTCGAAGACCGCATGCAGTCGATGCTTGGACGCGTGACGGTCGAACCCGGCCGCCAGGTCTACCTGCTGTCGGCGGGCCTGCCGGCACGTTTTGCCCAGAACCGCGTCGCGTTGATAGGCGAAGCCGCGCATATCTTCCCGCCCATTGGGGCGCAGGGGCTTAACCTCGGCATCAGGGACGTGCAGGAACTTATTGGTATTGCTTCCGAAAACGTCGATGATCCAGGTTTCAAGCGAGCGCTTGCCGCTTATGATCGTCGCCGCCGCCCGGATATCTTTGCCCGCACTGGCGCGGTGAACCTGCTCAACCTGTCGCTGCTGTCGAATGTTATCCCCGCGCAGTTGCTGCGCAGCGCCGGGCTGACCGTGCTTGGAGGCTTTGCGCCGCTGCGCGCGCTGTTCATGCGCGAAGGGCTGCGCACGGGCAGCGGCCTGCGTTCGGTCTTTTCCGATCTACGGAAACAGATCCGGCGGTAGAATGCCCGTCTTGATCATGTAGAGAAGCGCCGTCACCGTGCCGACGGAGAGAACCGTGGTCAGCAGGATGCTTGCCGAGGCGCGCTGCACCCAGACACCATATTGCTGGGCAATGACGAAGACGTTTGTGGCGGTCGGCAGTGCGGCAAGCAGCACTGCCGAAAACAGCCATATCTCGGAAAACTTGCCGACCCAGCTCAGCACCACGTAACAAAGCAGCGGATGCAGGACGAGTTTCAGCGCCGCGATCAGCCCGAGTTCGTGCGGTACCCGGTTGAGCGGACGCAGCGCCAGGGTCACGCCCATGGCAAACAGCGCGCAAGGTGCTGCCGCGCGCGCCAGATAATCGAGTAGGCGCTCGACCGGCATCGGCGGCCGGAATTCCAAATACGCGGCGAAAACCCCGATTGCCGTAGCGATGATGAAAGGATGCAGCGCGATCTTCTTCACGACGCTTAGCACCAATACGCCCGGAGGCGCTTTCTCCCCGCCGGACAGCGCCATCATCATCGGCGCGATAGCGAAATGCATGATATTCTCGAAGCAGAAGATCAGCGCTACCGGCACCGCCGCCTCTTCGCCGAAGGCAAGCAGCGCCAGCCCCGGCCCCATGTAGCCGATGTTTCCGTAAGCCGCGGCCAGGCCCTTGATGGTCGCTTCGGCAATCGCGCCGCGCGCCACGGCGACAGAGATCGAAAACATCAGCACGAAGATGACGAAGGTGGAAAACACCGAACCGAAAATATAGCTCCACTCGGTCAGGCGCTCGATCGGCGTCTTGGCGAGAAGCTGGAAAAACAGCGCCGGCAGCGCCACGTAGATGATGAACGTGTTCATCCAGCCCAGCGCTTCGAGTGGCTGCCGGGTAATGCGCGCCACCGCGAAACCCAGGAAAATGAGCCCGAAGAACGGCAGTACGAGGCCGATGACGTCCGTCATGTTCTATCCCAGCGGTAAAACTTTCAGCCGCGCTATCGCGTTGTTGAACAGCGCGTCAAGGCGTACGGGATTGAAATGCTGAGCCGGCTGCGCCAAATAGCGCGAGAGGTTTAAGATGAACGACGTGAAGACTGCAAAATTCAGAATCGGCCAGGTGGTTCGCCACCGGCTTTTTCCGTTCCGGGGCGTCATTTTCGATGTCGACCCGCAGTTCAACAACACCGAGGAATGGTACGAGGCGATCCCGGCTGACGTGCGGCCACGCAGGGACCAGCCGTTCTATCACCTGCTCGCCGAAAATTCCGAGACCGAATACATCGCCTATGTGTCGGAGCAGAACCTGCTCGAGGACGAGACCGGCGAGCCGGTCCGCCACCCTCAGCTGCGCGAGATGTTCGACAGGGCGCCCGACGGCAGCTACGCGCCCAAGGCCAAAATCCATCACTGACGACGGGCGAGAATGAAACGCCGCTGCCGCGCGCCTCGCCCACTCATTTCGCTTGGATATAGCCGAGTACGACGTCTGCGGCGACCGCACCCGGCCTGCGCATGGTCGTCATGCGTTTCTTGATCTCGGTGAAGCCGTTCAACTGCAGGCGCCGGGCATCGCTGTCCGTGGTCATCAACTGTTCGATCTGCCGCGCAAGCATGCCCGGCCGAATTGAAAAGTCGTAATATTCGGGCACCACTGCCCTGTCGGCGATCAGATTGGGCAGGGATGCCGACCAGACGGTGATCAGGCCCAGGAACAGCCGCATCAGCCGGTCCACCCTGTAGCATGCGAGCAGCGGCACCCGGCACAGCGCGAGTTCCAGCGACACGGTGCCGGAAGCGGCGAGCGCCGCGTCGGCCTCGCCGAAAGCCTGCCATTTCCGGGCGGGGTCGAGGATGATCTCCGGGTGCTGCGGCCATTTCGCGGTTTCGGCTTCGACGAGTTCGGCTACATGCGGCACCGTCGGGATCAAGAGCCGCAGCCGATTGCCGCGCTGCCGCAGAATGTCGATCGTCTCGCCGAAGGCGCCGAGCAACCCCCTCACCTCGCTCTTGCGCGAGCCGGGCAGCACGAGCAGCGTTTTTTCGTCCTGAGACGAGGGTTTCTGGCGTTCGGACTGGTGGCGGGCGGCGTGCAGGATGCCGGTGTCGTAGGTCAGGCGGTGACCGACATAGGTGCCGGGCGGCCCGGATAACCTTCTCAATTCGTCGACCTCGAACGGCAGCACGCACAGCACATGGTCGACATAGGGCTGCATTTCCGCTGCCCGCGACGGACGCCAGGCCCAGATGCTCGGGCAGACATAGTGGATGATCGGGATCTTCGGGTTCCTTGCCCTCACTTTCTTGGCGACGCGCAAGGTGAATTCCGGGCTGTCGATGGTGATAAGGCAATCCGGCTCAGCATCCGCTATCGTTTTGGCCGTCGAATGGATGCGCGCGATCAGCCGCGGCAGATCCCTGACGATCGCCGAAGCGCCCATAAGCGCGATCGCGGCGGGATCGAACAGCGATTTCAGACCGAGAACCTGGAGGTGGCGCCCGCCGACGCCGATCAGTTCGACGGCGCCGCCGCGAGCGGTTTCGAGCGCCCGGATGAGGTCGGCGCCAAGCAGGTCGCCGGACTCTTCCCCGGCGACGATTGCGATCCGAAGGGGACGTTCAGCGCTCATCGTTTGCGACCTTGTCGAGACCGATCACAAAGAGACCGAGCTTGTCGGCAAGATCAATGGTCTTGCCGAATTCGAGAACAAGCGCCCGCTCGGCCTCGACCGCCACGCCAGCCAGACCGGCGGCGTGCGCGCGTTCAATGGTGTTGGGTCCGATCGTCGGCAAATCGGCTCGCAACTCCTGCCCGGGCTTGGCGCACTTGACCAGAACGCCACGCTTGATGCCTGCGATGCGGCCATTGCTTCGAAGGCCCTTCGTGCGCTCGAGCAACGCGTCGGTCCCTTCGACACCCTCCAGCGCGATTGCCCGGCCACCCACCGCGATCGCGGCCTGGCCAATGTCGAGCCGACCGATGGCGAGTGCCGCTTCCAGCGCCGCATCGATGTCGCGCCAGTCGGCGGCCAACGGCTGCGTTTTGCCAAGGACGCCCTGCCGCGCCAGAAGGTCGGGCACGATTTCATGCGCGCCCACCACCTTGAAGCCGTCTTTCTCAAGATGCGAAACCAAAGCGCTCAGCAATGCGTTGTCGCCTTTCGCGAGCATATAGACGAGCTTGGACAGGAACCTGAGCAGAGACAGGCTCCATTTGATGCGGCGGAGATTCGGGCGGTTTGACACGCCACCCGCAAGCACCAGATGAGTGATGCGGTTACGCTTCAGGAGCGGGACCAGATCGCCGAGCGCTTCGAGCGGAAGCGTCACATGCTCATATGGCTGGAAGGCGGCGGGCTCGACCGCCTGGCCCCCAACGGCAATCACGAAAGGCGGTTTGCCGGCCTTCGCCAGCCCTTCGGCCACATCAACCGGCAGTTGCCCGCTGCCGGCGATCAGCGCAATGCGATCCGTCGGTCCGAGCTCGATACGGCCGACCTCAGTCGTCGCCATCGGTGCCGTCATCGCCAGCATCGTCGAGAGGAGGCGTCACGAAATAACGCGTGCCGCGCTTGGACAGGAATTCGACCAGGCTCATGGCGACCGGCGAACCGGCGAAATCGCGTCGGGCGATTTCGAGGTTTTCGGCCATGGTTCGCGACCGGTCGAAGATCGTGCGGTAGGCCTGGCGTACAAGCTGGATGTCGGATTTCGACATGCCCGAACGCCGCATGCCGATGACATTCAGGCCGCGCAGTTTGGCAAGATTGCCACGCGCGAAGCCAAACGGAATCACGTCTCCGGGAATGGCCGAACATCCGGACAGGAAGGCATTGTTGCCGATGCGCGCGAACTGATGGACGGCCGTCAGCCCCCCAATCACAACATTGTCGCCGATCTCGCAGTGACCGGCCAGCATCGCGCCATTTGCAAGCGTGACGTTGTTGCCGATGATGCAGTCGTGAGCGACATGCGAATAGGCCATGAAATAGCCGTTCTCGCCGACGCTCGTCGCGCCATGGTTGGTGTCCGAACCGACATGCATCGTGACACCTTCACGGATGGTGGTGTTCCTGCCGATCGTCAACGTCGTGCGCGTGCCGCGATGCTTGAGATTTTGCGGCGCAGCACCCAGCACCGCCTGCGGGAAGACCTTGCAGCCCTCGCCGATGTCGGTAGCGCCCAAGACGGAGACGTGGCTGACCAGCTCGACGTTGTCGCCCAGGACCGCGTCGGCGCTGACATGGCAGAACGGTCCGATGCGAACCCCTGCCCCGAGCCTGGCGCCGGATTCCACCACGGCCATCGGATGAATGAAAGTTTCTGCTTGCATCGACGTCGCCGGTCAGCCGGACTGCTTGGGGGACATCATCGCGGAAATTTCGGCTTCCGCGACCTTGGCGTCATCGACCTTGGCCTCACAAGCGAATCTCCAGATATTGCCCCGTTGCTTCAGTTTCTTGACGTGAATTCTGAGCTGGTCGCCGGGCACGACCGGACGCCGGAACTTCGCGTTGTCGATGGTCATGAAGTAGACCAGCGACGGCCTGTCCATCCCGGCTGTCTTGATGCAGATCGCTCCGGCGGTCTGCGCCATCGCCTCGACGATGAGCACACCCGGCATCACCGGCTGTTCGGGGAAATGCCCCTGAAAATGCGGTTCATTGGCGGTCACGTTCTTGATGCCGACCGCTGAATTGTCCCCGTCGATCTCGACGACGCGGTCAATAAGCAGAAAGGGATAGCGGTGCGGCAGCAGCTTCATCAGCTGCATGATGTCAACCGTCTCCAGAACCGTTGCGGCATTGTCAGCCATTATCGTCGCCCTTCCTGGGTTTGGTCAGGCCGCGGATGGCGGCAACTTCACGGAAAAAATCACGCATGGGGCGCGCCGGGGACCCAGCCCAGCGTTCGCCTTGCGGAACGTCATGCATCAACCCGGATGAAGCCGCAATCTGCGCGAACGATCCGATCGAAATATGATCTGCGATACCGACGCGTCCGCCCAGCATCACGAAGTCGCCGAGGGTCACCGACCCCGAGAGACCGCAATGACCAGCGATAACGCATCCACGCCCGATACGTACATTGTGTGCAATCTGCACCAGATTGTCGATCTTGGTGCCTTCGCCGATGATGGTGTCGGCCATGGCGCCGCGGTCGACAGTGGTATTGGCGCCGATCTCGACGTCGTCCTGGATGATGACGCGGCCGATCTGCGGGATGCGCTCGGGACCGCGCGCTCCCCCGACGAAGCCGAAACCGTCCTGACCGACCTGCGCGCCGCCGTGAACGATCACCCGGTTGCCAACCAGGGCATACTGGATGTTTGCCCCCGGGCCGATGAAACAGTCGCGGCCGACCTGCGCCCCAGCGCCGATGACGGCGTTGGGGGCTATGATGGTACCCCGCCCGACAGAAGCTCCCGGTCCGACGGCGGCGCCGGCCTCGATGATGGCGCCGGGTTCGATCCGTGCATCCTTGGAAACGTGCGCCCTCTCCGACACGCCGGTTTCACCGGTCAGGGACCGTGGAATGGCTGCATTTGGATGCAGAAGCCGGCCGATCTGGGCAAAAGCCAATTGCGGTTTGGGCGTAACGAGGATCGCGATGCCGGGCGGCACCGACTTTACGACATCGGCGGTGCAGAGAATCGCCGCGGCGACCCGGCCCTCGAGCAGTCCGGCATTTCGCTTGCCGTCGACGTACACAAGCATTCCCTCGCCACCAACGGTGACGGATGCAATATCGGTGACGATCACGTCCGCCTGAGCGGGATCAAGCAATTCGGCACCGGTCAGGGTGGCTATCTCAGCGGTGGAATACCGGCGTGACGGCGCAAAAAAGACCGGATCTGTCATATGAGCCTTTTCTTCCGGGCCAGAACGGCCCGGAAGCACAGCCTCGACCGCCTAGAAGCGGGTCGAGATGCCGAAATTGAAATTCTGCTCTTCGTCGCTGTCCTCTTTCTTGATTGGCACAGCGTAATCGACGCGCAACGGACCGAACGGCGACGCCCAGATAAGGCCGGCACCCACGGATGCACGCCATTCCAGATCACGCGATGCAGTCGCGGAAAGCTGGCCGTCCGTCGAGTTGCGAACATCGTTGCCATAGAGCGTGGCGGCGTCGGCAAAGAGCGCTCCCTTCAGGCCAAAGCTCTCGGGGATGACCGGAACCGGGAACTGCACTTCGGCTGAAGCGCTGAAGTAGGTGCTGCCGCCGAGGTGATCGAAATCGCCGTTCGACAGCGCGGCAGCAGGTCCGATGCCGTTGTACTCGAAACCGCGGATTATGCGATCGCTGCTCTTGAAGTAGTCGAACACACGCAGATCGCTGCCGCCTGTAGGCGAAATATGGCCGGCACCTGCGGTGAGAAGACTCACAAGGTTCATCTCTTCGGAGAGCGTGTAATAATACGTTCCACGGCCAGTCAGCTTCAGATATTCCGCATCGCCGCCCAGGCCGGCAAACTCAGTCGTGAACGTCGCGTAGAGGCCCGCGTGCGGGTTTTTCATATCGTCAATGGTGTTGTAGAGCAGCGTGCCGCTCACCGACGACTTCGTCCAAGGGCTGTTGGCCACGCCATCGATGATGGCCTGCGAGACGTTACAGCTTGGAACCTGCGGCGTGCCGCCATCATCAAGACAGCTGTCGCGGAACTCGTACTTTTCTTCCGAGTAGTTGTAGGCGATCTGCGTCGACAGGGTTTCCGTGATGGGCAAACCGAAGCGCACGGTCGCGCCGTTCGTTTCGCTCTCGTAGTTGTTGTAACGCCGCGTCTGCCGGAAGATGTCGAAGCCGGCAGCAATGCGGCGACCGAGGAAATAGGGCTCGGTGAACGACAGCATGAAATCGCGTGAATTCTCGCCACCACCGGCCGAGAGCCTGATGTACTGGCCGCGGCCGAGGAAGTTCTTCTCGGTGATCGAACCTTCGATCGACGGACCGGCCGTGTCGCCACCGGTCGAATAGCCGGCGCCGATGGAGAATTCACCCGTGGACTTCTCCACGAGGTCGACCACCAGAATGACCTGGTCCGGCTCAGAGCCGGGAGCCGTCGAAATCTCGACGGTCTCAAAGTATCCAAGCCTTTCCAGCCGCTTCTTCGCGCGCTGGATCAGAACCTGGTTGAAGGCGTCGCCTTCGCTGACGTCGAACTCGCGGCGCACGACATAATCACGCGTGCGCGCATTGCCGCGGATTTCGATGCGCTCGACATAGGTGCGCGGACCCTGGTCGATCGTATAGGTGACCGAGATGGTGCGGTTTTCGAAATTGCGGTCGCCGCGCGGCGTCACCTGAGCGAAGGCATAGCCGAGGCCGGCCACGTGCTCGGTAAGCGCGATGATGGTGTCTTCCACCTCTTTGGCGCTGTAGACGGCGCCAGAGTTGGTCTGCACCAGCGAACGGAGCGATTCGCCATCGACGCCCTCAATGGTGCTTTCGACGGAAACGTCGCCAAACGTATAACGCTCGCCTTCGTCAACGGTGATCGAGACGACGTATTCATTCGTCGATTCGTTGAGTTCGCCGGTTGCCGAGATCACCTGGAAATCGGCATAGCCTCGATTGAAGTAGAAGCGACGCAGCGCCTCCTCGTCGGCGCGCAGGCGATTTTCGTCATAGACGTCGTCGCGCAGCAGGAAGGAGAGAATCGTCGAACGCTTGGTCGAGATGATATCGGCCAGGCGGCGATCGGAGAATGCGTTGTTGCCGTTGAAATCGATGCGGGCGATCTTGGTGCGGCCGCCTTCAGTGATCTCGTAGACCACGTTGACCCGGCCTTCGCCGAGATCCATGACCTGCGTGTTGACGACGGCGTCATCGCGGCCGATCCGGCTGTAGGCCTGGCGGATCGCGTCGGCATCGGCTTCCATCGCCGAATTCGAGAACGCGGCGCGCGGCTTCAGCTGAACAGTCTGCGCCAGCTGGGCGTCCTTGATCTTCTTGTTGCCCTGGAAGAGCACCTGGTTGACGATCGAATGTTCCTCGACCTGAACCACCAGGGTCGAGCCGGACTGGTTGATGCGGACATCCGAGAACATGCCGGTGCCGAACAGCCGCTTCACCGCCTCGTCAATGTCGGCATTCGAAAAAGACTTGCCCGGCGTAATGCCGAGATAGCTGCGGATGGTCTCCGCGTCGACGCGTTTGTTACCCCGCACCTCAATGCTGCTAACTACGGCGGCCTGAGCGACAGAAACCGAAACAAATTGCACCGCAACCGCGCCGGGAACGACCAGCGCTGCGGATAAAGCCACCGCCGAAGCGGCGCTCATAAAACTGGAAGCTGCCTTCATTGAGTTCTCAAAGCCTTTTCTCGTAGTCCCCACGGCGAGAAATCCGGACGTCGCGGTACCAGAAGCATACCGTATTAGCCAGATTTTCCTTACACGCAAGGCTTCTGGTTAATTTGTATTTACTAAAGCCCGAAGCGTGACATTCGGGTCACGCATATCCGCCGTGATGGTAAACGCAGTCTCAATCCGGGTCATCCCGAAGCCCATTTCTTTCATAAATTCAACATCCAAAGAGATCGTTCCAGAAAACGAATCCCATGAAGCCGAGTACCATCAAAAACCCCACGCGATAGACCATCTCCATCGCCCGCTCGGATACCGGACGCCCGATAGCAGCCTCGACGGCGTAAAAAACAAGATGGCCGCCGTCAAGCGGGGGAATGGGAAGAAGGTTGAGAAATCCGATCCCCAGCGAAAGCCCGGCCACGAGCTGCACCAGCATCTCGAAGCCGAGATTGGCCGCCTGCCCTGACATCTTGGCAATCTTGATCGGCCCGCCGAGCTGGCATTTGTCCTCGCGACCGACTGCGAACCGCTTCAGGAAATTCCCGATGCGCTCAAGGCTCTGGCCGGTCTGGCGCACTGCTTCGGCGAGCGCGCCCGGCACGCTGTAGGTGATAATCCGGGGCTGGCCGAGTTCCTGGCTGTTGACCACGCCGATGACGCCGACCTTGACCTTGTTGCCGAGCGCGTCCTCCTGCTCCATCACTTCAGGCGTCGCCTTGAGCTCGATCTCCTTGCCGTCGCGCAGCATGACAAAGACCAGCGGATCGCCGGTGCGGCCCGAGACAAAGCGCCGGACATCGTCGAAGGTTTCAATCTGGTGGCCATCCACGGTGACGAATCGGTCGCCGGGCATGAAGCCGGCGGCCGCCGCCGGAGTACCGGCGCGAACTTCCGCCACCATCGGTTCGGAGACCACGCGGCCGTAGACCGAGAAAAACACCGCGAAAACCGCGATCGTCAGCAGGAAATTGAACATTGGCCCGGCCACCACGGTCAGCGCCCGCTTCCAGACCGGCTGGGTGTGGAATGCGATGCGGCGCTCGGCCGGCGAAAGCTTGTCGATCTCCTCGGCGTCGGGCGTGCTCGTCGCGTTCATGTCTCCGACGAATTTGACGTAACCGCCCAGAGGGATGGCGCAGAGCTTCCAGCGTGTACCGCGCCGGTCGGTAAATCCGACAAGCTCGGGTCCGAATCCTATGGAAAACGCGTTGACGCCGATGCCGCACCAGCGCCCGACGAGGTAGTGGCCCATTTCGTGGACGAAGACGACGACGGTAAGCACGAAAAGAAACGGGATGACGGTGCCGACCAGAAGGCTTTCCGAACCAACGATCGAAGCGAGAAAATCCGTCAAGATACGTCCTCAGTCAAAGCCCGGAAGCAAGCGCAGATACTACCCGCGCCAATGCCGGCAAATCCATGGCGCACCCGTGTCGATGGGATAACACCGCGGTCATTGTGGTTTTATTACCTGTCAGACGGAAAACAGCACACCTGCTGGGTGATCCCCGCCAAAAGCCCAGCCAATCAGGTACAGGGCAAAAGCCGCCGCGACAAGTCCATCGACGCGATCCATGACGCCACCATGACCCGGAATCAGGTTTCCGGAGTCCTTTACGCCGTTGCGCCGCTTCACCCATGATTCGAAGAGATCGCCGGCCTGCGAGACGGCCGACAGCAACAAGGCGATGAGAATCAGGCCAACCGAGACGCTACCGCCGGCAAAAACAACCAGAATGACCCCGGCGATGACGCCGCCCAGCGCTCCGCCGAGAGCGCCGCTCCAGGTCTTGCCAGGCGAAATCGACGGCGCCAGCTTTGGCCCACCGAAAGCCCGGCCGACGAAATAGGCCAAGATATCAGTTGCCCAGACGACGGCGAAGAGGAACAGGATCGCCCAGAACCCGCCGCTGTCGTCGTCCCGCAGCAGCGCAAGCGAAATGCCGGAAAGAGCGGCGTAAGCGAGGCCGGCGGGCTCCCATTGTCCTGCGCCGCGCATCTGAGCGGCAAACAGCAGGATTGCCACCGCAACCGCGATCAACAGCATAAGCGCCCAGGCTGGAGCGCCCCCGACGACGGCGCCCGCGCAGACAAGCATCAAGGCCTCCGGGAGAAATCCGAGGCTTGCCGCAGCTCGCGTCCGCGACATGCGCGTCCATTCATAGAAGATGACGCATGCCATAGCCGCCGCGAGAAGCCTGAATGGTAAGCCGCCAACCCAGGTGAGACCGAGCACGATGGCTGCCAGGACCACCGCCGAAACGACACGCAGCTGAAGATTGCTCATTTGCCTGGATTGTCCGCTGCCCGCCTTGCCAGGCGGCACTTCGGCGCTGCCAGTCATGACGCGGCGCCGTGCGCGATGACACCGCCGAAACGGCGCTCGCGCGCGGCAAAGGCCTGCAGCGCCTCGGCAAGATGCGCGCGGCCGAAATCCGGCCAGAAGCACGGCAGAAAGACGAATTCGCTGTAGGCGGCTTGCCAGAGCAGGAAATTCGACAGCCGTATCTCGCCGCTGGTGCGGATGACCAGGTCGGGATCGGGAATTTCCGCCGTGTCGAGCAATGCCGCGAATGATTCGGCGGTGATGGCTTCGGGCGTGACGTCGCCAGCAGCAGCGGCAGCGGCGATCTTGCGCGCCGCCCGGACAATCTCGTCGCGCGAGCCGTAGTTGAAAGCGATCACCAGGTTGAGCGCGGAGTTGCCGCGCGTCAGCGTTTCGGCTTCCTCAAGCAGCGCCTTTATGTCGCCTTCGAGGCCGCTGCGGTCGCCGATGATACGGACCCTGACGCCGCTTTGATGCAATTCGGCAAGATCACGCCGGATGAAAAGCTTGAGCAGACCCATGAGGTCGCTGACTTCCGATTTGGGCCGCGACCAGTTTTCACTGGAGAACGCATATACGGTCAGCCAGGATACCCCCAACTCGCCGGCGGCCCGCACGGTCTGCCGCAGCGCCTCGACGCCGGCGCGGTGCCCGGCGACGCGCGGCAGGCCGCGCGCCTTGGCCCAGCGGCCATTGCCGTCCATGATGATCGCGACATGCGCAGGCGTTGTCATCGAATGGCTCCCGAGCCCCCGGCGGCCCGCGTCAAACCTGCATGATCTCGGCTTCCTTTTCCGTAAGCAAGCTGTCGATGATCGAAATCGTCTCGTCGGTCATTTTTTGTACGCGATCCGACTGGACCTTGTGGTCATCCTCGCTGATGACATTGTCCTTTTCAGCCTTCTTCAGGCTGTCCATGCCATCGCGGCGCACATGGCGGGCAGCCACCTTGGCGTTTTCGGTATAGTTGTGCGCGATCTTGACCAGCTCCTTGCGCCGCTGCTCGTTGAGTTCGGGCAATGGAATGCGCAACGTTGTGCCGTCCATGATCGGATTGAAGCCGAGATTGGCTTCGCGGATGGCGCGGTCGACGGCGCCGACCATCGACTTGTCCCACACCGACACCGAGATCATGCGCGGCTCCGGCACCGACACGGTCGCGACCTGGTTGATCGGCATCGTGCTGCCGTAGGCCGGCACCTGGATCGGATCGAGCAGGTTGCTCGAGGCGCGGCCGGTGCGGAGCGACGCGAGGTCGTGCTTGAAAGCGTTGATGGCGCCGTCCATGCGCCTCTGCAGATCCTTGAAATCAACGCCGTTCGTCATCGCTTGTCTCCTTGTCAGTTCTTCTCGTGCTGCCCGTACCGCGCGCCTCAGCTATCCGCGACGACGGTGCAGTGGCCCTTGCCCTTCAAAATGTCGCCGAAACCGCCTTTTTCGTGGATCGAATAGACGATTATGGGGATGTGATTTTCGCGCGCAAGCGCAATTGCCGCAGTGTCCATGATGGACAGGCCGCGCTTCAACACGTCCTCGTGGCTGATGCGGTCGTAGCGCGTCGCATTGCGGTTCTTCTTCGGATCTTCCGAATAGACGCCATCGACCTGGGTGCCCTTGAACAGAGCATTGGCGCCGATTTCGGCGGCCCGCAGCGCCGCAGCCGAATCGGTGGTGAAGAACGGATTGCCGGTGCCGCCGGCGAAGATCACGACCTTCCCCGCATCCATGTAGGCGGTCGCCTGGCGCTGTGAAAAACTCTCGCAGATTTCCGGCATGGCTATGGCCGAAAGCACCACCGCATCGACGCCCATCTTGACCAGCGATGTCCTGAGCGCCAGCGAATTGATGACGGTCGCCAGCATGCCCATGTGATCGCCGGTGACCCGGTCGCCACCCTTCGAGGCCACGGCGACGCCACGAAAAATGTTGCCGCCGCCGATGACGACCCCGACCTCGACGCCCAGCGCCCGCGCTTCGGCGATATCGCCGGCGATGCGGTCGACGACGGAAACGTCAATGCCGAACCCCTGCTCGCCCATCAGGGCCTCACCGGAAGCTTTCAACAATACGCGCCGGTAGATTGGGGTTGCCGTCATCGTGTCCTCGTCTCGCTGTCTCGCAGCTGCGCCAACGCATCGCTGGGTTCAGCGTTGCCGACGAATGCTCGGGAAATTCGGCTTGCGATACACGAAGGGCACCGCGATGTCACGCGGTGCCCTTCACACAATCTGTAGAAGCTTTTGAAGCGTCTTACTTTTTGACAGCGGCCGCGACTTCCGCTGCGAAGTCGGTCTCTTCCTTCTCAATGCCTTCGCCGAGAGCGAAGCGAACGAAGCCGGTGATCTTGGCCGCTGCGCCGATGTCCTTCTCGGCATCCTTCAGCGCCTTTTCGACCGTGACGTCGGGGTTCATGACGAAGGCCTGCTTCAAGAGCACGACTTCCTCATAGAACTTGCGCAGGCGGCCCTCGACCATCTTCTCGATGATGGCTTCCGGCTTGCCGGACTGGCGGGCCTGGTCGGAGAAGATCGCCTTCTCGCGCTCGACGGCTGCCGGGTCGACCTCTTCCGGGGTCAGCGACAGCGGGTTGGTGGCCGCCACGTGCATGGCAACCTGGCGTGCGAACGCTTTTGCGGCATTGGCATCGCCGGTCGTCTCGATGGCAACCAGCACACCGAGCTTGCCCAGGTTGTCGGCGACCGAGTTGTGGACATAGGTGGCGACAACGCCATGCTCGACGCCGAGGCGCGCCGAACGGCGGAAGCTCATGTTTTCGCCGATCGTGCCAACTGCATCCTTGATGGTGTCCGCGACCGACTTGTCGCCGTGCGGGTATTTCGCAGCCGACGTCTTCGCGTGGTCGCCGCCATGTGCAAGCGCGACCTTGGCAACGTTGCGCACGATCTCCTGGAAAGCATCGTTGCGGGCGACGAAGTCGGTCTCGGAATTGACCTCGACCACGACCGCCTCGCGCAGGCCGGCATCGACGCCGATCAGGCCTTCCGCCGCGGTGCGGCTCGCCTTCTTGTCGGCCTTCGAGATACCCTTCTTCCGCAGCCAGTCGACCGCGGCATCCATGTCGCCGTTGGTTTCGTTGAGGGCTGCCTTGCAGTCCATCATGCCCGCGCCGGTGAGCTCGCGAAGTTCCTTCACCTGTGCTGCCGTAATGCTCATTGTCGCCTCTTTGTTCGAAATACGAGGGCGCACCACCGAAACTCGATGATGCGCCGGTCGCAGGCGCTATAGCGCGCCAAGTCCAGGATTAATGTGAAGGCCGGTCGGCCTTCAGGATCAAGCGGCCGGGGCTTCGCCGGCTGGGGTCTCGTCGAGGGTCGGCTCGACCGGAGCCTCGACCGAGGCGCCGATGTCCACACCCAGCGAGCCCTGCTGACGGGCGATGCCGTCCAGCGCCGCCTTGGCGATCAGATCGCAGTAGAGCGAGATGGCGCGCTGCGCGTCGTCATTGCCCGGGATCGGGAAGTCGATCTTGTCCGGATCGCAATTGGAATCGATCACGGCGACGACCGGAATGCCGAGGCGCTTGGCCTCGAGGATGGCGATCGCTTCCTTGTTGGTGTCGATCACGAACATCAGGTCGGGCGTCGAGCCCATGTCCTTGATGCCGCCCAGCGCCTTGTTGAGCTTCTCGCGCTCGCGGTCGAGGTTCAGGCGCTCTTTCTTGGTGAAGCCCTGGGCTTCGCCGGCCAGCATCTCGTCGAGCTTGCGCAAACGGGCGATCGAGTTCG
Source organism: Neomesorhizobium albiziae (assembly GCF_900114255.1). Classification (GTDB taxonomy): domain Bacteria; phylum Pseudomonadota; class Alphaproteobacteria; order Rhizobiales; family Rhizobiaceae; genus Neomesorhizobium; species Neomesorhizobium albiziae. The sequence goes on along the minus strand of NZ_FOSL01000019.1, from coordinate 24,215 downwards.
AGATCGTCTTCCAGTTGGTCAGCATGCCGCCGAGCCAGCGGGAGTTGACGTAGTACTGAGCCGAACGCTGCGCGGCGTCGGCAACGATTTCCGAAGCCTGACGCTTGGTGCCGACGAACAGCACGCGGCCGCCCTTGGCGACGGTGTCGGAAACCTGCTTCAGCGCCTGGTGCAGCAGCGGCACGGTCTGCGAGAGGTCGATGACGTGGATGTTGTTGCGGGCGCCGTAGATGTAGGGCGCCATTTTCGGGTTCCAGCGGTGGGTCTGGTGGCCGAAGTGAACACCAGCTTCCAAAAGCTGGCGCATGCTGAAATCTGGCAGAGCCATTCTTTTCTTTCCTTTCCGGTTGGCCTCCACGGACATCGACGATATCGGGACTTCCCGTCTCGCCACCGGCGGTCGCCTCCGGATTTCTCCCGGTCGGAAACCAAGTCCGTGTGTGGAATGAGCGCGCATATAGATGTTGCGCTGCAAGAAAGCAAGCGCTGCCTGCCTATCGGGCCGCGCCCGGGTGTTTGCTCAGCCGGGCGATGTGGCTACTGCCGCAAAACAAACAGCCAATGTACCCAGTGCGAGGACGACAAAAACCGCGTCGCCCGGCCCGAATGCCGGCGTGGCGATGACAGTGCGAGCGCCGCCGGGCGCCAGCCCGCGCGCTTCCATGGCGACATCGACCGTATCGGAGTGCAACCGTGGCGGCCGCAATTTTCCAAACGCTTCGACAAGCCCAACCGCGGTATGACGATTGCGCGACAACAGTTGATTTCCGGAAATTAAGTTAGCCGGCTGTGGTTGAACTCGACTCGTCGGCTCTTTTCATGGTTGTATCATTTTTATCCGATCGTCCAAAATTTCGGGATGGACAACTGGGACGTGCGGATCAGGAGTTCCGTTGCGCTCATTTCGCCGGCGCCTTCTGCATCGTGGATAGGGGGGCCGGACTCTTGACTGTCCCGCCCGCCGAACAAGGAGGAGGACACAATGGCAATGACTGGTTTGATGACCAGAAAGCCGATCGCTGAGATTATCAGTGATATCGAACATACCGGTTTTTCGAAAAGCCTGGGGGCGCTTAGCATTACCTTTATCGGCATCGGCTGTATCATCGGCGCCGGTATTTTCGTTCTAACCGGCACCGCGGCGGCTAACAATGCAGGCCCGGCGGTCGTCTTGTCCTTTGCTCTCGCCGGCCTTGCCTGTGCTTTCGTCGGCTTGTGCTATTCAGAGTTGGCCGCGCTGTTGCCGGTCTCGGGCAGCACCTACACCTATACCTATGCAACGCTCGGTGAACTATTTGCATGGATCATCGGATGGGACCTGATACTCGAATACGCGATGGGCGCGGCGACCGTTGCGGTGGGCTGGTCAGGCTATTTCCGCAGCCTACTACACAATGTAGGCATCGACATCCCGGCACAGTTTGCGTCTGCACCAGGCACGGTTGCCGAGACATTGCCTGACGGCACGGTGATTTATGGCGTCGTCAATCTGCCCGCCGCCGCCATTATCGGCTTGCTGACCATACTGTTGATCATGGGCACCAAGGAATCGGCCCGCCTCAACAACATCATGGTGGTGGTCAAGTTGGCGGTAGTACTCGCGTTCATCCTAGTCGGCGTGCGGTACATCAACGCCGACAATTGGCAACCTTTCATACCGAACAATTCCGGTGATTTCGGCGAGTTTGGCTGGAGCGGCGTCATGCGCGCGGCTGGCGTCGTGTTCTTCGCCTTCATCGGTTTCGACGCGGTTTCAACCGCGGCTCAGGAAGCGAAAAACCCGCAGCGTGATCTGCCGATCGGCATCTTGGCATCGCTGATCATCTGTACATTGCTTTACATCGCTGTCTCGGCGGTTATGACCGGAATCGTGCCATATTCCCAGCTCGGTGTTGCCGACCCGATTGCGAAGGCGGTGGACATCACCGGCCTGACCTGGTTTTCCATCCTAATCAAGGTCGGCGCACTTGCCGGTCTGACGACGGTAATCCTGGTTCTGCTTTATGGCCAAAGCCGCATTTTCTTCACCATTTCAAAGGACGGTCTGTTGCCACCGCTGTTCAGCCAGGTGCATCCAACCTTGCGCACGCCCTGGAAAAGCCAGCTTATAATCGGCAGTGTAGTAGCGATTGTTGCAGCACTGACCCCGATTGAAACACTCGGCCATATGGTTGCAATCGGAACGCTGTTCGCCTTCATCCTGGTCTGCGGCGCCGTGATCTACCTCCGCAAGAGCGACGCTGACGTGGCGCGGCCATTCCGGACACCCGGTGTGCCTTTCGTGCCAGTGCTCGGCATCTTCTTCTGTCTGGTTCTGATGGTCAGCCTGCCGCTCGACACCTGGTTGCGGCTGATTATCTGGTTGGCGATCGGCATGGCGATCTATTTTCTCTATGGCCGTCGCCATTCGGTGTTGATGAACCGAGCGTAATACACGCCATCTCGCTTATGCCGCCGCCCCGACAGACCGGGGCGACGGCGAAAGCGCCTACCACTTGGCCAGGACGCGCGGCGCGTTTCCAGTCGGCTTGTGAACCTTGCCGTTGCTTACGCGCACCCGACGGAATACCCCGACGATCTGCTCGCGTGTGCAAGGCACCGCGCCCAATACGATGGCGCGCTGCCGTTCATAGGCGGTTATGTCGTAATGCGGCGCTGAGGTTTTGGGCGGTCCCTGATAGACGAGCCGATGAACGCCCAGAATAGCCGCGAAGCGGTGCAGTTCCTCGACATCGTCGGCAAGCATGTGACACCAACGCTTGCCGACCCAGTTCCAGATCGCGTCGTCGACATAGACGGCCATGCCCGATTTCCAGCGGGCTTATTTGGGTGTGCAGGGTTTCGGCTTGTCGAAGAGCGACAGGTTGACCAGCTTGCCCTTCATCGAAAAGTCGCCGTAGTCCATCATCAGGTCGCGGGTCAGCCCGTTTTCATGCATCTTAAAGCTGATGCGGTATTCCGGCGTTTCCTCGCCGCCTTCCTGCGATTCGTCGAAATAGGCGATGTCGACAGGCCAGTAGGCATCCTTGTCCAGGCTGGCGAGCGCCGGCAGTTCAGGGTCGCCCTCTTCCGCCTTTTCCTGCTTGCCGATGACCACCGTCGTGGTCATCACCGTGTCGGCATCCTCGGATGCATCGAACAGGTTCGTTTCGTAGAAACTCTCGCCCTTCTCTGCCTTATCGAGAAGTTCGATCATATGCTGGGTCGGGAACTGGGTCGCCTTGAGGTCGACAGTTTCCTCCTCGGGTTTCTCAATATCGACGGTCAGTCCGGACTTTTCGCGCGTCGCGATGCCCTTGACCTCTTTCTTGAGATTCTGGTCGACGAAGGATTTGGTCACGAAGGAGAAGGTCTTGCCTTCACCGTCCTCAAAGGTTGTCGTCTGCTGGTCGGTCAGTTGCGACGTTTCACCGGTGTCGATCCGCGTCACGAAACGGAAGGTCACGGTGTAACCCTCGCAAGGCGAACCGTTGAACTCGTAGACCATGCGGCCGGAAAGTCCGGTTATGCCGGATTGGTCGGATGCCTTGTCGAGCGCCAGGTCGTAAACGGCGCGGTGCGGCGCCAGCAGCGGCGCAGACAAGGCAGGCATTGCGGTCAGTGCGGAAGAGGCGGCGAAGGCAGACAAGGCAAGGCGCGTTGCGCGCATGAAAACGACTCCACTCGGCGCGACCATCGGGCAGCCGCAATCAAAGATGGCCTACAATAAAAAAAGTCATGGCGGAAGCGAGGCAAAAATAGCACCTTCGGCGCCTTCCGGATACCAAACACAGAACACAGGGTGACGTGATGGGTGATACAATCGACAAACGGCTGGCCGATCTCGGCGTCTCATTGCCGGCCGCCGCGGCGCCTGCGGCAAATTACGTACCGTTCATGCAGACCGGCAACCTCATCTTCACCGCCGGCCAATTGCCCCTGAAGGACGGCAAGCTCGCCGTTTCCGGCCTGCTCGGGCGCGACGTCGACGTGGCTGCCGGCAAGGAAGCCGCAAAACTGTGTGCGATCAACATCCTGGCGCAGGCAAAGGCGGCACTCGGCGACCTGGAGAAGATCAAGCGCCTGGTCAAGATCACCGTTTTCGTCGCTTCTTCGCCGGACTTCACCGAGCAGCATCTCGTTGCCAACGGCGCCTCCGATTTTCTGGCGGCAGCCCTTGGCGATGCCGGCAAACATGCACGCTCCGCGGTCGGCACCGCCTCGCTGCCGCTCAACGCGGCGGTCGAAATCGAAGCCATCATCGAAACCAAGTGAGCGCAGACGTCGGACACGAATCATGAGCGGCATTTCCTGGCTGAAGAAACGCCCGGTCGCGCATCGCGGCCTCCACGACATGAACAAAACGCGCTGGGAGAACACCCTCCCCGCGTTCCAGGCAGCGGTCGACAAGGGTTATGCGATCGAGTGCGACGTCCACCTGACACTCGACGGCGACGTCATCGTCTTCCACGACAATGATCTCAAGCGTTTGACTGGCACCGAAGGTTTCGTCTGGCAACGTACAGCCGCGGAACTTGCCGCGCTGCGCGTCGGCGGCACCGATGCCCATGTGCCGACGCTGGCCGAACTGCTGGCGCTGGTGCGCGGCCGCGTGCCGTTGGTCATCGAACTGAAAGGCATACCCGGCCACGATGCCGGGCTGGTCGCCAAGGTGGCGGAGGTGCTCAAGGGCTACAAGGGCAAGGTCGCCATCATGTCTTTCGATCATTGGTTGATCCGCGAATTTCCGGTCCACATGCCCGACATTCCTGCCGGCTTGACCGCCTGGGGCGACCTGCAGCACGAGGTGGAAGCGCATTTCTCGATGCTTGCCCACAACATTTCGTTCGTTTCCTACAGTGTCGTGCACCTGCCCAACCCGTTCATCACCTTCGTGCGCGACAAGCTGAACATGCCGGTGATCACCTGGACCGTACGGGACCAGCCGATGGTGGAAAAAACCTTCGCCGAGGCCGACCAGATGACCTTCGAAGGGTTCGAACCTGATCCGGCGCTGATCGGGTGAACGACGATGCGTTGCGACCTTGCACATGGCGATAGGCGACGTATCTAAAGTCGATGGAACGGAACGGCGACGGCAGTAGGGAGAAGACCGATGACGAATACGCCATCCGTGCTGCCGCCAGCATCAGCGCATTCACGGAAGATGAGTGGAACAGTCTTGCGGGAACCACGCGAGATGATGCAAAAAACGGCTATAACCCTTTCATTTCATACAATTTCCTGAAAACCATGGAAGAGTCCGGCTGCGCTATCGGCCGCTCCGGCTGGCAGGGCCATCATCTCCGGCTGGAAGCGCCGGACGGGGCGTTGCTCGGTGCGGTGCCATGTTACGCGAAATCCCACAGCCAGGGTGAATATGTTTTCGACCATGGCTGGGCGGATGCTTTCGAGCGTGCCGGCGGCCACTATTATCCCAAGCTGCAGGTTTCGGTGCCGTTTACCCCGGTCACCGGCCCTCGCCTTCTGGTGCGACGTGCGGGTGTGGATCCGGACGTGGTGAGAAGAGCGCTGGCCTCGGGATTGAAGGCGGTGACCGACAAACTCGGCGTCTCGTCGGCGCATGTGACTTTCGCGCCGCAAGCGGATGTTGCAGCGCTCGAGGAGGCGGGTTTCCTGCACCGAACCGACCAGCAGTTTCATTTCTTCAACGACGGTTATGCCTGTTACGATGATTTTCTCGCCACCCTCGCCTCGCGAAAACGCAAGGCCCTGAAGAAGGAGCGTCGTGAAGCGCTTTCCTGCGGCATTTCGATCGACTGGCTGACAGGCAAGGACCTGACAGAATCGGCGTGGGACGATTTTTTCGCGTTCTACATGGATACCGGCGGCCGCAAATGGGGCCGCCCCTATCTCAACCGCCGTTTCTTCTCGCTGATCGGCGAACGCATGGCCGACGACATCCTGCTGGTGATGGCCAAGCGTGGCGGCCGTCATATCGCCGGAGCCATCAACTTCATCGGCTCGGACGCGCTCTATGGCCGCAACTGGGGCTGCATCGAGGACCATCCGTTCCTGCATTTCGAGGTCTGCTATCACCAGGCGATAGACTTCGCCATCGACAGGAAGCTGAAGGTGGTCGAAGCCGGCGCACAGGGCGAGCACAAGCTGGCGCGTGGATATAAGCCGGTGACCATGCACTCCGCCCACTACATCGCGCATGCAGGCCTGAGAAACGCCGTCGCCGACTATCTCAAGCGCGAGCGGCGCGACGTCGCGCATGTCGGCGACTATCTCGAGGCGCACAGCCCTTTCCGCAAAGGCCCGCTACAAACGGGCGAATGACCCTATCCGAGGTTGACGGCAGGCGGATCGCCACGAAGTATGTCCACGAAACATTTTCATGAGGCAATGATGGCGACTTCCGCTTACGACCCCAACAACATCTTCGCCAAGATCCTGCGCGGCGAGATGCCATCCCACAAGCTCTACGAGGACGCCGACACCTTCGCCTTCATGGATATCATGCCGCGCGGCGACGGGCACTGCCTGGTGCTCCCCAAAAAGCCGTCCCGCAACATCCTCGACGTCGAACACGACAGCCTCGCCGCGGTGATGCGCACCACGCAGAAGCTGGCGCGCGCCGTGATGAAGGCCTTTTCGGCTGGCGGCGTAACAGTCCAGCAATTCAATGAGACCGCCGGCGGCCAGGTGGTTTTCCATCTGCACGTTCACATCATTCCCCGCTTCGAGGGCATTGCGCTGAAGCCGCACACGGGCCAGATGGAGAAACCGGAAATCCTCTCGGCCAATGCCGAAAAGATAAGGGCCGCGCTCGAAACCGTGGGATAACTACGCCGCCTGGACAGGTGAAGAGGCCAGCGCCGCGCCGGTTCTGGCCTTTTCGTGGGCGTCCTGGGCCCCGTAAATTCTGACGGCCAGGAACCACGATATCAAGGTAACCGCGACGCCTCCGAACACGTCCATCAAATTGTGCCCGCCGTGGATAAGGATGGCGGGAAAAAGCGCCGCATTCACAACAATCAGCACCAACCTGGCGATGCGATAGGGCCAGGCGGCGACAAGCGTCATAAGCGCCATCACCGTATGAAATGACGGAAAGCCGATGAGGCCGGTCGCCTTGACGTCCGAAACCGAACGGACTCCCTCCACGAGTTGCCGATTGAGCTCGGCCCCGTAGGATGAATCGACCACCGGACGCACAATACGGTCGATGGCTGGATCCAGTGTCCAGTACGCCGAGGCTCCGTTCGACGGGAACATGCCCCAGCAAAAGATCGTCATCAATGACGCCAAAACCATTGCCATGGCAGCGGCGTGGAGACGTGGTCTATCAAGAGCGAACCCCAGGAACATGAAGGTAAACAGGAGTTGCACCAGGGTCAGATTGTAGACCTGACGCAGCAACTCGGAAATTTGCGGATACTGGGCAATCCAGGCGCAGATTGCGGGCCAGGAATAACCGAACAGTGCATCGGCCTGCACCAGGATAGGGTCAATCGGCGCGGCATATCTAGGCAGAAGCAGTATGTTGTATGTCCAACCCACGAATGTCCAAGGAGCGAACAATCCAATCGCTATCGCGGTGAGTGCAATACGTTCGCCGTCTCGCACAATTCGATAAAACTGGCCGAGCGCAATGGCGACGACAGCGAAAATGCCGGTTGCGGTGAATGTCCACGGCTCGATCCCAACATCTTTCAGATACGCAAGGACGAAACATGCAACCGCGAGCGCGGCAGTTGCCAACATGATCGTCCGCTCGGCAGGATGAAACCGCAGCACCTTCCCCTCCAAAACCCAGCTTACGATAGACTGTGCCGGGTTAAGGCTGCGTGAAATGCGCACCAAAAAAAATTCGCTGTGCATGTCACAAGTCAGCCGGCAATCTCGTCATCGATGTGGAGGACCAACTTGTGAAAGGAACCGACAATGTCCCGTCTCGATCCCTCAGCCGCGGCGCCTGACGCCATCAAGGCGATGCTCGCACTGGAGACCTACGTCAAGAACAGCGGACTGGAGCACAGCCTGATCCATCTGGTGAAGATGCGTGCCTCGCAGATCAACGGTTGCGCCTATTGCCTTTTCATGCACGCTGCGGATGCCCGCGCCGAAGGCGAGGCCCCGGAGCGGCTCGATTTGCTCAATGCCTGGCATGAATCGACCCTGTACACGCCGCGCGAGCGCGCCGCCCTCGCCTGGACCGATTCCCTGACGCTGATTTCCCAAACGCATGCACCGGACGCCGACTACCAGCTGGCGGCGAGCGAATTCACGCAAGAAGAACTGGTCAAGCTGACCTTGCTGATCGGCGCGATCAACGTATGGAACCGAATCTCCATCGGCTTCCGCAGTGTGCATCCGGGCGAAAAGAAGTTGCGGGCGGCGGCTTAAGTCGGTTGCGCTGCCGCGTACTCAACGAGCGGAGTGCGCCAAAAAACCGCCCGGATGGGGCACATGCCGGGCGGTAATGGCGTAGAGGGGTCAACGACCCGATCATCCGCTGGGCGACATGAACCCAACCTGCGTGACTCAGCCGTGAAACGCCTGAGTTAAGTGCTTCTTAACAAACGAAAAAGGCCGCCGGTGATTTGCCGGCGGCCTTTTGTTATTGGGAAAACGAACCGCGGTTACTGAGCCGCGCTCGACATATCTTCCAGCATCGGATCGGCGACTTCGACGCCGGACGCCTTGCGACGCTCGTCGAGGATCAGTTCGTCGCGCGCCGTGGCGATGCGACGGATCTGGCTCATCATGCCGCCGGTGCCGGCCGGGATAAGGCGGCCGACGATGACGTTTTCCTTCAGGCCCTGCAGCATGTCGGTTTTGCCCGCAACCGCCGCTTCGGTCAGCACCCTGGTCGTCTCCTGGAAGGAGGCGGCCGAGATGAAGGACGGGGTCTGCAGCGAGGCCTTGGTGATGCCGAGCAGCACCGGCAGGCCCTCGGCCGGCTTCTTGCCGTCCTCGACCAGACGCTCGTTGACCTCTTCCAGCTCAATCACGTCGACGTGGTCGCCAGGAATATAGGTCGAGTCGCCCTGCACCGTGATCTCGACCTTCTGCAGCATCTGGCGAACGATCACCTCGATGTGCTTGTCGTTGATCAACACGCCCTGCAACCGGTAGACCTCCTGGATCTCGTTGACGAGGTAGGAAGCCAGAGCCTCCACGCCCTTGATCGCCAGGATGTCGTGCGGCGCCGGATTGCCGTCGAGGATGTAGTCGCCCTTCTCGATGGCGTCGCCGTCCTGAAGATGGAACGGTTTGCCCTTCGGGATCAGGTACTCGACAGGCTCGATCTGCTCATCATGCGGCTCGATGATGATGCGGCGCTTGTTCTTGTAGTCGCGGCCGAAGCGGATCGTGCCGTCGATCTCGGCGATGATGGCGTGGTCCTTCGGACGGCGTGCCTCGAAGAGTTCGGCAACACGCGGCAGACCGCCGGTGATGTCCTTGGTCTTCGCGCTTTCCATCGGGATACGCGCCAACACGTCGCCGGGCTTCACATGAGCGCCCGGCTCGACCGAGAGGATGGCCTCCACCGACAACTGGAAGCGAGCGTCGCCACCCTTGGCCAGCTTGCCGATCTTGCCCTTGGCATCGAGGATCGTGATTGCCGGCTTCAGGTCCGAACCGCGCGGGGTCGAACGCCAGTCGATGACCTCGCGCTTGGTGATGCCGGTCGATTCGTCGGCGGTTTCTTGAACGGAAATGCCATCGACCAGATCCTCGTAAGCTACGGTGCCTTCGATTTCCGTCATCATCGGGCGGGTGTACGGGTCCCACTCGGCGATGCGCTGGCCGCGCTTTACCTTGTCGCCATCGTCGACGAAGATACGCGAACCGTAGGTAACGCGGTGCGTCGCGCGCTCCTTGCCGGACTCGTCAAGGATCAGGATCGCCATGTTGCGGCCCATCACCACGAGATTGCCGTCGGAGTTGCGCACCACATTGCGGTTGCGGATCTCGACCTTGCCTTCATACGAGGCTTCGAGGAACGACGAGTCCACCACCTGCGCAGTACCGCCCATGTGGAAGGTACGCATGGTGAGCTGGGTGCCCGGTTCGCCGATCGACTGCGCGGCAATGACACCGACAGCTTCGCCCTGGTTGACGGGCGTACCGCGCGCCAGGTCGCGACCATAGCAGACCGCGCAGACGCCGGTCCTGACCTCACAGGTCAGCGCCGAACGGATGCGGATCGACTGCACGCCGGCCTTCTCGATCTGCTCGACATCGCGCTCGTCCATCAGCTTGCCGGCCTTGACGAGCAGTTCGCCCGAGACCGGGTGATTGACATCGTCGAGCGCCGTGCGTCCGAGCACGCGCTGGCCGAGCGAGGCGACCACCTGGCCGGCATCGACGATCGGCTGCATGGTGAGGCCCTTCTCGGTGCCGCAATCGACCGCATTGACGATGCAGTCCTGAGCGACGTCGACGAGACGACGGGTCAGGTAACCCGAGTTCGCCGTCTTCAGAGCGGTATCGGCCAGACCCTTGCGGGCGCCGTGGGTCGAGTTGAAGTACTCGAGAACGGTGAGGCCTTCCTTGAAGTTCGAGATGATCGGCGTCTCGATGATTTCACCCGACGGCTTGGCCATAAGGCCGCGCATGCCGGCGAGCTGGCGCATCTGGGTCGGCGAACCGCGCGCACCGGAGTGCGACATCATGTAGATCGAGTTCATCGGCTTCTGGCGGCCGCTGGTATCGAACTCGACCGCCTTGATGCGGCCCATCATTTCGTCGGCGACCTTCTCCGAGCACTTCGCCCAGGCGTCGACGACCTTGTTGTACTTCTCGCCCTGGGTGATCAAGCCGTCATTGTACTGCTGCTCGTATTCCTTCGCGAGCGCCTCGGTCTTGGCGACCAGATCGGCCTTCGTGTCCGGAATAACCATGTCGTCCTTGCCAAACGAAATGCCGGCACGGCAGGCATGGGCGAAACCGAGCGCCATGATGCGGTCGCAGAAGATGACCGTCTCTTTCTGACCGCAGTGGCGGTAGACGGTGTCGATCATCTTGGAGATGTTCTTCTTGGTCATCTCCTGGTTGGCGGTCTCGAACGGCACGTTGGCGTTCTTCGGCAGAAGCTCGCCGATGATCATGCGGCCGGGTGTCGTGTCGTAGATTTTCGACTCGAGCTTGCCGTCCGCGTTGAGCGTCTTGAAGCGGCCCTTGATCTTGGCGTGCAGGGTTACGGCCTTGGTCTCCAGCGCATGCTGGAGTTCGCCCATGTCGGCAAACACCATGCCCTGGCCCGGCTCGTTCTCGTTGACGATCGAGAGGTAGTAGAGACCCAGAACCATGTCCTGCGACGGCACGATGATCGGCGCGCCGGAGGCCGGGTGCAGGATGTTGTTGGTCGACATCATCAGCACGCGTGCTTCGAGCTGGGCCTCCAGCGACAGCGGCACGTGGACGGCCATCTGATCGCCGTCGAAGTCGGCGTTGAAGGCCGTGCAGACCAGCGGGTGAAGCTGGATTGCCTTGCCTTCGATCAGGATCGGCTCGAACGCCTGGATGCCAAGGCGGTGCAGCGTCGGCGCGCGGTTGAGCAGGACCGGATGCTCGCGGATGACCTCGTCGAGGATATCCCAGACTTCCGGCTTTTCCTTCTCGACCAGCTTCTTGGCCTGCTTGACGGTCGAGGAATAACCCTTGGCGTCGAGGCGGGCGTAGATGAACGGCTTGAACAGTTCGAGCGCCATCTTCTTCGGCAGGCCGCACTGGTGCAGCTTGAGCTCCGGACCGGTCACGATGACCGAACGGCCGGAATAGTCGACGCGCTTGCCGAGCAGGTTCTGACGGAACCGGCCCTGCTTGCCCTTGAGCATGTCCGACAGCGACTTCAGCGGGCGCTTGTTGGCGCCGGTGATGACGCGACCGCGGCGGCCGTTGTCGAACAGAGCGTCGACGGCTTCCTGCAGCATGCGCTTTTCGTTGCGGATGATGATGCCCGGCGCGCGCAGTTCGATCAGCCGCTTCAAGCGGTTGTTGCGATTGATGACGCGGCGATAGAGATCGTTCAGGTCCGAGGTGGCGAAGCGGCCGCCATCCAGCGGAACCAGCGGGCGCAGGTCCGGCGGGATGACCGGGACGATCTTCATGATCATCCACTCCGGACGATTGCCCGATTCCATGAAGTTCTCGACGACCTTCAGGCGCTTCAACAGCTTCTTCTGCTTCAGCTCCGACGTGGTCGAGGCAAGCTCCGAACGCAGGTCGCCTGCGATCTTCTCCAGGTCCATGCCCGCGAGCAGGTCATGGATGGCCTCGGCGCCGATCATGGCCGTGAAGGAATCCTCGCCGAACTCGTCGACGGCAATCATGTATTCTTCTTCGGAAAGAAGCTGGTTTTCCTTGAGCGAAGTCAGGCCCGGCTCGGTCACGATGTAGTTCTCGAAATAGAGAACCCGCTCGATATCCTTGAGCGTCATATCGAGCAGCGTGCCAATGCGCGACGGCAGCGACTTCAGGAACCAGATGTGGGCGACCGGGGCGGCGAGTTCGATATGGCCCATGCGCTCGCGGCGAACGCGCGACAGCGTCACTTCGACACCGCACTTTTCGCAGATGACGCCCTTGTACTTCATGCGCTTGTACTTGCCGCACAGGCACTCGTAGTCCTTGATCGGGCCGAAGATGCGCGCGCAGAAGAGGCCGTCACGTTCCGGCTTGAAGGTGCGGTAGTTGATCGTCTCCGGCTTCTTGATCTCGCCGAACGACCAGGACAGGATCTTGTCGGGGCTCGCGAGCGATATCCGGATGGAATCGAACACCTGCGCCGGCGCCTGCGGGTTGAAGAGATTCATGACCTCTTGGTTCATGCCGTTCTCCTTTGCGGGGCTGGGAAGGCCCCTTTTCGAACATTCAAGGGCGTTGCCACCCTTCGGTGATCCGGCGCCCGCAGCGCCTTGGCGCGCAACTTTCCGGATCCATTACCGGCCGCATCGATGGCCGTAAATTCTTTAGTCCGGAGCGCCGCGAAGACCAAACCCTCGCGGCGCGCCGTTTTCCTTATTCGGCAGCGTCCGGCAGACGATGCGGAATGTCGTCGATCTTGGTGTTCTCCAATTCGACGTTGAGGCCGAGCGAGCGCATTTCCTTGACGAGAACGTTGAAGCTCTCCGGAATGCCCGCCTCGAACGTATCGTCGCCACGCACGATCGCCTCGTAGACCTTGGTGCGGCCGGCGACGTCGTCCGACTTCACCGTCAGCATCTCCTGCAGCGTGTAGGCGGCGCCGTAAGCTTCGAGCGCCCACACTTCCATTTCGCCGAAGCGCTGGCCGCCGAACTGCGCCTTGCCGCCCAGCGGCTGCTGGGTGACGAGCGAGTACGGTCCGATCGAACGCGCGTGGATCTTGTCGTCCACGAGGTGGTGCAGCTTGAGCATGTAGATATAGCCCATCGTCACCTTGCGATCGAACGGTTCGCCCGTGCGGCCGTCATAGAGCTGCGACTGACCCGACGTGTGCAGACCCGCATCGGCCAGCATCTCGTTGATGTTGACCTCATGCGCGCCGTCGAACACCGGGGTGGCAATGGAAACGCCGCGCCGCATCTGCTCGCCCAGACGCACGATGCTTTCGTCGTCATATTGGCGGACAGGCTCGTTGCGGTCGTTTTCCGGGATCAGGCCCTCGATCGTTGCCCGCAGCGGCTTGATATCGCCAGCCGCCTTGTAGGCGTCGATCAGTTCGCCGATCTTCTTGCCCATGCCCGAGCAAGCCCAGCCGAGATGCGTTTCCAGGATCTGGCCGACATTCATGCGGCTCGGCACACCCAGCGGGTTGAGCACGATATCCGCATGCGTGCCGTCCTCGAGGAACGGCATGTCCTCGACCGGAACGATACGCGACACGACACCCTTGTTGCCGTGACGGCCGGCCATCTTGTCGCCAGGCTGCATCTTGCGCTTCACCGCGACGAAGACCTTGACCATCTTCATCACGCCGGGCGGCATCTCGTCGCCGCGCTGCACCTTCTCGACCTTGTCCATGAAGCGCTGCTCGAGCGCCTTCTTGGAATCGTCGTACTGGCCGCGCAAAGCTTCGAGCTCGCTCTGCAGCTTCTCATCCTCGACGGCAAACTGCCACCACTGCGAACGCGGATAGTCGTCGAGCACTTCCTTGGAGAGCTTGGAGCCCTTCTTGAAGCCCTTCGGCCCGGCAATCGCTTCCTTGCCGTTCAGCGTATCGCTGAGGCGCGAGTAAACGTTGCGGTCGAGGATAGCCTGCTCGTCGTCACGGTCCTTGGCGAGGCGTTCGATCTCCTCGCGCTCGATCGCCATGGCGCGCTCGTCCTTCTCCACGCCGTGGCGGTTGAAGACGCGCACTTCGACGACAGTGCCGAAGGTCCCGGGCGGCATGCGCATGGAGGTGTCGCGCACATCCGACGCCTTTTCGCCGAAGATGGCGCGCAGAAGCTTCTCTTCCGGCGTCATCGGGCTTTCGCCCTTCGGCGTGATCTTGCCGACAAGGATGTCGCCCGGCTGAACTTCGGCGCCGATGTAGACGATGCCGGCTTCGTCGAGGTTCTTCAGCGCTTCTTCCGAAACGTTCGGAATGTCGCGGGTGATTTCCTCCGGTCCGAGCTTGGTGTCGCGGGCCATGACCTCGAACTCCTCGATGTGGATCGAGGTGAAGACGTCGTCGGCCACGATACGCTCGGAGAGCAGGATGGAGTCCTCGTAGTTGTAGCCATTCCACGGCATGAACGCGACGAGCACGTTGCGGCCGAGCGCCAGATCACCGAGATCGGTCGACGGGCCGTCGGCGATGATGTCGCCCTTGTTGACCTTGTCGCCCATGCGGACCAGCGGACGCTGGTTGATGCAGGTGTTCTGGTTCGAACGCTGGAACTTCATCAGCCGGTAGATATCGACGCCGGACTTGCCCGGATCGAGATCTTCCGTGGCGCGGATGACGATACGCGTCGCGTCGACCTGGTCGACAATGCCGCCTCGGCGAGCGCCGATGGCAGCGCCCGAGTCACGGGCGACGATCGGCTCCATGCCGGTGCCGACAAACGGCGCTTCGGCGCGCACCAGCGGCACGGCCTGACGCTGCATGTTCGAGCCCATCAGAGCGCGGTTGGCGTCGTCGTTTTCCAGGAACGGAATCAGCGCGGCAGCGACCGACACCATCTGCTTCGGCGAAACGTCCATAAGGTCGACGTTTTCGCGCGGCGCCATCATCACTTCGCCTGCATGGCGGCAGATGACGAACTCCTCGACGAACGAGCCCTTCTTGTCGAGTTCGGCGTTAGCCTGCGCGACGTAGTGCTTGGCTTCTTCCATGGCCGACAGGTAGACGACGTCGTCGGTGACCTTGCCGTCGACGATCTTGCGGTACGGGCTTTCGATAAAGCCGTACTTGTTCACACGAGCAAACGTCGCCAAGCTATTGATAAGGCCGATGTTCGGGCCTTCCGGCGTTTCGATCGGGCAGATGCGGCCATAGTGGGTGACGTGAACGTCGCGCACTTCGAAGCCGGCGCGCTCGCGGGTCAGACCGCCGGGTCCAAGCGCCGAGAGACGGCGCTTGTGGGTGATCTCCGACAGCGGGTTGGTCTGATCCATGAACTGCGACAGCTGCGAAGAACCGAAGAACTCGCGAACGGCTGCCGCGGCAGGCTTGGCGTTGATCAGATCCTGCGGCATGACAGTGTCGATCTCGATCGAGGACATGCGTTCCTTGATCGCGCGCTCCATGCGCAGCAGGCCGACACGATACTGATTCTCCATCAGTTCGCCGACCGAGCGCACCCGGCGGTTGCCGAGGTTGTCGATGTCGTCGATCTCGCCTTTGCCGTCGCGCAGTTCGACGAGCGTGCGCACCACGGCAAGGATATCCTCCTTGCGCAGCACGCGGACGGTGTCCTCGGCGTCGAGTTCGAGGCGCATGTTCATCTTGACGCGGCCGACGGCCGACAAATCGTAACGCTCGCTGTCGAAGAACAGCGAGTTGAACATGGCTTCGGCGGTCTCGAGCGTCGGCGGCTCGCCCGGGCGCATGACGCGGTAGATGTCGAACAGCGCGTCCTGGCGGCTTTCGTTCTTGTCGACGGCCAGCGTGTTGCGGATATAGGCGCCGACATTGACATGATCGATGTCGAGGATCTGGATGTCCTCCTCACCGGCCGACATCAGCACCTTCAGGGTCTTTTCGTCGATCTCGTCGCCGGCCTCGAGGAAAATCTCGCCGGTTGCGTAGTTGACGATGTCCTCGGCCAGATAGTTACCGAGCAGGTCTTCCTCGGTCGCCTTGATCGCCTTCAGACCCTTCTCGGCAAGCTGCTTGGCCTGACGTGCGGTGATCTTCTTGCCAGCCTCGACGACGACTTCGCCGGTGTCCGCGTCGACCAGGTCGCCGACGGCCTTCAGGCCGCGGAAACGCTCGACGTTGAACGGAATGCGCCAGTGGTCCTTCGACCGCTTGTAAGTGATCTTGTTGTAGAAGGTCGACAGGATCTCTTCGCCGTCCATGCCGAGCGCCATAAGCAGCGACGTCACCGGAATCTTGCGGCGACGGTCGATGCGGGCGTGCACGACGTCCTTGGAATCGAACTCTATGTCGAGCCACGAGCCGCGGTAAGGAATGACGCGCGCAGCGAACAACAGCTTGCCCGACGAGTGCGACTTGCCCTTGTCATGGTCAAAGAAGACGCCCGGCGAACGGTGCATCTGCGAGACGATGACGCGCTCGGTGCCATTGATGATGAAGGTGCCGTTCATCGTCATGAGCGGCATGTCGCCCATGTAGACGTCCTGCTCCTTGATGTCCTTGATCGACTTGGCGCCGGTGTCCTCGTCCAGATCGAACACGATCAGGCGAAGCGTCACCTTCAGCGGCGCCGCGTAGGTCAGGTCGCGCTGACGGCACTCGTCAACGTCGAATTTCGGTGCTTCAAATTCGTACTTCACGAATTCCAGCATCGAGGTGCCGGAAAAATCGGAAATCGGGAAGACCGACTTGAAAACGGCCTGCAGTCCTTCGTCCGGACGTCCGCCCTTGGGCTCGTCCACCATCAGGAACTGGTCATAGGATGCCTTCTGAACCTCGATAAGGTTCGGCATCTCCGCAACTTCCGGGATCTTTCCGAAGAACTTGCGTACGCGTCTGCGGCCATTGAAAGTCTGGGTCTGGGCCATCGTCGCTCCTTGCTGCCTCTCTTGGGGCGCGCCTCGCGCGGCTCGCCTTGCAATTTATGACCGCTCCGCCCGCGGTCATCCTTCGATCTGCCCGCCGCCACTCGGAGCCGGGCCAAAACGGTTGAAAACCCGTTTCCGGAAGGCCGGTTCCGGCCCTCAGGAAAGAGGTTTTCGAACAAACTCGATCGCGACGAACCGGCGGACGGGCATGCCACCCGCCGGTTCACGCGAAACGCTTACTTCAAGTCGACCTTGGCGCCGGCTGCTTCCAGCTGTGCCTTGAACTTGTCGGCATCGGCTTTCGACACGGCTTCCTTGACCGGCTTCGGAGCGGCTTCCACCAGGTCCTTGGCTTCCTTGAGGCCGAGACCGGTGATAGCGCGCACTTCCTTGATCACGTTGATCTTCTGGGCGCCGGCGTCGGTGAGGATGACGTCGAATTCGGTCTTTTCCTCAGCCGGAGCAGCGGCAGCGGCAGCGCCGCCAGCAGCGGCAACAGCCACCGGAGCAGCGGCGGAAACGCCCCACTTTTCTTCCAGAAGCTTCGAGAGTTCAGCCGCCTCGAGGACGGTGAGGCTCGACAGGTCGTCTACGATCTTTGCGAGATCAGCCATTTTTCATTTTCCTTCAAAAGTTCGAACAAGTGTTGGTGACAGCGAGGAACGGCCTCATGCCGCCTCGTCCTTCCGGGCGTAAGCGCCGATGACACGCGCGACCGAAGCCGCGGGCGCATTGACGATCTGGGCGATCCGGGTTGCCGGCGTGGCGATCATGCCAACCAGCTTGGCGCGCAGCTCGTCGAGCGACGGCAGTGTGGCGAGTGCCTTCACACCGTCGGCGTTGAGCGAGGTCGCACCCATCGCGCCGCCGAGAATGACCAACTTGTCATTTCCCTTGGCGAAATCGGATGCCACCTTCGGCGCCGCAATCGGATCTTCCGAGTAGGCGATCAGCGTCTGTCCCTTGAACAGGTCGATGATCTTCTCGGATTCCGTGCCCTGAAGAGCGATTTTGGCGAGACGGTTCTTCGCGACTTTGACGGTGCCACCGGCAGCGCGCATTTTCGACCGAAGGTCGTTCATTTGCGCGACGGTGATACCGGCGTAGTGGGCCACGACGACTGAACCGGCGTTCGAGAACGCATCATTCAGGCCCGTGACGAGTTCGCGTTTTTCCGCTCTGTCCACTGCCTATCTCCAGTTGACAATCTTCCATCAGGGAAGACTGCCTGGTTGCCTTTTGCCGGCGGGCTATCCAAAACACTCTGGATCTCCCGAACGGCGCTCGAGGATCCTGCCCCCTTTCGCCACACCGGAAACCCGGTGCGCAGACAAAAGGCAAACACGGTTCGAACCTTTCATTGGAGCATGTCGCTCCTTTGTCGGGTCTTCACCCGTCTCATGCAGGCCCATATGAATTAAGGCGAGCCGCCTGCAATCTCGGACAGGATGTCCGAAAACCCTTGCGGGCTTCCGGAATCCGAACTCTTTAGGGGAGTTCGGAATTCTTCGCCGGACCGGGCGGCGCCCGGTCCGGAAACTTCAGATCACGATACCGCCAGGGTCGCGACGTCGATCTTGAGGCCGGGGCCCATCGTCGTGGTGACCGACACCTTCTTGACGTAGTTGCCCTTGGCGCCCGTCGGCTTGGCCTTGATCACTGCGTCGGCGAAAGCGCGGACGTTCTCTTCGATCGCCTTGGCGTCGAAAGAAGCCTTGCCGACGCCGGCGTGAACGATACCGGCCTTCTCGACGCGGAACTCGACGGCGCCGCCCTTCGACGCCTTGACGGCGGCGGCGACATCCATGGTCACCGTGCCAACACGCGGGTTCGGCATCAGGCCGCGCGGGCCGAGCACCTTACCGAGGCGGCCGACCAGGCCCATCATGTCCGGAGTAGCGATGCAGCGGTCGAACTCGATGGTTCCACCCTGCACGGTCTGCACCAGCTCTTCGGCGCCGACGATGTCGGCACCAGCAGCCTTGGCTTCCTCAGCCTTGTCGCCACGCGCGAAAACCGCGACGCGGACGGTACGCCCGGTGCCGTTCGGCAGGTTGACCACGCCGCGGACCATCTGGTCGGCATGGCGCGGGTCGACACCGAGATTCATCGCAACTTCGACGGTCTCGTCGAACTTCGCGGTCGCACGGCTCTTCAGCAGTTCGATCGCCTCGCCGAGGCCGTAGGCCTTGTTCGGGTCGATGCCTTCGCGGGACTTGGCTACACGCTTTGCAATCTTTGCCATCGTCTTAGCCCACCACTTCCAGGCCCATCGAACGGGCAGAGCCCTCGACCATGCGCATGGCCGCTTCGATGTCGTTTGCGTTCAGGTCCTTCATCTTCTGCTCAGCGATCGCGCGAACCTTGTCGCGAGCGATCGTGCCAGCCTTGACCTTGCCCGGCTCCTTGGAACCCGACTTCAGGTTGGCGGCCTTCTTCAGGAAGTAGCTCACCGGCGGCGTCTTCATGACGAAGGTGAACGACTTGTCCTGATAGTAGGTGATGACGACCGGGATCGGCGATCCCTTTTCCATTTCCTGCGACTGCGCGTTGAACGCCTTGCAGAATTCCATGATGTTGATGCCACGCTGACCAAGCGCAGGACCGATCGGGGGCGACGGCGTCGCCGAGCCCGCGGCTACCTGGAGCTTGAGTTGGCCTGCAATTTTCTTAGCCATCTCTTGTCTGCCTCTTTTTCATGCCGGACTGATGTCTTGCCGGCGGTTGCAGTTCGGTGGTGCGGTTCAGACAGCCGGCTAAGCCGCCCTCGCCTTCCACCAATTCGACGAAGCCTGCTTCGTCATCCCCGCCTCACCGGCACGCCGGCGGCGGAGGTTCACGGTCAGCCCTTTTCGACCTGACCGAATTCCAGATCGACCGGCACGGCGCGGCCGAAGATCGACACTTCCACCTTGAGACGCGCCCGCTCCTCGTCGACTTCCTGAACGACGCCGTTGAACGACGCGAACGGACCATCCGAAACCCTGACCTGCTCGCCGATCTCGAAGGTGACCGACGGCTTCGGCCGCTCGACGCCTTCCTGCACCTGATGCAGGATCTGGTCGGCTTCCTTGTCCGAAATCGGCACCGGCTTCGAATCGCCGAGGAAACCGGTGACCTTCGGCGTGTTCTTGATCAGCGAGAACACGGCGTCGGTCAGATTGGCGCGAACCAGGACGTAGCCCGGGAAAAACTTGCGCTCGGCGTCCACCTTGCGGCCACGACGCACTTCCACGACCTTCTCGGTCGGCACGACGATCTGCTCGATGTCACCGGAGAGGCCCTTCTGCTTGGCCTTGTTCTCGATGTCCTCGGCAACCTTCTTCTCGAAATTCGAATAGGCGTGGACGATGTACCACCGCGCAGTCATCAGATGCTCTCCGTAATCGCCGGTTCTATCGCCCGATGCCGAGGATCAACTCGACCCCGTAAGCCATCAGCTGATCGGCGGCGAAAAAGAAAATCGCCGCAATGAAGGCAAACGCCAGAACCATGGCTGTCGAGATCATCGTCTCGCGCCGCGACGGCCAGGTAACCTTCGCGGTTTCGCTCCTCACTTGCTGAAGAAAAACGAAGGGATTGCTGGTCTTTGACGCCATTTGCCGCTCTTTTTGCGAAGCTCCGTTGTCCGGAGCTTCTTTTGTTATGCC
Organism: Neomesorhizobium albiziae; assembly: GCF_900114255.1. Taxonomy (GTDB): domain Bacteria; phylum Pseudomonadota; class Alphaproteobacteria; order Rhizobiales; family Rhizobiaceae; genus Neomesorhizobium; species Neomesorhizobium albiziae. The sequence goes on along the minus strand of NZ_FOSL01000019.1, from coordinate 3,450 downwards.
CGCTGCCGGGTTTTTTCGTTCATGTCCGGAACCTATCGCTCGAATCAGCGCCGATGTTCCAGACATGCAATTCGGGCGCGTAAAGCTGGCTATCCAGCTCCACGCACCGCGTGTCTGTTCCGCCTACATAAAACCGATTCCCCGGCAGTGCAAGTGCCAAAGGTCGCTTTTGTGCCGAGGCGCCAGGCAGGAACCATCCAATCGTCCCTCACCTGCCTATATGTTCTGCCGCTCTTGGCGGATTTTGGCAGGGGCAGCAGGGCTCGAACCCGCGACCTGCGGTTTTGGAGACCGCCGCTCTACCAACTGAGCTATACCCCTATTGCGGCGCATCACTGCACGGCAGGCGCTTCCTAAGGATTTCCCGCGCGTCTGTAAAGAGTGCTTTGCAGAGTATCGTCCGTCTTATCCATTCCTGCAACAATCGGGGGCTGGTAGGATCGCGGAGCTAGCCCCAGCCCGCAACCTGCCGAGATGGACAGGCTATAGCCCGTTCTGTGTTCTGGGGGAGCTGCAACTGTCAGGGCCGGACAAAACTGCGCACGTATTTGCCGCGGTCAATGTGTCGACGTCGCGCGTGTCTGTAGCGAGTTTCATCCTGTACATCTGCGCGAGCGTCGGCGGATCGAAATCGCTACCAACCGGTCCCAACGCGACCGTCAGAAGCATTTTTTCCACGCCCATCTCAATCAAGTACTCTGCAAGCCGCTGCTTCAGCGCCGGATCCGGCTCGGGACCTTTGTAACGCAGGATGACTAAGGATTCTTCCGTGGCGAAACGCCGGGTGCCCCCGGCCATGACCAAAGCACATTCGGACGCACAGTAGTTTTGGTATTGGCCGGCGCGTCCCAGGAATTGCCCTTCCTTTCCTTCACCCGCATGGCAGTCCGCCTCGCCTGGCCCGCAACCGCTGAAGGTCGTCTTGCCCAAGGCAACAGCCAATCCGTGCTGCCTTATCACGCGGCCAAGAGCCATTGCGGCGTCTGCATCGCCGCCCGGTGACCGAAGGACAATTGGAAGGCGCCGTCCTCCGAGACCTTGCAGGATTTGCGCCAACAGCACTGGCGCTTCGGCACTGATCGCGCCTGGGCACATCGGTTCACAGCCGGTCTCGCTGGAGCGCACGACGGCAAACCGCATAGGTGGTGCCACAACTCTGGCGGGAGTCTTGCTGGAGACAACGGCGGGAACGGGCTCTTTGGTAGAGACTGCGCGATCTAAGTCCTCGATACAGTTCTCGGATAGCTGATGTTGCGTACACCGCCCTAGACCGGCGAAAACATAAGCGTGATCGCTGACGGTCGTCAGCTTCATTGCCGACATTTCACCGGGGCCCAGCTGCCGGATGTCTTTTGCTGGCACGCCTTGAGAGATGGTGAAGTAGGTCTTGTCGATGCCCATTTCCTTGAGGTAGGCGAGCATCTGCCGTTCCAATGCCTTCGGCAGGTCGGTAGAATTGTAGGTGCCAACCCGCTTGCGGCTGACGATCTTCTTGCTCACCACCTTCTTCTTGCCTTTCACCACCTTGTATTTTTCCCGGTAGAAGATCTTCTCCTGGTAATAGGTGGTGGTTATCTGGTGGACGCCGACAAAGGCGGAACCCGCAATGCGGTTGACGCCGCCGGCAAGGATCAACGGGCAGGCTGAGTTGCAGAAGGCGCCTCCCAAAGTTATTCGGCCGTTGTAGACGCCGCTCTTCTTCTGCTTTGCCAGGCAATCCTTTTCGGTCGGGGCGCATCCCGTAAGGTAGGCGGTGCCCACGCCCGTATCCAATTTCCGTTCGCGGATCAGACGACCAATGGCCATCGCGGCATCGACACTCCCACCCGGCGAACTGACCAGCACGGGCAACCGCTTCTTGCCGATCTTCTTCAGGAAGCGTTTGAAGGCCTTGGGCGTTGCAGCGGTGATCTCGCCGCGCGCCCATATCCATTCAGGACATAACGGTTCGCAAGCCGGCGTGCTGCTGCGCACGATGACGAACTGCATAGGCCGGTCGATGTCGCCCAGAACGGGCTCTGCCTTCTTCGCCGCAGCCTCAGCGATGAGCGTGAATTGCAAGAGGAAAGCAGCTGCCAAAGCCGCCAGCAACAATCGACTGTCGTTAAGCCACTTCAGTCCAGCCAAGCGCATCGCCCCCACGATACATCAACCCGATACAGCCTATACTAGCAACGTATCCAGGCCTTGCAACCGGGTTTGATTTGGCTGTTTGCACCCAAGAAAAAGGGCGACCCGAAGGCCGCCCTTTATTCTCGAAACTCGGATCGTTACTTACTCTACGATGCTGGCGACGATGCCGGCGCCGACGGTGCGGCCGCCTTCGCGGATGGCGAAGCGCAGCTTCTCTTCCATGGCGATCGGCACGATCAGTTCGACATCGACCGTGATGTTGTCGCCAGGCATCACCATCTCGGTGCCTTCCGGCAGCGTCACGATGCCGGTCACGTCCGTCGTGCGGAAATAGAACTGCGGACGGTAGTTGGTGAAGAACGGCGTGTGACGGCCACCCTCTTCCTTGGTCAGGATGTAGGCTTCCGCCTTGAACTTCTTGTGCGGCTTCACCGTGCCCGGCTTGGCCAGAACCTGGCCGCGCTCGACGCCTTCACGGTCGACGCCGCGCAACAGCGCGCCGATGTTGTCGCCGGCCTGGCCCTGGTCGAGCAGCTTGCGGAACATTTCCACGCCCGTGCAGGTCGTCTTGGTGGTCGGACGGATGCCGACGATCTCCAGCTCCTCGCCGACCTTGACGATGCCGCGCTCGACGCGGCCGGTGACGACCGTGCCACGGCCCGAGATCGAGAACACGTCCTCGATCGGCATCAGGAACGGCTTGTCGATCGGACGCTCCGGCGTCGGGATGTAGGCGTCGACCTCTTCCATCAGCTTGCGCACCGCGTTCTCGCCGATCTCCTTGTTGGAGTCTTCGAGCGCTGCAAGCGCCGAACCCTTGACGATCGGAATGTCGTCGCCGGGGAATTCGTACTTCGACAGAAGCTCGCGCACCTCAAGCTCGACCAGCTCGAGAAGCTCGGCGTCATCGACCTGGTCGACCTTGTTCAAAAACACCACGATCGCCGGAACGCCGACCTGGCGGGCCAGAAGAATGTGCTCGCGGGTCTGCGGCATCGGGCCGTCGGCTGCCGAAACAACCAGGATCGCGCCGTCCATCTGCGCAGCGCCGGTGATCATGTTCTTCACATAGTCGGCGTGGCCGGGGCAGTCGACATGGGCATAGTGACGGGCCGGCGTCTCGTACTCGACATGCGCCGTCGAGATCGTGATGCCGCGCGCCTTCTCCTCAGGTGCCGCATCGATCTGGTCGTAAGGCTTGTACTCGCCAAAATACTTGGTGATCGCCGCCGTCAGCGACGTCTTGCCATGGTCAACGTGACCAATCGTGCCAATGTTCACATGAGGCTTATTACGCTCGAATTTACCTTTGGCCAT
>NZ_FOSL01000018.1 GCF_900114255.1 Neomesorhizobium albiziae | reverse complement strand
ACGCCAGGTATGATGGCTGGGCCAAAACCCGCCCGAACGAGGGCGACGCTTTGCGCTGTGCATGGAAGAGAGCCGCAGCCTGCGTGCGGTTGTGGGTGCCGAGTTTGGTGTTGATGTTGTGGAGATGAATCTTCACCGTGAACTCCGACAGTCCCAGCGAAGCCGCGATAGCCTTGTTCTGCAGCCCATTGGCCACAAGGGCAAGCACCTGGAACTCGCGCTCGGTAAGCTCGCTCATCTGCTCATCCTGATTGGTGACGCTATAGTCGATGACGCGCTCGGAATGCTGAGGCTCGGGATGGGTGCGCGAGCGGTCGCCGTCGAACAACGCGAGAGGATAATATTCGCCGCCCACCAGGAGCAGGCGAAGCGCGGCGAGCCAGACGTCGAGCTTCAGTTGCATCGGCAGCACACCGCGAACACGTTCCGCAAAGAGTGCCTTCGGGGAATAGACGGTATCAGCGTCGTTCTGCAGGAGTGCCACGGGACCGTTCAGATTGAAAAGTTTCGATCTCAGCTGTCGCAGCTGAGGGAACAGCGCCGCGTCCAGCAAAACGAGGCATACGGCTTCTCGTTGAATGTGTTCCGGCACGCTTTGCTGCCAGATGCGCTCGACGGCGCAGGCGGGAAACTCTCTTTCAACGGCGTAGATCATGCACTCCGAGACGACGTGTGGCGGAGCAACAATCAGGATGATGCGCTTCTTGGACTGATCTGACTCAGCATCCTTTGCCAAGCCGACATGCGATTGGGTGACAGCGAGCATGGAAGCCCCCCTTTTGTCGTACCCCTCAGCGAAAGATCCCAAAAGCCCCGCGGTTGTTGTCTGCTTTTTGAAGGGGGGCGAGCCAGCCATGCCTGGATCGAAAGTACTATACACTGCCATCAGTTTTATTCAAATAGCACGGACGGACTACGCATTATCGTATTCCGGGAAATTCCTCAGTAACCAAGCTCACATACAAAATAAACTGCGTTTCCAGCACAATTACCACAGCATGGCGACCAGAAATACCCTTGGCACAAAGGAACTAGCCTGAATTTTTATCTATGATTTCGCCGCGGTCGCAAGCACACTGAACACGTCCCGAAGAATCGGGCCCACCTATACAACCGAGACTTTGCAGCGTCGACACACATTGTGTCGCCCGGCTGGTCGCGGTTGCCTGCAACACAGGAGGTGCCGATCGAGCAAGATGGAAATGCGACCCCCGCCTGACGGCGTCCCGGGTCGAAGCGAAGCAGTGATCCATCAACGCAACTCCGCACACAGCCGCAAAGCCGCATCAGAGAAGAATTCGGTTCGGCCGTGTCGGATCAACCCAAGGATACGACAATGAGTGACAGAACCAACGGTATTGGCGCATTCGGAATGGATTCTGGCCGCAAGTGGGATCCCGAAGCTGAAGCCGATGCGGATGCCGATGCGAAGGCCGACGCGAAGGCCGATGCAGACGCAGACGCTGATGCAGACGCTGATGCGGATGCCGACGCAGACGCGAAGTCCGACTCCGAGTCCGATGCGAAGAGTGAAGCCGATTCGGAAAGCGATTCGGATTCGTACAGCGACGCTGACTCCAAGAGCGATAGCGACTCGAAGAGTGACTCCAAGAGTGAGTCAAACAGCGAATCCAAGAGCGACAACAAGAACGTAAACATCAACGAGAACAAGGTTGATGTCGACGTTGATGTCGATCTCGACCTGAAGGGCCGTCTCGGCGACTACAAGGAAGACAACGATTTCGCTGACTTCGACGTCAACGGAGATGTTTCCGACGTGATCGTCAATCACGACGGCAAGGTCACCTACGACCCAGGCGATGACGTGACGTTCAAGGACGTCCTGAACGACTCGCTCAATGGCGAAGGAAACGACACCGGCATGGCGATCAATCAGATCGCCACGATGACCGACAATGACGTACTCCACAGTGCCAACCTCCAGAATACCGGCACGTTCCAACAGAACGGCGATGCCAACGCGGGCGATGCATCCGCTGGCGACGGCATTGATGCTGGCGGCGGCGGCGGCGGCGGCGGCGGTGAAGCCAAGGCCAATGGTGGCGACGGCGGCAACGGCGGCGACGCCAAGAACGAAGACCTCGAAGCCGGCGACGGCAAGGGCGGCCTCGCGCTGAGCGCCGCACTTGGTGGCGACGCCAAGAACGATTCCGATTCTGACGGCGGCGACGGCGACGGCGGCGACGCCAAGAACGATGCCGACGGCGGCGATGGCAATGGCGGCGGCGGCGGCCGCGGCGGCGACGGCTTCGGCCTTGGCCTGGGCGCTGGTCTGGGTCTCGGTGCAGCCAGTGCTGAAGCTGGCGATGCCAAGTCTGACGGCGGCGACGCGAAGGCCGACGGCGGCGACGCGAAGGCCGACAGCGGCGACAGCGGCAATGGCGGCGACGCCAAGTCCGAAGGCGGCGACGGCGGTGACGCGAAGTCCGAAGGCGGTGACGGCATTGATGGCTACATCCCGATCATTGCGTACGGTGAAGGCGGAGACGCCAAGTCCGAAGGTGGCGATGGCGGCGATGCTGACTCCGACGGCGGCAGGTCCGGTTCGACGGGCGACGCCGATTCCGACGGTGGTGACGCCGATTCCGACGGTGGTGACGCGAAGTCCGACGCTGGCGACGCCTATGGCGCAGGCATCGGTCTGGGTCTCGGCGTTGGTGTTGGCCTCGGAGCCGGCGGCGACGGCGGCAACGGCGGCAACGGGACCGGCGGAAACGCCTCGACTGGTCCGGCAACCGGTGGATCCGGGACCGGCGGCGCATCGGGATCGTGGGCATCTGGCGACGGCGGCAGCGCGCTGAGCGGCGCCTGGGCTGACGGTTACGGTGGCCACGCCATCGGAGTCGCTGCTGGCGGTGCTGGCGGTGCTGGCGGCAATGGCGGCATTGCCTCGACCGGCGCTGGCGGTGCTGGCGGTGAAGGCGGCATGTGGGGTTCGCAAAATGGCGATGACGGCTTCGTCACCGGCACGAGCGAAGCCTCCGCTGACGCGATCATCGATATCAGCGCATTCAACCAGCAGATCGTGATGGGCGCCAACCTGCAAGGCAATACCGTCGACACGACGGTTGTCGGTGGCGACTTCAACAACACGGTCACCGGTGAAGATGCGTAGTACCTACGCGTTCTGAAAGAAGACTGCGCGAAGCAATTCGCGCAGTCTTCACGCGCCCGATAATCAGTATTCCGATGGCGGAGGCCGACCATGTACATGGACAAGGTTACGCAGATCATTTCCCACTTTATCGGTGAATTCGAGGCAGTAACCGAACAGGCACGCCTGAAGAAGGCTTACGAGGAGTTTGCGGCCAGCCGAAAGGCGGCCGAACTGGAACAACCTCTTCCCGATGCCGACGTCGACGTTCAGGCTCCATACCCGCTGATCGACTACCAGCCCGACATCCCCTACATGCCAAAGCCCCCCGAACTCCATCGCATCAATGCGCCGTCGGATTTTGTCTTCAATCCACCGACATTGGATTTGGGTGGCGAATTGTCGGCAAATATCCAGGACGCCGTGCAGAACGTGCTGGGCGGCCGGATAGTGAACCACAGTCCATCGCTAAGCGAGATATTTGAACCGCCGCCGCCAGGCAGCATCGGCATTGTCGTCAAGCAGACCATCCGGCTCGACGACAACGACTATGTCAGTGCGGGCGGCCATGGCCTGGTCTTCAACCCAGGGCCGGCGGACCAGTCGATGCTCGGCGTCATGCAGGAAGCTGCGGCCGACCTTTCGCCGATCGACGATCTGACACTGGACAGCACAGACGGAGACATAGGCGAGTTCATCTTGACCGCCGCCGAACTGCTGGACGGCATGATCGATGTTGCGGGCGACGATGTTACGATCATCAAGGCGGATCAGATTGACGGCATCTACGTCAACGGCCAATCTGTCGAAGAAGCGCCCGACCTTGCCGACTACGCCGATTTTCTCAAGGACGAGGAAGAGACAGACGGCCCGCTTCCCGAACTGGAAGTCAACGCGCATTTCAATGCTGAAGGCGAACTCGAAATAGACGTGTCTGTCGAGCTGCAAGCCGGCGGCAACACCCTGGTGAACTCCGCCGTCGTGACCAACAGCTGGGCTACTTCGACGGTCCTTGCCGTGGCGGGTGATTCGGTCGAACTCAACGCAATTGTCCAGATCAACGCAGTCAGCGACGTCGATTCGCTCGGTCAAACGCTCAACGGGTGGGTACGCGATGAGCAGGGCGCCGAGGGGCTGTTCAACATTGCGATGTTCAAACACATCGCGCCCGAAGCCGCGCAGGCGGCAGCAGACGCAGTCGAGGATTTTCCCAAAAACTGGGTGGTCACCAAAATCGAGGGCGATCTGACAATTCTGAACTGGATCGAGCAGTACTCGTTCGTCAGCGACAACGATATCGCCGTGCTATCCTCATCGGGCGTCACCTCCAAGATTGGGACAGGCGAGAACACCGCCGTCAACGACGTGTCGCTGGAAGAGCTTGGCCGCCACTACGACCTGATCGTGGTGGGCGGCAGCCTCTACGACGCCAACCTGATCCAGCAGCTCAACGTGCTTCTGGACAACGACCTGATCGGAGCCGTCGACGGGTTTGAGACAAACGGCGAAGCATCGGTCGCCGCTGGAAACAATCTCCTCTGGAACCAGGCTGCTATCGCCGAGATAGACGGCGGCTCCGGACCGTTGGTGATGCCCTCGGAGTATCTTGCGGCGGCGCAAGGGCTGGCAGCAGGCGACGATACGGCACTGAAGGGGCTTCTTGGCGATTCCGCTTTTGCCGGCCTCGATTCACTGCGCGTGCTCTACATCTCCGGCGACATGCTGAACCTCAACTACGTGAAGCAGACGAACATCCTCGGCGACAGCGACCAGGTGGCGCTGGCGATGAATGAGCTGTTTCCCCATCCCGAGGCCGAGTGGACGCTGACGACCGGCAACAATGAACTGGTGAACTTTGCCGCGATTGTCGACGTCGATGCAACGGACAAGACCTATGTCGGCGGCGGTCAATACTCCGACGAGGTGCTGATCCAGGCAAACCTCATCGAGGACGACAGGGGTCTCGCGGCTCAGGATCCCGACCAGCTCGTCAATGAGGCGGTCGCTTTCCTCGACGATGGCTTGACGGACGAAGCCGGTGACGGCGATCCGCTGATTCAGCCGATGCCAGCCGCTGATCATGCACCGAGCGAGATTATGTTGGGCTAGCCGGGCGCTTGCCGCCGCCTCCGGGCGGCCTTCGGTACAATCGACGAACCTCAGGGGAAACCATGCTGCAGGAACGCGATCCATCCATCGACGATTTCAGAAACGAACTAGAAACGAAGACGGGCATACGCGACCCGGCCGCGCAGCCATCCAAACCCAGCCAGCCGGTGGACGAAGCAACCGCCGCAACTGTGAACCCGACCGCAGATCGCAGCGACAAGATACAAGAAACTGAAGCGCGGCTCGATCCACCGGCAACCCTTGAAATGAAGAAATCGTCAGCGCCAATTGGCATGGTCACAATCGATGCCGACACCGGCCCGGTTGTCGCAAGAAGCGGCCCGCCGAACACTCCAGCCCCGCCTGCGGATCGCGGCGGCGGTGGTGGGGGTGGTGGCGGCAATGGCCCGGTATTTCACAAGCGGCTGGGTCCGATCGATTTCGGTGCATCGCTGAAGACCGGACTGGCTGTCGTCAGGAAGAATTTGGCGATCGTGATGCTTTTCACGATCGCGACCAACGTCCTCGTACTGGCCATACCGGTCTATCTCTTCCAGATATCCGACCGCGTTCTCACCAGCCGCTCGACTGATACCCTGATCATGCTGACGGTGGTGATCATTGGGGCCGTCGTGCTTCAAGCGATGTTCGACGCAATCCGGCGCTTCATCCTGATGCGCACCGCGGTGGAGGTTGCCGCCCAGCTCGGCGCGCCAATCCTGAGCGCGGCCGCCAGGGCGTCGCTGCACAGCAACGGACGCGAATATCAAACGCTCGGCGATCTGCAGCAGCTGCGCTCGTTTCTGGTTTCCGGCACGCTACTCTCCTTTCTCGATGCACCCTTGGCGCCGCTGTTCCTGTTAGTCGTGCTGCTGATCCACTTCCACCTGGGCGCCATCGTCGTTTGCTCCGCATTTCTGCTGCTGGTCATCGCGTTGATGAACCAGCGCGCGACCGAAAAATCGTTCGGCGAAGCCAATACGCATCTGAGCAAGGCAAACCTCCACCTCGATTCGATGTCGCGCAACTCGCAGATCATCAACGCGCTGGCGATGATCCCCGAGGCGGTTCGAATCTGGGGCAAGGACACCGCAAACTCGCTCAGGGCACAGGTCATTGCCCAAGACCGGAACATCGCCTTCGCTTCGTTGTCGAAGATGGTTCGCATGCTGACGCAGGTCACCATGCTCGGCTGGGGCGCCCACTTGGCGATCGCGGGTGAACTGACCGGCGGTATGGTCATCGGCGCCTCGATTATCGCCGGCCGGGCTCTTGCCCCTATCGAAGGCGCGATCGAGGGATGGAACCAGTTTGTCCAGTCGCGTGCAGCCTACGGCCGGATCGCGGCGCTCCTGCAGGCCTCTCCACTTAATTTCGAGAGACTTAACCTGCCGAGGCCGGAAGGCAGGCTCGATGTCGAGCGGCTGCTGTTTGTGCCTCAGGGCACGAAGCGCGTTGTGCTCAATGGCATTGGCTTCACGCTGGAGCCGGGCGAATCACTCGCCATCATCGGCAATTCCGGCGCAGGCAAGACAACGCTGGGCAAGATGCTCGTCGGCTCGATCCTGCCAACGTCTGGCAATGTCCGCCTCGATCTCATGGACCTGCGCAACTGGGACCAGCGGCAATTCGGCGAGAACATCGGCTATCTGCCGCAGGATGTTCAACTGTTCCCCGCATCCATCAAGGCCAACATCGCCCGCATGCGCGACGATGCGACCGACGCTCAGATCTATGAGGCGGCGAGCCTGGCTGACGTGCATGAAATGATCGCAACGCTGCCGCACGGCTACGAAACATTTGTCGCCGCGGACGGCGCGCCGCTCTCGGGAGGCCAGAAGCAGCGCATCGCGCTGGCCCGCGCTTTCTTCGGCAATCCGCGCATGGTGGTGCTCGACGAGCCGAACTCCAACCTCGATGCGGCCGGCGACGTGGCGCTTGAACGCGCGCTTACGCACGCCAAGAAAAACAAGATCACGGTCGTCACGATCACCCAACGACCAGCGTTGCTGAAGCATGTCGACAAGATCCTGTTGTTGGTGAACGGCACGGTCGCGCTGTTCGGGGCACGGGAAGATGTTCTGAAGGCGCTCGCGCAGCGCGGCCTGTCCATCGAAGGCGGCGCGTTCGGTCATCAGATTACGTAAGCGAGGCAAGCAATGTCCGACATAGCAGCCGTCCATGACATCGAATGGTATTCGCAAGTGCCGCGATCGATCTGGCGGCAGACCGCGATCGGTCTCGCGCTGATTGCCATGACGTTCGGCGGATTTGGTGTTTGGGCGGCAACCGCGCCGTTGGCCGCCGCGGTGATCGCCCAGGGCAGCTTCGTCGCAACCGGTCAGAACAAGATCATCCAGCATCTGGAAGGTGGCGTTATCAAGGACCTGCTGGTCAACGAGGGCGATCGCGTCACCGCCGGGCAGCCGCTGGTCATGATGGATGAAACCGCGGCGCTTGCCAGGGAGCGGCAACTGTTCCTGCGTCAGATGCGGCTGGAAGCGATCGTCGCGCGGCTGACGGCGCAGCAGACCGGCGCATCCGCCGTGATCTATCCCCGGGCCGTCGACGAGAATCGCGATGATCCGGACCTTGCCCCGATCATCGAGAACCAGGAACTCAATTTCCATGCGACGCTGGCGAAGATGCGGAGCGAAATTGGCCTGCTCGAGCAGAACGTCCAAGCGATGAAACATCGCCGCGAAGGTTTTCAGCAGCAGCTCGACTCCGTGGAACGGCAGCGCGCGTTCCTGGAAGAGGAACTAAGCGGCAAGCAGGTGCTGTTCAAGCAGGGCCTCATGCGCAAGCCGGAGCTGAATGCGCTCCAGCGAGCCATTGCGGACGCGCAAGGGCAGGCCGGGCGCCTCATCTCGGAAGTCCAGGAATCGACATCGCAGGTCGCACGATTTGAGCAGCAGATCGGGCAGACGAAGGATGCCTACCGGCAGGCGGCGCTTGACGAGTTGCAGGGCATCGAGGCGGAACTCGATACCGTTCGTCAGCAATCCGAGGAAGCCAAGAATGTGCTGCAACGGGTGACCATCCACGCGCCAGTCAGCGGCACGATCGTGCGCATGTATTACCACACCGATGGCGGTGTCATCGAAAGCGGCAAGAGCATCATGGAGATTCTCCCCGCCGATGTGCCGCTGATGATCGAGGCGCAGATCTCGCGAACCGATATCGACGATGTTGACGTGGGTCAGAATGCAACTGTAAGACTGGTCGGCCTGAACCAGCGGATCACGCCGGTGCTTGACGGCGAAGTGTTTTACGTATCGGCGGACTCTCTGCCGGACGCATCGCCGACTGAACCAAGAGAAATCTACCTTGCGCGCATCAGCCTCCCGCTGTCGGAAATACAGCGCGTTCCGGGATTCGTCCCGACGCCTGGCATGCCCGCGGAAGTCATGGTGCAGACGGAGGAACGGACATTTCTTTCCTATCTGGTCAAGCCGATCACCGACACGATGGCTCGCGCGTTCAGCGAGCGCTGACCTTGGGCGGGGATTGCAAATCGAGGGGACTGACATGCATGTCGATGTGATTACCGATCTGGGAGACCTCGCCAAGCTGCGTGAGAACTGGGATGCGATTTATGCGCGCGATCCCGAAGCGCATTACTTTCTGTCGCATGGGTTCCTGTCGAGCTACTGCCGGCGTTTCAGCGGCGCCTGCCTCATTCTCGCGGCGCGTGTCGGCGATGCCGGCTCGCGCTACGTCGCGTTCTTTCCGCTCCGCCTGCGGCTTCGGATGAACAAGCACGACGCTGTCTTTCACAATGAGCTCAACATGGCAGGCAACTATGCGGCCGATTACACCGGAATGGTCGCCGAGCCCGAGTATGGCGACCGTGCGCTGATTGCTTTCTGCCGCAAGCTCAAGACATTGAACTGGCGCAGGTTGCATCTTGAGAACCTGCGCATGTCCGACGCGCGCATCAAGCTTATCGTCAAACATCTTTCCGATGACAGGATCGAACTACGGTCGCTGCGGCGCGTCAACGAGAGCGACAATATCGACAATGCCATTTGTCCGATCGTGACGCTCCCGACATCGTTCGACGCCTACCTGGACAATCAGGTGGGAACGAATACGCGCCAGAAGATCCGCCGCTTTCTACGCAAGGTCGACCGGGCAGATCAGTTCCGAATCCGGCACACCGACGCCACGACGCTAGCGGCTGACACCGACCGCCTTTTGGAACTGTGGCGAATAAGATGGCAGCCACGCAAGGGTGATCGGACGCTGGGCCTTGTCAGGAGCTTCCGCACCCTGATCATGGACGCGTTCAAGGACGGCGCACTCTATTTCCCATCGCTGTGGCATGGCGAGCGGATGCTGGGCGGCCTCATCATCCTGACGGACCCGGTCAAGAAGGCCATGCTGTTCCTCATGACCGGCCGCGATGAGACCTTCAGCGAAATTCCCGCAGGTCTTGTGCTGCACGGCCACGCCATCCGGCACGCGATCGGTGAGGGTATCGAGACCTATGATTTCCTGCGCGGCAACGAACCCTACAAATACTCCTTCGGCACCCGCGACGTTCGGCTGACCAGTTTTTTGGCGCAGACACGCGACGGCGCCAATCTCGGCGGAGTGCTCGATCGGCGCTCGCTCAACGGGGTGCTGGAGGAAGCTGGCAGGCTGCATGCGGCCGGCGATCTGACGCTGGCGGAAAAGGTCTACCGGCAGGTTCTGCACACTGATGCCCGGTACCCGCGCGCGCTCTACGGCTTGGGCCAGTTGCTGGCTACACACGGCGACCATCAGGCGGCAGCCAATTGCTACGCCACTCTGATCGGCGTGGCCGCAAACTCGAGGAAGGCTTGGCTGCGCTACGCGATTGAATTGCAGACGCTCGCGCGGCACGCGGAGGCGGTGGCGGCGTTCCGGCGCCTGCTCGAGTTGCAGCCCGGCCTGTCAGGCGCCGAATACGGTCTTGGCCGCAGCCTTGCGGCGTTGCGCCGGGACGAGGAGGCGGCGCGCGTGCTCAGGACCGTCGCAAGCGTTGCTTCTTCAAAGAACAATGCGCTTGTCAGGGCCAAGGCCGAGAAACAGTTGCGGAGGCTGGGCGCCGCGGCGCCCGCACCGCTCTCGCATCCGCTGCCGCTTCGGTTGGCCCGGCTTGAGGGTCAGATCCGATTGCCGAAAGCAATGACCGCGGTCGGGCGGTTCGTTACGCTGAATTGACGACTGTCCGGACAGGTGAAGAGCCTGGCAAAGAGCGCTGCTGCCGATCAACTTTGATGCAGCTTTACCGCCACCCGCGCTGCTTCGCGGATGCGCCGGCGCTCGCGGAACTGGCCCCATTGCTGATCGACCAGCACGCCCACAAGAATGACCGTGCCCATGACCGCGAAGTTGAGCGATGACGGGATGCCAAGCAGATTGACCAGGTTCTGCAAGATCTGCAGCAGGATCGTTCCAAGGACGACGCCGATGATCGACCCTTCCCCGCCACGCAATGAAAACCCGCCCAGCACCGCCGCTGCGATCGCGTAAAGCTCGTAGAAATTGGCGTGGCCGGAGGGCTGCACCGATCGCGTATACATGGCAAAGAAGATCGCGGCGATCGCCGTCAGAGAGGCGCAGATCACATAGGCGGCGATAACCACAAGGTCGGTCCGAATCCCCGAGAATTTCGCCGCCTCCTCGTTCTTGCCAACCGCATAGAGGTAGCGGCCGAAGACGGACCGATGAAGCACAACCCAGGCGATGACGGCGACCACCAGAAGCACGAACACTGAAGTCGGAATACCGAACGGGCGGGCGACGAAAAAATCCAGGCCCGGATAGGTGCTGCCGAAGGGAAAGCCCGCGGTGGCGTCCGCCGTATAGCCCCGCGCCATGCCACGATAGATCAGCAGGCCGCACAGCGTCACCACGAAGGGCTGCATGCGCAGCTTTGTGATCAGCAGGCCGTGGGCGAGCCCCATAATGATGCCAAGCAGCAAGACCGTGGCCGCGGCGATCGGCCAGGGGATGCCCATGCGTCCGACCATATCGACGAACAGCACGCCGAGCAGGGCTATCATCGAGCCGACGGAGAGCTCGATACCGCCAGTGATGATGACAAAACCCTGGGCGATGGAGAACAGGCCGAACAGGCCGACGAGATTGGCGGTGTTGGCGAGGTTGTTGGCCGACAGGAACAGCGGATTGCGCAAATAAACGAAAAGGCCGACCACGAGGATGAGCACCAGAAGCCCGAGGTCTTTCCTGTTCACGCGCTCACTCCCGTTTTGTTGCCCTCGCCGCCAACGGCCAGCATCAGCACGTTTTCCTCACTGAACTGGTCGCGCGTCAGCATGCCAGAGATGCGGCCCTCATGCATGACGGCGATGCGGTCGGACACGCCGATCACCTCCTCCATGTCGGAAGAGATCATCAGCACCGCGACGCCGGCGTCGGCCAGGCCGCGCATCAGCCGGTAGATCTCGAACTTCGCGCCGACGTCAATGCCGCGGGTGGGTTCATCGGCGATGATGACCTGGGGGTTCATCGCCAGCCACTTGGCGAGCACCACTTTCTGCTGGTTGCCGCCCGACAGCGCGCCGGTGCGCACCTTGACGCTCGGCGCCCGGATGTCGAGATCGGCTTTGCTGCGCTCGCCGCGTTTCGATTCGGCCGCCGCCGAGACAATGCCGCCGCGCGAATAGGACCACAGATCAGGCAGCGTGATGTTCTGGGCGATCGACATGTCGAGCAGGATGCCAGCGCCCTTCCGATCCTCGGGAACAAGGAAGATGCCACGCGCCGTTGCGTCGCCCGTCGTCTTGATCGGGAATTCCTTGCCGGCGAAGGCGACCGTGCCGCCAAAAACGGGATCGATGCCGAAGATGGCGCGGGCAAGCTCGCTGCGACCTGAGCCCACCAGGCCGGCAAGTCCCAGAATTTCGCCCCGATGCAGGTCGAGCGTGACAGGTTGCTGCGGATAGGCTGCGGTTCTGATGTCGCGCGCTGAAAGCGCGACTTCACCGCGCGGCGCCGATGGCGGCGTGTAGACGACCTTCAGTTCGCGCCCGATCATCATGCGAACCAGCTTCTGATATGTGACCTCAGCACGGTCGAGCTCGCCCACGAACTTACCGTCTCTCAGCACGACCACCCGGTCGCAGGCGCGCTCGATCTCGTGCAGGCGGTGCGAAATGAAGATGACGGCGATGCCATCGGCCTTGAGCCCGCGGATCACCTCCAGCAACTTTTCGGTCTCGTGCAGCGGCAGACTGGAGGTCGGCTCGTCCAGAATGATAAGCCGCGCGTCGCAGCTCAGCGCCTTGGCGATCTCGACGATCTGCTGCTGCGCGAGCGACAGATTGCGTACAGGTTCTTGCGGGCTGAAATTGGCTCCGAGCCGGCGCAGGATCGGCGCCACGGCGGCACGTTGCCGCTCGGTGTCGACAATGTTGAAAAGGCCGTATTTGCGTGGCTCGCGGCCGATGAAGACATTGGCGGCGACGTCGAGGTTGTCGAAGAGGTTGAGTTCCTGGTGGACGAACGCGATGCCGGCGCGGATCGACTCGGTCACGGTGAAGGACTGGGTGGCCACACCGTCGACCTCGATTGTACCGCCGTCGGGGGTGATCACGCCTCCAAGAACCTTCATCAAGGTGGACTTGCCCGCGCCGTTCTCGCCGACGATGCCGATCACCTCGCCGGGACGCACCTGCAGTTCGAAGCCGGCGAGCGCGACGACACCCGGATAAACCTTGCGTATGTCGCTCAGCCGCAAGAATGGCTGTGCCTCGGTAATTGACTGGGATTTTGGCTGGGGAGCACTCATGCGATGCAAAGGAGCATGGGAGCCTCACCTTAACTCGTCAGCACGAGGCGAAGATGACGATTTTCTGAACCGAAGACCAGTGCCCATAGGCGCACGGAAGCACCGAAAGCGAAAAATCCGACATCTGAAGCCCCCTGCCAAGTTTTGAGTCGACCCCAAGGCGCGGAAAGGAAGCCGCGCCTCAGGTTCACGCTGGTTGGATCAGCCGCCGATCTTGGCCTTCAGATCGGCCGAGAACGCGTCGACATTCTCCTTGTTGATGACGGCGGTCGGCACGATGATGAGACCGTCTGCCGGCACCATGGACTTGTCACCACCGAGGTAGGCTGCCATCAGCTTCATGCCCTGGTAGCCCCACTCGAACGGCTGCTGAACGACGGTCGATACGAAGTTGCCTTCCTTGACTGCTCCCAGTGTCACCGGATCTTCGTCGAAGGCGACCACGGTGATCTGGCCCAGCTTGTTGGCTGCTTGCAAAGCCTCGTAAATCTTGGGCGAGTTGTAGGAATAGAACCCGACCATGCAATTGATCTCGGGGTTGGCCACCAGCACGTCATCGACATTGGTGCGGGCCTTTGTGAAATCGACGTCGTCGCCGCGCACGTCGACGAGTTCGATGCCCTTGCCTTCGATCGCCTGCTTGAAGCCGGTAATGCGCTCGACGGCGTTGTCGGCGCCGAGGAAGCCGACGAAGCCCATGCACTTGCCTTCCTTGCCGGCCATCGCCTTGACCATCTCTTCGCCCGCCTGGACGCCGGCCGCTGTGTTGGATGAGCCGAGATAGGCGATGCGCTTGGACTGCGGCGCGTCGGAGTCGGTTGTGAAAAGCGGAACCTGCGCCGCCACCTTGTTGAATGCGTCGATCGAATTCTTCGGATCGGCCGACGAGATCATGATCGCGTCAGTGCCGGCGGCCACCAGGTCGTCCATCAGTGCGTTCTGGAGTGCCGCTGTGCCTTGGGCCGGATAACGGAATTGAAGTTCGTAGCCATCGCCCAATTCGGCCTGTGCCTTGTTGACGCCAGCCTCGGCAAGCTTCCAGAAATCCGACGAAGCGTTGACGACGAAGGCAAGCTGTTTCTTTTCCTGCGCGAGGGTGGAACCGCCAAGCAGAAGAACAGAGGCTGCGGCCGCTGCGAACAGTAGTTTGTAGTTCATGTACGTCTCCTCCTTTTTATGTCCGACTGTTGTTTATGACTTGTGCCTGTCGCTTTGCGGCAATGCCTACGCCGTCACCGCGCAAAGTGCTTCATGCCAACGCCCATCCCGGCGCCCGCGCTAAAACCGTTGAAATCGTCCCCGGCCGCTGGCGAACCTGCGCCATCCGAGCAAGCGCGGCCAAGCCCATGATCCTCCCTGTCGCGAGCCGGCTTTCCTTGGAAGGAGCTTTCCAAGCGTGCAACTTGCGCGTGATCAAGCTTAATCGGGAGCGCCAGTCTTATCTTGGGAAAAGCTTTTCTTCTTCGCGATCTAGGCATAAATCCCGATAAATTGCAATTTACTACGACTTATTCATTACTCCCTTTGCGCTGTGGCCGATGCGGTGCTTTCATCCCTGCCTCAGGGATTTTCACCAGGCCGGAACATCGATGAGATCACCCGTAGCGCGGGTCGAATCCTCGCGCTGTTGCGGCCTATAACTTGAGTGTTATAATCATAATTACCTGATCAACACTTAGGCAAAGGATTACTGGTGCCGAAAGTCACGATATTCCGGGCATGGGAATGAACTTCAGCCCGAAAATGCGCAGTGTAACGCATGGCTTCTCAGTGGTCGGCGGGTTGAAATGGCGGCTGTGGAAGGGTGTCGTTGCCGATGTCTGGGACGTCGATTGTGCGCATGATGCAAGCGGAGACTATGTGTCTCCCGATCCGCGCCTGTTCGTGGCGCTGGAACTTGGCGCCAATGGTTCGTTCATCGTTGACCAACCGGACGCACGCAAGGTAGAGCGGCATGATGTGCCGCTCTCCATGAGCTTCGTACCCGCCGGGATGCCGATCCGCGGCAGAGTCCAGGGCCTGACGCGGATGAAGCACCTCGACCTGCACTTTTCCGAAACCGCGCTTCTGCAGCGCTTTGGGCGAGCGATCGACCGCCAGCATCTTTTGGAGCCAAGGCTGAGTTTTCGTGAGCCGCGTATCGCTGGTCTCGCGGTAGCGATCGCGGCGGAGTGTGACAATGCCGACCCGTTGCACGATCTCTACGGAGAAGGCCTGATCAACGCGTTGCTCGCCCTCCTGTTCGATATCAGAACCGAAACGGGACGCCGAAGGCCTGCTCTTTCACGACATCAAGTGCGCCTTGTTACCGGGTTCATCGAGGAGCATTGCCTCGAAACCATCCGACTGTCCGACCTTGCCGCTCTGGTTGGCCTCTCCGAGAGCTATTTCAGTCATGCGTTCAAGGCAGCGACGGGAGTTCCACCTCACCGATGGCACACGCAGGCACGGATAAGACATGTGCAGCGCATGCTCTCCTCCCCCGGCGCAGTGCTGACCGAAGTTGCTGCGGCGGCAGGTTTCTCGGACCAGGCACACCTCTCGCGGGTGTTCAAGGCGACGGTGGGTGTGACGCCATCCACCTGGATGCGGGCGACATCCCGGTCAAAGCAGTGACATTTCTGCATCAGAACCACCATCCGATCGTCGGATGCGCCAAAAACCGGCAAGTTCGACAGGAACGTCCAAGCCTTCGGCATTAAGTGGAGTTATCTGGTCTACTTATTCCCGATGGCATGTTGTGGCGTTCGGGGCGTGCTTTCAGGGGGCGATCGATGCATCGGTTTCAAAATTTTCTGGCTTATGGCGTGGCCGCCATCACGTGTCTTTCTCCTGCCTTTGCCCAGGAGAATGGCTCGACCGTGCTGGAGGAGATCGTCGTCGAAGGCCAGACACCCGGGGGTCAGGACGACGGCGTCGGCGCCGTGAATGGCGTCGTCGCAAAGAAAACGCTCACCGGCTCAAAGACAGCGGTCGACATCAAGGATATCCCGCAATCTGTATCGGTAATCGGCCGCGAGGAGATCGACGACCAGGGTGCGCAGAAGGCCGACGAGGCGCTGCGCTACACCGCCGGTGTCTTTGCCCAGCCCTTCGGCGCCGACAGCGACACCAACTGGATATTCATCCGAGGCTTTCAGGCGACCGCCACCGGCACCTACATGGACGGGCTGCAACTGCTCAGCTATGCCTTCGGCGGCTTTTACGTCGACACGTTCGGGCTGGAGCGCATCGAGGTGCTAAAGGGGCCGGCCTCGGTTCTCTATGGCGGCAGCAATCCCGGCGGCATGATCAACTACGTCAGCAAGCGCCCGACTGGCGAGCGGCTTCGCTATGTCGAGACTGGCGTCAACGATGCCGGCAATGTCTATCTGGGCTTCGATGTCGGAGACACCGCCAATGAAACCGTCAGCTATCGGTTCAACGGGCGCATCGCCGGCGGCGACACCTACAGCGACTTCCAGGACGGAATCCGCGGCTTCCTGTCGCCCAGCATCACCTGGCAGCCCGACGAACAGACGAAGTTGACGCTGCTCGCCAACTACACGGGCATTGATGAGAAGCACAATGGCGGCAGCTTCCTCCCTTACGAAGGCACCGTGGTCGATCGCGTATTCGGCGGCGTCAACTACGGGCGCATCCGCCGCGACGCCAACTTCACCGAACCCAGTGTCGACGTCTACAACCGGCAGCAGGGGTCTCTTGGGTATGAATTCGAACACACTTTCGACAATGACTGGACCGTGAGGTCAAATGCGCGCTTCGGCGCCGCCGACATCAGCGAGGTCAGCGTCTACCCCAACGGTTGGGCGAGCGCGACGGAACTCAACCGCATCAATTTCGGCCATGACTCGGACGTGAGGACATTCCTGTCCGACCAGCAGATCGAAGGAAAGTTCAACACGGGACCGGTCGAGCACACGCTGCTCGCCGGCATCGAGTCCAAATATTACAACATCGACCAGGTTCAGAGCTCGGCCCTGTTCGGGACGACACCGCCCATCGATGCCTTCCATCCGGTCTACGGCTCGCCCCTGACTCCTCGGGTCAGCTACCTCAACCAGGATCTGACACAGAACCAGCTCGGCGCCTATTTCCAGGACCAGCTACGCTTCAACGAAGGCTGGCTAGTCACGCTAAACGGGCGCTACGACCACGTCTGGACCAAATCGCATGACCGGCCGACCTTTTATGCACCGACACAGAACAACACCAACGAGAATGATGCCGGTGAATTGTCGGGACGCGCCGGCGTTGCCTACGAGTTCGCAAACGGTGTGACACCCTATGCGAGCGTGGCGACATTCTTCAATCCGGTTATCGGCACCGACAGCACCGGCGATCTCTTCGTACCCGAGACGGGCGTCCAGTACGAAGTCGGCGTCAAATACACGCCGACCTTCGTCGACGGCATATTCACCGTCTCACTGTTCGATCTGACACGCGAGAACGTACCCGTCGCCGATCCGGCAAACATATTTGCCCAGGTGCAGACAGGCGAGATGCGCTCCCGCGGCGTCGAGTTGGAAGCCAAGGTCAACGTCACCGAGAACTTCAGGGTGACTGGCGCCTTCACCGGTTACGATCTCAAGATCACCAGGGATACCGACCCGACCGTTATCGGCAAGACGCCGTTCATCGTTCCGGAGGTCATGGCGTCCGCCTCCGCCGATTACACTTTCAAGAATACCGACGCATGGTATGACGGCGTTTCGCTGGGAGGCGGCGTCCGCTACGTCGGTTCCTCCTGGGCGGACAACCAGAACACGCTGAAGGTTCCGGCCGCGACGCTTGTCGACCTGAAGCTCGGCTACGAACGCGAAAACTGGGGCGTCGACCTGAACGTGACCAATCTCTTCGACAAGACCTACGTGTCCAGCTGCCAGACTGCGCTGACCTGCAGCTATGGCGAAGGCCGCTCGTTCAAGCTCAGGGCGTACGCCACATGGTAACGGAACGCAGATCTCGGTCGTGGCGCCAGGGCTTGCCTCATTGCAGGCGTTGCCGAGCACGATATCAACATGGCGGCCGGCTGCCGCGACCGGATCATCGTGTTGACTGAGGGGCGCATCTCGGCCAGGGGTGTGCCCGCCGAAATCGTTCAACCCGACCTGCTCGCCCGGGTCTACGGCGTTGCCATGGGCACGATCGCACATCCGCTAACCGGCGAGCCTGTTACATACCTCATCTGAACCAATGACCAAGGGCATCACCAGACGCAGCCTGCTGGCTTCGACGCTCATTGCCGGGATGATGCCGGGCCGGCTGCGCGCGGCGACGCCTCGCCTCGCGGTGATCGACTGGGGCATGCTGGAGACATCGATCGCAATTGGCGCACAGCCTGCGGCCGGGACCGAACTGATCCAGTTCAGGCAGGTCGTGGTCGAGCCGGAGCTCCCCGCGGGGATCGCTGACCTCGGTCTGCGGGGCACGCCCAATTACGAGCTGCTGCGTCTGGTCGCTCCCGATCTCATCCTTATCTCCAACTTCTACGAATATCAGCGCGCCGCACTCGAACGGGTCGCGCCTGTCCTGTCGCTGCCCGTGTACGAAGCCGGCAAGCCGCCCTACCCGCTCGCCGAACAAGCGGCGATCACGCTCGGCGCGACGCTCGGCCGGCGTGGTCCGGCTGAAGCGCTTGTCGCGGATACGGCGACGTTCCTCGCGCACTGCCGCAACAAGCTGCAGCCTCTGGCCGCGCGGCCGGTATTCGTGATCAGTCTTGGGGATCACCGGCATTTTCGGGCCTTCGGCGCCGACTCCATGATCGGCGACGTGCTGACCCGTCTTGGCCTCACCAACGCATGGACCGATCCGACAAGCTACAGCGCCGCTGCTCCCGTAGGGTTGGAAGCGCTTGCCCGCAAGCCGGGCGCTGCCATCGTCATTGTCTCGCCCACCCCTCCGAACGTGGCGCGCACGTTGGCGGAAAACGCGCTTTGGAACGCCTTGCCTGCAGTCAGGAATGGCCGGGTCGCTGTCCTCGCGCCAATCAATCATTTCGGCGGCCTTCCCTCCGCCCAGCGCTTCGCGCGCCTCATCTTGGAAGCCGCAGCCGCATGGGGCGGCCATGGCTGAGCGACACACGATCCCCTCGATGCTGTGGGGCCTGATGGCCGCCGCGGCGCTGGCACTCTTTGCCTGGCAGGTGGCAGACGCCTGGCCGGACTCGACAGCCACCGGCATCGACGCCGATCTCCAGCAGATCATTCTCGACTATACGATCCTGCCACGCGCCGCGGTCGCAATCCTCGGTGGGGCGGCTCTCGGCCTGGCCGGGTTGTTGCTGCAGCGCGTGCTTCGCAATCCGTTGGCCGAGCCCTCCACCCTCGGCATTTCGGCCGGTGCGCAACTCGCTATGGCAGCAGCTACGATCTACGCGCCATCGACGATGGCATGGTCGCAAGGCGCGGTCGCCTTTGCCGGCGGCGTGCTCGTCGTGACGATCGTGCTGGCGTTGACGTGGCGAAGGGGCCTGGAGCCGGTGTCCGTGGTGCTTGCCGGCATGATGCTTGCACTGACATGCAATGCCGCAAGCGCCGCCCTCATCCTCGCCAATGGCGAGTATCTCTTCTCGTTGTTCATCTGGGGCGGCGGTTCGCTTCTGCAGCAAAGCTGGGGACCCGCGACCGCGATCACGCTGCCGTTGTGCCTCGGCCTCGGCGCCGCCATGCTGATGCTACGGCCGTTGTCGATCCTCGGGCTCGACGATTCTTCGGCGCGAAACCTTGGCGTTGCGCCGAACGTCACTCGCCTGCTGGTGGTAGCGCTAGCCGTGTGGATAGCGACCACCGTCACTGCCGAAGTCGGCGTCATCGGTTTCGTCGGCCTGGCGGCGCCGGCGCTGGCGACTCTTTCGGGCGCACGCACCCTGCAACAGCGGCTTGTCTGGGCGCCGATCATCGGCGCGATCCTGCTGTGGCTTACTGACGGCCTCGTCCAACTGGCCGCCGGACAGGGCGGGCAACGCGTGCCGACGGGAGCCGCCACCGCGCTGCTGGGCGGACCGCTGCTTCTATGGCTGTTGCCACGCCTCAGAATGTTCGAATGGCCCTCGCTGAGCACGTCAGCCGCCACAATACAACGCGCCAAGGCACCTCCATTTGTGCTGATACTGTCAGCGGTTGGTGTGTTGGCGGCAGCGGCCTGCGCGCTGATCGTCGGACGGGGACCGGATGGCTGGTCCGTCGCGACTGGGTCGCTGCTGGCTGATCTGTGGGGATTGCGGGCGCCACGGGTGGGGGTAGCGGCGGTGGCGGGCGCCATGCTGGGCGCTGCCGGAGTTGTTATCCAGCGCATGACCGGAAATCCGCTGGCAAGTCCGGAAGTCCTTGGCGTCGGTGGCGGCGCCGGCGCCGGCCTGACGGCGGTTATCATTTTTGACATTACGGCCGGGCTGGGCTGGCAGCTTTTTGGCTCGGCAATCGGCGCCTCCTTGGCGCTGGTCGCCATATTGGCGACCGGGGCACGCGGCAATTTCGGCCCGGAGCGGCTTCTGCTGGCCGGTGTCGCGATGAGTGCGCTGTGCAGCGCGATGCTGACAGCGGTAATTTCGCTCGGCAACGCTCAATCCTACGTCCTCTTGCGCTGGCTCAGCGGCTCCACCAGCGACGCGACCATGCTGCAGGTTTGGACAGCGCTTGTCCTGCTCTGCGCCTCATGCCTGCCCTTGCTCTTTCTTTCGCGCTGGCTCGACATACTTCCGCTCGGTTCGACCGCCGCACGCAGCCTTGGCATGCCATTGCGCGCCGCGCGGCTCGTCCTCGTATTGCTGACAGCCATCATTACGGCTTGCGCCACCATGTTCATTGGCCCGTTGAGCTTCATCGGTCTCATCGCGCCCCATGTGGCACGACTGTGCGGCCTCACCCACGCGCGTCATCACCTTATCGGCTCAACCCTGATCGGCGCGTTGGTGATGGTGCTTTCCGATTGGCTGGCCCGCATGGTGGCCTTCCCCTATCAGCTGCCGGTTGGCCTTTTCGCGTCTTTGATCAGCGGACCATACCTGGTCTACCTGCTCGGCAAAGGAGTTAAGCGTCATGGCTGAGATGCCGCGTTTTCTGAGAGCCTCAACGGAGATCGCGCTGGTCTCGCCCGAGGATGTCATGAAGCGCCTGTGCGCGCATTTCGCGGAACATGGCAGCGCGCAGGTCGAAGGCAGATGCGCGCGGATCGACACCGGCTTCGGCGTTACCGACCTGGAGGCATGCGAACGCTGTCTGAAGGTCTTCGCCGAGGGCAAGGACGACACATCCCTCGCCTACGTCAAGCTGGCGATTGCCGAACACATCCTTCGTTTGGCTGCCGCCGAACACCCGCGCATCATCTGGCGGGGCGACGGCGCCGCCGGGTCCGCACTGCCTTACTTCCGCGAGATGCGTGTCGCCAGGGTTGCCGATATCGGTCCGCATATGCGCAGACTGACTCTGTCGGGAGACGATCTCGGTCGTTTCGCCAGCGGCGGGCTGCATGTGCGCCTGCTCATCCCGCGGGACCCCGACGCAAAGCCCGTCTGGCCTGTCACTGGCGAGGACGGCCGGCCCAGCTGGCCAAGCGACGATGCCCGGCCGGACGTGCGGATCTACACGATCCGCCGCATCGACGTCGAACGGGGCGAGGTCGATATCGATTTCGTGATGCATGGCGGCTCCGACATGCCGGGCGCCTGCTTCGCCGACCGCGCTCGGCCGGGCGATTGTGTCGGGATGACGGGGCCTGGCGGCGGCTCGATCGGCGATGCGGACTGGTATCTGCTGGCCGGGGACGAGACGGCGCTGCCCGCCATCGCCCGTATTCTTGAGGAACTGCCAGCAGGAAAGCAGGCGACGGTGCGCGTCGAGGTCGCGGACGCGCGCGACGAGCAGCCGCTGCTCTCCAGCGCAACGCTCGACGTCAAATGGCTGCATCGTGGCGCAGCGGAGCCAGGGACGTCCCGCTTGCTGGAAAACGCCGTGCGCGCCATCGACTGGCCGGACAGCCAAGTTCGCATCTTCGCCTGGGCAGGTTGCGAGTACCGGAGCTTTCGTGCGATCCGAACCTATCTCAGGCGTGAACGCGATCTGTCCCGAGACGAACATCTCGTTGTCGCCTATTGGCGCCGCGGTTCCAGCGGCGACGACGCCCGAAAAGAGAATGGGGATTGAGCCAAACCTCAAAAAGCACGGAGCGATGTCAGCTATTGCTTGGTGGGGGGCAGGCGCTTAATGACAACGGTGAGTTGACGACTTCACAAATTGCACGCTGGTCGTTGTTGCTCGAGGCGCGCCCCGGTCAGCGCAATTTGTTCTTGCTGCCGACCCGGGAACGGCGCGAGGATTATCTTTGGGGCCCAACCGTGGAGGTCATCCGAGATGCCACCCGATTCTCCCACCGACAACCACTCCGAGGCATTGAAGCTTTTCAAGGACTGGAACGACAAACTGCTGATTACCGCTGTAGCCGCTCTGGGCTGGGTGGTTGGTAACAGTTTGCCGGGCATATACAGCCTGAAGTTCGCAAGCGCTGCCTGCCTGGCGCTATCCATAGCGTTTGGAATTTTGACGCTGGCCTTGATCCCGCTGATTCGTGAGCAATGGGACGAAAAACATCTCGATTACCAATTGAAAGAAGAGGGACGAGCAAAATCCATATACAATGTACGTCCATTCTTTTGGAGCGCAAAATACTTGGGAATAAAGCCGAGGCTAACCAATGTCTGCATGCCAAGCCATGCGCTATTTTACCTTGGGATTGTTCTGTATGTAGCCAGCGTTGCTTCTGGTGAGAAAGCAACACTTGATGCGGCAATCGGCGGCAAGACAGCGATGTTTTGGACGCGTCCAGAAATTGGCGTTTACCCTCCGTTGGGGAACTAAGGTTTAGCCCCGTCGGGTCGCGCACGATTTGTCTACACGACACCAGCACCAATGCGGTCATGTAAGGACCGAAGGCGACCTGCTGCGACATTGCGTAATCGCGGGCATGTCATTTTTAAAAGACGAACATGTGCGAGACTGCTAATGCGCATCGCGTAAGTGCCAACTCGGCTCGGCCCGGTCATGCCCCGTTCGGGTCGAGCCATTTTTGCGCTGGATCAGCAAAAAACCGCTGCCGGCATGTCTGGTTTAGACGCGCTCGGGCACCGGCGTAGGTGCCTTGTTTTAGAAGGAAAACTCGAGCGTGACACCCGGGCGCTCTCGCCTCCAGTAACGATGGGGTCGAATGTCATGGCGCCGATAGTAGTAGGAATCGTCATAGTATCGTCGCTCCTGCCAACCGTGCCTTCTCCAGTTACGCTCGTTTCGCCAGTGGCGGCGCTCTGCTCGCCAATGACGGTGCCCGCGATGCCACTTCCGGTGCTTGACCATGTCGACGTTGCCGCTTGCTTCAACGGACTTCGGAACGAAGACCGGGGCTGCATTCAGCGGCAGCGCAGGCGCTATCACGAATGATGACGCCAGAGCGGTGGCCATGAGGCTATATAGAAGCCGGTTCATTTTTCTAACTCCTGATCGGACGGTTTTCGTCCCTATCAGCCAATGGGCTGATCGCCATTGGGTTCCAACAATCCGTCTCACAGTTTGTTGCTGGCGACGGTGAAAACGGGATCAACAACGCTCGTTCAGTGCCCACCGTTCGTGCGTCTGCGGTCCACATGCATCGTGGATCGTCCCGTGAGTCTGAGTAATTCGATCAGTTCGTCATATTTCGCGCGCAGCGATGATGGATACTGACGTAATAGCCCTTCGCGCAGCCCGAGCCACGCACGCTGGCCTGGCTAGCGCCGTCAACAAGCCAAATCGAGGAATGAGGGCTCATTCGCTTGGATGCTGACGAAAACAAGGCTTATGATGTTATTGTGATGCCAGTTGCCGACTGGAGCGTGAAGATGCCGCACAGACGAAAGTCCATGCTCGATTTCGTCCAACAGGGTCTGGGAATTCCCGCGCTGACCGGAGTAAGCCAGTCGAACGGGGAGAATGACGAGCTTGCAGCGATACCGCCCGACGTTGCTGCGGAACTCCAGCGCAGGATTGACGAGGCGTCGACTGGCAACGCTTTCACCTCCGACGAAGCGAGCAAGCGGATATCCAGCCTGAACGGTTTGCAGATTGTTGTGCAGCCTCATGTTGTTGCGCAAGCACCGCAGGTTCTGTTTGCTGAAAGCGCCGTGCGCGATCTTGCGCGGACGGCCGTCAATGTCCCACAGCGGGTGGATGGGCGAAAAGTTATAGAAACTCTCTTCGAGACAGCTCAAGGTTTGAGCTATTCAAGCCGAACCAAGCCGTTTGGAGTTGGGTGGCATTTCAGAAATGCCGATGGCTTCTCCATTTTTTACCTGAAAAACAGCACGGACCAGCTGGTCGTCTATGCAATCCTGGATGAGCGAAAAGGTTGGCAGGCGTTGATTCCGGATCAAGAACCGGTATCTCGTTCGGAAAGCAGGGTTTGACGAACCGGGATCCGGCCCGCTTGACGATCCCAAAGCATTTTGCAGCCAAATGGAATCATTTGGCGTCCGCATAAATGCGGCAAAACAAGCACTTTGAGCGAGTTATCGGTTCTGAAAGAACCGGAACCGCTCTGAAGTCAGCGCACGCCATCCCTGCGACCTCGTTGACCGAGGTGCTCCGGCTATTCACCGACCGGACGCGTTTCAGCCGGAATCGGTCAATTCTTGCGCTATGACGCCATTCAGTATTTCGTCGAACTTCCCCAGCGCTCGGGCCACGGTGGCGCCGTCCATTACCCGGTGATCATAGTGGATGCGCACGGTCACGAAACCGTCCTCGATCGGACCGTAGTTGAGCAGAGTGGTGAGCGGTGTCAGCGGATTGAGCGATTCCGCCCCTAGTCCGGAATAGACAGACAGTTGGAACGTGCCGAAATAGTTGGCCTTCTGGCGCGCGATGTTCAGACCCAGCCACATGAGCAAACGCCTGACAACAGCCGGCGCGCGGGCAAATTTCAGGGACTGCCTGAAGTCTTTGACCTCATGGACCGGAAGCGTTCTTGCTCGATGGAGGAATTCCTCGAGTTCATGAATTGCATCGCGCTCCGGGCATTTGATGCGGGTCAGAAGCACTGCCTTTTCGCCATCAAGGTCCCGCTCATGGGCAACCGATGCGACGCTCACGGGATATTCGTAGAGATGCGGCCAGGGCAATTTTACGTAGGTACGCCGAAGTTCCGGCGTTTCCCTTGCCAGCAATGCATATGCCTTGAGGAAGATCGCGGTCCAGGAGCGCTTTTTCCCGTTTGCCGTCCTCGCTCTGACGAGACCACTCACATCGATGCGACGCTGGACAGTGACGCGCGGCACGCCCAGTGAAAAGTGCATCAGGTCTCCAACCAAACGCCGAGACGCCGAAAGCTTGATGGCTCGACCGCGCATCCTCGCAACCCTAATACAGATAAGGAATAATTCGCTTGGTAGTTTCCATGTAAGCCCGATATTGCGGGCCGAAATTATCAAGCATCATACGCTCTTCCTTGTCGACACGTCCAAAAAAGAGGATCGAAAACCCGATCAGGCCCGCAATTCCCGCGACCCAATTGGAAAGCAGGAAAAACTGCCCCAGCGCCATCAACAGAAACGAAGTGTACATGGGATGGCGAACGAGCGCGTAAGGACCGGAGCGGATGAGTTCATGTCGCTCGCGAATTTCGAGGCTGATCGACCAGTTGCGTCCAAGCTCCTTGTGAGCGCGGCGAAAGACCCAGAGCGCTGCCACGTAGGATATCGTTCCCACCCCGACCGACCAGATGTTGCTGGGATAATCGGCGGCGCGGGGAAAATTCGTGACAATGCAAAAGGCTGGGAGGATGGCCATCCCAAAGACCGCGGCCGCCAGACCGACATTGTCTGATGGCGAGCGTTGAGTGCCGACAACCCGCACGCGCTTTGCACGCCGCTCAAAAGGGTATCGGATGACGTACCAGGCAATGAGCCCCAGGACCCAGACGAACTCGCCAACCGAATCGATACTTATCACGTCCAACCGCCACGCTGCTTGAGACTTGAACGGTCTGCAGTATTTTTCGTCCGGAGAAAAGCCGGTTTGGCTCCATTTAGGAACGCGTATTCATCTGTCTCAATTCGGTCACGAACTGCTGCGGTCTCAGTTGGATCGACGGGGTTTTGTACCCCATGGAACGCGCGATGTCCGCGACGAAGGCATTACAATTATAGAGTGCTGCATGCCAAACGGGCGAACTGGCCTGGAGCTTGCGTATGTTGGAAACCACGGAGTTGTATTGGGATTGGCTCAGCATCACCCTCCAGCTCGCGGACCTGTAACCCTCTTCGAGGTCACCATCACTCCATCCGGTTTCAGCAGGGACCGGAATGAAATGGCCCATTACGTAGGGGACCTCGCTGTCGGAGGAAGGGTGCAGACCCGCCACCTCGGGATTGATCATCTTCCCGTTCTGGGCGCGGCCGAAGATAACATAGGTATGGCCGTAGCTAAGCGCATACCGCGAGCGGAATTCGATGAAATAGCCGCTTGCGTTGGCATGTGATGCGGTTTTGGGAGCATATGCAGATGTAACCGCATTTCCCGTTTCGGATGCATCCGAAACGAAACGCGGTTGGGGCCGCTTGTCCTCGGTCTGACAGGCCGAGACAACAAACACCAAGGCCAGGCAAAATAGCCGGCTGCGAACTAACATCGTTCCGCCTTCCCTTTTCCAACCCGACAGAATCCCGACCGGAGCCAGCGGCAGCCCGCAACCAATCAGCTATGTCGCGTTTTCAGGAAGGGCCGTCCGGCCCTTCCTACTCAGGAAACCAGCGTATCGTCACTTATAGACGGGAGCAGCTCCGGTATCTTCGACCGGGGGCGGGGCTTTACCCTTGCCTTTACCAATCGTGCCGCAGCCACTTAGGCTACTGACAGCTAGAGCTGCTACCAATGCGATTATCAATTTGCTCATAAGGCAATCCTTTCCCCGGATGTGGAACAGATTATCTAAGGCACTGCCACCACAGAAGATTCGTGGTTTGAATAAGATAGGGTAAGCGGGGACAACGTCTAGTGCACAAAAGACACAGTTTGTGTCAGCTTCTTCCAGGGCCGGAAAATCGATCGAGTATGGTTAACCGGAATACTGAGGCAGCTACCTGTCTCCAGCACGGTTGCCTTCATCTCTGATTTGAAGATAGCGTGCTGAGCGCAGTTCTGAAGCGCCGCGAGGGCTAGATCACCAATACTGGCGTACCTTCCGGCGTACGCTCGTAGAGATCGATAATGTCCTCGTTCGTCAACCGAACACATCCGCTGGAGACGGCAGTTCCGATTGTCCAGGGCTCGTTTGTGCCATGCAAGCGGAACATCGTGTCGCGACCGCCCTGGTAAAGATAGAGAGCGCGCGCGCCAAGGGGATTGTTTTTGCCGCCTGGCACCCCGCCGGCATATTGAAGCAGCCGTGGTTTGCGCCGCATCATGTTGGCGGTAGGCGTCCAGGATGGCCATTCGGCCTTGCGTCCGATCTTGGCCCTGCCTTTCAATGAGAGGCCCTCTTCACCCACCCCGACACCATAGCGAGTGGCCCACCCGCCTTCTTCCACGGCGTAAAGAAACCGTTCGTTTGTGTCTACAACGATCGACCCTGGAGGTTCGCTGCCGTCGTAGCGCACATGCCTGCGTCGAAAAGCGGGATTTAGGCCCTTCGGGGCGCCGAAGGAGGCCGTCAGGGGCTCGACCGCTTGTTGCACCGATGTGCATCCGGCCGCCAGGACCGTCAGGCTACCCAATACAAGAAAGCGGCGCGATATCTCACAGCTCATATCAGTCCGATCAAAAAACTGCCGACATGGTCCTGCATAACACTTGAAGAGCTTCCGGGCCAAGTTAGGGATGTTGCCGGGAGTGGGCAGGCCAAAAAGAACAGCATTTACTGTTGCATAGTTGCCACGTACCGACGGGATCTTCGATTCAACGGCAGTCTTGCGACTCGACTATTCGTGGATTGCCTGAAACTCAGCGTGAGCGCAGCTTGTCAGCCCGGGATTCCCCCCATAACCGCGATTCGGCGCTGCCGCGTTCGCGGCAACGCCGAATGGAAGCACAGGTGGGTGGCGACTGTGTTTTTTACGCCGCCTTGCGATCGCGGCCAAAGGGATCGCCCAGCACCGATTCCGTATGCAGGGCAGCAAGCCACTCGCCGTCCTGACGGATCCAGGTGGTGGCGTCGGCGGCCTTCAACGTCAGCGGCTTGCCTTCAACCTCCATCTCTTCTGTCACCGTGTAGGCGATGACGGCCACGTCATCGGAAGGAAACATCACCTTAAGATCGTCGAGTTGGAAGGATTTCAGCTGCCAGAGGCTATCACCCTGCTTGGCCATGCCACGATAGTCGTCATGCGTGAGCCGTGCCGTCCCTTGCGCGCCCGCGACAATAGACTCTCCAGCCAGCATCGCCACTGACCCTTCGATGTCCTTATCCACCATCGTCCGCCAGAATTTTTTCTCCAGGTCGATGATCTTCTGTTCGTCGGTATGAGCCATCGTTCGTCTCCTCGAATTGAACTAGAAGAACTCGGGGAAGATGAGAAAAGTTCCGGACATCGGCAGGGTTGAACCCTTGCCGTGGGTTACGGTTAAGGGTGAGCGCACAGGACCATCAGATCGGTCGGTAGACGCGCTGAGTGGTGTTCCAGAGGATGTTTGCCTGATCATCGGCGCTGTGCTTCGCCACCGCTTCGCGATAAGCGCGGATGAGGTCCGCATGACTCGTCCACAGCTCATTAGTGCCGTTGGCCCATCCGACGCGATACTGCAGCTAAAAAGCTGACGTTTGCCGGTCCGCGTTCGTCGGAGAATATCCTCTGAATAGGACGGGCAGCACAGCTTTGGAATTTTGAGCCAATGGCAAGAGAGTTCAGGGACGTTATCGTCCGCTATAAGGATAGCGTTCCAAAGTAGGCCGCTAATTCGGGTGCAAAAGTTCACCGGTCTTCGGCCCTTGCTTGCGAAAGGACACGATCACCATGTCGGACAAACGTAAAAACGGCCTCGATCGTCGCGATCTGATTATTGCGTCCATCGCCACGGTCGGTGCGGCGGCCACATTTGCAGCCACTGCCGGTTCCGCAAACGCTCAGGATCCAGCGGCTTCCCCTGCCGCCCCGGCAAGCGATGCGTCATCGGGAACGGTCTACACCGGCGAGGTGATCCAGGGGAAAAAAGTCGTCAGCGCGCTCGACGTCAACGACCTGGAACCCGGGCAGAAGCACCTCCTGTATTTTCAGGGCGTGCAGATGCCGACCGGACAACACTGGTACGTGTCCGTGACGGTTGCCAAGGGAGCAAAGCCGGGCAAGCGAGGCGTCCTGACCAGCGGTGTGCATGGCGACGAAATGAGTAACATTCACACGGTCCAGACCGTGATGAACCAGCTCGATCCGACGCAGATGTCGGGAACGGTGGTGGCGGTCACCGACGTGGCGCGCCCGGCCCTCGAAAGCATGCAGCGCCGATGGCCCAATCAGGGCAGAGGCATCGATCTGATCGACATGAACCGGGAATGGCCCGGCAACGAGAACGGCGTCACCGCGCCCAGCCGCCACGCCGGGCTCCTTTTCAACCGGCTGCTGCGGCCGAACGCCGACTTCGCCATCGACTTTCACACCGGCACGACGGGATTCGAAGTCACCGCATTCAATATCGGCGGCATGGACGTGCCCGAGGTCAAGGCGATGCTGGAGCTCTATCCCGTCGGCCAGATCTTCGACAACCATGTCTATCCCGGTGTCCTGCATAATGCGTTCATGGACGCGGGCATCCCCTCTTTCACGCCGGAGATCGGCGCCGCGCGCGTGCTGGACCTCGAGATGATCCCGCTGTTCGTGGAAGGCACGATGAACGTCCTCAAGCATTACGGCATCGTTGCCGGGCCGATGGGTCGCACGGGCAAGGACGTGACGGTCTTTGTCGGCAACAGTGCTTTCCCGATCATCGCCACCGCGGGCGGTATCGTCGAGCATTTGGTCAAGCTCAACGACAAGGTCCAGGCCGGACAGAAGGTCGCCATCCAGCGCAACAGCTTTGGTGAAGTGGTTGCGGAATACACAAGCGGCGTGGACGGAGAGATAACGGGCCTGCGCAGCGACGCCATGTCCGAGCCCGGCAACCCCTTGGTATTCATCCTTTTCAAAAAACCGGGGCCGGAGGGCGTTGAGACTTATCAGGAGTGACTTTAATCGGTCTCGGCAAGCCAACGTCGCCAGATCGACGCAACGCGCCGGTACGACCCGTATCAGGCGCCATCAATGGTGCGCAGCAGTTGATACAGCGTTTGCTCCCCTTCGTGTCGAACCTGGCCTTGCTGCGCTACGACGAAGCCGTCGCTCGCCCAACCAATATCCCGCGCTTCCTTCGGTGAAATGCCGAATTCATGTTTGAACGTTCGACTGTAGGCGGACGGATCTACGAAACCCCACTGCTCGGCAATGCGGGATATGGACCGCGTATCTGCTATGTCGGAGAGCGCGTCGCGTGTGCGCAGCAGCCGTTGCTTTCGAATGTAGGAGGCAACGCCGCCAAGAGGTTCGAAGATCCTGTAGAGGCGGGAGCGGGACACGCCCAGCGCAGTGCACAGCATCTCCGAAGTCAGATTGCGATCCATAAGTCGGCCGTCGATCACCCGACGCGCCCGGCCCAGTAATGTCGCGTCGATCGGGGTCTGGGCCTCTATCAAGCGATCCTGGGACGGGGCGAGACATACGGCGACAAGGCTGCGTGTCGCCTCGACAATGTAGGGTATCTCCGGCGACTTCAGATCCTCCAGCGATCGGTCGAGGAGAAACAGATAGTCTGCCAGAAGCTTGCCAAGTCCCCCCTCGAACTTCACGTCCAGCATTCGATGCAGCCCGGCCTTCGAGGCAAACAGATCATGCGGGATGAAGAGTGTGAGTATCCCGTCGTGATCGATTTCTCGATCGAACGACGTGGCCAGGCAATGCAGCTCGGCGACAGCGATTTCGGTTCCATTCCAATTGCCGGACTTTGGAGACCGAAACGGCAGATCGACGTACCAATGATCAAGCACGCACCTCTTCAGGTGCTTCCGGCGATGGGCATGTTTTTCACCGGGAAGCCTGGTTCGCATGAACGCCAGCCTTTCCAGGTTCCAAACCGTTTGACGGGCTGGAAACGATCGAGGGCCATCCAACCCAATCGACACATCAATCACGCCTTGATAGGCGGAACGGAAAGCCGGAAATTGATCGCTCGGAGGAAGGTTAAAGTTTGAAAAATTCAGGGAGTGCGTAAATTGCGCGTTCTCCCTTTTGTGTTCTTCGAAGGATTGGAGCGCGGATTCCTGGTACATTGGGGTGGTTCCAAACAATTATGACTTTCAGTTTGGATCCCAGCACCCCCCAGCGCATAAGCATCGTAGCTAAAATTGACACAGCCTGTGAGGAATTTCCATACGCTGGCTGATGGCTTGGCGCATGCTGTGCCAGCCAGAGCGTCCCCGGCGTCCACTTACACTGCTGACGGGTCCTTCGCTTCGCCGTCGTCCGGCGCGCCCAGCAAGTGCGAAAGCCATTCGGCCGAAGGCGATTGCGCACAGAAGGTAACTGCCGCGATTGTGATTGGAACTCCGATGAATGCGCCGAAAAGGCCCCACAGGAACATCCAGAGGAAAACCGAAAACAGCGCGAGGAAGGGCGACAGCGCGAGCGCCTTGCCCGCCATGCGCGGCTCCACGTAGCTACCGATCACGAACTGGATGAGATTGAGGCAGGCAAAGACGAACAGCGCGGAATAAAGGGATTCGAACTGCGCCAGTGCATAGAAGGTCGGCAGCAGCGTTGCGATGAACGGGCCGATGAAGGGGATGAAATTCAAGGTGAAGGCGATGACGCCCCACTCCGCGGCAAGCTGCAGGCCGAGCGCCAGCGCGAACACGTAGACCATAGCGCCCGTTGCAATGCTCATGATCGTCCGGATCATAAGATACCGGCGCAGCTTGGCGGCGGTGCGGTTGCTGCCCATGATCAGGACGCGGGCAGCCTCGCTGCTGACGATGCCGGGAATTCTGCGCGCTACCGGGCCGACCTCGAGCAGGCCGAGCAGCACGTAGATCAAAACCACGATCCAGAACGAGATCATCGTATTCAGCCTGACCGACAGGCCCTGGACCGCCCCCACCACCCAGCGCATGTTGAAGTGCTCGGCCCACAGGCCGGCGACGGCGATCCCATGCGTCTCAAGCCAGGCGGTCGCCTGTTCGTAGAGCCCCTGAAGCCGGGGCGTCTCCGCAATGAGCGAGCGGCCCACCCGACCGAAACCCCAGGCCACGACCGACGCGAAAACGATGAAGACCAGCATGATCAGCGTCACCACAATGGCGAGCGCAAGAAGCTGCGGCAGCCGTGCCTGAAGTCGCTCCTGGAGCGGCCAGGCAATCGCGATGATGAAGAGAGCGCAGGCAACGGGCGCAAATATCTCGTCCGCGAAATAGAACCCGGCCAGCAGCAGAATTGTGGAGATGATGCCGAGCAGCACCGGAACCATGCGGGCATTCATTGGTATGGTCGCCGTTGCAATGTTGCCTCTGGCCGATAAATCTCATTTACAAAAGCCGAACTACTGTCCGGGCGTTACCCGCCAATTCGACAGAAGCGTATCGTGGCAGCTCAGAACCGCCAGATCATCGGCACTATGAACACAGCCACGACAAAGAACCAGAGCAGCAACGGTAGCCCGAGTTTCCAATAGTCGCCGAAAGCATACCCGCCGGGTCCCATGACCATGAGATTTGTGGGGGTTGCGATCGGTGTCAGAAATGCCGCTGCCGCCGCCACGGCGGTGCTCATAAGCACAGGACGGGGCGAGACACCCATGGTTGCGGCAGCCGCCACGCCGATCGGTATGACGATGAGAGCGGTCGCGGTATTGCTGATGAGTTGCCCCATGATGGCAGTCAGCACGAACAGGCCGGCGAGCAGGGCAATAGGGCCGGCGTCGCCGACGAGCGACACCAGATATTCCGCCATCAGTTTCGCGGCGCCCGTCTCGACCATGGCGGTGGACAGCGGCATCATCGCCCCGACAAGGACCACCGTCGTCCAATCGATGGCGCGGTAGGATTGCTCGACGCTCATGATCCCTGACAGGACGACGGCGCCGGCGGCGAGCAGGCCGGCTATCGCCGGCGGGGTGATGCCGGTGGCGAGAAGCAGGACCATCGCGACCAGAATGGCAACGGCCTGACGGGCGCCCGGTCCCATCGGCACCGCCTGGCGGCGCACCAGTTCGGGCGAATTGACGACCAGGACATCCGGATCCTTGAGCCGGAGGTCGAGCGCTTTCCACGTTCCCTGCAAGAGCATGGTGTCGCCGGCCTGCAGCACGATGCCTCCGGCATCCCGTGTCGCGTTGGTGGCGGCAACCTCGGAACCCGCACGCTGTACTGCAAGGACGATGAGGTCGCCGCTCTCGGTTACCATGCCCGGGAAGACGTTTTGGCCGATAAGGCCGGAGCGCGGCGGGATCACCACCTCCGCCAGACCTGAACTGCGATTGAAAAGCGTTCCTTCCCCCTGCCCGGGAGCGGCCGACTCGCTGAAGGCGAGATGGCTATCGACAGCGAATGCGGCGGCCGACTCGGCGTCGCCCCGCAGCAACAGGTGATCACCCTCTGCGATGACAGCTCTGCGCAGCGGGCTGGCGGTTTCCCCCTCGTGAACGGCGACGAGTTGCAGTTCGGGATACGCGGCCAACTCTATCGAAGACGCCGGCTTGCCGATGAAGGGCGAACTTGCGCGCACCCGCATCTGGTAGACGCCGCTGGCAAGGCCATATTGCTCGACGAGGGTCTTCGCATGGCGGCTGAAGTCGGCGGGCATGGTCGCGCCATTGCGTTCAGGCAGCAGCCGTTTTCCGAACAGTATGATGATCGCCATCGTTCCCGCCAGCAGCGGCAAGCCGACAAGCGCGAATTCGAAGAAGCCGAAGCCGCCCACGCCAGCGTCGCTGCCCGCGTCCGAGACCAGGACGTTCACGGGCGAGCCGGTCAGCGCCAGCTTGGAGCCGGCATGTGCCGAAAAAACCAGCGGCAGAAGCAACTGCGCCGAATTCCGCTTCAAGCGGACGGCGATGACGACCACCACCGGCAGGAGCGCGGCAACGGCGCCATTGACGCTGATCAGCGCCGTGAGAAGCGCGACCATGCTCATCGTCAGCAGCAGCAGGCGGGTGCGGCTCTCCTCGCCCGCGCCACGGATCAGAAGCTGCCCGGCCCAGGCAGTGACGCCTGTCACGTCGAGCCCGGCACTGACAATGAAGAGGGAAGCGATAAAGATCACCGCGGGATCGCCAAAGCCGCCGAGGGCCTGATCGATCGTCAGGACGCCGGTTGCCCAAAGCGCCGTCGCCGTCGCCATCGCGACAACGACAACAGGCAGCCTGTTCCAGACGAACAGGACGACGACGACCGCGATGATGGTGGCAGTGTAGGTTATGGGGCTCAATCGCTTGTTTCCTCACCGGCCCTTCCTCAGGCCACCGAAATCCAATCTTCAGCGCTTCCGCCGCAACATACGGGTTCAACGCAACCGGCTCCGTCCCCAGGGCCGCGGTGCGACTGCTACTCTTCCATTGTCGCCATAAGTACGCCGAGGCGGCAGCCCTTCTCGTACTCGGCAAGGTTCACGTATTCCTTGATGGTATGGATCTCGGCCTGGCCTGCACCGATGGTGATGGTGGGAACGCCGTGCTTGTCGAGCCAGTTGGCGTCGAGACCGCCGTTGGAGAACAGATAGACGGGCTCGATGCCGAGCATCGTGAGCGCCTTGGCTGCGCGCTTCACGACAGGACTGTTCTTGCTGAGCTCGAATGGCGGGTAAGCCGCCTTGTGGCTGAACGTCAGCTCGGCCGTGCCTCCCTCATGGTCCCTCACCTCGCCTTGCGCTTTCGCGAACGCCTGCTTGTAGCCGTTGGCGATTTTCGCCGCGAAGGCCGATTCCGGACTGCGCGCCTCGCCCTTGATGAAGACGTAGTCGGTGACGACGTTGGTCGCATCGCCAGCGGCTTTGTCGCCCTTGCCGCCGAATATCCCGACATTGCTGGTTCCCCGGCCGTCTGGCTTGACGACCTTGCCGAACCAGCCCGCCTGCCGCGCCTCTGTCAAGGCGATGGCGCCAACCATCGTGGCCGATATCCCCTTCTCCGGCGCCACGCCGGCGTGGGACGCGCGGCCCTTGATCTCGACTTCCCAGTTCTCCTGCCCGACAGCGCCGATGATTAGCTCCGAAGCGAGTTGCCCGTCGACATTGACGCACATGACCGGTCCGCCGAGTTCGGCTGGGTTCAGCTCGCGCGCTCCATGAAGCCCGCTCTCCTCCCGCACCGTGAAAAGCAGCGTGATCGGCGGATGCGGCAGCTTGTGCTTGATGAGCGTTTCGGCAACCACTACCAGAAGGGCAACCCCGGTACGGGCGTCGCCCCCAAGCGCTGTCGTGCCGTCGGAGACGATGCGATCGCCCTCCCTTCGAGGCTTCGCCCCGGCGCACAGCGGCACCGTGTCCAGGTGGGTGGAAAACAGCAGCCTTGGTCCGCTACGCGTTCCCGGAAGGTCCACGATGAGATTGCCAGTTTCCGTCGGCAGCGGAATGCGCGTATTGGCGTCATCGAAGCGGATTGCCGAAGCCGGCACGCCGGCAGCCTTCAGCGCATCGCTGACGGCCGCCGCGATATTGGCCTCGTATCCGGTCACGCCTTCGACCGAGAGGAACCGCATCAGGTGTTCTTCGGCGCCGGCGATGTCGAGGGGAACAAGATCGGTCATCTGATACATCCCGTGCTTGAGTGGCGCTTTTCGCGTTTCCCTGCGACCCTGCCGCTATAGCCCCCAGGGCAATCCCATTGCTTTCCAGACGGCGAAGAGCGCCGTCCAAAGGACAAACATCCAGGCGACGTAGGGGAGCATCAGCGACACGATTGTGCCAACGCCTGCGGACTTGTCGTACTTCTGGGCAAAACCAACCACCAACGCAAAATAGGCGTTGAGCGGGGTGATCGCATTCATCGGTGAATCGCCGACGCGGTACGCGGCAAGGACCGCTTCCGGCTCGACGCCGAGTTTCATCAAAAGCGGCACGAAGACGGGAGCAAAGATCGCCCATTTCGCGATTGCGCCAGTCAACAGGAGATCAATGATCGCGACCACGACGATAAAGCCAAGCAGGAGAGGCAGAGCCCCGATGTTCGCTGCCTGCAGCGCGCCGGACAGGCTCAAGGCCATGACCGTGCCCATGTTGGTATAGGTGAAGTAAGCGACGAACTGGCTCAGGACAAAGAACAGGAAGATCGTCC
Organism: Neomesorhizobium albiziae; assembly: GCF_900114255.1. Classification (GTDB taxonomy): domain Bacteria; phylum Pseudomonadota; class Alphaproteobacteria; order Rhizobiales; family Rhizobiaceae; genus Neomesorhizobium; species Neomesorhizobium albiziae. Next base: position 65,328 of record NZ_FOSL01000018.1, on the reverse strand, counting down.
CGCCGAGATTCTTGATCGACTTTTCAATTGCCCCAATGACTTCGGTCAAGGTCCGCATCGTACCTGCGCCGATGCCGTACGACCAGCCGGTCACCAGGAATATCAGCATGATCAGCGCGATAAGGCCGTTCATGAAGGGTGAGTTGCCGATGAGTTCGCCGGTCTCGGGATTCCGCAGCGGCGCCCATGCGGGCAAGGTCAGCAGGCAGAAGACGGCGATCAGCCCGATCAGAGCGAACAATGCAAAACGCAATCCGCGGGATTCTTTTTCCGACAGTTCGGCGCTCTGATCGGAAACTGCGCCGTCCCCTGATTGCTCCGGCTTGTATGCTCCGAGCCGCGGTTCGATCATGCGATCGGAGATGAACGCGATGACGATCGTCAGAAACAGCACCGACGCTATGGAGAACCAGACATTCGAGGCCAGGCCGATCGATCTGTTGGGATCGACCAGATGTGCCGCATCGTTGGTGAATTCCACGAGGACTGCATCGAGCGGCTTGATCAGCATGTTGACTGTGAAAGCGCCAGCCACTGCCGCAAAGCCCAGGGCCAGGCCGGCAAGCGGGTGACGCCCGACGGCGAGATAAGCGATACCGGCAAGGGGGATCAGGACCAGATAACCCGCGTCGGCGGCAACGCTGGCGATGATGCCGACAAAGGCAAGGATGTAGGTCAGCGCCCATGGCGGCGACACGATTACAAGCTTTCTGATCAGCGCGGTGACCAGGCCCGATTCCTCCGCCACGCCGGCGCCGATCATCGCCGCAATCATCAGTCCGACCGCGGTGAAGCTCATGAAATTGGGAATGAGCGACGCATACAGGAACCGTATGCCGTCGATGTTCAGCAGGCTGCGGATTTCCGTGGTCGCTGTTTCAATCTCATGCGTTTCCGCGTTGATCCGCTCGAAGCTCACCGCGGCGCCGAACATGCTGAGGATAGCCGACAGAACAATGACGATTGCAATCAGGATCAGGAAGATCACGACCGGATGAGGAACCATGTTCCCCACCCGTTCGACGCCATCGAGAAATCGTTGCATTGCGGTTTTTGGAGCCGCGTTCGCGGTAGACATGTCTGCCTTCTCCGAGTTGGACCAGCTGCGGCAGGTTACGGCTCCGAGCTCGCGCAGCTGGGCAATGCTTTGAGCTTAGCCCTCTGTGACGGCGAGTCATGAGCGCAGAATCCAAAACCTTGGCCGCCTGTCCCGAAAATCGGCGCCGGGTAAGCGGGGCTACGTCGATGGAGAGGTTTGTGATGATGAGCGCCGGCCCCCTCTCCGCCTCGCTTCGCTCGGCACCTCTCCCCCGCTTCGCCGGGGCGAGGAACCACTGCCGCGACGCCGGCACCTTTCCAGCCTGGGTCCTCGCCCCGGGGGAGAGGTGGTTTGCGCAGCAAACCGGCGAGGGGGTCTTTGGTACACGACACGCAGCCCAGGAACGTTACTTGCCGGTCGTCCCAAAACTTTGCCGATAGCCGCGCGGGGTCAGACCCTTCAGCGCCTTGAACTGCCGGTTGAAGTTGGCGAGCGACTGATAACCGACAGCGCCGGCAATATGCGCGATCGGCGTTGTCGTGCCCGACAGCATGGCGCACGCTTCGCCAATCTTCAGCCGCATGATGTAGTCGGAGATCGACACATGCGTATGGCGCCGGAAAAGCCGGTGCAGGCCGGATGGACTGAGAGCGGCGACATCGGCCAGTTCCGACAACGACAATCCCGACGCATAGTGGATATGAATGTGATCGAGGACGCGGTCGATCCGCGTCCGGTCGGTGCCGGTGACGGCCGGCGCGCTTCTGCGGCTGGCCAAGGGCAGCGCGTCCTGGTCATGCGCCAGAATGTTCAGAACCTGCATCAGGCCAAGAAGCCGTTCGTCCGGCGCGCGCGTGAAAAGATCCTCGATCATCGGCCGCACCCGCCTGGCGAAATCGGGCGAGAATTCCAGCCCGGTCACCGCCCGTTCCAGCATCGCCGCGATGGCCTTCAGCTCGACGAACGTCTCGCTCAGCGCGTTCGCCCAGTCGGGCCGAAGCCACATCACCAGCGCGACGTGCGGCGCGCCGGCGTCCACCTTCTCCGTCGAGGACCAGGTGTGTGGAAGGTTCGGTCCGATAAGCACGAGATCGCCGTCCTCATAGGTCCCGATGTGATCGCCGATGAAGCGCTGGCCGCGCGAGTTGAGCGTCAGCGTCAATTCCAGCTCCGGGTGGTGGTGCCACTGAAACGGAATTTCGTCGTCCAGCCGCCGGTTGAGCATGGCCCAGGAGGCGTCGGGCGACGGCTGCACCTTTTCAAGAACCGGCTTCATTGTGACTACTTCGCCAAGAGAACGCCAAGATAGTATCAGAACCGGCACGGCGAGTACAACATTGCGCCGGTCGAGGGGCTAATATTTCTCCGACATCGCAACCGGACAGATCAAAATGGGAGAGGATCATGGCTCACGCGACCGATTTGAAGAAGGACAGCCATCCGACGTCCAAGAAGGTCACCACGCAGCTCAAGGACATCGTCAAGAAATTGCCGCTCCGGGTCTTGAGTCCGGCGGACTGGGAGCACTGGACAACCAAGGGTTATGTGATTGTTCGCGATGCAGTGCCGCAGGATCATGTCCAGCGGCTCGTGGATTTGCTTTGGCGCTTTGACGAAAAGGATCCCAACGACCCGTCGACATGGTACGCGCCGCAGCGGCGCGACCACCAGATGAAGGAGCTGAACGGCGCCGGCATGGTGGAAATCTACAACCACCAGTATCTCTGGGATAACCGCCAGGTACAGCGCGTCTATGACGCCTTCGTCGACATCTGGGACATGGAAGAGCTGTGGGTCGCCATCGACCGCGCCAATCTCAATCCGCCCAAGCAGACGCCGGGCAACGTCAACGGCTTTATCCACTGGGACAGCGACACCTCGCTGCGGCCCTTGCCGATCGGCGTCCAGGGCGTGCTTTCACTGGTCAGGCAGGATGGCGACATCGGCGGCTTCCAGTGCATTCCCGAATTGTTTGCCAATTTCGACGAATGGGAAAAGACCCAGCCGACGGACCGCGACCCGCATCATCCCGACCTCACCGGCCTGACCATCACCAATATCGAGATGAACCCCGGTGACCTCCTGATCTTCAACACGCTTTTGGCGCATGGCGTGCGGCCCAACCGGTCGAAGGACCGCGTCCGCATGGCGCAGTATATTTCGATGTTCCCGGCCGACGAGGACGATCTGGTCGAGCGCACCGAACGCATCAGCTCATGGCGCGACCTGGAAGCGCCGAAGCGGGCTTCCTTCCCGGGCGACCCGCGCGACTGGGAAAAGAAGAATGCGCAAACGGCCAAGCTCTCGCCGCTCGGCGAAAAACTGCTCGGCCTGAAGAACTGGCACTGACCTCAAATCGGAAAGGATCGGCTTGATCAGAGACCGTTTGAAAAATCCGTCAGGGCGTGGCGAAAATGGTGATTTCGAGAACCGGAGCGCAGCGTACATTTGGTACGTGAGCACCGGAAGCGCAGAAATCGCCATTTGCAGCCCGCCATCACGGATTTTCAACGGTCTCTCAGCCTTTGCCGTCTATGTAGCGGTCATAATCGGAGACGAGGAGGTGGAGCGGCGCTTCATCCTCCTCGATGTTCGAGAACCGGCCGATCTTCTGCGCGAAGATGTTGTCGGTCAGGTCGTCGTTCACTGTCGACACTTCGCCGATCAGCACGTCGCCGCCCTCGCCCCAGAATGCATGCCAGACGCCAGGCAACAGGGTCACGCTCTCGCCCGGATCGAGCTTGAGCAGGCTGCCCGCCGGCATGGTGCGGACCACGCCATCGGTCGGCACCGAAACCTCGGCCTGGTCGTCGACGCTGCCGTCCGGACGCGACATGAAGAGCTCGAGCACCAGCTTGCCGCCGCCGCGGTTGATGATGTCTTCGGCCTTCACGATATGCCGGTGCATCGGCGAAAGCTGGTCCTTGCGAGAGATCATGATCTTTTCGGCGTAGAGCATTCCGGTGCCGCGCGTCAGGTCTTCGGCCCTGCCGTTGCGTACCGTGAACAGGAACAGCCCGAGTTCGTCGAATTTCTCCTGGCCATAGTCGGTGATGTCCCAGCCGAGCCGTGCGTCGACGATGCCGGCCGGCCGCCGTTCCTTCAGCACATCCGGCGACCAGTAGGCGAAAGGCGGCATGATGTAGCCGAACGAGCGGATGAAGGCATCGCCCTCGCGGATGATTTCGTTGATACGCGATCGTTTCATCGTGCTTTTCCCTGTGATTGGCCGGCGTCGATGCGCGACGCCGAAATGCGATAATGCGTGGTCCATCGCTCGCCGGCGGAGAACCGTTTGCCCAGCGCCAGCCCTGCCGGCGCATGGCCCGCAAGCGCGGTGCCATCGAAAAATCCGTTGACCGGCTCGATGCCGACGCCACGAAACCGGTTCGACCAGGGCGGCGTGGAGCGGCCGCGGTCGGAAAGCCACATCACCAGCGCCGGGAAATCCCTGCGGTTCCATTCGAGGCGCACGGCAAAGCCATCGTCGGGATAGCCGAGCGCCATCCCGCCATTGGCGCTTTCGATCAGAACGATCTCTTCGCGCAGGTCGGACGGTGGCTGCGAAAGGTCGGCGCTGCCGCCGCCCGCCAGCGGCACCGCGTCCAGCGAACCGAATTCCCTGCCCGCCGCAAGACGCGACACATGGGGTTCGAAAACCCCGGGAAAAGTATGCCCGCGCGAAAACCCGTCCACCGAAAAATGCATGCGCTTGCCGGCGTCCGGCAGCCGGAAAATCGGATGCAGTCCCACCGGCAGCAGGCAGTCCTCGCGGGTGACGACAGTCAGTTCCAGGTCGACCGCGGTTCTTCCGGCGACGCCGCGGATGCGCCGTTCAAGCCGCGCGACCGGGTGGTCTTGCGGATAGTCGATGGCAAGTTCGATCGCGCCCGCCGCTTCGGCGGTGACATGCCAGGGATTGTCGGCGCCAAATCCATGGTGGTCCGGGTCGATATCCGTCGAGCCGAACGGCACGCAGGGCCATTCGCCGCCGAGCGATTTGAGATGGTTCGGGATATGGTCTTGCGTTGTCAGTTCCGGCGCATCGATCCACGGCGCTTCCGCCAGCGGCCGGAAGGAAGAACCGTCATCGAAGGTGAAGACGAGATTATGCAGCGCCGCACCTGTGGCGAAGATTTCGGCATGGCCGCGATCCCAGCCGAGGCGCCAGCGCGGGTCGCGCTTGGCACCAGCGCGAACTTCCGCGGCAACAGCCTGAACGCCAGGCGAAGGCATGGTTCGCCTCACCCGATCCGTTGGCCGCTGGCCGGGTCGAAGAAAACTGCCTTGTCCAGGTTGAAGGCGAGCTTCGCTTTCTGGCCGGCGGCGACGTTGGCGTCGGCGCGCAGCCGCGCGGTGACTTGTTTTCCGCCGAGGCGGGTGACGGCGAAGGTGTCGGAACCGGCCGGCTCCACCACCTCGATCAGGCATTCGCCTTCGGCAATGTTGCGGGCATTGCGGTCGGCGCTGTCGCGGTCGGTCAATGCTTCAGGCCGGACGCCAAAGATCACTTTGCCTCCGTCGTGGCCGGCGAGGCCTGCAGGCGCGTTCGGCACGGTGAGGACCAGGGGTTCGAGGTTGTCGCGCTCGGCCGAGATCGCCACTCCGGATCCGTTCTTGTGAACCGCCACCGGAACCAGGTTCATCGCCGGCGATCCCATGAAGTCGGCGACGAAGGTGTTGGCGGGGTTGTTGTAGATCTCGGCCGGAGTGCCGGACTGCTGCAGGAGCCCGTCCTTCAGTACAGCGATCTTGGTGGCGAGCGTCATCGCCTCGATCTGGTCGTGGGTGACGTAGACGATGGTGGTGCCCATGCGCTGGTGCAGCCGCTTGATCTCGGTGCGCATGTCGACGCGCAGCTTGGCGTCGAGGTTGGACAGCGGTTCGTCGAACAGAAAAAGCTTCGGGTCCCGCACCAGCGCCCGGCCGATGGCGACGCGCTGGCGCTGGCCGCCGGAAAGCTGGCTCGGCCGACGGTCGAGCAGATGACCTATCTGCAGCATGTCCGATACCTGGCCGATCGCCTTATCACGCACGGCCTTGGGCACGCCGCGGATTTCCATGCCGAAGGCGATGTTCTGCGCCACAGTCATGTTGGGATAGAGCGCGTAGGACTGGAATACCATGGCGATATCGCGCTTCGAAGGGTGCAGCCCGTCGATGCCGCGTCCGTCGATGCTGATCGACCCGCCGGTAATCGTCTCCAGCCCGGCGATTGAGTTCAGCAATGTCGACTTGCCGCAGCCTGACGGCCCGACGAGCACCAGGAAGCCGCCCTTGTCGATCTCGAGGTCGATGCCTTTCAGCACCGAGACCTTGCCGAACGACTTTTCGAGATTGCGGATTTCGAGAAACGCCATGTTTATCCCTTCACAGCGCCAGCCATCAGGCCGCGCACGAAATAGCGTCCCGACACGATGTAGACGACCAGCGTCGGCAGCGCCGCCAGTATCGCGCCGGCAAAATGCACGTTGTATTCCTTCACGCCGCTCGACGAACTGACGAGATTGTTGAGAGCGACGGTCATCGGCTGGGAGTCGAAATCGCCGAACGAGGCGCCGAACAGGAAATCGTTCCAGATGTTGGTGAATTGCCAGATCACCGTGACCACGATGATCGGCCCCGACGACGGCAACAGGATCCGCCGGAAAATCTGGAAGAACGTCGCGCCGTCGATCTGCGCGGCCTTCACCAGCTCGGTCGGAAATGCCGCGTAGTAGTTGCGGAAGAACAGCGTGGTGAAACCCAGGCCATAGACGACGTGGATGAGCACCAGGCCTTGCGTCGTGCCGGCGATGCCTAGAAGGCCGAGAATGCGCGCGGCCGGGATGAGAGCGATCTGGAACGGGATGAAGCAGGCAAGCAGCATCAGCCCGAAAATCGTGTTGTCGCCGCGAAACCGCCACTTGGTCAGCACGAAACCGTTGAGCGCGCCGAGCAGCGTCGAGATGGCGACGGCCGGCACCACCATCAGGATCGAGTTCAGGAAGTATGGTTTCAGCCCGGTTGCCTGGACGCCGATCTGTGCCGTCGACCACGCGCTTGACCACGGTTCGAACGTCAACTGCTGCGGCAGCGCCAGCATGTTGCCGCCGCGTATTTCGTCGAGCGGCTTCAGCGAATTGACGACCATCACGTAGAACGGCAGCAGGTAGTAGACCGCAAACAGGATCAGCGCGATGTAGATGGCGACGCGGGCGGGAACGTTCGTGCGCACCGCATTGTCGGGTGAGGCCTGGCTCATTGGCGCGGCCCTCCGCGCAGTTCCGAATAGAGATAGGGGATGATGATGGAGAAGATCATCACCAGCATGATGATCGCCGACGAGGCGCCGATGCCCATCGAGTTGCGGGTGAAGGTGTAGGAGTACATGAAGGTGGCCGGCAATTCGGTCGCCTGCCCCGGCCCGCCGCCGGTCAGCGCCACGACCAGGTCGTACGACTTGATGGCGAGGTGCGCGAGCACCACGAAAGCCGACAGGAACACCGGCCGCATCAGAGGAATGATGATGCGGCGGTAGATCGTCGCCGTCGAGGCGCCATCTATCTGCGCCGCCTTGATGATCTCGTTGTCGACGCCGCGCAGGCCGGCCAGGAACATTGCCATCACGAAACCCGACGATTGCCAGACCGCGGCGATGACCACGGTGTAGATCGCCATCTGGCGGTCCTTGATCCAGGTGAATGAAAAGCTTTCCCAGCCCCAGTGGTGCATGACGCTTTCCAGCCCGATGCCGGGATCGAGGAACCACTTCCAGGCCGTGCCCGTGACGATGAAGGAAAGCGCCATCGGATAGAGGTAGATCGGCCGCAAAAAACCTTCCGCACGGATCTTCTGGTCAAGCAGGATCGCCAGCAGCAGGCCGAGCACCGAACAGATCACGATGTAGAGCGAACCGAAAATGGCAAGGTTGGTCACCGCGCGCCACCAATGCGGCAGCTTCCACAGCTTCTCGTAGTTTTCGAGGCCGACGAAGCCGTAAGACGGCAGCATCTTGGAATCGGTCAGCGACAGGTAACCCGTGTAAAAGATAAATGCGTAGACGAAGACGAGTATCGCCGCGAAGCTCGGTGCAAGCACCAGTTTCGGGATGGCATTCTGCAGCTGTACACGGGTCGGCATGCGGTGGCTCCGCGGGCACCGGCGCGCCGATGCAGGAAAGGCGGGGCGCCCGGAAACCTGTCCCGGATGCCCCGCGATGAATGGCGCAGCGCCTAGGCGCTGCGCCGCGCGTATTTGGCTACTTGGCCGCTTCGACCGCCGCTGCGAATTCGGCCGGAGCAGCGTCCGTGGTGATCTCCCCGTTGAAGTGGCGCGTGATGACGTCATACATCGCGTTCTTGATCGACGCCGGAACCGCATGGCCATGCGCCATGGAACCGAACAGCGTGCCCTTCTCGTTGGCCTCGGCCAGGTCGGCCATGCCCTTCTTGCCGCAATCGTCGAAATCGGTGTTCGGCACGTCGGTGCGTGCCGGGACCGAACCCTTGACCACGTTGAAGGCCGACTGGAACTTAGGGTCCTCGATGGCCGAGGCCATCATCAGTTGCGCCTTCTTCTTGTCGTCTCCGACCTTGAACATCATGAACTGGTCGGAGTTGAACGTGACCGCACCCTGGGTGCCGGGAAAGCGGATGCAAACAAAGTCGGTGCCCGGCTTCTGGCCGGCTTTGAGGAACTCGCCCTTGGCCCAGTCGCCCATCATCTGGGCGCCGCCCTTGCCTTCGATCACCATCGCCGACGCGAGGTTCCAGTCGCGGCCGGAGAAGTTGTCGTCAACGTAGGAACGCAGCTTCTCCATGCGCCCGAAGGCTTCCTTCATCTTGTCGCCACTGAGGGCGGCCGGGTCAAGATCGATCATCGACGCCTTGTAGAAGTCGGTCCCGAGCGACAGCACGACTGCGTCGAACAGCGTCGCATCCTGCCAGGGCTGGCCGCCGTGAGCGAGCGGCGTGATGCCGTTTGCCTTCATCTTGTCGAGCATGGCGATGAACTCGTCCCAGTTCGCCGGCTCTTTGCCGCCCGCCGCATCCAGCGCCTTCTTGGAGATCCAGACCCAGTTGGTCGAGTGCACGTTGACCGGGGCAGCGATCCACTTGCCGTCATATTTGGAGAAGTTCTGCAGCGCGGTCGGGACGACCTTGTCCCAGCCCTCGGCCGTAGCGACTTCCGAAAGGTCGCCGACAACGCCCTGCTTGGCCCAGTCGGTGATGTCGAAGCCGAGCGCCTGCACGGCCGTCGGTGGGTTTTCCGCGGTGACGCGCGCGCGCAGGGCCGTCATCGCGGCTTCGCCGCCGCCGCCGGCAACCGGCATGTCGGCCCAGGTGACGCCCTTCGATTCGAGATCCTTCTTCAGCACGTCAAGCGCGGCTGCTTCGCCGCCCGACGTCCACCAGTGCAGAACCTCGACATTGTCCGCCGCCTTGGCGCTGCCAAGGCTGAGCGCGAGCACGGCCGCGCCTGCGGCAAGCTTCACAACTTTGTTGAATGACATGGAATCCTCCCAAAAGGCCTAGCCTCATGTCGGGCCGGCTGGGAAATTTATAACGATATAATTCCCCCTTGAGTCAAGCCACCCCTGCAGAGTTTCCGCCACCGGTAATCAAATATTTGAAATTTAATTACTATTTCTAGTGAAGAAGTAGCCCATCACCCGCATTTGCAAGCTCTGCATTTCCAATTATAACGATATAAGTCCCATGCGCGATACCGGTCGCCGGAACACGAGAGACGAATGGACGGAACCGAAAGCACGGGAAAGCGCGAAACGGGCGACGACGGCTCCGGCAAGCCGACGCTGCGCACGATCGCCGAACTGACCGGCCTTGCCGTGACCACCGTGTCGCGGGCGCTCGGCGGCGCACCGCAGATCGCATTGGAGACGCGCGAAAAGGTTCAGCGCGTCGCCGCCGAGATCGGCTACCTGCCCGACCGCGCGGCGCAGCGGCTCCGCACCGGGCGCACCAATGTGATCAGCCTGGTGCTCGACCCGCACGATGAAATCCTCGGCTTCGGCAGCTCGCTGGTCAGCGGCCTCACTGATGCGCTTCGCGACACGTCCTATCATCTGGTCATCACGCCGCACTTTGCCAATGTGCCGGCCATCGACCCGGTGCGCTACATCATGCGCAACCGCATGGCGGACGGCATCGTCTTCTCGCGCACCGAACCCTTCGACGCCCGCGTCAAGCTGCTGACCGAGAACGGTTTCCCCTTTATCTGCCACGGGCGCACCGAGCTAACCGCCGCCCATCCCTATGTCGACTACAACAACTTCAGCTTCGCCTATGAGGCGACCAAGCGGCTGATCGCCAAAGGCCGGAAGCGCCTGGCAATCATTTTGCCGCCGCGCCGGTTCACGTTCTTCCAGCACATCCAGTACGGCTTCATGAGCGCCGTGCGCGAAAGCGGCATCGACTTCGAAATCGCCGAAGGCGTTGACCTCGACAGTCCGTCGGCCGACATCCAGGCGCAGGTGTTTTACCGTACCGCCGAACCGAACCCGCCGGACGGCTACATCTGTGGCGGCGAAGTCTCTGCCCTCGCTGTGATGGCAGCACTGAGCGACCGCGGACTGGTGGCGGGTTCCGACGTCGACATCGTCGCCAAGCAGACATCTGGCCTCTTCAACCTGATCCGGCCGCGCATCGACACGATCTACGAGGACATCGCCGATGCCGGGCGTCAGATGGGCCGACTGCTCCTGCGTCGCATCGCCGACGAACCCGCTGAGGATTTACAGTCCCTGCAGCAGCCGCGGTTGAATTTCAGCCAATTGACCTGACGCTTGCGCCGGCCTTTCGTGAGCTGTGTAAACAAAATATTAAAGTTTGACATGAGGGTTTGATGTCTGATTCCTCTGAGGTTAAATTAGACCCGAATCAGCCGAGCCTCGGGGGCGCGGCGAACCTCTGAAATGCAACTCGGACCGGGCCAATCCCGGGGCCAGCGCGGATGGTTTCGCAGCGGTATCTTGGGATTCCGGATTGTCGGGTGCCGTAGTCCTTCGGGGCGTCGTCTTCGTAAACAGTGTGCGTGTGTGAATTTCGGGAGTGGCGCAGCCAAGACCGGAAGTCGAAATCGATTCCAGCATTGGTCCAATGACAACCCTCGCCGCGCAAGAAGGAAAGTCCGCCGCCGCCAGCAACCTGGCCACCCGCGGCGATTTAAGCGACTTTCTCGGCCGGGCATGCCGCGACTGTGGCGCCGACAGCTACATGCTGGTCACCGTGCTGCATGACCAGGACAAAAGCGATGTGCGCATCATCAGCTCGAACTGGATCTACGATACGATCCAGGCCATTGGGCAGGGCCTGATCGCAGTCATCGCGCAAAGCGCCTACACAACATCGGCCGGCCTGCGGCCACGTTCGATACGGACGGACCAGGCATCCGCGGGACCGACGATCCTGTCCTCGGAGCAAGCCTTCCTGCTCCACCGCAACGGTCATTCCGAACTCTATTGCATGCGGCTCAACGTCGTCCGCTCGCACGCCTTCCTGCTGGTTTCCTCAAAGCTGCCGGAGCGGATCGACCTGCAGGCGCTCTGGAGACTGCAATTGCAATGCTCCTACGCGCTGGCGCAGATTCCACATCTGCTGGCGGGGGCCGCTCATCAGGACCCGCTGTCCGATCGCGAGCGCGAATGCCTGCTTTGGGTATCGGAGGGCAAGACCACGGACGAGGTGGCTGTCATACTCGGCGTCTCGTCCAACACCGTGAACAGCTACATCACCCACGCGATCCAGAAGTTCGCCGCCAGCAATCGCGCAATGGCCATAGCGACCGCAATCAGGAACGGCATCATCTAATGGTAGCAACCGCGAGCCAAACCCGCCCGGGCAGCGATTATCGGACCACCGGTGCAATCCCTCCGCCGCCGAAAATCCAGCCTGCCGTTTCGATGAATGACGCGGCGCGGCGCTGCCGCATCATCGCCGCCGACATCAACGCTGCCGAGTGCGCGGTTTTCCTGATCGGCCCGTCGGTGGAGCGGGGCCGTCTGGTGCCTTGCTTCGACGCCGAATATCCGAGCATAGCGGCGACAACGAAACTTTTGTCGATTAGATCCGGCGAGATCATCGTCAAACACGCGCTGGTTTCGCCGGCGCCGTTCTGGTGGTCGTCCAACACTGCCTCAGCATCGGCCGCCGGTTTCCGCCAGCTCGCCTGGGCTGTCGAGACCGAACCATGCCTTCCCGGCACTTCGGGCCTGGCGTTTCCGGTCCAGGCGGAGCATGGCCAGTTCGGCATCGTGCTCTTCATGGGTTCCTCCATCATCATCGACGAGCCGTCTCTTTGCGACGTACACGCGCGTAGTTTCGCGCTGTTCGGCGCTGTCGCCCGGCTACGGTCGTCGGAACATCGCGCGGCGCCGTCGATTTCCAAACGTGAACTCGAATGCCTGCGGCTGACGGCAAACGGCCATACCAGCGATGACATCGCCAGATTGCTCGGCCTTTCCGTCCACACTGCCAACCAGTACCTCAGCAACGCCACCCAGAAGCTGAATGCCGTCAACCGCATGCATGCGGTCGCCAAGGCGCTGCGGCTCAGCCTGATCGAGTAGCCGGCTATCCAGCGAGGCGCAGCGGCGCGGTCTTGCGGATCCGCGCGTCCTCCAGCGTCCTTTCGAGGAATGCGGTATTGTCGTCCGGGTCCGGCGACGCATCGTCGAACGCCACGTAATTGACCTCTACCGATGCGTGCTCGGCGGTCAGCGTCAGCTGGAAGTAGACGGTTGCGCCGCGTGGCCTGAGCTCGAGATCGAGCACTATGCTCGGATACGCCGTCCAGCCGACATGCGCTTCTCCGCCATGGCCGAGCCTAATGGTACCCGGCATGAAATAGAGCTCCGCCGCCGAATCCACGATATCGGCGATGCAGGCCAGACTCTCCAGGCGAATGAACGCGATGTAGTCGGCGACGTCGACCAGCCTCAGCTCGCTGACGACCTGTTGGATGGCGTTTGCCACGATGATCTCGCGGCTGTTGGAATGCGGCTGACGGTTCATGTCGTCCCTCTGCGCGGCGACGCTTTCGATTTGTTTCCGTAGACGATGCGCACGAGTTCCGCGACCGCCTGGTAGAATTGAGCTGGGATCATGCTATCGACCGAAACTTGTTTGTACATGGAGCGGGCGAGAGCGACGTCCTCGAAAACCGGGATGCCATTGGCCTCCGCGATTTCCCTGATCTTCAGCGCGACGAGATCCTGCCCCTTGGCCAGAACGACCGGCGCCGCATCCTCGTCGCGCACATATTTCAACGCGATGGCAAAGTGCGTCGGGTTGGCGATGACCAGCGTGGCGTTCGGCACCGCGCCCATCATGCGGTTGCGGGCGCGGTCGCGTGCCAGCGACCGCATGCGCGACTTGATAATCGGGTCGCCGTCGCTCTGCTTGTGTTCGTCCTTCACCTCCTGACGTGTCATCCGTAGTTCCTGCCGCCAGTGGAAGCGTGACCAGATCAGGTCGGCGACGGCGATCGCCGTCATAACAAGGGTGATGGAAACCAGGACGTCGATGGCGACGTCGCGGATGACCAGGCCGAAGACCACGGGATTGGTGATCATCCCCGAGAGCAATTGATGCCTGGCCTCGCCCACGGCAAAAGCCAGCACAGCAATCACGAAGCACAGCTTGCCAAGCGATTTGATAAATTCGGCGATGCCTTGCGCGCCGAACAGTCGCTTCCAGCCCCCCGAGAGCGAGATTCGCGACGCCTGCGGGCGGATACGCTCGAGCACAAAGGCCGGCGCATGCTGAATGACGGATGCGATCACGCCGGCGGCGATCAGCAGGATCATCATCGCGCCCAGCATCCGTGCGATCTCGACCAGCACGATGCGATAAAGCGCCACCACATCGTGTTCGGTAGCCAGCGGCCATGCTTCCGGCTTTTCCAGAAACATTGCCAGGAACATGCCAAGACGCGCGATGTCCTCCTGCGCGAAAAAGACCGCGAACACCAGGATCGCGATGAACGAAGCGAGCAGCGGCGCTTCCTTCGAGTGGGCTACCTTGCCCTTCTCGATCGTATCCTGGATTTTCTTCTCGGTTGCTTCTTCTGTTTTGCTGTCTTTGTCGACTGCATCGGACATGGCGCACCTAAACGGGGGTCAGCGGCAGTCAGGCTGCGTCTTGGACAAAAGGCAGCGTGAACGCGCCTTCGCTTGCCATGCGGATGGCCGTGGTCGCGATCGTCTTGCGGGCGCGATTGATGTCGTCCTGGGGAATTCCTTCGGCGCTGCTGTTAAGCTCCGACTCGACCATCCTGCGCGAGCGCTGGCTGATCGCCGACAGGATGGATTCGGCAAGCCCCGTTGGCGCGCCACGCAACGCCAGCGTAACGATCTCCGTCGAGATGCCGTCAAACAGCGCGGTGCGCGCCTTCTGGGTCAGGAGTTCTATGTCTTCGAAGGCGAACAGGCGGGCCCGGACACCATCGAGATCGCCAGTGCCGAACTCTTCGAGCTCCTTCATGAACTCGTCGAGCTGTGTCTTGTCCAGCTCGTTGAGCACGCTGGCGACACGCGCCTGTCCGGCGGAAATGTCCTTGCCGCCGGTATCGGTCAAGACGCGCGTGCGAATCTGGTTCTCGACAACGCGGATGGCCGCGTCCGGAACGCTGGTCATTGTCATCAGGCGTTTGATGATGTCGCTGCGCACCGGCTTTTCCAGGGTCAGGAGCACGTTGGCCGAAGCTGACGGCGCCAGCTTGGACAGTACCATGGCAGCTGTCTGCGGGTGCTCGCTGGCAAGGAACACACCAAGCCTCACCGGCTCGAGTTTTTCGAGCTGCGGCCACACCGACGGGGGGCCTTCCTGCTTGACGACAGGCGCCTCGTTGCCCATCAGGGCGCTGACCTCTTCGGGCGAGAGCGACTCGTTGAGTATGGTGTCCATCTTGTCGGCGGAATCGAGAAGGCCGGCACCTTCAGTGAACTCCGCCTCGAATTCGGCGACGATCTTCTCGAGATCGCTTTGCGGGATGGTGCGCAGCAGGCGCGCTCCCTCGATCAGTGCCCTCAGTTCCTCCTGCTTGAAGAATTTCAAGAGGCGGCTGGCCGACGGCTTGCCCATCGCCACCAGGATGGCGGCGGCCTTCTGAGCCCGTGTCAAAGCAGCGATCTGGCTCATGTCGGCACCATGCTGGGAACTGGACTGGGCAGACGGGAGATCATCAGGCCGGCTTCGCCGCGCTGATGATCTCGGTCAGACGGATACCGAATCGCGACGCATCGTTTTCGAGCACCGTGATCTCGCCCTTGGCGATCTTGCGTCCGTTCACGACCACGTCGACCGGCTCGCCGATGCGCCGGTTGAGCGCGACCGTCGATCCCTTCTGAAGCGCCATCAACTCTGACACCTGCATCTCCGCGCTGCCGAGCACGATCTGCACGTCGACCGGGATGTTCATGATCACGCCGGCGTTGCGCGCGGAGGCATCAGCGCCAGGCTTTGCACCAGGCCGGTTCTCCTCTTCCTTCAGCACACCGCGCAGTTCCTCGATCGCCTTGTTGAGCTGCTCTTCCTGAACGTCGTGTTCGGTGGCCGCCGCTGTCTGACTCATCGCGCTCTCCAGTTCCGCATTTTTGGGTTCCGCTCAACCTTGGCCGGGCAGCAAACCATCCATGAAATCCTTGTCCTCGTCGAAGGGGCTCTTGACGCGAACGGTATAGTTTTGGCCGAGTTTGCCGAACTCGCATACGAACAGCGTTTTCTTGCGCGCCGAAAGCCGCGCCTCCGACTGGGCGTTCGGCTCAAGTTCGATGACCTGGCCCGCCTGCAGGTTGGCGAGATCGCCGAGCGTCATCCGCTGCAGCGGCATAGTCGCCTCAAGCTCGACCTTCGAGCGCATGACTTCGTCATTGAAGCGCTGGCGCCAATCTTCGGCCACCGCCGGTTCGGCTTCCGCCGCCTTGCCTCCCGTCCGATGCATGAGCACGCGCTGCGGCATGTGCAACTGCAAGGTTCCGATCGTTTCGCCGATGGCGATCGAGAAAACCAGCCGCACGGCCGGCCCATCGCGGAAGATCTTCCGCTTCAACTCGGTTCCGGTGAGCGCCGTCGGCAGTGGGAACTTGACGTTGAGCGCGCGCGCGCCCCAGCCGTTCACCGAGGTAGCGACCTCCTGAAACACGATACCGGCGACTTCGAGCTCGGTTGGCGAGAGTTCCCTGGCAATCGGGGTTATCGGCAGGTCCGGATCGCCGCCGAAAAGCGCTGAGACCACCACCGCTATGGCATCCGCGTCTATCAACATCACCAGCGCGTCGGACGACATCGGCGAAGCACCAATGGTCATCGCGAAGCGGCTGGTGTCCTGCGGCTTCACTTCAGAAAGGCGCGAAACGTCGACGCTCTTGAGCTCGATTGTCACAGGCGACGACAACGACCCGTTGAGGCCATCCGAGAACAGCGGCAGCGCGCGGGCGCCGAGCGCCCGCCCGGCTTCGACAACGTTGGCGTTGTCGCCGCGGTCGCCAACGAGGCGCTCGATGATGAAGGCTCTGGTATCTGCGGGGCTTGCGGGACTGGCCATGTCACATCCGCTCCGCTTTGGCGCATGTCATGGGTCAGGCCGCCTTCTTTACTTCGCCGTTGTTGAGGGTGCTCTGTTCGACGGCGTCGATCGACGGGCGGTCGTAAGCCGAGATCGTCTTGCGGCCGAACTCGATCGCCACCTGCGGCAGCGAGCCGTTGAGATAGGCGATCAGCGTCTGCTTCACGATGATGTAGAGACGGTTCTTCTTCTCGCGGACGATCTTGATCTTGGTGGCGATCGGCCCGACCACCGCATAGGAAAGGAAGATGCCGAGGAACGTGCCGACCAGCGCTGCGCCGATCAGCGCGCCGAGGATTTCCGGCGATTGGTCGAGGGCCCCCATCGCCTTGACGACGCCGAGGACGGCCGCGACGATACCGAGCGCCGGCAGGCCGTCGCCCATCGCCACCAACGCATGATAGCATTTCAGCTTATCGGCGCGGATGACCTGGATTTCCTCATCCATCAGCGCCTCGATCTCATGCGAGCGCGCGTTGCCGATGATGATGATGCGGCAGTAGTCGCAAATGAAATGCGTCAGGTCGTGATTCTTGAGCACGGTCGGAAACGCCTGGAAGACCGCCGATTCCATCGGGTTGTCGATATGCGCCTCGACCTCGCTGCGCGTCTTGGTGCGCAGTTCGCGCATCAGGCTGTGCAGGACGCCAAGCGTCTCGAGATAGTCGGTTTCCTTCGGAACGGCGTGTTTGAACGCCTCCAGGCAGGCCTTGCCGGTGTCCTTCACGGTCGCAATCGGATTGGCAACCAGAAAGGTGCCGAGTGCGGCGCCGCCGATGATGACAAGCTCCCAGGGCTGCATCAGCACTTCGATGTGCCCGCCCATCGCCATGAAGCCGCCAAGCACACAGCCGAGCGTCACCACCAATCCAATCAGAATGCCCACGTCGCGACCTTCCAGACTCTAACGTTCGGCAACACCTAACGCGCGTGCCTTGTGTGAAGCTTGAAAGGACGCGCGATACGCGAACCAGCTTCGCGCAAGCAAGCTTCCGTACATTCGCTGAAATGCTTCGGCCGGAGGCTCAAAAACCGTGGTCAACACCTATCTCAGCTATCAGCTGATCACTCGCGACCTGGCAAAATCCATCGACCGCGTCGAGGCGCAGCCCGGCGTGCAGCGCGACACCGCATACTACCTCGCCAACATCGGCAAGGTGAAGTCGATCGACGACTTCCTCAAGGATGACCGGCTCTACAGATATGCGATGAAAGCCCACGGGCTGGAAGCCATGTCCTACGCCAAGGCCTTCATCAAGAAGGCGCTGACGGAAGGCGTCTCGGACCCCAACAGCTTCGCCAACAAGCTGACCGACAAGCGTTACGCCGAATTCGTCAAGAGCTTCAACTTCGCGGCGATGGGCGAGATGACCACCGTCTACACGAAAGCCCAGCACGAGGCGGTCAGTAACTATCTGAACCAGGTGTCCCTGGAAGGCGGGAACCCCCAATCCAAGGCGGTTCAGGACGAGTCCAACTACTACCTCGCCAACATCTCCAAGGTGAAATCGATCGACGAGTTCATGGCGAACGACCGGTTGTATGCCTTCGCCATGAAGGCCTACGGCATTGAATCCTCCATCGACAACAAGGAGATGATGAGGAAGGTCCTGGAGGGCGGCATCCGCGATCCGAACAGCTTTGCCAACAGCATGATAGACCGGAAGTACGCGACGTTTGCCGCGGCATTCGACTTCGAGGCTAACGGCGAAAACGCCACGACCTATAATCCGGCGCAGCAGCCCGCCGTCGCCAAATACATGCGCCAGACGCTCGAAGAAGATGCCGGCGTCCAGAACGAGGGCGTGCGGCTGGCGCTCTATTTCGAGCGCAAGGCTCCCGGCATCAACAATTTCTACGATATTCTTGCCGATCCGGCGCTGGCCAAGGTGGTGCGGACGGCGCTCGGCCTGCCCGATTCATTCGCTGCGTCCGACATCGACCGCCAAGCCAAGCTGTTCGATGAAAAGCTGAACATCGACGATTTCACCGACCCGGAAAAGCTCGGCAAGTTCCTGACGCGCTTCACCAGCCTCTGGGAGGTCTCCAATTCCACATCGTCGCAGCCGTCCATCGCCATCCTCTACCAGCCAGTCGAACTCGGTATCTCAACCAACACGTTGCTGGCGATCCAGCAGATGAAACGCTGACGGGACCACAATGCAGAACGGCCTTTACGTCGCCCTTTCCTCGCAGATCGCACTCGAGAAGCGGATGACCACGATTGCCGACAACGTCGCCAATCTTGGCACTGTCGGGTACCGCGCCACCGGCGTGAAATTCGAGGATGTGGTGTCGGGCGTCGGCCAGAAGTCGGTATCGTTCACTTCCGCCGGCGATACCTATCTTTCCCAGATTTCGGGTTCGATGCGCCAAACGGGCAATCCTTTCGATTTCGCCGTCCAGGGCGATGCCTGGTTCGGCATCTCTACCCCGGCCGGCACGGTTATGACACGCGACGGCCGCTTCAGCATGACCGAGACCGGCCAACTGGTGACGCATGAGGGCCATCCGGTTCTTGACGCCGGCGGCGCGCCGCTCCAGCTCGATCCGCGCGGCGGCGCGCCTGTCGCCGGACGTGACGGGGCGCTGTACCAGAACGGCCAGGCGGCCGGCGCTATCGGCCTCTTCGACTTCAATCCGGGGCCGAATTTCACACGATACGGAAACTCCGGCGTCGTTCCCGCGACCCAGCCCGAACCGGTGGTGGATCGTACCGACATTGGCGTCGTCCAGGGCTTTGTCGAGGACTCCAATGTCAATCCGGTGCTCGAGATGACCCGCCTGATCATGGTACAGCGCGCGTTCGAGAACGCCGGCGCGATGATCCGCGACACCGAAACCGCATTCGACGACGCCATCAAGACGCTTGGCTCGCGATAGGCTGTCTGAAGGATGAGCCTGCCCCTGCCTGCCGTGGAGCAAGAACCCGCAAGGCCAGTGCCCGCGGGCGACAATGCGCTGGTCGTCCTCGACCGCCTCTATCGCCAGTTCTCGGATGAACGCACGCTGATCCGCCGTGGCGGCCGCATCACGGAAGTGTCGCCGACACACTACAAGGTGCGTGGCTTGTCCGACAGCGCACGTCTTGGCGATATCGTGGAGCACCGCAGCAATGGCGGTGCGAGGACCGGCGAGATCGTCCAGATCGGGCCTGATGAAGTTCTCGTTGCTCCCTACGGCAAGGCCGCCGATGCAGGCGTCGGCGACACCGTCTTCAATCGCGGCGCCTTCGAAGTCATACCCGACCATTCCTGGCGTGGCCGCGTGATCGACGCGCTTGGGCGCCCCATCGACGGCAAGGCGCCGCTCGCCATCGGTGATGCGTCGACGACAGCGCACGCCGGCGTGCCCGGCGCGCTCGAACGGCAGCGTGTCGGCACAGCGTTCCTGACCGGTGTCCGGGTCATCGACATCTTTACGCCACTGTGCTTCGGCCAGCGGCTCGGCGTCTTTGCAGGCTCAGGCGTTGGCAAATCGACCCTGCTCGCCATGCTGGCTGGAGCCGACGCGTTCGACACCGTCGTCGTCGCGCTGGTCGGCGAACGCGGCCGCGAAGTTCGCGAATTCCTCGAAGACACGATCGGCGCCAAGAGCATGGCCAAGACGGTTGCCGTCGTGGCGACCAGCGACGAGAGCGCCATGATGCGCAAGCGCGCGCCCGGCACCGCGATGCGGGTGGCGGAGCATTTTTGCCAGCGCGGCGACCGCGTCCTCCTGGTGCTCGATTCGATCACCCGCTTCGCCCACGCATTGCGCGAAGTCGCAACCGGCACCGGCGAACCGCCGGTGGCGCGGGGCTATCCCGCATCGGTCTTCACCGATCTTCCGAAACTTCTGGAGCGTGCCGGACCAGGCATCGACGGCGCCGGTTCAATCACCGCCATTCTCTCCGTGCTGGTCGACGGCGACGATCACAACGACCCGGTGGCCGACTCCGTGCGCGGCATCCTCGACGGCCACGTCGTTCTCGACCGCGCGCTGGCCGAGCAAGGTCGTTACCCGCCGGTCAATCCGCTGTCGTCGATTTCGCGCCTGGCCGGCAAGGCCTGGAGCGAGGACCAGCGGGGGCTGGTGTCGCGGCTGCGCGCGATGATCGCGCGGTACGAGGATACGCGCGACATCCGCCTGCTCGGCGCCTACCAGAGCGGCGCCGACCCGGAACTCGACATGGTGGTGCGCCAGGTGCCGCTGATCTACGAAGGGTTGATGCAATCGCCAAAGGATCCTCCGTCGGCCGATCCCTTTTCGGATCTGGCGCGTCATCTGAGGGGGAAGGAGAAGCCGAATGTCGGACAAGCAAGCTGACGGCATGGCTGCCATGATCCTGCGCATGCGCAAGATGTTGGAGAAGGAACAAGGCCAGACAGCCAGCCGCCTGTTTCGCCGCAAGCCCAAGCCGCGCCCGGCGTTCACCGCTGAAAAGAGATACGCAACCGGGCGGGGCGACTTCGTGGTCGCGGGCCTGGGCATCGGGCTTGGGCTCCTCTGCGCGCTGTTCCCCTGGTACATCTTCTTCAACCAGGAGCAGTTCGGTATCCGCGCCATCAAGTTCGAAGGCGGCGGCCAGGCTGACGGTCCGGTCGAACTTGCGATACAGCCGGAGCGGGTCGGCGCGCCAAGCGAGTCTGCGGAGATCCCGCCTTCCGGGCTCGACCTGCTCGCTACGGGAACATTGCCGAAAGAACCTGATGAAGCAGGCGTGCCGCCGCCAGGCCTTCGCGAGCAGCCGTTCCCGGCCGCAGGCGAGGAATTCAAGCTGGTCTTCGCCGCCAATGGCCGTGCCATGATCGAGGACGACAGCGGGCTGTTCGTCGTGCAACCGGGCTCGCGCCTGCCTGACAACAGCCGTGTCGCGGCGATTGAGCAGCGCGAAGGCCGATGGGTGCTGGTCACCACCGCCGACCAGGTAATCGAACTCGACCGTTGATTGCACCCAGGCCCGGACGCCCGACCGCAAGGTCCACGCAAGACTGATCCCCTAACCTCAATCTATCTCTCCGGGGGATTTGCCATGCAGCCTGTTTCTCTTTTTGACCTTGCCGCCCAGCAAGCGCGCTGGCTCTCGGTGCGCCAGTCGACCGTCGCCGGCAACATCGCCAATGTGAACACGCCGGGCTACCGGGCCGCCGATGTCGAGCCTTTCGAAAAAGTGCTCGATTCCAAGAGCGTCGCAATGAGGGCGACCGATCCGCGCCACATCTCACTCGGGGTCGGCGGCAGCGGCATAGCCGTGCGCAGCGAGGAAAACGACACCGCGGTCATGCCCTCCGAAAACAGCGTCGTAATGGAAACCGAACTGATGAAGGCCGGTGACGTCCGCCGCTCGTTCGAACTGAACACGGCGATCGTCAAGGCCTTCCATCGCATGACGTTGATGAGCCTGAAGGCCTGACATGGATCCGTTGTCGACAGCACTCAAGGTTGCCGCGTCGGGCATGACCGCCCAGTCGGAGCGGCTGCGCATCGTCTCGGAAAACCTTGCCAACGCGCAATCTACCGGAGAGACCCCGGGAGCCGAGCCCTACCGGCGCAAGACGATCACTTTCGCGGCCGAGGTCGACCGCGCCAGCGGCGGCACCGTCGTCGACGTGACATCGGTCTCGCGCGATCAGGGCGCCTTTCCGGTCGAGTTTCAGCCCGGCCACGAGGCCGCCGACGAAAACGGCTACGTCAAGATGCCCAACGTAAACGTACTGGTCGAAATGGCCGACATGCGCGAGGCAAACCGAGGCTACGAAGCCAATCTTCAATCCATCAAGCAGGCCCGTGACCTGATCTCCATGACCATAGACCTGATGAGGAACCAGTAATGATCACCGGTATCGGCATGCTCGACGGCGCTGGCAAGGTCAAAGAACCGGCCGGCGTATCCGAGATTGGAGCGGGCGCTGCAGGTGGTGTGAGCGTCGGTGGCTCCTTCGCGACGGCGCTGGCGGATGCCGCCACAACCGCAGTTGGTAATCTTCAGCACGCCGAACAGCTTTCCGTGCAGACGCTGCAGGGTGGCGACATCCAGACCCGCGACGTGGTCGACGCGGTCATGAACGCCGAGCAATCGCTACAGGCTGCGGTCGCCATCCGCGACAAGATCGTAGCCGCCTATCTCGAAGTCAGCCGTATGGCGATCTGAGGAACCACGATGAAAGCGCTAGCCATCGCCGCCACGGGCATGAACGCCCAGCAGACAAACCTCGAAGTCATCGCCAACAACATCGCCAACATCAACACGACGGGCTTCAAGCGCGCCCGAGCCGAATTTACCGACCTACTCTATCAGGTCGACCGGCCGCAGGGTGTACCGAACCGCGCCAACGAGAACATTGTCCCGGAAGGCGTGAGCATTGGCCTCGGCGTCAAGACCTCGGCCATCCGCAACGTGCACATCGAAGGATCGCTGACCAGTACCGGCAACAAATTCGATCTCGCGCTGACCGGCACCGGCTGGTTCCAGATTGAAGGCGCCGACGGCGAGACACTCTACAGCCGCGCCGGCGCCTTCAACACCAACGCCAATGGCCAGCTCGTTACGATAGACGGTTTCCCCGTCGTCCCGGCGATCAATGTTCCCGCCGACGCGGTCGAAGTCATCGTCAACAAGAGCGGCCAGGTGTTCGCACGGTTTGACGATCAGGCAGATCTCCAGGACCTCGGCCAGCTGACGCTGGCTACCTTCGCCAACGAAGCCGGCCTCGCACCGCTCGGAGACAATCTGTTTAAGGAAACCCCGGCATCCGGCCCCGCCAATGTCGGCGTACCCGGCGACCCAGGCTATGCGACGGTGGAACAGGGTTATCTCGAAAACTCCAATGTCGATCCGGTCAAGGAAATCACCGAGCTGATCTCGGCGCAGCGCGCCTATGAAATGAATTCGAAAGTCATCCAGGCGGCCGACGAAATGGCCGCTGTCGTGTCCAAGAACATCCGGTAGCCGGCCGTGCCACTCCGCCGAACCAGCATCGCAAGACCTCTCGCAAGCGCCGGGTTGGCGCTGCTGGCGTTTGCCATGCCGGCGGTCGCACAGGAGATCGCCGTGGTCACCAACCGTGTCGTCTATCCCGGCGAGACGATCGGCCTCGATGTGCTGCGAGAAGTCCCGGTCACCAACCGGAATCGCGACCTCTCCACCGTTGCAACCGTCGTCGAGCAGGTCGAAGGCAAGGTCGCGCGGCGTACCTTGCTGCCCGGCCGCTTCATTGCTGTCAACGCGGTGCGCGATGCCTATCTGGTCGAACAGGGTGCCGCCGTGCAGGTGATGTTTGTACATGGCGGGCTGACGATTTCGGCGAGTGCGGTGACCTTGCAGCCTGGTTCGGCCGGCGATGTCGTGAAGGTCCGCAATATCGACAGCGGCAACACTTTCACCGGCACGGTGATGGCCGACGGAACCATCCGGGTCGGCGCCACATGAAGCGTGCATTCGTTCTGCTCCTGGCCACACTTGTCGGCCTCACCGCCGGCCATGCCGACGGACCCGACGGCAAACCCGCCCAGGGCGCCGGCAAAAACCAGCAACTCGCCGCCGATTACAGCGGTGGAGAAGTACAGTTTCGTCCTTCCAGCGGTCCGATATCGCGCATCAAGGACATCGCGATGCTGCAAAGCGCCCGCGACAACCAATTGGTCGGCTACGGTCTGGTCATCGGCCTGTCGGGTTCTGGCGACAGCCTGCGCAATTCGCCTTTCACCGAGCAGTCCATCCGAGCGATGCTCGAAAATCTCGGCATCGCCACCGAGGGCGGCCGTTCGCGCGCCAAGAATGTCGCCGCGGTCATCGTTACCGCCAACATGCCGCCCTTCGTCCAGTCGGGCGCCCGCATCGACGTAACCGTCTCGTCGCTCGGCGATGCCACGTCGCTCACCGGCGGCACCCTGATCATGACGCCGCTCAAGGCCGCCGACGGCGAGATCTATGCCGTGGCCCAAGGTCCCGTCTCGGTTTCCGGTTTCAGCGCGCAAGGCGACGCCGAGACGCTGACGCAAGGCGTGCCGACCGCCGGCAGGGTGCCCAACGGCGCCATCGTCGAGCGGCAGGTCGCCGCCGAATTCGCGGATCTCGGTACGCTAACATTGCAGCTGCGCAATCCCGATTTCTCCACCGCGGTGATGATTGCCGATGCGATCAACGAATATTCCAGGCAGCGCTTCGGCAAGCGCCTCGCGTCCGAGCAGGATGCACGCACGGTCCTGATCAACAAGCCGAAGGGCATTTCCCCTGCCCGTTTCTTCGCCGAGCTGGAAAACCTGGTCGTCGCCACGGATGCACCGGCGCGCGTCGTCATCGACGAGCGCACCGGCACCATCGTCATCGGCCAGGATGTCCGGATTTCGAAGGTCGCGATCAGCCACGGCACCCTGACGGTGCGGATCAAGGAGATGCCGCGGGTTGTCCAGCCCGAGCCGTTCTCGCGCGGCCAGACGGCGGAGGAGCCCTTCACGGATATTCAGGCCGATCGGCCCGATTCCAAGGTCGCCCTTCTCGACGGACCCGATCTGGAGACGCTGGTTGCCGGCCTCAATCGCCTTGGCGTGAAGCCTGACGGCATCATCGCCATCCTGCAGGGCATCAAATCGGCAGGCGCCCTGCAAGCCGATCTCGTCGTGCAATAGGTGCGTAAGATGATTGCGCTGCCCTCAACAACGTTTCGCAAGGCGGCGCCGGTCGCCTGCACCTTTGCCGCTATGCTTTTGCTCGGCGCGCAGCCTGCGGCCACCGAGGCGGCGGCGCCGAATGTCGCGACCCGCAGCGTCGGCGACGCGCCCGTGATAACCGCCGCGGCACCCGCAACCGGTACAGAGCCAGCCACCGAGATCCAGCGCTTCTGCTCCAACATAGCAGACGCCGCGCGCGACCGCCGTTACGCGCTTCAGGCGCAAGAACTCCAGACGCTGCAAGGCGAAATCGACAAGCGCATAAAGGTGCTCGAGGAAAAGCGCGCCGAATACGAGGGATGGCTGAAGCGTCGCAACGACTTCATGGCCGAGGCCGAGGAAGGCGTCATCAAGATCTATTCCCGCATGCGTCCGGATGCCGCCGCAGAGCGGCTTGCCGAAGTCGACGCCGAACTCGCCGCCGCCATTTTGATGAAGCTCGATTCCCGGCAGGCAGGCGTGATCCTCAACGAGATGGAACGCAAGGCCGCCGCGATGCTGACTGGTATAATGGCAAGCGCGGCGCGCGAGAAAGACCCGACATGAGACTCTATGCCTTCGCCGCGCTCGCGCTTGCCGCTCTCGCCGGCTGCACATCGAACAACGAGATCGGCATTCCGCCGAGGATGTCTGCTGTCGGAACCGGTGTCGGCGCCGCCCAGTCGGTCTATACCTATCCCGAACAGCCCGCCGCGCCGGTCAAACGCTTCTCGCTGTGGGACGATCGCCAGAGCCGGCTATTCACCGACCGCCGTGCGTTCCTGGCCGGTGACATCCTTACAGTCCGCATCTCCATCAAGGACCGGGCGAAGTTCAAGAACGAATCCGAGCGCAGCCGCACCGCCAACCGCAGCCTGGGCTTCAGCGCCGGGCTCGAATGGGACGGCTACAAGACTTCCGGCAAAGGCGATGCCGACATCCATTCGGGCACCGAGAGCGCAGGCGCCGGCGCCACCGAGCGTTCGGAAGCCATCGACCTGCTGGTCGCCGCCGTGGTCACCGAAGTTCTGCCCAACGGCAATCTGATGATACAGGGATCGCAAGAGGTCCGCGTCAACGCGGAACTGCGGATCCTGACGATCGCCGGCATCGTTCGGCCATCCGACATCGGTGGCGAGAACACGATTTCCTACGAGCGTATCGCCGAGGCCCGCATCTCCTACGGCGGCCGCGGCCGCCTGACGGAAGTGCAGCAGCCGCCATACGGCCAGCAGTTCCTCGACAACGTCTTGCCCTTCTAGTGGAGCGCGGCTGAAAGTGGCCAACACCGAGCAAGTCGTCCCGCACAAGCAAGGTCCGTCGCTGATGATCCAGATCGCGATGCTGCTCGGGGTGACGGCAGTGGCGATCGGCATGGGCTGGCTGTCGGGGAACTATCTCAACGACTCCACCGGCGCCAAGATGCCTGGCGCTGAGGCCAGCGCCCAGGCGCCGGCTGCTGAGGGCGAACATGCCGCGGGAGCGCCGCTTTCGAGCATCGTGGTCCTGCCTCCCATCACCACCAACCTCGCCGCGCCGGACGAGATCTGGGTGCGCCTGGAAGTCGCGCTCGCATTCGACGCGCCGCCGCCGGAGAACCTGGCCGACAACATCCACCAAGATCTTCTCGGCTTCCTCCGCTCGGTGAAGCTGCATCAGATCGAGGGCGCCAGCGGCTTCCAGCACCTCAAGGAAGACCTTGAGGAGCGCGCGAAGATTCGCAGCGACGGTGCCGTCAAGAAACTCTTGATCCGGACTTTGATTTTCGAATGAGAGTTCTCCGTTTTCTCCCGCTTCTGCTCCTGGCAAGCGGGTCGGCAGCACACGCCCAGCAGATCGATCTCGGCGCCATCGGCCAGGCCGACGGCACCACCATCGGCTACATCATCCAGATGTTCGGATTGCTGACGGTCCTTTCGATCGCACCCGGCTTGCTGATCATGGTGACGAGCTTCACGCGCTTTATCATCGCCTTCTCGATCCTGCGCACCGGCATCGGGCTGCAGACGACGCCGGCCAACATGATCCTGATCAGCCTCGCTTTGTTCATGACCTTCTATGTGATGGCGCCGACTTTCGATCAGGCGTGGAACAACGGCGTCAAACCGCTGATGGACAATCAGATCGACGAGACCGTCGCCGTGGAGCGGATCGCCGAACCCTTCCGCGCATTCATGGTCAAGAATGTCCGCGAGAAGGATTTTGCGCTGTTTGCCGATCTTGCCCGCGAACGCGGCCAGACCGTTTCGGAAGAGGCCGTGGACCTGCGCATCCTCGTCCCCGCGTTCATGATTTCCGAAATCCGCCGCGGCTTCGAGATCGGCTTCCTCATCGTGCTGCCCTTTCTGGTCATCGACCTGATCGTGGCCACCATCACCATGGCGATGGGCATGATGATGCTGCCCCCAACCGTGGTTTCCCTGCCTTTTAAGATTTTGTTTTTCGTGTTGATCGATGGCTGGAATCTTTTGGTGGGCAGCCTGGTTCGCTCCTTCACCTGATCGCGCACGAAAAAATTCGTTCAAACAAAGAGATAGCTGAAATCTAGGGTTGCGCGCGCTGAACCCGCACGCTAGATTCATACAATCGCGTTATCTCTTTGGTAGGAATTCCCGACCATAAGTGCAGCGATACAGACGGGTTGATCCCCACGGCGGGATCATAGGCATGATGCCGCTCCGTCTTCGCCGGTAACGTCCGGCATGTCCCGCGAAAATTATTTCACACAAGGGGCAGGACCTATGTCCAGCATTCTCACTAACGCATCGGCAATGACGGCTCTCCAGAGCCTGAACGCAACCAACAAGAACCTCGCCACCACCCAGAGCCGCATCTCCACCGGCATGCGCGTCGCGCAGGCTTCGGACAACGCCGCTTACTGGTCGATCGCCAGCACGATGCGTTCGGACAACCAGGCGATGGGCACCATCAAGGAAGCTCTCGGTCTTGGCGCTGCTCAGGTCGACATTGCCTATACCGCCATGGACAAGGTGAAGCAGACTCTCGACACCTTGAAGTCGAAGCTGGTCACCGCGTCGCAGCCGAACATCGACAAGTCGAAGATCCAGTCCGAAATCAAGGAGCTTCAGAACGACCTGAAGACCTACGCCGAGTCGGCCTCCTTCTCGGGCGGCAACTGGCTGTCGGTCGACAAGAGCAGCACTGCCAAGGTGGTTGCTTCGTTCTTGCGCGGCGCTGACGGCTCCATCTCGCTCGGCACCATCGACGTCGACACCGCCAAGACCGCGCTTTTCAACCGGGATGCCAATCAGGCCGGCCTCCTGGAAAAGGGCGCCGCCCTGACGGCAGCGAGCGGCGCAGGCATCGCGATCTATACCGGCGCGGCGACCCCGGTTGCCGGCACCGTCGGCGCCGACACGCTCCCCGGCACCGCTGACGATACAGCGGCAACAGCGACGTTCGGCGCGCATGCCAACTTCGCGCTGGACGGCAATGACGCGATCAGCTTCGAAGTGACGCTGAATGGCGGCACGTCCAAGACGATCCGTATCGACCGCGACACGATCACCGCCGCCGGCTTGGCCAACGGTGCTGTCACCAGCGCCGCCGAAATGGCGACTGTCATGACCCAGGCGCTGAAGAGCGCCGGCCTCGACAGCAAGGTAGCTGCAAGCGTCGCCGGCGGCGCTCTCGTGCTGACCACGACGGAAAAGGGCCCCAACGCGACGATCGCCGTCGCCAACGGCGCTTCCAGCGACAACGGCAACTTTGTCGACGCCACCAGCATCGACATCACTGCCGCCACGTCGGGCCAGCTCAGCCAGTACCTGCAGGGCGTCGAAAACATGCTCAGCGCGGTGACGACGGCTGCTTCGGACCTCGGCGCCATCAAGACCCGTATCGGTTCGCAGCAGACCTTCGTGAAGGATCTGATGAGCGCCGTGGATCGCGGTGTTGGCGCCCTCGTCGATGCCGACATGAACGAAGAGTCGACCCGCCTGCAGGCCCTTCAGGTCCAGCAGCAGCTCGGCATTCAGTCTCTGTCGATCGCCAACGGCAGCGCCCAGCAGATCATGTCGCTGTTCCGCGGCTAATCCGAACCGTCTCACGAATAGGCAACAACAATCCGTCGGGTCGCGCTTTCGAGCGCGGCCCGATTTCATTTTCGCACAAGCTTCGGCGTTTAGGGTCCCGCTTCATGACCAGTCTGGGAGCCGCGTGTCCGTGCCGGAGCAGATTCAGAACATTGCCGACAATCTGAGGGCGTTCGGGCCGCGCCGGCTGGCAATGCTGGGCGGCATCGCAGCACTGGTGCTCGCGGTCATCGCTGTCGCCTCGATCTATCTCAACAGGCCGGCTTACGAGACCCTCTATGTCGGCCTCGAACGTGCCGACGTGAATCAGATCGGCCTGGTGCTCGGGGAAGCCGGCATCGGCTTCGACGTCGCTTCGGACGGGACGACGATCCTCGTCTCCGCCGGCAAGACGGCGCAGGCGCGCATGCTTCTCGCAGAAAAAGGCCTGCCGACCAGCGCCAACGCCGGCTACGAACTGTTCGACAATGTCGGCTCGCTCGGCCTCACCTCCTTCATGCAGCAGATCACCCGGGTTCGTGCCCTTGAAGGCGAGATCGCCCGCACCATCCAGTCCATCGCCGGCATCAAGGCAGCCCGCGTCCACATCGTTATGTCCGAACGCGCCAGCTTCCGTCGTGACGAACAGCAGCCGACCGCATCCGTTGTCATCAAGGCTTCTGAAACCGACGCACTCAAGAACGCCACATCGATCCGCCACCTCGTGGCGGCAGCGGTTCCCGGCCTGAACGCCGACAAGGTGACCGTGCTCGATTCGAGCGGCACGCTTCTGGCTGCCGGCGACGATCCGACCAACACCAGCGCCAGCCGTACGATGAATGTCGAGCGCACCGTCGAGATGCAGATCGAGGAAAACATCCGCCGCGCGCTGGCGCCCTACCTCGGACCGGAAAATTTCCGGGCGAGCGTCAGGGCCGACGTCAACACCGACCAGCGGCAGATCGAAGAGACCATTTTCGACCCGGAATCGCGCGTCGAACGCTCCGTCCAGGTTGTACGCTCCAACGAAAACGCCAGCCAGCGCAGCACAGCAGCACCCGCCACCGTCGAGCAGAACCTGCCCGACGCGCAGGTGGCGCCGGCAACTGGACCGGAATCCTCCGAACAGAACGAACGCAAGGAGGAGACCACCAATTATGAGGTGAATTCCAAGCGCATCGCCACCACCAGCAACGGCTATACGGTCGAAAAAATGTCGATCGCCGTCGTCGTCAACCAGCAACGGCTGGCCGCAATTCTTGGCAAGGACGCGACGCCGGAGCAGATCAACACCCGCATTGCCGATATCCAGAAGGTCGTCGCCTCGGCCACCGGTTTCACCGAGGCGCGCGGCGACGTCATCAACGTGTCGGCGGTCGAGTTCATCGACGGTCTCGACGGCGAAGCGATCGACGAACCGGGCATCTTCGACGCCGCCAGCCAGCACGTCGGCACCATGATCAATGCGCTGGCGTTCGTCGTGGTTGTCTTCCTCATGGCCTGGTTCGGGTTGCGCCCGCTGGCCGCCGCTCTCGGCAAACCAGCCGTCGCTCCGCCGAGCTTCGAAGACGTGCAGCGGTCGCTTCCGACACCCGAAGGGGCGGGTCCGGCAGCGGTCGGCGCCTTGCCGCAATCCAACCCGCTCGACGATCTCCGGCAGAAGATACGCCCTGCCCCGCAGGAGCGCCTTGCCCGCATGGTTGACCTCAACGAAGAGCGCACCGCGCACATCCTGCGCAAATGGGCAGCGGCGGAGGCAAGCTGATGCGCGCGCTTGCACTTTCCGACTTCCTGCCCGATTTCGCCGTACGTTCGCTTAATTCGCAAAATTCCGGCAAGGGTCCCGAACCGCTTGTCGATTTGCCCGAGCCGGCGGCAGCAGCGCCGGCTGCAGCGGACCTGAACACCCTGATCCGCGAAGAGGTCGCGAAGGCCGAGGTCGAGATAACCGGCCGCCTGTCGGCGATCTATGAGGCCACATTGCAGGCCGAGCGTGACAAACACGCCGCCGAGGTCGAGCGCCTTCAAGTCGAGTTCGGAAGCGAAATCGGCGCCAGGATTTCCGCGCAGCTCGATGACCTGGAAGCCTCTGTCGGCCTTGTCGCCACCTCACTCACCGGCCGCATCATCAGCAGCCTGCTGACCGAAGACATCCAGAAGCGCAGCCTCGAAAGCCTGCGCCGCTCGATCGTCGAAGCCTTGCGCGACAACGACACCGTCCGTATCCAGGCGCAGGGACCGCTTTCGCTGTTCGAACCGCTCAGCGCAGCCCTCGGCGAACGCGCCGGCAGCCTGCATTATGTCGAGGCCCCGGGCTTCGACCTCACGGTCAGCATCGACGGCAATCTGTTCGAGACGCGGCTCGCCGAATGGTCGACTGCGCTGGCCGGTGCGCTGTCATGAGCGTGCATGCGCCCGGCGAGGAAAGACACGAGATCGTCATCGTGCGCCGCCATCTCGGCGACCATGACGAAGACCATCATGGCGGTGTCTGGAAGATCGCCTTCGCCGACTTCATGACGGCGATGATGTGCTTCTTCCTGGTTATGTGGCTGATCAACGCGGCCAACGACCAGACCAAGGCATCGATCGCGAGCTACTTCAACCCGGTGAAGCTTGTCGACCGCTCGTCCGGAGGCAAAGGCCTCGACGATATGAGCGAAGGCCCCAATGCGCTTGGCGCGACGGCCGACACGCCGCAGGAAACGGACGGCAAGTCCGGTACGGAAGGCAAGGCCAACGCCGGCCCCGCCGACGCGCCCAATGCCACCGATCTTTCCGAAACGGAAATGCGCTCCGACGAACACCTTTTCGCCGACCCCTACGCCGTGCTGGCCGAGATCGCTTCCGACACCGGCACGCTTCAGAATGTTTCCAGCAAGGGAGACGGCGGCGCCCAGGATGCCGGCCCTGCTTCGGGTGCTTCCGGCGGCGAATCCTATCGCGATCCCTTTGCGCCCGACTTCTGGTCGCAACAGGTTGCTACGCCGCAGAATCCGACCGAAGACACTGTCTCCGTCGAGGAAGCCAGAGCCCAGGACACCATACCGGCGCCGGAAGTAAAGGCAGGTGACGCTCCCCAAGGCAAATCGCCGCTCGAAGACCTGAAAGCGGAAGTATCCGCGGCAACGCCGCCCGAGGAAGATTCGGTCAAGCCGGCGTCGGAGGAAAAGCCTGCCGATGCGGAGGCTGCCGATGCGAAACCGGCTGAACCCGATGCGGCTGCCGCCAAGGCCGCGGCCGACATCAAGCAGGAACTCGCCAAGGCCTTCGAGGCCGGCGACAAGGCCTATGACGGGATCTCGGTAACGCCGACCGAAAAGGGCGTCATCATCTCGGTGACCGATCAGCTCGATTTCGGCATGTTCGAGATCGGCTCCGCTGTGCCGCATCGCGAACTGGTGCTGGCAATGGAGAAGATCGGCAAGACGCTTGCCGGCAGGCCGGGCAAGATCACCATCAGCGGCCACACGGATGGCCGGCCATTTCAGAACAAAAACTACGACAACTGGCGGCTTTCCACGGCGCGTGCCCATTCCGCTTACTACATGCTCGTGCGGGGCGGGCTCGACGAGCAGCGGATCCGGGAAGTGGCCGGTTATGCCGATCGTCAGCTGAAAGTTAAAGAGGATCCGCTGGCCGCACCGAACCGGCGCATCGAGATCGTCCTGGAGACCGCTGAATGAGGACGCCGCTGCCCGCGGCGGCACTGTTCCTCGCAGTGGCGATGGCGACGCCCTCCCCACTTGG
The DNA here is from genome assembly GCF_900114255.1 of Neomesorhizobium albiziae. Taxonomy (GTDB): domain Bacteria; phylum Pseudomonadota; class Alphaproteobacteria; order Rhizobiales; family Rhizobiaceae; genus Neomesorhizobium; species Neomesorhizobium albiziae. Next base: position 32,307 of record NZ_FOSL01000018.1, on the reverse strand, counting down.
CGCGGCGGCGTTGGAGCCATATCAGATGGTGCGTTCGCTCCAGCTGGTTCAGGACCGCATCGCAGCCGGCGACCATGCCGCGTTGCCGATGCAGAACAAGCTGCTCGAAATGATCGACGCCAGGCTCCGAGAAGCCGGCAAGGATGATTTCACCGACAAACGCAACTTCCATGCGATGCTCGTCTACGCGATGAGCGGCGGCAATCCGGCCACCATCGAAGCCGTGCTGTTACGCCTCAAGCCCGAAAACACCGATGCCGCACTTGCCAATGGCATTCTCGACTATCTTCGCGGCAGGCAGGGCGAGGCGCGCTCCTCGCTTTCGCACATCGACCCGCTGACGGTGGCGCCCGAGCTTGGCGCCTTTCTCGCCCTCGTCAAGGCCACGATCACCACCACCGGCAATGCTGCGGCGGCCTCACGGCTGTTCGATCAGGCGCGCCTTCTCGGACCCGGCACGCTGGTTGAGGAAGCCGCGCTCAGGCGCTCGCTCAGCCTCGCCGCCAAGCTTGCAGATGCCGAGCGTTTTCTGCGTTCTGCCAGCCAGTACGTGCGCCGCTACCTGCGCTCTCCCTACGCCAGCCAGTTCGCCGATGCCTTCATCGAGGGCGTCATTAGTCTCCGCGCCACGATCGATCTGGAGAAGGTCGGCGACATCGTCGCCGGCATGGACCGCGACCAGCGGAAGTTCATCTATCTCAGGCTTGCCCGCCGCAGCGCCATCGACGGATTGACCGAACTGTCGGCATTCGCGTCTCGCGGCGCCGAACGGGTCGACGAGGAGGAAAAAGCCAGGCGCGATCCACGCGCCGAGCTCTATTCCAGCCTGGCGACCATGACGACCGCGACAGCCGGCGATGTCCTGGCGCAATTGCGGACCATCGATCGCGGTCGTCTTTCCGAAAACGACCGTCGCCTTCTCGAAGCGGCCGAAGCGGTCGCTGCCGAGATTACGGCGGTACCGGGTCGCCCCACATCGGACGCCGCGCAAGAAGCGGCGATCGCCGAGACCGTTGCCGGCGGTGCGGAACCCACGGCGGAACCTGCCGCCGCACCGACCCCGGAACCTGCCGCCGCACAAGCGCCAGCGACGCAGGCAGCAACCACCGAACCGGCGAACGCCGCTCCGCAGCCTGTCTCTCCCGCAACGGAGACGGTGGCAGCAGAGATAGATGCGCCGACCGCCGCCGCTGCTGCGACGGCCGGCGACGCTCGCAAGAAACTCGAGGCGGTCGACAAACTTCTCGGAGGATTGCCGCAATGACCAGCGCCGTGATGCAGGCAGGTTTCGCGCCCGGGCCGGCGCCGCAAGGCAGGATGCCTTCCGGCAAGGAGAAAGACGCCGCCGGCAGCGCGTTCGACGATGCCATGCGGTCCGGTGCAAAAGATCAGGGGCAGACCGGCCAGCCCTCAGCCGGCCAGAAGCCGGACGGCTCGAGTGGGCGATTGAGGCCCGCACTCCACACGCTCGGCCAGACTTGGCAGTCCTCCGCAGATGCAGGCGCGGAAACCGTTGCCGAGGGCGACGAACCGGCAAATTGGCGGATCGACAGCCGTGCCGAGCGGAAGGCACTGGAAGACGCCACGGAAGTGTTACCCGGAGACGCCGACGATGCGCAGGACGGCGAGGATGGAAACTCCGAGGCCGGCCCGTTACCGGCGATCGCGCTGCTCCTCGAAACGGTACTTCGTGGCGGCGATCCCACAGCCCGGCAAGCCGCCGAAAATACCGGCGGCACGCTGAGCGTTGCGGAGGCGCTGGCGGCGGCAAGCGGCGCTGGCGCGTCGCTGAAGAGTGTGAAAAACGGTGCCGCCGGTACCGAGCCATCAGAGGCCATGGGATTTGAAAATGCCCTGACGACGGACGCCAGGGGCGGCGGCGAAGCGGCGAAAGCAGGCAACCGGATTGCGTCGGGAGCTGCCGAACTGCCATCGCAACCGGGCGCTTCCGCGCCTGAACCGGACCAGCAGGACCGCGGCCGGCAGATCGATCGCGCCTCTCCTGATCAGCCTGCAATGCCGAGGGAGGCGCAACGCGAAGCGACGCAGCCCGAACCATCGGGCGCCAGTGCGAAAGCCACCGTCGTCGGCATGCAAAGCATGCCGGCGCCAGCGGTAAACGCCACCACGGCAGCGTTCCTGGAAGCGATTTCCGCCGATGCAGTCTGGAAACCGCAGGGCGCCGAAGCGGCCTTGAATCTTTCTTCGCAGGCCCGCCCGCAGCCGGGCGCCGTCCACAGCCTGAAAATTCAACTGCACCCGGCTGAATTGGGTATGGTCACCGCCGACCTGCGCTTCACAGGCGAACAACTCTCGGTTGAGCTGAAGGTCGAGAGTGCCGAGGCTTATCATCGGCTGAGCAGCGACTCCGAGACCATCGTAAAGGCCTTCCGGGCGCTCGGCTACGAGATCGATCGGGTCATGATCCAGCAACCCCACAACACCAGCCAGGCTGCCCGTGCCGACAATGTCGACGCAAATTCTGGCGCTCCGGGGCGCGATCCCCAGTCGACATTTTCGGGCAACGCAGGCGACGACGGGACACGTTCTGGCGGCCGGGGATACAATGCGCAAGGAGGAAGCGATGGGCGGCATGCCGAAGGCAGCGGCGCGACGGCTCAGGACCGGTCTTCTCGCGGCCTCTATATCTAGTATCCTGACGACGGCGGCGCAGGCTGTGCCGAACGCCTGCGAGCCCGAAATACTGGCCGCCGCAGACCGCTACGGCTTGCCGGTCGGCATTCTGTATGCGGTCGGGCTGACGGAAACCGGAAAGAAAGGCAGCCTGCAACCTAACGCATTGAATATAGACGGAAAAGCTTTGTTCCCGACATCCCGCCAGCAAGCTGTCGAGGCCTTCCGGCAGGCCCGGGAAAACGGTGCGAAATTCATCGACCTCGGCTGCATGCAGATCAATCACCGCTTCCATTCCGAGCATTTCCGCAGCGTCCAGGACATGCTCGACCCGCACCGAAATGTAGATTACGCGGCGCGCTTCCTGGTGCAGCTGAAACGGAAGCACAACACCTGGTCGATGGCGGTGGCGCGTTATCATGCGGGACCCGACAACGACCCCGCACAAAAGCGTTACGTCTGCCGCGTCATCGCCAACATGGTGGCCACCGGGTTCGGCAACTGGACCCCGAACGCCCGCGATTTCTGCAACCCGTAAAAACGCATTCGGAGGGCCGCCTACCCTGCCTCGAATCCCGACTGCCAGCACCCCGAGGCTTGGAACCGCCGCAACCATTGCGATTCGAGACTCCCAAGAAAACAGCTACAAGAAATGACGGTTTTTCAGGATTCGCCACAAAGGTTACCTCTGCGTTTACCATAACTTGCAGCTGATTCGGAGGGCGGGCCGATGATAGTAATCGTCGACGAGCGGGAGCTCGTCAAAGAGGGCTATTATTCACTTTTTGATCGAGAGGGCGTCGCAAGCGCCGGCTTTGGTTCGACGGAATTCGGCGAGTGGGTCACCACCGTCGCGGACGAGGATCTGAAGTCCGTACGTGCTTTCCTCATCGGCGAATGTTCGACCGACATCGTCTCGCCGCACAAGATCCGCGACCGCACCAAGGCGCCGGTCATCGCCCTCAGCGAACAGCACTCGCTGGAGAACACGCTGAAGCTGTTCGAATCCGGCGTCGACGATGTCATCCGCAAGCCCGTTCACATCCGGGAAATCCTGGCGCGCATCTCGGCGATCAGCCGCCGCGCCAAGGAAGAGGCGAATTTCGTTCAGATCGGCGCCATGCGCATCTTCATGGACGGCCGCGATCCGGAAATCGACGGGCAGCCGTTGCCCTTGCCGCGCCGCGAGCGCCGCATCCTCGAATACCTGGCAAACAACAGCGGCCGCCGCGTCACCAAGACCCAGGTCTTCAACGCGATCTATGGCATCTTCGACGACGAGGTCGAGGAGAATGTCGTGGAGAGCCACATCTCCAAGCTGCGCAAGAAGCTGCGCGAGAAAATCGGCTTCGACCCGATCGACTCCAAGAGGTTCCTCGGCTACCGGCTGATCATCTGATGGGCAGTCCTGGCGGAAGCGGCGAAGCGGCCCCTCCGTTGCAACCCGCGCCCCATCGCGATGCGATGCGGGCGCAAACAAGACGGGAAGCCAGCTTCGCGCAAGTCAAAAGCTCTATCCTCATGACCAACGGCAAGTGGCCTGGGGAGAATATTCGATGAGCTTGTATGGAATGATGCGCACCGGCGTGTCCGGCATGAACGCGCAGGCCAACCGTCTGTCGACGACAGCCGACAACATCGCCAACTCGGGCACCACGGGCTACAAGCGCGCCAGCACCGAATTCTCGTCCATGGTCATCCCGAGCTCGACCGGCAATTACACCTCCGGCGGCGTCAAGACCAACGTACGCTACGCGATCACCAATCAGGGCGATCTGAAATACACCACCTCGGCCAGTGACCTTGCCATCGACGGCGAGGGTTTCTTCGTCGTCCAGGACGCCAGCGGTTCGCCGGTTCTCACCCGCGCCGGCTCCTTCGTTCCCGACAGCCAGGGCCGCCTCGTCAACTCGGCCGGCTTCTATCTGATGGGGTACAGTTTCGCCAATGGCGACCCGAGCGCCGTCGCAAACGGTTTTGGCGGCCTTGAGGCCGTAAAGATTTCGCAGAGCGAACTGGTCGCGACACCCTCCAGAAACGGCATTTTCACCGCGAACCTCCCGCTCGACGCCACTGTCGTCGCCGCGGCAAACCTTCCATCGGCGAACGCGGCGACCGCCGCCTATTCCGCAAAATCCTCGCTGGTCACCTACGACAATCTCGGCAAGGAAGTGATCCTCGACGTCTACTTCACCAAGACGGCGGCCAACACCTGGGAAGTAGCGGTTTACAACAAGGCCCAGGCCGGCTCGCCCAACGCCTTCCCCTACAGCGGTCCGGCGCTAACGACACAGACCCTCAACTTCGATGCCACCACGGGCAAGCTGACCGCGGCCACGCCACTGTCGATCGCCATTCCAGGCGGCGCCACCCTCAGCCTCGACATCAGCAAGACCACGCAGCTGGGAACCAGCTACACGGTGCTCAAGGGCGAGGTCGACGGCAACGCGCCGAGCGGCATAGAGAAGGTGGAAATCGGCTCCGACGGCACCATCTACGCGCAATACCAGAACGGCGCATTCAAGGCGCTCTACCGCATCCCGATCGCCACGGTCCAAAGCCCGGACCAGCTGGCCGTGCTGCCGGGCAACGTCTTCACGCAGAGCGCCGATTCCGGCGATGTCCGCATCGGCTTCGCCAACGAAGGCGGCATGGGCGCCGTGATCTCCGGGGCGCTGGAGAACTCCAACGCCGACATCGCCGAAGAACTGACCAACATGATCGAGTCGCAGCGTACTTACACCGCCAATTCCAAGGTGTTCCAGACCGGTGCCGACCTGATGGACGTCCTCGTCAACCTGAAGAGATAAACCCGGCAAGCTGAAAAGCGTCAGCCTAAGAAAGCAAAGCATGTCGCTGACATCCGCCCTGAACATCGCGCAAACGGCGCTCAAGAACACGTCGCGGCAGACGACCGTCGTCTCCCGCAACATCGCAGACGCCTCCAACCCCGACTATACGAGGCGCACGGCGGTTCTCTCCAGTTCGGCGCCTGGCGCTCGTGTGGTCGACATCCAGCGTGCGGCCAACGAACAGCTGTTCCGCCAGAACCTTTCCGCGCTCTCGTCGTGGGAAGGTCAGAGTGCGCTGCTCGACGGACTGGAGTCGCTGAAGACGTCCGTCAACGGGGTGGACAACGCATCCTCGCCGGCGATGCTAATCGGCAAGCTGCAGGAGGCGCTGGACCTTTATGCCGCAACGCCCTCCAACCGCACGCTTGCCGAAAACGCCGCGGAAGCCGCCCGCCAGGTCGTGCGGGCGCTCAACGACGCGAGCGAATCCGTTCAGCTGTTCCGCACCACAGCCGACCAGGACATCGCCCAATCGGTCGACGATCTGAACACGTTGCTTGCCGATTTCCATGACGTGAACACCAAGGTGGTGTCCGGCACGCGTGCCGGCCGCGACGTTCTGGATCTGGTCGACAAGCGCGAAGCCTTGTTGAAGCAGATCTCCGAAAAGCTTCCGGTCACCACGATGACACGGGCCGATTCCGACATGGTCATCATGACCAGGGACGGCACGATGCTTTTCGAGACGACGCCACGCGCCGTCACCTTCGAGCCCTCCACCAGCTATGCCGCGGGAGGGGTCGGCAACGCTGTCTATGTCGATGGCGTCAAGCTCACGGGCGGGAGCGGCGGCAACACCGACGCTTCCGGCAGGCTCGCCGGTCTGATCCAGTTGCGCGACAGCGTCGCGCCGACCATGCAGAGCCAGCTCGACGAAATCGCACGCGGCCTGATCACCGCCTTCGCCGAAGTCGACAAGGCTGGCGTCCTGCCGAACCAGACGGGCCTCTTCACCTGGTCAGGCGCGCCTGCTATTCCGCCTGCTGGAACATTGGTCGACGGACTGGCGGGATTGATCAAGATCAACGCCGCCTTCGATTCCAGGCAGGGTGGTAACCCCGAACTCATCCGCGACGGCGGCGCCAATGGCGTCGCCTACAGATGGAACACCGGGACACCCCCCTCCGCATCCTTCTCCGAGCTCCTGATTGCAATCGGCGATCGGCTCGATACGCCCATGACGTTCGACCCCGATGCTGGGAATGGAACGAGCGCGACACTCGGCGCCTATTCGACCAACTCGATCAACTGGTTCGAAGGCATGCGCCGGGATGCCTCCCGCGCCGCCGATACCAAGAGTGCGATGGCGGTGTATACCGCCGAGGCACTGTCCAACAGCACCGGCGTCAACATGGACAACGAACTGTCGCTGATGCTCGACCTCGAAAATTCCTACCAGGCGTCGGCACGGATGCTCAAAGCCGTCGACGACATGTTGTCGGCACTTTTCGCAGCGGTGAGGTAGCGCGATGAAAGCTTCCTTCGTTTCCTCTGTCTCGATATCCAACGCGATGCGCTACCAGGTGTCGCGCATGCAGTCCGAACTCGTGAAGGCCCAGAAGGAGTCTTCCTCGGACAGGGTCGCTGACGCCGGCCTTTCGCTGGGCGCCCGCACCGGTCAATTGGTCTCCATCGAACGCGATCTCGAACGCCTGGATGGCATCGTCAAGTCCAACGATCTGGCCAAGGTGCGGCTGTCGGCAACCCAGACCTCATTCGGGCAGCTCGCCACCACGGCGCGGACTCTGCTCACCACGCTGATGGCAAGCTCCACCGGCAACCCGGACTCATCCGTCGTGCTGTCCGACGCCAAGAATGCCTTGAGCGCCATGACCTCGGTGCTCAACACCACGGTCAATGGCCAGTATATTTTCGCCGGCATCAACACCGACGTCAAACCGCTGAACGATTTCAACGCGCCGGGTTCCCCCAGCAAGGCTGCGTTGGACGCCGCGTTCCAGTCCTTCTTCGGCTTCACCCAGACGGACGCCCAGGCGGCCAACATCACCACCGCCCAGATGGACAACTTCCTGACCACCGCCATTGAACCGATGTTCATGGGCGCCGGATGGAAAACCAGCTGGTCGAACGCCTCTGACCAGAAAATCGTCAGCCGCATCGCGCTCAACGAAACCGCCGAAACGTCCGTCAGCGCCAACAATGACGGCGTGCGCCGGCTTGCGATGGCATCCGCAACGATCAGCGGTCTCTTCACGGCCCAGATGTCCGCCGACGCCAAGAAGGCGATCATCGACCGCCAGGTTGGTCAGGTCGGTCAGGCCATTGGCAACATCAGTACGGAACAGGCCCTCATGGGCTTTACCGAGAATCGGGTCAAGAGCGCCACCGACCGCCTCACCATGCAGAAGGACCTGCTGGACCGGAGCGTGCTGGATATGGTCGGCATCGACCCTTACGAGGTCGCCAACCGGATCACGACGCTGGTCGGGCAGATCGACAAATCCTACGCGCTCACCGCCCGCATACAGCAACTCAGCCTGCTCAAATACCTGTAGCGCCAACCAGCGGAATCGACATGTACCAATTCTCCTATTCCGATATCCAGACAGACTCGGTTGCCGACGCCAAGGATCGCGAGCGGCAATTGCTGACCCGCTCCATCGACCTTTTGATCGCCGCGCGCGACGTCGGCCCGATGTCCATGCAGGCAATCGAAGCAGTCTACTTCATGAACAAGGTGTGGACCGCCTTTATCGACGACCTCGGCAGCGCCGACAACGAGTTGCCGACCGAACTGCGCGCCAACCTGATCTCGATCGGCCTCTGGCTTTTGCGTGAAGGCGAAGAGGTCAGGACCGGGAATTCCACGAATTTCGAGGGGCTGATCGAAGTCTCGCAGATCATCCGCGATGGGATTCAATGAAAAACACGCTGAAGATCTCGCTCAAGCCGAACGAGAAAATCTACGTCAACGGCGCGGTTATCAGGACCGACCGCAAGGTAACCCTCGAATTCCTGAATGACGTGCAGTTCCTGCTCGAAAACCACGTGCTGCAGCCCGAGGACGCATCGACTCCGCTTAGGCAGCTCTACTTCATCGTGCAGGTGATGCTGATGAGCCCGGGAGATGCCGCGCCCGCGCGCGATATGTTCCGCAAGTCGCTGCCGCTTCTACTGGCAAGCTTCGAGGACGAAGTTATTCGCGCGGCCCTAAAGGATATCGACCGGCAGGTCGGCGAAAACCATGTCTTCGAGGCGTTGAAGGCGATCCGTGCGCTCTACGGTCGCGAAGCCAGCGCCATGAATTCGCCGGCCGGCGCGTATGTGAAACCGAATCCGATCGCAATGGAGGAGAATTTCCGATGAGCGTGTCCGGTATCTCATACGACAAGCCCTTGCCCAACGGCGTCAAGGCTTCAGACCAGAAAGCCAAGACGACCGTCGATTACGATTCGTTCCTCAAGCTGCTCGTCGCGCAGATGAAGAACCAGGATCCGACTTCCCCGATGGAATCGACCGATTACGTGGCACAGCTTGCAACGTTCTCGCAGGTCGAACAATCGGTCCAGGTCAATTCAAAGCTCGACCAGATGCTGCAGGCATCTGCTCTCCAGCAGGCCGACGCGCTGATCGGCCGCCACGTCACCTCCGCCGACGGCCAGACCTCGGGCAAGGTCACCGAGGTGAAGCTCAAGGCCGACGGCATCGTCGCCATCCTTGAAGGCGGCAAGGAATTGCCCATCACGCCGGGCGTGGTGATCAAGCCCGCAGCCGCATGAACGAGGCCGACGCCCTCGACATCGTCCAGTTTGCCATCTGGACGGTCCTGACCGCGTCAGGGCCGGCCGTGGCGGCCGCCATGCTCGTCGGCATCGCCATCGCGCTCGTCCAGGCGCTTACCCAAATCCAGGAAATCACCCTCACCTTCGTGCCGAAGATCGTCGCGATTCTGCTCGTCGTCGCCTTCACCGGGCCCTTCATGGGCGGCCAGATCTCTGCCTTCACCAACGTCATCTTCGAGCGCATCGAAACCGGGTTCTAACTATGAGCCGGGCAGCGGCACCGGCACCCTCTCCCGCTGACTTCTCTCCAGCCCCGCCATCCAGCAAGGAGTGCGCTGACGCGCCATTAACAGGACCGGCGGGCTTCCAGGAGCGCCTGGCGCAGTACCTCGAATATGCGGGGGTCGAGCGTTTGTGAGACGTTGAACCGCATGTAGTTCGTCGCAGATTGCGACGGACTGAATGCATTTCCCGGCGCCAGCACGACATTTTTTGCGAGGGCGGCACGCGCGACCTCGGCGGCATCGACGCCGTCCGGCAGACGGCACCACAAAAGCATGCCCGACTGCGGCTCGATCCAGGGCACGATGCCCAGGGTCTTCAATCGGCCGGTGACATCGAACATGGCGCGAGAGAGGCGGCTGCGCAAACCGTCCATGTGCTTGCGGTAACCGCCGTCGCTGAGCACGTTGAGGACCAGTTCGGCGTTCAGCCGACCGCCGCCGAACGACGTGGCGATCTTCAGATCGATCAGGTTGTCAATCCATTCCCGGCGCGCTGCCACGAACCCGCAGCGCGCCGAGGCGGACAGGGTCTTCGAAAAGCTGCCAATATGGATGACGCGGTCAAGCCCGTCGAACGCCGCAAGCCGCGGTGCCGGAGTGTGTTCGAAGTCGGCGAAAATGTCGTCCTCGACGATAGTCAGGGCGAACTGCTCGGCGAGCTTCAGCACCCGATGCGCGACAACCGGGGACAAGGTGGCGCCGGTCGGATTGTGGATTGCGGAATTGGTGATGTAGAGCCGTGGCCGGTGCGCGGCGAGCGCCTGCCCGAGCAATTCGACGTCCGGGCCGGAGGGCGTGTAGGGCACGCTGACGATTTTCGCGCGATGCGCCCTGAGCAGCGCCTGGAAGTTGAAGTAGCAGGGATCGTCGACCAGCACCGTGTCGCCGGCTTCGAGCAGGAAGCGGCATAACAGGTCGATCGCCTGCGTTCCGGATTCGGTGAGCATAACCTGATCCGGCGAGGCCTCGATGCCACGCTCGGCCATGCGACGGGTAATCAGTTGGCGCAGCCGCGGCAAGCCCAGCGGAGAGCCGTAGTCCGCAAGGGCCGGTCCGGCCGCGCGCGAAAGCTTCCGCAACGCCCGTCGGATACCATCCTCGGGCAGCCAGGATGGCGGCAGCCATCCGCAACCCGGCTTGAGGTCGCCGTCGCCCGCTTCCAATGATTGCCGCGAAACCCAGAAAGGATCGACGGCGCGGTCGAGTTTCGGGCCGATGTCAGCGAGTGACAGGGGCGCCGCCTGGCTGGCGACATAAAAACCCGAGCCGGGCCGGGAAAAGATCGTGCCTTCCGCAACCAGGCGCTCATAGGCCTCGACCACCGTCGAGGCAGACACTTTCAACGTACCGGCCAACCCGCGGATCGACGGCAGCTTCGAGCCGGGCGTCAGGCTGCGTCCGGCGATACGCTGCCGGATCGTCGCCATGACCATCGCGACTCGGGTGCTTTCCGCCAACGGATTGTCCATCTGTACTGCACTTTGCGCCATAACAGTTTGTGCTAACCGTATCGATTTGTCACTGGCAACGCCAGCGCCAGCAACGGATAGCAGCAAGACAATCGAAGGAGTGCGGAATGGACCGAATGGCAGCCGGATGGATCAACGGTTTCATTGGCGTGGTGATCTTCAGCGGTTCGCTTCCCGCCACCCGCGTGGCGGTGATGCAGTTCGACCCGGTTTTCCTGACCGTCGCCCGCGCCGCCATTGCCGGCGTCCTTGCGCTCGGCCTGCTCATCGCCTTCAAGGAGAAGCGCCCCGCCAGCCGGGAACTCGCCTCCCTGGCGGTCGTTTCGCTGGGCGTCGTGGTCGGCTTTCCGCTGTTGACGGCGCTGGCCCTGCAGTATGTCACATCGGCGCACTCCATCGTGTTTGTCGGGCTCCTCCCGCTGGCCACGGCGATTTTCGGCGTGATCCGCGGCGGCGAGCGACCGAGACCGGCATTCTGGATGTTCTCGGTGCTCGGTAGCGCGCTGGTGGCGGGCTTTGCCCTGTCGCAAGGGCTTGCGGCTTCACCTGAAGGCGATGCGCTGATGCTCGCCGCCATCGTTGCTTGCGGGCTGGGTTATGCCGAAGGCGCGAAACTCTCCCGCACACTCGGCGGCTGGCAAGTGATCTCCTGGGCCCTGGTGCTGTCGCTGCCGGTCATGATGGTTCTGGCCTTTCTCTTTATGCCGCCGACCTTCACCGGCATCGAGGCGCCCACCTGGATCAGCCTTGCCTACGTCTCGCTCTTCAGCATGTTGATCGGCTTCGTTTTCTGGTATCGCGGCCTGGCACAGGGCGGTATTGCGGCGGTGGGCCAACTGCAGCTTCTGCAACCGTTCTTTGGCCTGGCGCTGGCTGCCACCTTGCTGCACGAACCGGTGACCTGGCTGATGCTGGCGGTGACATTCGCAGTCATCCTGTGCGTGGCCGGTGCGCGGAAGTTCGCCAGATAGCATTGGCAAGGACGATCCAGCCGAGCTTGGGAATGCCTGGTTCGGCCTGAACGCATTCCGCTCTAGAAAGCTTCGCCTCATCCTCGCACAAGCTTGGCTGATTATGCTCGCCGGGCCGGGGTGCGAATTCTCGCTCCGGTCTTGATAAGGCAGGGCATCGATGGCGATTACGGAAAGCATAGGCGCGATCAAGACCGAAAAGCACGGCCGCGACGTGGGCTTCGCGATCGGCATCCTGGTTATCCTGGCGGTGCTCTTCCTGCCGATACCGTCGTTCCTCATCGACATCGGCCTCGCCTTCTCGATCGCGCTTTCGGTGCTCATCCTGATGGTGGCGCTGTGGATCCAGCGGCCACTGGATTTCTCGTCCTTCCCCACCGTGCTCTTGATCGCCACCATGTTGCGCCTGTCGCTCAACATCGCGACGACCCGGGTGATCCTCTCCCACGGCAATGAAGGAACCAATGCCGCGGGTTATGTGATCGGCGGCTTCTCGCAGCTGGTCATGAGCGGCGATTTCGTCATCGGCCTGATCGTCTTCTTCATCCTCATCATCGTCAATTTCATTGTCATCACCAAGGGCGCGACGCGTATCGCCGAGGTCGGCGCGCGCTTCACCCTGGACGCTATCCCCGGCAAGCAGATGTCGATCGATGCCGATCTTTCGGCCGGCATGATCGACGACAAGACGGCGCAGCTCCGGCGCCGCGAGCTCGAGGAAGAAAGCTCTTTCTTCGGCTCGATGGACGGCGCCTCGAAATTCGTTCGCGGCGACGCCATCGCCGGCCTCATGATCACCGCGATCAACATCATCGGCGGCATCATCATCGGCTATTTCCGCCACGGCATGAGCATGGCGGAAGCCTCCGACGTGTTCATCAAGCTTTCCGTCGGCGACGGCCTGGTCACCCAGATCCCCGCGCTCATCGTGTCCCTCGCCGCCGGCCTGCTCGTCTCCAAAGGCGGCACCCGCGGTTCCGCCGATCAGGCCGTGTTCGGCCAGCTCGGCGCCTATCCCCGCGCGCTGTACGTGGCGGCCCTGCTGCTGCTGGTGCTGTCGCTGATGCCAGGCCTGCCGATGCTGCCTTTTCTCAGCCTGGCGCTGCTGATGGCCGCCGCCGGTTACATCATCCCGATGCGCCACAACCGCTCGCTCGCCGCCGCCGAACAGGCCGAGAAGCAGAAGCAGGACTCGAAGGAGGAAGAGGAGAAGAACTCCGTCAAGGCGTCGCTGAAAACCGCCGAAATCGAACTCCTGGTTGGCAAGCAGCTCTCCACCAGGCTGATCGTCTCGCATCAGGAATTGGCGTTCCGGATGGGCAAGATGCGCAAGAAGTTTGCCACCCAATACGGTTTCGTGGTTCCCGAAATCCGCCTCACCGACGACTTCAACATCCCCGGCAAGAATTACCAGATCAAGGTGCACAGCACCGTCGTCGCCGAGCACCAGATGCGCATCGGCGAGGTCATGGTACTGCTCGGCAACCGCGCCGCACCGGACATTCCGGGCGAGGAGGTGCGCGAGCCCGCCTTCGGCATGCGCGCCTTCTCGGTGCCGGAAATGTTCACCGAGGACCTGAAGCGCGACCAGTTCGCCTTTGCCGACAACATGTCGGTGCTTCTGACGCACCTCTCCGAAGTCATCCGCAACAACCTGCCCCAGCTTCTGTCCTACAAGGACATGAAGGCGCTGCTGGAGCGGCAGGACCCCGAATACCGCAAGCTCGCCGACGAGATCTGTACATCGCACATCTCCTATCCCGGCCTGCAGGCTGTGCTGAAGCTGCTGCTGGCGGAGCGCGTATCGATCCGCAACCTGCACCTCATCATCGAAGCGATCGCCGAGATCGCGCCGCATGTCCGCCGCACCGAGCAGATCGTCGAACATGTGCGCATCCGCATGGCGCAACAGATCTGCGGCGATCTCTCCGACGGCGGCGTACTCAAGGTGCTAAGGCTCGGCAACCGCTGGGACCTCGCCTTCCACCAGAGCCTGAAACGCGACGCCAAGGGCGAGATCCGCGAGTTCGACATCGATCCCCGCCTGTTGGAAGAATTCGGGCAGGAAGCCACCAAGGCGATCCGCTCCCATCTCGACGCCGGCGAGCGTTTCGTGCTGGTGACCGCGCCCGACGCGCGCCCCTATGTGCGCATGATCATCGAGCGGCTGTTCACCACGCTGCCGGTTCTCAGCCATGTCGAAATCGCCAAGGGCGTCGAAATCCGCGTGCTGGGCAATATCTCGTGACGGCAGTCGCCGAAAGCATGGTGCTTGCGGCGTTCGTAGCCTTCTGCCGCATCGGCGGGTGCTTTCTGCTGATGCCGGGCATCGCCAGTGTCCGCGTGCCTATACAGGTCCGGCTTTTCGTCGCGGTCGCGGCGACCGGCGCGCTGCTGATCCATATGTGGGACCAGATCGTTCCTTTCGTCAGCAAGCAGCCGGGCGTGCTTTTGCCGATGATCGTCTCCGAGGTGATGATCGGCGGACTGATCGGCCTGATTACCCGCGTCTACATCCTGGCGCTCCAGTTTGCCGGCGCGGCAATCGCCATGATGATCGGTTACGGCGGCATGGCCGGACCGGGCATCGAGGAACCCGAACCGCAGGCGCCGCTCGCAGCGATCATTTCGTTCGCCGCATTGCTTCTGCTTTTTGTGTTCGACTTCCACCACGAGGTCGTGAAGGCGCTGGTCGAATCCTACCGCGTCGCGCCGGTCAACGTCTTCTTCAACCCGCAATCGGCGCTGGTCGACCTGACCGACACCTTGTCCGAATCCTTCATGGTGATGATCCGCCTCGGCAGCCCGTTCATTGCCTATGGTCTGCTCGTCAACGTGACCATCGGCTTCATCAACAAGCTGACGCCGCAGATACCGGTCTATTTCATCTCGCTGCCCTTCGTCATCGCCGGCGGTCTGGTCATGCTTTATTTCGCCATCGCTACGCTGCTCAGCCTGTTCGCCGATGGTTTCATCCCGGTTACGATTGGAAGGTAGGCCATGACCTCGCGCAGGGATCGCCTGAAGAAATTGGTGAAGGTCCAGGAGCAGTTGAAGGCCTTCCACGAGACCCGTCATGCAGGTTTTCTGGCTGCAGCCTCTGCGGCTGAAACCGAAGCGCAGGATCTTGCCAAAAGCTTTGACGCCGAAGACTCTTATTCCGCGCTTTTTCCCGAACTCTACAACCGGCGCATCGCCAGCGCGCTGACCCGCAAGGATACCAGCCTCGAAAGCGCGCGCGGCGAGGCCGGGCGCGTCGCCACCGCGACCGCACGCACCAACATGGTCGAGCGGGCCTATCGCGAGGTGCTGCGCATGGACGAACGCGACCAGGCTGACCGCGAACGGCTGGAATTGATCCAGCGCAAGACGTCCGAAGCCAAGTAAGGCTGCCACAAGTTTGGCGAGCGATAATAGCCGGCAAGAATAAGACAGGAAACGTTCGTGGCGATCTCTCCACCCAGCGACATTGTTCTCGATGTTGCCCGGGCCATCGAGCCGGCAAACATCGACGCGGCGCGCGCCCGGCTGGCGCAGCGAAGCGGCGCCGCCGCTGTCGTGGACAACGCCTTTTCGATAAGCGACATGAGGAATGCATCGGCACCTGAAGCGAAGGCCACACCGGAAACCTTCGTCAAGTTCGAGGCGATGGTGCTGCAGCAGTTCATTCAATCGATGCTGCCAAAGGATGCCGGAGCGGTTTACGGAAACGGCATGGCCGGTGACATGTGGCAGTCCCTGCTCTCCCAACAACTGGGCGACGCAGTGGCCAAACGGGGCGGCATCGGCATCGCCGACAGCATCCTGCGCGATCACTATTTCGAAGGCGAAACCAAGGTGGCGCTGAGCGGTGTTTCGGCCGGTCCGGAGAAGGCCGAGATCGATCGTCAGAGCATGCTTTCGACAGCTCTCGTTCAGGAAATGCAGCGCAAACTCACGAAATCCCTTGCCGAAGATGCATCGGCAAGCCTCAAACCTTAGGCCAGGAGCAGCATGTCCGACTTTCCCCTGATCAACCCGCAGACGCCCGCACGTGCTTCCACCAATGAGGTCGCCGCGACTGCCGCCATGCCGGCTTCGCTGGCGGCGATCCTTGGCCGCATCGAGGAGGCTGTGGACGAAGAGACGGCGTTGATCAACACCGACAGCAATTTCGACCTCAAGGCCTCGAATGCGCGCAAGGGCCGCTATCTCTACGAACTGACCAGGGTCATGAAAGGCATCGGCGAGACGGTCGTGCTGAGCGACCAGCATCGCGGCGATTTCGTCCGCCTGCGCCAGAAGCTGGAATCCAACGAAGCCGCGATCCTCGCCCGGCTCAACGCGGTCAACGAGGTGGCTACCCTGCTGCAGAATGCAATCCAGCATTCGGAGGCCGACGGCACCTACTCGGCCGGTGAGTTCGGCGTCGCCGGATGATCAAGTTCGTCGTCGCCGCGATCTGGATCTGCGTCGTCACCATCGGCGCCATGGTCTATTCGTTCCAGTCGTCGGCGGCGAAGCCCGAGCCGGGTCAGGAGCGCGCCTTTTTCGGCGGGCTGGATTATGTGAAGACCGAAGTGTTCTCGGTGCCGGTGCTGCAGTCGGGCGCCATCAACGGCTATTTCATCGGCCGCTTCGTTTACACGGTCGAAAGCGAAAAGCTGAACAAGCTGTCGATCCCGGCCGAGTCGCTGATCGTCGACGAGGTATATTCCTATCTGTTTTCCCACCCGGAGATCGACTTCACCAGGACCGCGAAGGTCGATGTCGACGCTCTCAGGAACGGCATCAGGGACAGCATCAACAAGCGCGTTGGCGACACGCTTGTCCATGAGGTGCTGATCGAGCAGATCGACTATCTGTCCAAGGCTGACATCCGCAACAACACGATCCGCCAGCGCAACACCGCCGAAAGAGCGCGAGGCAAGCCGCTGGACGCGCCGGCGCCGAAACACTGAGGCCAGAGCATCGGACCGAAAAGTGCGAAGCGGTTTTCGGAAAAATCCGATGCTGAAACAAATGGATAGAGCAGCGAAGGCGGTTCCTGTTTAGCGTTCGCTGCTCTATTCGGCCTCGCTGCCGCCGCGCTTGTTGCTGGTGCCGGGCAGCGTGCCTTCCAACTTGCAGATGATGCCGAGCATGATCTCGTCGGCACCGCCGCCGATCGACACCAGGCGCGTGTCGCGATAGGCGCGGCTGACCGGGTTGTCGTAGGAAAATCCCATCCCGCCCCAATATTGCAGGCAGGCATCGCTGAGTTCGCGCGCCAGCCGCCCGGCTTTCAGCTTGGCCATCGAAGCAAGCCGGGTGACGTCGGCGCCGTCGACATAACGTTCGACCGCCGACCAGGTAAGCGCCCGCAGCGCCTCGACCTCGGTCCTCAGTTCCGCCAGCCGAAAATGCACGACCTGATTGTCCAGCACAGGTTTGCCGAAAGCGCCGCGTTGACCCGTATAGTCGATCGTCAGGTCGATCAGCCGGTCAAACCCCTTCAGCGAGCTCGCCGCGGCATAGAGGCGTTCCTCCTGGAACTGCATCATCTGCATAGTGAAGCCCATGCCCTCCTCGCCGATGACATTCTTCCGCGGCACCCGCACCTCGTCGAAGAAGAGTTGCGCCGTATCGGAAGAATTCATGCCGATCTTCCTGATCTTCTGCCGCGTGATCCCCCTGGCGTCCATCGGCACCGCGATCAGCGACTTGTTCTGGTGAACCGCACCTTCCGACGTGTTGGCAAGCAGGCAGCACCAGTCGGCCTGCATGCCGTTGGTGATCCACATCTTGGTTCCGGAGATGACGTAGTCGTCGCCGTCCTTGCGCGCCGCGGTCCTGACCGCCGCGACATCCGAGCCGCCGCCTGGTTCCGAAACGCCAAGGCAGCTCACGGCGTCGCCCGCGATGGACGGCGCCAGGAAATTGCGCTTCACATGGTCGGAACCGAAGCGGTTCAAAGCCGGCGTCGACATGTCGGTGTGGACCCCGATCGCCATCGGCACGCCGCCACAATGGACGCCGCCCAACTCTTCCGCCATCACCATCGAATAGGAAAAGTCCAGTCCGAGCCCGCCATAGCGGGGATCGTATTTGATGCCGAGCAGGCCGAGATCTCCAAGCTTCTTGAACACATCGTGGGCGGGGAACTGTTCGGCCTCTTCCCAGCCGTCGACATACGGGTTGAGTTCGGTCTCGACGAACTTGGCGACGGTCTTGCGAAGCTGCTCGTGTTCGGACGTGAATTGCATGTCCATCCTCGCGAGCGTCTTAAAGACGCCATTTCACATTTGACGTAAACGTCAATCCAAAGCTATATGCCGATAGTGTCGCCAGCCGGCAGCGATTTTGGCCTTGGAATTCGGCCAGGATGAAAACTTTGGCGCGGTCGGCCGCACGACAAACACCGGGACGAGGAGCATTTGCATGGCAATTCAGGATATCGCCGAAAAGATGACGGCGAAAGTCGCGAGCGCGGGTTTCGAGCGTTCCGTGAAATTCGATACTGGCGCTGACGGCGTCATCGTGATCGACGGCGCCACGGTGTCGACCACCGACGGCCCGGCCGACTGCACCATCAAGCTGTCACTCGACGATTTCGAGCAGCTGATTTCCGGCGACCTCAACCCGACCAGCGCCTTCATGACGGGACGCATTAAGATCGAGGGCGACATGACCGTCGCCATGGCGCTCAGCCAGCTGCTCTGATTCTGCCGCGCTAAACCGTTGATAGATAAGGAATAGTCAGGCGGCGAGCTTCAGCCCGCCGCCTTTCAGCTTGCGTCCGGCGGCACGCAGCACACCCTTTGCGCCGTTAAGCGCGCCTTCGCTCAGTTCAAGCGCAAGGAAGCGGTGCCGTTCGTACGGACCGGGCATGGCAAGCGCGCCGGTCTTGTCAGCCGAGAAGCCGAAACGGCTGTAATAGGGCGCATCGCCGACCAGCAGGATCGCTGCGTGGCCGAGCCGCTTGGCTTCCGAAATAGCGTGCGACATCAATGCCTTGCCGATGCCCGCGCTTTTCAGCGACGGCTCGACCGCCAGCGGCCCGAGCAGCAGCGCCTTGCCGCCGTTCTCACCAAGCCGGACATCCCACAGACGAACCGTGCCGACGACCGTGCCGGCGCCGTCGCGCGCCACGAACGCCAGGCCCTCCGACGGACGCCGGCCGCGCCGCAGCTTTTCGGAGGATTTCTTGCGTCTTTTCAAACCCATGGCCCGGTCGAGCAACGCCTCGCGCGCCGGCACATGTGGATCGATTTCTGCGGTGATGGCGAAAACGAATTCGTTTCGCGCAATGTTTTCAACGACTTCCATCTTCCTGATCCCTTACGAGTGGAGAAAAGTGTCCACAAGCAGCCATAGCGGCACAAAATCGTCCGCTATGGCGTGATCCGACGACCCTTTTGAGCGTGATCTTTTCCGAAAACCGGTTCCCACTTTTCGGGATCACGACCCTTTTGAGCGTGATCTTTTCCGAAAACCGGTTCCCACTTTTCGGGATCACGACCCTTTGAGCGTGATCTTTTCCGAAAACCGGTTCCCACTTTTCGGGATCACGCTTTGAGGCCGTCAGATCACGTAGGATCGGAGTGGCTCGAAGCCGTTGAAGGCGACCGCCGAGTAGGTGGTGGTGTACGCACCGGTACCCTCGATCAGAACCTCGTCGCCGATGGTCAGCGACAGGGGCAGCGGGTACGGCGTCTTCTCATACATCACGTCGGCCGAATCGCAGGTCGGGCCGGCGAGCACGCAAGGCGCGGTCGCACCGCCGTCATGCGCGGTCACGATCGGGTAGCGGATCGCCTCGTCCATCGTTTCGGCGAGACCGCCGAACTTGCCGATGTCGAGGAACACCCATCGCACATTGTCGTTGTCGGCCTTCTTCGAAATCAGGACGACTTCCGACTTGATGACGCCGGCATTGCCGACCATGCCGCGGCCCGGCTCGATGATGGTCTCGGGAATGGCGTTGCCGAAGTGCTTGCGCAGCGCCGAGAAGATCGCCTGGCCATAGGCCTGCGCCGCCGGCACGTCCTTCAGGTAGCGCGTCGGGAAGCCGCCGCCCATATTGACCATCTTCAACACGATGCCCTCGTCGGCAAGCTGTGCGAACACCTTCTTGGCGTCGCCCAGCGCGCGGTCCCATGCGGTGAGATCGGTCTGCTGCGAGCCGACATGGAACGACACGCCGTAGGCGTCGAGGCCGAGCTTGCCGGCATGACGCAGCACGTCGACGGCCATCGCCGGCACGCAGCCGAACTTGCGCGACAGCGGCCACTCGGCGCCTTCGCCATCGGTGAGCACGCGGCAGAACACGCGGGCGCCGGGCGCTGCGCGGGCGATCTTCTCGACCTCCTCGACGCAGTCGACGGCGAACAGCCGGATGCCGAGCTGGTAGGCGCGCGCGATGTCGCGCTCCTTCTTGATGGTGTTGCCGAAGGAGATTCGTTCGGCGGGAGCCCCCGCGTCCATCGCCATCTCAACCTCGGCAACTGACGCGGTGTCGAAGGACGAGCCCATCGCAGCAAGCAGGCGCAGGATCTCCGGCGCCGGGTTTGCCTTCACCGCGTAGTAGATCTTGGAATCGGGAAGCGCCTTCTCGAAGGCGTTGAAATTGTCGCGCACGACATCGAGGTCGACGACCAGGCAAGGACCGGACGGACGTCGGGTGGCGAGGAAATCGAGGATGCGCTGGGTAGCCATCGGGTCTCTCCAATCGCGCCTTTCGGCGCGCACAAGGGCGTGCGGGACGCGGGCCGTCGGCCTCGCGAACACGCGATCAAACAAAGGCGGGACGGAAATCCATGGAACCAGCCGGTGGAGACCCCGGAACCATGAAACGCCGTCTCGCGGCGATGAACCTTAGCCAGCCCGGCTTCGGTTCGCTTTGTCTGCCTTGGCTTGGATGGGAGACCCGTCCGCACTGCCGGCAATGAAGGTGTGCCTCTTCAGTAACCCCGGTCTTTGGACGACCGGCAGAACACCAGAAAGGCCCGCACCGTCGTTGCTTCAAGGTGTCCTCGGTTTGGCGGTTGGCCACTAAACCGACTGGAGTGGTTGGCTCCAGTTACCTTACCGGTTTCCTCGCCATTCGAGGGACCAGCGGACACCCACAGGCACGTGCGACTTTGGGCAAGTCGCGATATATGGTCGAGTGCTGTAACAATCAATTAAAATCGAAGCCCGACTTGAAAAAATCCGGACGTCGAACAATGCTGCGCGCACTGTTTCCGGATAATGAACGATGGCCGAGCGGCGCGACCCCTTCAACGCATTCCTGGATTTGCCGCATGTGCCTGTTGCCAATGCGAAATCCGGACCGTTGGCGGGGCTTCGGCTGGCCGTCAAGGACATATTCGATGTCGCCGGCTACCCGACCGGCTGCGGCAACCCGCAGAGGGCCGCCGAGGCTTCGCCGGCCCGCAAAACCGCCGTCGCCGTGCAGACGCTTCTCGATGCCGGCGCGCGATTCGCCGGCAAGACGCAGACCGACGAACTCGCCTTCTCGCTGATGGGACACAACGCGCACTTCCCGCAGCCGGTCAATCCCGCGGCGCCCGACCGCGTCACCGGCGGCTCCTCTTCCGGATCCGCCGCCACTGTTGCCGGTGGACTGGCCGACATCGCGGTCGGGTCGGATACCGGCGGCTCGATCCGCGCGCCTGCCTCCTTCTGCGGCCTGGTCGGCCTGCGCACCACGCATAGCGCGATACCACTCGACGGCGTTATGCCGCTGGCGCCGAGCCTCGACACGTTCGGCTGGTTCGCGCGGGATATTGAGACCTATGAGAAGGTGGCCGAGGTGCTGCTTGGCAGGGACAGCGCTGCCCCTCACCCTCACCCTTACCCTCTCCCCGTAAAGGACGGGGAGAGGGGGGCGTCCACGTCGCGGCCATCCTCCTTCTCCCCGTCCCTACAGGGAGAAGGTCCGGCAGGGGATGAGGGGCATTTGAACAACTCGTCGGGCTCCACCCTCTCCATCGAGAGGAGGGAGACCCCCACCCCGGCGCTGCGCGCCGATCCTCCCCACAAGGGGGAGGGTGAAATCCGCGCCTTCTCCATTTCTGTCCTTGATGGGCTGGTGCTGCCCAACGCCGTCGCCGAATATGCGCGTATTCGTGACCTGGCAGCCAACGTCACCGGCGCTCCGGCCGCCGCCCCTACCCTTTCCCACGACATAGGCGACCTCTACTGGTGCTTCCGCAAGCTGCAGGCCCATGAGGCCTGGGCCTCGCAAGGAAGCTGGATTTCCGCGAAGGATCGCGGCCTCGGCCCGGGCGTCAAGGAACGCTTCGAATTCGGCGCGACCATCACCCACGAGACCGCCGAAGCCGAGACAGCGCGCCGGGACGACTTCCGCGACGAGCTGGCGGGACTTCTGGGCTCTGGCGGCATTCTCATCCTGCCCACCGTTCCGGGCGCGGCCCCGCTGAAATCCGCAAGTTTCGATGCCACCCAGGCCTATCGCGAGCAGGCACTTCATCTTCTGTGCCTGTCGGGCCTTTCCGGCTTTCCGCAAATCACGCTGCCGCTCGGCTCGGTCGACGGTGCGCCCTTCGGCATCTCGCTGCTCGGCCCCGCCGGCAGCGATCTCGCGCTGATCCGGCTTGGCCGGCGGATTCTGGAGGAAGCGGACAAGTGATGACGGCGGAACTTGTAGCCCCTGCGGCGGTGTTACGAAAGCTCACCCCACCCGGCTGCTTCACAGCCATGCCCCCTCCACCACGCTTCGCGTGGTCCCCCTCCCCCGTAAACGGGGAAGGATCCAACGTCCACGCAGCCGATCCTCCTCTGGGGACAGCAACCGAACTTTCAGCGCGAGGACATCCATGGACACACTGACCCGCATGCGCGCCTTCATCGACGTCGTCGAGGCGGAGGGTTTTTCCGCCGCGGCGCGCAAGATCGGCCGCTCGAAAGCGCTGCTTTCCAAATATGTGCGCGAACTGGAGGACGAACTCGGCGCGCTGCTGCTCAACCGCACCACGCGGCAGTTTTCGCTGACCGAAGCCGGCCACACCTATTACCGGCGGGCTTCCGAAATCGTCCGCGAGATCGACAGCCTACAGGAGACGGTGCGCGAATCTTCCGGCGACGTGCGCGGCCGGATCAAACTTTCGGCACCACGCACCTTCGCCGATGCGCCGATCGGCCAATCGCTGATCGACTTCGCCAGGGAGCATCCGGAAATCACGCTGGAAATCTACCTCGACGACCGGTTCGTCGATCTGGTGGAGGAAGGCTTCGACCTCGCCATCCGCATCTCGCGACTGGAAAACTCGTCGCTGATCGCCCGGCGGCTCGCGCCGTTCTCGGTCGTGCTCTGTGCGTCGCCCGACTTCGCCGAGAAAAATGGCCTGCCGCAACGGCCGCAGGACCTGACCAAGATTCCGTGCATCGTCGACACCAACAGCCGCAATCTCTCCAACTGGGCCTTTATCGGGGAAACCGGGGAAATGATCAGCGTTGCCGTGTCTGGCCGGCTGGAGGTCAACAGCCCGATTGCGACCCGCGCCGCAGCGCTCTCCGGGCTCGGTTTCGCCTTGCTGCCCGATTTCATCGCCCAGCCCGACATCGACGCCGGCCGGCTGGTCGCCGCGCTCGAGGACCGCATCGTCACTGGAGGCGGCATTTTCGCGGTCTATCCGCACCGCCGCTATCTGCCCGCCAAGGTGCGCGTGCTGGTCGATTTCCTGGTGCAGTGGTTCAAATCGCGGGAATAGACACGATTTGTCTGTTGGCCGCATTTGTGCGACGCCAGGTGATTACGCCTGGCTGCAAAATGCTTGGGGCGCGGGTCCCAATTTCGCCGGTTTTCTGGTAAACCTCGGCAATCTCAATCCAAAGGACGGCACTCTTCGATGCGACTTTCCGCGCCAACGACTATTCTGGCGAGTGCTGCGGCCGCCTTCCTTGCCACCACGGTTCCGGCTTTCGTGCACCCCCACGTCTTCGCCGAAGCCCGCCTCGACGTGACGCTCAACCCCGACAAGTCGGTCAAGTCGCTACGCCACCTCTGGCGTTTCGACGATGTCTTCTCCAGCACGGTGCTGATGGAATTCGACAAGAACGCCGACCTGCAGCTCGACGACGCCGAACTGCAGGAGGTGGCCAACACGGTTACTACCTCGCTTGCCGAATACGACTACTTCCAGGTGGTGACGGAAGACGGCAAGGATGTGGCCATGAAGCCGCCGGCGCAGCTGATCGCCAATTACGAGAGCGACCAGCTCATCATCCTGTTCGAATCCGAGCCGAAGGAGCCGCTGAAGCTTTCCGGCAAGGTGGATTTCGGCGTCTACGATCCGACCTTCTATACGGCGATCGATTTCACCGAGGACGACAACATGGCGGTCGACGGCGACCTGCCGGCGGGCTGCACCCGCACCGTTGTCCGCCCCGACCCCGACGAAGCCCTTGCTCAGAACCAGTCGAAGCTCACCGACGCGTTCTTCAACGATCCCTCGGGCACCGACATGAGCAAGATTTTCGCCACCCGCCTCGAACTGAGCTGCAAGGGCTGACATGAGCAAGACCTTCATCCGCATCGTGTTTGCGTTGCTGGCGCTTTCCTACATCGCCACGCATTTCCTCGCCCCCGCGCATGCGCAAAGCTCACTCGGCATCGGCGCTAACGAGGCGACCTTGCCGTCGACCGGGCTGTTCGCCGGATGGCTGAACTGGATCAACGTGCAGCAGCAGGCTTTCTATCGCGAGCTGACCGGCGCGCTGAAGGCGATGCGCGGGGATGGCTCGAAGCTGTGGCTGCTGGTCGGCCTTTCCTTCGTCTACGGCATCTTCCACGCAGCCGGCCCCGGCCACGGCAAGGCGGTGATTTCGTCCTACATGCTCGCCAACGAAGTGGCGCTGCGCCGTGGCATCTTCTTGTCCTTCGTCTCCGCCTTCCTGCAGGCCGCGACTGCGATCGCCGTGATGACGCTGGTCTTCCTGGTGCTGCGCGGAACGTCGATCTCGATGACCGACGCCACCTGGTTCCTGGAAACCGTGAGCTACGCGATGATCACCGCATTCGGCGCCTGGCTCTTGTGGCGCAAGGCCGGGCCGCTGGTGCGCGGACTGTTCGGGGCCAACCCGGCCTACAGCCTTTCGGCCGCGCATGCCCATGCACACGGGCATGCGCATTCGCATTCTCACGGGCATTCGCATGCCGCACACGCACACAGCCACGCGCACTCCGGCGCGCACAGCCACAGCCACGAGGCGCATGCTCACGCCGGCCACGACCATGCGCATCACGACCACTCGCACGCGCATGCCTCGGCCCACGCGCACCACGACCATCACGGCCATGCACATGCCCCCGGCGAGGTCTGCGAGACCTGCGGCCATTCGCATGCGCCCGATCCAGCACTTCTGTCGGGCGACCGCTTCGATTGGCGCGCCGCCTGGTCGGCAGTCGCCGCCGTCGGCATCCGCCCCTGCTCGGGCGCGCTGATCGTCCTGTCGTTCGCCTTCCTCAACGGCCTGTGGGCCGGCGGCATCCTGTCGGTGGTGGCGATGGCGATCGGCACCGCGATCACCGTCTCGATCCTCGCCACGCTTGCCGTCACCGCGAAGAACTGGGCGGTGTACTTCGCCGGCGACGGCCGCATGGGCAACCGCGTGCATTCAGCCTTCGAGATCGGCGGCGCCGCACTGGTGATGCTGATGGGGCTGTTGTTGCTCAGCGCAAGCCTGACGGCTTGAGAAGATCGCAGCCTGACCAACAGCGCCCCACGTCGCCTCTTATCTTGCGACGCGCCGGCTATATCGTCCTGCCCAGTTCGTCCTCGATATGGACCCGCACGATATCGTCGAAGTTCTCCTCGGCGGTGAAGCCGAGCGCCCTTGCCCGCGTGGCCTCGAAGCGGGTCGGCCAGCCCTTCACGATCGACCAGATCGTCTCGTCCGTTTCCTCGCGGATCAGTCCCGCCACATCGGCGCCGGCGATGCGCTCAAGCGCCTCGATCTGCTCGCCGACGCTGACGGCCACGCCCGGCATGGTGAGGTTGCGGCGCGGCCCGACGGCGTCGCCGTCGATGCCGGCGGCATGGATCAAGAAGCCGACCGCCGAGCGCGGGCTGGCGTGGGTGTGCACCACAGAGCGCGGCACCGGCAGGATCGCCTCGACGCCGTTCAGCGGCTCGCGGATGATGCCCGAGAAGAAGCCGGACGCCGCCTTGTTTGGTTTGCCCGGCCGTACGCAGATGGTGGGCAGGCGGATGCCGATGCCGTCGAAGAAGCCGCGCCTGGTATAGTCGGCAAGCAGCGCCTCGCCCATCAGCTTCTGGGTGCCGTAGGAGGTGAGCGGCGTCTGGTGGAAATCGTCGGAAATGACATCTGGGAACGGCGCGCCGAACACCGCGATTGACGAGGTGAAGATGACGCGCGGCCTGTAATCGGCGAGCCGGATGGCGTCGAACAGAGCGCGGGTGCCGTCGAGATTGACGCGGTAGCCTAGGTCGAAATTGGCTTCCGCCTCGCCCGAAACGATGCCGGCGAGGTGGAAGATCGCGTCCGGCTTCTGCTCCACCAGCCTGGCCGCAGCACCCGCCTCGGAGAGGTCGCCGACATGGATGGCGACATGTGCGTCTTCCATGGAAAGCGTGTCGGTCGGCACGATGTCGTGCAGGTCGAGCGCGGTGATCTTGCGGCCGGCGAGCGAGCCGTCCTTGTGCAGGCGGGCGGCGAGCTTGCGACCCACCATTCCGGCGGCCCCCGTGATCAGGATGCGCATGTCAGTCTTTCCCCCTCTGGCTTCGTCCGCGCAGCCAGAACACCAGGAAGAAAGCCGCCACGAAAAGCACCGCGACGGCGAAGGCCGCCGCCGGCGACACATTGCCGACCGCCAGCACGATGGTCGGCATGTAATAGAAGGCGGTCCCGAAGACGGCCAGGATGATTGCCGCCGCGATGGCGGCGCCGCGGTTGCTTCCCATCACAGCGTCCAGCCGCCATCGATGGGAATGGCCGTTCCCGTGGTGAAGGCGGATTCGTCCGCGGCCAGGTAAAGCGCAAGTGCCGCGATCTCCGAAGCTTCGCCGACGCGGCCCATCGGCTGGCGCGAGACGAACATTTCCATCGCCTTGTCGGTGCCGCCGGCGGTCTTGCCGAGATCCTCGACCCGGCCCTCCCAGGAGGGCGAACGCACGGTGCCGGGGCAGATCGCGTTGCAGCGGATGCCTTGCCGGATGAAATCCATGGCGACCGACTTGGTGAGGCCGATGACGGCGGCCTTGGTGGCGCCGTAGGCGTAGCGGTTGGGCGCGCCCTTGATGGACGACGCGCCGGAGGAAAGGTTGACGATCGAGCCGGAGCTTCCGTTTTCCTTGGCCCGCGCCAGCATGCCGGGCAGAAAGGCGCGGATCGTGCGGTGCATCGACTTCACGTTGAGGTCGAAGGAAAAATCCCAGTCCTTCTCGCTTGTTTCGAGCACGGTGCCGTGATGCACGTAGCCGGCGACGTTGACCAGAATATCGATGGGGCCGATCTTTTGCGCATAGGCTTCGACGGCGCGCGTCGACATCACGTCGAGCTTGGACTTCCTGGCGCGCGCCAGCCCCTCGAGCTTGGAGCGGTCGAGGTCGGAGGCATGCACGGTGGCGCCTTCGGCCACGAAAGCCTCCGCGATTGCCCGGCCGATCCCCTGCCCTGCCGCGGTAACCACGGCGATCTTTCCCTTCAGCCTGCCTGCCATGCGTGTTTCCCTAGTGGTGATGTTGTTCGTCGGCGTGCCCGTCGGCGCATTCGCCATATTCCGGTTCCACAGTGGCATGGTCGATGCCGTGGCTTTGCGCAAGCCTTTCCTTGATGGCCCTGACCGCGCCATGCGCGTCCACCCCCTCGTCGAGGCAGGCATGGAGCGTCGCCATGTTGTTTGCCCCGTCAAGCGACCAGACATGCATATGGTGGATGTTGCGGACACCGGGCACGCCTTTCACGACATCGGCCGCGATGGCGTCGCGGTCGAGATTGGCCGGAACCCCTTCGAGCAGCACATGGGCCGCGTCGCGCATCAGCGCCCAGGCTGTGGACAGGATGAGCAGCGCGACCAATACCGACAGGATCGGATCGATCGGCGTCCAGCCGGTCCACATGATGACAAGGGCGGCGATGATCGCTGCGACGGAGCCCAGGAGATCGCCCAGCACATGCACAACGGCGCCGCGCATGTTGAGGCTATCGCGGTCGCCGCCATGCAGGACCAGGAAGCCGGCGATATTGACCAACAGGCCCAGCACCGCAACGACGAGCATCGGTCCGGCCAGTACAGGGGCGGGCTCGATGAAGCGGCGCGCCGCCTCGTAAACGATCCACACCGCGACGGCAAAGATGGTGATGCCGTTGGTGTAAGCGACCAGCGTCTTGACCCGTCCGAATCCATAGGTCAGTCGTTGCGTCGCTGGCCGCTCCGCCAGCTTGAATGCGTACCAGGCAAGCCACAGCGCAATAGAATCGGTGAGCATGTGGCCGGCATCCGCCAGCAGCGCCAGCGAGCCGGTGAGAAGGCCGCCGGCCGCCTCGGCGATCATGAAGCCGCCGGTCAGGCAGGCGGCGATCAGGACGCGTGTCTTGTCCGTCGTGCCGGAGCCATGGTCGTGGCCGGCATGGCTGTGGCCCGCATGGCCGCCGCCATGGTCGTGGCCGTGTGCATGCGCCATGCGTTGTTCTCCTAACCGGCCAGCAGCAGCGAACGCTAGATCAGAATCGCCTTCGCTGCTCTATCCTTTGTTTCAGCATCGGATTTTTCCGAAAACCGCTACGCACTTTTCGGTCCGATGCTCGCCCGCATCTCTTCCAGCCGCTGCTTCTGCTGGCCCTGGGCGTCGAAGTTAGCCGGATCGAGCCACGCCTCATAGGCCTTGCGCAAGGCCGGCCATTCCTTGTCGATGATCGAAAACCAAGCGGTGTCGCGGTTTTCTCCCTTGATCACCATGGCTTGGCGAAAAACCCCTTCCGGCTGGAACCCGAAACGCAATGCGGCGCGCTTGGAAGGCTCGTTGCGGTTGTTGCACTTCCACTCCCAGCGTCGGTAGCCGAGATCGTCGAAAATGTGACGCATGAACAGATAGTGCGCCTCGGTGGCGGCGGGCCTGCGCTGCATCAGCGGCCCCCAGTGGATGTGGCCGATCTCGATGGCGCCGTTGGCCGGGTCGATGCGCAGGAAAGTCTGCCGCCCGGCGACCTTGCCGGATGCCTTGTCGATGACGGTGAAATAGAGCGGGTCCTCGCTCGCCTCGGCCTTTTCCAGCCAAGGCTGGAAGGCGGCGCGGCTTTGCGGCGTGTATTCGCCGAGCCAGCGGAAGCGGTCGTCGGCATTGCCGGCGGTCGCCGCTTCGAACAACCCGTCGCCATGTTTTTCAGCGCTGAGCGGCTCCAGCCGGACGTAGCGGCCTTCCAGAACCTTGCGCCTGGGGCGCGGACGCGGCTGCCAGTTCTTCAAATCGTCGGACACCGGAAATTCCTTTGCGTTTGACAGGCGAAGCGGACACTTTCAAAAATGCCTGCCGCCATTATAGCGCAGCGCTTCACTCAGACGCGCAAAGGCGCTGTAAGACTTTGAATCCGCGCATGATCCCTGGCGAACCGGAACCGGTTTTCAGGCTCATGCGCTAGCACCAATCCGGGTCAACAGAATGCTCCACACCGTTCCCGCCTTCGATCGCCTCGGCGAAGAAAACGCCTTTGCCGTGCTGGCGCGGGCAACCGCCCTTGCCGCGCAAGGCGAGGACATCGTCAATCTCGGCATCGGCCAGCCGGATTTCAAAACGCCGGCCCATATCGTGGAGGCTGCGATCAAGGCGCTGCGCGACGGCCACCACGGCTACACGCCGGCGACCGGGCTTCTGGCCACCCGCGAGGCGGTGGTGCGGCGCACGCTCTCCACCACCGGCATCGAGGTATCGCCGGAAAATGTCATGATCCTGCCGGGCGGCAAGCCCACCATGTATGCGGCAATCATCATGTTCGGCGAACCCGGCGCCGAAATCCTCTATCCCGACCCCGGCTTTCCGATCTACCGCTCTATGATCGAGTTTACCGGCGCCAAGCCGGTTCCTGTGCCGATCCGCGAGGAGAACGGCTTTGCCTTTTCGGCCGACGAAACGCTTTCGCTGATTTCGCCTCAGACCAGGCTCCTGATCCTCAACTCGCCGGCCAATCCGACCGGCGGCGTCACCCCGCACGCCGAGATCGAGAAGCTGGTGAAGGGCCTGCAAGCGCATCCGCATGTCGCCATCCTGTCGGACGAAATCTACGACGTGATGACCTATGACGGCGAGACGCATTGCTCGCTTCTGCAGTTCCCGGAGATCCGCGAGCGCCTCATCGTGCTCAACGGCTGGTCGAAGACCTGGGCGATGACCGGCTGGCGCATGGGCTGGTCGATCTGGCCGAACACGCCGGATAGCAGCCACCTCTACGACAAGGTGCGCAAGCTGGCGGTGAATTGCTGGTCCTGCGTCAACGCGCCCGCCCAGTTTGCCGGCATCGCCGCGATCGACGGCCCACAGGACGAGGTCGACAAGATGATGCAGGCCTTCGACCGCCGCCGGAAGGTGGTGGTTGAAGGGCTGAACGGACTGCCGGGTGTCTCCTGCATCACGCCGAAAGGCGCCTTCTATGCCTTCCCCAATGTCTCCGGGACTCGCTGGAAAGCCAAGAAGCTGGCCTCCGCGCTGCTAGAGGAAGCCGGCGTGGCGCTGATCGGCGGCCCGGATTTCGGCATCCTCGGCGAAGGTTATATCCGCCTCTCCTACGCCAACTCGGAAGAGAACATCCTGCGGGCGATCGACAGGATCGGGAATTTTTTAAGAAATAACTGAGGCAACATTGCCTGGGAGAGCATGCGCTTACTGGCGCGCACCTCTCTGGCTGCCATCTCCCCCTCGAGGGGGGAGATCAGTCGCGCAATCTCAACCATCGAAAGATCGGCACCTTCTGCTCCACGGCGAACAGCAACTCATCAGCCAGATGGGGGGCGATCGAATTGCGGCGGAACAATGTCTCCATGAGCCGGTTATCAGAGAGACCTAATGGAGGACTATGCAATGCACGGTATCATCTATCTCGTCGGTCTCGTCGTCGTCGTCCTGTTCATATTGTCCGCGCTCGGCCTGCGCTGATCGGAGGACAACATGACAATTTCACAAACAAGTGGTCGTGAGACCGTCGTCGAGGAAGCCGGAGCGCGCGACACCGGAGCTTCCTATATCGATTGGCCCGCGATCCTGGCCGGCGTCGTGGTGGCCAGCGCAATTTCCTTCGTGCTTTTGACCTTCGGCTCGGCGATAGGCCTGTCCATGACTTCGGCCCGCGAAGGCCAATCCGCGTCATTGTTCTGGATCTCCGTCGTCGGTGGCCTCTGGATCCTTTGGGTTCAAATCACCGCATCGCTTTGCGGTGGCTATCTGACCGGCCGCATGCGCCGCAGGGTCGGCGACGCAACCGAAGCGGAATCGGACATTCGCGACGGCTCCAACGGGCTTGTCATGTGGGGCCTCGCAACGCTCGTGGCGGCCGGCATCGCACTGTCAGGCGCGATGGGAGCGGCAAAAGTTGCCGGCCAAACCGCGACCGCTGCGGCTTCCGCGGCGGGCCAGGCTGTCGACGCGATGGACCCTTCGGCTCTGCTCGTTGACCGGACACTTCGCGGGCGGCCAGACGCCGCAGCGGCGACCGAGGAGGATCGCCAGGCTATCGGGCGCATTCTGCTTACCGCCGCCACCGGCGACCAGATCGATCCGGCCGACCGGGACTATCTGGTGGCAACCGTCGCGTCGCGGACCGGTGTTTCGCCGGAAGAGGCGTCCACTCGCGTCGACCAGCTGGTTGAGCAGGCACGCGCAATCGAGACGCAGGCGCGAGAAGCAGCCGAGCGTGCTCGACACGCCTCTGTGATCGCGGCATTCCTCGCCGCCGCCGCGCTGGCGATCGGCGCAGCCGTTGCCTACTACGCAGCCACGCTGGGCGGGAATCATCGCGACAACCAGACGGTGCTGGAGGGATGGTATCGGCCGTGGTGATCTAGAGCATTTCAGGTTTTGACAGAAGCGTATCCGGCGTTTGCGAAGTAGTTGGAGCATTCGTGGGGCTCGATGTTTGCGGCGAGGTTGCCGACATCTCGCCAGGTATCCTCAATGGTTCGCTTCTGTGCGAGGCGCATCCAATGCTTGATCTTGGCGAAAGCCTGTTCGATCGGGTTGAGGTCTGGCGAGTAGGGCGGCAGGTACCAAAGCCTGGCGTCGGCGGCGCGGATCATTTGCCGGACGGCTGCCGACTTGTGGGAGCCGAGATTGTCCATCACGACGATGTCGCCGGGCCTGAGCACCGGTACGAGCTGCTGCTCGACATAGGCGCGGAAGCACTCGCCGTTGATTGGC
>NZ_FOSL01000017.1 GCF_900114255.1 Neomesorhizobium albiziae | reverse complement strand
GCTTCCGCGCCTATGTCGAGCAGCAGCTCGTACCGGTGCTCAGGCCCGGCGACATCGTCGTGATGGACAATCTCGGCTCCCACAAGTCGGCAGCCGTCCGGCAAATGATCCGCGCCGCCGACGCCAGGCTTTGGTACCTGCCGCCCTACTCGCCAGACCTCAACCCGATCGAACAGGCTTTCGCCAAGATCAAGCATTGGATGCGCCTCGCACAGAAGCGAACCATTGAGGATACCTGGCGAGATGTCGGCAACCTCGCCGCAAACATCGAGCCCCACGAATGCTCCAATTACTTCGCAAACGCCGGATACGCTTCTGTCAAAACCTGAAATGCTCTAAGTGGTTGTTTTGCCGCATTTATGCGGACGCCAAATGATTCCATTTGGCTGCAAAATGCTCTGATTGCTGCAATCACATCTTGTCGATGACGGCGGCATCACCGGTGCGTGCGGTATCGGCCGTGGTTTCAAGCACGATTTCGATTGCCGCCCTGGCGCTGTCGACCACCAGCGGCTTCACCAGATGCGAGGTGTGGATGAAGCCTTCAGACTGCATGTGATCGAGCAGGGCCACCATCGGATCCCAGAAGCCGTTGATGTTGCAGAAGACCACCGGCTTGCGGTGGTGGCCGAGCTGCGCCCAGGTCATGATCTCGACGATTTCCTCGACGGTGCCGATGCCGCCCGGAAGCGCCACAAAGGCGTCGGATTTCTCGAACATGATATGCTTGCGCTGGTGCATGTTGTCGGTGACGATCAGATCGTCGAGTTCGCTGAGCGCTTGTTCGGTTGCTTCCTTGTTCATCAGGAAGCGTGGGATGATCCCGGTCACCTGGCCACCCGCTCCAGAGGCTCCTTGGGCTACGGCGCCCATGATGCCTTTGGTGCCGCCGCCGTATACGAGGCGCAGGCCGGCGCTGCCGATGGCGCGTCCGAGTTCCAGCCCGGCAGCCATGTAAAGATCACCGCGGCCTGGAGACGAGCCGCAATAAACGCAAATGGATCGAATCGTGCTCATGCAACTGATTGATGTGCAGGGCCGTATCACGTCAAGGGCAAACGGGCTTTTTCTTGTCGCTGTTTGCAAAACAGGATAGACCGGTTTTAGGCGGCTAAAGGGTAGGGAATCATGGTTGTAAACCCGTTGAAGGCGTTCTTGTTCATTGCAGGCGGTGCAACCGCCGCAGTGGGGACTGCCTATGTCTCGGGTGCGCTCGATCCCTATCTCGTCGGACAAAGGGCGGCCGCTGTTGCTGCGTTGCCCGAAACGGCCGCACCGATCAAGCCCGCGGCGCCCAAGGGTGAACGGTTGCCGCAGCAGGCAACTCCTCCTGGAACGGCGACACCCGCTCCGGATGCCGCGGCGCCGGCGGTCATCGCGCCCTCTTTCGATCTCGTGCGCGCCGAATCGGATGGCTCTATCGTCGTTGCCGGCAAGGCTGCTCCCGAATCGATGGTGGAAATTGTCGCCGGCGCGCAAGTGCTGGGCAGCACCAAGGCCGGGGCCGCTGGCGATTTCGCCATCGTGCTCAACGAGCCGTTGAAGCCTGGCGGTCACGAACTGGTGCTGCGCTCGACCACTGCGGACAAGGTGGTGGCGACGTCGCCCGAAACGGCGGTGGTGTCCATCCCTGACCAGGAGGACGGCCAGGTTCTGGCGCTGGTCGAAAAGCCCGGCGAGCCGAGCAAGCTGATCACCGTGCCTGAAGCAACAAAACCGGCGGAACAGGCCGGCGCCGCGGCCACGCCCGAGAAAGCTCCGGCGGTCGCCGCAGCGCCTTCCGAAGCCCCTCCCGCCGACGACAAGGTTGCAGCCGCGACGCTGGAACAGCCGGCACCCGGCCCACAGCCTGCCGCTCCGGCTGCCGATACGGCAAAGCCCGCTGAGCCTGCGGCATCGGCGAAGCCGGCGGAACCCGCTGGCGAGCCCAAGATCGCGGTCGACGCGGTGGAGATCGAGGGACGCAAGGTCTTCGTTGCAGGTGCGGCCGACGCTGGACGGCGGGTCAGGGTGTATGCCAACGACATTTTGCTCGGCGAGGCGGTGGCATCACCCGGTGGCCGCTTCCTGATCGAAACCGAGCGCGACCTGCCGGTCGGCGACTACATCGTCCGCGCTGATGCGCTCGATCCTGATGACGCCAAGGTGGTGGCGCGCGCAGCCGTACCGTTCCAGCGTGAACCGGGCGAGGCGGTAGCCGCTGTGGCGCCGGATTCGCAGGACACTGCCCCCGCGACCGCCGCACAGCCGGCCACCCAACCGACGTCGGAGGCGCCGCCTGCCGCGCAGCAACCCGCGGGGGAAACGGCTGGCGAGAGTCAGCCGGATGCGGCGATCGCGCCCGAGCAGCAAGCGGCGACCGGCGAAGCTGACGCGACCGCGCCGAAGCTGCAGCATGTCGACGGGTCCGTCATAATTCGCCGCGGCGATACGTTGTGGCGGATTTCGCGCCGCGTTTACGGCCATGGCGTCCGTTACTCGACCATCTACCTCGCCAACCAGGACCAGATCGCCGATCCGGACCGTATCTGGCCGGGGCAGGTCTTCAACGTTCCGGAAAAGACGCCGGAGGGTGACGCAGCCGACATGACCGCGGTCAAGGAACAGGTGCCTCCACCAGCGCCGAAAAAGCCGCTCTAGATTCCAAAAAGGTTGCGTTGGAAGCGTTCATCGTCTAACGACGATGAACGATGAACGACGACCCCAAACAGTTAGGGTGCGACGGCGAGGTCTCGCAGGCGGCAAGGCTGGCTGCGAAGTTGACGGCCCTCTCGCACCCGGCGCGCATCGAGATCCTGCAATATCTCGCAGGCAACGGATGTTGCTGCTGCAAGGATGTTGTCGGCCGGTTCGATCTCGCCCAGTCAACGGTTTCACAGCATCTCAAGATCCTCGTCGATGCCGGGCTGGTGCGGTTTTCGCCGGAAAAGCAGCGCTCGCGCTACGAGATCGACCGCGAGGCGCTCGCCGGCCTTTCCGTCTCGGTCTCCACACTTATCGATTCCTGCTGCGCGGTTCCCTGAACCGGCCGGAAAACAGTACGAAAGCAAGCCTTTGGCCAGCAAAACCGTTTCCGCCGAATCCGGCTCGACCCTCAATACGCTGCGCAACCTGTGGCCCTACATGTGGCCGGCAGAGCGCCCGGACCTGAAGCTGCGCGTCGTCTGGGCAACCGTCTTCCTGGTGGTTGCCAAGGTAGTCCTGATCGGCGTGCCGTATTTCTTCAAATGGTCGACTGACGCACTGGCAAACGATTTCAAGTCGCCGCCGCCGCTACCGCTGTTCCTGCTGGCGCCGGTGATGCTGGTGGTCGCCTACAACGTGCTGCGCATCGTGCAATGGGGCTTCAACCAGTTGCGCGACGCATTGTTCGCGCAGGTCGGCCAGCATGCGGTGCGCCAACTCGCCTACAGGACTTTCGTGCACATGCACAATCTATCGCTGCGCTTCCATCTGGAGCGGCGCACCGGCGGGCTGTCGCGCATCATCGAGCGCGGCACCAAGGGCATCGAAACGATCGTCCGCTTCACCATTCTCAACACCTTGCCGACCGTCCTTGAATTCGGCCTGACGGCAGTGATCTTTGCCGTCGCCTATGGCTGGCTCTACGTCGTCGTCGTCGCCGTGACGGTGTGGCTCTACACCTGGTTCACGGTGCGAGCGAGCGACTGGCGCATCTCGATCCGCCGCGAGATGAACGACAGCGACACCGATGCCAACACAAAGGCGATCGACTCCCTGCTCAACTTCGAGACGGTCAAATATTTCAACAATGAGCGCATGGAGGCCGAGCGGTTCGACCGCTCGATGGCCCGTTACGAAATCGCGGCGACCAAGACGTGGACCTCGCTCGGCTGGCTGAATTTCGGCCAAGGCCTGATCTTCGGCGTCGGCATGACGATTGCCATGGTGATGTCGGCGCGCGAGGTGATGGCCGGCACCCAGACGATCGGCGATTTCGTCTTCATCAACGCCATGCTGATGCAGCTTTCGGTGCCGCTGAACTTTATCGGCTTCATCTACCGCGAAATCCGCCAGGGACTGACCGACATCGAGCAGATGTTCGACCTGCTGGACGTACCGCAGGAGGTCGTCGATCGGCCAGGCGCCGAGCCGTTGAAGGTGGAGGAGGGAACGGTCGAGTTCCGCGACGTGCATTTCGCCTACGATCCCGACCGGCAGATACTGAAGGGCATCAGCTTCAAGGTTGCTGCCGGCAAGACGGTGGCGATCGTCGGCCCCTCGGGGGCGGGCAAGTCGACGATTTCGCGGCTTCTGTTCCGCTTTTACGACATCCAGCAGGGCGCGATCCTGGTCGACGGGCAGGACATTCGCGACGTGGCGCAGGAGAGCCTGCGCGCCGCCATCGGCATGGTGCCGCAGGACACGGTGCTGTTCAACGACACCATTGCCTACAACATCCGCTATGGCCGCACCGATGCGACGGAGGCGGAGGTCCAGAAGGCCGCCGAACTGGCGCAGATCGGCAGCTTCATCGAGGCGCTGCCGGCCGGCTACAAATCGATGGTCGGCGAGCGCGGCCTGAAACTTTCGGGCGGTGAAAAGCAGCGTGTGGCGATTGCCCGCACCATTCTCAAGGCGCCGCCGATCCTCATGCTGGACGAGGCGACATCGGCGCTGGATACCCACACCGAGCAGGAGATCCAGGCGGCACTCGATCTGGTCAGCCGTGGCCGCACGACCATTGTCATTGCACATCGCCTGTCGACGGTGATTTCGGCCGACGAGATCATCGTCCTGAAGGATGGGCGGATTGCCGAGCGCGGCACCCATGTCGACCTGTTGCGCGAGCGTGGTCTCTATGCCGCGATGTGGGACCGCCAGCGCGAGGCGACCGAAGCCGAGGAGCGGTTGCGCATCGCCCGGGAGGCGGACGAACTCGGCGTCGTGGTGCGTCGCCGCACTGCGGAGGTTTAGTAGCACCGGCCGAATGTCGAACCGCCTGCAGGTCATCCTGCCCTTGTTCGATGCGCGTTCGTCGGTTGACTGTAGCGGGGCCATGCGCGGGCGTGGATTGTTGCGTTGCGGGCAGGGGCGGTTTCCGATAAGCAGGCCCGACCTGCAACGGAGCCTGATCTCTGCCCGATGAGCCTCGTCGATACAGTCCGCAACACATTCGTGCCGATCCACCGCGAAGGCTGGCCGTTCATTGCTGCTTTTGCCGGCGTGACGCTGATTCTTGGCCTGTTTTCGACCTTCCTGTTCTGGATCGGGCTGATCCTGACCGGCTGGTGCACCTATTTCTTCCGCGACCCCGAGCGGGTGACGCCGGTCGACGACCGGCTGGTGATCAGCCCGGCGGATGGCGTCGTGTCGTCTGTCGGGCCGGCGATCCCGCCGCGTGAGCTCGGCCTCGGCCTCGATGAGATGACCCGCATCTCGGTGTTCATGAACGTCTTTTCCTGCCACGTGAACCGCTCGCCGGTGCGCGGCAAGATCACCCGCATCGAGCATCGGCCGGGCAAGTTTCTAAATGCCGATCTCGACAAGGCAAGCAGCGAGAACGAACGCAACGGGCTGGTCGTCGACAGCCCCAACGGCACGATCGGCGTGGTCCAGGTGGCGGGCCTCGTGGCGCGCCGTATCGTCTGTTTCGTCGAGGCCAATTCGAACATCGGCACCGGCGAGCGCATCGGGCTGATCCGTTTCGGCTCGCGGGTCGATGTGTACCTGCCCAGACAGGCGACGCCCAGGGTGGCGATCGGCCAGACGGCGGTGGGCGGCGAGACGGTGATCGCCGAGTTTGGCGGCAATGCCGCGACGCCGCTCGTACGGATCTCGTAGGCGGCTCCGATGGCCGGTATTTTTCACAAATTCGAACCGCATGGCAGGGGCGGGCCGCGCCTCCAGGAAATTCCGCTGCGCATGCTCATCCCCAACCTGATCACCGTGCTGGCGATATGTGCTGGCCTGTCGGGCATCCGGCTGGCCTTTGAGCACCGTTTCGAGATCGCGGTGGCGATGGTGCTTTTTGCCGCCTTCCTCGACGGCATCGACGGGCGTATCGCGCGGCGTCTGAAGGCGCAGTCGAAATTCGGCGCGCAGATGGATTCGCTGGCCGACATCGTCAACTTCGGCGTCGCGCCGGCACTGGTGCTCTACGCCTACCTGCTCGATCGCGCCGGATCGATCGGCTGGATCGCGGCATTGCTCTTCGCGATCGCCTGCGGGCTGAGGCTGGCGCGTTTCAACGTGCTCGACGAAGACACCGAGCGCCCCGCCTGGCAGGCCGACTATTTTGTCGGCGTGCCGGCGCCGGCCGGCGCCGTATTGGTGATGTTGCCGGTCTATCTCGGCTTCCTCGACATGCCGCTGAACATCCTGTCGGCCTATCTGAGTTCCGCCTTCACCGTGTTTGTCGGCCTGCTGCTGGTCTCCAGGCTGCCGGTCTATTCCGGCAAGACCGCGGGAAAGAAGATCCGCGGCGACATGGTGATGCCGCTGATCCTCGGCGTCGTCTTCTATGTGCTGCTTCTGGCGGCCTACACCTGGCAGACGCTCGCCGCCTCGGCGATCGCCTATTTCTGCTTCCTGCCGTTGAGCTTCACCGCCTATGCGCGTCGCGCGCGGCAAGCGGAAGCCGAGGAGGAGGCAGCTTCCGCCGCTGTCGCCCAGGAGGAACAGAAGCCGTCAGGCGACGTCGACTGACGGGCTCAGGCAGCGGCCTCAAGCCCGAGCCTTTCGACGGCGATGCGGCGCACTGCCGTGTAGTCGGTCTTGCCGGAACCCAGAACCGGCATTTCCTCGATCTTGACGATATCGTCGGGGATGGCCAGTTCGGAGGTCCCGCTCTGGCGGCCATATTGCCGCAATGCCTTGGTGTCGGCGCTGTCGCAGGTGGTGACCAGCACGATGCGCTCGCCCTTGCGTTTGTCGGGTACGGTGACCGCCGCATGGTGTTCTTCCGGCCATAGCGACTGCACGAGCATCTCGACGGCGCCCAACGACACCATCTCGCCGCCGATC
Organism: Neomesorhizobium albiziae; assembly: GCF_900114255.1. GTDB lineage: Bacteria > Pseudomonadota > Alphaproteobacteria > Rhizobiales > Rhizobiaceae > Neomesorhizobium > Neomesorhizobium albiziae. The sequence continues at coordinate 94,906 of NZ_FOSL01000017.1, read as the reverse complement.
TTGGCAAAGCGCTTGGCGCGGCCGCGAATGGAAATGTAGCCCTCGCGGTCGACCGAAACGATATCGCCGGTGTCGTGCCAGCCGTCGACGAGCGGCTGCAGTTCGCCCGGCCTGTCGGCGGTCATGTAGCCCATCATCACGTTGGGCCCGGAGATCACAAGGCGTCCACCCTCGGCAATTCCCTCGACGGGCTCGAGCTTCATGCGCATGCCGGGCATCAGGCGCCCGACCGTGCCATCGCGTCCGTGGATGGCGGTGTTTACCGCGACGACCGGGGATGCCTCGGTGAGGCCGAAACCTTCGACGATCTCGGCGCCGAACCGTTCGCGCCAGACCCGGCGGGTCTCCGCCTTCACCGCTTCGGCGCCGGCGACGACCAGCCGCAGGCTGGCAAAATCGCTGTCCTTGGCGGTGCGCGCATAGCCGTTGAGGAAGGTGTCGGTGCCGACGAGAATGGTGGGCTTCACCTTGGCGGCGACTTCCGGAATGAGCTTGTAGTGCAGTGGCGACGGGTAGAGGAACAGCCGCACGCCGATCAGAAACGGCAGGACGGTGCCGGCCATCAGGCCGAAGGAGTGGAAGACCGGCAGCACGTTGAGCAGCGTATCCTGAGGGGTCAGCGTCAGCCGCGCTTCCGCCTGCATGGCGTTGGCGATCAGGTTCCTGTGCGACAGCACCACGCCCTTGGGCAGCCCTTCGGAGCCGGAGGTGAACAAAACCACGGCGGGTTTGGCCGGATCGCGGTCGACGACGGGGAAACGCCACAACAGCGCGCCGATTGCCTTCTCAAAAATGGAGACGCTGTCGCGCACATCCTCCAGCCAGACGAATTTCGCGCCGGCCTGCTCGATTGTTTCGACCACGGCGCCGAGATCCGCCTTCTGGACGAAGGTCCGCGAGCAGATGACGGTGCGGATGGTGGCGGTGCGGATCGCCGCGGAAATGCTGGCGGTGCCCGCCGTATAGTTGATCATTGCCGGCACGCGGCCCGCCGACTGCAGGCCGAGGAAGGCAATGGCGACGCCGTTGGCATTGGGCAGCATCAGGCCGACGGCTTCCCCCGGCTGATCGACATGCGAAAACCGGCCGGCCAGCACGCGCGTGGCAATCATCATCTTCCGGTAGGTCATCGAGCCGGTGACGACGTCCTCGACAATCGTTCGCGAAGGGCCGAACCGGAGAGCCGCGTCCCGGATCGCGGTGAACACGGTATCGGCAGGGTCGGATGCGGCGACATGCGCCTCGGCGACGCGGTCGAAGAGGGCAGTGGCCGCCATCGACTGCTGCGGGCCGGCGCGCTCCATCAGCGCGGCGATGGTCATCGGCTCAAGGACGCTGAGGCGAAGTTCCGGAAACCAGCGGCGCGGCGCATGTTCGGCCGGCGTCGAAGACATCGGCAGGTGGCGGGCCCCGCCGACGACGATGGGCACGATCTTCGCGTCCGCCTTCAACGCGATGCGGGCGACCGCGCGAAACAGCCGGAAAGCCTTCATGTCAGGCTCGGCCGCGGCAGGAAAATAGACGGCGAGACGGCCCCTTCCGCGCAAATGGCGCACCAGGCGCCGGCTGACGAACACATGCTCCGCGTTGAAGGCGATGGTGCGGGCGAGCTCGCGCCACGGTTCGAGCCACATCGATGTGGCCGAATAGTCGTCGAGGATATGCAAGGTCTGCTCGGGCAGCAGCGACAGCATCAGCGCCGGGTCGAGCTTCGACTGGTGCGAGATTGCATAGATGACCGGCGTTTCGGCGTCCCGGGCTATGCCGAGGCGCGTATCGTCCACCCGCCAGGCGAGCTTCAGCGGCGCGTAGAGAAGCGCTTGCGTGAAGGAAAGGCCGAGCTGGACCTTGAGTACGATCGCCACGGCGACAAGCGCCAGAACGACCGCAAGAAGCATCGCACCGGTAAGGACCACGCCGCACCTCCCAGCAGTTTTCGGTCGCGTCTCTGATCGTCCGCTTGCCTTCAAGGGTAGCGCATGTGTGGGGAAGGTCAATCATCGACGAGGGGCACCGTTGCGTGAGGGGGCGTCGGCGTCGCCAGCCCCTCTTCCTGGCCCTTGCTCAGGGGCGGCGGTGCTCGCAAGGCCCCCTCTCCGGTTTGCTGCGCAAACCACCTCTCCCCCATGTATGGGGGCGAGGAACCCAAGCTGGAGAGGCGCTGGCATCGCGGCAGCGGTTCCTCGCCCCCTGCGAAGCGGGGGAGAGGTGTCGAGGCGAAGCCGAGACGGAGAGGGGGTCTTTTCATCAGCACAAGCGTCTCCGTCGCCACGCCCTGCAAAGCAGTCTGGCCATTGGAAGAAAGGTGGTCGGGAAGCGGGGCGCTGGTTGGGCGAGACGCGAGGGAGAAGCCGGTTTCCGGAGAACTCGAGTTTCTTCACGCCCCCCTCTGGCCTCCCGGCTCCGGCCCTTCGCTATGGCTTCGGGCGTTCGTCGTTCGAAAAGCCAAATCGTTGGCTTTTCGTTGCCTTTGGCAACCACTCCTCACTCCCCCACAGGTGGGGAGATTGGCAGTTTCAGCGACGGAGCTTCGCTCCTGCTCCGCCCGAGGATGACGAATAGAAGGATGTCGCCGCCAATCGCAGACGTTGGCGATTTGCCGTCAACCTCTCAACGACGTGCAAAAAGCCACGGGCTGGAGTGAGCCCGTGGCTGCCGGAGGCGTTAAAAAATCAGTCGGCGGCGAAGCAGTAAAGCAGCCCGTCGCCGCCGGTGCCCGTCAACGCATCCTGGCTGCAGCCGCCACGCGAGGGGTGCGCGGCGTTCCAGGATTTCGCCGTCGCCAGCGTGTCCGGCCCCATGCGGTCGTGATGGCCGACCATGGCGCTTCCCTCCGCGCCGCTCAGGGTCCAGTCGCCGCAGGTCTGGTCGGCGGCCTTGGTGCCGTCCGCCATCGTACCGGTCAGGATGTCGTGGCGGTTGGGCTCGTCGCCGCGGCCGCTGATGACATTGCCCTTTTCGTCGAGCGCGGTCTGCTTGGTGATGTTGTTGGCGTCGCTGTGCAGCGAGGCGACATCGTCGGCGATCTTCTCACCCTTGGCGTTGTACCACGGCCCGGCGCCGATGCGATCCTTGGCGTTCACTTCGCTGGTGGAGAGATAGGCGCGCCAGGTCTTCGGACCGGTTACGCCGGCGGCTTCGGCGAGCTTCTGGCAAATCGCGTCGGCGCCTTCAAGGCCGCCCAGATTGGCGCCGTTGCCGGAACCGGCGCTGGTGATGAAGAAGCTCATCGTCGTATCCTGCGCCTTGGCGGCGCCGAACGCGACGAGAAGTACCGCGGCTGACAAGAGCAATGATTTTCGCATGAAATGTCCTCCCATTCTGCTGTGGATTCTTTCAACATTTGTATGAACTGTAAAAGACGGAGTTTTCGTCCGCCGATCACGACTTTGTGCATTGGGAGAACGGGCCGAAACCCCGACGGTTCCTTCCGGCATGCCATCGGTTAGGATGACCGAAACTTGGAGAAGCACGATGGATGCCGCGGAACTGAAGGCGATGCAGACGCCGCTGAAGGAAGCTTATCGCGAGGACGCGGGCCAGGCGCTGATCACGCTCAGGGCAAAGGGGTCAATCGACGAACAGTCGATTGCCTGCAAGGTGGAGACGGGCAGGGCGCTTGCGGTTGCCGGCCTGCATCCGGCGACCGGCGGCAGCGGCCTGGAGCTGTGTTCGGGCGACATGCTGCTCGAGGCGCTGGTGGCCTGCGCCGGAGTGACGATGAAGGCGGTTGCGACGGCGCTGGAATTCCGGCTCGGCGGGGCCACGGTGAGTGCCGAGGGCGACCTCGATTTTCGCGGCACGCTGGGCGTGGCGAAGGATGCGCCGGTGGGCTTCAGGGCAATCAGGCTCGGCTTCGAGCTCGACACTGACGAGCCGCAGGAGCGTATCGATACGCTCTTGAAGCTGACCGAGCGCTATTGCGTGGTGTTCCAGACGATCAACACCAAGCCGGAGCTTTCGGTGACGGCCAAGGCCGTCTGACGGTTTTTCAGCTGGCGTTGCCGCCAAATGCCGGGCGGTCAGCCGGCCGCCGCGACCTCGGCCGGCTGCTGGTATTCCATCCAGCGGTCGAACTTCGCCTGGTAGATCTGGCCGGTGCGGGTGAGGGCGGGGCTGGCCATGCCAAGGATGCGCGAGGCGATCTCGGAAGGATGCGGCAGCGTCTCCGGGTTCTCGCCGGGAAAGGCCTGGGCGCGCATCGCGGTGCGGGTGCCCCCGGGATCGGCGGCGTTGACGCGCAGGGCCATGTTTTTCGTTTCGTCGGCCCAGGAACGCATCAGCGTTTCCACCGCCGCTTTGGAGGCGGCGTAGGGCGCCCAGAAAGCACGCGCCGAATGCGCGGCGTTGGAGGACAGCACGATGGCGCGGCCGGCATCCGAAGCGCGCAGCAGCGGGTCGACCGAGCGGATCAGCCGCCAGGTGCCGGTGACGTTGACCGCCATCACCTTGTCGAACACTTTTGCCTCGACATGGCCGATGGGCGAGATGACGCCGAGCACGGCGGCGTTGGCGACCAGCACGTCGAGCTTTTTCCAGCGCTCGTTGATGGCGCCGCCGAGCCGGTCGATGCCTTGCATGTCGGTGAGATCGAGCGGCACTAGGGTCGCTTCGCCCTTGCCAGTCTTGGCGCGCTCGGCCTTGATCTCGTCGTCGAGCTCTTCCAGGCCGCCGACAGTGCGGGCGACCGCGATCACATGCGCGCCCGCCGCCGCCATCTGCCTGGCGATGTGATAGCCGATGCCGCGCGAGGCGCCGGTGACCAGCGCGATGCGGCCGGTGAGATCGGGGGTCATTGGGCAAGTTCTCCGGTTAGTGCCCTACGTTGCCCCCCTCTGTCCTGCCGGACATCTCCCCCACAAGGGGGGAGATTGGCCGACCGCATGGTTGGCGCTCGTCTTGACACATAGAAGATTGGCGAAGGCGGAAATGAAAGCTGATCTCCCCCCTCGTGGGGGAGATGGCCGGCAGGCCAGAGGGGGGCGCGACAAAGCACGCGCGAAGAAGACTGTAAGCCGGCCAGACTCATGCGTTGATGTCGGCTACTGCCCGCCAGTCGCCAGCAGCGACAGGGTGCGGACATTGTCGGCGCCTTCATGGTCGAGCAGGCGGGTCGGATACTGGTCGGTGAAGCAGGCGTCGCAGAACTGCGGCTGCTCTTCGTTGCGGCCGGCCTCGCCGACGGCGCGGTAGAGCCCGTCGATGGTGAGGAAGCCGAGCGAATCGACGCGAATGAAGTCGGCCATCTCCTCGATCGACATGCGCGAGGCCAGAAGCTTGGCCTTTTCCGGCGTGTCGACGCCGTAGAAGCAGGAGGCGCGGGTAGGCGGCGAGGCGATGCGCATATGCACCTCCTTGGCGCCGGCGTCGCGCACCATCTGCACGATCTTCTGGCTGGTGGTGCCGCGCACGATGGAATCGTCGACCAGCACCACGCGCTTGCCCTCGATCATGCGGCGGTTGGCGTTGTGCTTCAGCTTGACGCCCATGTGGCGGATGGAATCGCCCGGCGAAATGAAGGTGCGGCCGACATAATGGTTGCGGATGATGCCAAGCTCGAACGGGATGCCGGCTTCCTGGGAAAAGCCGATCGCTGCCGGCGTGCCCGAGTCCGGCACGGGCACCACGATATCGGCCTCGACCGGGCTTTCCCTGGCGAGTTCGGCGCCGATGTTCTTGCGGATGTCGTAGACATTGCGGCCTTCCACGGAGGAATCCGGCCGCGCGAAATAGACGTATTCGAAGATGCAGAAGCGCGACTTCTGCGGCTCGAACGGGAAGTGGCTCTCGATGCCCTTGGACGTGACGACGACCATCTCGCCGGGCTTCAGGTCGCGCACGAAACGGGCGCCGATGATGTCGAGCGCGCAGGTTTCGGAAGCGAGGATCCACGACCCGTCGAGGTCGCCCAGAACCAGCGGCCGGATGCCCAAGGGATCGCGCACGCCGATCATCTTCTTCGAGGTCAGCGCGACCAGCGAGAAGGCGCCTTCGAGCTGGCGGATCGCCTCGATGAAGCGCGAGTTGATGTCGCGCTCCTTCGAGGTGGCGACGAGATGCAGAATGGTCTCGGTGTCTGAAGTCGACGAGAAGATCGAACCCTGCTTCTGCAGCGTGCGCTGCACGGTAAGGGCGTTGGTGATGTTGCCATTGTGGGCGACGGCGAGCCCGCCGGTCGAAAGCTCGGCGAAGAAGGGCTGCACATTGCGCAGGCCGGCGCCGCCGGTGGTGGCGTAACGCGTATGGCCGATGGCGCGGGTGCCTTGCAGGCGGTCGATCACCGACTGCTTGGTGAATGTGTCGCCGATCAGCCCTACGTGTCGTTCGACATGGAACTGGGAGCCGTCATAGGAGACGATGCCGGCGGCCTCCTGGCCGCGATGCTGCAGGGCGTGCAGGCCGAGCGTGACGATCGCGGCGGCATCCTGCCGGCCAAAAATGCCGAACACGCCGCATTCGTCGTGGAAATGATCGTCGGCCTCTGTGGAGAGGGAAGCTGCTGCGTCAACCATCGGGTCACGAGTCTCGCGTCGGAAAACCGTCATATAAGGCAACAGGGCCGGCAATGCCACCGGCAATTCACGGGCCGCATTGTCGCGGATGAAGCGGCCCGGCCATTGGCGATCGCGTCGGCTGCCGCCAATGGCCGTCTGCTCAACTGCGGCCGAGGTAATCCAGCTTGCCGAGCGGCACGCCCTTGTGCCTCAGGATGTCGTAGGCGGTGGTGATGTGGAAGAAGAAGTTGGGGATGGCAAAGGCGAGCACATAATCCCTCGCGGTGAACGTCCGCTCGGTACCGCCGGCCTTCAGCACGACGGTCGCCTCTTCGCGTCCGTCCATCGCATCGGCGGGGATCGATTTCAGCAAGGCGACGGTCGCCGCGATGCGCGCCTGCAATTCGTCGAAACTGGCCTCGGTGTCTGCCATCGGAACATTGTCGATCTGGCCGACGCGAACGGCGACGAATTTGGACGAGTCGCTGGCGCGCTGGATCTGGCCGGTGAGAGGCGCCATGTCGGGATAAAGCCGCGCCTCCAGAAGCTCGCTGTGCGGGATCTTGTTTTCGTCCGCGAAGGCGCGGCCCTTTTCGAGGATCGCCGACAGGTTGGCGAAGGCCCGGATGAACACCGGCACAGTGATATCGTAAAGCGACAGGGACATTGGGTTTCCTCGACCTTTCGTGGCGCGGGGCGCTGTTCATGGCGGGCGATCCGATCAGGATGGCTCCGCCCCGCCATTTAAGTATTCGCCGTGGCGGCGCAAGCCTCAGCCGCATCGCGCTTCATTTTTCAGCGAAATCTCGGCAGGCTTTCGGCTAATTTCGCCGACCCATCGTTCCCGTCTCGTGGCGAAAGCTGCAGGCGAGCTCACACTTGCCGCATGACCCGGGCCTTTCCGGCAGGGTAATCGAAGGAGCTGACCATGATCGAGCTGGTGATAGCGGCTTGTCTCGCGACGGGCGAATGCCAGGAGAGCCGCATGACGTATGCTGCCAGCGACGTGTCGCTGATGACATGCATGATCGCGGGCCAGGCGGAAATTGCGCGCTGGCAGCAGCAGCATCCAGGCTGGCGGATCAAACGCTGGCGCTGCGATATCGCCCGGCGGTATGGCCAGTTGCTGTGACGGGTAAGCTGCAACTGCCGCCCTCCGCCGGGTCGGCCGCAAATCAGTTGTTGGCGGGGGGCGCGTCCTCGGCGGGCGCCTCCGCAGGGGCGTCGGCGGGTGCATCGGCCGGCGCGTCGGTGGCGGGCGGCGTGGCGCCGCCTTCGGCGGGCGGTGTCGCAGTGCCGCCCTCGGGTGCAGCTTCCGGAGCTTCGCCGCCGCCCGGCTGCAGCTTCTTCAGGATCGACTTTTCCGGATCGTCGGGCAGCAGCGCCTGCAGGCGGGCGCCGATATCGGCGAGCAGCGGCCGCGACTTGGCATCGGCGATCCAGGCCGGCGGATTGGAGCCGACAAGCCAGGTGAAGAACAGCAGGCCGACGGCCACGACCAGGATGCCGCGCGCCGCGCCGTAGAGGAAGCCCAGCGTGCGGTCCAGTGCGCCGACGCGGCTATCGATGATGAAATCGGCGATCTTCATGGTGATGACCGTCACCACGATCAGCGCGATGACAAAGACGATGCCAGCCGCCGCCGCCATGGCGAGCTGCTCGTTGTCGACATAGGGCTGCACGTAGGGCAGCACCGCCGGATAGAAGAAATAGGCCGCAGCGGCCGCCGCCACCCAGGAGGCGATGGAAAGGATCTCGCGGGAGAAGCCGCGGACCATGGCCAGCATCGCGGATACCAGAGTGAAGCCGACGAGAATTCCGTCAAGCAGCGTAATCGGCATTTGTTTCCCACTCCATCATAGCGGACTTTTCCGCTTGCCCGGACCGGTCAGTCTTCTTCTCGCCGTCTCAGCGAGCCGGCGATGCGCACCACAAGGTCGGTCAACGTCGCTGGCTGGAACGAACCGACACCGATTCCTCCCGTCAGTTCCTCGCTGCCCGGCGGCAGGACTGCCTGTCCGAATCCCAGTTTTTCGGCCTCCTTGAGACGCTGTTGCGCATGCGCGACAGGCCTGATGGCGCCCGATAGGCTGATTTCGCCGAAATAGACGCAATCTGCAGGAAGGGCAAGGCCGGTGAGCGAGGAGAGGAGGGCAGCCGCCACGGCAAGGTCGGCCGCCGGCTCGGAAATGCGGTAGCCACCGGCGACGTTGAGATAGACGTCGTGGGTAGCAAAACGCACGCCGCAATGCGCCTCGAGCACCGCCAGGATCATGGCAAGCCGCGGGCTGTCCCAGCCTACGACTGCACGGCGGGGCGTGCCGAGCGGCGAGGGGGCGACGAGCGCCTGGATCTCGACCAGCACCGGCCGCGTGCCTTCCATGCCGGCAAACACCGCCGCACCCGGCGACTTGGCGTGGCGCTCGCCCAGGAACAGCTCCGATGGATTGGAAACTTCCCGCAACCCCTTGTCCGACATCTCGAAAACGCCGATCTCGTCGGTCGGGCCGAAGCGGTTCTTCACGGTGCGCAGGATGCGGTAGTGGTGGCCGCCTTCGCCTTCGAAATAGAGCACGGCGTCGACCATGTGCTCGACGACGCGCGGTCCGGCGATCTGGCCCTCCTTGGTGACGTGGCCGACCAGCACGACCGCAGCACCCGTCGACTTGGCGTAGCGGATGATCGCCTGCGCGGCCGCGCGCACCTGGGTGACGGTGCCCGGCGCCGAATCGGCCATGTCGGTCCATAGCGTCTGGATGGAATCGAGGATCATCAGGTCCGGCCGCTTGCCTTCGGCGATGGTGGCCAGGATGTCCTCGACATTGGTTTCGGCGGCAAGCTCGACGGCGGAGTTGGCGACGCCGAGTCGCTGTGCACGCAGCCGGATCTGGGCGACCGCTTCTTCGCCGGAGACATAGACGATGCGGTGGCCGCGCGCTGCGAGCGCGGCCGCGGCCTGCGTCAAAAGCGTCGACTTGCCGATGCCAGGATCGCCGCCCACCAGAAGCGCGGAACCGCGCACGAAACCGCCGCCGGTGGCGCGGTCAAGCTCGCCGATGCCCGACGCGATGCGCGGCGCATCCTCGATCTCGCCGGAAAGCGTCGTCAGCGCGACCGGCCGGCCCTTGCGCGGCGAGCGCATGCCCGTCGGGCCGCCGCCGATGCCGCCCGACGTGCCTTCCTCGACCAGCGTGTTCCACTCGCCGCAGGCATCGCACTTGCCGGCCCAGCGCGTGTGCACGGTGCCGCAATTCTGGCAGACGAACTGGATGCGGGTTTTAGCCATGGGCCTGCCGGACAAATTTTGAGATGTTCGTGGGACAGCGCCCCCCTCTGTCCTGCCGGACATCTCCCCCACAAGGGGGGAGATTGGCTTTCATTGACGCTTTCGCCAATCTCCAGTCCTTTAAGAGGTGCGCGGACCGCGAAGCTGCCGATCTCCCCCCTTGTGGGGGAGATGTCCGGCAGGACAGAGGGGGGCAACGTAAAGTGCTCACCTCGACAGGCGCTGCGAACAACACCCTACTCATACCGCTCCGGCAGGTGATGCTCTTCCGCCAGGTCGGAGAAGCGGGTGAATTCGCCGGTAAAGGCCAGCGAAACCGTGCCGGTGGGGCCGTGGCGCTGCTTGGCGATGATGACTTCGGCCTTGCCTCGCGCCTCGTTCATTTCGGCTTCCCACTTGAAATATTCCTCGGTGCCGGGCTTCGGCTCCTTGTTCTTGAGATAATATTCCTCGCGGTAGACGAAGATGACGACGTCGGCGTCCTGCTCGATCGAGCCGGATTCGCGAAGGTCGGAGAGCTGCGGGCGCTTGTCGTCGCGGCTTTCGACCTGACGCGACAGCTGCGACAGCGCGATGATCGGCACGCCGAGTTCCTTGGCCAGCGCCTTGAGGCCGGTGGTGATTTCGGTGATTTCCTGCACGCGGTTCTGCGACGATTTCGCGGAAGAGCCCTGCATCAGCTGGATATAGTCGATGACGATGACGTCGAGACCGCGCTGGCGCTTCAGGCGGCGGGCGCGCGCCGCGAGCTGGGCGATCGAGATGCCGCCTGTCGAATCGATGAACAGCGGGATCTTCTGCATCGTCTGCGAGCAGGCGACCAGTTTTTCGAAATCGAATTCGGTGATTTCGCCGCGCCTGATCTTCGAGGACGGGATTTCCGTCTGTTCGGAAATGATACGGGTGGCGAGCTGCTCCGACGACATTTCGAGCGAAAAGAAGCCGATGACGCCGCCATTGGCCGCCTTGAACGAACCGTCGGCCTGCTGCGCAGGTTCATAGGCGTGTGCGATGTTGAAGGCGATGTTGGTGACCAGCGAGGTCTTGCCCATGCCGGGACGGCCGGCCAGCACGATCAAGTCGGAGGGCTGCAGGCCGCCCATGCGCTTGTCGAGGTCGCGCAGGCCGGTCGAGATGCCGGAAAGATGGCCGTCGCGCATGAAGGCGGCGTTGGCCATGTCGACGGCGAGCTTCACCGCGTCGGTGAAGCTTTCGAAGCCGCCGTCGTAGCGGCCGGTCTCGGCCAGTTCGAACAGACGCCGTTCGGCATCCTCGATCTGCTCGGAGGGCGACATGTCGACGGGTGCGTCGTAGGCGATGTTGACCATGTCCTCGCCGACGGTGATCAGCGCGCGGCGCGTGGCGAGATCATAGACGGCGCGGCCGTAGTCGGCGGCGTTGATGATGGTGACGGCTTCGGCGGCGAGGCGGGCAAGATAATGCGCGACCGTCATGTCGCCGACCTTCTCGTCGGCGGGCAGGAAGGTTTTCAGGGTGACCGGATTGGCCATCTTGCCCATGCGGATGAGTTCCGCGGCCACCTCGAAGATCTTGCGGTGCAGGGGCTCGTAGAAATGTGCCGATTTCAGGAAATCGGAAACACGGTAAAAGGCGTCGTTGTTGACGAGGATGGCGCCGAGCAGTGCCTGCTCGGCCTCGATGTTGTTCGGCGCCTCCCGATAGAGCGGTTGCTCCGCGACGCCGATCTTGCGGATTGCTTCAGCCATCTTGTCCCCGATTCTCGATGCCGGCTTCTGGGTTAGCAGACCCTTGCAGCCGGGAGTCGCCGCATACTCGGCGAATTGTTCACTACGCCCACGATTCACAGAGTCGCGAAATCATCCACAGGACTGTATTCCCGTGGCCCGATTCTGGTTGACTAAGCAAGCTGCCGATTCTACTCGACCGTCAAGAACAAAGCAAGAACGATACTGGTGCTTGATGTGGCGTTTGGCGATTTCACACGTCGCGCGGCGCCAGCAGGATGATCGAAGCGCCGGCCACGCAGATCGCGGCGCCCGTCAGGTCCCAGCGGTCGGGCGCGACACCTTCGGCAAGCCACAGCCAGAGCAGCGAGGCGGCTATGTAGATGCCGCCATAGGCCGCGTAGGCGCGGCCGGCAGCATCTGTGTCGCTGAGCGTCAGAAGCCAGGCAAACAGCATGAGCGAGGCGATGCCCGGCACCAGCCACAGCGGCGATTTGTCGAGCCGCCACCAGGCCCAAAAAGCGAAACAGCCGGCGATCTCGGCAAGCGCCGCGGCAGCGAATATCGGATAGGTCATCGGGCCTCGCACAGGTTACGAAGCCCTTTTCGTCCGCCGCTGGCGCGGTTACAAGCCCCGCCGCGCTTCAGCCGGCGATCTTGCGGGTGCGTGGTCTAGCCGGCTTCGAGGCCGGCTGCCGGTGCGCCGTCTCGTGGATCGCCAGCGCCTTTTCGCATTGGCCGATGTAGTCGCGGGTCAGCGGCAGCGTATCGTTGCGGTGGGCGAGCTGGATCTGGAACACCATAAGGTCCTGCCAGCGGAAGGCTGCTTCCGACGCGGCCAGATAAACCTCCCACATGCGGCAGAAGCGTTCGTCATAGATCGCCTTGGCGCGTTCGCGGTTGGCCATGAAGCGTTCGCGCCAGTGTTTCAGCGTCTCGGCATAATGCAGCCGCAGGATTTCGACATCGGTGACCATCAGGCCGCTTCTTTCGATCGCCGGCAGCACCTCGGAGAGCGCAGGGATATAGCCGCCCGGGAAAATGTGCTTGCGAATGAACGGGTTGGTGGTGGTCGGCGGTCCTGTGCGGCCGATTGAATGCAGCACCATGACGCCGTCCGGCTTGAGCAGCGTCGCAGCCTTGTCGAAGAAGGCGCGGTAATAGTTGACGCCGACATGCTCGAACATGCCGACCGAGACGATGCGGTCGAAGCGCTCGGAGAGATCGCGATAGTCGCGCAGTTCGAAATGCACCTGGCCGTCCAGGCCTGCCTGGCGGGCGCGTTCGGTCGAAACCAGGTGCTGTTCGGTCGATAGTGTGACGCCGAGCACGTCCGCCTCGAACGACCGGGCGAGGTAGAGCCCGAGCCCGCCCCAGCCGGAACCGATGTCGAGCACCGTGTGGCCGGGCTTCGGCCGCAGCTTTGCGGCGATATGGCGTTTCTTGGCGGTCTGCGCCTCGTCGAGCGTCATGTCGGGGCGTTCAAAATAGGCACAGGAATACTGCATGTCCTCATCGAGGAAGAGCCGGTAGAGCTCGCCCGACAGGTCGTAGTGGTGGGCGACGTTCTTCTTCGCGCGGCCGGCCGTGTTGACCTGCTGCAACCGCCTGAGCGCCAGCCGCACCGCGTCGACCGCCCTTGTCCAGGCAGCGTCGATGTTGCCGGACTTGTCCATGTTCTGGAAGACGATGCGCAGGAGGCCGAACATGTCGCCTTCGACGACGTCGAGCTCTTCATCCATGAAGGCTTCAGGCAAGGCGAGTGTCGGGTCGAGCGTGATGGCGCGCTCGGCGCGCCTGGTCTTGACGACGATGTGGACGGGTTCGCCGCTGCCGTCGCCGAAGGTGTGGGAGACGCCGGAAGGGCCGGTGACTGTGAGGTTGCCTGTGCGGACGAGCCGCTCGACGACCGTTTTCAGGAATACGTTCATGCCAGAACCACTCCGCTCGCTGATGACAGTCCACAAGGACATGTGGTCAGGTCGCGCGATTTTTTAAATCGCGGGGCGAGGGAAAAGTTCCGTGGCACAACCAAAAGCCCGGACGTGGCCGCCCGGGCTTCTGGATTTTTCACACGCCGGCCATTCCGATCGGAATGGGGCCCTATCTACTCGTTCCGAGCATGATCTCTGTCCCCGTAAACCGCTACGCGCCCTACGGAATCATGCTTAAGGCCTGGGATCAGGCTTCGGCTTCGGCTTCTTCGTTGGGATCGAAGAAGTTGTCCGGGCGGGCGTTCTCGTTGATGTCGTCGCCGTAGATGGCTTCGGCCGTGGTCAGCGTCTCGCCCTTCGCCTGACGCTCGGCCTCGTCGGCGGTGCGGGCGATGTTGAGGGTGATGGTGACCTCGACTTCCGGGTGCAGCGCGACGGCCACGTTGGTCAGGCCGATCGCCTTGATCGGGTGGTTGAGCTCGATCTGGTTGCGGCTGACAGTGAAGCCTTCCGCGATCAGCAGGTCGGCGATGTCGCGGGTCGAGACCGAACCGTAGAGCTGGCCGGTTTCGCCGGCCGAACGGACGGCCACGAAGCTCTTGCCGTCGAGCTTGTCGGCGATCTGCTGGGCTTCCGACTTGCGCTCCAGGTTGCGGGCTTCGAGCTGCGCGCGCTGGCCTTCGAACTTCTTCTTGTTGGCTTCGTTGGCGCGCAGCGCCTTGCCCTTCGGCAGCAGGAAGTTGCGGGCGAAGCCGTCCTTGACCTTGACGGTGTCGCCCATCTGGCCGAGGCGGGAAATGCGTTCGAGAAGAATGACTTCCATCTCTTTGTTCCTTTCGTTGGCGGCGCTGGCCGCGAGAAAATCTGGAACAGGTCGGGAAGTGAAAGCGACGCTTTGGCGCCTGGTTTCGCTGTCCTGCCTGTCCGGGCAGTTAGGGGCCGCGGCCCCAACTCGGGTCTTAGATGCTCGCCCGGCCGCGCCCGTCCGCGGAGGGAGGTTCCGGTCCGGAGGGATAACCGCCCGGACCGGGTATCGAAAATTACTTCACCACGTAGGGCAGCAGGCCGAGGAAACGGGCGCGCTTGATCGCCTTGGCGAGTTCGCGCTGCTTCTTCTGGCTGACGGCGGTGATGCGCGACGGCACGATCTTGCCGCGCTCGGAAATGTAGCGCTGCAAAAGACGCACGTCCTTGTAGTCGATCTTCGGAGCGTTGGCGCCGGAGAACGGGCAGGTCTTGCGGCGGCGGTGGAACGGGCGCCGGGTCGGGATCTGATTGATGTCGACCATTATTCTGCACCCCCTTCAACTGCTTCGCGCGGACGGCGCGGGCCACGGTCTTCGCGGTCGCCGAACGAACGCGGGCCGCGATCGCCACGGTCGCGGTCGCCAAACGAGCGCGGGCCGCGATCACGGTCGCCGAAACCGCGATCGCCGCGGTCGGAACGCTCTTCGCGCTTCTGCATCATCGCGGACGCGCCTTCCTCGTGCTTCTCGACCTTGACGGTCATGAAGCGCAGCACGTCTTCCGAGAGGCCCATCTGGCGTTCCATCTCGTTGAGCGCTGCCGGCGGGCAGGTGAGGTCCATCAGCGTGTAGTAAGCCTTCCGGTTCTTGTTGACCCGGTAGGTGAGGGACTTCAGTCCCCAGTTCTCGACCCGGCCGACCGACCCGCCATTCGCTTCGATGACACCCTTGTACTGTTCGACAAGCGCGTCAACCTGCTGCTGCGAGAGGTCCTGACGGGCAAGAAACACATGTTCGTATAGAGCCATTGTCTTGCCTTTCTTCGTTTCTCTCCCGGTTCCCGGCGGCTAAAGCCTCTGCAACTTCTCTGATCCTTCGAGGGCCAAACAGCCTTCTCAGGAGAAGAAAGGAGCACGACGAGACGGTCGAGAGCGGAGACACGGGAGGCGGAAGCCTTCTTCGGCTTCGCGACGGCGGTTTTCCCAAGAGAAAACCTCCGGCCCTCCGTTCAGCCCCCAGCTGGGACCGGCAGATTGCGGCGGCTCTTACAGGGGAATGCGGGATATGGCAAGGGTGGCAGGCTCAAATACCCGATCCGTAGAGTTCCTCGGCATCGTCGCCCTCCCACGGCGCCGGCATTTCGGAGGCCTGGCCGGCATTTGGCTTGGGCAACGGCATCCAGCACCGCAGCTCCGGTTCGGCATAGCCTATGATGTGGCCCGGATGGGAATCGGCGGCGCGCCAGCCTTCTATGCCGAACTGGTCGGCGCGCGACCAGTAGGCCACGTCGATCTCCGCCGGGCCCTGTTCCGAAGAGCGCACCGTCACCAGGATGCGGCTGCCGTCCCTCGGTGCATTCTTCATGTGGCGCCACGGATTGGCTTCGTCCATTTCCAGACTCTCCCCTTACAATTCGGCATTGCGTCGGCCATCGCCAGCGCATGGTTTGCCTCGAAGTTAGGACAAGTCGGACGCCGGCGCCATGGCCGGCGTTCCCAATGCGGAGATAATGGTGGGGAGGTGTCTCCGGCCTTTCCAGGCCGGGCGCGCCGCGATGAAAAATCAGATGCGCTTGCCGTTCGATGCGATGCGCACCCGGTCGCCGCCATTGCCCGGCACCACGACCAGCTGCGTGACCTTGCCCTTCTTGAAGGCGTTGAGGAAGCGATTGTAATCCTTGAAGGCGACGCAGCCATGCGATTCCGCCCGGCCGCCGCGCAACAGGTAGCTGTGGGTCAGGAAACCGTCGCGGCCATGCTTGTTCTTGCCGTCGACCGGAAGCATGCGGATGGCCTCGACGCCATGGAAACGCTTTTCACGCATCTTGAGATTATAGGTGTGCGGCGGCGTCGGGCCGTTCATCTTGACGTGGGTATAGCGCGGGTTGTCCGCCATCTTGCCGATGCCGGAATGCGCTTCGAGCACGCTGCCGTCGGGCATGTAGACCTTGGCCGCGCTGATATCGTAGACGGCGACGCCGTTGCGGGCCTTCGGGCGGTTGAACAGGTTCCTGAAAGTCTGGCCAAACCCGCTGCCCGACTTTTCCTGCACGGGATCGTTGGGCCGCGCATAGGCGAGCTTCTGTTCTTTCTGGACGGGGCGAGGCGTGTTCTGGGCGGGCTTTGCCGCGGGCGCCTCCGGCTCATCCACTTCGGGAGCGGGCGCGGCGGTCTGCCCGAGACGCGGGCGCGGCGCCGGCAAAGGCACGCTGAACGGGGTGGTGTCCTCGGCATCCGGAAGGGCGATCATCTCGTCCGGGGATTCATCCGTGGCGGTCGCGCCTGCGCCCATCGGGGCAACCGCGGACAGCGCGTTCAGTGCGCTGGCCGTGCCGCTCGACGACGGGTCGGCATAGGCAAGGAGAACCGGTGGCAGTTCGCTGACCAGGTTCTGCGAGGCAAAACGTTCCGGCACAGGCACCACCGGCTCCTTGCGGGACGCCCGTGCGGATTTCGCCGTGGCCGGCTTGGTTGCGAACAGGCTTGCAAGCTTTGCCGGCGTCAACGCGGCCTGCTCGACCACCTTGTCGAAGCGTCCGTCGAGGGACGCATTCATTGCAGGCGCGGCGCTGGCGGCGATGTCGGATGGACGCGCGGTTCTTCCAGCCTTCGCGGCGGCGCCAGAGTCCGGATTCGGCTGCTGCTGTACTGCGGCGAGCCTCGGCGCCTTCGCCGGGTTCTGGCTTTCCGTAGCCAGCTGCCGGTTCGGCCGGTAGGCGGCGGCGACTAGGTGACGCCTCGATTTGTCAAAGGACAGGGACCTGGCATCAGTGGTCAGCGATGTGCCGGCATTGAGTATACTGTGACTGGCCCACACGGCTCCGCAAACAAAGGCGATGCAGAAGCCGGAGACCGAGAGCACAGACACAAGTCTGCCAAACGATTTTGAATGAATGCTACTCAGCACGCAGGCACCAATCATACGAATTCGGGCCAAGTCAGCCGGCAAGCCGCCAGGTGATTTCCTCAGTCTCCGAATTGTCCCCACTTGAACGTCGATGGGCAAAGAATGGGCAAATATGGTTAAATTTTGCTTTGCAGTCACCACTTGCGGCGCGGCGCGGCGTTCACGATGTCCTACAACTGGTCTTTGAGACGTGAATGCATCGTCGCCGGAGCAATCGTTACGGTGGCGCTTGGGGTAAAATTCTTGACCGAAACAACTCCCGCCAGCATTCTGCCCTGATCGGTTGCTCCCCGAGGATCATGCAATGCTGACTGCTGTAGTCGCTTTCCTCAACAAGGCGCTCGGGGTGGGGAGCGACAAGGACCCTTCGCAGATCAAGGCAATGCTTGCCGGCGTGGCCGGGGACGACTGGCTTGCCTTGAAGCGCCAGCAGGAGACGCTGCGGTTCGCCTATGTTTCCGCGGCGGAATCGCGCCCAACAAGCGGTCCTCAAAAGAATGGAAAGGACGGGCCGGACTGGGTTCAGTTCGATTGGCCCGACGAACACAGCGCCGAAGGGCGGGCCTGGCACAGCGTGAACTGGCGGTTCTATGCGAATGGGCTAATTACCGTTGCCGCCGATCTCAGTATTCCCGAGAGAAGCCTCGATTTTCACGACCTGCTTGGGCATCGCATCGAACTGCGTGACAAGACGGGCTTCCTGCTGGGCGTATGGCTGGCGGCCTTCGAAGTGCGCCATCGCGCCGGGCGCATGGCTTTCCAAAGCGCAATCGTCGACGATTTCGCGCCGCTGAAGCTGCACTTCGCGGAGATTGCCAAGGCCCAGACCGGGCAGTGGTTCAGGATCTGATAGCGCCGCTGGCGCTAGCCGACTGTTCCAGCAGCATTTTTCTGCGCTAGGTGACCCGTCTGCAATGCCCCTATTCGCGCTCGCCGAGGTCGCGCACCGCGCCGCGATCCGCCGAGGTGGCGAAGGCGGCGTAGGCCTTGAGTGCGGTCGTCACCTTGCGCTTGCGCTGCTCGGCCGGCTTCCAGCCCCTGGCGTCCTGCTCGGCGCGGCGGGCGGCGATTTCGGCTTCCTCGACGCGCAGCGAGATCGTCCGGTTGGGGATGTCGATGTCGATCATGTCGCCTTCGCGCACGATGCCGATGAGGCCGCCATTGGCGGCTTCCGGCGAGACGTGGCCGATTGAGAGACCCGAGGTGCCGCCGGAGAAGCGGCCGTCGGTGATGAGCGCGCAGGCTTTGCCCAGGCCCTTAGATTTCAGGTAGCTGGTCGGATAGAGCATTTCCTGCATGCCTGGGCCGCCCTTCGGCCCCTCATAGCGGATGACAACGACGTCGCCAGCCTTGATCTCGTTGGCAAGGATCGCCTTGACCGAGGAATCCTGGCTTTCGAAGACGCGGGCAGGGCCGGAGAATTTCAGGATCGATTCATCGACGCCGGCCGTCTTCACGATGCAGCCGTCGAGCGCGATGTTGCCCTTGAGGACGGCCAGGCCGCCATCCTTCGAGAAGGGGTGCTGCGCGTCGCGGATGACGCCCTTTTCGCGGTCGAGATCGAGTTCCTTCCAGCGCGCGCTCTGGCTGAACGCGACCTGCGTCGGCACGCCGCCGGGAGCCGCGCTGAACAGTTCGAGAGCTGCCGGGTTGTCGGTGACGGCGATATCCCATTTCGACAATGCCTCGCCAAGCGTGGCGGAATGCACGGTCGGCAGATCGACCCTCAGCAGGCCGGCGCGGTTCAGTTCGCCCAGAATGGCCATGATGCCGCCGGCCCGGTGCACGTCTTCCATGTGTACGTCCGATTTGGCGGGGGCGACCTTGGAAAGGCACGGAACCTTGCGCGACAGGCGGTCGATGTCGTCCATGGTGAAGTCGATTTCGCCTTCGTGCGCGGCGGCGAGGATATGGAGCACCGTGTTGGTCGAGCCGCCCATGGCGATATCGAGCGCCATGGCGTTTTCGAAAGCGCCCTTCGAGGCGATGGTGCGCGGCAAGGCCGTGGCGTCTTCGGCCTCATAGTAGCGCTTGGCCAGGCCGACGATGCGGCGGCCGGCTTCGAGGAACAGCTTTTCGCGATCCGAATGCGTTGCCAGGGTCGAGCCGTTGCCCGGCAGCGAGAGGCCGAGCGCTTCGGTGAGGCAGTTCATGGAGTTGGCGGTGAACATACCGGAGCAGGAGCCACAGGTCGGGCAGGCGGAGCGCTCGATCACCTTGACGTCCTCGTCCGACATCTTGTCGTCGGCGGCCGCCACCATGGCGTCGACCAGGTCGAGCGCGTGGGTCTTGCCGTCGGAGAGCACGACCTTGCCGGCTTCCATTGGGCCGCCCGAAACGAAGATCGTCGGGATGTTGAGGCGCAGCGACGCCATCAGCATGCCGGGGGTGATCTTGTCGCAGTTGGAAATGCAGACCATCGCGTCGGCGCAGTGCGCGTTGACCATGTATTCGACGCTGTCGGCGATCAGTTCGCGCGACGGCAGCGAATAGAGCATGCCGTCATGGCCCATGGCGATGCCGTCATCGACGGCAATCGTGTTGAATTCCTTGGCGACGCCGCCGTTCGCCTCGATCTCGCGGGCAACCAGCTGGCCGAGATCTTTCAGGTGAACGTGGCCCGGAACGAACTGGGTGAACGAGTTCACCACCGCGATGATGGGCTTGCCGAAGTCGCTGTCCTTCATGCCCGTGGCGCGCCAGAGGCCGCGCGCGCCCGCCATGTTGCGGCCGTGGGTGGTGGTGCGGGAGCGATAGGCGGGCATGGCTGTTCCTGTTGAAGCGGCGGCTGTCACGAGATGGCTGTCGTGCCATCTAAAGCATTTTGCAGCCAGGTGAAATCACCTGGCGTCGCACAAATGCGGCTAAACAAGCGGATAGAGCGGAATGCCCGGTTCAATCGGATCGCATTCCGCTCTGATCGCATTCCGCTCTAAAGGAAAAGAGCGCGCGCGTCACGCCCCGGGGAATGGGCCAGTTGCCAACCGCCTCTGTGCAGTTCCGGCCGGTCTGCGTTTCGTCCGGGCTGACGGGCCGGCGCCATCGCCCTTGACACATCTCCCTTGCTTGCCGCACAGGCTTGCCCAATCAGAAGCGGCGGAGATGTCGAAAATGTCGATCGCATTCACCTTTCCGGGGCAGGGCAGCCAGGCCGTCGGCATGGGCAAGGATCTGGCGGACGCGTTTCCCGAAGCGCGCGCCGTCTTCCAGGAGGTCGACGATGCGCTTGGCGAAAACCTGTCGCAGGTCATGTGGGAGGGGCCCGAGGAAACGCTGACACTCACCGCCAACGCGCAGCCGGCGCTGATGGCGGTATCGCTGGCAGCCTTGCGGGCGCTCGAAGCGCGCGGTTTCTCTCTGAGGGACAAGGTTTCTTATGTGGCCGGCCATTCGCTCGGCGAATATTCCGCCCTTGCGGCGGCCGGAACGTTTTCGATCGCCGATACCGCGCGGCTGCTGCGCATCCGCGGCAACGCCATGCAGGCTGCGGTGCCGGTCGGCGAAGGCGCCATGGCGGCCGTCATCGGCCTCGAACAGGCGGATGTGGAGGCGGCCTGCGCGGAAGCCGCGCAGCAATCGCCCTGCCAGATCGCCAATGACAATGGCGGCGGGCAACTGGTGATTTCGGGCGCCAAGGCGGGCGTCGAACTGGCGGGGCAATTGTGCACGGCCAAGGGCGCCAAGCGGGTGATCATGCTGCCGGTTTCGGCGCCGTTCCATTCGGCGCTCATGGCGCCGGCGGCGGAGGCCATGCGCAAGGCGCTGGCGGAGGTAACGAAAAACCCGCCGATCGTGCCGGTGGTCGCCAACGTGGTCGTGCAGCCGCTGACCGACGTCGAGGAGATCACCGCGCGCCTGGTCGAGCAGGTGACCGGCCGCGTGCGCTGGCGCGAGACGGTGGAGTGGTTGGGCCAGAACGGCGTTACGACGCTCTATGAAGTGGGCTCCGGCAAGGTTCTGTCGGGCCTGGCGCGGCGCATCAACCGAGACATCGCGACGGTTTCGGTGAACTTGCCGGCGGATGTCGAGGCAGCCCTGGCGGCGCTGTGATCTGCGTCGGTTGCGGAAACCGGAGCTGTGCGATACATTGAATACACGTATCGCATCGAGGATTTTTGAGATGCCTACATCCATTCGTCTGTCGCAAGAAACCGAAACGCGTCTGAACACGCTCGCGCAACGCACCGGCCGCACCAAGGCCTATTATCTGCGCGAACTGGTCGAGCGCGGCCTGGAAGACCTCGAGGATTATTACCTCGCCGTGGAAGTCATGGAGCGCATACGCCGTGGCGAGGAGGATGTGCTGACTTCCGAGGAAGCTTGGCGTGGCCTGGACGATTGAGTACTCGCGAACCGCCCGCAAATTCTTCGAGAAAACGGATTCACGGACGCGCCGGCAAATCAGGGATTTCTGCGAGGTGCGCCTGGCGGCACTTGACGACCCGCGTGGCCTTGGAAAGGCATTGAAAGGTCAACTGGGCAATTTCTGGGGCTATCGGTCGGGTGATATGCGCATCATCTGCGATATCCAGGACAAAAAGCTCGTCATTCTTGTTGTCGCGATTGGAAATCGGCGGGACGTATACAGATAGCCGATTGAAGGAAAAGGTTTCACAGATGTTCGATTTGACTGGAAAGAAGGCGCTTGTAACCGGGGCCTCGGGCGGCATCGGCGAGGCGATCGCGCGCATCCTGCATGCACAGGGCGCGGTGGTCGGGTTGCATGGCACGCGGGTGGAGAAGCTCGAGGCGCTGGCAGGCGAACTCGGCGACCGGGTGAAGCTGTTCCCCGCGAACCTGGCCAATCGCGACGAGGTCAAGGCGCTGGGCCAGAAGGCCGAAGCCGATCTCGAAGGCGTCGATATCCTGGTCAACAATGCCGGCATCACCAAGGATGGCCTGTTCGTGCGCATGTCCGACGACGACTGGGACCAGGTGATCGAGGTCAACCTGACGGCGGTGTTCCGCCTTACCCGCGAGTTGACGCACCCGATGATGCGCCGCCGCTATGGCCGCATCGTCAACATCACCTCGGTGGTCGGCGTCACGGGCAATCCGGGCCAGGCCAACTATTGCGCGTCGAAGGCCGGCATGATCGGCTTTTCCAAGTCGCTGGCGCAGGAAATCGCCACACGCAACGTCACCGTCAACTGTGTGGCGCCGGGCTTCATCGAATCGGCGATGACCGGCAAGCTGAACGACAAGCAGAAAGAGGCCATCATGGGCGCCATCCCGATGAAGCGGATGGGCACGGGCGACGAAGTGGCTTCCGCGGTGGCTTATCTCGCCTCCAATGAAGCCGGCTACGTGACCGGCCAGACCATTCATGTGAACGGCGGCATGGCAATGATCTGAAATGAGGCGGGAAAAGCCGGCGTTTCGCCTTGGACGCAACGGTTTTTTCGTGTAATGCGGCCCGCAAGCTGGTGTTTCGGGGCCATGATGGCCGCGCAACACCGATCCGCGTTCGCGGAAATCTTTCAGCTTGATTAGCGGCAATCGGGCCGCTAACGAAGACAAATTAACAGAGACGAGGGTTCCCCCATGAGCGATACCGCAGAACGCGTCAAGAAAATCGTTGTCGAGCATCTTGGCGTGGAAGCCGACAAGGTCACCGAAGCTGCGAGCTTCATCGATGACCTTGGCGCAGATAGCTTGGACACGGTCGAGCTCGTGATGGCGTTCGAAGAAGAGTTCGGCGTCGAAATCCCGGATGACGCGGCCGAGACCATCCTCACCGTCGGCGACGCGGTGAAGTACATCGACAAGGCTTCGGCCTGACGCTTTCCCGCATTCATCCGGCATTCGAGAACCTGCGATGAGGCGTGTAGTCGTCACCGGCATGGGTTTGCTCTCCCCGTTTGGGGTGGGTGTCGAGCACGGATGGAAGAGCATCCTGTCGGGCAGAAGTGCTGCCCGGCGGGTTACCGAATTCGAAGTCGACGACCTGCCGTGCAAGATCGCGCACGTCATCCCGCGCGGCGACGGCAGCAACAATACCTTCAATCCCGAAGCGGTCCTTCAACCCAAGGAACTGCGCAAGATCGGCGATTTCATCCTCTACGGCATTGCCGCGGCCGACGAGGCGCTGGCCGATTCCGGTTGGAAGCCGCAGACTGAGGAAGATCGTTGCGCCACCGGCGTGATGATCGGCTCCGGAATCGGCGGCATCGAGGGCATTTCCCAGCAGGCGCTGATCCTGCACGAGCGCGGCCCGCGCCGCGTCAGCCCCTTCTTCATTCCAGGCAACATCATCAACCTGGTGTCGGGCCAGGTGTCGATCCGGCACGGCCTGAAAGGCCCGAATCACGCCGTGGTGACGGCCTGTTCGACCGGCGCCCATGCCATCGGCGACGCGGCCCGGCTGATCATCTTCGGCGATGCCGACGTGATGGTGGCCGGCGGCGCGGAATCGCCGGTGACGCGGCTGTCGCTTGCCGGCTTTGCCGCCTGCCGCGCGCTGTCGACCGACCGAAACGACACGCCCGAGCAGGCGTCGCGCCCCTACGACCGCGACCGCGACGGCTTCGTCATGGGCGAGGGCGCCGGCGTCGTGGTTCTGGAAGAACTCGAGCACGCCAAGGCGCGCGGCGCCAAGATTTATGCCGAAGTCACCGGCTATGGCCTGACCGGCGATGCCTATCACATTACCGCACCGGCGGAGGACGGCGACGGCGCCTACCGCTGCATGGTGGCGGCGCTGAAGCGTGCCAAACTGGCGCCCGCCGATGTCGACTACATCAACGCGCATGGCACCTCGACCATGGCCGACACGATCGAACTGGGCGCCGTCGAGCGGCTGGTCGGCAACGCGGCGTCGAAAATCTCGATGTCGTCGACCAAATCCGCCATCGGCCACCTGCTCGGTGCGGCGGGTGCGGCGGAAGCGATCTTTTCCATCCTCGCCATCCGCGACAACATCGCGCCGCCGACGATCAACCTGGACAATCCCGCCGTCGAGACGGCGATCGACCTCGTGCCGCACAAGCCGCGCCAGCGCCAGGTCGATGTCGCGCTGTCCAATTCCTTCGGATTCGGCGGCACCAATGCCTCGCTGGTCTTCCAGCGCTATAACGGCTGAGCCGCGCCGCAAGGCGCCTTTGCCGTGAATTTTGCCAAATTCGCCTATAGTCTCTCGGCGGGACTCATCGAAAGAGAAAGTGCTGTGGGAAGATGAACACCACTCCGGCAAACCAGGGCGATTTAGGCCCGCGCACCACGCCTCCGCCTCCGATCGTCCCCAAATCGGCCAGCGAGGCGCTGCGGCCGGAAACCGGAACGCCACCGCCGGCCAAGGCCAGGCGCTCCAAGCAATCGCGCAACCAGTTCGTGGTCTTCCTCAACTTCCTGATGTCGGCGATCATGCTGGTGACGCTGGCCGCCGCCGTCACCGTCTATTTCGGCAAGCGCTCGTTCGAGGCTGCCGGCCCGACGGCGACCAACACGACTTTCGAGGTCAAGCCGAGCACCGGCGTTGCGGAAATCGGCGAGCAGCTGGAGCGGCGCGGCCTGATCACTGACGCGCGCGTGTTCCAGGTGGGCGTTCGCGCCTATGGCAACAACGCGTCTTTGAAGGCCGGTGAATACGAAATCAAGGCCGGCGCCTCCATGCATGACATCATGGAAATACTGAAGAGCGGCAAGTCGATCCTCTATTCGCTGACCGTGCCGGAAGGGCTGACGGTCGCGCAGGCCTGGCAGCGTATTGCCGAAAATGACGCGCTGAGCGGCGAGATGCCGGCGACGATGCCGACGGAAGGCACGCTTGCCGCCGATACGATGCGCTTCACGCGCGGCACGCCGCGCCAGCAGGTGGTCGACAAGATGCTGGCCGACCAGAAAAAGCTGGTTCAGGAGATCTGGGACCGTCGCGTCGACGGCCTGCCGCTCGCCAGCGTCGACGAATTCGTCACTCTGGCCTCGATCGTCGAGAAGGAAACCGGCCGCGGCGACGAGCGCTCGCGGGTTGCCGCCGTCTTCATCAACCGGCTGAACAAGAAGATGCGGCTGCAGTCCGACCCAACCATCATCTACGGGCTGTTCGGCGGGCAGGGCAAACCCTCGGACCGCCCGATCCTACAGTCCGACATCGACAAGCCGACGCCTTACAACACCTATGTCATCAACGGCTTGCCGCCGACGCCGATCGCCAATCCGGGCAAGGCCGCATTGGAGGCGGTTGCCAACCCGTCGCAGACGAACGACCTTTACTTCGTCGCGGATGGCACGGGCGGACATGTTTTCGCCGCGACGCTGGACGAGCACAACGCCAATGTGGCGCGCTACCGCGCCTTCGAGAAGAAACAGGCTGAGGAAGCCGCCAAGCCCGCCGGTGGCAACGGGGAGCCGGCACCCGCGCAGCAATAGCGGCGGGTCAGCGAGCGGGGGGAACATCGACCATGGCTTTGCAGAGCATGACCGGCTTTGCACGGTCGTCCGCCAGCGAGGCGGGCGCCGTGATTGCGTGGGAAATCAAATCGGTGAACGGCAAGGGTGTCGAGGCGCGGCTGCGTCTGCCGCCCGGTTTCGAGCGGATCGAGGCGCCGGCCCGGCAGGCAATCCAGAAGCGTTTTTCCCGAGGCAACATCCAGGCGGCGCTGACCGTCGTCAAAGTCGGCCTGCAGATGCAGCCGGTCGTGAACGAAGTTTTCCTCAAGGACCTGGCGGGGCTGGCCAAGCGCCTGGAGGAACAGTTCGGCGTGACGCCGCCGAGCGCGGACGGGCTGCTCGCCCTGCGCGGGGTCCTCGAACTGCCTGAAACGATCGAGGATGAAGAGACGCGTGCGGCCACAGACACCGTTGTCTTTGCCGCGCTCGAGAGCGCGCTGACCGACCTGGAGCAGGCGCGGTTGGCCGAGGGAGCCGCCCTCGGCGACTTGCTTTCCGGCCACCTCGATACGATCGAACTGCTCACACACCGCGCCGAGATCGACCCCTCGCGCGAACCGGCGATGATCCGCGAACGCATCGCCGAGCAGGTGCGCCTCCTGATGGACGCCAGCGCCAATCTGGACGAACAGCGGCTGCACATGGAAGCCGCGTTCCTGGCTACCAAGGCCGATATCCGCGAGGAGATCGACCGGCTGAAAACGCATATCGCTTCGGCGCGCAAGCTGCTTGCAGGCGGCGGCCCGATCGGCCGCAAGCTCGATTTTCTCTCGCAGGAATTCAACCGCGAATCGAATACGCTGTGTTCGAAGTCGAATGCCGCCGCCGTCACCGCCGCCGGGTTGGAATTGAAGGCTGTCGTCGACCAGTTTCGCGAGCAGGTCCAGAATCTGGAGTGACGAATGACCGCCCAAGACGCATCCGCCGCCATCCGCCGCCGCGGCCTGATGCTGGTTCTCTCGTCGCCGTCCGGTGCCGGTAAATCGACCATCGCGCGCAATCTTCTGGAAGAGAAGGAACTCGGCCTCGCCCTTTCGGTGAGCGTGACGACACGTGCGCGTCGGCCGAGCGAGATCGACGGCATCCACTACCACTTCGTGTCGACCAAGGAGTTCGAGCGGCTGCGCGACACGGATGCCTTGCTCGAATGGGCCGAAGTGCATGGCAATTTATACGCCACGCCGCGCGAGCCGGTGGAGAAGGCGATGGCCGAAGGCCGCGACATGCTGTTCGACATCGACTGGCAGGGAGCCCTGCAGTTGAAGGAAAAGATGCGGGCCGACATCGTCTCGATCTTCATCCTGCCGCCGTCGATGAAAGAGCTGAAAGCGCGGCTGAAGCGGCGTGCGGAAGACCAGGAAGCAGTCATCGCGACGCGGCTGAACAATGCGCGCGTCGAGATCGAGCACTGGCGCGACTACGATTTCATCATCGTCAACGACGATCTCGACCGTGCCTATAGCGAGGTGCGCGCCATGGTGACGGCGGAGCGGCTGCGTCGCGACCGCCGGCCGGGCCTGTTCGATTTCGTCTCCGGCCTGCTCGACGAGAAGGTGGTTTAAGGGCAGGGAATGCGCGGGCGGGCGGAAAACAGGTATGGCCGACTTTTCCGCTGAATATCTCGCTGTCGTTGCGCTGATCTTCTTCCTGGCAGGAATCGTCAAGGGCGTCACCGGCATGGGCCTGCCGACCGTTTCGATGGGCCTGCTCGGGGCTTTCATGCCGGCCGTCACGGCAGCTTCGCTGCTGATCGTTCCCTCATTCATCACCAATGTCTGGCAACTGTTTTCCGGACCGAGTTTCGGCCGCCTGATCAAACGGCTTTGGCCGATGATGCTTTGCATCGTTGCAGGAACGATCGCCGGCGCATCGCTGCTCACTTCGGGCAACCAGCAATTGGCGACAACCGGGCTCGGCGCCGCACTCGTCGTTTATGCTGCTTCAGTCTTCTAGCGCGTCAACTCTCGGTTCCGGCGCGACTGGAACGCTTCATATCCCCGCTGGTTGGGGCGGCGACCGGAGTGGTGACCGGCGCAACCGGCGTTTTCGTCATTCCAGCCGTGCCTTATCTTCAGGCCCTCGGGCTCGCCAAGGACGATCTGGTGCAGGCGCTTGGCCTTTCCTTCACTGTTTCGACGGTCGCGCTGGCCATCGGCCTGGCCAAGGGCGGTGCACTCCATGCCGGCGGTCTCGGCTTGTCTCTGCTGGCAGTTTTGCCGGCGCTGCTCGGCGTTTGGGCTGGGCAACGCCTGCGTCACCGCATCAGCCCGACAAGCTTTCGCCGCTGGTTCCTGATCTGCCTGTTCCTGCTCGGTCTCGAACTCGCCTTGCGATCAGTCTGGTGAGCATCAGGCGCGGCCGGCAGCGGTGATTTCGTAGGCGACGTTGCGACGCAGCGGGTGACCCTCAGGCAGACCGGGATTGTCGAATTCGCCGATCCTCTTCATGCCGAGGCGCTCCATCAGGCCCCAGGAGGCGCTGTTGGACACCACCGTGAAGCTGACCACGCGGTTCAAGCCGAGCCTGCCGAAAGCATCGTCCAGGACTGTCTGGGCGGCCTCACGGGCAAGCCCTTGACCTTGCCAGGCAGACGACAAGCGCCAGCCGATCTCGACCGCCGGGGTGAAGAATGCTTCGAAGGGAACGTGCATCATCCCGCACAAGCCGATCAGAGCGCCGCTCCGGCGTTCCTCCAGCGCCCAGTAGCCAAAACCATGTTCGGCAAAATGCGCCTCGATACGGCCGAGCATGGCGTCGGAGCCCGCCCGTGTGATGGGCGCGAGGTAGCGCTGGACCGTGGGCTCCACATTGATGGCCGCAAACGGCGCGCGGTCTTCAGGCCGCCATTGGCGCAGGCGCAGGCGTGGGCTGGAGAGTTCCATAGGTTTCCTTTGTTTCTTAAGTTTGCGGCGATGTTGTATCCAGCCATGGGCCTACGTTCGTTCATCTGCCATCACTTGAAAAACGTCGAGAAAGTAGTACTTTCTCTGAAAAAGATGCTACATGGATATGACGATGCGTATGTCCTTCATGACCAGCGCTGCCTTCAATCAAAATCCGAGCAAGGCAAAAAAGCAGGCGGACGAGCGGCCACTGGTTATAACTGACCATGGCGAGGCGAGCTATGTTCTCGTCAGTTACAGCGAGTTCGAGGCCAATTGGCGCAAGCCGAAGACGCTCTACGATGCATTGCGCGATCCTGCGGCTACCGACGGCAAAAGTTTCGAGCCGCCGCGTGTCAGCTTCGACGATCGGACGTTCGAGTTCTGATGGCGTTCCTGCTGGATACGAATGTCATCTCTGCCGCCCGAAGACCGGAAAAGCAGGACATGGCGTTTCAGGATTTCATGCGCAAGTTCGATGTGGAAGAGGGGTTCCTCTCGTCCATTTCGATCATGGAACTGCGTTTTGGCATCCAGCGCGAGATGCGCCGAGATGCAGAATTCGCTCGCGATTTGACGAGATGGCTGAAAGAGATCGTCCTGTCGGAGTTCGCCGATCGTGTCCTGTCCTTCGATATCGCAATTGCCTTGCGCGCCGGAAGCTTACCAACCTCGGAGAAACGGCCAACCGCGGACGCCATGATCGCCGCCACGGCTCTGGAGCACAATTTGCAGGTGGTTACGCGAAACGTCGCCCATTTCGAAATGCTCGGTGCTTCTTGCCTCGATCCTTGGCGGTATGACCCAGGCGGGAAGTAATCGCGAGATTTGAGGTTGCCCTTACACCACGTTGGCCAGCCGCACGAATTCCGCGATGCTCAGCGTCTCGGCGCGGCGCGTGGCGTCGATGCCGACCGTCTCCAGCAGGCGTTCGCCGCCGAGGCTCTTCAGGCTCTGGCGCAGCATCTTGCGGCGCTGCCCGAATGCCGCCTCGGTGACGCGGCCAAGCTTGCGCACGTCGGCGGGCAGCGGTTCGGCGCGGGGAACCAGATGGACCACCGACGACGTGACCTTTGGGGGTGGCGTGAAAGCCTGCGGCGGTACATCGAAGGCGATTTTCGCCTCGGTCCGCCAGCCGGCGAGGATGCCGAGCCGCCCATAGGCGTCGCTGCCGACGGTGGCGACGATGCGCTGGGCCACCTCGCGCTGGAACATCAGGGTCATCGATTCATAGAACGGCGGCCAGCCGGCCGCCGTCAGCCAGCGGATCAAAAGTTCGGTGCCGATATTGTAGGGCAGGTTGGCGACGATCTTCGCCGGCCCGTCCGGCACCAGCGCGGTGAAGTCGGTCTTCATCGCATCGCCCGAGATGATTTCGAGCCGGCCGGGATAATGCGCAGAGATTTCAGCCAGTGCCGCTAGGCAACGCTCGTCGCGCTCAATGGCTACGACTTTCCTGGCGCCGTGCAGAAGCAGGGCGCGGGTAAGGCCGCCCGGGCCTGGGCCGACCTCGATCACCGTATGCTGCGTCAGGTCGCCAGCGGCGCGGGCGATCTTGCCGGTGAGGTTGAGGTCGAGCAGGAAATTCTGGCCGAGCGATTTCTTGGCCGCGAGCCCATGTTGCTCGATGACTTCACGCAGCGGCGGCAGGCCGTCGGCGCTCATGCCGTGACCGCCGCGCGGCTGGACAGGCGGTGCGCCATCTTCAGCGCGGCAATCAGGCTGTCGGGGCGTGCGATGCCCTTGCCGGCGATGTCGAATGCGGTGCCGTGATCGGGCGAAGTGCGCACGAAGGGCAGGCCGAGCGTCACGTTGACAGTTTCGTCGAAGGCGAGCGCCTTGGCCGGGATCAGCGCCTGGTCGTGATACATGCAGATCGCGGCGTCGTAGCCTGCGCGCGCCCGAGCGTGGAACATCGTGTCGGCGGGGCGAGGACCATTGGCATCGATGCCTTCGGCGCGCAGCGTATCGACAGCCGGGCGCACGATCTCCTCATCCTCGCTTCCCATCGCGCCGCCTTCGCCTGCATGCGGGTTGAGCCCGGCGACGGCAAGGCGCGGCCGCGCGATGCCGAAGCGGCTGACGAGGTCGCTTGCGGTGATGTGGGCGGTCGTGACGATGGCGTCGGTGGTAAGCGCCGCCGGCACGTCGGCCAGCGCGATGTGGATGGTTACCGGCACCGCGCGCAAGGTCGGACCGGCCAGCATCATCACCGGGGTGACCGTCTTTCCGGTCTTTTCGGCGGCCAGGTGCGCGAGATATTCGGTGTGGCCGGGAAATCTGAAACCCGCTTCGTATAGCGGCTTCTTGGCGACCGGGCAGGTAACAATGGCGCTCGCGGCGCCCGAAAAGACGTCGGCGACGGCGCGGTCGATCGATTCGACGATGCCGGCGGCATTGGTGCTGTCCGGCCTGCCCAATGTGTTGCCGAAGCGCTCGGTCAGCGGGACGACCGGCAGGGCGTCGGCGAAGACGGCATCGGCGCCCGAGGGCGTCACTTCCCGGATTTTCAGCTCAAGGCCGGTGTTGCGGGCGCGGGCCGCCAGGAGCGCCGGATCAGTCAAGAGATAGAAGGGCGGAACATTCGCCGCGTCGCGCATGCGCCATGCGGCGATGGCGATTTCGGGGGCAATTCCGGACGGATCGCCGGCCGTCAATGCGAGAGGCGGCACGGCTGTCTGGAACCTAGCGCTCGACGATGCGGGCTTTTTTCCGCAGCTCTTCGGTATAGGTCTTGCTGAGCTCGTCCACCTTCTGGTCGCCGCTCTTGTCGTCGCCGTTCAGCACAAGCTGGGCGACACGATCGTCCGAAACTTCGCGGGCGCTGCAAATGCCGATGAATTCCAGACCGCGCTCGGTCTGCCGGACAGGAGTGGCCGAGCCCGTATTGGTTTTCTTGATCGAATCCGCCCATTCAGGCGGCAGCTCCGGCGCAAGCTTGCGGCCGAGGTCACGAACGGTCACGTCGATCAGGCCTTTTGCGAACTGTCGGGTGGAGTCGCAGCCGTTGAAGCGTGAGCGCATGGCTTCCGCTTCCTGCTTGCGTTTGCCGGCGGAGCCCTTGTCCTTCTGCGGGATGACGAAGATGACCTGCTGCAGCATGTATTCCGTAGCCGACGGCTTGGCACCGCCCTGCTGCAGCATCTTGCGCACCACTTCCTGTTCGGTCATGCGTCCGCCGCCGCCGCGGGCGCGCTGGCTCAGAGCCTGGTTCCAGCTCATCTGGGCGCGGATGAAGTCCTTGAAGTGCTGCTTTGTCACCCCGGCCTGCTCAAGGATGCCGTCAAGCCGCTGCAATGGCATCTTGTTGTTGCTGGCGAAGCGAGCGTAGGCGTCGTCAACCTGCTGGTCTGTGACCTTGATGCCGAGGCGCCTCACTTCCGACATGCGCAGCGTCTGTTCGATCATCTGCTCGGAAGCGCTGCCCTTGCCGCGCTGAAGCTTGATGAATGCAGCGCGTCGCTGGATATCGTAGCTGGTGATCGGGACGTCGTTGACCACGTATTTGATTTCGCTGGCGGCGGCCGGAAGAGGCGCGAATACAGGCGCTGCCGTCGCTGCGACGAGCAAAGCAAAGCCAATCGAAACCAGATGTTTCCTGATCAGTTTCATTCCAAATTATCCCCGAGTTCCGCACATCGATGGAACATTGCTCCATGCTCCGCCTATACGGCGAAACGATGTCCTGCGTTTCATCATCAGTTTGAACTGAAAGAACTCGAATCCGTTCCAAAGTCACCGAGAGTGCGGAACGAGATGTTGAACCCGATACTCTGCGATGTATCGCGCGTGAAACGGTCGCGCGTCTCGGACATGGTCAGCGAGAACAGGAAGCACACACCGTCGTCGTAAGTGAAACCTACTGAATCGCGCACCACGGTATCGGCCTCGAAATCATAGGTCGCCGATCCGAATGTCTTCCAGTTTTCGTTGATCTTGGCCGTGGCGCCGAGCGTCATCTCACGCCGGTCGTCAGGGAAGCCGTAAAGCGGCTGCGCTTGGATGAAGGCATATTTCGCGTTCACCGAAAACCGGTCGATGGAGTAGCCAGCCTTCGCTTCGGCGCGCCTGATCTCGAAAGTCTGCTCGTCGAAACGGCCGGAGATCGAAGCGGACAAGCCGCTTGGGCTGGAGAAGCCGGCGAGGCCGACATAGTCGGACGTGTCGGTTTCCAGGCCGGAATAAGCGCCGACATTGACCAGATCGGGCTGCGCGAACGAGTTTTCGCCGGCGAGGTGATAGGACTGGCCAAAAAGCGCGTTGGTCGTCCAGCCGCTCGAATAGCTGCCGGAGTAACGGAAGCCGATATTGGCGCGGGTGCCGCCTTCGATGCGGTCATAGCCGGAGAACTTGTCGCGCTCGAACAGCGAACTGGCGTCGAAGACGAAGCTCTGCGCGTCTTCGTTCGGGATGCCGAGCGAACCGGCGTAGCGCTCGTCCGGGCGGGCGAACAGCTGGGCCATCGGCTCCAGCACGTGGCTGGAACTGGTCGACGAGAACAGCACGGGCCAGCGCAGTTCGAGACCGGCAGTCGCCATGAAGCGGTTGTAGGCGGAGCGAATGTCGGCGGCGACGCCGCTGTAGGCCGGGCCGCCGTGACTGTAGTCGATGCCGTTCAGGGTTCCGGCCATGTTGTTGATGGCCGCGACCGATTCCGACGAGATGTTGCTATGCGCGGCGTCGCCGCGCACGTCGAACATCGGCGTGATGACGATGCCGCCCTCGGTGATGATCGACTTCTTCCACTCGGCCTCCGCCGTCAGGCGGCTGTTGGTGCCCTCGAGGCCGCGCACCGCTGGGGTGCTGGGTATGCTGTCGAGACGCGAGCGGTTGATGACGCGGGCATTGACGTCGAAATTGAGTTCGCCGCCGAACACCGGTTCATCCGGCGTATAGGAGTAGTCGAGCGTCGGCAGCACCCAGGGCTGCTTGTCGTCGCGCGCGGAGGCGCTCTCGTCGAAATATTCTTCCTGGACCTGGAAGCGCATGGCGCGCAGGTCGAAATAGTTCCGCTCATGCAGGCCGGTCAGGTAGACCTGCGACTGCTGCACGAAGTTGGAATAGCCGGGAATGCCATAGGTGTAGGAAAAGTTCTTGTCGGACTGCGCCACGATATCCCAGCCGAAACTCCAGCGGGGATTGATGACGAAGTCGCCCTTCGAACCGATCATGCCGCGAAGCTTGTTGGGATCGGTCGCCGTGCCGGCGTCGACCGTGCCGAACTGGAAGCCGCCCGGATCCTGCTGCGAGATGCCGGCGATGCGCAGATTGTACTGGCCGTTGTTGAAGCGCTGCCGCCACTCCGCCATGCCGAGGAAGCCCTGCTTCGTGTAGTAACGGCCGTGCAACGTCAGGTCGTAGGTGGGCGCCAGCGCGATGTAGAACGGAATGTTGAACCCGACCCCGAGGTCCGACTTGTAGGCGATGCCGGGAATCAGGAAGCCGGTCTTGCGCTTGACCGTCGGATCCGGAACCTCGAGGGCAGGGAAGTAGGCGATGGGATAGCCGAACATTTCGAAGCGCGACTGCTCGAAACGGACCGTCTTGGCCTGGCCGTTCCAGATGATCTTCTTGGCCTTCAGACGCCAGATCGGCGCCTTGTTTGGCTCTTCCTCGCAGGGTGCGCAGGCGGTGTAGACGCCGTTGTTGAAGGTGGTGAGCATGCCGCGTTCGCGCTTGGCGCTCTCGGCGGCGAAATAGGTCTTGTCGACGGTTTCGACGCGCAGCGCGTTGACGAAGCCGTCGGCGAAATCGTCGGTGATGTCGATCTCCTGCGAGAACACCTTGGTGCCTTCGCTGTCGACGAGCGCGACGTCGCCACTGGCGATGAGGCGGCCGGATTTGCGGTCATAGGTGACGCGTTTGGCCACCAGCTTGTTGCCGCCATAGTCGATCTGCACGCCGCCGGCAGCCGTCACCGTATTGGCGTCGTTGTCGTAGACCAGCGTGTCTGCCTCGAGCAGCATCTGAGAATTTGCCGGAATCGACGGAGCTGCAAGCTGGACGTCCTGCGCAGGGGCGGGAGCCGGCGCGAACACGTAAGAAAACACGCATGCCATTGCAGTCGCGCCGAACAGGCGCGCCAGCCGAGCCGACGAGCAAAAATGAGCCCGGGCCACCAACACTAACCGTCCTCCTTGTGGAGCAGGAACGTCACCCCAAAGAACAATGCCACGATCACAGGGAACCAGGCCGCTACAACCGGTGGCACGAATCCCGCAGTTCCGAATGCCTTGACCAGAACCGAGACGACATAAAGCAGAAAGCCCGCGACGACGCCACCCAGAATCATCGTAGCCGACTGTCCCATGCGCGCAAATCTCATCGAAACCGTTGCCGCGATCAAGGTCATGGCGACCAGCAATGGCGGCAGCGCAACGAGCGAATGAAACTGCATGGCGAACGCATTTGCCCTCAATCCAAACGAGCGCGCTATTTCGATCTTAGCGGGTAGTTGGAAAAAGGGAATGGTCTCCGGACGGGCAAGCCGTTCCTGGACGATTTCAGGGCGCAGATTGGTCTTGATTCGCACCGACGGAAGTTTTGTCTCGGTGCTGTCCTTCAGCTCGTTGACCTCGACCAGTTCCCAATAGCCATCGCGCAGGAATGCGCGTTTTGCGTCGAGCCTTCGCGCGATCTCGCCCTCGGCGTCGAACTGGAAGAACACCGCGTCGGAAAGCTCCAGTCCCTGGTTGAGAATGGCGCGGGCACCGATGATGGCGTCGCCCTCGTCGGTCTTCTGGCGGATCCATGGAGCGCCGAATGCGGAGACGGTGTTCGACTGGCCCGAACGGAGCGCGGTTTCTATGTTCTCGGCCCGCGAAAAACCGTAGGCGGCGATTGGATTGAGGATCGCTATGGTGGCGAGGCCGAAGAGCAGGGCGCCGATGCAGGCCGGCAAGAGGAATTGCCATGCCGAGATGCCGGCGGCGCGTGCGATCACCAGCTCATACCTGCGGTTGAGCGAGACCAGTGTCGCCATGGCCGCGAACAGGCCGACGAAGGGCACCACCTGCTGCATCACCATCGGCACCCTGAGCGCCGAGACGGCCAGCGCCAGCTGGACGGTGAAACCGGGCAAGCCGGCCGTGCTGCTCGAAAACTCGGTGAAGTCGATGATGAAGACCAGCGCGAAAATGCCGACGAAGAACCAAAGCGTGATGGTCACGTAGCGGAAGAAGAAATAGCGGCCGAGCGTCCAACCCATCAGAGACGCCCTCGCGTCGAAGGGACGGGGTGCCCGAGCAGGCGATGGCGCAACAGGATCACCCTGTCGCCTATCCTGCGGAAGAGGGCGATCAGGTTCTCAGCCCACGAAATCGGCAGTTCCATCGTGCGCTGCTTATAGATGAACCACACCGATATCGCGGCGAAGAAGATTGGCACGCCATAGACGGCAATGGCGAAAGACGGCGTGTTTTGCGTTTCGTTGGAAACGAAGAAGCCCAGCCAGCGCGCCACCAGCGCGATAACGAGCGACGTCACCAGGGGATGGATGCGCGCTTCCCGGTGGGAGCGGGCGTCACCGGCGACGGCGAGCGCGATGAGTGCGAAAACAAGCGGGTAGATCCATTCGGTAAGGCGCCGGTGCAATTCGGCGCGGAACTGCTGCGGTACTTTCGCATACAGCGGATCGTTGGGATCGGGGTTCAAAAGGAAGCCCAGCGTGCGATCCTTGGCGAACAGAACAACTTGCTGTGCTTCTGATGAAAATGCCGACAGATCAAACGCATAGGAATGGAAGCGGATGATCGACACTTCGGCGCCGACGGCCTTGCGATGGACCACGCCGTCATTCATCAAAAGCACATTCTTGCCGTCGCGCGAAATCACCGCGCCATCCTTGGCGTAGTAAATGAAATCGATGTTCTTATCGCGGGAATCGGCAACAAATATGCTGCCCAGCCGCCCATCCGGCCGCCGCTCGCCGATCTGCACGAAAAGGCCCTCGTCGACCTTGCGGAAGCTGCCTTCCTGCACGACGGTCGAGAGGAAATCGGCCCGCGCCTCCGATACCAGCTCGCGTGCCCGCTGCCGCGCATAAGGGTCGACGCCATTGTCGACGGCAAACGACAGGATGCTGGCGCCGAGCGCCAAAAGCAGGATCGGCCGGATGGTTGTCATGCGCGAACTGCCTGCCGCGCTGATCACCACCAACTCCGAATCGGTGTTCATCATCGACAGCGTCTGGGCAACGGCGATGCTGACGGCGAACGGTACCACCACCGGGATGACGGAAGGCAGGATCAGCGTCGCCAGCTCGAAGAAGGCCATCGCCGACTGGCCACTGGTGGTGACGAAATCGATGCGGCTAAGCACCTGCGTCGTCCAGACGATCGCAAGCGTCCAGAACAAGGCTCCGGCGAAGACCGCGAACGCCCGTCGCAGGATATAGCGCTCGACGACCTTCATCACCTACAAGGTTCCGTAATCACAAATGGTTATGCGCCGCAGTGACGCCAAAAGATAAATTTATCCGCCCAACGGCGGGCGCACAACTGATTCACTTCCGCCCCGGCGAGAAAGGCGCTGGGGTGTCGGTAAAAGTCTCCCCATCATTGGCTAAAAAACGGCCAACAAACGACGTTAACAAACCGTCACCGGCGGCGTTCATCCACATGCGACGGATTTGGCAGCGGCGCTGGATTCCCGCAAATCACGTTTCGGAGAGCGCCAAAGCGTTACTTTAGGGCAGGCCGATTCGGTCTTGCCGTGGCTGCAAAGCCTTGTCATAGCAGTGGAAACGGCCAAACGCCGAGAAACCGGAACCCGCCCGCCCAAGGAATCCTGCATGAGCGCCCGTCCCACGATAAGCTTTGCCAAACTCGCTGCGCCAAAAAAAGGCAGCGTCCTTGTCCTGTCCGCCGAGGGCGCGGGACTGAGCGACACCGGCAAGGCATGCGACCCGGGCAAGGTGCTGGAAAAGGCTTTCGCCATCACCGAATTCACAGGCAAGTCCGGCACATCTGTCGAGATGATCGCGCCGGAAGGCGCCGGTTTTGACCGCCTGGTTGCGCTGGGCGTCGGCGAGGCCTCGTCGATCGACGAATATGGCTGGCTGAAGCTTGGCGGCTCGGTGTTCGCCCAGGTCCGCAAGCCGAACGAGGTCAGCGTCGTGCTTGATATTGCCGGCATCTCGGTAAGCGCAGCCGATGCCGCCAATGTCGCGGCAGGCATTCTGCTGCGCGCCTACGGGTTCGACAAATACAAGACCAAGAAGGACGATGCCGACGCGAAACCGGAGAAGAAGCCGGCGAAATTCACCATTCTCTGCGCTGACCCGACCGCGGCCAAAAAGGCCTTTGCCGAAGTGGAAGGCGTGGTGAACGGCGTCGTGCTTGCCCGCGACCTGGTCAACGAGCCCGCCAACATTCTGGGACCGGTCGAATTGGCGGCCCGTGCGTCCGAGTTGGAAGAGCTTGGCCTCAAGGTCGAGGTGCTGAACGAGAAGGACATGAAGAAGCTCGGCATGGGCGCATTGCTGGGCGTTGCCCAGGGTTCTCCCCGTCCGCCGCGCCTCGTCGTTATGTCGTGGAACGGCGGCAAGGCCAAGGAAAAGCCCGTCGCCTTCATCGGCAAGGGCGTGGTGTTCGACACCGGCGGCAATTCGATCAAGCCGGCCGCCGGCATGGAGGACATGAAAGGCGACATGGGCGGCGCTGCCGCCGTCACCGGCCTGATGCACGCGCTGGCTGCCCGCAAGGCCAAGGTCAACGCGATCGGCATCATCGGCTGCGTTGAAAACAGCGTCGACGGCAATGCGCAGCGGCCGGGCGATATCGTCACCTCGATGTCGGGCCAGACCATCGAAGTGCTGAATACCGACGCCGAAGGTCGCCTCGTGCTCGCCGACGCGCTCTGGTATTGCAATGACAGGTTCCAGCCGAAGTTCATGATCAACCTGGCAACGTTGACCGGTGCGATCATGGTGGCGCTTGGCCAGCATCACGCCGGCCTGTTCTCCAACAATGACGAACTGTCGGAGCGGCTGACTGCCGCGGGTCTGGCGACGCAAGAGCGCCTGTGGCGCATGCCGCTTGGCCCGGATTACGACAAGCTGATCGATTCCAAGAACGCCGACATGAAGAACATCGGCGGCCGTTATGGCGGCTCCATTACGGCGGCTCAGTTCCTCAAGCGCTTCGTTAAGGATACGCCTTGGGCGCATCTCGACATCGCCGGCACAGCGATGGGCTCGCCGTCAAACGAGATCAACCAGTCCTGGGCTTCGGGTTTCGGCGTCCGCCTGCTCGACAGGCTGGTGCGCGACCACTACGAAGGCTGATCCTCGACACGGCGGAACGAGGCGGATGGCCGAAGTCCTGTTCTATCACCTGACCGAATCGACGCTGGAAGATGCGCTGCCGGGGCTGCTGGAGCGCAGCCTGCAGCGCGGCTGGAAGGCCGTGGTGCAGACCGGCACCGAGGAGCGCCGCGACGCGCTCGACGCGCATCTGTGGACGTTTCGCGACGACGCATTCCTGGCCCACGCGACCGACCGCGAGGCGTGGCCGCAGGAGCAGCCGGTGCTTTTGACCACCGAGCCGGAAAACCAGAACGCCGCCGAAATTCGCTTTCTCGTCGATGGCGCCGAGCCGCCGGAGCTTTCCGCCTATGCCCGCGCGGTGTTCATGTTCGACGGTCACGACGCGGCCCAACTGGAGGGCGCGCGCCGGCACTGGAAGGACATGAAGGCGGCCGGTCACGCGGTGACCTATTGGCAGCAGACCCCGGACAAGCGCTGGGAACGCAAGGCCTGAGGGCCTGCGAACATCGAAAGCTCCGAATGCCCGCTGACCTGAGTTTTCCGCGGATCATTGTGATTACAGGCGGCATGGCCGCCGGAAAATCGACCGTTGTCCAGGCGCTTGCCGAGCGTTTGCCGAAAAGCGTCCACCTGCGTGGCGACATCTTTCGCAAGATGGTTGTGGGCGGCCGCAAGGAAATGTCTCCGGACGCGTCGCCGGAAGCCTTGCGGCAACTGGAGTTGCGCTACGATCTGGCTTGCCATACCGCTTTGCAATACGCTGCCGCCGGTTTCCATGTCGTCTATCAGGACGTCATTTTGGGAAAATATCTCGCCCGCGTGGTCGATCGGCTGAAGCCATGCACGACCGGCGTCGTCGTGCTCGACCCCTCGTCGACGGCGCTGGCCAGCCGGGATGCCGCGCGGGCCAAAACCGCGTATGGCGCCTGGACGTCCGAGGCGATGCGCGACCTGCTGCATGCGCAGACGCCAAGGATCGGTTTTTGGGTCGACACGTCGTCACAGACGGTCGGCGAGACGGTCGATGCGATTCTCGCCAATCCCGAAAGCATGCGAGAGCTGGATTTATAACCCCGCAGGTGACCGCGCACCGCTGCCAACCGCGATGGCCCAGGACGGGATGGACCGATTGGACAAGCAGCGGCGTCGCATGGCAGAGAGGGCGGGACGAGACAGGGAGTTTTCGATGCGGGTCCTGTTTTTCCTGATTTTCCTGATCGGCCTGGCTGCTGGCTTCGGGTATCCCTGGGCGGTGCGCAATGTCGGCGGCCATGACCTCGGCACCTGGCATGTCTATGACGCGGTAAAGGGTTATCAGCCGGCGGAAGTGGCGCTCAAATCGGGCGACGCGCCAGTCAATGTCGAGATCGAGATGACGACGCAGGGGACCCCGAACCTGCAAGGCAGCGGCGCCGTGCTGACGCTGGTCGCCGACAGCGGCGGCCGCACCGTGCTTGCGCAGCCGCTCACCTTTGCAACCTCGAAGCCGCGCGACACCAATCCGCAGCTGCAGGAAAAGATCTACCGCGACAGCGCGGGCGTCATCGATACGGTCGAGGATGCATCCTACCGGTTTACGGTCGGTCCGGGCGACGCCGAAGGCGTCACCGTCAAGTCGGCCGAACTGATCCTGCGTTCGCAGACCATGGCTGTCGACAGCCGCGTGCAGCCGATCGGCTTCGCGCTGACGGCAATCGGCTTCATCGGCTTCGTGCTGGCCTTGACCCGGCGCGGCGGCGGAACGCCGTCCAACCCGAATTCGCAACCGCCG
This sequence comes from Neomesorhizobium albiziae, assembly GCF_900114255.1. Taxonomy (GTDB): domain Bacteria; phylum Pseudomonadota; class Alphaproteobacteria; order Rhizobiales; family Rhizobiaceae; genus Neomesorhizobium; species Neomesorhizobium albiziae. The sequence continues at coordinate 54,306 of NZ_FOSL01000017.1, read as the reverse complement.
CCGAAGCGCTGGGGGCGGGATGCCGCGAGCTGATAGGGCTGCGGCGGTAAACGTCTTTCTCATGGAGCGAAGCTTGGTTCGCTACTGCCGGCACAGGAGGCGGCTCCGACTGGAAGAGCGGTTTTCAGATGATTCCGTGTTTCCTTAGAAGTGCCTGCTCGTCGCCCGAAACCCAGCCGAAAACCTTCGGTTCGCCGTCCAGCTCCTGAATGAGATAATGGACATCGAAATCTATCGCGATATCCGGCTGGTCCTCGCGGGCATAGGTTGCGGTCCAAGCGACATGGGCCACGCAATGGAGTTCATCAATCGGGTACACGCGGACGTCGCGTATCCACATTTCCTTCGTACCTATGTCCCGGTAATGCGCATACCCTTGCGCCATGACTTGCTTGAGCTGGTCGTCATTCTTTCCGGTCATGATCCCGGCGGGAGAGGCCGCGATGAAATCGGAGGCATACAGCGATGCGATCTCATCCATGTCGATGTCGCCGCCGAGAGATCGATTGAAAACACTCTCGTATCGGTCGAATAGCTTCCGTACGCTAGTTTCCATCACCGCTCTCTATGTGCATCTTATGGCCCGAATGGATCGCTAGCGCCCTTTTCGCCAGACATAGGCGAAGCTGACGGGCCAGCCGAGATGCTTCCGCCATTTCGGCTTGGTTTCCAGCCAGTTCTCGTCGACGATGCACTCCAGTGCCTCGACCAGCGTCAGCCCGCTCCCGCAGCCCGCACTGAAATGATCGGCGAAGAGATGGACATGGGTTTGGACTGTGATCGCCTCGCCGTCCGGCCGGTGAAAATGCGTCGGGGTGCCGTTCATGATGAAGAACGGGTGATAGCCGATGATGAGGAACCTGCCGCCGGCTTCGAGCAGCCGCCACGCCTCGCGGTAGACAGGCCCGAGTTCGGCGAGATGCTCGTCAGCCAGCACCAGTGTGCAAAGATCGTAGGCTGATGACGCCAGCGGCGTGGCGGCCACGTCGGCGAGGTGCAGCGTATCATGCGCGCCGGCTCGCTTTGCCAGCGCCAGCATTTCAGGCGTCATGTCGACGCCGTCTATTCCCGCGACGCCCCGGTCCTTCAGCCAGCGCCCGGTGCGGCCAGTGCCGCAGGCAAGATCGGCGGCGCGGCTCGTCGTTACCCAGTCGATCGACTGGATGCGCTGCAGGAGCGGTTGATCCAGGCCTTCCGCGACAGTCGCCTCATAGGTAGCGGCCCATTCGCCATAACCTTCGGCGGCCCCGACAATGGGGTAGCCGCGTTTGTCGAAAATCCGGGAGTCCATCTCTCATTTCCCGCAAGACGAATGTGCTTTTCGCAAGTTTAGCCCAGAAAAAGCAGGCGATCCGCGAATAAAATATGCGTTTTGGTCGACGGGTAGGGCGATCCGATGGGTTCCATCGTCTCAGATTTCGCCGAAGTCGCCGGAGCGTCCCTTGCCGGCGGCGAAGCGCGCCGCGCCCATGGCGCCCTCGGAGCGGAAGGTTTCCGCGCTTTCCCACTCGTTGACCAGCGATTGCGCTGGATCCAGCGACCATTGTTCGAGGGCAGACATGCGGTCGGCGTGCATGCAGGCCTGCGGAAAGCGGGTAAGCTCGCGGGCGAGCCCGAGCGCTGTCTCCAGCGAGGCTCCATCGGGGCAGACCCTGGTGGCGAGCCCGATGGCCAGGCATTCGTCCGCCTCGACCTTGCGGCCGGTGAGGATCAGGTCCATCGCTCGTCCCTGGCCGACGATGCGCGGCAGCCGCACCGTTCCGCCATCGATCAGCGGCACGCCCCAGCGGCGGCAGTAGACGCCCATATAGGCCGACTGCTCCATGACCCTGAGGTCACACCACAGCGCCAGTTCCATGCCGCCAGCCACCGCCGGGCCGGAGATCGCCGCGATCACCGGTTTCGAAAGCAAGAGCCGGGTCGGGCCCATCGGTCCCTTGCGCGGATATTTGATCGGGTTGTCGAAACTGGCGTCGAGCTGATGCTCGGCGAACCACTTGTCGTCTTCGCCGCCTGCAGCGGCCCATTTCAGGTCGAAACCGGCGCTGAAGCTGCCGGGAACGCCGGTCAGGACCGCGACCTTCTGATTGGCATCACGTTCGAAGGCCATGAAGGCGTTGAACATCGCCAGCGCCATGTCGGGGTTGACGGCGTTGCGCGCCTCAGCCCGGTCGATGGTAACGATGGTGATGTCGCCGTCCTTCTCGACCCGGATCGTCATTCAGCCGTTCCCTCCTCATATTCCGCCGAAAGCGCCAGCCACTTTTCCTCGTGGCCGGCGAGCGTATTGGAAAGCTCGGAACGCTCCTTGGCAAGCCGCGTCGCAGTCGACGGGTCTTTTTCATAGAGCGCGGGGTTGGCGAGTTCGTCCTCGATGCCGTCGATGCGCTTGCGGATGCGGTCCATCAGCGCCTCGGTCGCCCGGATTTCCCTGGCGACCGGCTCCATCGCGGCGCGGCGCGCGGCGGCTTCGCGGCGACGGTCGGCCTTGGACGCCTTGTCCTGCTCGCGGCGCTGCCGGCGGTCGCCGGCGTCACCCGTGATCTCGCGCCGGTATTCGGCAAGGTCGTTGTCGTATGATCTTACCGAACCGTCCTTCACCAGCCACAGCCGGTCGACGGTCGCCTCGATCAAATGTGGGTCGTGCGAGATGAGGAGCACCGCACCCGAATAATCGTTCAGCGCGTGCACCAGCGCCTCGCGCGAATCGATATCGAGGTGGTTGGTCGGTTCGTCGAGGATCAACAGGTTCGGCCCGTCGAACGCGGCGAGGCCCATCAGCAGGCGCGCCTTCTCGCCGCCGGAAAGATCTTTCGCCGGCGTCATCATCTTTTCGGTCGCCAGGCCCATCTGGGCGACGCGTGCCCGCACCTTGGCTTCCGGCGCGCCCTGCATCAATGGGCGCACATGCTCGATGGCATTTTCTTCCGGGCGCAGATCGTCGAGCTGGTGCTGGGCAAACATCGCCACTTTCAGGCCGGGCGCGACGGTCATCGAGCCGGTTTGCGCCTTCAGCCGGCTGGAAAGAAGCTTGGCGAAGGTCGACTTGCCGTTGCCGTTGGCGCCAAGGAGCGCGATGCGGTCGTCCTCGTCGATGCGCAGCGTCAACTGCTTCAGGATGGCCTTGCCCGGCTCATAGCCGGTCGAAACGCCGTTCATAGCGATGATCGGCGATGCGACGGTCTTCACCGGCTCGGGAAAGTTGAACGGCTTCACGGTGTCGTTCATGATCGCAGCGATCGGCTTCATCTTCTCCAGCGCCTTCAGGCGCGACTGCGCCTGGCGCGCCTTCGAGGCCTTGGCGCGGAAGCGCTCGACGAAGGATTCCATGTGCTTGCGGGCCGCCTCCTGCTTGATGCGGCTCTTTTCCTGCTGGATCTGCTGCTCTTCGCGCTGCCGGTCGAACTGATCGTAGCCGCCGCGCCAGAAGGTCAGCTTCTGCTGGTCGAGATGCACGATGGACGACACGGCCCGGTTGAGCAGGTCGCGGTCGTGCGAGATCAGAAGCACGGTGTGCGGATATTTGCCGACGTAGTTTTCAAGCCACAGCGTGCCTTCCAGATCGAGATAGTTGGTCGGTTCGTCGAGCAGCAACAGGTCGGGCTCGGCGAACAGCACCGAGGCGAGCGCGACGCGCATGCGCCAGCCGCCGGAAAACGACGAGGCCGGGCGTTTCTGGGCGTCGGCGTCGAAGCCGAGGCCGGCGAGGATGGTGGCTGCGCGCGCCTCCGCCGAATGGGCGTCGATGTCAGCGAGCCGCATGTGGATTTCGGCGATGCGGTGCGCATCGGTCGCGGTCTTTTCTTCTGCGAGAAGTGCTGCGCGTTCAACGTCGGCCTTCAGCACGATGTCGATCAGCGGCTCTTCGGTTCCCGGCGCTTCCTGGGCAACCTGGCCGATGCGGGTGTTCTTGGGCATCGAGATCGTACCGGTCTCGGTGGCGAGATCGCCTGTGATCGCCTTGAACAGGGTGGTCTTGCCGGTTCCGTTGCGGCCGACGAGGCCAGCCTTCGATCCCGCTGGCAGCGTCAGCGACGCGTGATCGAGGAGAAGGCGGCCGGCGATGCGGAGCGAGATGTCGTTGAGGATAAGCATGGCCGGGGCGTTTTGGAGGAGAGTTGCTGATATGGCAAGAGCCACTCTCCAGGGTAGGGTAGGCCGCGCGGTCAGGACGTTCGCCCGAACCGCATCAGGCTGCTGGCCGGCCAGGAAAGCAGAAGGCCCGCATCGCTGCGGGCCTCCCTTGGAACGTGACTAGCGGTTCACTTACCCAGTATCCTGCACAGTTCGACGAGGCCGCGGTCGTAGCCGCCGGAGTTCTCCATCACGTCGACGCAGCGCTTTTTCATCAGCATGGTCTTGCTGTTGGAAAGCCCGGCGACATTGACCCCCGGCGTGCGGTCGGACTCTGCATGCCGAAAACACCGGAGTTGCCGAGGCTGCGGGCGACCACCGTCCCTCGATCATTGGTGCGGGAGTTCGGATTGCCAGGATTGTCGTGGTTGCGGGAGATCGGACCGTCGGGATTGCCTGGATTGCCACCAGGATTACCAGGCCCGCCGGGGTTGCCAGGACCTCCGGGGTTGGTCCGGGTGCCACCGAGGCCGGGCCCTATGCCGATGGATGCGAGACTCCTGCCACCGACATTGGCGCTGACGTTAGCGTTGAGGCCGCCCTGGCCGCCAACCGATGCGGCGGTGCGGGCATCGATAAGACCCCTGTTGCTGACGACAGATATGTCTTTGCCGACTCTGATTCCGCTGGCACCACCTATCGACACCCTCAGCGTCTCACTGACGAGACCTCTGCTGCTGGCGACCGATATATCGTGATTGGCCACGACGCCACCAGGTCCGCCAAGCGAAGCGCCGGCACCGACGCTGGCCAGGCCTCTGCTGCCGCCGACGTTAGCACCGACATCCGCATTGATGCCGCTGGCGCCGCCAACGCTGGCGCGAACGCCGAGCGCTCCGTTGCGGCTGGAGCTGACGGTGATGCCATTGTCGCCGCCGACATTGAGGCCGCGGCCACCGAGGAGGCCGCCACCGAGGAGGCCGCCAACGAGGCCGCCGCTACCGCCGCCGCCGACGCTGCCGCCGCCGAGAAGGCCGCCACCGAGGAGGCCGCCAACGAGGCCGCCGCCACCACCGCCAACGACGCCACCAAGGAGGCCGCCGCCGCCGCTATCGCCAACGACACCGCCAAGGAGGCCGCCGCTGCCGCTGCTGCCAACGACACCGCCGACGATGCCACCGCTGCTGCCGCCGCCGAGAAGGCCGCCCACGAGGCCGCCGCTACCGCCGAGCCCAAGCCCGCCGGTAACGCCGCTCACAGTCTCGCCGACACCGCCAACGACACCGCCAAGGAGGCCGCCGCCGCCAAGGAGGCCGCCACCGCTACCCCCCAGCCCGAGCCCGCCGGCGACGCCGCCGACAGTTTCGCCGACAGCGCCAAGTCCACCGCCTAAGTCGCCGAGGCCGTCACCGCTGCTACCGCAGCCGCAAAGGTCAGTCGCCGAAACCGGCACGCAAAGGGAAAGAATTAGAGCACCACTCGCCAACGTGTTGGCGAACCGCATAATCAACGTTGCCATTACACTCTCCTGTGGTTTCGAGGTGCAACCAACTCGCGAGCCGATTGCACCTTCAACTTACGGGAGAATTAAGCGAAAGTTTCAGAAGAAGTAAAATGTTACATGTAAAATGTAACGGTTACGCAGGTAATTTGCGTAAAAATTTAGAAATTTACTGATGAAAGAGTTTCTTGGTCTGATGAAAGCGAAACAAACTCAGGCGAAATCTCTCCCTTCTTCAGTCCTTTGGAAAAGAAACAGATCAAATTGTATCGATTGATATCCGAGTAAAGTCAGTATCATGTGGGATTGACCTCGATGATGTGTCTGGTGATTGAAGAAATGGCCAAGTGCAGGCGCCAGACGTTGTGAGATGGTGCGCATGTCAGTCATCGTCATATAGGTGAAGCGCCCGCCGAAATCCTTGTCGCCGAGCTGGTTTATCCATTTGACAATGCGATTGTCTTCCGCTTCGCGCGAGGCTTTCAGTCTGGCGAAATCGCTATGGATGATCGCGTCGAGCGCGGCCGGGGCCTCGCCTTCGCCGGTAAAGCGTTTCATCCAGATGCGGTCTGCGACGAGTATATGGTTGAGCGTGCCCATCATGGATTTGAAGAAAGCGCCGGTGTCGCGCGTGAAATCTTCTTCCGGAAGCTGCGCGGCGGCATCATACAGGCGCCTGTTGGCCCAGTGGTTGTAGGCGGCCAACATCATGAAGTGCTTTTTCATTCGTATTGTCTTTGCCATGCGAAACAGGATTGTGGCGTACCAGACGTGCCGGGGAAAAGAAGTCAATGATCATTCTGCTCCAGGCCTCGCAGCCAGCAGTGCTTGACGGGCGGCGATGACGCTTGCCCGGCCACCCGATTGATGAATTTGACGCGCAAGTCGCGCCCGAAACCGGGTTCCGTTCCGGTGAAAATTGCTCTAAAGAGCGCGCCACCTTCCGAAATCTTTATTCCCAAAGGACAAGAGCATGGCGATTGAACGCACCTTTTCGATGATCAAGCCGGACGCAACCAAGCGCAATCTCACGGGCGCCATCACCAAGATGCTCGAGGATGCCGGCCTGCGCGTCGTCGCATCGCGCCGCGTCTGGATGAGCCTGCGCGAAGCCCAGGGTTTCTACGCTGTCCACAAGGATCGCCCCTTCTTCGCCGAACTGACCGAGTTCATGTCGTCTGGCCCGACCATCGTGCAGGTACTGGAAGGCGAGAACGCCATCGCGAAGAACCGCGAAGTGATGGGCGCCACCAATCCAGCCAACGCCGCCGAAGGCACTATTCGCAAGGTGCATGCGCTGTCGATCGGCGAGAATTCTGTGCATGGCTCGGACGCGCCGGAAACCGCCGCCGAAGAAATCGCCTACTGGTTCTCGGGCACCGAAGTCGTCGGCTGAAATCGCGTTTGCGAGGCTCGCCTCGCAATCAAACAAGATGAAAAAAGCCGGGGCGCGAGCTCCGGCTTTTTGCTTGGGCTGCGAACCCCGTGACTCAGCCTGCCTGTGCGAAGCGCAGCAGCGCACGGCCGGCGGCGTCGACGAGATGGAGCTTGCCCGTGCCGTCGAAATGGAAGCCGGCGGCCTTGCTGAGCGCCTCGAAGAACTTTCGCTCCTGGTCCATGATCGCCGGCGGACAGAGCTTGCGGGTCGAGCCGATCTCGCCGATTTGCAGCTTCGTGCCTTTCACCGACGCTGTCGAAAAGTAGTTGTTGCAGGCGCCAATGCCGGAAATCTTGCCGTCGGACCCAATCCGCAAGGTGGATTGCGCGGTATCGATGACGCCGCGCTGCTCGATGTCTTCGGCGAGCCAGGTTCGGTCGAAAATCATGTCCTCCGGCCGTGTCTGCAGCGTCTCCGATTGGTGCACCATCTTCAACAGCAGGCTTTGCGGGCTGCTGGCCGCGCCCGGATCGACCGTATTGCGCATATCGGTGATGAACCAGATCGTGCTGCCGACGGTGATGCGTGCCTGCAGCGCATAGGTCCTGCCGGGTTTGATCCTGTCCGCGTCGAAGGACAGTTTGAACGGGATCGGAACCTGCCCGGCGGGCTTGATGGTCTGCTCGGAGAGGATCCTCGACGCCGCATCGGCAAGCGAAACGTCAAGCAACTGAACGAGGACCGCCGCATCCGGGGGAAGCGCGATGCGCTCGCGATAAAGCACTTCGCCGGCGATCGTCCGCTCGGCTGCCGAAAGGTTTGCCGGTATCGCGGCGAGGCCGATGAGCAGGGGCGCCACACCAAAGAAGATGAACTCGGCAACTCTGCTGATCATCGCTCCACCTCGTTTTTGTGTTTAAGCCTGAAGGAATCAGGTGATTGCGGTGGTTCCGTGGCTGCCGCGGCGATGTCAGGAACGTTTCCAGCGACGGGCGGCGGTTTCGTCCGCTTCCTTCGCATCGACCCAGTTGCCGGCAGTATCGTCGGTACGATGTTCTTTCTTCCAGAAGGGGGCCCGCGACTTCAGGAAATCCATCAGGAAGTTGGCGGCGTCGAAAGCCGCCTGCCGGTGCGCTGAGGCGGTTACCACCAGCACGATGTTCTCACCGGGTTTTATCAGGCCATGGCGGTGAATGGCGGTAAGCCCGGTCAGCGGCCAGCGTTGCATGGCCTCGGCAGCAATGCGCGCGATCTCGGCTTCAGCCATGCCCGGATAATGTTCGAGTTCGAGCGCGGCCAGCGTTCCTGCTTCGTCGCGGCAAAGGCCCGAAAAGGTGACGACCGCGCCGACATCGCCGCGCCCTTGCACCAGCCGGGCGATCTCGGCCGCAATGTCGAAATCCCCGGCCTGGATGCGCACGGTCGGAACGGCGTGCGCGCTCATAGGGTCAGCCTCCGGTCATTGGCGGAAACAGCGCGATCTCGCTCGCTCCGGCAAGGCTTTCGCGATGGTCGACATGTTCCTGGTTGATGGCGACGCGGATCACGTCGGGATACTGCAGCGCATGCTCGTATTCCTCGCCGCGCGATTTCAGCCAGCGCAACAGGTCGGCGACCGTTTTCACGCTTTCGGGCAGCGCCACAATTTCTTCCGGCTTGCCGATGCGCTCGCGGACCCAGGCGAAATAAATGAGCTTGGTCATTGTCTCACTCGTCGACGATGTGCTTCACGCCGGCACGGAAATAATCATAGCCTGTGTAGAGCGTGACGATAGCGGCAATCCACAGAAGCGTGATGCCGATCTGCGTCGTGTAGGGCAGGATTTTGTCACCGGCCGGTCCGGCGAGCAGGAAGCCGATGGCGAACATCTGAATCGTCGTCTTCCACTTCGCCAGTCGGGTCACCGGCACGCTGACCTTGAGCGCGGCCAGATATTCGCGCAATCCCGAAACCAGGATCTCGCGGCACAGGATGATGATCGCCGCCCACAGCGACCAGCCTGCGATGGTGCGGTCCGTGTCGGCGGCGAGCAGCAGCAGGCAGGTCGAAACCAGAAGCTTGTCGGCTATCGGATCGAGCATGCGGCCAATGTTCGAGGTCTGCTGCCAGGCGCGGGCGAAGTAGCCGTCGAAATAGTCGGTGACGCTGGCGGCAAGGAACAGGAACAGCGCCAGCCAGCGTGCGAAATCGCTCGATTGCAGCCGCCCCTCTAGATAGAAGCAGAGCACCACCAGCGGCACGGCGAGAATGCGGCCGTAGGTAAGCATATTGGGGAGGTTGAAGGCGCGTTTTGCCATGATGCCTGCTGCTTTCCTGATCTGCTTACTCAAAACAGGACGCCGGCCCGCCGGTCAATCGCGCGGACGCCATGGACCAATCAAAAATCGCCGTCATGCGGGAAATCGCAGCAGTTTCAGCCATTTTCATGGAAATGGTTGTATATTTGCCGGGCAATATGTTCCGAAATGCCGTCGACTGCCATCAGGTCTTCCATCGCTGCCCGGCTAACGGCTTTCGCGGTGCCGAAATGCAGGAGAAGCGCTCGCTTGCGGCCGGGACCGATGCCGCCGATCTCGTCGAGGGGATTCTTCACCATTTCCTTCTTGCGCCGCGCCCGGTGCGAGCCGATGGCGAAGCGGTGCGCTTCGTCGCGCATGCGCTGAACGAAATAGAGAACCGGGTCGCGCACCGGCAGCGAAAACGAGTCGCGACCGCGCACGAAGAACCGTTCGCGCCCGGCTTCGCGGTCCTGGCCCTTGGCGACGCCGATGGCGGTAACCAGATCGGAGACGCCGAGATCGTCGAGAATCTTGCGCACCGCCGACATCTGACCCTGGCCGCCGTCGATGAGGATGACGTCGGGCCAGGCCGGGAAGCCTGAAGCGTTGCTTTCCTCCTCGTCGGCCGCCTCGCCGTCCTCGCCGAGCGGTGTGCCATGTTCCTTGAGGAGCCGGGAAAAGCGCCGTTCCATCACCTCGCGCATCATGCCGAAATCGTCGCCGGGGGTGATCTCGGTCGAGCGGATGTTGAACTTGCGGTACTGGTTCTTCACGAAGCCTTCCGGCCCCGCCACGATCATCGCGCCGACCGCGTTGGTGCCCATGATGTGCGAGTTGTCGTAGACCTCGATGCGTTGCGGCGCCTTTGGCAGCCCGAAGGTTTCGGCAAAGCCGGTAAGCAGCCGGGCCTGCGTCGAGGTTTCGGCAAGCCGGCGGCCGAGCGCCTCGCGTGCGTTTTGCAGCGCGTGGTCCGTAAGATCCTTCTTTTCGCCGCGCTGCGGCACCGTGACCGTCACCTTGTGGCCGGTGCGTGTCGACAGCGCCTCGGCCAGCAGCGGCTGGTCCTCGACGCCGGTGGACAAAAGAATGAGGCGCGGGCAGGGCTTGTCGTCGTAGAACTGCGCCAGGAACGAACCAAGCACCTCGCCGGGTTCCAGCGCCGGATCGGCTTTTGGGAAGTAGGCGCGGTTGCCCCAGTTCTGGCCGGTGCGGAAGAAGAACACCTGGATGCAGGTCTGGCCGCCTTCCTGGTGGATGGCGAAGACGTCGGCTTCTTCGACGCCTTGCGGGTTGATGCCCTGGTAGCTCTGCACATGGGACAGCGCCGCCAGCCGGTCGCGGTAGACGGCGGCGCGCTCGAAATCGAGATCGTCCGAGGCCGCCTGCATGGCCGACGAAATCTCGGACTTCACCTTCTGGCTGCGGCCAGAAAGGAAATCCTTTGCCTCGGTGACGAGCTCGGCATAGTCGGCAGCGCCGATCTCACCGGTGCACGGCCCTGAGCAGCGCTTGATCTGGTAGAGCAGGCAGGGCCGCGTGCGGCTTTCGAAGACCGAATCGGTGCAGGTCCTGAGCAGGAACGCCCGCTGCAGCGAATTGATGGTGCGACCGACTGCGCCGGCCGACGCGAACGGCCCGAAGTAGTCGCCCTTGCGCGAGCGCGCGCCGCGGTGCTTGAAAATGCCGGGCGAAGGGTGATCGCCGGTCAGAAGAATGTAGGGAAACGACTTGTCGTCCCGCATCAGAACGTTAAAGCGCGGCCGTAAGCGCTTGATCAGATTCGCTTCGAGCAGGAGCGCTTCAGTTTCGGTGCGGGTGACGACGAATTCCATCGTCGAGGTTTCGCGCACCATGCGGCCGATGCGGTTGGTGTGGAAACGGCCCTGCGCGTAGTTGGTGACGCGCTTCTTCAAATTGCGCGCCTTGCCGACATAGAGCACGTCGCCCGACGCATTCATCATGCGGTAGACGCCCGGCGAATTGGGCAGTTGCCTGACCAGCGTCTGGATCACCTCGGCGCCGAGCATGCCGTCGGCGTCGCCCGCATGGGCTTCCCAATCTATCGCGACGAAGGGCAGGGCAGGACCGTCGGCGGCAGCCGCTTCGGCCAGTGGCGCGTCGTCGGCCGAGCTGTCGTCGTCCTCGTATTCGTCGCCCGGCACGTAGCCGGCGATATCGTCGCTGGCGCCGGACGGGCCGCGCGGCCGCTTCGGCGTTTTATTTTTCTCTTCGTCGTTCATTCAATCATGCCTGTCACATCCGGCGTTTGCCACGCAAGATGCTGCCCGCCGTCCACGGCGATCATCTGGCCGGTTACCGACCGTGCTTCCCATAGATAGCGTATCGTCGCGCCGAATTCATCGAGTGCAGGTCCGTGGCCGAGAACAAGGCCGTCAAGCTGCGCCTGAAAGTCCTCGGGCCGCTGGCGGGTGTTGGCAAGCGTGGGGCCGGGGCCGATGGCGTTGACGCGGATGCGTGGCGCCAATGAAAGCGCCAGTGTCTGCGTGGCCGTCCACAGCGCCGACTTGGACAGCGTGTAGGAAAAATAGCGTGGGGTGAGCCGCCAGACCCGCTGGTCGATAATGTTGACGATCAGGCCTTCGCCTTCTTCCGGCAGCTGGACCGCGAAATCGCGCGCAAGCTGCGCGGGAGCTTTCACATGAACGGCGAAATGCCGGTCCCAGTCTCCCCAGTCGAAATTTTCAGCCGAATCGCCGACGAACACCGAAGCGCAGTTGACCAACAGGCCGATCGGGCCGATCGCCGCCGTGGCCTCGGCGACGACCTTCGCCGTCGCGTCGAGATCGGTCAGGTCAGCCTCCACAACGGCGGCGCGTCCGCCTGATGCATTGATTTCAGCTGCCAATCTTGCTGCGTCCTCGCGCGATGTGTTGCAGTGGATCGCCACGGCGAAACCATGCGCCGCCAGGTCTTCGACGATCGCCTTGCCGATGCGCCTGGCGCCCCCGGTGACGAGCGCGGTTCTCTCGACATTCGCCATCTTCGCTTCTCCGGATCGCCGGAATGCGGCGCCTGCCCCATTCCCTGGTAAGGTTGCGTTCGGTCATGGGGCAGCAATGTGGCAGTGCCCAACGGCGGGGCTGCGGAATCGCTTTTCGAAGGGCGACCGAAGCAGGAATATAGAGCGGCTAACCCCTTGTACCAAGAGGGTTAAAGCCGTTGCGCCGCCACTCTGCTGACAAAGCTGTTGCCGAACGGCAACGTCATTTTTCCGCCTTTTTGGAGCCGGGGAATCACCCAACTTCAGGTCTGGTGATGCCTCAATTCGACCCGACATTGGGAACTGTCTGACGCGACAGCCGTTTCCCCTCCCGCGGTTGCTCGAGTGTCAATCGGAAAAGGTCACGAGTTCCCTGGTGACCAAGGAGTAAAAGAATGAAAGCCAATTTGAAATCTACCGCGGCTGCTCTCGGGTTGCTCGCTCTCGGCATGGCCCCCGCCTTCGCCGCCGATGCTGTGATGGAAGAGCCGCCGGCACCGGCCGCTCCGATGGAACAGCCGCCGCTCAACACCTGGTCCGGCCCCTACGCGGGTGTGACGCTCGGCTACGGCTTCTCGGGCCAGACCGACGTCGGCGACCCGACCCTCGAGATCGACACTGACGGCTTCCTGGCGCACGGCTTTGCCGGTTACCAGATGGAAAGCAACGGTTTCGTCTACGGTCTCGAAGCCGATCTCGGCTACGGCGGCTACAAGGGCGACAACGCTGGCATCGAGTCGAAGGCCGATCTCGACGGCTCGCTCCGTGCCCGCCTTGGTGTTGCGGTGACCCCGGATATCCTGCTGTACGCCACCGCCGGTGGTGCGCTGCAGAACAACAAGATCACCGACACCGTCACGGGCAGCAGCGACAGCCAGACCCACCTCGGCTGGACGGCCGGCGTCGGTACCGACATCAAGATCACCCAGCAGGTGTTCGGACGCGTCGAGTATCGCTACACCGACTTCGGCTCGGAAGACTACGCCATCAATGGCGGCACGGTCTCGTCCGACTCGAAGGATCACCGCGTTCTGTTCGGCGTCGGTATGAAGTTCTGATCCGGCGACAGCCAGAGATCAGGAAAAAGCCGGGCGGCGACGCCCGGCTTTTTTTGTTAGAAGCGAATAGCGAATAGTAAGTAGCGAATAGGGTTTGCCAGCGCTGCACGGCATCATTTTGCCTATTCGCTATTCGCTATTCGCTCCCTATGCCGCCGGCACCAACACCGTCAATTCCGGGTACTTCTGGTCGAATTTTTTCGCCCAGCGTTTCAGCTTCGGCCGTCCAGATTGCCATTTCCCGGCAAAGCGCAGATCCAGGTAGCCAAGCGCGCAGCGCAGGGCCATCTGCCCGGCGTGCACCTTGCCGGTAAGCTTCGGGGGCGCGGCTTCGAGTTCGTCAAGCGAACGGACGACTTTCGACCACAGCCGGTCGAGCCATGGCTGGTGGATCTTCTCCTCCGGCCGGTGCCTGCGCTCGTAGACCTGCGCCAGCAGGCTGTCGCACATGCCGTCGGCCAGCGCTTCCAGCTTTTCGGCCTCGGTGCGCTTCTCCGGGTTGCGCGGGAACAGCGCGTTTTTCGACAAGCGGTTGAGATATTGGGTAATAGCGCGGCTGTCATGCACGGAAAAGCCGTCGTCGGTGACCAGCGTCGGGATCTTGCCGAGCGGGTTTGCCGCCAGGAGTTCGGCTGGGTCGGCGTTGGTGTCGGTCTTGACGGGTTCCAGCGCGATGCCGGCATGGGCGGCCGCCATGAGAACCTTGCAGCTGTAGGGCGAAGCGGACGCGTAGAATAGTTTCGGCATGGGCGATTCCTGATTCTGACGTGCGCAGGCTAGGGGGCAGAGTAGCCCTGGGCAATCGCCATTGCTTGAGCCAACCTGTATTCAGTGCCGCAGGGCGTAAAAATCAGGCAACCTGGCGCGAACCACCGGCAAAACCGCTGAGACCCAGCCATTTCTGCATGGCGCTGGCGATCGACGGCTCGCCGTCGAGTTCCAGCCGTCCGGCGTCGATCTCCCGGCTCACCGCCGCCATGCCCATCCACACTGCCGTCATCGATTTGAGCGAACCGCGCACCAGCAGGTCGACCTCGTAGCCAGGGTCGAAACCACACAGGTCGACGACGCCGTTCTCGACCACCAGCCACCAATTTTTCTGCGCTTCGGGCAATTCGGGGTACTGAAACTGAATCGTGCAGCGCCGGGGCGGCAATGGCTGCGGATTGAGATTGCGGCGCATGTCCCACATCAGCAGGGAAGGGTCGAGATTTTTCAGCGAAAGCCGCGATTCGACCCAGCGGTGGCCCCAGAATCCCATCGACATGACGATCGGGCGAAGCTCTTCGCCGGCGGGCGAAAGCCGGTATTCGTGCGTGCCCGAAGCTGTCGGCGTGGTCACGATGACGCCGGCTTTTTCCAATTGCTTCAAGCGCTTGGACAGGAGGGCCGGCGACATGCGGGGAACGCCGCGCCTGAGATCGTTGAACCGGGTCGAGCCGCAAAGAAGCTCGCGAACCACCAGTGTGGTCCACCGGGTGCATAATATTTCGGCTGCCATCGCAACGGGACAGAATTGGCCATATCCGCCGCTGTCTTCCATGCAGAAGCCTCCGGGAAGTCTTTTGGTCGGATAGAATACCGGCCCTCTGCGTTGCTGCCAAATCACGCTTTTGACTGCTTTTGCTATGAAAAGAGCTGAAGGAGGTACAGTTCGTGAACTGGATTGATGTGAAAAGACGGTGAATCTTTCCATCCGTGTCACTGTGACCAAGGGAGATGAACCATGACAAATGCTATGAGGGTGGAGAATGCCGCACCGCGCGGCGTTGGAATTGTGGAGACGGCGCGCGCGCTCGGCGTCGAATTCGCGAAGCGGGCGGCCGAGGCGGACGAGAACGACCGTTTCGTCACCGAAAACTATCAGGCGCTCAAGCAGGCAGGCCTGGTCGCCGCCGGCGTGCCGCAGGAACTGGGCGGCGGCGGCGCCGAGGTCGCCGAACTTGCCGAGATGCTGCGCGAGCTCGCGCATCATTGCGGCTCCACGGCGCTCGCCTTTTCCATGCATACCCATCAGGTCGCCATCCCGGCGTGGCGCTGGCGGCACCAGAAGGTGGCGGCCGTCGAGCCGTTGCTGCGGCGCGTGGCGACGGAAAAGATCGTGCTCCTGTCGAGCGGCGGCTCCGACTGGATCGCCGGTTCCGGTTCGGCGGTGAAGGTCGATGGCGGCTACCGCGTCTCGGCGCGCAAAGTGTTCACATCGGGCGCCGAGGCCGGCGACGTACTGATGACCGGCGCTGTCGTGCAATCGGAAACGGAGCCGGATGCGGTGATCCATTTCCCGGTTTCGATGAAGGCGCCGGAAGTGAAGATACTCGACACCTGGCGCACGCTCGGCATGCGGGGCACCGGTTCCAATGACGTGCTCATCGAAGGGCTGTTCGTGCCCGACGCAAGCGTTGCCGTGTCGCGCAAGAGCGGCGAGTGGCATCCGCTGTTCCAGATCATCGCCACGATCGCCTTCCCGCTGGTCTATGCCGCCTATCTGGGCGTTGCGGAAAGCGCTCGCGACATCGCGGTGGGACTGGCGAAACAGAAGCGCCAAACGCCCTATGCGGTGGAACTCGCCGGCCGCATGGACACCACATTGCGGGCAGCGCAACTCGCGCATCGCTGGATGATCAGCATCGTCGAGCGCAACGCGCCTTCGGCCGAAACGATCAATGAAGTGATGATCGGGCGCAGCCTCGTGGCGGAGCACGCCATCAAGACCGTCGAACTGGCGATGGAAGTGGCGGGTGGCGCCGGCTTCTATCGCAGCAACGGGCTGGAGCGCCGCTTCCGCGATGTCCAGGGCGCGCGCTTCCATCCGCTGCAGCAGGGGCCGCAGGCGCATTATGCCGGCGCCATGGCGCTCGGCCTGCCGGTCGCGAACATCTTCTGACGCTGGATGTTCCGAGGTGCCGCCGGTGTGGCTACCCGCCACGCATCGGCGGCATCACCGCTTTCGACAGCCGGCAGGCGCGGCGGTCGACCTCCGGGCAGGACCGGAAGGAAAGGTCCTTGCTCATGCAGATGCGCACCTCCCTGAGGTAGCGCTTGTCGCAAGTGACGGCCAAGCCGTCGGGCGCAAGCCCTGGATTCGACTGGAGAAATGCGCCTTCGACCTCCATCGGGTCAACGGTCTTGTAGTTGTCGAGGCGGCGGAACTCGGCGGGGATGACTATTCTGTCCCGGGCGGCGCGCAGCACCCTGAAATAGTCGTTCTGCGCCATGTTCGTGCAGGTGCCGTGCTTCTTCCATTGGTAACGGATCAGGCCGGCCGACGGCATGATGTCGTAGAGCGTGCGCAGCGTATCCCTCGGAACATTGGGATTCTGGGTAGCGCAATCCTCGGGATATCCGCGCTCGAATTGCGGCCACAGCCCGTGCACGACAAAGGCATAGAGCCGCCCGGCGGCGCATTGCTGCTGGTTGGCGTCCTCGCCTTCCGCCTCGCAGTAGCTCGGCGACCACGAGAGCGACAGCACGTAGAAATCGAACCCCGAACCGGTCGGCAGCGCATCGGTCCTGGCGACCGGCGCTGCTGGGGCAGGGCTGTCGATCGGTGCGTTCGCCGTCGATTTCTGCTCAGGCGCGGGCTCGCATGCCGCAAGCAGCGCCAAAGACCCAGCCGCAAGCACGGCCGCCCTGAAAATTGACCTCACGGCGTTCATTGGCCGTCCGGAAAAATTACCTGAGGATGCGGCACTGCCCGTTGTAGACCATCCAGCGGTCGAAGCCGGCAACGCAGAATTCGACATTGTCGCCGATCGAGGCAAAACCCTGGCCTTCCTCGATCAGGTACCAGATGTCACGATGGTCGCCGTCGGAAAGCGCGACGGTGGCGCCGCAATAACGCCGACCGATCGGCCAGCGTTCCTGCGCAGGCAGGTATCCGTTCTGGTGGATGCGGTGGAAATCGGTGATCGACACGTCCGGCAGGTTCGGCACGTGCCTTACCTGGTAGTCGAAACGCTTGCTGATGGTGTTCAGCACCCATGCCTGGCCACAGATGCCGGGATCCTCGACATAGACGCCGGTGGACAGATCCGCGGCAAGAACCTTGCCTTCGGCGAAAACCGCGGCACCGGCAGCAACAAGAGCGGTGAGGGCAAATGAGGCAAGACGTTTCATGGCAAACTCTCCGTTGCCGGCGATGATTCAACGCTGATGTTACAGCAATGTGCTAGCGAAGTGCTAAACGGTCAAGCGGTATGCCGAGGGAGGGTCAAGCGCCGGTGACCCGCCAGATCGCGTCGCCGACGTCGTCGGCAATCAAGAGAGAACCGTCCGGGCCGATGGTCACGCCCACCGGCCGCCCGTAGGACGCCCTCTCGTCGGGCGACAGGAAGCCGGTGAGGATATCGCGCGCCGGACCGGAAGGGCGCCCGTCCTCGAATGGCACGAAGACGATCCTGTAGCCGCTCAAGGTGCTACGGTTCCACGAACCGTGCTGGCCGATCACCATGCCGTCCGGGAAGCCGGGCAGGGTGCCTGCCGGCATCCAGCACAGGCCGAGCGAGGCGGTGTGGCCGCCAAGCGCGAAATCGGGCGTCAGCGCCGTTGCCACCAGTGCCGGATCCTGCGGCACGCGGCCGTCGACGGTTTTTCCCCAGTAGCAATAAGGCCAGCCATAGAAGCCCCCATCGCTCACCGAGGTCAGGTAGTCGGGCGGCGTCTCGTCGCCGAGGCCGTCGCGCTCGTTGACCACCGTCCACAAGATGCCGGTGGTCGGCTCCCAGGCAAGGCCGACAGGGTTGCGCAGGCCGGCGGCGAAGATGCGGCTCGTACCGGTTTCCAGGTCCAGTTCGTAGATACAGGCGCGGCCTTCCTCGGCCTGCATGCCTTTTTCGGCGATGTTGCTGAGCGAACCGACCCCGGCATAAAGCTTGCGCCCGTCCGGGCTTGCCAGCAGGCTGCGCGTCCAGTGCCCACCGGGCTTGAAATCGGCCAGCTTGCGGCCTCCCGTGTTTTCGATGCGGGTGGCTCCCGCTTTGTAGGGGAAGGCCAGCACGCCATCGGTGTTGCCGACATAGAAAACTTCGCCGACCAGCGCCATGCCGAACGGCTGGTTCAGGCCGTCCATGAACGCTTCGCGGGTTTCGGCGACGCCGTCGCCATCGGCGTCGCGCAGCAGCGTGATGCGGTTGGGGCTGATGCCGACAGCGGCGGCGCGCTTCATGGTGCTGAGCATGGCGTAGTCGAAAGCGGACCTGATGCCGCCCGGCTCGCTCAACGCCTCGGCGGTCAGCACGTCGCCATTTGGCAGGACATGGATCCAGCGCGGGTGCTTGAGGCCGGCCGCGAAGGCGTTCACCTTGAGGCCGGGTGCGGCGAGCGGGGTCTGGCCAGCGGCCCAGCCTTTCGCAGTCGGCATTTTGAGCGTCGGAATACCCTGGGGTTTTGCCGGGGGAATGTTCGGGGCGGCGCCGAACGCCTGTTCCAGCGGACCGTCGCTCCGGTGCCTGATAAATATCGCGCCAGCGCCGATCCAAGCCACCACGCGCGCAAAAATGCTGGAAAAACTCATCGCACCCTTCCTGTGATTTGCGCGGACGCTACATGATGCGGCTCAGCGTTGGAACCAGCGAAATACGGCGGTGAATGTCGGTCTCACAAGAAGGAAAAGCCGATGACGGATGCGACCACCGGCGGTAAGACCCTGCCTTCCGACGTCACCGGTAGCCGGTGACGTCCGAAGGTTTGCCGGCCTCGCGCACTTCGAGGAGGTAGCGCCAGCAATCCGGTCGCGAGCCATCGACATCGTCGAAGCCGTATTCCTTGGCGATCTGGCCGCTCGACACCGACTGGCCATTCCAGCGCGCCTTGTCTTCGTCGGCTGCGAGTGCCGCCACGGCACGGCCGACGAAACGAGGCGTTTCGGAAATGGCGAAATCGGGCTGGTTTGCGATCGCGTCGCGCCATGTCGCTTCGGTTACGTTGTAGTGTTCGAGCATCATTTCGGAGCGCATCCAGCCCGGCGTGATCGAGAGCGCCGTGCAGCCGTACTTTTCCAGGTCTTTCGCATGCGCCCAGCTCATGCGGTCGGCCGCGACCTTGCAAAGATCGTAGAAGACCGACAGCCGGTAATGCGTCTCGTTGTAGGCGCGGGTGCCGTCGGTGACTTCGACCAGCAGGCCGCCGGGACGTTCGATGAGCAGGGGCAGCGCATAGTGTGCAGTGATCAGATGGGTATCGATCGCGAGCCGCAGCATGCGCAGGCCGTTGTCGAGATTGTGGTCCCAGACCGGTTTGTCCCATTCGAACAGGTTTTCACCGCCCCAGATGTCGTTGACCAGCACGTCGAGACGGCCATGATCGCGGCGGATTCGTTCCAACAGAGCCTGAACCTCTTCCTTTTCGAGGTGGTCGACACGCACGGGAACCGCCTTGCCGCCGGCTGCTGTGATGATCTCCGCGGTCTCGTCGATTGTTTCGGCCCGGTTGATTTCCGATCTCCGGCCATGCGTCGAGCGGCCGGTGACATAGACGGTGGCGCCCGCAGCGCCGAGTTCGACCGCGATGCCGCGTCCGCCGCCACGCGTGCCGCCGGTGACAAGAGCAACTTTTCCTTCCAGTGGTTTCATGATCGTCTCCTCGCGAAAAAAGCAGGCCGCCGGCGAAACCGGACGCTTGTCATGCCTTCAATGATGCTATATATAAACTAATATTCACTTATTTTCTGGATTGCAAGTGCCCCGCAAAAAAACGCTTTCCGATACCGACCTGCTCGACCGCGTGCTGACGCTGATGCGGCGTTCGGGGCCGCAGGGCGTTACCTTCGCTGCCGCCGCCAGCGAAACAGGGCTTTCCGGCCCCACTCTGGTGCAGCGCTTCGGAACCCGCGACGGCTTGCTGCATGCCGCGCTGCTCAGGGCGTGGGACCTGCTGGACGAACGCACCGAGACGGCAATCGCGACACAGCCGAAAACGCCGGCGGGGGCGGTCGCCACCCTCGTAACCTTGTCCGGCGATTTCGGCTCCGGCGAAAACTACGCCGAAGGCCTGCTGGTGTTGCGTGAAGATCTTCGCAACCCCGAGCTCCGGGCACGCGGGGACAAATGGGGCAAGCGCCTGGCCGATGCGCTGGGGCAGTGCTTTGCCGATGCAAGCGGGGCGCGGCCCGACCTCGGCCGGCTGCTTGCTGGCCAGTGGCAGGGCGCGCTTTTGTGGTGGGGTTTTTCGCGCAACGGCATTCCGGCCGAGGCGGTGAAGCAGGATCTGACCGCTTTTTGCCGGGCAATAGGCCGGGAAATTTGATCGAATCCGACTTTATTCGCCGTGAGAAGCAGCCTCGCCGGCTATCCATTCCGTGCCCCACCGCGCATGCGGGCTTTCCGCCAGGAGCGTCTTCAGCGCCGGCAGCAGCGTGCGCAATTCGGTCTCCAGCCTGAACGGTGGATTGACGACGATCATGCCGGTGCCGTCGAGCCTCGGTTCGGGCGAGGGCGGGCGCACCTCGAAACGGATGTCGAGAATTTTCGCAACGCCGGTCTGCGCGAGATCCGTGCGGAACCGGTTGACGGCGGCACGGTCCTTGAGGGGATACCAGAGCGCATAAATGCCGCCTGGCCAGCGCCGGTGCGCCTTGACGAGCCCGTCAACCAACCTGTCGAACTCGCCGTCTCGCTCGAATGGCGGGTCGATCAGCACCAGCCCGCGCTTTTCCTTGGGCGGAAGATGGGCGCCGAGCGCCAGCCAGCCGTCGAGCTCCAGCACCCGCGTCTGGAAGTCGCCGGCGAAGCGCTCCTTCAGAAGCCTGGCGTCGGCCGGATGCAGTTCGATCGCCGACAGACGGTCCTGCTTGCGAAGGAGATGGCGCACGATCAGCGGCGAACCGGGGTAGAAGCGCACGCCTCCTTCCGGATTCATTGCATGAACAGCATCAAGCAAGGGGTTCAGAAGATTCGTGATTTCCGGCTCGAGCCTGGCGCTCTCAAGGCGACCGATGCCATCGCGCCACTCGCCGGTTTTCTGCGCCTCGTCCGACGAAAGGTCATAGAAGCCGATGCCGGCATGGGTATCGATGACGCGGAAAGCCTTCGCCTTGAGCTTGAGATAGTCGACGATGCGGGCAAGCACCGTGTGCTTGACGACATCGGCGAAATTTCCGGCGTGATATGCGTGGCGGTAGTTCATTTCGGATGCCTGCTCTCCGCGAAAAATCCGATTGTCGAATTCGTCGGCTGTAACAATGGTTTTCGCACGGCGCGTCTACACGCAAGCAAGGAAAACCGCTAGTTTCCCGACCATGAACCAGCACACCAAGCTCAGAATCGGCCATTCGGCCTGTCCGCACGACTGCCCGTCGACCTGTGCGCTCGATGTCGAACTGCTGGACAGCAGGACCATCGGCCGCATCCATGGCGCCAAGGGCAACAGCTACACCGCTGGCGTCGTCTGCGCCAAGGTCGCCCGCTATGCCGACCGCGTGCATCATCCCGACCGTCTGCTGAAGCCCTTGATCCGTTCCGGCGCCAAGGGCGAAGGAAACTGGAAGGAAGCGAGCTGGGAGGCGGCCCTCGACCTCGTCGCCGAAAAATTCGTCGCGGCGGAAGAAAAATACGGCTCGGAGACGGTGTGGCCGTACTTCTACGCCGGCACGATGGGGCTGGTGCAGCGCGATGGCATAGAGCGGCTGCGCCACGCCAAGAAATATTCCGGTTTCTTCGGCTCGATCTGCACCAACCTTGCCTGGACCGGCTATGTGATGGGCACCGGCGCGCTGCGCGGCAGCGATCCGCGCGAAATGGCGAAATCCGATTGCGTGGTGATCTGGGGCACCAATGCGGTGGTCACGCAGGTCAATGTGATGACCCATGCCATCAAGGCGAGAAAAGAGCGCGGCGCCAAGATCGTCGTCATCGACATCTATGAAAACGCCACGATGAAGCAGGCCGACATGGGCCTGGTGCTGAAACCCGGCACCGACGCCGCGCTGGCCTGCGCCGTCATGCATGTGCTGTTCCGCGAAGAGCTGGCCGACCGCGCCTATCTCGAAAAATATACCGACGATCCCAAGGGGCTTGAGGCGCATCTGGCGAACAAGACGCCGCAATGGGCGGCGGATATCACCGGGCTTTCGGTGGAGGAGATCGAGGCCTTTGCTCGGCTGATCGGTACGACCAGGAAGACCTTCTTCCGCCTGGGCTACGGCTTTTCGCGCCAGCGCAACGGTTCGGTGAACATGCACGCGGCCCTTTCGGTGGCCGCGGTGACCGGCTGCTGGCAATATGAAGGCGGCGGCGCGTTTCATTCAAATTCGGGTGTGCTGAAGCTGAACGGCGAGCTTCTGGAGGGTACGCGCTTTCGCGACCCCAACATCCGCTATCTCGACCATTCGCGCATCGGCCCGGTGCTGATGAACCACGAGGATGCGCTGTATGGCGGGCCGCCGGTGACGGCGCTGCTGATCCAGAACACCAATCCGATGAATGTCGCGCCCGAGCAGCGGCTGGTCAAACGGGGTTTCCTGCGCGACGACCTGTTCACCTGCGTGCACGAGCAGTTCATGACCGACACCGCCAAGGTGGCGGATGTGGTGCTGCCGGCGACGATGTTCCTCGAGCATGACGATATCTACAAGGGAGGCGGCAACCAGCACATCACGCTCGGGCCGAAGCTGATCGATCCGCCGGAGGGGCCGCGCACCAACCATTATGTCATCGAGGAACTCGGCAAACGGCTGGGTGTTTCGCACCTGCCGGGCTTCGGCATGACCGAGCGCCAGCACATCGATGTGATGCTTCAGAAGAAGGGGCTCGGCGATTTCGATTCGTTCAGGGAAGAGCGCTGGGCCGACCTGCAGCCGGATTTCGACGACGCGCATTTCCTGAAGGGTTTTGGCCATCCCGATGGCAAGTTCCGCTTCAAACCGCAGTGGGACGGCGGCATCGCACCCAACAAGCCGCCGAAAAGCATGGGCATTTTCGGGCCATATCAAAGCCTGCCGGAATTTCCCGATCATGTCGACCTGATCGAGGTGGCAGATGACGAACATCCGTTCAGGCTGGCGACCTCGCCGGCGCGCAACTTCTTGAACTCGACATTTGCCGAAACGCCGGTGTCGAAAGCCAAGGAAGTCCGCCCCGAACTCTTGCTGCATCCTGAGGATGCAACGGCGCTCCGAGTGGCCGACGGCGATCGTGTCGAGGTCGGCAACGCGCGTGGCGAGGTGGTGTTGCATGCGAAACTGTTCGACGGCATCAAGCGTGGCGTGGTCATCGCCGAAGGTATCTGGCCGAACAGCGCCCATGAGCGCGGCGAGGGCATCAACGTGCTGACCGGCGCCGACGCGCCGGCGCCTTACGGAGGGGCGGCCGTCCACGACAACAAGGTGTGGATCAGGCCCGCCGCGGCGGATACGGCGCATACTCGACTTTGAGGCACCATTAGCGACAACTATGCGCACGGGGAGATAGAGAATACCCCCGCTGACGAAGCCGCCTATGACCTCCGCCACCTGAAGACGCCGGGCGATCGAGGTACATCTGCAAGAGAGGTTCGACCTGCACCACCACGCTTCAGATGGAACGCGAGCACTGCGTGCCGCTGGAGATCATTCATTGACGCCGCCTCTGCGTCATGCTGTCGCAACAATTCGATTGTCCTTTTTCCTCTAGCAACTAGAGGTTTAATATTTGTTTGAGAAGATGCAGAACGACCCGGAGATGATCGATGGGCGGACATGGCTTTCAAAACAAACACAATGGCCGGGGACGTTCGAAGTACGGCGGGGCCGCCGTACACGACAACAAGGTGTTGATCAAACCTGCCGCCCGGGATCCAGCGGCGCAATCTGCGTGAGGACACCATGAGCGGCGACCATGATCACGGTGATATGCAGAACACGCCTGTATCGCGGCTCTGGATGGCGCTGGGCCTGACCGGCACCTTCATGGTGATAGAGGTAATCGGTGGTCTCGTCACCGGCAGCCTTGCCCTGATTTCCGATGCTGCGCACATGCTGACCGACGCGACGGCGCTTGTGATCGCGCTGCTGGCGAACAATCTCGGTCGCCGCCCGGCGGACCTGCTGCGTACCTACGGTTACGCCCGTTTCGAGATACTGGCGGCTGCTTTCAACGCGCTGCTGCTGCTCGGCGTCGCCTTCTACATTCTCTACGAGGCCTATAAGCGGCTGTCTGAGCCGCAGGACATCCAGTCGGTCGGAATGTTCACGATCGCGGCCATCGGCCTCGTCGTCAATATCGTCTCGATGCGGCTGCTGACCGGCCACAAGGACAAGAGCCTTAATGTGAAAGGCGCTTACCTCGAAGTTATGGCCGACATGCTTGGCTCGGTCGCGGTCATCGTTGGCGCCGCCGCCATCTGGCTGACCGGCTGGCAGTGGGTCGATTCGCTGTTGGCGGTCGGTATCGGCTTCATGGTCTTCCCGCGCACCTGGGTGCTGCTCAAGGAATGTATCAATATTCTGCTCGAGGGTGTTCCGCCGGGCATGAAGCTGGACGAGGTGGAAAACTCCATCGCAACCGTGCCAGGCGTCGCCTCTGTGCATGATTTACATTTGTGGGCGATCACCCAAAGCCAACCGTCCCTGACCGCCCATGCCTTGCTTGCCGAGGGAGCGGATGCTGAGACAGTGCGCCGTGCGATCGAGGCGATCTTGCGCGAAAAGTTCGATTTGCATCACTCGACGTTGCAGATGGAACGCGAGGCATGCATGCCGCTAGAGCGGATTCATTAGCCCGGCCAGAACAAGAGCGGCATTCTGTCTCGTCGGTCCATTGGGTCTTTTATCTCTAGTCACTAGAGATTTTATATTTGGTAAGCTGATAAAGTGATCGGCGCTGGTCAACGGATTGGAGATAAATCGATGGACTGGCAAGATTACAAGAACGGCAAGCACGGCGGCAAGCGGAAAGGAGGCCATGGCGCCCAATGCTACAGGGATTCGCAAGGCACCGCGCATAGATCGAAAGACCACGGGAACGACAATCTCGGTGGCTTGCTTGGTTCAGTGCTCGGAGCGATCGGCGGCGGAGATTCGCGGGGTGACGAGATGGCCGACCGCCGCTACAACGAGCGCCGCGGCCAGGCTGAGGAGCGGGACGCCGGCGAATATGGTTCGCCAAGCCGTCCGTTTGGCCGCGTCGATGCAGCCCCACTCGATCGTGGCTCACGCGTGAAGAAAATGGGCTTCGGCGTTGCGCTTGTTGCGTTGGTCATTTGGTCCCTCATTGCATGGATTGCATACGGCCTGGCCGACGGCCTCATAGCTTGGACGTCCACCAATGCCGGCGCGATCATGCAAACCGGAAAGGACGCAGCGACGGCAACGGGTCTCGGCAAGGAAATTGTCGGCACGTTCGACGTGGCGCAAGGCTCGGGCTTTGTCGCCGGGTTCCTCAATCTGATCGGTGCGTTCCTGCGACCGGTAGTCGTCATTGGCTGGATGATCGGCGCGGCAGTCATCCTGGCCGCGCCATGGCTGCTGTCACGCCTTTTCAGCCGCCGGTTTCACTGACGACCTGTACCGCGTGGCGTCCGTACCGGTTAGGGCCCTGTCACTCCAAATCCCTTGGCCGCAGGAAATGGGTCAGCTTCGCCTTGCCGGTGGACAGATCGGCCCACTGGCCATCAAAGGCGAAGCGGGCAAGTGCCGCAGTCGGGAACTTTTCGCTTATTCCCGCAAGTGCGTTGGGGTCTGAGCCAGAGCCTGCAAGCTGCAAGGCAAGTTCTTCCATCCCGGGATTGTGGCCGACCACCAGCAGCGTTTGTTTGGTCGCCGCGACCTTTTGGATGCGCTGGAGAAGTTGCTCGGGCGATGCCATGTAGAGCGGCTTCGCGAACATGGCTTTCGGCGCTGCGGGCAGTTCGGCTGCGACCAGCGCCCACGTCTGGCGGGTGCGTTTTGCCGGAGAAACCAGCACGGCTTCCGGCAACCAGCCGCGCGATGCGAGTTCGGCGCCGATCGCTGGCGCAGCATTTCGGCCGCGCTTGGCCAGTGGCCGGTCGAAATCCTCGAGGGCGGGATCGTCCCGGCTCGATTTGGCGTGGCGCAAAAGAAGCAGGCTCTTCATGATGCAATCTCCACGCTATCGGGCTGCGCGCCCTTACGGTGTGAAACGCGCCAGATCCTCGAGGTCGCTGGCGCCCTGCCAGGTGCCGGGAACCATGATGACGCCGCTGTCGCCGGTATGATCGACGCCCTCGAATACCGTACGCCCAGCCTCCATGCGCGCCTTGCCGCTGGCGACCAGCGCCAGCGCCAGCGGATAGAGCTTGTGCTCGGCCTTGAGCACGCGCGCCGTAAGCCTTTCCTCGGTGTCGTTGGTCAGCACCGGAACCGCGGCCTGCGCCACGACTGGCCCGTCGTCCATGTCCCTGGTGACGAAGTGCACCGTGCAGCCGTGGACGCGCAACCCGGCGTCGAGCGCGCGCTTGTGGGTGTCGAGCCCCTTGAACATCGGCAATAGCGAGGGGTGGATGTTGATCATCCTGCCCAGCCATTTGTCGACGAAACCCGGCGTCAGAAGCCGCATGTAGCCGGCTAGGCAGACAATATCCGCGCCCATCTTTCGCAGCGCGGCGTCGATCGCCGCGTCATGCGCTTGCTTGCTGGCATGGTCGCGCCGCGGGATGGCGCGTGTCGCGATGTGGAAGCTTTCCGCAGCCTTCAGCCCTGCTGCGTCAGGCTGGTCGGATATCACGCCGACGATCTCGGCGGGATAGTCGGCTTCCCTGGCAGCCTCAATCAGCGCGGCCATGTTGGAGCCACGGCCGGAAATCAGGACAACGATGCGCTTGCGTTTTGTGCTCATAGCTCGATCGAACCGCGATAGATGACGCCGGCGTCACGGCGCGGCACGATGCGGCCGATCGGCTCGACGGTCTCGCCGGCCTCCTGCAGCACCGCGGCCACCTGCGCGGCCTGGCCTGACGCCACCACCATAATCATGCCGATGCCGCAATTGAAGGTGCGCATCATCTCGGCGGGAGCGACGCCCCCCGTCTTGGCCAGCCACGAAAATACCGGCGGCACCGCGATCGACTCGAGGTCCAGTTCGGCGGCGAAATCCTTGGGCAGTACGCGCGGGATGTTTTCCGGAAACCCGCCGCCGGTGATGTGGGCCAGCGCCTTGATGCCATGGGTGTTGCGGATCGCCTGCAGCACCGGCTTCACATAGATGCGCGTCGGCTCGAGCAGCGCTGCACCGAGCGTCTTGCCGGCTGCGAAAGGTGCCGGAGCATCCCAGCCGAGCCCCGATTGCTCGACGATGCGGCGCACCAGCGAAAAGCCGTTCGAATGGACACCCGACGAAGCAAGCCCGAGCAGCACGTCGCCCTCGACGATATCGTCCGTCGGCAGCAACTGGCCGCGCTCGGCCGCGCCCACCGCAAAACCCGCGAGGTCGTAGTCGCCGCCCCGATACATGCCGGGCATTTCCGCCGTTTCGCCGCCGATCAGCGCGCAGCCGGCCTGCCGGCAGCCTTCCGCAATGCCGCCGACGATCGCCGCGCCCTGTTCGGGATCGAGCTTGCCGGTGGCGAAATAGTCGAGGAAAAACAGCGGCTCGGCGCCTTGCACCACGAGGTCGTTGACGCACATGGCGACGAGATCGATGCCGACCGTGTCGTGGATGCCGGCATCGATCGCGATTTTCAGCTTGGTGCCGACGCCGTCGTTCGCAGCGACCAGCACGGGGTCGGAGAAGCCGGCCGCCTTGAGGTCGAACAAGCCGCCGAAGCCGCCGATCTCTCCATCGGCTCCGGGCCGCCGGGTCGACCGTACCAGCGGCTTGATCTTCTCGACCATGGCGTTGCCGGCATCGATGTCGACACCTGCTTCGGCGTAGGTGAGGCCGTTCTTGCGCTCGCTCATCATTGTCCTCTGCGTGGCGCGAATATTCTGCCCGGGCTCTTCGCATGAAGTGCGGGGCATCGCAACAGAATGCCGCGCCCGAGGCGTCGGCCGAAGGCAAAAACCGTGGACATGTACTAGCGGCATACTGGCGCCTTGCGGCTTGCCATGCTTTCAACCATGTAACGGCTGCTGCATAATTCCTTAGATCGGAATCGATTCAAGGGCAAAATCATGCAGCGAATCAAGGTGCTACAGCGGCCTTTGCGCTTTTGAAGAGTTACGGCGCTGCAGGTACCGGCACGGAAAGGAGGAGCAGCCCGCGTGACCATACCGAACATGATCACCATTATGCGTTTCGTGCTTGTGCCGGGCGTGGTTTTCGCTCTGTTGACCGACAAGATGGGTTGGGCGCTTGCCGGCTTCCTCATTGCCGGCATTTCCGATGGCATCGACGGTTTCATTGCCCGCCAGTTCAACCAGCGCAGCGAACTCGGCGCCTATATGGACCCGATGGCCGACAAGCTGCTGCTGGTCAGCGTGTTCCTGGTGCTCGGTTTCATGGGCGAGCTGCCGTTGTGGCTGGTCATCGCGGCCGTCTCGCGCGACGCGCTGATCGTCGGCGCCGTGCTGTTGTCGACGATCATGGGCAACCCCGTGGAGATGAAGCCGCTCTTCGTTTCCAAGGCAAACACTGCGGTCCAGATCGTGCTGGCAGCCACGGTGCTTGCGGAACTCGCTTTCGCCACCCAGTTCGGGCCTTCCCGCGTTGTCCTCATATTCGCCTCCGGCCTCTTGACCGTCACTTCCGCCGCGGCCTATCTCGTAGCCTGGCTGAGGCACATGAACGGCGATGGCGAAAGCAAAAGTCCAACCGGATGACGAGGCGGCCAACGAGGCCGTGGCTGCCGCATTTCGCCGGCAAATCCGCTTCTGGCTGATCGCCGCCGTCTTCTTCGCTGCGTTCCTTTATCTCTTCAGCGACATCCTATTGCCTTTCGTGGCCGGCATGGCGCTTGCCTATTTCCTCGATCCGGTAGCCGACCGGTTGCAACGCCTGGGACTGTCGCGGGTAATGGCGACGGTGGTCATCCTCGTCTGCTTCATTATCGTGCTGACACTGGCGCTGGTTGTGCTGATCCCGGTGCTTGCCTCGCAGATGGCCGACTTCGCCGTGAAGGTGCCAGGCTATCTCGAAAGGCTCCAGCAGCTGGTGACCAATTTCAATCCGCAATGGCTGGAGCAGCGGTTCGGGGTCGACGCGGCCGAACTGCGCGAAGGGCTCAGTTCACTGCTGAGTAGCGGCTTCGGCTTCGTGTCGACGGTGTTCCAGTCGATCTGGAGCTCGGGCGTGGCGCTGTTCTCAATCGCCAGCCTGTTCATCATCACGCCGGTGGTGGCTTTCTACATGCTGCTCGACTGGGACCGCATGGTCTCGGTCGTCGACAGCTGGGTGCCGCGCGACCATGTCGAAACGGTGCGCCGGATCGCCATCGACATCAACACCGCCACGGCTGGCTTCGTGCGCGGGCAAGGCACGCTTTGCCTGGTGCTGGGCGTCCTCTACGCAATCGGCCTGACCCTAGTGGGGCTGAATTTCGGCATTCTGATTGGCATGTTCGCCGGTCTGATCAGCTTCATTCCCTATGTCGGCTCGCTGGTCGGCCTGGTGCTTTCGGTCGGCGTCGCCTTTGTACAGTTCTGGCCGGACTGGCCATGGGTCGTGGCCGTGGCGTGCGTGTTTTTTGTCGGCCAGTTCATCGAAGGCAACATCTTGCAGCCGCGACTGGTCGGCAAGAGCGTCGGCCTGCATCCGGTCTGGCTGATGTTCGCGCTGTTCGCGTTCGGCGCTCTGTTCGGCTTCGTCGGGCTTCTCATCGCCGTTCCGGCCGCAGCGGCCATTGCCGTTCTGGTGCGCTTTGCGATCTCGCGCTATCTCGAATCGCCGCTCTACAAGGGGCATCGGGACGAGCCCGCGATAAAGGCTGCACGGGGCGGCAAGGCGGACGCCTGATCCGATGGGCGAGAGAGGGACGCCGCGGCAGTTGCCGCTCGATTTGCAGCATGACGCAGCTTTCTCGCGCGACGATCTCGTGGTTTCGCCGGCCAACGCCGATGCGGTCGGGCTGATCGACCGCTGGCCTGATTGGCCAGCGCCGGTCGTTGTGCTCGCCGGCCCGGCAGGTTCGGGAAAAACCCATCTCGGCGCGATCTGGCGGGAAGTGTCGTCGGCTGCCGAATTCGAACCTGGCGCCATCGGTGAAAGCGCGATCAAGGCAGCTGAGGCCGGTCCCGTGTTCATCGACGACGCAGACCGGGCAGGGCTCGACGAACAGGGGCTGTTTCACCTCATCAATGCGGTGCGTGGTGCGGGAACGCAGCTGCTTTTGACCGCGCGCCGCTTCCCGGCTGCCTGGGGGGTGAAGCTGCCCGACCTCGCATCCCGGCTGAAGGCGGCGACGACCGTCGAGATCGGCGAGCCGGACGACCTGCTTTTGGCCGGCGTCATCACCAAGCTTTTCGCCGACCGTCAGGTCGAGGTCGAGCCGCATGTGGTGCAATATCTGGTGCGCCGCATCGAGCGGTCGCTGTCGACTGCCATCCGCGTCGTCGACCGGCTCGACCGGGCAGCGCTCGAGCAGCAGTCGCGCATCACGCGTGCGCTTGCGACGGAGGCGGTCAGCGCACTGGACGAAGGACAGCGCGAACTCGACCTCTGACGGAGTTCAGGAACTCCGCGGTTGGTTCTCCGGAAAAGCTGCGCCGAAGGGGATCTGGACGCCGGCTACGAGGTCAGCCTGAGATAGGCGGCTCTCACCGCCAGCAGCACCGCCAGGATCGTCAGGTTGGAGACGAGGCCGACCAGGATCGTGTGGACGAGGTCCATGCCGGCGGTGGTTCCGATCGCAGTGGGGATCAACACGGCGACGAAGGCGAGGCCGAGTCCGATCGGTATCCACCGGTTCAGCGCGGCTTCGGTGTTTGCCGCCGTGAACAATAGCGCGACTAAGAGGCCGACGCGGAACGGATCCGCAAGCTGCGCGAGATAAATATCGACAAGGTGCAATTTCGCCTCCCAAAGCTATCCGTTTTTGAGCAGGTCCAGAGCGATGTGTCGAGAGCTATGACGCCTGCGCGGTTTTACCGCTTGCCAATGCGAACCGAAAACACTAGGCACTGCAACGCCGAGGCACGGCACGGAGCGTAGCGCAGTCTGGTAGCGCATCTGGTTTGGGACCAGAGGGTCGCAGGTTCGAATCCTGCCGCTCCGACCAATCGCCTCCGCTCGCTGGCCACGGCCCGGCGAGCAGCATGGGTTAGACAGTCAGAATTCAAGGTGATGCGCATGTCCGCCCGCATTTTCAGCCCCGCCAAGACAGCCATGCAATCCGGCAAGGCCAAGACCGGCCACTGGGTGCTCGAATTCGACCCCGAGAAACCGCGCAAGATCGATCCGCTGATGGGCTACACCACGTCGGGCGACATGAAGAGCCAGATCCGCCTGATCTTCCCGACACGCGAGGAAGCAGTCGCCTACGCCGAGAAGCACGCGATAGCGTTCCGTGTCGAGGAACCCAAGGAAGCCAAGCGCCGGCAGATTTCCTATGCGGAGAATTTCCGCTATGACCGCAAGATACCCTGGACGCACTGAGTTTTCGCGCTTTCAGGCACGCTGCCGGGCGTTCCCCCGACGCGACGGTCCCGTAGCTCAGCTGGATAGAGCACCGGCCTTCTAAGCCGATGGTCGCAGGTTCGAATCCTGCCGGGATCGCCATATCCTTCACGCAACAGCCAGGGCGCTTGCCGAGGCACGAGGAAATTTCGACCGATGCGGCAATTGTTTGTTGCGACTCTTCTTTCCGCCTCCACCTTTCTGGCCGCATGCCAGACCGAAACACCCCAATACCATGGCAATTGCGGCTGGCGGGCGGAGAACGCCGGCCTCTGCGGCGACAAGGTCAATCCAGGCGGCTTCCGCGGCGACTGATTTTCTCCCCGCGCTGTCATATCGAAGAGGCTTGCGATTGCCATTGTCGGCCGGTCGCGGGATGATCCGTTTCAAAGCGAAGGTGAACCCCATGGCCTCGAATGACCGCCCGTCCATCATTGCGAACTGGACCGAGATCGAGAACCCGGATGGCGCGCTGTTCATCGGCAGCGACGAACTCCGCAGCATCGACGCCTCGTTCGGCCCTCGGCTCGGGCTTCAGCAACTGGGCATACATCACGTTCGCATGCCACCAGGCCGGCGCACCTCGTTCCCGCACGCCGAAAGCGCCGAGGAGGAATTCGTCTACGTGCTGGAGGGCGAGCCGGATGTCTGGCTTGACGGGACGCTGCACCGGCTGAGGCCGGGCGACGGCGTTGGCTTTCCTGCCGGCACCGGCCTTGCCCACAGCTTTTTGAACAACACCGAGACGGAAGTGCGGCTGCTGGTGGTTGGCGAGACGGACAAGGAGGAAAATCGCATAATCTACCCGGTCAACCTCGAGCGCAAAGCCATACGCGACGACTGGTGGGATGACGCGCCGAAGCGCGTCCTTGGCGACCATGACGGCATGCCGGACAAGGTCCGCGCCCGCAAGGCCGGAAAGGACCAGGCTTGATGGCCGTCGCAGTGGCTCGCTCATGAACAAAGCGATCAAGCGGGAACCGGTTTATGATCCCCAGGATCTGGAGCGCTTGCTGGTGGCTCGACAAAATGCGGGGGATGTCGACGGCATGGTCGCCTTGTTCGAACCCGACGCGGTGATCGACTGTGGCGACGGGCGGCTGGTGCGCGGCCTTGAGGCGATCCGCAGCTTTTATGTCGAGACTGTCGCCTCCGGGCGAAAGTTCGCGTTCGGGGAGCAGCGGCCGGCATTGATCTGCGGCGATCTTGCCCTCACGTCGACGCGACTTCCCGACGGCGACGTGACCTCCGAGGTCGCCCGGCGACAGAGCGACGGAACCTGGCTTTGGGTGATCGACAGGTATTCCGTCAGCTGACGCGGAGTGCACGTTGATTCGCGCACTCCGCACCATCTGTTTGTTGGTCAGGCCAGAGCCACGCCCACGGGGCGGAATCAGACCCGTGCGGCGGAGAGGCCTTTCGCGATATCGGCCTTCAGGTCCTCGACATCTTCGAGCCCGATCTGCAGCCGCAGGATGGGCCCTTCATATGAGTTGGTGGTGATCGTGCGGTCGCCAATCGACACCGGCACCGCGAGGCTCTCGTAGCCGCCCCAGGAATAGCCAAGCCCGAAGATCTCGAGCGCGTCGAGGAAGGCATGCGCCTGCTTTTGGCCGCCGCCGGCGAGCACAATGGAAAAGATGCCGCTGGAGCCCAAGAAATCGCGCTTGAAGATGGCATGGCCGGGATGGCTTTCGAGACCGGGATGCAGCACCCGCGCCACGCCGGGCTGCCCTTCCAGCCAGCGGGCGAGGGCAAGCGCGCTGCGCTGGTGGTGCTCCAGGCGCACGCCCATGGTCCGCAGTCCGCGCAGTGTTTGGTAGACATCGTCGGGGCCGGAGCAGCAGCCCATCGTGGTGAAGGTGTCGAACAGTTGCTTCCAGTGGGCGGCATTGGCCGAAACGGTGCCGATGACGATATCTGAGTGGCCGGCCGGATATTTGGTTGCCGCGTGGATCGAGATGTCGACGCCATGGTCGAGCGGTCGGAAATAGAGCGGCGTCGCCCAGGTATTGTCCATCATGACGACCGCGCCATGGCTGCGGGCCACGCGCGCGATCGCCGGAATGTCCTGCATCTCGAATGTGTTGGAGCCCGGCGATTCGGTGAACACAACCTTGGTGTTGGGTTTCATCAGCTTGGCGATGCCGGCGCCGACGAGTGGATCGTAATACTCGACCTCCACGCCGAGGCGCTTCAGCATCGTGTCGGCGAAATTGCGGGTCGGAAAGTAGACCGAATCGGTGACCAGCACATGGTCGCCGGCCGAAAGGAAGGCCAGAAGCGGAATGGTCACCGCGGCCAGTCCCGACGGCACCACGATGGTCCCGGAAGAGCCTTCCAGCACGTCAATGGCGGTCGCCAGCGCGTCTGAAGTCGGGGTGCCGCGGGTTCCATACGTGTATTTCTGGCTACGCCCGGCCATCGTCTTGGCATCGGGGAAAAGCACCGTCGATGCGTGGACGACCGGCGGGTTGACAAAGCCATGGAACTCGCGCGGGTCATTGCCGATATGGGCGAGCTTCGTGTTGACGCCGGTGTTCGAATAATCGCGCTTGGCCATGACTTCCCGCTGCAACTGCTTGAGACGGGGCTACGCATAAGGCTCCGGCGTCGGTGGCGCAACAACAAGAGGGCAGCCACCGATTGGACCAAATGCGGGGCGCGCGCCGCCGGCTGCCGCCCGCCAAATCGGCAATGGCCTGCACGTTTCGCCGGCATCCAGCTGCTGAGGCGGCAAATTGACGGATGTAGCTTTCCAAAGGTGGCGCTTTCAGTCATTCGCCCTTGACCGCCAATCAATAATCGCCTTCGATGGGGCACGTGAATGGGAGACGGAGCACACGCGTCAGATAAGATGCGGCGTTCCGGGCACGGGCCGGGACGGGAACTGGCTTCCGCACGAGATCACTCAGGGATGGTTCCTGAATAACAGAAAAGGGTTTGTGGGTATGAAAAACGTACTGACAGGTGTTCTGGGCGCGGCCGCTTTGGCGTTTACCGCGCCGGTCGCGTCGGCCGACACACTGAGCGACGTGAAGGCCAAGGGCTTTATCCAGTGCGGGGTCAACACCGCTCTGGCCGGGTTCTCGGCGCCGAACGACAAGGGCGAATGGACCGGTCTCGATGTCGACTTCTGCCGTGCCATGGCGGCGGCTGTGTTCGGCGACGGCACCAAGGTGAAGTTCACCGGCCTGAGCGCCAAGGACCGTTTCACCGCCTTGCAGTCGGGCGAAATCGATGTTCTCTCGCGCAACACGACCTGGACGATCAACCGCGATACAGCACTTGGCCTGAACTTTGCCGGCGTCACCTACTATGACGGCCAGGGCTTCATGATCAACGCCAAGAAACTGCCCGGCGTGAACTCCGCGCTCCAGCTTTCGGGCGCCGCCGTTTGCGTGCAGGCCGGCACCACCACCGAACTGAACCTCGCCGACTACTTCCGGGCAAACAAGATGGAATACAACCCGGTGGTCTTCGAGAAATTCGAAGAGGCCAACGCCGCCTATGACGCCGGTCGTTGCGATGCCTACACCACCGACCAGTCCGGCCTCTATGCCGTGCGCCTTCAGATGAGCGCGCCGGACGACCATGTCGTTCTGCCCGAGATCATTTCCAAGGAGCCGCTCGGGCCTTCCGTGCGCCAAGGCGACGACAAGTGGCTGGATATCGCGAAGTGGACCTACTACGCGCTGCTCAATGCTGAAGAAGCCGGCATCACGCAGGCCAATGTCGAGGAAATGAAAGCCTCGGAAAACCCCGACATCAAGCGCCTGCTTGGCGTCGAAGCTGAAACCAAGATCGGCACCGACCTCGGCCTCGACAACGCCTGGGTGGTCAACATCATCAAGGCGACCGGCAATTACGGCGAGATCTTCGAGCGTAACGTCGGCTCGGGCAGCCAGCTGAAGATCGCGCGCGGCATCAACGCGCTGTGGACCAAGGGCGGCCTGCAATACGGCATGCCGATCCGCTGACCGACACACCGGGCCGGAGGGATATCCCTCCGGCCTTCTGGTCTTCGGACCCAAATCAGGGAAGGGGAACCCTGTGGCGTCACAAGAAGCGATTCGTACGAGCGAGCCCACCAAGGCTTCACTTTTCTATGATCCAAAAATCCGTAGCCTGGTATTCCAGGCGCTGCTCATTTTCTTGTTGATCCTCGGCGTCTGGTGGATCATCGACAACACGATTGAGAATTTGCGCCGTTCGAACATCTCGACCGGCTGGGCTTTTCTGCGTGGCCGCGCGGGCTTCGACATATCCGACAGGCTGGTTGAATACACATCAGATTCGACCTTCTTCCGCGCGCTTGTCGTGGGCATTCTCAACACACTGAAGGTCGCTATCGCCGGCATAATCGTCGCGACGGTGGTCGGCTTCCTGGTCGGCATCGGCCGCCTATCCAACAACTGGCTGATCCGCAAGATTTGCACAGTCTATGTCGAGATATTCCGCAACATTCCGCCGCTCCTGGTCATCCTGTTCTGGTATCAGGGCGTGCTGGCCGTACTGCCGGCGGTGCGGGAGAGCATCGAGCTGCCGTTCAACTCGTTCCTTAACGTTCGCGGCTTCTACTTGCCGGCAATTGTTTGGAACGGCAGCGGTTTGATGGTGCTGGGCGGATTAGCAATCGGCCTGGTGCTGAGCTGGTATGTTGCTCGTCGGGCCTATGCTCGCCAGATGGCCACAGGCCAATCCTTTCCGGTGCTATGGGTGAGCCTCGCGCTGATCGTTGGCATGCCTTTGCTGGCCTATTTGTTGAGCGGCATGCCGGCCACAGTCGATTATCCCCAGAAGGGCAACTTCAACCTGACTGGCGGCTCCAACGTGAAGCCGGAATTCCTGTCGCTGTTGCTGGCGCTGTCCTTCTACACGGCCTCGTTCATCGCCGAAATCGTGCGCGCCGGTATTATGGGCGTGCCGAAAGGACAGACAGAGGCCTATTCGGCGCTCGGTCTGCGGCCAGCCAAGGGCCTTCGCCTGGTGGTCATCCCGCAGGCGCTGCGCATCATCATTCCGCCGCTCACGAGCCAGTATCTCAACCTGACCAAGAACTCGACGCTCGGCGTTGCGATCGGCTACCCTGAACTCTACTCGGTTGGCGGCACCATCCTGAACCAGACAGGACAGGCGATCGAGGTCGTGGTGATCTTCATGATCGTTTATCTGTCGATCAGCCTCATCACCTCCGCCTTCATGAACTGGTTCAATACCAAAATGGCGCTGAAGGAGAGATAAGCCATGCAGGAACATGATCTCTCCTGGGTGCGCACCGAGATGGCGCTCGCGCAGGCAGCGCCCAGCTCGCAGGTCGGTGCTGGAGCGTGGATGCGAAAGAACCTGTTCGCGTCGCCTTTCGACACTGCCCTGACGATCCTTGCCGCGCTGGCGCTCGCCTGGGCGCTGCCGCAGATCCTCAACTGGCTGTTTTTCAGCGCCGTGTGGAGCGGCGCCGACCGCACCGCCTGCCTGACGACGGAGCAGGGCGGGTCCTTGCCGGCCGGGTGGACAGGCGCATGCTGGCCTTTCGTCGAGGCGCGCTTGGGCTATTTCACATTCGGCCGCTACCCGCTGGAAGAACGGTGGCGCGTCATTCTGTGCGGCGTCATCTTCCTGGCGCTGCTGGTTCCGCTGCTGACCCCGCGCATTCCGTTCAAGCGGCTGAACGCCATCCTGTTCTTTGCGGTGTTTCCGTTCATAGCATTCTTCCTGCTGCTCGGAGGCTATTTCGGCCTGCCCTATGTCGAGACGCCGCTGTGGGGCGGACTGCTGGTCACGCTGGTGATTTCCTATGTGGGTATCGTCACCTCGCTGCCGCTCGGCATTATCCTGGCGCTCGGGCGGCGCTCCAAAATGCCGATCGTGAAGCTGCTCTCGGTGGTGTTCATCGAGACCGTGCGCGGTGTGCCGCTGGTCGCGGTACTGTTCATGGCGAGCTTCATGCTGCCGCTGTTCGTGCCGCCCGGCATGACTTTCGACAAACTGCTGCGAGCACTGATCGGCGTGGCCCTGTTCTCGTCGGCCTATATGGCCGAGGTGATCCGCGGCGGGCTGCAGGCGATCCCGAAGGGTCAATATGAAGGCGCCGATTCGCTGGGCCTCGGCTATTGGCAGAAGATGGGCCTCATCGTCATGCCCCAGGCGCTGAAGTTGGTGATACCGGGCATCGTCAACACGTTCATCGGCTTGTTCAAGGATACGACACTGGTGCTGATCATCTCGTTGTTCGACCTGCTGGGCACGGTGAAGCAGAGCATTTCGGGCGACCCAACCTGGGCGACGCCGCAAACAGCCAAAACCGGTTACGTATTTGCTGCTGCGGTCTTCTGGATATTCTGCTTCGGCATGTCGCGTTATTCGCAATATATGGAGCGCAGGCTCGACACCGGGCATCGGAAATAAAAGGGGAATATTCGATGGCTATCGAAAACGCAGTTAGCGCCGAAGAGATAAAGGTCGACGCCAAAAAGATGCACGTCTCCGATACGGACGTGGCGATCGACATTGTGGGCATGCACAAATGGTATGGCGAATTCCATGTCCTGAAGGACATCAATCTTCGGGTCATGCGCGGCGAACGCATCGTCATCTGTGGACCCTCCGGCTCCGGCAAATCGACCATGATCCGCTGCATCAACCGGCTGGAAGAGCATCAGAAGGGCAAGATCATTGTCGACGGGAAGGAACTTACCAATGATCTGAAGAAGATCGACGAGGTGCGCCGCGAGGTCGGCATGGTGTTCCAGCACTTCAACCTGTTCCCGCACCTGACCATCCTCGAAAACTGCACTCTTGCACCGATCTGGGTGCGCAAGACGCCGAAGAAGCAGGCCGAGGAAATCGCCATGCACTTCCTGAAGCGGGTGAAGATCCCCGAGCAGGCCAACAAGTATCCGGGCCAGCTCTCCGGCGGCCAGCAGCAGCGCGTGGCGATCGCCCGCTCACTCTGCATGAACCCGCGCATCATGCTGTTCGATGAACCGACCTCCGCGCTCGATCCGGAAATGATCAAGGAAGTGCTGGAGACGATGGTGGGGCTCGCCGAAGAGGGAATGACCATGTTGTGCGTGACCCACGAAATGGGTTTTGCGCGCAAGGTCGCCAATCGCGTCATCTTCATGGACCAGGGCCAGATCGTCGAGCAGAACACGCCTGTCGAGTTCTTCGACCATCCCCGCCACGAGCGCACGAAACTGTTCCTCAGCCAGATCCTGCACTAGGCGGGTCCCCACATGCCTGCAAACGGCGTCGCGAAGTCCGCGGCGCCGTTTTCTGTTGGCACGCAACCCCAAACGCGAAGCGTCCGATGCGAAGAGAGCAACCTCATGGGAGGCATGCTGTCTTGAGACGCTTTTTGCGTGGGCTGTTTGCATTAGTCCTGATCGTGGTGCTGGCCTTCGTGCTCGGAACCATGGTGCCGCGTCCCCTGTTTCACGCCACGGCGCAAGCTGTCGAGCCGCGGAAAATCCTGGTCCTCACCAATCCGATCCACACCGACATCGCCATTCCGGTCGATGCGGCCATGCTTGAGCGGTTCGCTTTTCTGGCCGAAGCCGGGTTGCCGGCAGATCATCCCGAAGCCCGCTGGCTTGTTTTCGGCTGGGGTAGCCGCGCCTTCTATATCGAGACGCCGACCTGGAGCGATCTGAAGCCAGGCCCGGTGTTGAGCGCGCTGACGCTCGACAACTCCGTCATGCATGTCGCCATCTCTGGCGCCATCGACGAAAAAGATCCCGCCGTAAGATCGTTCGGGATTGGCGAAGCCGAATTCGGCAGGTTGGTTGGATTTATCGAGGCGACCTTCGCACGGGAATCCGGCGGCCCCATCTTCATTCCTGGCAAGGGTTATGGCCCGAATGATGGCTTCTTCGAAGCCAATGGCTCATTCACCGCGCTGCTTGGCTGCAACACCTGGACCGCGAGGGGACTGCGAGAAGCCGGCCTGCGGACCGGCTGGTGGAACCCGCTGCCGGCGACGTTGGCCCTGTCGCTGGGACTGCACAATTGAGGCTATACGCCCGGCCTCCACCCGTACAGCCAGTCCACGTCAGCGGCGAGAGCATCCGGCGAGCGGGCTTTCAGGAACAGATCGCGGGCAAGCGCGACCGGACCGCGCGCATGCCAGGCGAAGCGGTTGAGTGCGCCGCGGCGCGCGACGCGTTGGACGCGCAAATGGCGGTCCGCTTCCCACCGGCGAAGTGCTTCCGCTGGATTGTCCCGTGCATCCGAGACCGCGTCGGCCAGCGTTACCGCGTCTTCGATCGCCATCGCAGCACCCTGCGCCGCAAACGGCGTCATCGCATGGGCGGCGTCGCCGATCAGCGCGATCTGCCCCTCGCGGGTCCACGGCCCGGAAGCATCGACGGCATGGACAGGCCATTGGGTCCACGGCCCGGAAGACTGCACCAGTTGAATCAGTTCCGCAGCCGATCCGCGCAAGGCGTTGAGGAGATTGGTGGTCTCCGCCTTGGCCGACCAACCGTCGGCAACACGTTCGCCCGGTGTGAAGGCGACGAGGTTGAAGGCTCTGCCGCCGCGCACGGGATAGACGATCATATGAGCGCCGGGATGCAGGAAGGCGGTAACGACATTGCCGGCGTCGATCCCGGCAAGCATCCTGCCGCCGTCGCTGTCGCTCGATATCGTGGTGCGCCAGGCGAGTTCGCCGACGAAGCGGCTGACAGCCGCCGGGTTGACGAGGCCGCGCGCGGCCGACCACACGCCGTCGGCGCCGACCAGCAGGCCGGTCTCGACACTGGCAGCATCGGCGCCGCTGTTCACTCTCACGCTTATTGCGGAATGCACGACGGAGACACTCTCGAAGGTCATGCCGGTGACGAGTTCGATTGCCTGAACCTGGAGGACCTTTTGCAGGAGGGCCGCCTGCAGGTCGGCGCGATGCGCGACGAGATAGGGCGCCTCCCAGCGACGTTCTGCTGCTTCGCCGAGCGGCACGTGCGCCAGGTCCTTGAGCGTCGCGGCCTTGCGCAGGACGATTGCCTCCGGCTGAACCGCCAATGGCCTCAGCAGGTCGAGCACGCCGAGACGGTCGAGCAGGCGGGTCGCGTTGGGGGAAAGCTGCAGCCCCGCACCGACTTCCTCGAGCTTCTCGGCCCGCTCGAAAACGCGGACGTCAAACCCCTTGGAGGCAAAGGCGAGCGCAGCAGTCAGGCCGGCAATACCGGCGCCGGCAATGACAATCTTTTTAGGCTGCTTCATGGCCCCGTCAGGACCGGAAGAAATCAGGCGACGCGGTCGAGGTAGAGGCAGCCGTCGGGGCGCGTCTCGCTTGCCTTCAAGCCGGCGTCATAACGATAGAGTGTCGAACAGTAGGGGCAGACCTTTTCGTTTTCGCTGCCCATGTCGAGGAAGACATGCGGGTGGTCGAACGGCGCGTTGGCGCCGACGCACATGAATTCCTTGACGCCGATGTCGATCGCGGCGTGGCCGGCATCGTTCTGGAAATGCGGAATGGAGCTGCCCGCCATCATCTTCTCCCGTCAGTGGATCAAGCGCATGATCGGAACCGAATTCTGCGCAAGCGTTTGTAACATAAAGGGCGCGTTTGCAAGCTGTGTGATATCAAACTGTCGCAAAACCCTGTCACGAGATAAAATGATGGGGACCTCACGTCCAGCTGTCATGACGCCGTCACGAAAGAGCCAGAGATGAACGAATTGAAGCCGGTGAGAAGCGATTTTGTCGGCAAGACTGCGGCTGAGGCGGTAGCAGGCAATCCGGACCGCTTCGTCAACCGGGAATTCTCCTGGCTCCAGTTCAACCGGCGTGTGCTCGAGGAATCGCAGAATCCGCACCACCCGCTGCTGGAGCGGGTGCGGTTCCTGTCGATCT
Source organism: Neomesorhizobium albiziae (assembly GCF_900114255.1). Taxonomy (GTDB): domain Bacteria; phylum Pseudomonadota; class Alphaproteobacteria; order Rhizobiales; family Rhizobiaceae; genus Neomesorhizobium; species Neomesorhizobium albiziae. The sequence goes on along the minus strand of NZ_FOSL01000017.1, from coordinate 12,677 downwards.
CGGCGGCCAACCTCGACGAATTCTTCATGGTGCGCGTCGCCGGTCTCGCCGGGCAGATACGGGAAGGAATTGCGATCAAAAGCCCGGATGGCCGTACGCCTGAACAGCAGCTGGAACAGCTTCTGGTCGAGGTCGAGCGTTTGCAGGCGGATCAGCAGAACAGCCTTTCGGGGCTCGCCGACCTGTTGAAAAAGGAAGGCATCGAAAACGTCCGCCCCGATGCGTTGAACCGCGACGACAAGGCATGGCTACAGGAGCATTTCCTGGAATCGGTGTTTCCGGTCCTGACCCCGCTGTCGATCGACCCCGCGCATCCGTTCCCGTTCATTCCCAATCTGGGTTTCTCGATCGCGCTGCAGCTGCGTCACTTGAAGAACGGCGGTGAAATGACGGCGCTGCTGCGCCTGCCGGTGGCGCTGCGGCGTTTCATCAGGCTGCCCGACCGCAAGGCCGCCGTCCGCTTCATCAGGCTGGAAGACACGGTCGGCATTTTCATCGGAAAGCTTTTCCCCGGCTATGAGGTGAAGGGCTCCGGCACATTCCGCATCATCCGGGACAGCGATATCGAAGTCGAGGAAGAGGCCGAAGACCTGGTGCGGCTTTTCGAGACGGCGCTGAAGCGCCGCCGCCGCGGATCAGTGATCCGCATCGAATTCGACAGCGAGATGCCGGAGGCGCTGCGTGAATTCGTTGCTGGCGAACTCGGCGTGGCGTCATCCCGCATCAGCGTGTTGCGCGGCCCGCTCGCGGTGAACCAGATTTCGGAAATCGTGGCGCTTCCTCGCGACGACCTGAAATTTCAGCCTTACAACCCGCGTTTTCCCGAGCGAATCCGCGATCATGGCGGCGATTGCTTTGCGGCCGTGCGCGAGAAGGACATCGTCGTTCATCACCCCTACGAATCCTTCGACGTTGTCGTGCAGTTCCTGCGCCAGGCTGCCATCGATCCCGAGGTCGTCGCGATCAAGCAGACTCTCTACCGCACCTCCAACGACAGCCCCATCGTTCGCGCGTTGATCGACGCCGCCGAAGCTGGCAAGTCGGTGACGGCGCTGGTCGAGCTCAAGGCGCGTTTCGACGAAGAGGCTAACATCCGCTGGGCGCGCGACCTGGAACGCGCCGGCGTGCAGGTGGTGTTCGGCTTCATCGAATTGAAGACGCATTCCAAAATGTCGCTGGTAGTGCGCCGCGAAGACGGCAAGCTGCGCAACTATGTGCATCTCGGCACCGGCAACTACCATCCGATCACCGCGCGCATCTACACCGACCTGTCCTACTTCACCACGGACCCGGGCATCGCGCGCGATGTGGCCCAAGTGTTCAACTTTATCACCGGCTATGCCGAGCCGGCGCAGGAGATGCGGCTCGCCATCTCGCCGTTCACGCTGCGCAACCGCATCCTCGATCACATCGCCGCCGAGATCGCGCATTTCCGTGCCGGCAAGCCGGCGCGCATCTGGATGAAGATGAATTCGCTGGTCGATCCGATCATCATCGACGCGCTTTACGAGGCAAGCCGCGCTGGCGTCGAGATCGATCTCGTCATCCGCGGCATCTGCTGCCTGAGGCCGCAGGTGCCCGGCCTGTCGGAAAACATCCGGGTCAAATCGATCATCGGCCGATTCCTAGAACACAGCCGCATCTTCTGTTTCGGCAATGGTTGCGGCCTGCCCTCCGACGAGGCGCTCGTCTACATCAGCTCCGCCGACATGATGCCGCGCAACCTCGACCGGCGCGTCGAGACGATGGTTCCGATCACCAACCCGACTGTGCACGAACAGGTGCTCGGCCAGATCATGCTCGGAAACATAATGGACAACCAGCAAAGTTTCGAAGTATTGGCAGACGGTACCTCGAGGCGCATGGCGCCGGACGAGGGAGAGGAACCGTTCAACGCGCAGGAATACTTCATGACCAATCCGAGCCTGTCCGGACGGGGTGATGCCCTGAAATCGCACGCGCCCAAGCGCATCGCGCAGTTCAAGCGCCAACGAAAAGCAAACGCAGCGCAGGGCGTATGATCGCAAATTCACAGGGCCGGTTGCAGGATCGCCGGCCACTGTCCATCATCGACATCGGATCGAACTCGATCCGCCTTGTTGTCTATGAGGGCATAGCACGCTCGCCGACGGTTCTGTTCAACGAGAAGATGCTGGCAGGCCTCGGCCGGGGCCTCGTCACCACGGGCAAGCTGGATCCCGAGGCGGTCAAGAGGGCGGTTTCGGAGTTCAAGCGGTTCCGTGCCTTGTCCGATCAGGCGGGCGCCGAGGAACTTCACGTCATCGCCACCGCCGCGGCGCGCGAGGCTGAAAACGGCCTTGATTTCATTCACCAGGCCGAAGAGATCCTCGGAACCAGGATCAGGGTGCTTTCCGGCCGCGAGGAAGCCTATTATTCGGCGCTCGGCGTCATTTCGGGCTTTCACCCGGCAAACGGCATTGCTGGCGATCTCGGCGGCGGCAGTCTCGAACTGATCGATGTCAACGGCGAGCAGGTTGGCGACGGCATCACCTTGCCGCTCGGCGGTCTGCGCTTGCAGGACATGGCCAAGGGATCGCCGGTCGAAGCCGCCAAGATCGCCAAGCGAGAACTCGCCCGCGCCAAGCTGCTGAAGGCCGGCGAGGGCAGGGTATTCTACTGCGTCGGCGGCACCTGGCGAAATCTTGCCCGGCTGCACATGAACGCGACCGGTTACCCGCTGAGCGTTATGCATCATTACGAGTTCGGCGCCGAAAGTTCGGCGGCGTTCCTGCGCCAGGTCGCCAGGGGCGACATCGAAAAGATCAAGGGCGTCGAGCGTATTTCGAAGAACCGCCGCGCGCTTCTGCCTTATGGCGCCGTCGTGCTGCAGGAAATCATCGCTGCGATGAAGCCGTCGAAGATCGTCGTCTCGGCGCTCGGGGTGCGCGAGGGCTTCCTCTATTCGCTGCTGTCGCCGGAGGATCGCGCGACCGATCCGCTGATTTCGGCGGCGGAGGAACTGGCCTTGCTCAGGGCGCGTTCGGTGACCCATGCGCACGAGCTTGCGCGATGGAGCGGCGAATCGCTGGCCGCGTTCAATATCGACGAAACCGAGGACGAGGCGCGCTATCGCGAGGCCGCCTGCCTGCTTGCCGACATAGGCTGGCGCGCGCATCCCGAATACCGCGGCATGCAATCGCTCAACATCATCGCCCATGCGTCCTTCATCGGCGTCGACCATCCCGGCCGCGCCTACATCGCGCTGGCCAACATGTTCCGGCACGAAGGCGTCTTCGACGATTCGGTTGCAACTGAAATGCGCACCCTGGCAACGCCGCGCTATCTGGAACGGGCGCGCCTGCTCGGTGCGCTGTTGCGGGTGGTCTATCTCCTTTCGGCGTCGATGCCGGGCGTTATCCCGAAGCTGAAATGGCGATCGCAACCGAATGGCGGGCTGGCGCTGGTTATCCCGGCTTCGCACGCCGGGCTGGACGGTGAAAGGCCGGCCGGACGGCTGGCGCAACTGGCAAGGATCACCGGACGCAATCTCGAACTGGTTGTCGGGCCGCCCGAGCCGACCTGATCGAAAGCCGGGCTCAGGCGTCCGCGGTCTGCTTGCGCGTCTCGAAGACCGCGATCTTGCGCTTTTCGAATTTCAGGGCGATCTCGCCGCGCACCAGTTGCAGCGCCTTGTCGCCGAACACTTCCTTGCGCCAGCCATGCAGGGCGGGAACGTCGGCCTTCTCGCCTTCGGCGGCAAGGCGGTCGATGTCGTCGCCGGAGGCCAGCACCTTGGCGGCGACGCCTTCGGCCTCGGCGACCAGGCGCAGCAGCACTTTCAGGAGTTCGGCGGCGGCACTCGACCCCTCCTGCGATTGCGGAACCTTCGGCAGTTTCGGCATGGCGTCCTTGGGGAGGCCGAGTGCCGTGTTGACCACCGCCAGCAGCGCGGTCGCCGTGGACGACCGCTCCCAGCCCTTTGGCGTGGTGCGCAGGCGCCCGAGCGCCGTCGCGTCGCGCGGCGCCTGCTGCGCCACCTCATAGATCGCGTCGTCCTTGAGCACACGCCCGCGCGGTACGTTGCGTTCTCGCGCCTCCCGCTCGCGCCATGCCGCCACTGCCTGTACGACGGCCAGTTCCTGCGGCTTGCGAAGCCGCATCTTCAGGCGCTTCCAAGCGTCTTCGGGATGCGGATCATAGGTCTGGCGCGAGGTCAGCACTTCCATCTCTTCGTTCAGCCAGTGGGCGCGGTTCTCGCGCTCCAGCTCGGCCTTCAGATGGACGTAGACGTCGATCAGGTGGGTGACGTCGGCGACCGCATATTCGAGCTGCTTGTCCGACAGCGGCCGGTGGCGCCAGTCGGTGAAACGCGACGACTTGTCAAGACGCACGCCGGTGATCTTCTGCACCAGCTGGTCGTAGGAGACGCTGTCGCCGAAACCGCAGACCATCGCCGCAACCTGGGTATCGAAAACGGGATGCGGGATGAGGCCGCCGCGATGGAAGATGATTTCGATGTCCTGGCGGGCGGCGTGAAACACCTTGGTCACCGCCTCGTTGGCCATCAGATAGAAGAAGGGCTGGAGGTCGATGTCGGGCGCAAGCGGATCGACAAGGGCAGTGATGCCCGGCGCGGCCATTTGAATCAGGCAAAGTTCCGGCCAGAACGTCGTCTCGCGGATGAACTCGGTGTCGACGGTGATGAATTCGGATTTCGCAAGCTCGCGGACAACCGAATCCAGTTCATTTTGTGTTTTTATCAGATGCATCAAGGTCTCTTTAGGCGAGGAATGCGGTCTTGTCTCGCGCGACGGACGATTTCGGTAGGCCATCCACCGTTCTGTTTAGGGTTTGCTTGGCGGCTTGTCGCTGTCGCCGTTGCGTTTGGCCAGGCGGGAAAACACCGTCGATGTCCTCAGCAAATTCATGAAGTGGCTACGTTGACCGGCCGGCACGCTGCCGCGCGCGCTCATGCGGTAGAAGATGATCAGGATAAAGATCGCGTAGACGGTTGCCGTGAAGATAAACAGCGATTGCGGCCCGAAACGTTCCATGACCCAAGACGCGGCGATCGGTCCGCCGATCGCTCCGAACGAATAGAACAGCATGAGTGCGGCGTTGATGAGCACGAACTCTCCCTTGCCGGCCCGATCGTTGGCATGCGCGGCCGACAGCGAGAACAGCGGCATCGCGAACGAGCCGAAAATGAAAACGAGGACGAAATTCGCCAGGGGGTTGGTGCCGGCGAGAAAGACGATGCCGAGTGCGGAAAGCAACGCGCCGCTGGTGCTGAGCAGCAGCACCATGCGCCGGTCCCACAGATCCGACAGGTAGCCCAGCGGATACTGGATGATGGCGCCGCCGACGATGCCGACGCTTACAAAGGTGACGATATCGGCCACCGACATGCCGATTTCCTCAGCATAGACGGGCGAAAGCGTACGGAACGCACTGTTGGTGACGCCGACGGCGATGCAGCCGATGCAGCCGAGCGGCGATATCAGCCAAACGCGCCCCAAGTCGAGCTTGACGTCTTCCGGTGGCGTGGGATTGGAGCGGTCCCCCAGCGACACCGGCACCAGCGACAGGGTGATCATGATCGACATGATGGCAAACAGCGTGAAGCCGCCTGAACCAAAGATCGGGATCATGAACTGCGCCCCGGTGACCGAACCGATATCGACGATGCGATAGAGCGCCAGCACGCGCGCGCGATCGTGATTGGAGACACCGGAATTGAGCCAGCTCTCCATCACAGTGAAGAGGCCGGCAAAACAGAAGCCGCTGGCGAAGCGGATCACCGACCAGGAGATGGGATCGATGATCAGCACCAGGAGCAGCGTGCCCGCCGAAGCGATCGCCGCCAGCGCGGAGAAGGACCGCACATGGCCGACCGCCTTCATGATGCGCGTGATGGCAAGGCAACCGAGCAGAAAGCCGCCGAAATAAGATGTGCCCATGAAGCCGATGACAGCCGGCGAAAAGCCTTCCTGCGCGCCGCGAAGCGCGATCAAGGTGCTTTGCATTCCGTTGCCGCCGAGCAGAATGCCGGCGGCGATCAGAAGCGGAATCAACAGACGGATGGAGGACATTCAAGCGGGTGCGCGAAGGAAAGGATATTTCTCTATAGTCGCAACCGCGGTGCAATGCGACCTTGCATCGTCTGGAACGATGCATTTGGCGGCTCTGCGCCAATCCTCTTTGTCCGGGTTCGAGACTACGTGTTGCGCAGCCGAGGCCGAAGAAGGGACGCGGACATGATCACCTTGAACGTCAGTACGAGCATCGACGACGAAGCCGCCCGTTTCATCGGCGACGGTCTGGACAACTATAATGTCGAGAATGCCGGACCCTACAACGAGGAGGATCTTTGGATCGTCGCGCGCAACGGCGATGGATCGGTGATCGGCGGCCTCAAGGGCGTGTCCGAATATTCCTGGCTGTTCGTTGCCTGGCTGTGGATCGGCGCCGAACACCGCAAGCTGGGCCTCGGCGTACAACTGCTGGCCAAGGCCGAGGAAATCGCCAGGCAGCGCGGCTGCCTCGGCATCTATCTCGATTCATTTACGTTCCAGGCCCCGGAATTCTACAAACGGCAGGGATATGAGGAGTTTGGGCGTATCGACAATTTCCCGCCCGGCCATTCGCGCGTCTGGCTGAAGAAGGCGCTTTGAAGCGAAGTCCGCTCTTTACGTAAGGCGAGGGGGCGGCATCATCTCCTTGCTGTGCTCCATGGCCGCGAGGTTCGCGGAACCAGAGTATAATGCCGCCTTTCTCCTCACCTTGACAAAAGCCGGCACCCATGCGCTTTTCCCGCAAATTTTCGGGCCCGGCGCATGCTGTGCCGCCCGGTCAAAATGAATCCTTCAAAAACCGGAATGCCAGTCTCATGCACCGTTACCGCAGCCATACCTGCGCCGAACTGAAGAAATCCGATGTCGGCTCGACCGTCCGCCTCTCTGGCTGGGTGCATCGCGTGCGCGATCACGGCGGTCTTCTGTTCATCGACCTTCGCGACCATTACGGCCTGACGCAGATCGTCGCCGATCCGGATTCGCCGGCCTTCAAGGCAGCCGAGACGGTGCGCGGCGAATGGGTCATCCGCGTCGACGGCGAGGTCAAGGCGCGTGCGCCGGAGACCATCAACGCCAACATGCCGACCGGCGAGATCGAGATCTATGCTGTCGACATCGAGGTTCTGTCGGCGGCGAAGGAATTGCCGCTGCCGGTGTTCGGCGAGCCGGATTATCCAGAAGACATTCGCCTGAAATATCGCTTCCTCGACCTGCGCCGCGACACGTTGCACAAGAACATCATCGCCCGCACAAAAATCATCGCCGAGATGCGCAGGCGCATGGGGGAGGTCGGCTTCACCGAATTCTCGACGCCGATCCTGACGGCTTCGAGCCCGGAAGGCGCGCGCGACTTCCTGGTGCCGTCGCGCATTCATGCCGGCAAGTTCTATGCGCTGCCGCAGGCGCCGCAGCAGTACAAGCAGCTGATCATGATGTCGGGCTTTGACCGCTATTTCCAGATCGCGCCCTGCTTCCGCGACGAGGACCCTCGCGCCGACCGCCTGCCTGGTGAATTCTACCAGCTCGACCTCGAAATGAGCTTTGTCGAACAGGACGATGTGCTGAGCACCATGGAGCCGGTACTGCGCGGCGTCTTCGAGACGTTTGCCAATGGAAAGCCGGTGACGCAGAAATTCCCGCGCATCCCCTATGATGTCGCCATGCGCAAATATGGTTCCGATAAGCCGGACCTGCGCAATCCGATCGTCATGGAAGCGGTTTCCGACCATTTCCGTGATTCCGGCTTCAAGGTTTTCGCCAATATCCTTGCCAACGACCCCAAGGCCGAAGTCTGGGGCATTCCGGCCAAGACCGGCGGTTCCCGCGCGTTCTGCGACCGCATGAACTCATGGGCGCAGGGCGAGGGCCAGCCCGGGCTCGGCTACATTTTCTGGCGCAAGGAAGGCGACAAGCTGGAGGGTGCGGGCCCGATTGCCAAGAACATCGGCGAGGAGCGCACCGAGGCAATCCGCCAGCAACTCGGCCTGGCCGACGGCGACGCTGCATTCTTCGTCGCCGGCGATCCGAAGAAGTTCGTCTCGTTTGCTGGTGCTGCGCGCACCCGCGCCGGCGAGGAACTGAACCTCGTCGACCGCGAGCGGTTCGAACTGTGCTGGATTGTCGATTTCCCGTTCTTCGAGTGGAACGAAGAGGAAAAGCGCGTCGATTTCGGCCACAACCCCTTCTCGATGCCGCAAGGCGGTATCGATGCGCTCGCGAACGAAGAGCCGCTCGGCATCAAGGCGTTCCAGTACGACATGGTCTGCAACGGCTTCGAGATCGCTTCCGGGGGCATCCGCAACCATCTCCCGGAAACCATGGTCAAGGCGTTCGAGATCGTCGGCCTGAACCGCGAGACGGTCGAGCAGAATTTCGGCGGCCTCTACCGCGCCTTCCAGTATGGCGCGCCGCCGCATGGCGGCATGGCGGCCGGTGTCGACCGCATCGTCATGCTTCTGGTGGGAGCAAAGAACCTGCGCGAGATCACCATGTTCCCGATGAACCAGCAGGCTCAGGATCTCCTGATGAACGCGCCCTCCGAAGCGACGCCGACGCAACTCAGGGAGCTGTCGCTGCGCGTGGTGCAGCAGAAGAAGGACTGAGGTTCTTCCCGTAATCAAAAAGCCCGGCATCGCTGCCGGGCTTTTTTGTTTGGGCGGTGTGCCTCTATTCCGCGACCTGGTTCGCCGTGACGGTGACGCCGAGCGTCTTCGGCAGTTCCTGCGGCGCAGTCATCGCGCCGGCCGCCAGCAGCGCAAACGGCACCGGCGAGGCGGGGGCGGCAGCGATCTCGATCGACTTCGGGTCGTCGAGATAGGCATTCACCGCTTCGCTGACGTTCTTCGTCAGATCGGCGTTGTTGAGCTGCGCCATCAGGAAAGGCACTACCGCCTTCGTCTGCGTGGCGATGTCTTCGGGCTTCGCGCCCTGCTGCCTGGCGACGTATTCCAGCACCTTTCCGGTCAGCGAATCGTCGTCGAAGCGGATCGTTGCAGCGTTGAAGGTGAGCTGCTGCATCAGACCAAGCATGGCCAAGCCCTGGGCGGAATTGTCGGCGCCGGCAGGTTGTTGCGCCATCTTCTTCTGCATCTCCTGCATGGCCTTGATGAAGTCCGGCGTGTAGCCGGCAAGATCGAATGTCAGGCCCAGCCTGCCTGCGTTCTCGATCGTGATGTCATACTGGGTCAGCCCCATGCGCCCGTCCACAGGCTGCCACGTTCCCGCCATCTCGAAAGTGCCGTTGACGGTGTTGTAGCCCAGTGCCTCGACGACCTTCCGGGCTTCCGTGTCCTCCACTGCAGACATTAGGTCGGCGCTGAACTTTTCGGCGGCGCCCGAAAACGCCAGCGGCGCGCCATCCTTCGGCGCGGTGATCTGGACATGCAGATCGTTCATCGAAAACAGCTGTTTGTCGGCCCTTCTTACCGAAACGGTGCCGAGTTCGGCGGTCTCGTAAAGCATGATCGAAGCCAAGGGATCGGTCGACCCTTCAGGTGGCAGCGACAGGCCGGTCAGTTGGGCGCCAGAAATGTCGATGTTCAAGCCGCTTTGCGCGAGCGCATAGGTCGGCAGGGTAACCTTGCCGATGCGATAGCCGCCGTTGACCTCGGAGATTTCGTCGAGCGTGACATCTCCGATCAGGCTGGTCGCCGGTTCGTTCGCGAGCTTCAAACTGGCGCCTTCGAGCACGATCCGGGGGCCGGTTTCGGTGACCTTGGTCCAGCTGACATCCATGCCCTGGCCGGCCAGCAAGGCCTTCAGGCGATCGGCGACAGCATTTGCTTCCAGCGCCTGGGCGGCCGACAGCGGCAGCACGACAAGAACAACGGAAAGCGCAAGCTTCTTGAGAAGCGGGGGGTGGATGGTCATGGCACTGTCCCTGAGAGATTTTTTTGAAACTGTAGCACCGTTCCTGTCGCGGAAGAACTGGACTGGAAGAAGGCGCGCGGCGTGGAGATTGGTCGAAATTTTCGGAAAAAGGCAAATCGAAAACGCCCAAAGCTGCGGATGACGTTAAGCGGACCTTTCCACGGGCCCGCCTCTTGCCGCGAATCAGTGGCTCGGATAGTCCAAAACCATGGGAAAAAGCCATATTCCGCCCGGTTCCGACGGCGGTGATCACATCGAGCCGGTCGATCTGAAGAAGGCGCTGGAAGAGCGCTATCTCGCTTACGCGCTGTCGACCATCATGCACCGGGCGCTGCCCGACGTGCGCGACGGCCTGAAGCCGGTGCACCGCCGCATCATGCATGCGATGCGGCTCTTGCGCCTCAACCCCGACCAGGGTTTCGCCAAATGCGCCCGCATCGTCGGCGAGGTGATGGGCAAGTTCCACCCGCATGGCGACCAGTCGATCTACGACGCGCTGGTGCGCCTCGCCCAGGATTTCGCGGTCCGTTATCCGCTGGTCGACGGCCAGGGCAACTTCGGCAATATCGACGGCGATAACGCCGCCGCCATGCGCTACACCGAGGCGCGCATGACCGAGGTGGCGACCGAACTGCTTTCGGGCATCGCCGAGGACGCCGTCGATTTCCGCCCGACCTACAACGAGGAGGACGAGGAGCCGGTGGTGCTGCCCGGCGCCTTCCCGAACATCCTCGCCAACGGCTCGTCGGGAATCGCGGTCGGCATGGCGACCTCGATCCCGCCGCACAATGCGGCCGAACTCTGCACCGCGGCGCTGCACCTGATCGACAACCCCAACGCGCCTGTCGAAGCCCTGATGAGCAAGGGGCATGAAGACGGGCTGGTGCAAGGACCGGATTTCCCGACAGGCGGCATTGTCGTCGATAGCCATGCGTCGATTATGGAAGCCTACGAGACCGGCCGCGGCGGCTTCCGGGTCCGTGCCCGCTGGCACCAAGAAGACCAGGGCAGGGGCACCTGGAACATCGTCGTTACCGAAATTCCCTATCAGGTGCAGAAGGCGCGGCTGATCGAGAAGATCGCCGAGCTTCTGGTGGCGCGCAAGCTGCCGCTTTTGGAAGACGTGCGCGACGAGAGCGCCGAGGACATCCGGCTTGTGCTGGTGCCGAAGAGCCGTGCCGTCGACCCCGGCCTTTTGATGGAATCGGTGTTCAAGCTGACCGAGCTGGAGAGCCGTTTTCCGCTCAACATGAACGTGCTGTCGCGCGGCAAGGTGCCGAATGTCCTTTCGCTGAAGGACGTGCTCAAGGAGTGGCTGGAACACCGCAAGGACGTGCTGGTGCGCCGTTCCAGGCACCGGCTGGCCGAGATCGAGCGCCGGCTGGAAGTGCTCGGCGGCTACCTCATCGCCTATCTCAACATCGACGAGGTCATCCGCATCATCCGCGAGGAGGATGAGCCCAAGCAAGTGATGATGGCCAAGTGGGCGCTGACGGACGTCCAGGCCGAGGCTGTGCTCAATCTCAGGCTGCGTCAGCTGCGCAAGCTCGAGGAAATGGAGATTCGCAAGGAGTTCGACGGGCTCTCCGCCGAAAAGAAGCAGATCGAGGCGCTGCTCGGCTCGGTCGAAAAGCAGTGGAAGACGATCCGCTGGGAGGTCGAGCAGGTGCGTGAGAAGTTCGGCACGGATACCGAACTCGGCAAGCGCCGCACCACCTTCGCCGATGCGCCCGAGCACGACCTGACCGACATCCACCACGCGATGATCGAGAAGGAGCCGGTGACGGTGGTCGTCTCCGAAAAGGGCTGGCTGCGGGCGATGAAGGGGCATCTGTCGGATTTCTCGACACTGACCTTCAAGGAAGGCGATTCGCTCAAGCTCGCTTTCCCCGCCCAGACGACCGACAAGATCATCGTCTTCACCACCGGCGGAAAATTCTACACCATCGGCGCCGACCGGCTGCCGGGTGGGCGTGGCCATGGCGAACCGATCCGCATCATCGTCGACATGGACAATGACCAGGACATCGTCACCGCCTTCGTGCACAATCCGGAGCGCAAGCTGCTGGTCGCCTCGCACCAGGGCAACGGCTTCGTTGTCCCGGAAGCGGAGGTCGTCGCCAACACCCGCAAGGGCAAGCAGGTGATGAACGTCAAGGCGCCGGACGAGGCGACGCGCTGCGTGGCGGTGGCGGGGGACCATCTGGCGATCGTCGGCGAAAACCGGAAACTGCTGGTGTTTCCGCTGGCCGAAATCCCCGAAATGGGACGCGGCAAGGGCGTGCGGCTGCAGAAGTACAAGGACGGCGGCGTGCTCGACCTGAAAACCTTCGCCATGGAAAGCGGGCTTTCCTGGCTGGATTCGGCCGATCGCGTATTCACCCGCAGCCGCGAGGAACTGGCCGAATGGATCGGCGCCCGGGCGTCGGCCGGCCGCATGGTGCCGAAGGGTTTCCCGAGAACCGGCAAGTTCGGGTAGGACAGCGGCGACGGTCATTTCTGACCTGTTTCTGTTCACGTCCACGCTGCCCCTCACCCTTACCCTCTCCCCGTGAAGGACGGGGAGAGGGGCGTTGCGTTCCTCCGTGTTTCTCTGGTCTGCCAGCTTCTGCTCCTTGTTCGGAAGGACCCCCTCTCCGTCTCGGCTTCGCCTCGACACCTCTCCCCCATTTTCATGGGGGCGAGGAACCCAAGCTGGAAGGGCGCTGGCATCGCGGCAGCGGTTCCTCGCCCCTGCGAAGCGGGGGAGAGGTGTCGAGGCGAAGCCGAGGC
>NZ_FOSL01000016.1 GCF_900114255.1 Neomesorhizobium albiziae | reverse complement strand
CATGGCCGACGTTAAGAGCGACATTGAGATAGCGCGCGGCGCCAAGAAGCAGGCGATCCAGGCGGTTGGTTCGAAGCTTGGCATTCCGACGGAGCATCTTCTACCTTATGGCCACGACAAGGCGAAGGTTTCGGCGGAGTTCATCGCCTCGAAGAAGGGCGGCAAGGACGGCAAGCTGATCCTGGTGACGGCGATCAACCCGACGCCGGCCGGCGAGGGCAAGACGACGACGACGGTCGGGCTTGGCGACGGGCTGAACCGCATCGGCAAGAAGGCGGTGGTGTGCATCCGCGAGGCCTCGCTCGGACCCAATTTCGGCGTCAAGGGCGGTGCCGCCGGCGGCGGCTATGCGCAGGTGGTGCCGATGGAGGACATGAACCTGCACTTCACCGGCGACTTCCACGCCATCACCACCGCCCACAACCTTCTGTCGGCGCTGATCGACAACCACATCTACTGGGGCAACGAGCTCGGCATCGACACCCGCCGCGTGGTGTGGCGGCGCGTCATGGACATGAACGACCGGGCGCTGCGCGAGATCATCGCCTCGCTCGGCGGGGTCGCCAACGGCTTCCCGCGCGAGGCGGGCTTCGACATCACGGTGGCCTCGGAAGTGATGGCGATCCTGTGCCTGGCCACCGACCTGAAGGACCTGGAGAAGCGGCTGGGCGACATCATCGTGGCCTACCGGCGCGACAAATCAGCGGTCTATGCCCGCGACCTCAAGGCCGACGGCGCCATGGCGGTGCTTTTGAAGGACGCCATGCAGCCGAACCTGGTGCAGACGCTGGAGAACAACCCGGCCTTCGTGCATGGCGGCCCGTTCGCCAACATCGCGCATGGCTGCAACTCGGTGGTGGCCACCACCACGGCGCTGAAGCTTGCCGACTATGTCGTCACCGAGGCCGGCTTCGGCGCCGACCTCGGTGCCGAAAAGTTCTTCGACATCAAGTGCCGCAAGGCCGGGCTGAAGCCTGCCGCGGCGGTCATCGTGGCCACCGTCAGGGCCATGAAGATGAATGGCGGGGTGAAGAAGGAAGACCTTTCCAAGGAGAATGTCGAGGCGGTGGTGAAGGGCTGCGCCAATCTTGGCCGCCACATCGAGAATGTGCGCCAGTTTGGGGTGCCGGCGGTGGTGGCGATCAACCACTTTTATTCCGACACCGAGGCCGAGATCCAGGCGATGAAGGACTATGTCGCCGAGATGGGCGAGGAGGCGATCCTGTGCCAGCACTGGGCCAAGGGCTCGGCCGGCATCGAGGAGCTGGCCCACAAAATCGTGGCGCTGGCCGAATCGGGCGCCTCGCAGTTCGCGCCGCTCTATCCCGACTCGATGAAGCTGTTCGACAAGATCAACACCATCGTGCAGCGCATCTACCGCGGCTCCGAGGCGATCGCCGACAAGAGCGTGCGCGACCAGCTGCACCAGTGGGAGCAGGCCGGCTACGGCAACCTGCCGGTGTGCATGGCCAAGACGCAATATTCGTTCTCGACCGACCCCAACCTGAGGGGCGCGCCGAACGGCCACACGGTGCCGGTGCGCGAGGTCAGGCTGTCGGCCGGCGCCGGCTTCGTGGTGGTCATCTGCGGCGAGGTGATGACCATGCCAGGCCTGCCCAAAACACCCTCATCCGAAAAGATCTTCCTCAACGGCAAAGGACAGATCGAAGGGCTGTTCTAGAATTCGGCCGCCAGGCGGAATTCACCCGGCTTCGCAGAGATGCGGCTAAAGAAACCGATAGAGCGGAATGTATGGGTTGACCATACATTTCGCTCTACGGTCGCCGATATCCCGACCAGAAAGAATCCGACGCGAGAAAAGAGTTAGCCTCTCGGGAGGGCCATTCTGTCGACATCAACGCCATACTCGGCCGCCGCATCGACAAGCGTGTGCCAGAGACTGTCGGCGAAGCTGGCGAAGACCAGCACATTGTAGACGGCGTTTCCGGCTACGTCGGCACTCCTCCACAGATTGACGCCGGTGTGGTCGATGGAGGTCGCGGCGGCAGCACCGACCGGAAATACCGTATCGTGCAGATCGAGCGACGAGATTTTCGCCAGGGCATCGCGCGCCCGCGCGCCCGTGATCCGGATACGGCAGCGGCCGCCCGACTGGTCTGATAATGACGCGTTGCCGGCGAAGGCATCGCTCATGGCAGCGATTGGGCCGGCCGAGCCATCCACGGCCGCTACGGCAAGGAACTGGTCGGGACCTGACCACACAAGGGTGGCCGCCTTGCCGAACGCCGCCATCGGGCGATCCGGGGCGCCGACGCCAAAATGCGCCCTGGCGGCCTTGGCCGTTTGAGCCCAGCGGCCACGGCGCGCCATGATCTGCACAACGGCGACACCTGTCATTTCGGTCAGTGCAATCCCGGCCTCCCCTGAGCGCACACCCTGGCGCCCGGGCACAAGCGCCTTCTGCAACGGCGACTGCGTGCTCCAGAGATAATCAGCCACGCTGGCGCCCTCCCTCGGGATCGTAGAAGACAGGATTGACGATCTCGACGTCCATGTCTTCTCCCCGCAGCGGGTCGTGCGCGCGCACAATCTCGCCATGGCGTTCGCGCCCGCCAGCAACCAGGCCCAGGCCGATCCACTGGCTGAGCATCGGCGAAAAACAGACCGACGTCACATAACCCTGATCGGTGTCCGGACCGGGGACGGCGCCCTTCGGCACGATATGTGCGCCGGAGCGCAGGCGGCTCGCCGCGTTCACTGGCTTGATGCCGACGACGACCTGCCTGTCGGGAGCATTGAGAGCCTCGCGGCCGGCCATGGCGCGGCCGATGTAGTCCTTTTTCCTCGAGGCCATCTTGCCGAGCCCGAGATCGCCGGCTGTCGTCGTGCCGTTGAGTTCGGGGCCGGCGACATGGCCCTTTTCGATACGCATGACGCCGAGCGCCTCGGTGCCGTAGGGAACCACGCCGAATGGCTTGCCGGCCAACATGAGGTTGCGGGCAAGCGCTTCACCGAACTGCGCCGGCACGCCGATTTCGAACGCCATCTCGCCGGAAAACGAGATGCGGTAGAGGCGCGCGCACATGCCGCCGCGCAAGGCGACCTCGCGCACGCCCATGAACGGGAAGCCTTCGTTGGACAGGTCCTCGGACGGGTCGACCAGGTCCCGCAGCAGGTCGCGGGTGTTCGGGCCGGCGATGGAGAACTGCGCCCACTGGTCGGTCACCGAAGTGAGTTGCACGTCGAGTTCCGGCCACAGAACCTGCCGGCAATGTTCCAGATGCTGCATGACGAGGCCGGCCTTGGCCGTCGTCGTCGTCAGGAAATAATGATCTTCGGCCAACCGCGAGGTCGTACCGTCGTCATAGACCAATCCGTCCTCACGCAGCATCAGGCCGTAGCGAGCCTTGCCGACCGAGAGATTGGAAAAAGTGTTGATGTAGATGCGGTCGAGAAACTTTCCGGCGTCGGGACCATGTACGTCCACCTTGCCGAGCGTCGAGACGTCGCAGAAACCGACGCCGCCGCGCACCGCCCTGACCTCGCGGGTGACCGATTCAAGCCAGTCCTTCTCACCCGGCTGCGGATACCACTGCGCGCGCTTCCAGAGGCCGGTGTCGACGAACACCGCACCGCGCTCGGCGGCCCAGTGATGCGATGGCGTCAGCCGCCAAGCATGGAAATTTTCGTCGCGGTGATGGCCGGCCAGCGCACCGATCGCCACCGGCGCGTAGGGCGGCCGGTAGATGGTCGTACCGGTGTCGGCGATGCTGCGTCCTGTGGCCTCGGCCATGATGGCCAGGCCGTTGACGTTGGAGAGCTTGCCCTGGTCGGTTGCCATGCCCAGCGTCGTGTAGCGCTTCAGATGCTCGACGGATTCGAAACCCTCGCGCTGCGCCAGGGTGACGTCGGAAGCAGTGACATCGTGCTGGAAGTCGACAAAGGCCTTGCCGCCTTTCACATGCCAGAGCGGCTTGATCCCAAAAGTCTCGTCGTCGCCGGTCGCCGCCGAACCCGCGCTGCCCGACGCGCCCGTCTCGAGGGCCGCCTTCAAGCCGGCCGCATGGCCGTCGCGCAGGCAGGCGCCGAGCGAGAAATCCCCATTGGCCGCGCCCGCCATCACCATTCCCGGCGGGCACTGACCGGGGCCGAAAGCGGCGATGTCGTCGCGCCAAACCGGGCGACCGCGATGGAAGGAGGACAGCGCCACAGTCGGATTCCAGCCGCCGGACATCGCCAGGCAATCGGCCTCGACCTCACGCCTGCCGCCGTCGGTGGCGACGACCACCTTGTGGACACCGTCCACGCCACCCTTCACGTCGACGACATTGCCCGAGAGCACCTCAAAGCCGGCGGTATCCCGCAGTCCGCGGAATTGTTGCGGAACTCTGCCGCGCGGGTCGATCACAGCGACGATCTCGACGCCCGCCTTGCGAACGGCTTCGGCAGTGCGCCAGCCGTCGTCATTGTTGGTGAACAGCGCGACGCGCCGCCCTGGCAAGGCCGCGAACCGATTGACATAGGTGCGCACCGCCGAGGCCATCATCACACCCGGCCTGTCATTGCCAGGAAATACGATCGGCCGCTCAAGCGCGCCGGCCGCCACCACCGATCGCTTCGCCACGATGCGCCACAGGCGCTGGCGCGGTTGGTGGGCCGGCGGCACGGCGACGTGGTCGTTCACCCGTTCAAGCGCGCCGTAAGTGCCGCCGTCATAAACGCCGAACACTGCGGTTCTCGGCATGATGCGAACATTGGGCAGGCTGTCGAGCTCGCCGAGCACGCTCGCCAGCCATTCGGCGGCGATCTTGCCGTCGATCTCCGCAGCATCCGACAGCAGACGTCCACCGAGACGGCTGTCTTCCTCGGCAAGGATGACCCGCGCACCGGCGCGCCCGGCGGCAAGTGCTGCCGACAAGCCGGCAGGGCCGCTGCCCACCACCAGCACGTCGCAATGCGCCCACGCCTTTTCGTAGTGGTCGGGGTCGGCGACACCGCTGGTCTTGCCGAGGCCGGCGGCGCGGCGAATGGCCGGTTCGTAGATCGCCTCCCAGAACTTCGCCGGCCACATGAAGGTCTTGTAGTAGAAGCCGGCGACGAAGACCGGCGACAGCAGCGAGTTCACCGCCATCAGATCGTGGCGCAGCGACGGCCAACGGTTCTGGCTGTTGGCGGCAAGACCGTCGTAAAGTTCGGTCGTTGTCGCCCGGGTGTTGGCCTCGCGGCGCGCGCCGGTGCGCAATTCGACCAGCGCGTTGGGCTCCTCCGCGCCTGCAGTCAGGATGCCGCGCGGGCGATGATATTTGAACGAGCGACCGACCAGCTTGACACCGTTGGCGACCAGCGCCGAAGCCAGAGTGTCGCCGCCATAGCCGGTCATGGTCTTGCCGTCGAAGCTGAAGGAGAGCGATTGCCCCCGGTCTATCAGCCCGCCGCTTGCCAGGCGGTACGACTGCGCACTGGCGGCAGCGATACGGTTCGTCGCCGCCGACTTGTCGTCGAAGGCGAGCGGAACCGAAGCCGCGCCGGCGAGAGGGTTGGATCGTGTCGCGCTCATGATGCCAGGCCCGCCGCTACCCGGGCGCCTGCGCCCGGCGCTGCCTTCACCGCCTTGATCTCATGCGTCGTCGTGCTGCGGGTGATGGTCAGCCAGGAACGGCAGCCTCCGCCGTGATACCAGCTCTCGGTCATTTCGCCGGCAATATTGTCGCGGAGATAGACGTAGTCGTGGAAGGCGTCCTGCGCGTCCGGCTGCTCGCTGCCGTCGTCAGCAAAGGCGGAGGGCCGCTTCGGCGCCGCGTCACCGAGATAGGTGAACTCGCCGAGCTCGCGTTCTCCGCAAAATGGGCATGCTATGCGCATTGCGCCTGTCTCACTCTAATGCAGGTTGGGTTGGGCGCCCTGGCCCTTTTCATCGATCATGGCGCCACGCCGGAAACGGTCGAGGCGGAAGCGCCGGGCTTCCTCGTGCGGCTCGTCGCGCGCCAGCAGATGGGCAAAGGCCAGGCCGGACGCCGGGGTCGCCTTGAAGCCGCCGTAGCACCAGCCGGCGTTCAGGTAGAGACCGTCGACGGGTGTCCGGTCGATGATCGGCGTGCCGTCCATCGACATGTCCATGATGCCGCCCCACTGGCGCAGCAGCCGCACCCGGCCGATCATCGGCATGATCGCCATGCCGCCCTCGCAGACATCCTCCATCACCGGCATGTTGCCGCGCTGGGCGTAGGAATTGTAACCGTCGATGTCGCCACCGAACACCAGCCCGCCCTTGTCGGACTGGCTGACATAGAAATGGCCGGCGCCGAAAGTGATGACGCCCGGAATGAGCGGCTTGATCGCCTCCGAGACGAAGGCCTGCAGCACATGGCTCTCGATCGGCAGGCGCAGGCCGGCCATCGCGGCGACGCGCGAGGAATTGCCGGCGACCGCCATGCCGACCTTGCCCGCGCCGATGGCGCCGCGCGAGGTCTCGACGCCAGTGACCTTGCCGTTCTGGTCGCGGATGAAGCCGGTTACTTCGCAGTTCTGGATGATGTCGACGCCACGCGAATCGGCGGCGCGCGCGTAGCCCCAGACGACGGCGTCATGCCTTGCGGTGCCGGCGCGGCGCTGCAACAGCCCTCCCTGTATGGGAAAGCGTGCATTGTCATAGTTGAGGAACGGAAGCACCTTGCGGATCTGGACGCCGTCCAGCAATTCCGCATCGATGCCGTTGATGCGCATGGCGTTGCCGCGGCGGGCGTAGGCGTCGCGCTGCGCATCGGAGTGATAGAGGTTGATGATGCCGCGCTGGCTGACCATCGTGTTGTAGTTGAGGTCCTGCTCCATGCGCTCCCACAACTTCATGGAAAGCTCGTAGAAGCCGATATTGCCCGGCAGCATATAGTTGGAACGGATGATGGTGGTGTTGCGGCCGGCATTGCCGGAGCCGATCCAGCCCTTCTCCAGCACCGCGACATTGCGGACGCCGTATTCACGCGCCAGGAAGTAGGCGGTCGCCAGACCGTGCCCGCCGCCGCCGATGATAACGACGTCGTAGTGCTTCTTGGGTTGAGGGTCGCGCCAAGCGCGCGTCCAGCCCTTGTGGCCAGAGAGCGCCGCCCTGGCGAGGGAGAAGATGGAGTACCGCATTTTGCTTTTTCGACCGCGCCCGGGGTCGCCTCAAACGTCGAGCGTGTTGTCGCGTTCCCATTGGGTGAAATGCGACGCGAAAGAATTCCACTCCTGCTGCTTCAGCCTCAGGAATGCCGCCGAGAACTCCTCCCCCATCGCCGCCTTCAAAGACGTATCCTTGTCGTATTCGCGCAATGCGTCGAGGAGGTTGAGCGGCAGCTTGGCGCCGTTGGTGACGGTGTGACCGTCCTTGTACATATCGATGTCGCTGCGCGCGCCTGGATCGGCCTTCGACCGGATGCCGTCAAGGCCGGCCGCGATGATGACAGCCTGCATGAGGTAGGGGTTGGCAGCGCCGTCGGGGAGCCGGAGTTCGAAACGGCCAGGCCCCGGCACCCTTACCATATGGGTGCGGTTGTTGCCGGTCCATGTGACCGTGTTGGGCGCCCAGGTCGCGCCCGAAATGGTGCGGGGTGCGTTGATGCGTTTGTAGGAATTGACGGTCGGGTTGGTGATCGCCGCAAGTGCCGAAGCATGTTTCATGATGCCGCCAAGGAAATGCCTGCCCTGTTCGGACAGGCCAAGATCCATGTCCTTGTCGGCGAAGGCATTCTTCTTGCCGGCGAGATCCCAGACCGAGATGTGGACATGGCAGCCATTGCCGGTGAGGCCCTGGAACGGCTTCGGCATGAAGGTGGCGCGCAGGCCGTGCTTCTCAGCAATCGACTTGACCATGAACTTGAAGAAGGAATGCTTGTCGGCGGTGGCCAGCACGTCGTCGAAGGCCCAGTTCATCTCGAACTGGCCATTCGCGTCCTCGTGGTCGTTCTGATAGGGCTCCCAGCCCAGCGACAGCATGCCATCGCAGATTTCGGCGATGACATCATAACGGCGCATCACAGCCTGTTGGTCATAGCAGGATTTGGCTGATGTGTCGTATTCGTCCGAAATCTGCTTGCCGTCTGGCGTGGTCAGGAAGAACTCCGGCTCGACGCCGGTTTTCACCGACATGCCCAGTTCAGCCGCCTCCGATACCAGCCGCTTCAGCGTGTTGCGCGGCGCCTGGGCGACGCTCTTGCCTTCCATGAGGCAGTCCGACGCCAGCCAGGCGACATCGGGCTTCCAGGGAAGTTGGATGACCGAGGCAGGATCCGGAACCGCAAGCATGTCCGGGTGCGCCGGTGTCAGGTCGAGCCAGGTGGCGAAACCGGCAAAGCCGGCGCCATCCTTCTGCATGTCGGAAATCGCCTGCGCCGGCACCAGCTTGGCGCGTTGGCCACCGAACAGGTCGGTGTAGGAGATCATGAAATATTTGATGTTCTTGGCTTTGGCGTATTTTTTCAAATCGCCGGCTTCCGCGTTCCCCATTTTCATCTCGAAAGTCGTTCCCATTTTTTATGACCTCCCAGTCAGTTTTCAGAAGGCGCCCTGCCCGGGTATCCAGCTCGTTCCCGCAAGCGGAACGCCTGCCATTGCGGCAGCCTCGATGGTCAGTGCGCAGAGATCCTCCGGCTCGAGATTATGGACATGATTTTTGCCGCAGGCGCGCGCGATGGTCTGTGCCTCAAGCGTCATCACTTTCAGATAATTCGCCAGACGCCTTCCCGCGGCGACCGGGTCGACACGTTTCATCAATTCCGGATCCTGCGTGGTGATGCCGGCCGGATCCTTGCCTTCATGCCAGTCGTCATAAGCGCCGGCGGTCGTACCGAGCTTCTGGTACTCCTCCTCCCAGCGCGGATCGTTGTCGCCGAGCGCAATCAATGCAGCGGTGCCGATGGACACCACATCCGCACCGAGGGCGAGCGCCTTGGCGACATCGGCGCCGTTGCGGATGCCGCCCGACACGACGAGCTGAACCTTGCGGTGCATGCCGAGATCCTGCAAGGCTTTCACCGCCGGGCGGATGCAGGCGAGCGTCGGTTGGCCGACGTGCTCGATGAACACCTCCTGGGTCGCCGCCGTACCGCCTTGCATGCCGTCGAGCACGACGACATCGGCGCCGGCCTTCACCGCCAGTGCCGTGTCGTAGTAAGGACGCGCGCCGCCGATCTTCACGTAGATCGGCTTCTCCCAGTCGGTGATTTCGCGCAGCTCGAGGATCTTGATTTCGAGATCGTCCGGACCGGTCCAGTCGGGATGCCGGCAGGCGGAACGCTGGTCGATGCCCTTCGGCAGCGTGCGCATCTCGGCGACACGGTCCGAAATCTTCTGGCCGAGCAGCATGCCGCCACCGCCCGGCTTGGCGCCCTGCCCAACCACGATCTCGATGGCATCGGCACGACGCAGGTCACGCAGGTTCATGCCGTAGCGCGACGGCAGATACTGGTAGACCAACGTCTTGGAATGACCCCGTTCCTCCTCGGTCATGCCGCCGTCGCCGGTGGTGGTGGATGTACCGGCAATAGTGGCGCCGCGACCCAGCGCCTCCTTGGCGGGACCCGACAGCGAGCCGAAGCTCATGCCGGCGATGGTGATCGGGATTTTCAGTTCGATGGGCTTGGTGGCATGGCGCGCGCCGAGCGTAACGCTCGTCTCGCATTTCTCGCGGTAGCCTTCGAGGGGGTAACGCGAGATCGAGGCGCCGAGAAACAGGAGGTCGTCGAAATGCGGCAGCTTGCGTTTGGCGCCCGCGCCTCGGATATCATAAATCCCGGTGGCTGCGGCGCGGCGGATTTCCGACATCGTGTACTCGTCGAACGTCGCCGATCTGCGCGGCGTCGTCGGAGGATTGTGATAGGTCATGCTGGCATCCCTCAGTACGCGTCGGCGTTGTCGATGTTGAAATTGTAGAGCGTGCGCGCCGAACCGTAGCGCGTGAACTCCTCGGGCTTGACGCCTTTGACCCCGGCGCGGTCCAGCAGTTCCCGTAACTTGGCGAGATGTTCGGGGCGCATCTCCTTCTTGATGCAATCGGCGCCAAGGCTCTTGACGTTGCCGCGCACGAACAGTCGCGCTTCGTAGATGGAATCGCCCAGCGCATCGCCGGCATCGCCCAGCACGACGAGATTGCCCGACTGCGCCATGAAGGCGGACATGTGCCCGACATTGCCGCAGACGACGATGTCGATGCCCTTCATCGAGATGCCGCAGCGCGACGACGCATTGCCTTCGATCACCAGAAGACCGCCCCTGCCCGTGGCGCCGGCATACTGGCTGGCGTCGCCCTTCACCACGATTGACCCGGACATCATGTTTTCGCCGACACCGGGACCGGCGGAGCCGTGAACGGTGATGTTGCCCTTGCTGTTCATGCCGCCGCAATAGTAGCCGACGCTGCCGCGCACCTCGATGGTGATAGGCTGGTCGACACCGGCCGCCACGGCGTGGCTTCCCTTGGGGTTCAAGACTTCCCAGGCCGGTTCGTCGGCGCCATCGGCGATCTGATGGAGCGCCTGGTTGAGGTCGCGCAGCGGCGTCGTAGCGAGATCGAATACCCGCGGTGCATAGTTCACTTCGCGCGCCGGCGTCGTGGCAACATTGGTCACATTCACGGCTTCAGTGCTCCCAGAAGTAGACGGTGGACGGCTCGGGCTCCCACACTTTGGCGTCTGCGATGCCAGGCAGGTTGGCCAGCGCGCGGTATTCCGAACCGAAAGCAACGTAACGGTCGGTCTCGGCAAGAACGGCCGGCTTGCAGGCGATCGGATCACGCACCACGCCAAAGCCGTTCTTGGTGCCGACCACGAAGGTATAGAAGCCGTCGAGATCGTTCAGCCCGCTCTCCAGCGCCTCGCCGAGATTCATGCCATGCGCGATCTTCGAGGAGAGGTAAGCGGCGGCAACCTCCGTATCGTTCTCCGTTTCAAAGCTCATGCCGTCGCGGATCAGCTCGCGCCGCAGATTGTTGTGGTTCGATAGCGAACCGTTGTGGACAAGGCACTGGTCCGGCCCGGTCGAAAACGGGTGCGCTCCCATCGTGGTGACGGCGGATTCGGTCGCCATGCGGGTGTGGCCGATGCCATGCGTGCCGCTCATCGCCTGCACATCGAAGCGCTTCACGACGGCTTCCGGCAGTCCGACCTCCTTGTAGATCTCGACGACATCGCCCGATCCCATGATGCGAACATTCGGGCGAAGCCGAAGAACCGCCGCACGCGCCTCTTCGGCGTTTCGAGTTGGCACGTCGATCACCGCGTGGGTCGACTTAACGGTGACCTTGGCCTTGGCGCCGATCTCTTTCGACAGATCGGCTTCGAGCTTCGGGAAATCGCTGGATGGCGCGGGCGACTGGATGGTGATCTTGGCGCGTCCTTTTTCGGCGGCGCCATAGATGGCGATGCCGGCGCTGTCGGGGCCGCGATCGGTGAGCAGGACCAGCATTTCCGACAGCATGGATCCGAGTTCCGGCTCCAGCGACTTGTCCTTTAAAAAGAGCCCGACAATTCCGCACATGGCGTCACCTCACGATGGTTGGAACCTGATGATGAAAAATTAGCAGCTTCAAAACCGGAACTCAACTCCTATGAATTTTTTTTTCCTTTGAGAGAAGTCGCTGGATGTCCGCACGAATAAGCCGCGAGAGCCCGCGCGACATTCGCCTGCACAAGGCAAGTTGCCTAGCAGTAAAATTTCTTGCACACTGATGTTGCCCTGTGGATCGATTTCGAGTCAATATGTCTCAACAGGTCGCGCCCCGGCAAAGGCGACGATCGCAGGGGAACCAGTCGATCTACGGAGGATTTTATCGATGACAGCTTCCTGGCGTTTCTCGACGTTGGCCGACCGCCATCGCGCCCTTGGCTCCAAGTTGGAAGACTGGAGCGGGATGGGAACAGCGTGGTCCTACGACAAGGATGCCGACGAGGAATATGTCGCGATCCGCACCAAAGCCGGGTTGATGGACGTTTCGGGTCTGAAGAAGGTTCACGTCAACGGCCCGCACGCCTCGCATCTGCTCGACCTTGCCACCACCCGCGACGTTGAAAAGATCTATCCCGGCAAATCGGCCTACGCCTGCATGCTGAACGACGCCGGCAAGTTCACCGACGACTGCATTCTCTATCGCATAGCACCCAACTCATGGATGGTCGTGCATGGGTCGGGCACCGGCCATGAAGAGCTGCAGCGAGCCGCCGTTGGCCGCGATGTCTCCATCCGCTTCGACGACAATCTGCACGACCTGTCGCTGCAGGGGCCAACTGCGGTCGACTATCTCGCAAAGCATGTGCCAGGCATCCGCGACCTCAACTATTTCCATCACATGCACACGCGGCTGTTCGGACTGCCGGTGATGATCTCGCGCACCGGCTACACCGGCGAGCGTGGCTACGAGATTTTCTGCCGCGGCCAGGACGCCGGTACGATCTGGGACACGATTCTCGAAGAAGGAAAGAGGGACGGCATCATTCCCTGCCGCTTCACCACGCTCGACATGCTGCGCGTCGAGAGCTACCTGCTGTTTTATCCCTACGACAACTCGCAGAAATATCCGTTCGAGAACGAAGGCCCCGGCGACACGCTATGGGAGCTTGGTCTCGATTTCACGGTCAGCCCCGGCAAGACCGGCTTCCGCGGCGCGGAAGAGCACTATCGCCTAAAAGGCAAGGAACGCTTCAAGATTTTCGGCGTGCTGCTGGAGGGCGACAAGCCCGCCGACGAAGGCGCTCCTGTCTACCGCGACGGCAAGAAGGTAGGCGTGGTGACTTGCGCCATGTATTCGCCGCTGGTGAAAAAATCGATGGGCATCGCCCGTCTCGACATCGATAGCGCCGTGGCGGGAACGCCGCTCGAAATCCGCAACGCCGGCGGCGCGGTCAAGGCGACCGCACAGCCGCTGCCGTTCGACGATCCGAAGAAACTGAAGCGCACGGCGAAGGGCTGAGGCGTTGGACGGAATGCCGGCACAGACGATCAAAAGTCGCCCGGTCTACGGAACACTGTCACCGCAGGCCGGCAAGAGCCACCTCTTCGTTGCGGATGCAGAAGGCGGATCCGCGATACTCGATCTCGCCCGCCAGGCGCCGGAAGGGTTTTTCGGCGCCGCCCACATCATGTTTATCCCCGGCCGCACAGGGGATAGCCTTCTGGCCGCGCTCAAGGCACTGAAACCCGCGCAATATTACGAAGGCCCGTCGATAGCGGCTGCAATTCCGCGGCTGAAGCAGACGCTCGCCACCGCGCATATGGGCCTGCGCATCTATCTTTCCGGCACCGAGGGCCTGATCGGACAAGCCATGCAGGCGGCGCTGGAATCCGGCATCGACCACACCTCGATCCAGACCGAACATCGCGGCTCGCTGGCGCGCCGCGTCCAATGCGTTCATTGCAAGGGGATCACCGAGGACGTGACCACACAACCGGCGACCTGCGCGCATTGCGGGCTGCTGTTGTTGGTGCGCGATCATTATTCGCGGCGCATCGCCGCCTTCCAGGGGGTATGCATCAACGCCGAGGATCCGACCGAAATCCCTCAGAAAGAGGAGATGTTCCGGTGAGCACGGGCACGACGAAACTCAATGTCACCGTGACCGAAGTGGTGGCGGTCAATGAACTGGTCAAGCGGTTCCATTTCGAACGCACCGACGGCGGCGATCTTCCAACTTTCTCGGGCGGCGCCCATGTCGTCGTCGAAATGCGCGACGATGGCCGGACCCGCCTGAACCCCTATTCGCTGATGAGTTCGCCACTCAACACGCGCGACTACACGATCAGCGTGCGCCGCGACGATGTCGGGCGTGGCGGCTCGCTGTTCATGCACAACCGCGTCAGGCGCGGCACGGAAATGGTGATCAGCTATCCGGTGAACCTGTTCTCGCTGGATCTTCGCGCGAAAAAACATCTGATGATCGCTGGCGGCATCGGCATCACCCCGTTCATGGCGCAAACCTCGCAGCTTGCCGCCGAGGGCGGCAATTTCGAGCTCCACTATACATGCAGGACGCCGGCGCTCGGCACATATACGGATGTGCTGGCGCAGCGCTACGGACGCCGCGTCCAGCTTTATTATGATGACCGCAACGAAAAGCTGCCGCTGGAACGGTTGCTCGCCTCGCAGCCGCTGGGCACGCATCTCTACATCTGCGGACCTGCCGGCATGATCCGCTGGGTGCGGGAGACAGCGGCGGCACAGGGATGGCCCGACGAAACGGTTCATTACGAGCATTTCGCGGCCCCGCAGCCGGGCGCACCTTTCGATGTCACGCTTGCGGTCAGCGGCAACCAGATCCGCGTCGGAGAACAGCAGAGCCTTCTGAAAGCGATCGAGGCGGCGGGCGTCGACCCGCCCTATCTCTGCCGCGGCGGCGTCTGCGGTCAGTGCGAGACCAACGTCATCTCACATGACGGCGTGTTCCGGCACAACGACCACTGGCTTTCCGAGGAAGATCACTGCTCCGGCAAGAAGATCATGCCGTGCGTCTCGCGCTTCGAGGGCTCGTCGCTGGTTCTCGAACGCTAGGTATGGAGGGAGGAACCATGGGTATCAATTTCAGGAAAGAAACGTTCCGCGACGATTTCACCTTCAGGAACAGCCCTGAATTCGTCCGGCGCTTTCCCTTCCCCTTCCATGAAGACGCCTACATGTACGCGGTCAACATCGAGCCGCATGTTCCCGGCCCTGAAGGCAGCGTTCTGGAAAATCTGATCGACGTCGACGAACACTATGTCGCGGAGATGGAAGACCGGGCGCTGGTGCTGGCGGAGGATCCGCTGCGCTGCCAGTCGCTGCCGCACATGACGCTGGCCGGCTGGGACCTGCTCGAACTCCTGATGACCGAGCAGGCCAACGGGTATCCCGAACACTTCTCGCTCAGTCGCGACGGCGACCGCTGGCGGTGGATCAACCGCCCGCTCGGCATCGACGACACCTTCACCTTCGGCGACGTTTCCACCCTGCCCTACGGACCGATGGAATATATCACAAGGCAGAGCCAGGGCGATTTCTGCATCCTCGACCAGCGCGACGGCAATCTGTGGATGGATGCCGGCATGGTAACCACCCAGGCCGACTGGTCGCTCGATTTCGACATCGGCATGAACTTCTTCGAGTGGCATGCGCCGGTGCCGCTTGCGCACGAGAAAGGCATCTTCACCCGCGCGCTGAAATTCCTGACCAATATCCAGCAGGGCAAGCCGGCGCGGCGGCTGAACTGGACGATGACGATCAATCCCCGGCTCGACACCAGCCCGGAGAATTATCACAAATGGGGCACCGACCGCATGACGGTGACGCCCGAGAACGTCGGCGACAAGGTCCACCTGCGGGTCGAATTGCAGAGCTTCTGGCGGCTGCCGCGATCCAACGCACTGGTCTTCCCGATCCGCTGCTATCTGATCAAGATGGATGAGCTGGTGACCTCGCCGAAATGGGCGCGGCGTCTGCATCGCGTGCTGCGCGACTTGCCCCAGGAGCTTGCCGACTACAAGGGCCTGACCCGCTATCGCCCGACAGTCGTCGAATGGCTGTCGAAGCATGACGACGGCGCCCCGACCTCGGCGGGATTTGGGCCGGACTGAACCGGCGACACGCTCTCAGCCGCACAAAGAAACGGGCGCCGAATGGCGCCCGTTTCTTGGCTATTGCGGTAGGCCGGGAGGATCAGGCCACAAGCTCGGGACGGTTGAGGTAGGCATCGAGCGAATCGTCGAGCGCCTGCAGCCAGGGCGTGTGGTGTTTGGGCGCCATCGTTCCAGTCATGATCGACGCATAGCCGTGGTCGCGGAAACCCATGATGTTTTCCATCTTGTGGTGCTCCCACTCCATGAAGGTCTTGTTGACCCGCTCGATGTCGAAGCTCGGGTAGTCGGTCGCCTCGATCAGTTCCCTGGTGTAGTCGCCCTGGAACCAGATCATCTGCTCGGCGTCCTCCAGCGTCTCCTCGCGCTCGCGCCATTTCTGGCTGTCGGCGCGCATCGCCTCCTTCGACGGAAGCTTGATGCGGCCCAACATGACGTCGCGGGCGAACCAGGCCTGCGCGTCGAACATGTTGAAGGTGTAGAACTGATCCTGCATGCCGATAAAGAACAGCTTCGGATTGTTCTCCCACACGACCCCCTTGTAGAGATCGAGCGGCCACAGGCGGTTCGCCGTCTTCAGCCGCAGGTCCTCGGTCAGGAACGGGAAGTGGTGGAGATAGCCTGTGCACATGATGATGGCATCGACCTCCCGCGACGTGCCATCCTTGAAGTAGCAGGTCTTGTTTTCGACGCGCTGGAGAAGCGGCACTTCCTTCCAGTTTTCCGGCCACTTGAAGCCCATCGGCTTGCTGCGATAGCTCGTGGTGATCGAGCGCGCGCCGTATTTGTAGCACTGCGAGCCGATGTCCTCGGCGGAGTAGCTGCGGCCGATGATCAGGATGTCCTTGCCCTTGAACTCTAGGGCGTCGCGGAAGTCATGCGAATGCATGACGCGGCCGTTGAATTTGGCGATGCCTTCGAAATAGGGAACGTTGGGCGTCGAGAAGTGGCCGGACGCCACCACCACATTGTCGAATTCCTCGGAATAGACCACGTCGTTGGAGCGGTCATGGACCGTCACGGTGAATTTACCGGTGTCTTCGGAATAGCTTACCCAGCGGACCGGGCTGTTGAAGCGCACCCACTTGCGCACATCGGCCTTCTCGACACGCCCTTTGATATAGTCCCACAGAACTTCGCGCGGCGGGTAGGACGCAATTGGCCGGCCGAAATGCTCCTCGAAGGTGTAGTCGGCGAATTCGAGGCATTCCTTCGGGCCGTTCGACCAGAGATACCGATACATGCTGCCGTGGACGGGATCGCCATGTTCGTCAACACCCGTGCGCCAGGTGTAGTTCCAGAGGCCACCCCAGTCGGCCTGTTTTTCGAAGCAGACGATTTCGGGGATGTCGGCTCCCTTCTGAGCCGCGGATTGAAAAGCCCTAAGCTGCGCAAGGCCAGATGGTCCGGCCCCGATCACGGCGACGCGGGATTTCATGTGCTCCTCCTTTTTAGTTGTCCCCTACGAAAATAATTTCACTGCAATGATAGGTACGGCAGTACGAAACTGTCAACAGCTTGTTGAACGGTGAGCACGTCTTACCCGTAATGCGAGCGCCGTCAGCCGACCGAGACTTGTTTTCCGCCTCGCATTTGAATATCATAAGGGTGAAATAATTTTACCACAGGCAAACATTACTGTTGGCGAGGTTCATGATGCAGCCAGCCTATCCCGACATCGCCTTGGGACCGCCGCGGCCAAGCGTGATCCTGCGGCCAAAACCGCTGGCGGCGTCGGCGGGCATCGAGCGCTACCAGGTGGCGGGTGGAGGCGCCGTGCTTGTGGAGATCGAGGCCGGCGACAGGCTCGCCATTGGCAATCTTGAAGGCGGCCAGCCTTGCGAACTGGTGGCTTTCGACAGATCGGGAAAAAGTGACCCCGGCATTCTGGGTACAAACGGTAACAGCGATGCCGCCGGCCTGAAGGCGTTGCTGCTCGATGGCGATGCCAGCCTGCGCAGCTTTCGCGCCGGCATGGAGCGGCGCAAGCTTTCACTCGCCAAAGCTCAGGGCATACGCTTCTTCGACGGTTCCACACCGACCGGTACGGAGGAGAGTTTTGCAGTAACACGCGACGGGGTGCTGGTCGTTGCCGCCCCCGGCGCACCGATGCAGGTCGACGGGCAGGACACGACAACGCCGCTGGTGCTGACAGTCAAGCGGGCGACGATCCGTCTTGGGCAAAAATCCGATCTTCCCGACCCGCTTGCCGACCCGGTGCTTGACGTGCGCGTTCATTCGCGGACGGCGGAGGCCTATTTCGTCAAGGCTGGCGACTATATCCAGATCATAGACGTCGACGGTCGCCAGTGCACCGACTTCCAGTGCTTCTCCGCGCGCAAGCTCGACAAGGGCCGCGACCTGCCACTCGACGTCACCGCGACGCGATCACTGATGGGCGCCAGCTACCCGATGCCCGGCCTGCATTCCAAGTATTATGACCAGGATTTCGAGCCGCTGGTCGAGGTGGTGCAGGACACCTGCGGGCGCCACGACGCCTTCGCACTTGCCTGCTACGCCAAATACTACGACGACATCGGCTATCCCGGCCACGTCAACTGCTCGGAGAATTTCAACGCCGCGCTGGCCGACCGTGGCGTCAATCCACGTGGCGGCTGGATGGCAGTCAACTTCTTCTTCAACACCGGCATCGACGCCCATGGCGTCATGTACTCCGATGAACCGTGGTCACGACCGGGAGACTATGTGCTTTTGCGCGCGCTGACCGACATCGTCTGCGTGTCGTCCGCCTGCCCGGACGACACCACGCCAGCCAACGGCTGGAACCTCACAGACATTCACGTCCGGACCTATTCCGGGCAGCACAAGTTTTCGCGTGCCATCGCCAGAAGAACGACACCGGATGCAGAGCCAAAAATGACCCGCGAGACCGCCTTCCACTCAAGCTTCGCCAAACACACCCGCGACTTCATCGAATACAAGGGCTATTGGCTGGCCAATTCCTTTGCCAAGGAAGGGCCACTGCAGGAATACTGGGCCTGCCGCGAGGCAGCGGTGGTGATGGACCTTTCGGCGCTGCGCAAATTCGAGGTTACCGGCCCGGATTCCGAGGCGCTGCTACAATACACGCTGACGCGCGACGTCAAGAAGCTGGGCGTCGGCCAGGTCGTCTACACGGCGATGTGCTACGAGCATGGCGGCATGATCGACGATGGCACCTTGCTGCGCCTCGGCAAGGACAATTTCCGCTGGATCGGCGGCGACGATTACTCCGGCGTGTGGCTGCGCGAGACGGCCGAAAAACTCGGGCTGAAGGTGCTGGTGCGCTCCTCGACCGACCAGATGCACAACATCGCCGTGCAAGGTCCGAAGAGCCGGGACATCCTCACGGAAATAATCTGGACCTCGCCGGTCCAGCCGTCCATCGCCGAACTCGAATGGTTCCGTTTCGCCGTCGCCCGCATCGGCGATGCGCAAGGCGTGCCGATCGTGGTTTCGCGAACCGGCTATACCGGCGAACTCGGCTACGAAATCTGGTGCCATCCGCGCGATGCCGAAAAGGTCTTCGACGCGGTCTGGGAAGCCGGCCAGCCGCACGGGCTGAAGCCGATGGGAATGGCCGCGCTCGACATGGTCCGCATCGAGGCCGGGCTGATCTTCGCTGGCTACGAATTCTCCGACCAGACCGACCCGTTCGAGGCCGGCATCGGCTTCACCGTGCCGCTGAAAACCAAGACCGACGATTTCATCGGGCGCGAAGCGCTGATCCGGCGCAAGGACAATCCGCTGCGCAAGCTCGTCGGCCTCGACATCGACGCCAACGTGGCGGTCGGCCATGGCGATTGCGTGCATGTCGGTCGCGCCCAGATCGGCGAGGTCACATCGAGCATGCGCTCGCCGGTGCTGAACAAGAACATTGCCTTGGCGCGGCTCGATGTCGCCCATGCCGCGGTCGGCACCGAGGTCGAGATCGGCAAGCTCGACGGCCACCAGAAGCGGCTGCCCGCCCGCGTGGTTCCCTTCGCCCACTACGATCCGAAAAAGGAACGGCCGAGATCCTGACGCACTTGTAAAGGGATGGTCGCCGACCGTGGCGACCATCCCTGTCGTTCTCAGCGCAGCGGCGGCGCGTACATTAGTCCACCGGCGTTCCACAGCGCATTGATGCCGCGGTCGATCTTCAGTTCGCTCGACTGGCCGAGGTTGCGGTCGAAAACCTCACCGAAATTGCCGACCTTCGAGACAATGTTGTAGGCGAAGCGCGGATCGAGACCGAGTTGTTGGCCGTTGTCGCCCTCCGCGCCGAGGAAGCGCCGGACAACCGGATTGGCCGAGGTTAGCCCGGCTTCCGCCGTCGCCTGCGTAACCCCGAGTTCTTCGGCCTCGAGCAGCGCAAACAGCGTCCAGCGCACGATGTTGAACCATTTGTCGTCGCCCTGGCGGACGGCAGGTCCAAGCGGTTCCTTGGAGATGATCTCCGGCAGCACGGTGTAAGCGGCCGGTTCGGCGAGCCGCAAGCGTTGTGCGTAAAGCGCCGAGGCATCAGTGGTGTAGACGTCGCAACGGCCGCTGTCGAAAGCCTTCACGATGCCTTCGGCGGAATCGATGACCACCGTCTCGTATTTGAGGTTGTTGGCGCCGAAATAGTCGGCAACGTTCTGCTCGGTTGTCGTGCCCTGCTCGGCGCAGACCGTGGCGCCCGAAAGCTTGAGCGCGCTGTCGACGCCGAGATCCTTGCGCACCATGAAACCCTGGCCGTCATAATAGGCCGTTCCGACGAAATGGATGCCGAGGCCGCTGTCACGCGACAAGGTCCAGGTCGTCTGGCGCGACAAAAGGTCGACGGTGCCTGTCTGCAGCGCGGTGAACCGGTCCTTGGTGGAAAGCGGCACGTAGCTCACCCTTTCCGGGTCGCCGAATACGGCGGCCGCCACGGCGCGGCAGATGTCGATGTCGAAGCCCTTCCACCTGCCCTGGTCATCGGGGGCTGAGAAGCCGGCGACGCCCTGGCTGACGCCGCAGGTCACGGTGCCGCGCTGCTTGACGATATCGAGCGTGTCGGCCGCAGCCGGCGCGGCCATGATCATGCCGGCGAGCAGAAGTGTCGATGCAAACATATGTTTCATATCATTCCTCCCTTGATGTTTCCTCTTAGAGCAAAGCTTCTCCCTGCCGCCGGCGCCACTGCGCCGGAAGCCATTGAAATCTTTCATTTTTCAATTCCTGCCGCACACCGCGCCGAGCGGCGTGCAGGCCTGCTTCAAGCCTCTTCCGCCAGCACCGCCGCAAAGGTTTCGTCGAGAACGCCGACCAGATGATCGGCATTGGCCCGGCTGAAGATCATCGGCGGGCGCATCTTGAGCACATTGTCGTGCGGCCCTTCGGTGCCGATCAGCACACCACGCGCCCGCGCACCATCGTTGACGCGGCGCGCGAAAGCGGTCGCCGGCGCTTTGGTCTTGCGGTCCTCGACCAGTTCGATGCCGAGGAACAGGCCTTGGCCACGCACGTCGCCGATCACGTCATAACGCGCCTGCAGTTGCCGGAAGCGCTGGACCAGGTAGGCGCCGATCTCGGCTGCGTTCTCCCGCAAGCGGTCGCGCTCGATGACGTCGAGCACCGCCAGCCCCGCGGCACAGGACACCGGATTGCCGCCGAAGGTGTTGAAATATTCCATGCCGTTGTCGAACGACGCCGCGATCTCGCGCGTTGTCACCAGGGCGGCCATCGGATGGCCGTTGCCGATCGGCTTGCCCATTGTGACGATATCAGGGGTCACATCTTGCGTTTCGAACGCCCACCAATGGCTGCCGACGCGACCGAAACCGACCTGCACCTCGTCGGCGGCGCAGATGCCACCGGCGGCTCGCACCATGGCGTAGACTTCTTTCATGTAGCCGTCGGGCAAAAAGACCTGGCCGGCGACGCTCGGAATGGATTCGGCGAGGAACAAGCCGGGCGCACGGCCCGCTTTCGCCATCGCCGCGATCTGCTCGGCGACGCTCGCCGCAAAACGTTTGGCATGTTCTTCGGCCGGCCATTCGGCTGGCGCCCGGTAGCTGTTCGGAATGGTCGCCTCGAACACATGGTCGGGCCGGCCTTTTCCGCCCTTGCGCTTGTACTTGTAGGGGCTGAGGTCGATCAGTTCCTGCGTCGTGCCGTGATAACCCCAGTCGAGCACGATGGCTTCGCTGCGCCCGGTATGGGTGCGGGCCATGCGCAGCATCAGCGAATTGGCCTCGCTGCCCGAGCAGGCAAAGGATGCCACCGACAGGCCGTCCGGCAGCGTCGCCGTCAGCCGCTCGGCATAGGTGACGATGGCGTCGTGCAGATAACGCGTGTTGGTGTTGAGCTTTGCAGCCTGGCAGGCGATTGCCTCGACCACGTCCGGATGGGCATGGCCGAGATGGCAGACATTGTTGAAACAATCGAGATAGGCGCGGCCGCGGTCGTCGATCAGCCAGGCGCCCTCGCCGCGCACGAACTTGATCGGCTCCGAATAGGAGATCGACAGGTTGGGCAGCAGCAACGCCTTGCGCGCGGCGACGATCTCGGACGCGTGCGGCCGGTCTGGACAAAGGTTTCCGGCGGGATTCCGGCCAGGTCGGCAGCGTCCGGAAACAGCGCGCGCCAGACATCGAGGTAGCGCGCTTCGCCGACGCCGAGAATATCGCGGGCCGCAAGCTGCGGGTCGGCGGAAATCTGGAAATGCAGATGTGGCGCCCAGCCGCCATTCTCGGCGGGCACGCCCATTTCGCCGACAAGCGCGCCGGCTGCCAGGCGCTCACCCGGTTTCAGCCGCGCCGCCGCCTCGTGCGCCAAATGGCCCCATAGAGTCACGAAGGGCGGGCAGCCCTCCGGAGCATGGTCAAGCGCTACCAGGCAGCCGTAACCCAGTGGATCCTCCTCGATCTCGACACTTTTCACGGTGGCGTCGAGCGGCGTGTAGAGTTTCGTGCCGGCCGGCATGAACAGGTCGAGGCCAAGATGATGGACGCGACGCGCACCCTCGACGAAGCGCGACCAGAAGATGTCTGAGGTATAGACCGTGCGCTCCTCACCCCAGGGTCCGATGCCGAGCGCGATGCCGTGCTGCGCACAATGCGCATCCCACCAGGCCGTAGCCTTCTCCGGCTGCTGGCCTGCCGATGACACTGTCATCGGATGGGTGGGATCGCCATAGGGCACTATGGCTTTGGCAAGCGTTGCCGGATGGCGGTCGAGGATGGGCGCGAATTCCTTGCGATTGTCCCCGATCCAGCCGGCAATGGCGCTTGCTCCCGGCACGGCATCGAAGCCGCAGGCATGGCGCAGGATCGCGGTGGCGAAGCGCCGGTTCATCCTGTCCAGGCGGCGCAACAGCCGCCACGCCGGCGCCTCGCTGATGGCGAGATAGGGATTGTCGCTGGTCTTTTCCTTGCGCACGGCCGACAGGGACACGCTGATGACCAGACGCATGGCGATCAGGTCAAAAAGGAGATCGACCTCTTCCTCACGCAGCGGATATTCGGCATGGAAGCCGGCGGCAAGGCGGGCAGCCGCACCGATCGGATCCTCGGCATCGAGGGTCGCATAGGCGCAAGCCACAGCCACCTCCGCAATCAGCGGCGAATAGAGCGCATCGCCGAAATCGATCAGGCCGGTGACGCGTTGTTCATCATCCGGATCGACCAGAACGTTCCAATCGTTGGCATCGTTGTGGATGACCTGCGCGCGCAAGCCAGAGAGGCGAGGCGCGACGGCGGCGTCGAAATGATCGAGCATACGCACCAGCAGCGCACGGTCGTCGGCGTCATGGATATGGTGGAGCCTGGCACGCGCATCGCCGCCACGCCGGATGTCCCAATCAAAGCTGCGCAGTGCGCCGGGATGGATAAAACCCTGCAGCGCGCGGTCGAGCCGGCCAAGGGCGGCGCCGAGGCTTTCAGCCTGCTCCAGTGTACGCTGCGTTTCCGCCAAAGGCTGACCGGGCAACCACGAGACGAGACGCAGTGCATGGTCTTCGCCGGCGGCACCCGTGGCATGGGCAAGCGGCATATCGCGGAGCGTTTTCTGCAGCCGGGGCACGGTGAGACCAGGCGCGATGCGCGCCAGGTGCTCCAGCAGCGCGGTCTGGAATTCGCTTTCGCCCGCAGGCTCGCTGGCGTTGACGATCTTCAGGATCCACTCGTCCTTGTCCGTCGACAGCCTGAAGTTCTGGTCGCGCTCGCTGTCGAGCGGACTGACTTCTCCCGCGACGCCAAAATGGTTCACGGCAAGCGCTTTTGCCTCAGCCGGGGAAAATTGGGGCGCGGGATGGGTCACGTCGGTCATAGGCATTCCGAATTTGCTGTCTGGAAGCTTGGCACGGGGCGAAAAATCGGGCATCCGGCAAAGCGCCGGTTACACCGCCACTTTGACTGCATTGACCGGCATTTTAACGGAGCGGGAAAGAGACCGGCCATGAAGGAGCTCGACGCCAAGGACCGGGACATCCTCGGCATCCTGTCGAAGGAGGCACGCATCCCGCTAAAGACGCTTGCCGGTCGCATCGGTTTGTCGCGCAGCGCCACCAGCGAGCGGGTCGCTGCGCTGGAAAAGAGCGGCGTCATCCGCGGCTACCGCGCCGATATCGGCCAGATGGACAAGGGACTTGTCGTGGCCTTCCTGCTCGTGACGCTGGAACGAACGCCATCTATCGGCGTGCTTGACCAGCTTGCGCGCTATCCGGAAGTCAGGCGGGTATCATCGGTGAGCGGCCAGCTGGATTTGATCGTCGAGGTGGAGGTTCCGTCCATCGATCGGCTGAACACGCTGCGCGACCTCATCGCGACGCAGCCGAGCGTGCAGGATCTGACGACGGTGATCGTGCTGCGGCGAGACATCGAACGCATCGACTGACTTCCACAGGACGGCTGGCGTCGCGCCGCTGCAAATGGCAGATCGGTCAAATCCAGATACCATCAAGGAGATTCAGATGACCGCATTCCCCCCTCACGAGGGCGCTCCCGGCGATTTCGTCGTGGCCGCGCCTCCTTTGACCACCGTCCCGGTGACCGGAAGCACACAGCTTTTTCCTGTGCGCCGGGTGTATTGCGTGGGCCGGAATTACGAAGCGCACGCCGTCGAAATGGGTCACGACCCGTCGCTGGAGCCGCCGTTCTTCTTCCAGAAGAATCCCGACAACATCCTGCCCGCTGGTTCGGATTTTCCCTACCCGTCCAAATCCAGTGACGTGCATTTCGAGGTGGAGTTGGTGATTGCCGTCGGCAAGGGCGGCTCGGAAATTCCCGTCGGCGAAGCGTTGGACCACGTTTTCGGCTATGGCGTTGGCCTGGACATGACACGCCGCGACCTGCAGGCCGAGGCGAAGGAGCTCCGGCGTCCCTGGGAAATCGGCAAGGCGTTCGAGAAATCAGCGCCGTGCAGCGGCATCGTTCCGGCATCGCGCATTGGCCATCCATCGAGCGGCGAAATCCAGCTTTCGGTGGGCGGCAAGCGCCGCCAGACCGGCGACCTCAACCAGATGATCTGGAAGACGCCGGAAATCATTGCCTATCTGTCGGGGCTGTTCACCCTGGCGCCGGGCGATCTGATCTTCTCGGGCACGCCTTCGGGTGTCGGCGCAATCGAACGGGGCGAGGTCATGCAGGCCTCCATCGAGGGCGTGGCCGAGCTGACGGTGCGAGTCGTCTGAACATTGCGCGGGTGCAAGACGATCCCGATTTGCAGCCGATCACCTCGCCCGCACGATGCGGAATTGCATCCTGCGATATCGCTCCCGCAAGCCGGTTCGACTAGAATTCCGCACCGGCATGCGTTATATGACCATCTACATGGTCAGGAACATGGCATGAGCGCGGTCAATCTGGCAGACGCCAAGGCACATCTGAGCGAACTCGTTGACCGGGTCGAGGCGGGCGATTCGATCGATATCACCCGTCGCGGCAAACCGGTTGCCCGACTCACAACCGTCGCCCGGCCGCGCAAACCGATCGATGCGATGCAGCTTCAGTCTCTCACCGCGACCATGCCGCTACAGCCGCAGGATGCCGCCGATCTGGTGAGATCAATGCGGGACGGCGACCGCTTCTGATGCTCTACCTGGACACGTCGTTGATCGTTGCGGCGCTTTCCAATGAAATCGCAACAGCGCGAGCGCAAAGCTGGCTGGCGGCGCAGGACCCGGAACAGCTTCTGGTCAGTGACTGGACCATCACCGAAATATCCTCGGCCATGGCGATCAAGCTGCGGGCCGGGCAGATCACGCTGGAGCAGCGCGCGGCATCGCTCGCGATGTTCAACAAGCTGGTTGCCGAGAGTTTCACTGTTCTGCCCGTGACCGGAAGGCATTTTCGATCGGCAGCGACATTTGTCGATCAACACAGGCTTGGGCTTCGCGCGGGTGATGCGTTACACCTAGCCGTTGCAGCGGAGCATGGCGCCACAGTCCACACACTCGACCTGCGGCTGGCCGAAGCCGGTCCCATGCTCGGCATACCCACACAGTTGCTGGCTTGACGACGCTTGCCGCGCCCTTCGGCCAACACGCATCGCGGCGTTCAGCCCGCGGCTTTCCGAATTTCGGCTTGGGCTTCCCGATCCAGCAAGAATTCGACATCGACCCGACGCACCGGGATTTCGCGTAACGGTTCGGGGGCATCCCCGCTTGCCGCGGTGGCGGTGCAAATTTCCAGCGCTTCATCGCGGCTGTATCGGCCAGCGTTTTCGATGCGCCAAACATAACCCCAGCGGCGTGGCCCCCGCCAGGCGCGGTGCTCGTTCGACCAGATCAGATAGTCGTCCCCCAACGTGGCCCCCTCTTTGCACCCTGACAGAGCGGGCGCGATCCTGTTTCCCCAAACCGTAGGATATTCTCTAACAAGCTCGCGTAAAGGCCGAATTGAGGCAATCGGAAAAGTTGTAGCGAATTAGTTGGAAAAACCCGCCTCCGGATCGAACAGAGCTAAATATTGCTTCAAATTTTCGCAATCGGCTTAAAGGGATAGTGCAGTCCTGCATGTTACTTCCACGAACAAGGAAAAAAGTGGGGGTTTCAAATGACAAAAAAACGTTCCAGTGCAAATCCGGGCAACGTCGAGGTCAGATCGGCCGGTGTTTTTCGGGCAGCTCTTCCCCTTTCATTGACGGCTCTTGCGATGCTGGTTGCCGGGTGCACCGCGCAGCCCCAGACCATCAAGACGGCGGCGTTGACAACGTTCGCCTCGACCTACTCCCTGACGATAAATCGTCCGCTCAAGCCGACGGTCAATCGAGCCGTCCCGGTTGTAAATCGAGCCCTTAAAGCCGAGCCACCGGCCCGGACGGTGAAAGCCACCTACCTGGGCAGGGCGCCCTACATCTGCACGCCAAGCGGCTTCGGGCAAAAATCCGGCTGTTTCCTGAGAGGGTAACAGCCGAGAGGTCCGCGCTGCAGGCCTTTGACATAGGGCGGCGCTGACCAGGCAACGCTGCTTTCGCATTGCAAATTTAGGCATTGGCCCGAAAACCTTTCCCGATCTTCGGGCCAATGCGCTAGCCGTTCGGTCGCCCCCCGCGCGAAGACCGGCGGCGCACCGGCGCGCAGCAACCCCATGCCCGTGCTGCTCGACCGGCGATCCATGTTCAGCTCTTTTCCGAAAGGCGTGCTTTGACCATCCCGAAGCGCTTGCCGACATAGTCACCCTTGCGAAGCTTGGCGTATTCGTCGCCCTGCTTCACCGCAGCGTGCTTGAACAGGTACCACTCGCCATCTGGCTCGCGCTTCTGGTAGACGTTGCCGCCCTTCACGCGATGACTGAAGCAGGTAACGGCCGGGGCGCTGCCGCTTTGGGCTGTCCAGGTAGCTTTGAAGCAGAGCTTGCCTGCATTGGGAATAAACCACCGGCCCTCGCCGTAGGAGGCCGTCTTGCCGCTGCCGGTCCAGGATCTGAACTGGCGCTGCTTCGGGGAAAAGTAGCCGGCGCCGTCGCTCCAGAGCCAGGACCTGCCCTGATAGAGCTGGAACAGTTCGTTCGCCGGGAGCGGCACGCCGAACTGCGCGGTGACGTCCTTGTTTTTCGCGGTGGCGGCTCCGGCGCCTGTTGCGGCAATGCAGCCGACCATCACGGAACCGGCGAGCAGTGACAGAAAAATCTTCGACATTTTCTTCTCCTTAGTTTGTAGCAACAGATTTCACGCGCCAGTCCGGAAGACCGTAGTTGTCCGGCCACGGATAGACTTCGCGGTCGTTGAAGTAGACGACGGCGGTGAGTTTCGGGAATTGAGGGTGCGGCTGGGCTGCGGTCTCAGCCCAGTTCTTCACGTAGTTCTGGTCGCCTTCGTAGCCGAGCTCGGCGACCATAACCGGCTTGCCGAACTTTTCGGCCAGGCGATAGCGAGGTTCGAGGGTCTCGACGAAGGTTTGATCCTTGCCGAATTTGTCCCTGTCATACTGCTGGAGACCGAAGAGCGACAGGCCGACGATGTCGACGAAACCGTCACCGGGATAGAAGTCGACAAGGGACGGATTGCCTTTCGGCGACCACATGTATTTTGCGGTGGTGTTGTGCTTGCGGCACTCCGTAACCGCCCGCTGGTAGGCATGGATGTAGCCTTCCGGCGACCATTTTGCCCAGGTAAACTGGTTGTCTGTTTCGTCCATCTCCTGCGCCCAGCGGATGATGACCGGGCTCTTGAGGCCTGCCGCGGCGGTGCAGATGGCGTCCATGTTGGCGTCGTACTTGCCCGCATAGATGCCCTGCAGAAGCTGATCCGCCGTCAGCCGCCAGTCGACCGACCATGACCACGGCTCGACCGTGATCAGCAGAGTGCGGCCGCGCTGCAGGGCATATTCATCGGCCAGCGCCAGCGAGGACAGGTCGACGTCTTCCCAGGGCAGGAAGAGATGTTCGTATTTGACGGTGGTGTCGTTGGTGTAGTCGCCATGCGGATCATAGGCCCCAACGTCTATCGACGCGGGGGTGACAACTGGACGCTTGTCGTCGATCTGGCTTGACGTATCCGGGTTCGCGGCCGGCAGGCCACGGGGCAGGCTGGCGGCAAGGACGGCTCCCGACAACGCCAAAACTGCGGTCGAAAAGACGGCGGCTTTTGAAATTTTACTCATCACAGGCATGTTTACAGCTCCTCTTGAGGCTCAAAGCGGAGAGAACAGGAATTATTGTCTGGGTTCGGAAGGCAGCAGTTTGCCACGGTCGGCTCTGGCATCGACGAGGCTTCGAACCGGCGACGCAAAACGCGGATCCGCCTCAGACAGCGATTTTCCCGTTCGAAGCTCGGGCTCGCTCGGCCGTCCGATGCTCGACACGCTAAAGCCCGCTGCCCGCGCCGCGCCGCGCGCGAACGCGTTGCGCAGGTCGATCAGATTGCTGGATCGCACCAGGCTCTTCAGGCGAACGAGGTCGAGCTGGCGGATGCTCTCCCACTCGGTGACGACCACGATCGCATCAGCATCCCGCACGCATTCATAGGGATCCTCGAAAAACGCGACATTCTCCAGGATCCGAGAAGCGTTGCTCATTCCCACGGGATCATGCGCCCGCACCGTTGCGCCGAAGCGCTGCAGCGTCTCGATGAGCGAAACCGAAGGAGCATCGCGCATGTCGTCGGTATCGGGCTTGAACGTCAGGCCGAGCACCGCAATCGTCAGGCCATCGACATCGCCTCCAATCGCATCGACAACCTTGAGCGCCATTTTCCTCTTGCGCGCCTCGTTGGACGACACGGTCTCCTCGACGATGCGCAGGGTAACGCCAAAGTCCTGGGCCGTTCGAAGCAGCGCAAGCGTGTCCTTGGGAAAGCACGAGCCGCCATATCCCGGCCCGGCATTCAGAAAGGCCCTGCCGATCCGGTGATCGAGCCCCACGCCGAGCGCCAGTTCGCTCACATCGGTGCCCACACGCTCGCAGAGATCGGCCAGTTCGTTGATGAACATGATCTTGGTGGCGAGAAAGGCATTCGAGGCATATTTGATGAGCTCGGCCGACCGCCTCTTGGTCATCACCACCGGGGTGCTGCCGTCGGAGAACGGCTCATAAAGCGCGGCCATCACCGCCTCGGTGCGCTCGTCCTCGACGCCGATCACAACGCGATCGGGAAACAGGAAATCGTCGATTGCAGAGCCCTCACGGAGAAATTCAGGGTTCGAGGCCACTGACACGTCGCCCGCCGGGCGGACGGCATCGATGATCTTCTGAACGGCGTCGCAGGTGCCAACCGGTACGGTCGATTTCACGACGACGACAGCCGGGCCGGAGAGGGCATGGGCGATTTCCTTCGCCGCCATGTGAACGAAGGAAAGATCGGCGTCTCCGTGCCCGGCGCGCGGCGGTGTGCCAACCGCGATAAGGACGACATCGACGTTCCTCACCGCCTCGGAGAGGTTGGTGGTGAAGGACAGCCGGCCAGCTTTCTGGTTGCGGGCGACCAGCGTCTCAAGCCCGGGTTCGTAGATCGGTATCCTGCCTTTTGACAGCTGCATGATCTTTTCCACGTTTTTGTCGACGCAGATCACCTCGTTGCCCCACTCGGCAAAGCATGTTCCGCTCACGAGGCCGACGTAACCTGTTCCAATCACTGCAATTTTCATATTCTTAGCGCTCCTGCGCCCACGGTTCGTTGGTTAAAGACTTTCCGGTATCCAGCGGGGGTTGAACCTGGCCTTGCGAAGCTCGTCGCGTCCAAGTCCGGCTCCAGCCGCGGAATAGCGGTATTCGATGAGGCTTAGGCGGCCGGCTCCCCATCCGAGTGATTCTATGCCGTCGATGCCGCGCTCGGCGGTCGCGACACCCGGCAGCACGATGAGACCAAGCAGGCTTGCGGCCATCGCCGACCGGTAGGAGCGGCGCGCCGCCCTGACGGTGTTTTCGCGAGCATGCTGGACCACGATCACCAGCATCAGGATCGCGTAGAGCAAGGCATTCACGATGGCGAAGACGTAGAAGCCACCCGCCTCGCCCGCCTCGCCGATCAGCAGCACGGGCAGAATCGAACCCAGCGACAACAGGCCATAGGGAGCCAGCACCCTCGCCGGGAGCGGATCGACCTGCGAACTGCCTTTCGGCGTGATGCGGAAATCGACGAACGACCCGGTCAGCCAGTCGCGGATGGCGGCAGCCGTTCCGGCCAGCGCCCAGGGCCAGCGCGCGAAGAGAAAGAGCGTGGCTTCCCAGCTCAGGATCTTCGCATCGAACGGCCGGAACGAGCCACTCGCCCGCCAACGATATGCCATCACGATCAGGATCGTCGACAGCGGCACGAAATGCACGAGGAAGTCGGCATAGGTGACGTTGGCGAAGCTCTCCCCGCGCACCAGCGCGATGACAGGCATCACGAACATCAGCGCCATGAAGAAGGAGAACAGCGGATACCAGAGCTGCGAGAAAAGGAACTGGAACTTCAGCCTCCCAGGCAGGCTCGGAACGTATTTCGGCGAATACTGCAGAAGCAGCATCACCAGGCTGCGCGACCACTGGAATTCCTGGGTGACGAGATCGGTGAAGGTGCGCGGGCCGTCGCCGGAGGCAATCGCATCCACGGCATGGACGCCGCGCCAGCCGAACGAATTCATCATCAGGGTGGTCGAGTGATCTTCGGCCAGTTCAGGCCCCAGGCCGCCGATCTGCTTCAGCGCCTCGGTGCGAACTGCATAATGGGAGCCGATGCAGAGCGGGGCCAGCCCGCCGTTATAGCCTGCCTGAAGCGAGCCATGCATGCTGGCCTCGGCATAGAGCCGTCCGCGCGCCGACCAGCTTTCGGCGGCATTGCGGTCGCAGATGCTGGGCGCCGACACATAGCCGACCGCCGGATCGGCGAAAGGCAGCAGCATGTTAAGGAGATAGTCTTTCTGCGGAACGTGATCGGCATCCAGCTGGACGACGAAATCGTAGCCTTCGTAACCATAGTGATCGTAGAAATAGGCAAGGTTGCCTTCCTTGCAGCGCGTACGGCGCGGCCAGGTCGCCTGGTGATAGGCGGCGTTGCCCTTGCGGGTGGAAAGGAACACGCCGTTTCTGCGGCACCATTCCACGGTCGCGGCATCGGGATCCTCGTCGGCAAGCCAGGTGTCGTGCGGCACGTCCTGCGCAAGCATGGCAGTCAGGGTCTCGGCGACGATGGAAAAGGGTTCCGACGGCGCCTTGGTGACGACCATCGCCACACGGCTTTTGCGCGGCAGGCGCAATGGGCCGGCCGGCTTGCGAGCGCGCAGGAAGATCGTCAGGAAATAGCCGGGCAGGAAGGTGATCCAGACCAGGGTGAGGCTGACGGTGACATAACCGAACATGCCGACGACATGCGCTGGCTGCAGCCACCAGGCCCAGAAATAGGCGAGCGCCGCAACCCAGACGGCCGCTGCCACCAGGTATTCGGCGCGCTGGGCACGTGTCAGCAACGTGACGGTTGTCGGTTCCGGTATCTCCGGGCCGAAAGCATCGGCTGTGGTGGCGGCCACGTAGGTCATGCCACGGCCTCCAGTCCGAAG
This sequence comes from Neomesorhizobium albiziae, assembly GCF_900114255.1. Taxonomy (GTDB): domain Bacteria; phylum Pseudomonadota; class Alphaproteobacteria; order Rhizobiales; family Rhizobiaceae; genus Neomesorhizobium; species Neomesorhizobium albiziae. The sequence continues at coordinate 91,794 of NZ_FOSL01000016.1, read as the reverse complement.
AACGGAGCTGCGGTGCGCACGATGGTGTCCAGGTCGGAATATCGGGGTGAGAAGCCGAGCACGGTTTTCGCGAGGCCAGCATCGGCGTAGAGCGCCGCCGGATCGCCCGGCCGCCGCCGGTGAGACTGCACCGGCACTTCGCGTCCGGTGACCCGGGCTATGGCTTGCAGCACGTCCCGTATCGAGGCCCCCGCCCCGGTTCCGAGATTGATCGCCATATTCTTGCCGCCCTCGGCAAGGTGGCGGAATGCGAGCACGTGCGCGCTGGCCAGATCCGAAACGTGCACGTAGTCGCGCACGCAGGTTCCGTCAGCCGTCTCGTAGTCGCTGCCGAAGACCTGCAGATGCGGGATAGTGCCCCCCGCCGCCTGAAGGGCTCTCGGAATGAGGTGCGTCTCCGGATCGTGCCATTCTCCAAGCTCGCCTTCCGGATCGGCGCCGCAAGCGTTGAAATAGCGCAGTGCAACGTAGCGCAGGCCATAGGCCGCCGCGTAGTCGCTCAGCATATGTTCGGCGATGAGCTTGGTGCGTCCATAGGGATTGATTGGCTGCTGCGGCGTCGCCTCATCGATCGGCAGGGTGCCGGGCACGCCATAGGTCGCGCAGCTCGACGAGAAGATGATCTTGCCGACGTTGGCGGTGCGGCAGGCGTCCAGAACCGAGAGGGTGCCGGTGACATTGTTCCTGTAATATTTCGCCGGATCTTCCACCGATTCCCCGACATAGGCCGAGGCGGCGAAATGGATCACCGCATCGGGCCGATACTGCGCAAGCGTCGCAGTCAGATGCGCGGTGTCTAGAATGTCGCCTTCCACGAAGGGCCCCCAGCGAACAGACGTTCGATGACCGGTGACCAGATTGTCGTAGACAATCGGTTCGATGCCTTCGCGGCTAAGCAATTTTGCGGTGTGGCTGCCGATATAACCGGCGCCGCCCGTCACGAGGACCGTGGACATCAGGCCGTCTCCGCCAGATCCTGGCACTCGAGCGTCAACAGACGATCGAAGTAGCGAATGGTTTCCTTCAGGCCCTCCGCGAGGGGTACTTTGGGCTGCCAGTCGAGGTCGCGAGCCGCTATCGCGATGTCGGGGCGGCGCTGACGCGGATCGTCGATGGGCAAGGCCAGGTTCACTATCTTCGAGCGCGAGCCGGTGAGATCGATCACCTGCCGTGCCAGTTCGCCGATGGTGAATTCACCGGGATTGCCGAGATTAACCGGGCCAGTGACCGACTTCGGCGCGTTCATCAGCCGCACGAAGCCATCGATCAGATCGTCGACGAAGCAGAACGAGCGGGTCTGCGATCCGTCACCATAGATGGTGATGTCGTCGCCCTTCAGCGCCTGGACGATGAAGTTGGACACGACGCGCCCATCCTCGGGCCGCATGCGCGGTCCGTAGGTGTTGAAGATGCGGACGACCTTGATCTCGACGCCGTAGCGGCGATGGTAATCGAAGAACAGCGTTTCGGCGCAACGCTTGCCCTCGTCATAGCAGGAACGCGGGCCGATCGGATTGACGTTGCCCCAATAGGATTCTGGCTGCGGATGGACATGCGGGTCGCCATAGACTTCCGATGTGGAGGCCTGGAAAATCTTGATGTTGCGCTGCTTTGCCAGCTCGAGCAGGTTCAGCGCGCCGAGCACGTTGGTCTTCGTGGTGTGGACCGGGTCTGCCTGGTAATCCGGCGGCGACGCCGGGCAGGCAAGGTTGTAGATCTCGTCCACCTCGGCTGCGAAGGGCTCGACCACGTCATGGCGAACCAGCGTGAACGCCGGGTTGCGCAGCAGATGACTGATGTTGCGGGTGTGACCCGTCGCGAAGCTGTCGAGGCACAGCACCTGATGGCCTTCTGCGAGCAGCCTTTCGCACAAGTGCGAGCCGAGGAACCCGGCGCCACCGGTTACCAGGATGCGGCGAGACGGCCGGCGCAACACACGGACATCGCTCGAAGATGAAATGGAACGTTGGGTCGAAGGCGCGTTGTTCATGGACGTGACCAATCTTCAGGCAAAGTCATGAAACCTTGCTCGATGTTTCATTTATTCAAAGTAATGAAATCCACACCCGAGGGTGTATTTTCTATTTCATTACAACCCTGCTAGATACGAAGAGACATTCACGTTTATGTCTTCAAATAATCTCTTCGAGGTTGGGCTTTGTATAAACGCCGATCCCGCGGGTTGTCGTTATCATCGCGTCCGGAAACTTGTCTCGCGATACATATCTTTACGTCACGATGGGTGATTTCGTCGATTTTTTCGGCGATTTAACCGTGCGAAGGCCAACCGTACTCATCGGCGGATGACTTGCTATTATGCGCGGCAAGCAACACTATCGGCGATCGTGGGGGGTGCCGTGTCGGAGCATCGATGGCACCCAGGCAGTCGGATGATGCGGACGAACCGAAGCCGCAGAAGGACGTCGAGCGGCGGCGGTGGCCACGTTCTGACCTGCGCGATGAAGCTTCGAAGCCCCCGTCTCCACCGGGGCTTGAGCCGATTGTTTTCTCCACGCGTCAGTTGCCGGCCGAGCAACAGCTTTCGAGTTGGCAGACCTTGGTGGACCTGCTTGTTTCGGTCAGGCTGCCGGACGATAAGACCCCGACCGATGGTTTTCCCGCCGACCACACCGCCTGGAATTTCGGTGGCATGCTGCTCGTCCAGCAAAGCGTTCCTGCCCACAGCTACATGCGGTCAGCCGAACGGCTGCGCGCCAGCGCGATCGACCATTGGTGCCTGGTCCTGCCCCGCAGCGGGCGCACATGGACCGAGGTCGAAGGACGCGTCGCGGAAGGGGGTCCGGGCCTGGTCGAATTCAGGTCTCTCGGCCACCCCTTTCGCGGGCGGGCCACCGAATCCGAAAGCATCAACCTCTATCTTCCCCGGGAGCGCTTTGCCCGTTTTGCCGCGGCCCTCGACGCGCGCAACAACACGGTGTTGTCGGGCAATTTCGCTGATCTGCTGACCGACTTCGTCGCCGGCATCATGGAAAGGCAGCAAACCCTCGCCGCGGAAGATCTGCCGCGCATCGTTCAGGCGATCAGCGATCTGCTCATCGCCGGCCTTGCTCCGTCTGGGGACGGCGGCGGAGTTCCCGTCCAGATGACAAACCTGGCGCTTATGGAACGCGCCCGGCAATATATTCACAGCAATCTCAACGTCGCCGATCTGGCGCCAGACGATCTGGCGCGGGGGCTTGGCATTTCACGCACGCGCCTCTACCAGATGTTCGAGCCGAGCGGTGGCGTTCTCCATTACATCCAGAAGCGGCGGCTGATAGCCGCGCACGAGGCGCTGGGCGATTCGACGGACAGCCGGCGCATCATCGACATTGCGGAATCGTGCGGCTTTAAATCGGCGGCGAATTTCAGCCGCGCATTCACCAAGGAGTTCGGCTACAGCCCGCGCGAGGCGCGCAACGCCCTGGCGTCCCGTCGCCTGGCCGAGGCCAGACCGCGAGCGCCGCAAGGCAAGACCTCTTCCTTCGAAAATTGGCTCAAAACGCTCGGCGCGTGAAAATCGCCGGTTTCGGCTTACGCGGCGACGCGGCTATCAACGCGTCGAGCCAAGCGCTCCTGCAAAGCGAAGCAAGGCCAAAAAATAAACGCCGGCGAACGAACGGCCAGCCTTCCAGAACGCCCGCTACCTGCCTATTGTTGAGACAGGTCAAAACCGCCGCGTTTGGCGGCGGCTCGCAGGAACGCGCCCGGCGGCTCCGCGAGGCCATCCGCGGACAAGCGCTCCAGGATCGCGGCCACCTCTTCCAGCCCGCGCGCTTCGGCATAATGCATCGGTCCGCCGCGCCAGCGTGGAAAACCGTAACCGTGGATCTTGACGAGGTCGATGTCGGCAGCCCGCTTGGCGATACCCTCCCCCAGAATCTTCGACGCCTCGTTGATCATCGGCAGCACAATGGCGTCCGCGATCTCGGCAGCGCTCCATTGTCGCGACAAGGACAATGCAGCCGCATCGGCGACGATGGCCGCGACCGCCGGCGAAGGCTGCGGCGTGCGGTCGCCGGGAGAATAGTCATACCATCCGCCCCCGGACTTCTGGCCGAGGCGACCCATGTCCACGAGACGATCCGCTACCGGAGCGAACGGCGTTTCGCCTCTCGCACGCGCCGCCTTGCGCTGGAATGCGGCAATGTCGAGGCCACCCAGGTCCTGCGCCTCGAACGGTCCCATCGGCATGCCAAACGAACGCATTGCGCCATCGACTTCGCGCGGCGTTGCGCCGGACAGAATGAGACGCTCCGCCTGGGCGCGCGTCACCTTCAGGATGCGATTGCCGATGAACCCGTCGCAAATGCCCGCGACAACCGGGATCTTGGCGAGGCGGCGCGCCAAAGCGAGCCCGGTCGCCACGATTTCGTCAGCCGTTTCGGCGGCTGGAACGATCTCAAGAAGCTTCATGACGTTGGCCGGGCTGAAGAAATGCAGCCCTATCATGCGCTCAGGGTTCGTCACCGCCTCGGCAATCGCGTTTGGATCGAGATATGAAGTGTTGGTGGCCAGCACCGCATCCGGCCGGCAAGCCCCGGAAAGCGACCTGAAGACGGCGCGCTTGACCTCGATATCCTCAAAGACCGCTTCGATGACGAGATCGACATCCACAAGCCTGGCATAGTCGGTCGTGCCTGAAACACCCGCCATGCGGGCTTGCGCCGCCTCCGGCGTCAGGCCGCCGCGTTTCGTCGCCGCCTCGAAGATGGCGCCGACATTGGCGAGCCCGCGTTCCAGCGCCGCCTGGTCCCGCTCCACAAGGATGACGGGCAGACCGGCATTCCTCAGCGCCGCGGCAATACCCGCGCCCATCGTGCCGCCTCCGATCACCGCCGAGGTCTCTATCTGGCGCGGTGCGGCATCGTCATATTCCGGCGGCTTGTGTGCAGAGCGCTCGGCGAAGAAGACATAACGCAATGCACGCGCCTGCTCGCTGTCGCGCAAATCCAGAAAGGTCCGCCTTTCGAAGGCCATGGCCTCGTCGAACCCCTGCTCCGTCGCCCTGCGCAGGCTTTCGAGTGCCCTCAGTGGCGCAATTTCGCCACGCGCACGCTTGCCGATCCTTGCCTTCTGTTCATCCCAGAAATCGGCCGGCGCTTCGGATGCGGGGCGATCACAAAGGATGGTTGGCCACGGCTTGCTGAGCGCATCGATCAGAAACGCGACAGCTTTCTCGCGGAGATTTTGACCCAGCATGGCGTCGATCAAGCCAATATCCCTGGCCGCGGCGGCGCCGATCTGCCGGCCGGCGGCGGCCAGTTCGATCGCTTCCTTCGCATCCACAAGTCGCGGCAGGCGTACCGTGCCGCCTGCACCCGGAATGATGCCGAGCGTCACTTCCGGCAGGCCGAACCTTGCGGTCTCCTCGGCCACGCGCCAGCGGCATCCGAGCGCCACTTCCAATCCGCCGCCGAGTGCTGCTCCGTGGATCGCCGCCAGCCATGGCTTGGCCGCCCGTTCGATGCGCGCAATGACGTCCGGGAGGCGCGGCGCCTGCGGCGGCTTGCCGAATTCCGAGATGTCGGCGCCTGCAATGAACGTGCGCCCCGCGCAAAGCAGTACGACGCCACGCACGCGGGGATCGGCATCCAGCGCAACGGCGGCATCCAGCAAGCCCTGCCGTATCGCCTGGCTGAGCGCGTTTACCGGCGGGTTGTCGACCGTCACGACGGCAATGCCGTCGCTTTGCGTTTCGATGCGAACTGCCATCCTACCCATCCCCAGAAGCGGTTTCTGTTTGTCGGCTGTCATGTGCCCGCGAAAGGCCGACCGTGCCGGTTTGTGCTGCCGCCATCGCCTGACTGCCGGCCGGTCTTCACACCGGCAAAAATTCGTCGGCGCAGGTCGCCATTCCCTCTCGCAAATTTATTATTGACCGACCGGTCGGATTATGCAACTGTTTTTGAGTGATCTGGCGACGGTTCTCCCGTCGGCAATCTGGGAGGAAGTCGATTGCTCAATTCTGATACGTTGATCGTGGCGGCGTCGGACGGCGTCCTGACATTGACCCTCAACCGCCCCGACAAGCTGAACGCCTTCAACGAGGAGATGCATCGCGCCCTGCGCGCCGGGATGGAGCGGGCACGCGACGACAATTCGGTGCGCGCGGTGCTTCTGACTGGGGCAGGCCGCGCTTTCTGCGCCGGGCAGGATCTTGGCGATCGCGATCCCCGCAAGTCCGCGGAAACGCCCGACCTGGGCTACACGATCGAGACCTTCTACAATCCACTGCTACGGCTGATCCGCTCTATCAACAAGCCGATGTTGTGCGCCGTCAATGGCGTCGCCGCAGGCGCCGGCGCCAACATCGCGCTGGCCTGCGACATCGTATTGGCGGCCAGATCCGCGAAATTCATTCAGGCCTTTTCCAAGATCGGCCTGATCCCGGATTCCGGCGGCACCTGGAGCCTGCCTCGCCTGCTTGGCGAAGCACGAGCCAAGGGGCTGGCACTGACCGCCGAGCCACTGCCCGCCGAGACAGCGGCAGCCTGGGGGATGATCTGGAAGGCGGTCGACGATGACCAGTTGATGGCGGAGGCCAGTGCGCTTGCCAAGCGGCTCGCCGCCGGCCCGACTTTCGGCCTCGGCCTGACCAAGCAGGCCATCCAGTCCGCCGCCTCGAATACGCTTGACCAGCAGCTTGACCTCGAGCGTGACCTTCAGCGCCGCGCCGGACGCAGCGCCGACTACGCCGAAGGCGTGGCGGCGTTCCTCGACAAGCGCGCGGCGCAGTTCAAGGGCGAATGAAAATCGTGGCCGGCGACCTTGTGGCGGTCCTCAGGACCGCTTCGAAGGCCATGCGTACCCACTAATCCCGGCAATAGCCGGTCAGGCAGGCAAATGGAGGATCAGAATGCAGGACCTATCTCCCCGCCCTGGCGATCTGGAACCGATCGAAACGGCGTCGCGGGATGAGATTTCGGCGCTTCAGTTCAAGAGGCTGAAGGCCACGCTCGATCACGCATATCGAAATTCCCCTCACTATAAGGCCAAGTTCGACGCGGCTGGCGTCCATCCGGACGACCTGAAGACATTGGCCGACCTTTCCAAATTCCCCTTCACGGTGAAGAAGGATCTGCGCGATACCTATCCATTCGGGATGTTTGCCGTGCCCCGCGAAAAGCTGGCGCGCATTCACGCCTCCTCCGGAACCACAGGCAAGCCGACGGTCGTCGGCTATACCAGGAACGACATCGACACCTGGGCTACCGTGGTCGCGCGCTCCATCCGCGCCGCCGGCGGACGCGCCGGCGACATCTGTCACATCGCCTACGGATATGGCCTCTTCACCGGCGGGCTGGGCGCACATTACGGCGCAGAAAAGCTTGGCTGCACGGTAGTGCCGATCTCCGGCGGAATGACGGAGCGCCAGGTCACGCTGATCCAGGACTTCAAACCGCGCATCATCATGGTGACGCCATCCTACATGCTTTCGATCCTCGACGAGTTCCGCAGGCTCGGCATAGACCCGCGCTCCACGTCTTTGGCCGTCGGCATATTCGGCGCCGAACCGTGGACCAACGCGATGCGCGAGGAAATCCAGCGGGATTTTGACATGCACGCCGTCGACATCTACGGCCTTTCCGAGGTGATGGGTCCGGGCGTCGCCAACGAATGCGTCGAAACCAAGGACGGCCTCCACGTCTGGGAGGATCATTTCTACCCTGAGATCATCGACCCGGATACCGGCCAGGTCCTGCCCGATGGCCAACTGGGCGAACTGGTGTTTACGTCGCTCACCAAGGAAGCGCTTCCAATCATCCGCTATCGCACCCGCGATCTGACACGCCTTTTGCCCGGCACCGCACGGTCGATGCGCCGCATCGAGAAAATCACCGGCCGTTCCGACGACATGATGATCCTGCGCGGCGTCAATGTCTTCCCGACCCAGATCGAGGAGCAGATCCTGAAATGCTCAGGCTTGGCGCCGCATTTCCAGATCGAGTTGACGCGCTCCGGACGCATGGACGACATGATTGTGCATGTCGAGGCCATGCCTCAGACCGCCGATGCTTCCGCCCGCGCCGTGTCCGCCAAGGAGCTTGCTCATCACATCAAAAGCGTGGTGGGCGTCAGCACGAAAATTAAGGTCTGCGATCCGGATTCGATCGAGCGATCCGCCGGCAAGGCAAAACGCATCGTCGACAACAGGCCGAAGGGATAGCCGTCCCTGCCTCCAAGCGGCAGATTCGGAGACTTTTTCAATAGAAGAAACAGCCCCTTCCCGTCAGCTTTCAAGAACCACTACGATTGACCGGTCGGTCAGCTTATGTAATTGTAATGCTTGGGATTTCACGAACGGGTTCCTCGCTTCAACAGCGAACCAAGCCGCTACGCGCCGCCAGGACGGAACTTGCGCACCGGGTCAAAAGCGTGATGGGTTTCAGCTCGCAAGTTGGAACCGCCGGTCATGATTCGGGCGCTCGGCGCCGGATCGGGCCGGTCGCCGACAGCGGGCCGAAAGGATGGATTGGGCATGGCAAGGACGAGGGCAGCTGATTTCGACGACAAGCGGCGCGGCATTCTCGAAAGCGCTGCAGCCGTATTCGCCAAACGCGGCATGGAACACGCCTCGATGGCCCAGATCGCTCAGGAGAACAACGTCTCCAAGGCGCTGCTCTATCACTACTATCCGAGCAAGGAATTGCTCATCTTCGACATCGGCCGCACGCATCTCGTTGAACTCGAAGCCGCCATTCAGGAGACAGACCGCCCCGATCTCGAGCCACGGGTGAGATTGCGCCGTCTGATCGGCGGGGTTCTGGAAAACTACCGGACCGCGGCTGACTTCCATCTGGTGCTTCTCAACGGCACCGGCTCGCTCTCTGATGCGCAAAAGGCCGAACTTCAGCAGATGGAACGCCGCATCGTGAAGGCATTCTCGGATGTGTTGGTGGACATCAATCCGGCATTGGCCAAGGGACGCCCCGGAGTTACGCCGATCACGATGTCGCTCTTCGGCATACTCAACTGGGTCTACACCTGGTTCAAGCCAAGCGGCGCGCTCAGCCGCGATGGCTACGCCGACATGGTGACGGCGCTGTTTCTCGACGGGATGACGTCGCTCGACCGCTGAGCAGCTATTTCCCGTCCGCAACCGCTTCGAACCGCGCCTCGAATTCGCGGCGAAGTTCCCGACGCATCTCGGCCGCACGGTGCCGGCGGACCTCGATATCGGTTCGCGGCCGATACTGCGGTACGGCTGTCGGGCGGCCTTCGGCATCGACTGCGACCATCGTGAAGTAGCAGGAGTTCGTGTGGCGCCTGGCACCGCTGCGAACCTCCTCCGCCTCGACGCGAATGCCGATTTCCATGGATGTACGGCCGGCATAGTTCACCGACGCGCGAAACGTGACCAGTTCGCCGACATTGATCGGCTCGCGAAAGATCACCTGGTCGACCGAAAGGGTCACCGCATATTGCTTCGAGAACCGGGACGCGCAGCAATATGCGACCCGATCCAGTTCGGCCAGCAGCGCGCCGCCGTGAACCTTGCCGCTGAAGTTCGCCATTTCCGGCGTCATCAGCACGACCATTTCAAGGCGGGTCGAGTCCATCGTCATGACGCGCGGGTTTTCGCGACCATCGTCAGCACGTCGTATTGCGCGACCACCTGGGCGTTCTGGTTGACGACCGTGCAATCCCAGCGCACCTCGCCATAGTCTTCGGTCTCGCGCGGATTGATCTGTTTGCAGGTGAGCGTCACCTGCAACGAATCTCCAGGGTTGACCGGCGTGAGGAACCGCAGCGAATCGACGCCATAGTTTGCCAGCACCGGGCCTGGCGCCGGATCGACAAACAGGCCGGCCGCGAAGGACACGATAAGATAGCCATGCGCCACTCGCCCCTCGAAGAACGGGTTGGCCTTGGCGGCCTCCTCGTCCATGTGGGCGTAGAAGGTGTCGCCGGTGAACTCAGCGAAATGTTCGATATCCTCGAGGGTCACCGTACGGCTTGCGGTGACCAGCTGATCGCCGATCTCCAGTTCCGCGAGCGACTTGCGGAACGGGTGCATGCCGTCGTGCCGCGCCTTCGCCCCATGCATCCAGCGCCCCGTCACCTCGGAGAGCAGCCAGGGTGCGGCCTGCACCGCCGTGCGCTGCATGTAGTGCTTGACCGAACGGATGCCGCCGAGCTCCTCGCCCCCGCCCGCGCGTCCCGGTCCGCCATGCACCAGCACAGGCAGCGGCGAGCCGTGGCCGGTGGCTGACTTGGCGCTGGCCCGGTTGCCGATCATGATGCGGCCGTGCCACGGCCCGAGCGCCTGCACCGCGTCGCGGGCAAATTTCGCATCATTGGTGAAGACGGACGCGACGAGGCTGCCCTTGCCGCGTCTGGCCAGGGCTGCCGCTTCGTCCGTCGTCTCGTAGGGAAGGATCGTGCTGACCGGGCCGAACGCCTCGACATCATGCACGGCTTCGGCCGCGCCCGGCATGTCGCAATACAAAAGGACGGGGTTGAGGAACGCCCCGGCGACGGCATCGCCCGAAGCGATCACCGGCCGGTCGGGATCGCCTACGACAATTTCGGCATCGCGCTGCAGGTCCTTGATGCGCGCGCGCACTTCTTCGCGCTGCGCCAGACTTGCCAGCGGACCCATCCTGGTGGCTTCGTCGGCGGGGTTGCCGACCACGGTTTTCGACAGCCGTTCGTCGAGCGCCTCGATCAAGGCCTCCGTGCTGCGGCGCGGCGCGATGACCCGGCGGATCGCCGTACATTTCTGACCGGCCTTGGCGGTCATCTCGCGCGCCACCTCCTTGATGAAGAGGTCGAATTCTTCGGTCCCGGGGACGGCGTCGGGCCCGAGAATCGTGGCGTTCAGGCTGTCGGCTTCCATTGTGAAGCGCACGGAGTTCTCGACGATGGATCGATGGGTGCGCAGCTTCCTGCCGGTGGCGGCAGAACCGGTGAAGGTCACCACGTCCTGGCAGTCGACATGGTCGAGAAGGTCGCCAACCGAGCCGCTGATCAGTTGCAAGGCACCCCTCGGCAGGATCCCGGTGTCGATGATGCGCCTGACCATCAGTTCGGTCAGATAGGCGGTCTGGCTGGCCGGTTTGACGATGGCCGGCATGCCGGCCAGCAGCGTCGGCGCGAGCTTTTCAAGCATGCCCCAGCAGGGAAAGTTGAAGGCATTGATGTGAATTGCCACGCCTTCCAGCGGCGACAGGATGTGCTGGCCGGAGAAGCTGTTGTCGCGCGACGCCGGCTCGACGTCGCCATCGACCAATATCCGCGTGTTAGGCAGTTCGCGGCGGCCCTTGGAAGCGTAGGACAGCAGCGTTCCGATACCGCCCTCCACATCGATCCAGCTATCGGTCCGGGTGGCGCCGGTGGCCGTGGACAGCGCGTAGAATTCCTCCTTCGCTTCCATCAGCGCCTGGCCGAGCGCCTTCAGCATCAGCGCCCGTTCGTGGAAGCTCATCTTTCGAAGCGCCGGCGAACCGGCCGTGCGACCATGCGTCAGCGCCGCCTTGAAGTCGATGCCGCTTGCGTCGATCAGCGCCACGGCCTCGCCGGTTGCCGCATCGAGCAGCGGCACGGCCTTGCCCGCGCCGCGCACCCACTGGCCGGCGACGTAGGACTCAAGCTGGCGGACATTTTTGAGAGGGACGTTCATGCTGGCGTTCCTGTTGGTTGGTTGTGTGGGCGGCGATTTGGATAGGGTGTGTTGAGATTCAGGTCAGGCCGAGCCGAGGATGGTGGATTTCGAGAACCGGAGCGCAGCGTTCATTCAGGTACGTGAGCACCGGAAGCGTAGAAAGCCGCCATTTTCAGGCCGGTATCACCTGAATACCAACACATCCTACCGCAGGCTCAGTTCATCCAGCAGCACATCCACCTGCCGTTGCCATTCGGCCGCAAGTTCGACATTGCCGGTGCGGCGCAGGCCGAACTTCTTCTGGACTTCGAAATTCGAGGATGCGCCGCTGCCGAAACTCACGGCCACGCGCGGACGCCAGTAGGCGAGAGATGTCTCGACGGCCGGACGGTTGGCCTTGTCGTTCAGAATCTTGCGCAGGCCCTCTATGCCAAGTTCCTTGTGTCGGCGCTCGCGCGGCAGGATGGCGCGGAAGATTTCACCGAGCGGCTGATAGGAAAGCCGCGAGAACTCGCTGAGCTGAATGACCACGGCGTGCCCCATGAGCACGTTCATGACCACCGCGTCGGTCCAGTCCTGTAGCGGGTAATGCAGGACGGCCAGCCGCATGTCGGAACCATGCCGCGCCGCCCCCAAGTCGCTGTCCCGCTCCACGCGGGCCGCCCATGGATGATGGTTGGCATAGCGCGAGATATCGGCTCCGAATTCGCCCATCACCGCCAACACCCGTTCGGCATGGTCGAACTTCTCCAGAACAATCCGCGCGGCGGAGATGCGCTCCTTGATGCCGGGCCCCTGGTTGATGATGTCGGCAAAGCCGGCAGCGCCGGCCAATTCGCTGTCGACGAACGTCGCCATCAGTCTCAGCAGTTCGCCGCGATAGCGCGGCGGCGCATTCTCCGGCGTGGTCAGCATCCCACCCTGCGCCAGATAGTCGACCAGCGGCATGGTCTCGGAAGTGTCGGTCGGCTCACTGGTCATAGCTCACCACCACCTTGTCTGAGAGCGGATAGCACTGGCAGGTCAGCACATAGCCTCGCCGCACTTCGTAGTCCTCGAGCGCGTGGTTGGTCTCCATTTCCACGTCGCCTTCCAAGACCATCGCACGGCAGGTCGAGCACACGCCCGCCTTGCAGGCGTAAGGCGCATCGAGGCTTGCACCGAGCGCTGCATCCAGGATCGTCTGGCCCTTCTTCGGCATGTCGATCACGCGTGTGGTGCCATCGAGCGTAATTGTCGCCGCGCAAATTTCGGCCTTGTCGCCATTGGCGATAGACTTGGCGACGTGGTTGGCCCGCCGCGGGGCGGAAGCAAACAGTTCGAACTTGATCTGATCGTCCCGCAGGCCGTGTTCGCGCAGTGAGGCGGCGATCGCCAGCATCATCGGCTCGGGTCCGCAAATGAAGACCATGTCGACAGCGGCGATGTTGATCCAGCTCTTGAACAGCCCGGCGCATTTCTCCGCATCGATGCGGCCGGAGAAAAGGTCGATGTCCTGCGCCTCGCTTTCGAGCACATGGATGACGTTGAAGCGGCCGAGATAGGTGTTCTTTATGTCCTCGAGTTCCTCGCGGAACATGATCGAGTTGATCGAGCGGTTGCCGTAGATCAGGGTAAATCGGGACTTGGGCTCGCGCGACAACGTTGTCTTGATGAGCGAAAGCACCGGCGTGATCCCGCTTCCGCCGGCAAAGCCGAGATAGTCGCGTTTCCGCTCCGGCTCGATCGGCACGTGGAAGGCTCCCATCGGCGGCATTGCCTCGACGATGTCGCCCAGCCTCAGCGCCTCATTGGCCCACGATGAGAATGCGCCACCGTCGACACGCTTGATCCCGACCTTCAGCACGCCTTCGTCCTTGCCGGCGCAGATCGAGTAGGAGCGGCGTAGCTCCTCGCCGTCGAACGAGCGGCGAAAGGTCAGGTATTGCCCTTGCGTGAAATCGAACGCGGCGCGATCCTCCTCGCGCGGCATCAGCGTGACGACCACGGCGTCGCGCGTTTCATGGCGAATATCGGCAACTTCAAGCGGGAAGAAGCGGGCCATTGGTTCCTCAGATGCTTTTGAAGTAGTCGAAAGGCTCGAGGCATTCGGTGCAGCGGAAATGCGCCTTGCAAGGCGTCGAACCGAATTGACTTATCCGCTCCGTCTTCGCCGAGCCGCAGCGCGGACAAGCCACGTCGCGCGGCTGCAGGGCGCCCGCACAGGCCACCGTCGCCTCGTTTGGGGGAGCGATGCCATAGGCGCTCAGCTTGTCGCGGCCTTCCGCGCTGATCCAGGCGGTGGTCCAGGCCGGTGAGAGCTGGCGTTTCAGCCGCAACTTTCCGATGCCGCGCTCCCGCAGATGCCGATCGATGTCGAAGTTGATGACCGTGGTCGCCGGGCAGCCCGAATATGTCGGGGTTACCGTCACCTCCAGCACATCTCCGTCCCAGGCCACGTCGCGAATGATGCCGAGATCGACCAGCGAGATCACCGGTATTTCGGGATCGGGTACCTCGGCGAGCCACGACCAGATTTCCGCGACCGATGGGAGCGCGTCACCCGAGCGCGCCGGGCGCTCGTCAGTGCCCAGGCCATCCGCGAAGGAGGCGAGCCGCGTCGATATTCCCTGCCCTTCCCCCTTTTGTGGGGAATAGCGCGTGGGTGTGACAGGGGCGGGAAGCGGTTCGGGCGCCATGGCCGGTCTCACCAGTTCGCGCCTGGATAGGCGCGCTGCAGGAATTGCATCTCGGCAAGAATGAGCCCGAGATGCTCGGAATGTACGCCTGACCTGCCGCCCTTCTGCGCGTAGGAACTCTCCGGCGCTTTCAGCGTCGCGTCGGCAAGCGTACGAGCGACCTTCTCGTTCCAGGCCGGTCTCAAGGAGCCGGGCGCAGGCGCGATCCCGGCCAAAGCCAGTGCCTCGTCCACGGCATCGCTCAGAAACATCTCGCCGGTATAGGGCCACAGGAAATCGAGGGCCGCCTGCATCCTGGCGTGGCTTTCGCCGTTTCCGTCGCCGAGGCGCACCACCAGGTCGGAGCTGCGCTCGAGATGATACGTCACTTCCTTCGACGCCTTCTCGGCGATCTCCGCGATCCGCCGGTCCTTTGACCCCGCCAGCGCCTTCAGCATCGGCAGATGCCAGGCATCGAACAGAAACTGCCGCATGACAGTGCGGCCGAAATCGCCGTTCGGCTGCTCGACCATGAGCAGGTTCCGGTAGCCCGAACTGTCGCGCAGATATGCGAGATCGTCGGCCGTGCGGCCCTTGCCTTCGGCTTCGGCGGTCAGCCCCAGCCAGAGCTGCGTCTGCCCGATCAGGTCGAGCGCCGTATTCGCCAGCGCGATGTCTTCCTCCAGCGCCGGCGCGTGACCGCACCATTCAGCGTTCCGATGGCCGAGGATCAGGCAGGTGTCGCCCATCCTCAGCGCAAATTCGGCGACATCAGGCGATGCAACGGCGGCCGTTTTCATCACATATGCCCCACTTCTTCCGGCACGTCGAAGAAGGTCGGGTGCCGGTAGACTTTCGAGTTGGCCGGGTCGAACAGCGGCCCCTTCTCCGACGGCGCACTGGCGACGATATCGGAAGAGCGGACCACCCAGATGCTGACGCCCTCGTTGCGGCGCGTATAGACATCGCGCGCGTTATGGATCGCCATCTCGGCATCCGGAGCATGGAGACTGCCGACGTGCCGGTGGTTCAGACCATGCTGGCCGCGGATGAAGACTTCCCACAAAGGCCATTCACTGGACATGAGCGTTTCCTCGCTTGGCTTGGCTGGGTTGGAGGAGGCTATTCAGCCGCGACGGCATAGGGCGCTTTGCGTGCCTGTCGTTTTTGAGCATGGGCCGCCAGCCCGTCGCGGAACCAGGCGCCGTCGTGCCAGGCCTTGCGGCGGGCCTCGAGCCGCTCTCGGTTGCACGGGCCGTTGCCGGCGATCACCTCGAAGAATTCGGCCCAATCCGGCTCGCCGAAGTCATAGCCGCCCTTCTCTTCATTCCACTTCAGTTCTGGATCCGGAACGGTAAGCCCCAAGAACTTCGCCTGCGGCACGGTCTGGTCGACGAATTTCTGGCGCAGCTCGTCGTTCGAGTTCTGCTTGATCTTCCAGGCCATCGACTGGGCGGAATGCACCGACGCATCGTCGGACGGACCGAACATCATCAGCGACGGCCACCACCAGCGGTCCAGCGCGTCCTGCGCCATCGCCTTCTGCTCCGGCGTGCCGTTGCACAACACGGTCAGGATGTCGAAGCCCTGGCGCTGGTGAAAGCTCTCTTCCTTGCAGATGCGCACCATCGCCCGCGCGTAAGGCCCGTAGGAGCAGCGCTGCAGCGGAACCTGGTTCATGATCGCGGCGCCATCGACCAGCCAGCCGATTGCGCCGATGTCGGCCCAGGTCAGCGTCGGATAGTTGAAGATCGACGAATACTTCGCCTTGCCGGAATGAAGCTGCTCGTACATCTCGTCGCGGCTGATGCCGAGCGTTTCGGCGGCGGAGTAGAGATAAAGTCCGTGGCCCGCCTCGTCCTGCACCTTGGCCAGCAGGATAGCCTTGCGCTCCAATGTCGGTGCGCGGCCGATCCAGTTTCCTTCAGGCAATTGCCCGACGATCTCGGAATGCGCGTGCTGGCTCACCTGGCGGATCAGCGTCTTGCGGTAGCCCTCCGGCATCCACTCCTTCGGCTCGATCTTCTGGCCGGCGTCGATGCGTTCCTGGAATGCCCGCTCGACGGGCTCCATCTCATCAAGTGAACGGACCCGCGCTGCGTCTGTCTTGACCATCTGTGCGTACATTGCGCCGTCTCCTTCTATCGCTGCCCGCGCGTCAAACGCGCTCGAGGATCAATGCAATTCCTTGCCCGACGCCGACACACATCGTGCACAGCGCATAGCGGCCGCCGGTGCGCTGCAGGTGCCATGTCGCGGCGGTGGCCATGCGCGCGCCGCTGGCACCGAGCGGATGACCGATGGCGATGGCCCCGCCGTTGGGGTTCACATTCGCGGCATCGTCGGGCAGGCCGAGCTGGCGCAGCACGGCAAGCGCCTGCGCGGCGAAAGCCTCGTTGAGTTCGATCAGGTCCATCTGGCCAAGCGACAGGCCCGCGCGCTCCAGCACCCTGCGCACCGCCGGCACCGGGCCGATGCCCATGATGCGGGGTTCCACGCCAGCCGCAGCCATCGCGACGATGCGGGCGCGGGGCGTCAGGCAGTTTGCCGTTGCGGCCTTCTCGTTTGCGACGACCAGCGCGGCGGCGCCGTCGTTGACGCCGGAGGCATTGCCTGCGGTGACCGTGAGATCGGGACCGTTGACGCCTTTCAGCTTGGCCAGTTGCCCCAGCGAAGCGTCTGGGCGCGGATGTTCGTCGCTCTCCACCATCATCGGCTCGCCCTTCTTCTGCGGCACCGACACGGAGATCAATTCGTCGGCAAAGCGGCCTTCGGCCTGCGCCGCCGCCCAGCGCTGCTGGCTGCGCAGCGCAAAGGCGTCCTGATCCTCGCGCGAGACAGCGAAATCGGCAGCAACATTATCGGCGGTCTCGGGCATCGAGTCGATGCCGTAGGCCTTCTTCATCTTCGGATTGACAAAGCGCCATCCGATCGTGGTGTCGTAGACAGCGTTGGAGCGCGAGAACGCCGTCTCCGCCTTCGGCATGACAAACGGCGCCCGCGACATGCTTTCGACGCCGCCGGCGATCATCAGGTCGCAATCGCCCGCCCGGATGGAGCGCGCCGCAAGACCGACAGCATCGAGGCCCGAGCCGCATAACCGGTTGACCGTTGTGCCTGGAACATTGACCGGCAGGCCCGACAGCAATACGGCCATTCGAGCGACATTGCGATTGTCCTCGCCGGCCTGGTTGGCGCAGCCAAGGATGACATCTTCCACCCCTGACCAGTCGACCGTGCTGTTGCGCTGCATCAGTGCAGCCAGCGGAAGCGCTGCGAGATCGTCTGCTCTGAGGCCTGACAGGGCGCCGCCGTAACGGCCGACCGGTGTGCGGACTGCATCGCAGATGAAGGCTTCTTGCATCGGGTTCCTCCTCGGTCGGTTGGCCTGCCTCGATAATTCACCGACCGGTCAGTCAGTTAATCGCATGTTTTGCCGCGCGAGTCAACCGCATGTTTTCGTGAATTCGCGCCAGGCATCATCCCTGAAAGTGGAACCTGCCGTCGGCGCCCAGCGACAGCGCGGCCGCCACGCCGCGTGCATCCGATATGCCGCCCGAAGCCAACACCAGCGCCTGCTCCCCGATGGCATCGACCATGGCCGGAACGAAAGCGACGGTGCCCAGCCCGCCATAATTGTGGCGGCCGGCCTCCCAGCCCTGCGCGATCACCACCTCGACGCCGTCGCCAGCCGCCTTTCGCCCGTCCTCCACTGTGCCGACCTGCTCCCACACGGACACGCCGGCGTCCTTCAGCAGCTTCAGGTGTTCCGTTGCGGGGTGCCCCCAGTGGAAGGAGACGACCGGCACCTTCTCCTCCGCGCAAACACGGATCTGCGCGTCGTTGGGAAAGCAGGTGATGAAGTTGATGTTGAACGGCTTGCCGGTGGCCGCGCGAATGGCTGCGATGTTGGCGCGCAATTGATCCGGAGGCATGAAACCGACACCAAGGGCGCCGAGGCCACCTGCCCTGGAAACCGCAATCGCCAGGTCCGGGGTTTGAGCGGCGAAAGCCAGCCCGGCGCCCGCGAACGGATGCACGATGCCGTATCTTTTCGAGAAACGCGTCGTGAAATAGCGCGTGGTTGAGCCTTTATCCTGCACCGTGAATTCCTCCCTTTGGCGCGCTGCGACGAGACCACTTCCACGGCGGCCCTCGGGCTGAACGCGTCGCCGATTATGCCCGGACCGGCGCCAGGAAACTTGGACGATTGCGCCGAAATATCTGGCGAAACGCGTCCGTCCCGGCACTACCGATCCAGGTATGCCGACCGATAATCGCGTGGGCTCCTGCCGAAGCGCTTCTTGAAGCTGCGGTTGAAGTAGGAGAAATCGTTGAAGCCGCAGAGGAAGGCAGTTTCGGCAATCGTCCGGCCGCGCAGCTCCCGGCGGCGCAGGCAGGTCGCTGCCTTGTCGAGCCGGCGCATCATCAATGTCTGCGAGAAAGTCGATCCGGTTGCCGCGAACAGTTTCTGCAGGTAGCGCGGCGAAAGATTGAAACGGTCGACCGCGCTCTGGAGCGACAGGTCCGGGTCCGCGAGACGCTCGTCGATGTAGCCCTGCACGGCGTGCAAGCGAGCCAGTTGCTGCGTTCCGAGCTGGCCTGTCGGCTGCAAGCCGTCGGTCGCCGTGTTGATCGCTCCCGCGATCAGGCTGATCAGGTTATCAGCCAGAACGGAGGCGCTATCGGCAAGATCGCTTTCGGACTCCTCGATCAGCGCATTGGCGTAGCTGCGCAACACCCGGCCGCAACCGCTCGCGGCGCGAACGTTTGGCAGAGGCCCGAGATTTCGCTGCCTGAGTTCGGCGCGCAGTGCGTCGCGAGGCACCTTGAAGCAGATCAGATCGAATGGCTCTTCATGCAGCACCGAGAAGGGTTCGCGCGTATCGACCAACACCATGTCTCCAGCGTGAACGGACACGTCCGCGCTGCGCTGGCTTGTCAGGGCAACCCCGTCAAGTTGCAGGTTGATGAAGTAGCAGTCGTCGTTCGACCGGTCGATGCCGAGCCTGGTCCGCGCAACGCGGTGCGCGTCGGTGGTTACGCGCAATATTCCGATGGAGTGCAGGGGAAAGTGCTTGATACGCCCATCGAAGATACCCGACCGGGGTCTCTCCGCAGCCAGCTCGACGAAGTTGTGGCAAAGTTCCTCGCGCCAGTAGTCGAACTGCCTGCCGGGCGACTGGGCGCATGTGTCATAGATATTCAGCATGGATGCGATGCCCTCCCTTGCTCCCAGGTTGCATGCCACCAAACTACGGTCGTTAGCCGGCTGACCGGCTCCTCCATGACCGTCCTCCCTTGGCCACGCACGATCTCCCAACCAGAGGTTGACAGCTTCCGATCGCGTATCTTATAATTAACCGACCGATTGGTCAATAATATTTTGTCATGTGCCCCTAGATGGGCGACCCCTGGCGGAACTAAGGTGTATATCGCGGCTGTACACAACCCCTTTATCGGGCAAACTGTCGGGAAAGGACGAGTGATCCATGGCTAGAAGCGCGGCTGCCATTCGCCACGTACACTTCGAAGACCTCGGCGTGTTCGACACCGTTCTGCAGAATGCGGGCTACACGGTTCAATACTGGGACGCCGGCGTTCAAAATCTCGATCACCTCGATCCATTGGCGTCCGATCTGATCGTTGTGCTGGGCGGACCGATCGGCGTCTATGAAGACGGGACCTATCCTTTCCTGGTCAAGGAGCGCGCCCTGCTGAAGACCAGATTGGCCGCGAACCGCCCAACGCTGGGCATCTGCCTGGGCGCGCAGCTGATGGCTGACGCGCTCGGCGCCAGGGTCACCCCGACAGGCATCAAGGAAATAGGCTTTTCCAGTCTTGGCTTGACGCCGGCCGGCAACGCCGGCCCGCTGCGGCATCTATTGGACGTGCCAGTACTGCACTGGCATGGCGACACCTTTACCATTCCGCACGGCGCCGACCATCTTGCGGAAACGGCCGTCTGCCACAATCAGGCCTTTGCCGTCGGGCCGAACATTCTGGGGCTTCAGTTTCATGCCGAGATCGATGCATCGCAGCCTATCGAGCCATGGCTGATCGGTCACGCGGTGGAGCTTGCCGGCGCCGGAATCGACCCTCGCGCCCTTCGCGAGCACGCCGCCCGAAACGGCGAGGCCCTGCGGCTCGCCGCCAGCGCGATGTTTTTCGAATGGGTGGAAGGGCTACAGTATTGACCCTGGCCCTCGCCGACCTGCTTGTCGGCCAGGTTGCGCCGCTCGGGAACAGCGGTTTGCTGAGCGGCATCAACAAGCGCCCGGTCGCTCGTCGCCTGTGGTTGAGCCGGGAAGGTCTTGAAGGCGATGCGCAGGCCGACCTTAAAATTCACGGCGGCGTGGAAAAGGCGGTCCACCATTATCCCCGCGAACACTATGACGCGTGGCGTGGCGAACTCGGCGGGCTGGACATGCTCACCCGGCCGGGTGCGTTCGGGGAAAACTTCTCCACGCGCGGTCTCGACGAAAGGACGGTCGCGATCGGCGATGTCTTTCGGGTTGGTGATGCCATCATCGAAGTTTCGCAGGGGCGGCAGCCATGCCACAAGCTGAACGCCCGCTTCGGCGTGGCCGATATGGCGCTGCGCGTGCAAAAAACCGGATGGACGGGCTGGTACTACCGGGTGCGTCAGGAAGGTTTCGTCGCTCCCGGCGAGGCGATTCACCTGATCGACCGCCGGTCGCCGGACTGGACGCTGCAGCGGCTTTGGCGAATCCTCTACGTCGACACCTTCAATATCGAGGAACTGTCGGCTATGCTCGCGCTCGCACACCTGCCCGAAAGATGGCGGCGTTATGCGCAACGCCGCCTTGAAACCCGACAAGTCGAAGACTGGTCGAAGCGCCTGTGGGCGTCGACCAGCGAAAGCTGAGTGCGGCTCCACTAGCCTTCCCGACCTTCATGCCCTGGCCGGAACGAGTTCAGCTGTAAGGGTAACCGCGACCGGTACATTGCCCGGCAGATTGCGCACCCCAACCACGGATCGGA
This sequence comes from Neomesorhizobium albiziae, assembly GCF_900114255.1. Taxonomy (GTDB): domain Bacteria; phylum Pseudomonadota; class Alphaproteobacteria; order Rhizobiales; family Rhizobiaceae; genus Neomesorhizobium; species Neomesorhizobium albiziae. The sequence continues at coordinate 70,524 of NZ_FOSL01000016.1, read as the reverse complement.
CATGGCCCGCCCGTTCCCCGAACACCGCGGCCAGCAGCTCGGACGCACCATCCAGCACGGGCGGGTGGCTGAAAAAGTCATCCGTGCACGCGATATGGCCTTCCAGCCTCACAATCTGCTTGATCCTGTCGAAACCGCCGAGATGTGCATGGACCTGAGCCAGCGCGTTGACGACTGAAAGTTCGGCCGCCTTGCGGCCCTCATCCACGTTCAGGTCGCGCCCCAGCAGGCCCGTATAGGCGAAGCGTCCGTCCTTCAGCGGCCCCTGCATCGATACGTGGAGCATCGGCCCCGCCTCGACCACCGCGCGATAGGCACCGAGCGGCCGGGGCGGCGCCGGAAGCGCGAAACCCAGCGCTTCCAGCCGTTTCGTGACATCGTCAAGCATCATGTCCCCTCCTGTGGATCGCTGTCGTTCAGGCTGCCCAGGGCAGAAGCACGATGCTGCCCTGTGCTTCGTTCGCGGCGATGCGGCGATGCGCGTCCGCTGCTTTCGAGAGCGGAAGGATGCTGTCGATCACCGGCTTGACCTTGCCCGCATTGATCGGGTCGAGCCAGGCGGCAAAATCCTCGATGTCTCCGACCAGCGTGCCACGCAACTGCTTCTGCGTGAAGAAGAAATTCCTGATGTCCAGTGTGACGTCGGTGCCGGCCATGAAGCCCATGGCGACGATGATGCCGAGCGGTTTGACGGCCGCAATCGTCTTCGGGAGGATATCGCCGCCCAGATTGTCGATCGCGACATCGACGCCTTGCCCGTCCGTCCATGTGTTCAGCGCATCGACAAAATCCTCCTTGCTTGTGTTGATCACAAGCTCGGCGCCAAGGCTGGCGGCAAGTTTTGCCGAGGGCTCGTCCAGCACAGTGGTGGCGACGCAGGCGCCGAGGGCGCGCGCAACCTGGATGCTCATCATCCCGGTGCTCGACGCACCCGCATGCACCAGCACACGGTCGCCCTTTTTCACCTCGCCGACGATCTGCACCGAACGGATGGCAATCAGCAGTGACACAGGAAGCGCCGCAACCTGTTCTACGGGCAAGCCCGTGGTATCGCGCAGCAGCCAGCGCTCCGGCACGACGATATACTGGGCATAGGTGCCGGGAATCTGGATACCGGGAATGCAATAGCTCTGGGCAGCGGTTACCGGCCGGATGTCGGCTTCCGCCGCGTTGGTCGGGTAGCCCGGCATGGCGATGACGCGATCGCCAACCTGGAACCGGGAAGCGTCTGCGCCCGTCTCGACGACCTCGCCGACAGCGTCGGAACCCAGGATATGCGGAAACGCAAGTTGCGGTGCGATGTGCCCGAGGCGCACGTAATGATCCAGGCGATTGATGCCGACGGCCAAAACCTTGACCAACACTTCGCCGGCGCCGGGGGTCGGCATCGCGATGTCTTCGATCTTGATCTGCTCGGGTCCGCCAAAAGCGCGGATGACTGCTGCTTTCATTATCTGTCTCCAAGGGTGCCGGCGCGCATGGGTGGCGCCGGGAAGCGAAATTGCCTCTGTGAAAGTTGCAGCATCCATATATGATGTAGATCCCATTTGGGAATTAGGCACCTTTTTGTCTCATAGGGACTATATGGTAACCATTAGGAATGAAAACGCACGCACACGCTCCCAGGACTTCGTGCTCAGGGAGAACTGCCCGCAGCGGCGCATCCACTACATCTTGAGCGGCAAATGGACGTCGATGGTCCTCTATGCCCTCAGCCATGGAACGATGCGCACAGGACAGCTCGAGCGAACGCTTCCGGGCGTGTCCAAGAAAATGCTGACGCAAACGCTGCGTGAGGTGGAAGCCAGCGGCCTGGTCAAACGCAAGGTTTTCGACGTGGTGCCGCCCAAAGTGGAGTATTCGCTCACCGCGCTTGGCGAGACCTTCATCGAGCCTCTGCGCGCGCTCTACACCTGGGCGGAAAACAACGCCGCCGCACTGGACGAACTCGACCGAAACCAGGCCCAAAACCAGCGTTGAGCACAAGCCCGGAAGCGCGTCGCCTTATTTACTCCGCTGCCTGGACGCGCCCCGCGTCGATGATCGCCCTTATCTCCGGCCGGCAGGAGCCGCAATTGGTGCCGGCATTGAGCGTTTTGCCGATGGCCTCCAGACTGCCGCACCCAGAGGCGACCGCCGAGGCGAGCTGGTTGACGCCAACATTGAAGCAGGAGCAGACGATACGCCCGACGGACGGCATCGGCGATGGCGAGCGGCCGGAAAGCAGTGCATGGCGATCCATCGCCGCAAGCGGTTGCCGCGAGCCAAGCAGAAGCACGAGCCAATCGCATGCCGGCAACTGGCCAAGCGGCGCGACAAGCAGCGCTTCGGCCATCGCCCCCGCCTCATCCACGGCAGCCGCGCGATAGGTGAGGCCCTTGCGGTCCCTGTATTCGAGCAGCTGGTCGGGACGGAAAACCTCCACGAACTTTCTCGCCAAAAGGATGCCCTGGTCCGGCGTCTCGGTACCGCCAAGCCGGTAGACCCAGCCGCCGCTGACCCGCTGCCGGCTCCAGTGCACGAAGCCGGTCGGCCGCAGGTCGCGCCGCGTGACGAGCACGCCCTCCCAGGCGGTCTGCTCGCGCGTGACGCGCAGCGGCACCTGTTTCAGCTCGGGCTGCCCGGAATACGGGTCCGTCACCGGGGAGGCGAGCTGCCCGGCCGCGGCGGCGCCAGCGAAATGGCCGCTCCAGTGCATCGGCAGGAAGGCCTGGCCCGGCCGCTGCGCGTTGGTGATGCGCACCTTGGCGCGGGCAAAACCGTAACGCGTCGACAAATGCGCAAGATCGCCTTCGCTCAAGCCGCGCGCCGCCGCGTCTAGCGGGTGGAGGTCGATCACCGGATCCGGCGCATTGGCCATCAGCCGCGGCACGGCGCCGGTGCGCGTCATAGTGTGCCACTGGTCGCGCAGGCGCCCGGTGTTCAGCACCAGCGGATAGGCCGCATCGGTTGTCTGCGCGAAACCCTCCTGGCGGACAGGAACGAAGCGCGCCCGTCCGTCCGGTGTCGGAAACCAGCCGTCGCCGAGCAGGCGTTCGTTGGCCTCGTGACCGATCGGCATCGGCCAATGGCGGGGTTCGAAAGCTTGGTAACTTGCGTCGGACAGCGTCGCCAGGGCCCCGATGTCGAACAGCCGCTCACCTGCGTTTTCGAAGGCGGAGAGAGCGGCGTGTTCGCGGAAGATCCGAGCCGGATTGGCATAGTCGAAAGCCTCGCCGAAGCCCATGCGCCGTGCGACATCGCTGATGATGCGCCAGTCCGCACGCACCTCGCCCGCAATCGGCATGAACGGTCTCTGGCGCGACAGCCTTCGCTCCGAGTTCGTCACCATGCCGTCCTTCTCGCCCCAACCGGCGGCGGGCAGAAAAACGTCGGCGTAGCGTGTCGTGTCGGTGCGCGCCACATCGGAGACGACAACGAAATCGCAGGCCTTGAGCGCGGCGCGGACGCGGCCTGCGTCCGGCATCGAGACGACCGGATTTGTGCCCATGATCCACAGCGCCTTGACGCGGCCGTCACCGGCCGCCTGGAACAGGTCGACCGCCTTCAAGCCGCCTTTTCGGGCCATTTTCGGCGCATTCCAGAAGCGCGCGACGCGCTCGATATCCGCCGGATTTTCGAAGCTCATATGCGCGGCGAGCTGATTGGCAAGCCCGCCGACCTCGCGGCCGCCCATGGCATTGGGCTGGCCGGTGACGGAGAACGGGCCCGTGCCGGGTTTGCCGATCCGGCCTGTCGCCAGATGGCAATTGATGATGGCGTTCACCTTGTCGGTGCCATGCGCCGACTGGTTGACGCCCTGGCTGTAGACGGTGACGGCACGTTCGTGCGTTGTAAACAGCTCATAGAAAAGGCGCACGTCTGCGACCGTCAAACCGCAGCCCGCCGCAACCTTTTCGACGGTCGGCGCATCGGCGGACGCAACCTGGATTGCACTGTCGAAGCCGCAGGTGTGCGCGGCCACGTAGCTCTCGTCCACCGCCCCGCTGCGCGCCAGATGCGCCAGCAGCCCGTTGAACAGCAGCACGTCGGTCCCCGGATCGAGCGCCAGATGCAGGTCGCATTCGTCGGCCGTGGCCGTGCGGCGCGGGTCGATCACCACGATCTTCGTGCCGCGTGCATGACGCGCCGCCAGAATGCGCTGGTAGAGGATCGGATGGCACCAGGCTGTGTTGGAGCCTGTCAGGACGACCAAGTCGGCTTCCTCGAAATCTTCGTAGACGCCGGGAACGACATCCTCGCCAAAGGCGCGGCGATGGCCGGCAACCGAGGAGGCCATGCAAAGCCGCGAGTTGGTATCGATGTTGGCCGAGCCGATGAAACCCTTCATCATTTTGTTGGCGACGTAGTAGTCCTCGGTCAGCAACTGGCCGGAAATGTAGAAGGCGACAGAGTCCGGGCCGTGTTCGGCGATCGCCTCGGAGAACCGGCGCGCCACGAGGTCGAGCGCCGCATCCCAATCGGCGCGCTTGCCGCCAACCTCGGGATGCAGCACGCGGCCTTCCAGGCCCATGGTTTCGCCCAGCGCCGCGCCCTTGGAGCAAAGCCTGCCGCGGTTGGCGGGATGGTCTGGGTCGCCGCGGACGGAAACCTCTCCATCCGAGGCGACCCTGGCCAGCACGCCGCAGCCCACCCCGCAATAGGGGCAGGTCGTCCTCACCTCGGCTGCTTGCTCGTTCGCGATTGTGTTCATTCCGCAGCCAGCAGCGCTTCGCCAAGCGCCAGCGCGATGCGGCCGTCCTCGACCCGCACCGGGATCGTCTTGACCGAACCCTCGTCGGCGCCGAGCGCCTTCCCGGTCTCCAGCGAAATGACCCAGTTGTGCAGCGGGCACGTCACCGCCGCGCCATGAACGATGCCCTGGCTGAGGGGGCCGCCTCGATGCGGGCAGTGGTCTTCGATGGCGAAGATGCGGTCGTCATGGGTGCGGAAAACGCCGATCTTGCCTCGCGGCGTTGCGACGCAACGCGCGCCGCGCTGCGGAATGTCCTCGATGGCGCCGATGTCGAACCAGGTCATCTCATCACTCCGCAGCCTGAACGAATTCCGCCACCGCCATCGGCCTGAATTCGTGCTTGTCCTTGCCGGAGACGCGCTCCGACCATGGATCGACCTGGGCGAACTTCTGGCTGAACACGAAGCGGTCGTAAAAGGCCTTGCGCCGGTCGAGATCGTCGAGGACCTGACGCCTGATTTCCGGCACGCCGACGCGCCTGGTCCATTTGTAAATGCGTTCGAGATAGCGCGCCTGCTCGCGGTACATCTGCACCAGCGCCACGATCACCTCGAGCGCCTCGTCCTCGGTCTTCACCAGGCCAAGCACCTCCGTGCCCTTGATGTCGAGGCCGGCGGCGCCGGCGAAGTGGATCTCGTAGCCCGAATCCACGCAAACCACGCCGACGTCTTTGCAGGTCGCCTCGGCGCAGTTGCGCGGGCAGCCGGAGACAGCCATCTTGACCTTGGCCGGCGTCCACGAACCCCACATGAACTTTTCGATGCGGATGCCGAACCCGGTCGAATCCTGCGTGCCGAAGCGGCACCAGTCGGTGCCGACGCAGGTCTTCACCGTGCGCAATCCCTTGGCATAGGCATGGCCCGAGACGAAACCCGCCTTGCCGAGATCGGCCCACACCGCCGGCAGGTCTTCCTTCCTGATCCCCAGCATGTCGATGCGCTGCCCGCCGGTGACCTTCACCGCCGGTATCTCGAACTTGTCGACCACGTCGGCGATGGCGCGCAACTCCTTGGCCGACGTCATGCCGCCCCACATGCGCGGCACCACCGAATAGGTGCCGTCCTTCTGGATGTTGGCGTGCACGCGCTCGTTGATGAAACGCGACTGGTAGTCGTCGGCATATTCGTCCGGCCAGTCGGCGACGAGATAGTAGTTGAGCGCCGGCCGGCACTTGGCGCAGCCGCAGGACGTCTTCCACTCCAGTTCCTGCATGACGGCGGGAATCGTCTTCAGACCCTTTGCCTTGATCAGCCGACGCACATCGTCATGACCGAGCGTCGTGCAGGAGCACATCGGCTGCACGGCGGCCGGGTTGTAGCTGTCGCCGAGCGAAAGCTGCATCAATTGTTCGACCAGGCCGGTGCACGACCCGCAGGACGCGGAAGCCTTGGTGTGGGCGCGCACATCGTCCAGCGAAGTCAGGCCCTTTGCGACGATAGCTTCGGTGATCTTTCCCTTGCAAACGCCGTTGCAGCCGCAGATTTCAGCATCATCCGCCAGTGCCGCAACGGCCGCCAGAGGGTCCGAGGAGGCGCCCCCCTGGAACGCCTGGCCGAAGATCAGCGTGTCGCGCATCTCGGAGATGTCGGTCGCCTTCTTCTTGAGATCGTTGAACCATGCGCCGTCGCCGGTTTCGCCGAACAGCACGGTGCCGATGATCCTGTTGTCCTGCAGGATGACACGCTTGTAGATGCCGGCCGAAGCGTCGCGCAGGATAATCTCCTCGCGATCGTCGCCATCGGCGAAATCGCCGATGGAATAGAGATCGATGCCGGTGACCTTGAGCTTGGTCGGCGTGTCGGAGTGGACGAAACGCTTGTCCTCGCCGCCGGAGAGCCGTGCTGCCGTGACGCGCGCCATCTCGTAGAGCGGCGCGACGAGCCCATAGACGTGGCCGCCGACTTCGGCGCACTCGCCGAGCGCGAAGATCGACGGATCGGAGGTGACCATGTGATCGTCGGTGACTATGCCGCGATTGACCTCCAGTCCTGCATCCTTTGCCAGTCCGATATTCGGCCGGATACCGACGGCCATCACCACCAGTGTGGCGGGGATGATCTCGCCGTCAGCGAGCTCGACGCCCTCCACCTTGCCGTTGCCGACAATCGCCTTGGTGTTGGCCTTGGTGATCACCTTGATGCCGCGCGCCTCGACCGCCTTCTGCAAAAGATAGCCGGCGGCGGGATCGAGCTGACGCTCCATCAGGGTCGGCATGACATGCAGCACGGTCACGTCCATGCCGCGCTCCTTCAAACCGGCAGCGGCTTCGAGGCCGAGCAGGCCGCCGCCGATCACCACGGCCCTGTCGCGCGATTGCGCGGCCAGCAGCATGGCGCTGACATCGTCGAGATCGCGGTAGCTCAGCACGCCCGGCAGATCCCTGCCCGGCACCGGAATGATGAACGGCACCGAGCCGGTTGCGATGACGAGCTTGTCATAGCTTTCGGTCACTCCGTGATCGGAGGTGACGGTCTTGGCGTCGCGGTCGATGGCGGCGATCCTGTGCCCCTTGTAGAGGGTGATGCCGTGCTTGATGTACCAGCCGTCGCCGTGGATGACGATTTCCTCGAACGCCTTCTCGCCCGAAAGAACCGGCGACAGCATGATGCGGTCGTAATTCACGCGCGGTTCGGCGTTAAAGATGGTGATCTGGTAGCGGTCGGGAGCGGCTTCCAGCAGGTGCTCCAGCATGCGCCCGGGCGCCATGCCGTTGCCGATGATGACCAGTTTCTCTGTCATGGCAGGATCCTTCCGATCTATTCGGCGGGCGAGGCGACAGCCTCGTCGGCGATGGCCCGCTCCATCCGCAGGATTGCGAAATGCATCCAGGCGAAGCAGGCAGCGACAATCAGGAAAAGCAGCATGAAGCAGCTCGACCAGACGCCGGTCAGGTCGTTGAGCGCCCCGAAAGCGATCGGCAGGATGAAACCGCCGAGGCCGCCGATCATGCCGACAAGGCCGCCGACCGCGCCAACGTTTTGCGGATAGTAAACGGGAATGTGCTTGTAGACTGCCGCCTTGCCGAGGCTCATGAAGAAGCCGAGCACGAACGCCACCGCGATGAAGGCGACCGGCCCGATCTCGAAATGGAAACTGATCGGACCGTTGATGCCGCGAACCGTGTAGTCGGTTGCCGGCAGCGCCAGCACCGCGCAGGCAACGGCCGACACCGCGAACGTCCAGTAGAGCACCGTACGGGCGCCGATCTTGTCGGATAGCACGCCGCCATAGGCGCGGAAGACGCTGCCCGGGATCGAATAGGCGGCGCCGAGCATGCCGGCGGTAGCGATGTCGAAACCGTAGACACCGATCAGATAACGCGGCAGCCACAGCGCAAGCGCCACGAAGGCGCCGAAGGCGAAGAAGTAATAGAGGGCGAAGCGCCAGACGCGCATGTCCTTCAGCGGCGCGAACTCGGTCCAGAAGTTTTTCGGCTTGGCGCCGTTGACGCGCCGGTCGCGGATGACCGGATCGTCTTGCGTCCCGAACCAGAAGATCAAGGCCATGAAGCCCAGGGCGGATGCCCAGATCAGCGCGACATCCTGCCAACCGCCGGCCAGCAGCACGAACGGCGCCAGGAACTTCGTGACAGCGGCACCGACATTGCCGACGCCGAAGATGCCGAGCGCCGTGCCCTGCCTGTCGGCGGAATAAAAGCGCGAGACATAAGCAACGCCGACCGCGAAGGACCCGCCGGCCAGACCGACGCCGAGCGCGGCGAGCAGCATCTGCGCGTAGGTGGTGGCGAAGGCGAGCAGGAACGTTGCCGCTGCCGCCGCAAGCATGGTCGCCGTGTAGACGAGACGGCCGCCGAAGCGATCGGTCCACACGCCGAGCACGATGCGGACGAGCGAACCCGTCAGGATCGGCATGCCGATCAACAACCCGAACTGGGTCTCGGAAAGCCCGAGTTCGGCTTTGATCTTCACCCCGATGATCGAAAAGATCGTCCACACCGCGAAGCAGACGGTAAAGGCGATCGTGGACATCGACAGCGCGCGCGTCGCCGACGCGTTGCCGCTGGACATTGATGGAAGGCTCTTGCTCATTTTCCTCGCTCCATGATCGGCGTGGGAGAAGCGCCGCTCTGTGGCTGAAACAAAAAGACCGCCAACCGGTCCGTTCGCGTCCGTACATCCGGGATCGCGTCCAGATCTGATTGGCGGCCTTGCCTGATGCGCCCGGCGTTGGACGCAAATTTCGTGACCCGTCTGTGGGTCTCACCAACTATAAAGCAGGAAGCGTGCCAGTTGGCCCGCCACGCGAAATTTTGAAAGGAAATCAATAGCCAGCGTCATGCTCGCCGTGAGGCGCGCTGATATGGATTGGCGAAAACTCCGGCAGGCATCGTCTTGCGATGCACAAAAATGATGCAGCGCACAAGGCCGCCTACACTCTGGGCAGCCGCTTCTGCCGCTCGATGTAAGCCGAAACCTCGTCCGGGTCGAAGGTAACGCCGTCGAAGAAGCCGTCGGGACCAAGCACCAGGCTCGCGCCCGCCGAACCAACCGGCGTCGCGGCGCTCAGCGCGCCCTCGACCTTGGCGTTCGCGCCCGGCAGCGCGACGCCGAGTTCACGCAGCGCCGACCGATAGAGATCGGGCCGGTAGGTGTCGCGGGCGATCGCTTCATTCCGGGCGCTGGCCGCGACCTGCCCCCACCGCACCATCTGGCTGTAGAACCACAGCGCGTGGCTCTTCCAGGGGAATGTGGCGCCCTTCGCATGCGGCAAGAAGAAGTCGCGCGTCGTCACTTCGCCGCCATCGCCGGTCCGGATCGTCCCGCTCAACGCCGGCAGCAGCCAGTCAGCCGGACGGTCGACATAGGCCGGGCCTGCCAGCATGGCTGCCAGCTCGCCATGGTTTGCGGGGTCGCCACACCAGACGGCCGCACGGTGCAGCGCGCGCAACAGCGCCGTCAGCGTTTCCGGATTGGCTTCGGCCCAGTCGGCGGCCACGCCCAACACCTTTTCGGGACTGGATCGCCAGATCGCAGCCTTGGCCGTGGCGATGCGCCCCACCCCCTTCACCACGGCCGCGGTGTTCCACGGCTCGCCGACGCAATAGCCGTCGATGCGCTGCGAACCGAGCGCATCAGCCATCAAAGGCGGCGGTACGATGACGATCTCGATATCGCTGTCCGGATCGACGCCGCAGGCCGCCAGCCAATAGCGCAGTTCGTAGTTGTGGCCGGAATGAGGGTGCACGACCGCGAAACGCAGAAGCGGCAAGCCTTGCGTCGCGCGCTGCGTCACGATCGCCGCCAGCGCCTCGCCGGCCGAGCGTGGTTCGAAATCGGAGGCCGCGCCATTCCCGCGCATCTCGTCCCACAGGGTTTGCGACACGGTGACCGCGTTGCCGCCGAGACCCAGCGCCATGGGTGCGATGGTGCGTGTGGCGAGCGGCGTCAGGCCAAGGTTGCAGGCAATCGGCATCGGCGCCAGCATGTGCGCCACGTTGAAATGGCCGACGGCCAACCGGTCGCGAATGCTCGCCCAGGAGTTTTCGCGAACCAGCAGCAGTTCGACGCCCTCCTCCCTGGCAAATCCCTTTTCGCGTGCTGCGACCAGCAAGGCGCTGTCGAGCAGCGGCAGAAAACCGGCCGTCACCAGGTGGCTCATGACGCATCCTCCGGTCCAAGCAGTCCGGCCGCCGTGACGAGGCTCTGCGCAATCTCGCTTATCTTGCGGTTCTGGTTCATCGCGGTCTTGCGCAGCAGCGTGTAGGCCTCCTCCTCCGAAAGCCCGCGCGACTTCATCAGAATGCCCTTGGCGCGGTCGACCAGCTTGCGGCTCTCCAGCTCCGTGCGCGCATCTTCGAGTTCGCGCGCCATGCGCGAGAAGGCGTTGAAACGGCTGATAGCCATGTCGAGGATCGGCTTGACGCGTTCCTTCCGCAGCCCGTCGACGACGTAGGCCGACACGCCCGCCTCCACCGCCGCCTCGATGGAGGCCGTGTCCGATCGGTCGACGAACATCGCGATCGGCCGCTTCACCGCGCGAGACAGCTGGAACATGTTCTCCAGCATATCCCGGTTGGGGTTTTCGAGATCGATCACGATGACGTCCGGCTCCAGCGTGGCGATGCGCGCGGCGATGCCGGCCATATCGTGGATGATCGTCACGTCCGTATATCCGGCCTCGCGCAATCCTTCCTCGATGACGGCCGCGCGTATGCGGTTTTCGTCAATGACGAGTACATCGAGGGGAGCCGGCTTCATGCCCGCATTTTGCCTGCCGGCTTCGATTGTGCAATGCAAAAAACCGCCGCGGGGGGCGGCCCGGCCTGGATATCGGTTTTCCGTTTGGGAAGCGAAAAAAGTACCGGGGTGGTTGATCCAAAGGGATTAACCACCCCGGCCTGGGCGCGTGTATCCCCCCACGCGCGCAGTTGAATGGCTGAAATAGACGTCCGATCAATCTCGCGTCATGTCAGCACAACGACCTTTCCGCCCGCCGCGTTCGCCTCCATGACGCGGTGCGCCTCGACGATCTCGTCGAGCTTGAAAACCCGTCCGATCGGCAGCCGCAGCTCACCGTCCTCGACCTCATCCACGAGCGCCTGAAGCGGCGTGCGCATGAAGTTCTCCACGCCACCCGAATAGCTGGTGAGCGACACCGCCGTCGGGATGTCATCCAGTGGATTGAACCCGTCCAAGGACCATTGGTCGCCGACGATGCCGGTCATGCATAGTATGCCGCGCGGGCGCACGCAGCGCAGCGAATCCCTGAGCGTCGTGGCGCCGACCAGTTCGAGCACCTTGTCGACGCCATTCGGACAGACCTCGCGAACCTGGCTCGCGATCTCGCCTGTGTCGATCAGCACCTGGTCGACACCCCTTTCGCGCAACAGCCTTTCTCGATCGGGGTTGCGGGTGGTCGCGATAACGACGGCGCGATGTGCCTTGGCGATCATGGTGGCGGCAAGCCCGATCGAGCTTGTGCCGCCGCGGATCAGCAGCCGATCGCCTTGCCTAAGCTGCAGCGATGTGAACAAGGATCCCCATGCTGTCTGAAGCATTTCGGGCATGGCGCCCAGCAAGTCCCATGGCAGCACGGTCCGCAGTCTCTGCACCTGACCGGTGGGCACGCAGACATAGTCCGCATACCCGCCGTCGAACTGGCGTCCCATCCCGCCCATCGCCGTCGCCACGATGTCGCCTTGCGTAAAGGCTCCGCATGGGACCTCCGCCACCGTCCCAACCGCCTCGATCCCGAGGACGCGTGGAAAATCCACGATTGGCGAAAGGCCACGGCGCGTGAACAACTCGGAGCGATTGAGCCCAAACGCCTTCACCCTGATGAGCACCTGCCCCTCGCCGGGCTTCGGCACGCGCCGGGTCTCGATCCGAAGGGTCTCGGGCCCTCCAGCCTGATGGATGACCACCGCCCTCATGGTCTTCGGCACGGTCACGGCGACCTCAGTGCGGCGATCGGACGGTCGAGGCTCGACCCCGTGGCGGCGCGAGCCGCGATCGACAGGAGGCCGCCGGCCATGGTCATGTTTGGGAACACGATCATTCCCGTCCAATCGCCGAAGTCGCCGCGAAGGATCGCGGCGGTCGAAACTAGGAAAGTAATCAGCTTCTCGAGCATGATGATCCTCCCTATTCACGCGGCGGAGTGGTGGAGGCGAAGCTGTAGTGCGCGATCTTCCATCCGCCTGCTGCGAGCTTTTGCAGGACAAAAAACTGCTGAATTGCTTCGGCCAGCGTATGGTTGCTGGTCCGGACGGTGACTGTGCCGGCCGAATTGGTCCGTGCGAACGCCCACTCGGGGGCCACCTGGACGATTTCGGCGATGTCGAGACGAAACGACAGCTTGACGGCGCTGAACACGTTCCAATAGGCGTTCCGCACCGCATCGGCGCCGATGCTCGACGGGATGTACTGCGGCATGAACACGCCGTCGGGCGCATAAAGCCGCAGGACTGCGTCCGTATCGGAGCTGTTCAGTGCCTGTTCATAGGCCTCAAGCACCTGTTCGATTGCCGCCGTGTCGTTGCTTTCAGTGGCTACCGCCGCATTCGACAGGGCCAAAATCGCACCTGCCAGTATTGTGGTCGCAATCCCCGGCACCCCAGGCTCCCGGTAGTAAAGTTCTCGTGAGAGTTGTAGATCATTTCCATTTTTGGGATTAGATAGGTTTTTTGGTAGTCACTTTCCTGAATTTGGGAAAATCGATGATCGACCTGAACGACCTCGTGATCTTCGCCCGTGTTGCCGAAACACGCAGCTTTTCCGAGGCGGCGCGCCGTATGGCCATGCCTGTCTCGACCGTCAGCCGCAGGGTCGCCGAGCTGGAGGACCAGCTCGACGTCCGCTTGTTCGAGCGTTCCACGCGCAGCCTGAGGCTCACCGACATCGGCATGGAGATTCTTGAGCAGGCTCAGCGCGGTGCGGAGGTGAACGAGGCAGTCGACAGCATTGTTTCGCACCGGCTTTCGGAGGTCCGCGGCACGCTGCGGCTCTCGGCGCCCCCCAGCATCTCCGAGAATCTGCTGGCGCCACTGATCGGCACGTTCCGGGTCTCCTATCCGGCAGTCGAGGTGCATTTGATCATCGCCGATCGCCATCTGGATCACATCTCGGAAGGGATCGATCTGGCGTTGCGCCTTGGCCCGTTCGCGGATTCGAGCCTGGTCGCACGCCCGGTCCTGCGCTACCGCCATAGGCTTGTCGCAAGCCCGGACTATCTGGAGGGGCGGGACGCTCCCACTCATCCTCGTGAGTTGCGCGATCACCAGTTGCTCGCCTTCGCCTACTGGTCGCGGCAGCACCGCTGGATACTGGAACGGGACGGCGTGCACGAGACGGTGAACTTCAGGCCGAGGGTGACGATGAACGACTTTACGGGGCTGGCGACCTTGCTGGCGGGAGGTGGGGGAATCGGCGAGCTACCGCCCATCGTCGCGCCCGCTCTGTTCGCCAGCGGGCGGCTGGTCGAGGTCATGCCGCAGTGGCGCTTCGCGACGCGCGATCTTTCGATCGTGTATCTCGGCAATCGCAACATATCCCGGCCGGTGCGAATGTTCAGGGACTTCGCGCTTCAGATGATACCCAAGCTCGCGGGCGAGCTTCCGGTCTGATTCTTCATTCCCCGTGAACGGCCCGGGCGCGCCGCCTTCCACACCTGCGCACGCATACAGCAGAAGCCGTGCCGGCATGCCAGGGCGGGTCACAGGACATTGCGCGTGTATCGGGGATCTTCACGCCGTCACCTTGCCGATCTTCGAGCCGCCAATAGCATCATCAAAAAATAGTTGCATAATCCGACCGGTCGGTTAATAATAACCTGCCGCTAAACCGGATTTGGCTGGCAAGCACGTTCAAGACGATCTCTGCATTTTGGCTTGGGAGGGCCGGGCCAAAACGGCGTTTTCAACCTCGGGAGGAATTCATGAAGTCTGTATTGAAGGCTGCGGTCGCAGCCTTGATGATCGGCGTGGCATCGCCTGCCCTGGCCGATATCAAGATTGGCTCGACCGTCTCGGAAACTGGCCCGGCATCGTCGCTGGGCGACCCGGAGGCGAAGACCCTGCGGATGCTGGTCGACGAGATAAACGCCGCTGGCGGCGTGCTCGGCGAAAAGATCGAACTGGTCAGCTACGACGACGCGGGCGACCCCAACAAGGCGCGCACATTCGCAACACGTCTAATCGAGGATGACGAGGTGGTCGCCATCGTAGGTGGTTCGACCACGGCCACGACGATGTCGATCATGCAGGTTGTAGCCGATGCCGAGATCCCGTTCATCTCGCTTGCCGGTGCACTTGAGATTGTCGACCCGGTTCAGCCATGGACGTTCAAGACACCGCATACCGACCGCATGGCCTGCGGCAAGATCTTCGAGAACATGAAGGCCGGCGGCCTTACCAAGATCGGCCTGATTTCCGGCTCGGACGGCTTTGGCGCCTCAATGCGCAAGCACTGCGTGGACATTGCCGGCGACTACGGCATCGAAATCCTGGCCGATGAGATCTATGGACCGACCGACGCCGACATGACGCCGCAGTTGACCAATCTGCGCTCCAAGGAAGGCGTCCAGGCAATTCTCAACGCCGGCTTTGGCCAGGGCCCTGCCATCGTCACCCGCAACTACGGACAGCTTGGCATCAAGACGCCGCTCTACCAGTCGCATGGCGTCGCCTCGAAGGCCTTCATCGAGCTCGCCGGACCAGCGTCGAACGGGGTCAAGATCCCCGGCACGGCAATCCTGATTGCGGACCAGCTCAGCCAAGACGATCCGCAATATGCCGTCGTGACCGCCTACAGGAAGATCTATGAGGAGAAGGCCGGTTCGCCCGCCTCCACTTTCGGCGGCTATGCGCATGACGCGCTGCGCCTGCTGGTCGATGCGATCAACCGCGCCGGCGCGGCGGAGCCGCAGGCAATCCGCGATGCGATCGAGCAAACCAAGGGCTTCGTTGGCGTCACCGGCGCATTCAATATGTCGGCGACCGATCACCTCGGCCTCGATCTTTCGGCTTTCCGCATGCTGGAGATCAAGGACGGCAACTGGGTGCTGCTCCAGTAGCATCGAACCGCCAGCCAACGAGCCGATCGCAACCTTACAGTTGCAAGGGAGGGGTACGCGGTGACGGAACTGCTGCAATATCTGGTGTCGGGAACGACTGTCGGAGCCGCCTACGCGCTGGTCGCGCTTGGCTTCACCATCATCTACAACGCCTCCGACGTGGTGAACTTCGCACAAGGCGAGTTCGTCATGCTCGGCGGAATGGTGACGTTCTTCGCCTGGCAGGCGGGCGTGCCCCTGCCGCTGGCGGCGCTGCTGGCAATCGTGGCAGCCGCCGTCATTGGTGTGCTCCTCAACAAACTGGCCATCGAGCGCGCAGGCGCCGCGCCGGTGGTCAGCCTCATCATCATCACCATCGGCGCCTCGATTTTCCTGCGCGGCGGCGCACAACTGGTTTTCGACAAGCAGTTGCACCGCTTTCCGGGCTTCAGCGGCGACGAGCCGATGAACGTCGGCGGGGTGACGATCCTGCCGCAGGGCCTGTGGGTCGTCGCCGTCGCGGTCATGGTGTTCGTGCTTCTCTACGTCTTCTTCACGCGCACTTTGACGGGCAAGGCCATCCTCGCCACGGCCAACAACCGCGTCGCCGCGAAACTGGTCGGCATCAACACGGACTACATGATGAGCCTGAGCTTCGCGCTGTCGGCGGCGATCGGCGCGCTGGCCGGTATTCTCATGACGCCGATCAGCCTGACCAGCTACGATCTTGGAGTACCCTTTGCGCTCAAGGGGTTCGCCGCCGCGATGCTGGGCGGCATGGGCGTGCCGGTCGGGGCCCTGGTTGGCGGCCTGCTTCTGGGGCTGATCGAGGCGCTGACGGCCGGGCTTGTCAGTTCGACCTACAAGGACGCCGTCGCGTTCATTGTCATTCTGGTCGTGCTGTTCTGGATGCCGCAAGGTTTGTTCGGCCGCAAGTCGATGGAGCGTGTGTGACCATGCGCCTGTCGTCGAAGCATCTGACGCTGCTGATCCTGCTGGCCATCGTCGCCCTGGCGCCGCTCGCCTTTCCGTCCAACTTCTACTACCGCATAGGCGCCCTCGCCTTCGTCAATGGGCTTGCCGTCACGGGCCTCGTCATCCTGATCGGCTTCGCCGGCCAGGTCAGTCTCGGGCATGCCGGCTTTGCAGGCATCGGGGCCTATACCTGTGCATTGGCGCCGATCTATCTGGGACTTCATCCGGCGTTGGCCATGCTCCTTGGCACCGTCATCAGCGCTGGGATCGCCTGGCTGATCGGCGGGCCGATACTGCGGCTGAAAGGCTATTATCTGGGGGTGGCCACACTTGGCTTCGGCATTCTGGTGTCGATGGTGCTTGCCAATGAAGTGCCGATCACCGGCGGCGCCGACGGGCGCGAAGTGCCGGAACTGGGCTTGCGCGCGGCGCTGAAGTTCATCGGTATCGATCTCTCCAACGCACAGTTCTGGTACGCCTTCACCGCGTTGTTCCTGCTCGGCGGCGCCTGGGTCGCCTCGAACCTCCATGACAGCGCGGCCGGGCGGGCGCTCAGGGCACTGCACGATTCGGAGATCGCTGCCGGCACTGTCGGCGTCGATGTCGCGCGCTACAAGCTCTCCGCCTTCGTGTTGTCGGCCGTCTACGCCTCGCTGTCCGGCTCGCTGCTTGCGCTGATGAACAAGTTCATCACGCCCGATGTCGCCGGTTTCCTGCATTCGGTCGAGTTGGTGACGATGACGGTGCTGGGCGGCGCCGGCTCGGTGCCCGGCGCAATCGCCGGGGCAACTTTGCTGACGCTGTTGCCGCAAGCGCTGACAGCGCTGCAGGCATATGAGCACATGATCCTCGGCCTGATCATGATGCTGGTCATGATCTTCATGCGTGACGGACTGGTGCCGACCCTGTCGCGCGCCTTGCGCGGGAGGGGCTGATGCCGCTGCTTTCCGTCGAGGGGCTGGGTATCGATTTCGGCGGCTTGCGGGCCGTCAACGATGTCGGCTTCGGGGTCGAGCCGGGTGAGATCGTCTCGGTGATCGGGCCGAACGGCGCCGGCAAGACGACGCTGTTCAACATGATCTCCGGCGCTTACCGGCCGGCGCGCGGCAAGGTGAGCCTCGACGGTGAAGCGGTCACGGGCATGGCCCCGAACCAGCTGGCTGAACGCGGCCTGTCGCGCACCTTCCAGAACCTGCAGATCTTCCAGAAGATGTCCGTGCTGGAGAATGTGATGACCGGCCGGCACCTGAAGGCGCGCGGCAGCCTGGTCGCCGACCTGTTCTCCACGCCGGCATCGCGCCGTCGCACTGCCGAGGCGCGTACTGTGGCGAGCGGGCTTCTGGCGCGCGTCGGGCTCGACCGCGCGGCGGATCAGCAGGCTTCGTCGCTGTCCTACGGCGCGCTGAAGCGGCTGGAGATCGCGCGCGCGCTGGCGCTGGAGCCGCGCATCCTTTTGCTCGACGAGCCGGCGGCCGGCTGCAATGCGGTTGAGACCGAGGAGATCGACCACCTCATCGCCGACGTGGCGAAGTCGGGCGTCGCCATCCTCTTGGTCGAACACGACATGAAGATGGTGATGCGCATCTCCAGCCATATCGTCGTGCTCGACCGGGGCGAGAAGATCGCCGAAGGCAAGCCGGAAAAAGTCTCGCGCGATCCCAAGGTGATCGAAGCCTATCTCGGCGTTCAGGAAGGGAGCGGCCATGCTCTCGGTTGAGAACCTGCGCTCGCGCTATGGGCGCATCGAGGTGCTGCACGGCGTCGACCTGCAGGTGCGTTCGGGTGAAATCGTCACTGTGGTGGGCGCCAACGGCGCCGGCAAGACGACGCTGCTGCGCTGCATTTCCGGCGTGCAGCCGATCAGCGGCGGCAATCTGGTGTTCAAGGGCGAACCGCTGCAGGGGATGCCGGCGCACCGGCGCGTGGCGCTCGGCCTGGCGCAATCGCCCGAGGGCCGGCAGATATTCACCAGCCTCAGCGTGGAGGAAAATCTCAGGCTGGGGGCCTATCTGTTCGCGGATGCACGCGTCGACACGGATATGGCAGAGGCTTTCGCCATGTTCCCGATCCTCAGGGAAAAACGCAATCTCGCGGCCGGCGGCCTTTCGGGCGGCCAGCAGCAGATGCTGGCGATATCGCGCGCGCTGATGGCGCGCCCTGCCTGCCTGCTCCTGGACGAGCCGAGCATGGGGCTGGCGCCGATCCTGGTTGCGCAGATCATGGACGTCATCAGGAATTTGAAGACACTGGGCGTCACCGTGCTTCTGGTCGAGCAGAACGCCTATGCCGCGCTGCGTATTGCCGACCGTGGCTATGTGATGGAGACCGGGCGGGTGACCATGCAAGGCACGGCCGAGGAACTGATCGCCGACGAACGGATCCGCGCCGCCTATCTGGGCGTTTGATATCTGTCTGCGCCCCGAATAGAGCCGTCGCGCTTGGACGCCCTTCGCGCGAAGCGTTCAGCTGACTACATGGTCACGAATAATCAGTTACTTCTGTGGTTTACGGCATTTTCCGAAAGTTCGCGATTAAGCTCTGAAGGACACCGGGTCAATCCCACTCGATGGTGCCGGGCGGTTTCGAGGTAATATCGGCCTCGACTATCCCGCGCTCCCCTCCGGCGAGTAACTTGCCCGCGGGCGCCAGTTCTTCCGTCAGGCTTGAGCAAGCCTCTGATCGGCCAAATGCGCTTGACAAAATGACGCTCGCCCGTTCAATTCGATTCATTCACCAGGGGAGTCCCGGCAAGAGGCTGAGATACTGCTGGCTTTCGCGGCGCAGTGACCCGTTGAACCTGATCCAGTTCATACTGGCGTAGGGACGGTGCAAGCGCTTTGCGGGACTCCATGCCCGAAAACCGGCAAACAGGCAGGTAAAAGCGTCTTTTCATCCTTCCGGCACAGAACTGGGTCTCCAATGCATGAGCAAAGGAGCCTCAAATGAATGCCATTACCCCCGCGGTATCGACGGGACCGCTGCCCGCCTCGAGGAAAATCTATAAATCCGGCCTGATCCACCCGCAGATCCGGGTGCCGATGCGCGAAATCTCTGTCCATCCGACGGCCGGCGAGCCGCCTGTCACCGTCTACGATCCGTCCGGTCCCTATACCGACCCGACTGTAGAAACCAGCATCGAAAAGGGCGTTGCCAGGCTTCGCCAGGAATGGATCATGGCGCGCGGCGATGTCGAGGCCTATGACGGCCGCCATGTCCGGCCTGAAGACAACGGATTCGCGGCGGGCGAGCGCCTGACGCCGGAATTTCCCATTCGCAACCGGCCGCTCAGAGCCATGAAGGGCAAGGCGGTGACCCAGTTTGCCTATGCGCGCGCCGGCATCGTCACGCCCGAAATGGAATTCGTGGCCATCCGCGAGAACCTGGGCCGCGAGATCCTGCGCGGCAGCGTGCTGCGCGACGGCGAGGCCTTCGGCGCGGCGATCCCCGACTTCGTCACGCCCGAATTCGTGCGTGACGAGGTAGCACGCGGGCGGGCGATCATTCCCGCCAACATCAACCACCCCGAGAGCGAGCCTATGATCATCGGCCGCAATTTCCTGGTGAAGATCAACGCCAACATCGGCAACTCCGCCGTCACTTCGTCAATGGCGGAAGAAGTGGAAAAGATGGTGTGGGCGATCCGCTGGGGCGCCGATACGGTGATGGACCTGTCGACCGGACGCAACATCCACAACATCCGGGAATGGATCGTGCGCAATGCGCCGGTGCCGATCGGCACGGTGCCGCTTTACCAGGCGCTCGAAAAGGTCGGCGGCATCGCCGAGGACCTGACATGGGAGGTCTACCGCGACACGCTGATCGAGCAGGCCGAACAGGGCGTCGACTATTTCACCATCCACGCCGGCGTGCGGCTGCACTACATCCCGCTGACCGTTGACCGGGTCACAGGCATCGTTTCTCGCGGCGGCTCGATCATGGCCAAATGGTGCCTGCATCATCACCGGGAAAGCTTCCTCTACGAGCACTTCGCGGAAATCTGCGACATCTGCCGCGCCTATGATGTGTCTTTTTCGCTCGGCGACGGACTCCGTCCTGGTTCGATCGCCGACGCCAACGATGCAGCGCAGTTCGCCGAGCTGGAAACGCTCGGCGAACTGACGAAGATCGCCTGGGCCAAGGATTGCCAGGTGATGATCGAGGGGCCTGGCCACGTGCCGATGCACAAGATCAAGGAGAACATGGACAAGCAGCTCGCAGTCTGCGGCGAGGCGCCGTTCTACACGCTCGGGCCGCTCACCACCGACATTGCGCCCGGCTACGACCACATCACGAGCGGGATCGGTGCGGCGATGATCGGCTGGTTCGGCACGGCGATGCTCTGCTACGTTACACCCAAGGAGCATCTCGGCTTGCCCGACCGCAACGACGTCAAGACCGGCGTCATCACCTACAAGATCGCCGCTCACGCCGCCGACCTTGCCAAGGGTCACCCGGCCGCGCAGATCAGGGAC
This sequence comes from Neomesorhizobium albiziae, assembly GCF_900114255.1. GTDB lineage: Bacteria > Pseudomonadota > Alphaproteobacteria > Rhizobiales > Rhizobiaceae > Neomesorhizobium > Neomesorhizobium albiziae. Next base: position 49,830 of record NZ_FOSL01000016.1, on the reverse strand, counting down.
GATGCGCTGTCGCGGGCACGGTTCGAGTTCCGCTGGGAAGACCAGTTCAACCTGTCGCTCGATCCAGAAACTGCGCGCTCATTCCACGACGAGACCTTGCCCAAGGAGGCGCACAAGCTGGCTCATTTCTGCTCCATGTGCGGGCCAAAATTCTGCTCCATGCGCATATCCCACGACATCCGCTCGGAGGCCCAGAAAGAGGGCATGGCGGCGATGGCGGCGAAATACCGCGAAGGCGGCGATCTCTATGTGCCAGCGGACGAGACTCGCGCATCGCTCGTGCCGGAGGCGCATGAGCGATCATGAGGGTGCTGGTCAAAGGGGCCGGCGTCGCTGGCCTCACAGCTGCCTTCGAACTCGTCATCCGCGGCGCGGTGGTGACCGTTGCCGAGACAAGGCACAGCCTTGGCGGCAATGCCTCGTGGTTCGCCGGCGGCATGCTGGCGCCATGGTGCGAGCGTGAAAGCGCCGAGCAGCCGGTGCTGGAGCTCGGACGCGATGCCGCCGACTGGTGGGATGCGGCAACGCCCGGCCAGGTGACGCGGGCCGGAACACTGGTCGTCGCCGCGCCGCGCGATGCGGGCGAGCTCGACCGGTTCGCCAGCCGCACGTCGGGCCATCGGCGTGTCGATGAAGAGGAGATCGCGCGGCTGGAACCCGACCTCGCGGGCCGCTTCCGCCGTGGATTGCTCTTCCTCGGCGAGGCCCATCTCGACCCGCGCCAGACGATGGCAGCACTTCATAAGAAACTTACAGCCATGGGTGTCGATTTCCACTTCAGCGCCGACGCCCAGGATGTTTCCGGATTCGATCGCCAGATCGACTGCACCGGAATGGCAGCGGTCGATGACAGGCTGCGCGGCGTTCGCGGCGAGATGCTGATCCTGCGCACGCCGGATATCTCGCTGTCGCGCCCTGTCCGGCTGCTCCATCCGCGCTTTCCGCTCTACATTGTGCCGCGCACCGGCCACCGTTTCATGGTCGGCGCGACGATGATCGAAAGCCAATCCAGCGACCCGGTCACAGTGCGTTCGATGATAGAGTTGCTCAGCGCCGCCTGCGCGCTCCATCCGGCTTTCGGTGAGGCTGCCATCATCGAGACCGGCGCCAGCGTTCGCCCGGCTTTTCCTGACAATCTGCCACGTGTCGACGCCCATGAAAGCACCATCGCGATCAACGGACTTTATCGCCATGGTTTTCTTCTCTCTCCCGCCATGGCGCGCCGGGCGGCCGAACTCGTTTTCGATCATGACAAACCAGCGGAGCCTGCTGATGAAGCTTACGGTAAACGGCGAAGCGCATGAAGTTGCCGCCACCACGCTGGCCGAGCTGCTTGCTGCGCTCGACTATGAGGGCGATTGGCTCGCAACGGCCGTCAACAGCGACCTCGTGCATGTGGCCGATCGGGCGCAGTTCCAGCTGAGCGACGGCGATCGGATTGAAATCCTCTCGCCCATGCAAGGCGGGTGACCCGATGCTCGACCTTTACGGTACGAACCTTCCCTCGCGCCTGCTTCTCGGCACGGCTCAATATCCTTCGCCGGCTATCCTTGCCGATGCGGTCGAGGCGTCGGGCACGTCGGTGGTAACCGTCTCCTTGCGCCGTGAAATGGCAGGCGGCAGGGCCGGCGAAAAATTCTGGTCGTTGATCCGCTCGCTCGGCGTAAGAATCCTGCCCAACAGTGCCGGCTGCCACTCCGTCAAGGAAGCGGTCACAACCGCGAAAATGGCGCGCGAGTTGTTCGGCACGTCCTGGATCAAGCTCGAAGTGATCGGCAACCAGGATACGCTGCAGCCGGACGTGTTCGGCCTGGTCGAAGCCGCCCGCATCCTGTGCGAGGACGGCTTTTCGGTATTTCCCTATACCACCGACGATCTTGTCGTTGCGGAGCGGCTGCTCGAGGCGGGCTGCAAGGTCCTGATGCCGTGGTGCGCGCCAATCGGTTCCGCCCTCGGACCGATTAACATCCCGGCGCTGCGCTCGATGCGCGCACATTTCCCTGGCGTTCCACTTATTGTGGATGCGGGGCTGGGGCGACCGTCGCACGCGGCAACGGTCATGGAGCTTGGCTTTGACGCCGTGCTGCTGAACACGGCGGTGGCGAGAGCGGCTGATCCGGTCGGCATGGCGCGCGCATTCGGCAAGGCGGTCGAAGCCGGTCGTGAAGCTTTCAAGTCGGGAATGCTCGAACCGCGCGAGGTCGCCGTGCCGTCGACGCCGACGTTCGGCAGGGCGGTCTTCTCGTGAAGCTCGATCCCTTCTACCTGATCGTCGACAGCGCCGCCTGGATCGAACGGCTAGTGCCGCTTGGCGTCAAGCTGGTGCAGCTTCGCATCAAGGACCAGGACGAGGCTGGGTTGCGTGCCGAGATCCGAAAAGCCAAGGTCTTGTGCGCCCGGCACCGATGCCAACTCATCGTCAACGACCACTGGCGCCTGGCGATCGAAGAGTGCTGCGACTTCGTTCACCTCGGCCAGGAAGACCTGCAGGCGGCGGACCTTCCTCGCATAAGGGTAGCTGGTATTCGCCTCGGCCTCAGCACGCATGACCACGCCGAACTGGAAACGGCCCTGGCCGCCAGACCGGACTATATCGCGCTCGGCCCGATCTACCCGACCATACTGAAGCAGATGAAATGGTCGCCACAGGGGCTTGAACGAATTGGCGAATGGAAGCGCCGGGTCGCGCCGATCGCGTTGGTCGCCATTGGCGGCCTCAACCCTGGCCGGATCGAGGGCGTCTTCGGCGCCGGCGCAGACAGCGCCGCTGTCGTGACCGACATTACATTGAATGCCGACCCGGAAGCGCGCACACGAGAATGGATCGAAAGGACAGAACGATGGCGCTGAGGGGAGAACCGCATGTGCTTGTCGTTGGTGGATCGGACTCCAGCGGTGGCGCCGGAATTGCACGCGATATCGAGACGATCTCTTCCATCGGCGTACGCGCCTGCCTTGCTGTCACCGCGCTGACGGTGCAGACGCACGAAGCCGTACTGGAAGTCCACCCTATTAAACCCAGTCTGGTGGCCGATCAAATGCGGGCGGCGCTGCAGGCCAACGAGGTGGCGGCCATCAAGATGGGCATGCTCGCGACAGAGCAGATCATCGCTGGCGTTGTCGCTGTGCTGCGCGAAAATCGGCATATCCCGGCAGTGCTCGACCCCATACTGGCCTCCACTTCGGGCAGGCCGCTCCTGGAAGCAGGCGCGATCGACGTGATGAGTCGTGATTTAATGCCGCTTTGCCGGCTCGTCACACCCAACCTCATCGAGTTGGCGGCTCTCGTCGGCTCACCCGTTGCGGTGAACGAAGGCAGTGCGTTGCAACAAGGTCAAAAATTGCTGGCTGCCGGATCGCAAGCCGTGCTGATCAAGGGTGGCCACGGCGCGGGACCTAGCTCCACGGACATACTGTTACGCTCAAACCAGAAGGCTATCCGCTTCGATGCGCCCCGCCTTGGTGGATCGAAGCGCGGGACGGGCTGCATGCTGGCCAGCGCCATTGCCGCGCATTTGGCTAACGCACGCTCGCTTGAAGATGCCGTGCTCCATGGCAAACAGCTTGTTTTCGAAGCTTTGACGAAAACATGCTGGCAGGCGGATGACACTAATCAGGCGGATGACACTAATATTGTCGCTACTCCCGCCACTGCAGACTTGTCGTGGGATTCTCCTGATCCGCGATAGGCCGCCAAGGCCGCCAAAAATCATTCCCACTCGATGGTGCCGGGCGGTTTCGAGGTAACGTCGTAGACGACGCGGTTGATGCCCTTCACCTCGTTGATGATGCGGGTGGCTGCCTGGCCGAGGAAGTTCATGTCGTAGTGGTAGAAATCGGCGGTCATGCCGTCGATGGAGGTCACCGCGCGCAGCGCGCAAACGAACTCGTAGGTGCGGCCGTCGCCCATGACGCCCACCGTCTGCACCGGCAACAGCACGGCGAAGGCCTGCCAGATGGCGTCGTAGAGGCCGGCCTTGCGGATCTCGTCGAGATAGATCGCGTCGGCCTCGCGCAAGATTTCGAGCTTTTCGCGGGTGATGCCGCCGGGGCAGCGGATGGCAAGGCCCGGTCCCGGAAACGGGTGGCGGCCGATGAAGCTGTCCGGCAGGCCGAGCTCCTTGCCCAGCGCCCTGACCTCGTCCTTGAACAGTTCGCGCAGCGGCTCGACCAGCTGCATGTTCATGCGTTCTGGCAGGCCGCCGACATTGTGGTGCGACTTGATCGTCACCGAGGGGCCGCCGCTGAACGACACGCTTTCGATGACGTCGGGATAGAGCGTGCCCTGCGCCAGGAAATCGGCGCCGCCGAGCTTCTTGGCCTCCTCCTCGAACACCTCGATGAACAGGCGGCCGATGGTCTTGCGCTTGGTTTCCGGATCGGCCTCGCCTTCAAGCGCCGTGATGAAGCGCTCGGACGCGTCGACCAGGATCAGCGGCAGGTTGTAGTGCTCGCGGAACATGGAAACGACGTTCCTGGCCTCGTCCTTCCGCATCAGCCCGTGGTCGACGAGGATGCAGGTCAGCTGGTCGCCGACCGCCTCGTGGATCAACAGTGCTGCCACCGAGGAGTCGACGCCGCCCGACAGCGCGCAGATGACCTTCTTGTCACCGACCTGCTTGCGGATCGCCTCCACCGCATGCTCGCGATAGGCGCGCATGGTCCAGTCGCCCTCGATGCCGGCGATCTTGTGGACGAAGTTGCGCAACAGCTTCGCGCCGTCTGGCGTATGCACCACCTCGGGGTGGAACTGCACGGCGTAGAACTTGCGGGCCTCGTCGGCGATCGCCGCGAAGGGCGCGCCGCTCGAAGTGCCGATCACATGGAAGCCGTCGGGAATGGCCGTCACCTTGTCGCCGTGGCTCATCCAGACCTGATGGCGGGTGCCCTTGGCCCAGACGCCGTCGAAGAGGGCGCTGTCATCCTCGATCTCGAGATAGGCGCGGCCGAATTCGCGGTGGTGGCCTGCCTCCACCTTGCCGCCGAGCTGCGCGCACATCGTCTGTTCGCCGTAGCAGATGCCGAGCACCGGGATGCCCGCATCGAAGATCGCGTCCGGCGCCCGCGGGCTGCCGATGTCGACGGTCGAGTGGGGGCTGCCGGAAAGGATGACGGCTTTCGGCTTGATACGCCGGAAGTCTTCGTCGGCCGACTGGAAGGGAACGATTTCGGAGAAAACGCCGGCTTCGCGAACGCGCCTGGCGATCAGCTGGGTGACCTGGCTGCCGAAGTCGATGATGAGGACGGTGTCGGGATGAGCTTGGTTCGTCATGGCGGGCGTTTAAAGAAAGAAACGAGTCGGCGCAATGGGTTGGAGCGCTCTCATCGCATTTTGAATCGGGTGGATAATCCACCGCATCAGTTGCCTCACACTTTGATTCAACCGCGCGGCGTATCCACCGGGAAAATGGGAGCCGGCCGGGCGAAGGGTGTGGTGAGATTCAGGTCAGGCCGAGTCGAAAATGACGGATTTCGAGAACTGGAGCGCAGCGTACATTCGGGTACGTGAGCACCGGCAAGCGCAGAAAGCCGCCATTTGCAGGCCGGCCTTACCTGAATATCAACGCGCCCTCCGCGATCGCCGCTCCCAGCCTGTCCACCGCCGCCGCCAGCTTCTCGTCGATGACATGGAGGTATTCGGTCCAGTCGCCGACATGCTTGAGATCGGCCGCGCCATCCGAAATGCCGCGCAGCGCGATCAAGGGCACGCCGAAGAGCTGGCAGGCGCGCAGGCAGGCAAAGGTTTCCATATCGACCATCTCGGCGGCGATCGCCCCGTAGGCCTCGCCTGAAATGATGGTCGCGCCCGTCGACAGGCTCGCCTCGCGGATGCCCGGAATGCGGTGCGGCAGGGGAACGGTCGCCGGCAGGTCGAGGAACGGCGTCGCCCCCTTCTCGAAGCCCAGGGCCGAGGCATCCATGTCGCGGTATGACACCGACACCGCCTGGTAGATTTCCGTCTGTTCGAGGCTGCGGCTGCCGGCCGACCCCAGCGAAACGATAAGGTCCGGCAGCGTGCCGTTCGTTTCGCGCCGGCCGAGTTCGGCGCCCAGCACGACGCCTGCCTCCACCGGCCCGACGCCGGTCATCAACGGCACGAACCGATGCCGGAGGTGCGGGCCGTATTCCGCTTCGGCCGCCATGACGAAGAGAACCTTCTTGCCGGCAAGCGAGGTGAGAGGGATCATTGGCGTATCTATCAGCCTTCGATGCCGTCGCGGCCCACCACCGTCATCATGGTGCCGGTCATGGTGGCGATCAGCTTGGCCTCGCCGTCGGCGCCGAACGCATAGGCCTGGCCGTCGGCAACGATGATGGTGCGGCCGGGCTTGGTCACCGAGCCGCGGAACAGGAAGCGCTCGCCCCTGCCCGGCGCCAGCAGGTTGACCTTGAATTCGATCGTCAGCACCGCCGCGTTGGCCGGCATCATCGAAAAGGCGGCGTATCCGCAGGCCGAATCCAGCGCGGTCGATATGATGCCGGCATGCAGGAAACCGTGCTGCTGGGTCAGCGCCATCGAATAGGGCATCTCGATCTCGATGATGCCCGGCGTCACCAGCGTCAGTTCGGCCCCCAGCGTCATCATGGCGCTCTGCCTTGCAAACGAGGAGCGCACGCGATCTTCGAAATTCGGATCCGCTGTGATCTTTGCCTCTGCCATCGGCCCGGTCTATCTCCGCATCGAGACTAGAGTGGAGTGCTTCGGGCATTCCGCTCTATCTGTTTGTTAGCCGCATTTGTGCTGCAAAATGCTCCTGCCGCTTATCGCAAAGCGACGGTTGGCACGCAATTGTTATGTTGCAGCGCAAACTCGACTGTTTGGTTTGCTCGACGCACCGCAAAATCAAGAGCCGGGAAGCGGCCTCGGCTCCTCGCCTGTCAGTATCGTCGGCTCTTCGCCGGTCAGGATCGGCGGCGCCGGCTCGGCTTTTTCGTCGGCGGGCGCGGCTGAGGGCTTGTCCGGGGCGTGCGCGTGGTTCGCATCGTTCATACGCTCCAGCTTGCCGACGAGGTTGCGGTTGAAGCTGTATTCCAGTGCCTGGCGGATGCCCGGATGCTTCTTGCTGACAGCCTTCAGCACGGCGGGATCGAAGATGCAGCAGCGCACCTCGTTGGCCACCCGTACGGTCGCCGACGCCGGCCGGCCGCTCAGAAAACTCATCTCGCCGAGGAAATCGCCCGGCCCGCAGACACCGACGATCTTGCCGCCGCGCTCGACGCTGGCAGCGCCCCTGGCGATGAACACCAGGTCGGGCGTCGCCTCCCCCTCCTCGACCAGCAGGTCGCCGGGCTCGCGCGTCTGCCAGCGCGCCAGCTTCAGCATGCGGGCCCGCAGATTGGGCTCGATCGTCGGCATCACCGTTTCGACCAGGAACTTTTCGTCGTCGCCTGTGGCGCGCCGGCGGCCCGCCAGAAGGACGATCGCCAGTTGCACGGCGTTCACCGCCGCGAAGATGAATTCCCAGCCGGCGCTGATCCTGTCGTTTACGAGCAAGCCGTAATAGAAGACGCCGACAACTCCACTGGCGATGGCGAAAATGCGCAGCCAGCGCATGCTGCTCATCGAAACGGAAAGGATGACCAGGACGTAGTTGAGGTGCCCAACCAGGCTGTTGAAATTGGTCAACTGGTCGATCAGAACATCCATGAAAACTCCTCCCGCGCGGCGGGCGCGGCGGCCAGCGCTACTTCATTCAGGTTTTCCGTGAAAGTGCGGCGAAATAAAATCCGTCGGTGCCGCTTCCGGCCGGCGAAAGCGACACGCCCCGCCCTTCGTCGATCCTCGCCTTGCCCGCCTTGCCCGGGAAGCTTCCGTCCCAAAGAGCACGGTGATCGAGCGGCTCGAAATCTTCGTTGCGCGCCAGGAATGCCTCGACCTGGCCGGCGTTTTCCGGCTGGAACACCGAACAGGTGATGTAGGCGATCTTCCCGCCGGGTTTCACGAAGGCCTTCGCCGCATCGAGGATCGCCGTCTGCTCGGCGATGCGCACGTCGAGCTGCTTTTGCGTCAGCCGCCATTTGGCGTCGGGCCGCCGGCGCCAGGTGCCCGACCCCGTGCACGGAGCGTCGATCAGCACCAGGTCCATCTGGTTCTCCAGCGCCGACAATTCCGGCAGCCGCGCGACGACCTGGATGTTGCGGTTGTCGGAGCGGCGGATGCGGTCGAAGATCGGCGCCAGCCGCGTCTTTTCGGAATCGTAGGCGAAGATCTGGCCGCGGTTCTCCATCGATGCGGAGAGCGCAAGCGTCTTGCCGCCGGCGCCGGCGCAATAGTCGAGCACCTGCATACCGGGTTCGGCGCCGGCAAGCTGCGCGGCCACCTGCGACCCCTCGTCCTGGACTTCGAACCAGCCTTTCTGGAAGGCGGGTTCGGCCTGGACGTTCGGGTGCCGGCCGTGGCCGGCAATCGGCGGAATTCGGATGCCCTGCGGCGCAAGTGGCGATGCTTCGGCCCCGGTGCCCAGCAATTCGGCCAGCACCCGGCCGCGGTCGGCCTTCAGCGTGTTGACCCGAAGATCGAGCGGCGGGCGCTGCGAAAGCCCGTGCCCTTCGGCAACCCAGCCATCGCCATATGTTTCCTCAAGCAGCGGCGCGCACCAGTCGGGGCAGTCCGCCCGCGTCGCGTCCGGCGCCTCGGTCAACGCGCGCGACGTCAATGCCCTGGCCTCGTCCTGGCTCAGCGGTTCGGGAGCGAACTTGTCACCATCGATTGCCGCGTTCAGGCTCTCCGGCGTCTCGCTCCATTCGAGCACAAGCGCGCCGAAGCCCAGCGCCCTCGGCGTATCGCTGTCGAACAGCCAGGCGGCCGAACGTTTGCGCCGCAGCGCGTCATATACGATGTTGCCGATCGCTGCCCGGTCGCCCGCGCCGGCAAAACGATGGGAAAGGCCCCAGTCGCGCAGCACATCGGCCGCGGGCCGGTGGCGCTTTTCAATGTCTTCGAGAACTTCGATGGCTGCAGCCAGCCGTCCGCCAAGTCGCATGTCGGTGATCCCTATGTCGGCTTACCCGAGAAACGCCTGACTATCCGGCCAGGCGCTCGCAGGCAAGCGCGCTCAAACGGGATCGTGAAAAACAATCCGCATTCGGACGGCGCTTCAAAAGAAAACAGGCGCGGATCGCTCCGCGCCTGTTCTTTGAGAAGTGATCCGTTTGCTTGTCAGAAGCCGTTTGATAACTCGCTGCGGCGAGTCAAATGGCGGTGGTTTCGAGAACCGGAGCGGAGCGGACATTCAAGTCCGTGAGCACCGGAAGCGCAGAAAACGCCGTCATTAGAGCGCCGCGTGTCCCTTGGGACACGCAAAGGACGCTCTAAGACTTTGAATCGCTGCATCGTGCTTTCCGAAAATCGATTCCGATTTTCGGGCCGATGCAGTGGCCGCCGCAGTAGAGTTTGCAAACGGGGCTCTCAGGCGCGATCGAAGCGGTCGGCATCCATCACCTTCGCCCACGCCGCCACGAAATCCCTGGCGAATTTCTGCTTGGCGTCGGAGCTGCCGTAGACTTCCGCGAGCGCCCTGAGCTGCGAGTGCGAGCCGAAGATCAGGTCGACCCGGGTGCCGGTCCACTTGAGTTCGTTGCTCTTGCGGTCGCGCCCTTCGAACACGCCTTCCGTGCTGGCGGATTGCTGCCACTGGGTGCCCATGTCGAGCAGGTTGACGAAGAAGTCATTGGTCAGCGTGCCCGGCCGGTCGGTGAACACGCCATGCGTCGACTGCCCGACATTGGCGCCGAGCACGCGCAGGCCCCCGACAAGCACCGTCATCTCCGGCGCCGTCAGCGTCAAAAGCTGCGCCCGGTCGACCAGTTGCTCCTCGGGCGACAGGCGTTGCGGCCCCCGGCGGTAGTTGCGGAAACCGTCGGATGTGGGTTCCAGCGGCTCGAAGGAATCGACGTCGGTCTGCTCCTGCGAGGCGTCCATGCGCCCCGGCGTGAAAGGCGCCTTCACGTCAAGCCCGGCGTCCTTCGCAGCCTTCTCGATCGCGGCCGCGCCGCCAAGAACGATCAGGTCGGCGAGCGAGACCTTCTTGCCGCCAGACTGCGCCGCGTTGAACTCGCTCTGGACCGCTTCGAGCTTTTGCAGCACCGCCGCCAGTTCGGCCGGCTGGTTGACCTCCCAGTCCTTCTGGGGGCTGAGCCGGATGCGTGCGCCGTTGGCGCCGCCGCGCTTGTCGGAGCCGCGGAACGTCGAGGCTGATGCCCAGGCCGTCGAGACCAGCTGCGGCACCGACAGGCCGGACGCGAGGATTTTGGCCTTGAGGGCGGCACTGTCCTGCTCGTCGATCAGCACATGATCGACCGCCGGGATCGGGTCCTGCCAGGGCAGTTCCTCCTTCGGGACGAGCGGGCCGAGATAGCGCGCGATCGGGCCCATGTCGCGGTGCGTGAGCTTGTACCAGGCCCGTGCGAACGCATCCGCGAACTGGTCCGGATTCTCGTAGAAACGCCGCGAGATCTTTTCGTAGGCCGGGTCGAAGCGCAGCGCGAGGTCGGTGGTCAGCATCGACGGCGCGTGACGTTTCGACTGGTCGTGCGCATCCGGCACCGAGCCTGCGCCCATGCCATGCTTCGGCGTCCACTGATGCCCACCCGCCGGGCTCTTGGTCAGTTCCCATTCGTAGCCGAACAGGTTCCAGAAGAAGTTGTTGGTCCACTTGGTCGGCGTCGAGGTCCAGGTGACTTCCAGGCCGCTGCCGATCGTGTCGCCGCCCTTGCCGGTGCCGAACGTGTTGGCCCAGCCCAGCCCCTGCAGCTCGATGTCGGCGGCTTCCGGTTCAGGGCCTACCGATGCCGTATCGCCGGCGCCATGGGTCTTGCCGAAGGTGTGGCCGCCGGCGATGAGCGCCACGGTCTCCTCGTCGTTCATCGCCATGCGCGCGAACGTCTCGCGGATATCGCGCGCCGCCGCGAGCGGATCCGGATTGCCGTTCGGCCCTTCCGGATTGACGTAGATCAGGCCCATCTGCACAGCGCCAAGCGGGCTCTGCAGTTCGCGGTCGCCGGAATAGCGCTCGTCCGCCAGCCACTTGCCTTCGGGGCCCCAGTAGATGTCCTGCTCGGGCTCCCACACGTCGGCGCGGCCGCCGGCGAAGCCGAAGGTCTTGAAGCCCATCGATTCCAGGGCGACGTTGCCGGTCAGGATCATCAGGTCGGCCCAGGAGATCTTGCGGCCGTATTTCTGCTTGATCGGCCACAGCAGCCGGCGCGCCTTGTCGAGGTTCACGTTGTCCGGCCAGCTGTTCAGCGGTGCGAAACGCTGCTGGCCGGCTCCGGCGCCGCCGCGGCCGTCGCCGATGCGGTAGGTGCCGGCGCTGTGCCACGCCATGCGGATGAATAGCGGCCCGTAGTGGCCGAAATCGGCCGGCCACCAGTCCTGCGAGTCGGCCATCAGGGCATGCAGGTCCTTGATCACGGCGTCGAGGTCGAGGCTCTCGAACTCCTTGGCGTAGTCGAACGCCTCGCCCATCGGATCGGCCAGGCCGGATTGCTGGTGCAGCACCTGAACGTTCAGTTGGTTCGGCCACCAGTCACGGTTGGCCCTGGCAGCGGTCGTGTGCACCACTGGGCACTTGCCGGCGCCCTCTTCAGTTTTCGCGTCCATGTTTTCTCCGATTGCCTCTTTGATTTCGTTGATAGGTTGCGTGGTCCGGCGGAAATTCGAGCCAACCCGGTGTCCGCAGCGTCCCAGACGCGCGCCGGGCGCGATCGAATTCGCTAGGCCTGCCGCGGAAATGGTGTCGTTGCGTTCGTCATGGCTTGCGCCTCCCTCATTTGGGTTTTGCCGAAATCTTGCCAGGTGGGGCTTTGAAGCCGCGCCAGCCTGGAATCTTTTGAGATTAGCGCCGGTCACCGATAAAGACAAATTGCCTTTCCTGTTATTATCGATAAGCTTTGCCTATGATCCGCTTGACCATTCGCCAGATGCAATATTTCGATGCGTTGGCGCAGACTCTGCATTTCGGCCGTGCCGCGGCCCTTGCGGGCGTGTCGCAACCGGCGCTTTCCTCGCAGATCGCCGAGATGGAAGAGCGGCTTGCCTGCAAGCTCTTCGACCGCAGCGGAAAATCGGTGCGCATGACCGACGAGGCGCAGGCGCTGCAGCCCAGGATCGAACGCATCCTCGGCGAAATAAGAGACGTCGAATCCGTCGCCAGGCGCGGCCGGCTGGCCATGGAGGGACGCTTTCGGCTGGGCATCATCCCGACGGTTGCGCCCTACCTCCTGCCGCAATTGCTGCCGGAACTGAAATCGCGCTTCCCGGCCTTGCTTTTGGAGCTTCGCGAGGCGGTCACCGCGTCGCTGGTCGAGGAAACGGCGAGCGGCCGCATCGACGGTTTCGTCGCCGCCCTGCCCCTCGATTTTCCCGGCCTGGTGACGGAAGAACTCTTCCCAGACCGCTTCTTCCTCGCAGTTCCCGCTGGCGATCCGGGCTTCGCATCGCCGCCGGTGCCGCCGGAAAGCCCGGCGCTCGAACGGCTGATGCTGCTGGAAGAAGGCCATTGCCTGCGCGAGCAGGCGCTGGCGCTCTGCGGCAGCGTCAAGCCCGTCGCCATGGCCAATTACGGCGCCACCAGCCTGACCACCCTTCTGCAGATGGTTGCGCATGGGCTGGGCATCACCCTCATTCCCGAAATGGCGGCGCGGCCGTCCGGCGTCATTCCCGATCTCAAGATCGTGCCATTCGCCGAGCCGATGCCCTCGCGCACGATCTGCCTTGCCTGGCGGCGCAACAGTCCGCGCCACCACGAATGCCTGGAACTCGCAAGGATCATCCGCGACCTGCGCGGCGTGCTGATGGCGGGGTGAACGTCAGCGTTTCCTCCGGCCTGCCAGGAACAGCGTCAGAAGAACGGCCACCGGTACGGCGGCAAGCGCGAATTTCGCAACATTCAGGCCGGAAGCAAGCGCTATCGCGGCGGGCGTGGCCATGGTCGGGTCGTCGAGCATGCGCACCACCGCAAAATTCTGCGCATAATCGGCAACCACGTAAGGCATCACCAGGCCGACGGCGAATGCGGCTTTGGCCGTTTCGCCAAGGCGGGCAAAGCCCGGCAAGCGGTTGCCGGCTGCGGCGATCAGGCTCGCCAGCGCCAGTCCGAGCACCACCGGCAGCACCATGTCCAGCGTCAGGTAGTGCCAGACAAGCACGGCCTCGCGGCCGTGCGCGCCGAGCCCCATCAGCCATTTCGTGACGTCCTCGTCCGAGAAACCCGCAAAGCGCATGTCGAGGGCGGGAATGCCGCCGCTCAGCCTGCGGAAATACAGATGCTCGAGCGCGGTCATCGCCACCAGCAGCAGCGCCGCGGTCAAGACATAGGCGTAGCTATGCCGCAGGAAGCGCATTGCGAAAGCGTCAGGCGCCGGGGTAGTTCGGGCTCTCGCGGGTGATCGCCACGTCGTGCGTATGGCTCTCGCGCAGGCCCGCGTTGGAGATGCGCACGAAGGTCGCGCGATTGCGGAAATCCGCGAGGTCGCGCGCGCCGACATAACCCATCGCCGCCTTGAGGCCGCCGGCCAGCTGGTGCAGCACACCCGAGACCGGTCCCTTGTAGGGCACCTGTCCCTCGATGCCTTCCGGCACCAGTTTCAGCGTGTCGCGCACTTCGGCCTGGAAATAGCGGTCGGCCGAGCCGCGCGCCATGGCGCCCACCGAACCCATGCCGCGATAGGCCTTGAACGAGCGGCCCTGGTGCAGATAGACCTCGCCCGGGCTTTCGTCGGTGCCGGCCAGCAGCGAGCCGATCATCGCGGCGCTTGCTCCTGCGGCCAGCGCCTTGGCGAGGTCGCCCGAATATTTGATGCCGCCGTCGGCGATCACCGAAACGCCGGACTTCTGCGCCGTCTCCACCGCCGACATGATCGCCGAAAGCTGCGGCACGCCGACGCCCGCGACGATGCGCGTGGTGCAGATGGAGCCCGGCCCGATGCCGATCTTGACGGCGTCCGCGCCGGCGTCGATCAGCGCCTGGGTGCCGGCGGACGTTGCGACATTGCCGGCCATGATGCGGACCGAATTGGAAAGCTTCTTCGCCCGCGTCACCGCGTCAAGCACACGCTGCGAGTGGCCGTGAGCGGTGTCGATGACGAGCAGGTCGACGCCGGCCTCGATCAGCCGCTCGGCCCGCTCGAAACCGTCATCGCCGACGCTGGTGGCGGCGGCGACGCGCAGCCGCCCCTGCGCATCCTTCGAGGCATGCGGGTTGAGCTGCGACTTCTCGATGTCCTTGACGGTGATCAGCCCGACGCAGTTGCCCTTTTTGTCGACCACCACCAGCTTTTCGATGCGGTGCTGGTGAAGCAGGCGCTTGGCCTCGCCCTGGTCGACGTTCTCCTTCACCGTGATCAGGTTTTCGCGCGTCATCAGCTCGTAGACCTTCTGCGCCGGGTCGGAAGCGAAACGCACGTCGCGGTTGGTCAGGATGCCGACCAGCCGCCCCACCGTCTGGCCGCCTGTGCCGCCGTTCTCGACCACCGGGATGCCGGAAATGCCATAGGTCCGCATCAGCGACAGCGCGTCGGCCAGCGTCGCATCCGGCCCGATCGTCACCGGGTTGATGACCATGCCGGATTCGAACTTCTTGACCTGGCGCACCTGCTCGGCCTGCTCGGCCGGCGAGAAATTGCGATGGATGACGCCGATGCCGCCGGCCTGCGCCATGGCGATGGCAAGGCGCGATTCGGTGACAGTATCCATCGCCGCCGAAAGGATCGGGATGTTCAAGTCGATGTCGCCGGCAATGCGCGTCGAGACATCGGTCTGCCCCGGCATCACCTCGGAATGACCGGGCTGCAAGAGCACGTCGTCGAAGGTCAGCGCCATTGCGCCGGTTGCGGTCTCGATGATCTTTGCCATTGCCTATCCCTAATAATGCAAAAGGGGCGCTGGCCCGTTGGGCAGCGCCGACTCGTAAGTTCCCTTTCAGGATTGGCACGGGCTGGTAACATGTATCTTGGCGTTTGAAAAGACGATCGCTGTGCCGTCCATGCCTTGCGGGTGTTCGCATTCTCGGCAAAGTTGCGGTTGCGGTGCGCCGATCGCCCGCAACGCCACGAGGGGGAACATGGCAGACACAGAAACAGCGCCGGCGGCCGCGCCGCGCGCCATTCATATGCAGCGGGAGAATTTTTCCTTCACCGGCACGGTGCGCGAGTATTTCGGCATCTGGATCGTCAACGTGCTTCTGACGATCGTCACGCTGGGCATCTATTCGGCCTGGGCGAAAGTCCGCCGCCAGCGCTATTTCTACGGCAACACCCATCTCGCCGGCGCCACCTTCGACTATCACGCCCGGCCAAAGCAGATCCTGATCGGCCGCATCCTCGTTGTCGTGCTTCTGGTCGCCTACAACCTTCTGGCGACCTTCGCGCCGCTGGCCAGCCTGCTGTTCGCCGTTGCATTCCTGTTCGTGCTGCCCTGGCTGGTCATGCGCGGCATGCGCTTCAGCGCGCGGGTGACCAGCTACCGCAACGTGCGGTTCGATTTCACCGGCGGTTACTGGGGCGCATTCCGGGCTTATATTCTAGGTACCGCGCTGGCCTACGGCACGCTCGGCATATTGTTGCCGCTCGCCTCACGGTGGATGTGGACTTACACGCTGGGCAATTTGCGTTACGGCGACCGTCCCATCACCAGCGACCCGCGGCTGGGAAAACTCTACGGCCAGTGGTGGCTCCCGGCTTTCATGATAGTCGGCACCTTACTCGCAATTTTCGTGTGGCTGACTGTCGTCGGCTACGCCATGAATGATCAACTGAACCAGATCGATTTACAAAACGCGGCTCCGCCGCTTCACTTGATTTTCCTGCTCTACATCGTCTTGATCCCGCTCGGGATCCTCTTCGCGGTGGCGAGCCTGTTCTATCAGGCAGGTACGCGCAACGTCGCCCTTAACGCGACCATCATCGACGGCAGGCACGTCATGGCATCGTCAATCGGACGCCGTCGCTATGCCTGGATTTCGATCACCAACCTCATCGCCACGCTGGCGACGCTGGGCTTCGCGCGGCCATGGGCGGCGATCCGCATGGCCTCATACCTCGCGACCGTCACCGCCCTCGACACCACCGGTTCGCTCGATGAGTATGTCGGCACCGTCCGCGACGAAGGCGGCGCGTTCGGGTCGGAATATATGGATTTGGAAGGGTTCGACCTTGGCTTCTGAAGCCCGTCCGCCGCTTTCAGCCGAAGGCCAGTGGCGTCCGCCAGCCGTCGGCCGCGCCAAGGCGGCGTCGCTGACCATCTCTCAAGACGCGACAGTCGTCGCCGCCGACCGCGACAGCGGCGCGGTCCTTGCCTCCGCGCCATTTGCCTCCCTCACCATATCCGACCGCGTCGGGTCGATCCCGCGCACCGTCACCTTCCCCGATGGAAGCGTCTTCGAGACCAGCGACAACGATACCATCGACAACATGGTGCGGCCGCGCGGCAAACGGCATTTCGGTTTCGTTCACGGCCTCGAAAAGTTCCACCCGCGACTCATCCTCTTCGCCGCCCTGGTCGTCGCCTTCTGCTTCGTGCTCTACCGTTTCGCCGTGCCGGTGCTGGTCGAGGTCGCGGTCGCGGTCACGCCGCCGGTCGTGCCGAAACTGCTCAGCCAGGGCGCCCTGGTCTCCCTCGACCAGACTTTCTTCGAGGAGACTAAGCTCAGCATCGAGCGGCAGAAGGCGCTTTCGGATCAATTTGCCGCGATGGCAAAGCTGACGCTGCGCGGCTCCGCGGCGCCGGCGTCCCCGGAAGACGCTCCGGCCTATACGCTGAATTTCCGCGCCGGCGGCACGATCGGGCCCAACGCCTTTGCGCTTCCCGACGGAACGGTCGTGCTCACCGACGAACTCGTGGAGCTGGCGGATGACGACGAGATGGTGCTCGCCGTTCTCGCCCATGAGATCGGCCATGTCGAACGCCAGCACAGCCTCAGGCAGCTTTACCGCGCCGCCGGTGTCACCGCGCTCATCATGCTGATCGGCGGCGACATCGGTTCAGGCACCGGGGACATCCTGGTCCAGGGATCGGCGCTGGCTTCGCTGTCCTATTCGCGCGGCGCCGAGGCGGAGGCCGACCGCTATAGCGTCGAGCTCATGCACAAGGTCGGCCACGATCCGGCCGCGATTGCGCGCTTCTTCGAACTGCTGCGCGACAAGCTCGGCGATACCGGCAAGAATGATTTCCTCTCCAGCCATCCCGCGACGCCGGAACGAATCGAAGAAACCAGGCGTTATGCCGAAGAGATATCCAACCCCGGGAAATGATCCGCCAATTGGTATTGCCGCGGCAAATGCACGGTCCAGTTGCGGAAAACCAGCGACAAGCAACCACAAACCATGCTACCCGCCGAAGATGTCGGCGTTCCCGCGTCCGTCGGGAGCGCAATTCCGGATCTGGCCTTGAACCGCACCATCCCGCTCATCCTCGCGGTCGCCCTGTTCATGGAGAACATGGATTCGACCGTGATCGCGACCTCGCTGCCGGCGATCGCCAAAGACATCGGAACCAGCCCCGTCGCCCTGAAACTGGCGCTCACCGCCTACCTCGTGTCGCTCGCCATCTTCATTCCGATCAGTTCCTGGATGGCCGACAAATATGGGGCCAAGCGGGTGTTTCGCACCGCTATCGCCGTCTTCGCGCTCGGCTCAATCGCCTGTGCTGCGGCGGGTTCGCTCGGTGGCTTCGTGGCGGCGCGCTTCGTCCAGGGTATGGGCGGCGCCATGATGACGCCGGTGGCGCGCCTGGTGCTGGTGCGTTCGACGCCGAAGCGCGAGCTTGTTTCGGCGATGGCGTGGCTCACCATCCCCGCGCTCATCGGCCCGATGATCGGGCCGCCTGTCGGCGGTTTCATCACCACCTATTTCACCTGGCACTGGATTTTCCTCATCAACGTGCCCATCGGCATGCTGGGCATCTGGCTGGCCGGCCGCTTCCTGCCCGACATTCCCGCCGAGGGAGCCGGTCCGATCGACTTTCCCGGCTTCTTCCTGTCTGCCATCGCGGCGTCCGGCGTCGTCTTCGGCCTCTCGGTGGTCAGCCTGCCGGCGCTGCCGCCTTCCGTCGGCATCGCGGCGGTGATCGCCGGCCTGGTGTCGGGCTATTTCTATGTGAGGCACGCCCGCACCCGCACCAACCCGCTGCTCAACCTGAAACTCTTCGCCAATCCGGTGTTCAGGACGGCCATCATCGGCGGGTCGATCTTCCGCATCGGCATCGGCGCGGTGCCCTTCCTTTTGCCGCTGCTGTTCCAGCTCGGCTTCGGGCTCAGCCCCTTCCAGTCCGGCATGCTCACCTTCGCATCGGCCATCGGCGCCTTCGCCATGAAGTTCCTGGCCCCGACAACGCTCCGGTTGGGTGGCTTCCGCAACATCCTGATCGCCTCGGGCCTGCTCAGCGCCTGCCTGATCGCTGTGAACGCGTTATTCACGGCTCAGACGCCGCCATGGCTGATCATCGCCATCCTTGTGGTGGCTGGCTTCGTGCGCTCGCTGTTCTTCACCTCCACCAACGCGCTGACCTTTGCCGATATCGAGCCCGCCGAGGTCAGCCAGGCAACCGCCATCGGCGCTGTCGCACAGCAGGTTAGCATCGCGCTCGGCGTCGCCGTTGGCGGCAGCGTGCTGGAGATGGCGGCTTATTTCTCGGGCCACGCCATCGGCGCCGATTCCTTCACCGTGGCGTTCCTCGCCATCGCCCTCATCTCGGCGCTTTCGGTGGTCCCGCTTCTCAAGCTCGCCCCCACCGCCGGCAATGCTGTGTCGGGACACCGGCTCGCCGATCCGGAAGAGCCGCGACAGCCGGTTTGATCTGCTGCGGGCCGGCTGAGTCTAAGTGCAGGCCGGCATCACCTGAATCTCACCCTAGAAAAGCGCGCGTATCTCTTCTGCATAGGCGAGCGGATTGGAACCGAGGTCGAAGCACACGGAGACATGTCCGTCCGGCAGGTCGATGACGAGCTGATAGAAGTTGCCGTAGCCGACGACGACAAACTTGCCGCCGCCGCAGTCGATGTTGCCGCGCTGGCGCGCCAGCGTCAGCAATGTCGGATTGA
This sequence comes from Neomesorhizobium albiziae, assembly GCF_900114255.1. GTDB lineage: Bacteria > Pseudomonadota > Alphaproteobacteria > Rhizobiales > Rhizobiaceae > Neomesorhizobium > Neomesorhizobium albiziae. The sequence continues at coordinate 30,793 of NZ_FOSL01000016.1, read as the reverse complement.
CCAGCAGTTCTTCATATCTGTCGCTTTCCGACGAAGAGGCGCCCTCGGCGCCGTCGCGCTGGCGCGAGGCCAGTTCGCCGCTGCGATAAACCGCCACGTAGCGAACCGCCGGCGATACGGAAAACACCTTTTCGATGATGTTCACGTGCCGGTGCGTCCCTTGAAATCCTTGGCCAGCAGATAAAGCTCGACCGACTCGTCGCGCGACGCCGGCGGCTTGACGTGGTGGACCGAGCGGAAATTCCGCTTCAAAAGGTCGAGCAGGCCGGATTCGGTGCCGCCCTGGAACGTCTTGGCCAGGAAGTGCCCGCCGGGCTTCAGCACCGAGATCGCGAAATCGGCCGCCACTTCGCACAGATGCATGGTCCTGATGTGGTCGGTGCGCCGGTGGCCGGTCGTCGGCGCCGCCATGTCCGAGAGCACGATGTCCGGCTCGCCGCCGAGCGTCTCGACAAGCTTTGCCGGTGCCGCATCGTCGAGGAAATCCATCTGCAGGAAGGCCGAACCCGGCACGGCGTCCATTTCGAGGTAATCGATGCCGACCACGCGCGGATCCTCTTCGGTCGACTTGATGCGAGTTGCCGCCACCTGGCACCAGCCGCCGGGTGCCGCACCCAGGTCGATCACCCGCATGCCGGGCTTCAAAAGATGATGCTTATCGTCGATCTCGATCAGCTTGTAGGCGGCGCGCGAGCGGAACCCGTCCGCCTTCGAGCGCTGCACGTAGGGATCGTTGAGGTGGCGCTCTAGCCAGCGGCGCGATGAATCCTTCAGCCCGCGCTTCTTCTTGACCTTCGTTCTGAGGACGCGCGCGCCGCCCGGACCTGTGCTTGTTGGTTTCTTGGTCATTGCCGTATTTCCGGCCGCCAGTTGCGGCGCCACACGCCGTCGTCGGCCATCAGTTCGCTCAAGATGCCTTCGCGCAGGCCGCGGTCGGCGACGCGCAGCCGCTCAGACGGCCAGATGCCGCGGATCGCCTCAAGTATGGCGCAGCCGGCCAGCACCAGGTCGGCGCGGTCCGCGCCGATGCAGGGGTTGGCGACGCGGGCGTTGAAATCCCAGCCGAGCAGCTTTTCGATCATGGAATCGACATTCGGGCGATCCATCCACAGTCCGTCGACACGGCGCCGGTCGTAGCGTTCGAGCCCCAGATGCACGCCGGCCAGCGTCGTCACCGTGCCGGAGGTTCCAAGCAAGTGGAACCGCTCGCCGGACGTCACATGGGCAAGGCGGTGGCGCCCGTCGAAGCGGCCGAGCATGTCCGTCACCTCCTCGACCATCGCCTGGAAAACCCTGGGCGTCACGTCGCGGCCGCCGAAACGCTCGGCCAGCGAGACGACGCCGACCGGCAGCGATGTCCAGGAAACGATATGGTTGGCGAGCCGCGGCGTGCGTTGGCGCGAGACATCGACCAGCGCGATTTCGGAAGAACCGCCGCCGATATCGAACAGCACGACGCCGTCGGTGTCGCGCTCGACCAGCGAACCGCAGCCCGAAACCGCCAGCCGCGCTTCGGTGCGCCGGTCGATGATTTCCAGCGACAGCCCGGTTTCGGCCTTCACTCGCGCCAGGAACTCGGCGCCGTTGGCGGCCGACCGGCAGGCTTCCGTGGCGATCAGGCGGGCGCGCCGCACCGTGCGCTGGCGCAACTTGTCGGCGCACACCTTCAGCGCCTCGACCGCCCGGTCCATCGCCGCATCGCTCAGCCTGCCGGTGGCCGAAAGCCCCTCGCCCAGGCGCACGATGCGCGAGAACGCGTCGACCACGCGAAACTGGCCCGGACGCCCGGGAACGGCGACGAGCAGCCGGCAATTGTTGGTGCCGAGGTCGAGCGCGGCGTAGACGGGCAGGTCCTGGAAGGACGGACGGCGCGCTGCCTCGGCCACTGCCTGCGGCGCCGGCGCGACAGGCTCCGTGGCAGGTTGCGCTTCGCCGCCCGCCGGGGCCTGCTTTGCCTGCTGGGGAGGAGGCGCCTGCTGCACACCGTCGCGTGCGAAAACCTTGCGGCCCCGCCTGCGCTTGCGGCGCTTCTTCCATTTCGGCTTGTCATGCGGAGCTGCGTCTGGCGCCTGCCCGTTGCCGGACCGGCCTTCCGCCTGCCGGCCTGGCGCCGGGTTGGCGGACGGTCTCCCGCCGCTGGGCGGCTGGAAGCCCTGTGACGCCCCTCCACCCGGCGTCAAAACGCCGGCATCGGGGTCTTCCACCTTGTCTATCCTTCTGGCGCCGCGCGAACCGGTGAACGGACGCTGCACGCGCTTTATCTTTTTCGTTGGGATCAGACTAACAGCGCCGGCCGCAATCACCAAGCCCCGCTTTGGAACAATCGCCCCGTTGGCCGGGCCGGAATTCAACGGAAGGGAAATTCGGATTTGATTGCCAGCAAAGAAAACGGTTCTATCTGCGCCATGGTGCGTTTATCCAGCGTGCCAACGATTCGGTCACACACGGCATCTGCCCAGGAAATCGGCAAAACGATTTTTGGAAAGCACGATGTGTAAGAGGCGGTTTGAAAATCCGTCAGGGCGTGGCGAAAATGGTTATTTCGAGAACCGGCGCGCAGCGTACATTTGGGTACGTGAGCACCGGAAGCGCAGAAATCGCCATTTGCAGCCCGCCCTGACGGATTTTCAAACCGCCTCAAAATTCAAAACCCGGAGTGTCCTTTGCGCGCCGCAATGGCGTGCGCAACTCCAGGCAAAAGGAGCGGCCCGCACGGAATGAAGTGGAAGGATTATGTCTGGCCCGCCATCGGCCTTATCGCGGTCGTGCTTTCGGCGTGGCTGCTCTACAAGGAATTGCGCGGAATTTCGCTCGACGACGTCGGCGACGGGCTTGCCGCCATCCAGTGGCATCAATGGATTCTGGCAGCACTCGGGTCGATCGTGGCCTATGCAGCACTTGCCGGCTACGACCACATCGCGCTTCTGCACATCGGCAAGAAAGTGCCGTGGCTGTTCATCTCGGCCTGCTCCTTCACCACCTACGCGCTTTCCCACAACATCGGCGGCTCGGTCATTTCGGGTGCGGTCATCCGCTACCGGGCCTACGGGTCGAAGGGGCTGACAGCGGCGGAAGTCGGCATCCTCGTCGCCATCTGCTGGTTCACCTTCATCCTGGCGACGGTCTTCTTGGCGGGCGTGGTGCTCATCCTCGAACCGTCGCTGATCCACCGCTACATCGAAGGCGCCCCGGTCGGGCTCTCCTTCGCCGCCGGCCTCCTCCTCGTCGGCCTCGTCGCGATTTACGTCTTCTGCAGCTGGCTGCACCTGAGGCCGCTTTCGATTCGCGGCCTCTCCATCCACTACCCGCGCCTGCCGATCGTCATGCGGCAGCTGATCATCGGCCCGCTGGAGCTGCTGGCGGCCGCCTCGATCATCTATTTCGTGTTGCCGGACGCCGGCAATCCCGGCTTCATCGCCGTGCTCGGCGTCTTCATCGCCTCGTTTTCGGTGGCGCAGATTTCGCATGCGCCGGGCGGGCTGGGCGTGCTCGAATATGTTTTCCTGCTCGGCCTTCCGGAAATGGACCCGGCGGCGGTGCTGGCCGCGCTGCTCGTCTTCCGCCTGTTCTACCTGATCGTGCCGCTGGCGCTGGCGCTGATCGTCGTCCTGATCTTCGAGCGCTCGCAGTTCGCGCGGCAATGGTCGCGCCCGCTGGGCGCGGACACCAAGACCAAGCCGTCGGAGCTTCCGTGACTGCCCGCATTACCCGCGCCAATATTACCCGGCACCAAAGCCGAACAATCCCTTGACTATTTCCGGGTCATGGCTAAAAGGCAGGCCGCGAACGCGCTTTTGAGCGCCGAAGCAGCGGCAAGGCCATCGGTCGACGCCGCCTGCTGGGGAATAGGTTAACGGTAGACCCACGGACTCTGACTCCGTTAGTCCTGGTTCGAATCCAGGTTCCCCAGCCAAGCCGCCCCCAAAAATCCTTGAAATCCGCGGGATTCAAGCTCTCCGATCAGGTCGCCGTTCTGCGCCGAATCGGCCTTGCCCAAGTGGTGCCCACAACCGATGTCCACAGGTGGTGTCTATCCGCCCTGGACGAGCGGAGCACGGGCGGATGGGACTGCGAAGGCACCAGGTCGAAAACCTCGTCCTACCGGTCGGGCGTAGACGGTTGGAATTGAGCTGACATAAGCAACCACATGCATCGACGCTCGTTTCCTTGATGAGGTGTTCGCTCTTAACGAACGCGGCGATAGGATCATTTGGGGACAATCATCGAGAGGCCTGCTGGACGTCCGATATTCGCCAGAAAGGGCGTTTTATTTCGACGAGTTGGCGGCGAGGATCACCGGCCTTCACTCTGTCACGGATAAGCGCAACCAGGTCTGCCTTAACAGCCGGATTGGACAAGAAATATCTATGGCCGATGAAGCCGCCGCTGCCTGAAAATTCGATGAAATCGACCAGCCCGCCCATATGAGACCCTTCCCATTGGGACGCCGCTTGGCTCCTTTCCCTGAGCTTGCCAACAGTGAGTTGCCCTAGCCGCAAGGCGCTGCCGAAGAGCAGCGTTGATGCCATCAACGCTTTGTCCTCGCGAGACGAATAAACCGTGAGATGCATAGGGCCTTGAGGCGGGAACGCGCTTGACCTTGATTTGCTGCCGAAAACAAGGTCTGGATCCGATACCCACGCGAACATCTTGGAAGCAGCCACATCGAGATCAATATCGGGAGCGAAAAACACCGCGTTCGCGATCTTGTAGCGCCGCCAAAGCGAGGATCGGCTAACATAAGCTTCGATGGCGAGTTGCTGGGCCACACTCGCAAGCACATCGGTTCCGCGGCTATGCGCCAGGAGGTGAAGCCGCTCGACACCCTGAGATTCGGCGATGATGCGAATGGCTTTCTTGAGGTCCGCGACTGCAAACTCACTCGACTCGCGGTCGATATTGTAGCCAAAGAACATGCCGCCGGAGCCCCCTGCAGGCCATGTCAGAACAATGCAGACAAACTGGTTCTGCAGCGACCTGCAAATCTCGCCTGTGGTGAGCGCGGCGTCGTGGAAGCTGGCGCTATATCCGTGAATAAAGACCACGACTTCCTTGCGACTAGCCAGTGTGAGACGACGAGCGACATCGGCCTGCAGCGATGCGGCCGCCTGTTCATGTGCAGCGACTGTCGCCGGCATGCGGCGTAGCCCGTTCCCGGTTGCCACCACGCCGTAAGGTGTCGCGGGAAACCGTCCGGTCTCGGAAATCAACCCGACACGCAACCCACTTTTGCTGGTGGGAGACTTGCGTGTCGGGGTGATCGACACCGAACCGAAGCTCAAAGAGCTGGCCTTTCGGCACTGTAAGACAACGTACTGTCCGAAGTGACAGGGGTTCGGTTGGTAATGTAGAGGAGATCGAAGGCTTCGGAACTTTGGGGGGATCGAACGGTCTGGGTGCTTTGCATCGCCGGCGACGCATTAACGGGCAGCGTTGCAATCTCCGCGAGCTGCGTGGCACAGCCTGAAAGGGAGACAAGCAAGGCAAACCCTGCCATGGCCCGCCAAAAAATTGTTGATCCGACCTGTTCCATGCTTCCCCGCAGCCCGCTTGCCCGTAACCGAAGGCAAAAGCGTTGGGGGAAAGTTTTCAAAGGCGCGAAGACGTTCTGGGTCCCAGCCTTGCACATCGGAAGACTCTGCATGGGCCATCCGCAGCCCGTGGACGCGCCAACACGGCTGCTTCGCCGGGTTTGCACGACTGATGATCAGGCACCCAATTGTCGTAGAACGTCATTTTGTCGAGGCGTTGTGACTGGTATCGAAGGATCGACCGTCGCTCCGATCGAAGGGCTCTGCCGACCGCCTCGCACGACATCTGCGAGATGTCGTGCCGCTCGATTGCTACTGCATGAGTGGCAAGAACGCCCATTGCAAGAAGCGTAGCCATCCGTCTCAAGGACTCCTCCTTCTCTGTCGATTTGGAACTTGAACTTGATGGGCCTTCGAGTTGCGGGGAACCCGACTATGCCAAACCACCCGAGGTGCAAACCATTATGCCCAGGACGCATGCGGTCGATACCTTGGCCTATGGTTTGCTGATTGAAAGGCTAGGGCGACTGTCGGGGCGCCGGGGGTTGCTGTTGGGTGCGGGCGCATGTCTATGCCGTGGTCGGTTAGGAACTCGGCAGGGCCCCATCCGGTCGAAGAAGATGACGGGACCCACTATCTGGCGCTTCGTCGAGGGCAGAGCGCGGCGCACCTCCATCTCACCGAGATCGACGGCGCGCGGCACGATCAGAAGTTCGATCGCTTCGACAACGCTATGTCGAGTGCGCTCGCGTTGACTGCATCAAGGCCGTGGGCGACTGATACCACGGTATGGAATCTCGCACGCGCTGGTGTAACGCCAACAGGCAAGAGCGCAACTGCTGTTTGCTCGAAGTGCGGCCTGCCGACGTTTGCGCGAGATTACCCATGCTCGTAACGGGCCTGACATGAACCTTCGCATGGCATGACTGGTGCTTCCGTTCGATGGTCGCGCAGGCCGCGGCGACGCAATCTGTCTCCGCAGACGCCAGTTGGCTATCCATGGAGGTGCACGTGCCAAACCTTGGGTCCAGGGCGGATTTGGCCGATACGGCCGTGGAAAGGTAATCCGTAGGAGACAAACATGGGACAGCACCAGACAAACATGAGCTTGGACAATACCTCGCGCCTCGGTACGCAGGGGCCCGACGAGCTGGTTCCGTCGCGCTACGCGGTAATGGTCGGCGAGATCGAAGTGCTGGTTATCAGCGATGGCGTGGTAACGCCGCCAGCCGAATCAATGGCCACCAACGCCGACCCGGCCGTCCGTGGGGCCTGGCTGGACGATATGTTCCTGTCGCGGGACGCGTTCGATTGGGCGCTGAACGCGGTCGTGGTGCGCAGCGGCGGCCAAACCATACTCATCGACAGCGGGTTAGGGGTGGAGGTCCCCGACTTCCCCCGGGCTGGGCATTTGGTCCATCGACTGGAGGCCGCCGGCATCGATCTTGCGTCCGTGACCGACGTGGTGCTGACCCACATGCACTTTGATCACGTCGGCGGGCTGCTCGTCGACGGGGTGAAGGAACGGCTGCGCCCGGACCTGCGGGTCCACGTGTCGGCCGCTGAGGCCAAGTTCTGGGAAGCGCCTGATTTCTCTCGCACGGGCATGCCGCCGGCGCTGGCGGAGGTGGCCCGAAGTGCCTCTAAGCGGTTCTTGAAGGCGTACCGCGGCCAGCTGCGCACCTTCGAAGAGGAGCAGGAGGTGGCGCCGGGAGTGGTCGTCGCCCGCACAGGCGGCCATACCCCCGGGCACAGTGTGGTCCGCCTGACATCCGGTGGCGACCGGCTGATATTCGCCGGCGACGCCCTGTTCCCGGTCTCGTTCGACCATCCCGAATGGCACAATGGTTTCGAACACGACCCCGAGGAGGCGACCCGCGTTCGGCTCCGCCTGATGCGGGAGCTGGCGGAGACCGGCGCGTGGCTGGTGTCCACGCACCTGCCGTTCCCGTCCGTCGGCCGTGTGGCGGCCGCCGGCGACCTCTATCGTTGGGTACCGGCCTGGTGGGACTACTGACCGCTTGCCAGGTAAGGGCCCGAACTCCGGGCGGACGGGAGATGTCGTCATGTGCAAGGCGCTGCGACGTCGGCAGGTCCTGCCCTTTTTCGCCAAACTGACGCTTGTCTGATCGGCATGGAAGCCCGCGGGTGCCGGGCACGCGAGCTGGTGACGCTGGGGCCATGAGGCACAGCCGATGCTGCCGGCTGCGTCAAATCGCATGCCGGAGCCGTCTCGTAAGTCAACTCGTAGCCGCGAATATAGAGATCGTACAGGGGGTCATAGGCCTCATACTTCGGCATAGTCCAACCGATCCTACCGTTCGATAGGCTCGCGCTCCGGGTTTCGCGAACATTGCCTGCATCGGAAGGTGGCCCTTGCCGGATTGGCAGGCGGGGTGCGTCCAACCACCGACGCCTTGAACCGACCGCGCGGAGGCCGTCGATGAGCACCGTCTCGTTCCTCAACATCGGCATGCACGGGTACATCAATCCGACGCTCCCGGTCGTGGCAGAGCTCGTCCGGCGGGGTCACACGGTGACTTACCACACCTTCCCCACGTTCGCGGCCCAGATTGAGGCCGCTGGTGCGAAGGTCCACCTCCACTCCGGCGGCGACCTGCCCCTGCCGGATCCGCCGATCCCCCTCGCGCTGCTGGAAGAGCTCGCGCGCACCGCCCTCGGCCTGCTGCCCGGAGTGCTCTCGGACCTCCGCGGCACTCGGCCCGACTTGGTCGTGCACGGGGCCGCCTGTCCATGGGGCGCGGTGGCCGCGGGTGAGCTCGGTGTGCCGGCGGCGGCCACGTTCACCACGTTCGCGTTCAACAGGCAGGTACCTAGCCCCACCGGCATCTCCCGCGAGTTGATGGTCGCCGCGGCGGCCCGTCCTCGCATCGGCTGGGGCTACGTCCGAGCGCGCTGGGCCCTGCACCGCGGCTACGACACCGGCAGCCTGCCCCTGACCGACCTTATGAACGCGCGTGAGCCGCTGAACCTGGTCTTCACCTCCAGCGCGTTCCAGCCCGGAGCCGACGCGTTCGACTCCTCATACCGGTTCGTCGGGGCGAGCGTCGGTTCCCGCCTGACCGATCCGGGATTCGACGCCGTCCGGCTGGAGGACCCCGTGCTGTACGCGTCGCTGGGCACTGTGTTCGATGCGGGGCCCGCCCTGCTGCGGACCTTCGCGACAGCGCTGGCACCGCTGGGCGGCACCGTTGTCGTCTCGACCGGGCACACGGAACCGGCAGACCTGGGTCCGCTGCCGGCCAACGTGCTGGCCCGACGATCCGTGCCGCAGCTCCAGGTGCTGGACCGGGCAGCGCTCTTCGTGACGCACGGCGGCATGAACAGTGTCAACGAGGCGATGCGAGCCGGCGTGCCGACGCTCGTTGTGCCACAGGGTGCGGACCAGCCGCTGGTTGCACGCCGGGTCGTCGAGCTCGGTGCCGGCCTCGCGCTCCGCACGGACGACGCCACTGCGGAGACGGTGCACGCGCTCGCCCGGAGTCTTCTGGACGAGCCGCGCTTCCGCGAGGCGGCGGCCGCACAGCGCGCCGCACATCAGCAGGCCGGCGGCGCCCGGCGTGCTGCCGACGAGCTCGAGCGGTACCTCGACGACGCGCGCGGAGGCACCGCGACCGATCGAGCACAGGGGCGCTGAACCATGTCGGCGACCGTCGTCGTCCTGCTGGTCCTCGCCGGGCTGTCCGAGAGTGCCGGGCGGGTGCTGCCCCTGGTGGCGCGCAGGCCCAAGCTGTCCCCGCGGCTCGTGGCCGGGCTGATGGTGACCGGCACCGTCGTCGAGGGCACGGTGATCGCGCTGTGGCCCCTCGCCGCATGGACCGTCGCCGACCTGGTGCAGCCGGTCGTGGCGCCTGACGCGGCCTCGCCGCCCGGCACGACCGGGATGGCCTGGACACCCGCCCTGGTCGCCCCGCTGCTCCTGGCCGCCGTCCTCGCGTTCCCGCTCCTCGGGCCGTTCCTGCACCTCCTGCTTGTGGCCGGCGTCGCGGCAGGGCTGGCCGGCCCGCTCGCCGCGGCGTCGGGACTGGGCTGGTGGACCGCGGCCGGGTGCATCGCGGTCGCGGCTGTCGGGCTCGCTGCTACGGTCGAGGTGGTCCGGCGGCTGATCGCGAGGATCATCGCCGGCGCGCGGGAGCCGGAGGCGATCGTGTGAGCGAGCTCCTCCTGTTCGTCGCCCTCCTGGCGCTCGGCCCGTTCCTACTCGCCGAGGGCTTGCTCGCCCGCTACGAGCTGATGGTCTACGCCATCGGCCGGCGCGCACCGGCCGCCACGCTCCCACCGGAGGTGCCCTACGCCAGAGGTGCAGATCCAGGGCGACCGCCGGACGCTTACGTGGTCTACCTGGACGGGATCGGCAAGCGCCGCTTCACCGATACGCGCGACGGCGGCCAGCTCGTCAAGGCCGTCATCGCCGGAGCACCGGAGCTGCGCGTGCTGGGCCAGGTCCAGCCCTACTCGCCCCTGGCGTACCCGCTTGTAGGGCGCCCGGTGTGGGACTGGCTCCGGCGGCACGTCGGCATCACGCTGTTCCTGCACAACGTCATGCAGACCTTTGTGGCGGCCGACCGCCGGTACCGCCCGCTGTACAACCGGGCAGTGGGCGCCCAGATCGCCGACCAGCTCCGACTCGCGGGTTACGAGCCCGCCAGCGGCATGCCGGTCGTCCTGCTCTGCTACAGCGGCGGCGCCCAGGTAGCCACCGGCGCCGTCGAGGAGCTCTTCACCCAGCTCCGCGCTCCGCTGTGGCTGATCACGCTCGGCGGGTTCCACAACGGCGCCAACGACCTCATGCATGCGCTCCATCTGTACCGGCTCACCAGCGCGAACGACTGGATCGAGCGGGTGGGCATCGGACTCTTCCCCCAGCGCTGGCGCCTGTGGCGGCGCAGCGCCTGGAACCGGGCCCTGGACGCCGGTAAGATCACAGTGCACTCGCTCGACCCGGCAACCCACGTCGGCCCGCAGAGCTACATCAGCCCGACGGCGCGGCTCGCCGACGGGCGGAGCTATCTCGACCGCACCACCGAGACCGTGATCGAGATCATCCGGCGCGACTGCACGACGAAAACGCTCGGAAGTAGATAGAGCGACGGATCGAGGCTGAAACCTTCCTCGGCGAGAGCTTGGTTGAGGTCTGGATCAACGAAGGTTCCGTTGCTCAACACAACCCGCTTGCGTGGGAGGAGTACTTCTCAAGTCAGGCCGTAGGCGCCCAGCAAGGGAGGTACCGTTGGATGATCAACACGCCTCTAAAGGGCGCTGGTCACGTTGCCCCGCGTGATCTCCTTGATGTTCAGCGCTCCCACCTGCCGCATGATCGTGACGAACTCGGCGCCTAGAATCTCCAGCACGCGGTCCACGCCGGCTTCTCCGAATGAAGCGAGGCCCCACACATAGGGCCGGCCAATGCCGACGGCAGTTGCACCCAGGGCGAGCGCTTTCAACACATCGGTGCCGCGGCGTACGCCCCCGTCGACGAGTACTGGAATACGGCCGTCCACCGCGTCCACGACCTCAGCAAGAACACCGATCGTCGCCTGTCCGCTCTCTTCGGCGCGGCCGCCGTGGTTGGAAACCAAGATGCCGTCCACGCCATGGCTCAGCGCCTGCTTGGCGTCGTCGCCGGTCATGATACCTTTCAGTAGGAGCTTGCCCTTGACGATCCCGCGCAGGCGATCGACGGATTCCCACGTCATGCCGGTGCCGTAGAGGTTGGTGACTTTCGAGACATCGATATCGAAGAAGTTGGCCTTGCGGCTGACGTCGTTGGCGAAGCCCGGCGTGTGACAGGCCGTGCAGTCGCGCTGGTCCAGGCGCCGCGCGCGGAACAGATCCTCGGTGTTGCGGCCGCCCTGCCGGTCGACCGTGAGGACAATCGCCGGAGAGCCCGCCGCCTCGGCGCAGTTCACCAGCGCCTGCGTGACGGCCCAGTCGTCGGTCGGATAAAGCTGGAACCAAGCTGGCGAGCCGAGCGCCTTGTTCACGTCGGCGATGCTCGCGTTGTCGACGGTCGAGAGGATCATCTGGTGCTTGCGCTTGCCGACCGCACGCGCCACAGCGACCCCCGCCTCGGGTTCGTAGGCGCCGAGGCTGCTGACCGGGCAGATGAAGATGGGGCTGCCCCAGGTCTCGCCGAAGACCTTGACACTGGAGTCGACCTTGCGCGCGTCGATGAGGCGCTTCACGCGGAGGCTGTAGCGCTGGTAGGCGGTGTGGTTGGCGTCGCGCGTCACGTCGCCGTCGACGCCGCTCTCCAGATAGCCCCAGTGCGCCGGCGCGTCCTGGCTGAGCACGGCCTTCTTCGCCGCCGGCTCGAACTCGAACACGTTGAGCGCATCACCAGGCGCTGTGATGATGCCGTCCGGGCCAAGCGCTCTTCGAGAGGCGCGCAGCACGTCGTAGTTTTGCGCGAGCGCCTGGCCCGGTGCGGAGGCAAGCAAGCTGGCGATGGCGGAGGCGACCGTCGGCGTCGCAACGAGAGGGCTTGCTGCGAGGAACTTCAGCAACCTGCGCCGCGCGATCATTCTGGGCTCGGCACTTCCAGCCGCTTGCGATGGGTCTGGGTCATGAGTTCCTGCCGTGCGCTCAGGTTCCATGGTTGTTCTCCTCCATGAGGATTGCAGAATCTTGCTCGCAACAGGCGGCGTGGGCGCCGACGTCGTAGAGCCGTTGCGGTATGCCGATGCATTGCCGATAGCGGCCTCCCAATATCATCGAGGGTGAGGCATGCTGAGGTGTCCGGCTTGTCTGCGCAGTATTTGACCGGGGGCTGTGAGATGTTCCCCAAACTCATGTTTGTCTCCTGCTGACCACGGCCGTACCGCCACCTCCGCCAGCGGCCCCAAGGGTTGGCTCGCGCCTCCATGAGGAGCACCTGGCGTCTGCGGAGGAGGTTGCGCCGCGTCGGCCTGCACGGCCATCGAACCGAAGCGTTGGTCAGGTTATGCGAAGATCCATGGCGGACCCGTTGCGAGTATGGGTGATCTCGCACAATCGTCGGAAGGCGCCGTTTGGGCAGCGAACAGCGGCTGTGCCTCTTGTCTGTCGCGCCACACCTAGCGCGTGGGAGATCCTATGCCTGAGTATCAATCGTCCTCGGCCTTGATACAGTCGACTGAACACGCGCCCTCCACATAGCGTTCTCTGCATGTCTCTGGTCGGCGCGCTGGTCGATCGAGCAAATGAGGAACACGCGCATTTCGTGCACCGACAGTCAGTCCAGCACGATTAATGATGGCGCCACGCAATGGACGCTACCCGGCTAACAAGCAGAACCGAGGGAGAGACCATGTCCAAGACCATCATGCTGACCCATGGCGCTTGGTTGAACGCCCATAGTTGGGGAGGCTCGCTACGAAGCCATAGGCTACACCATCGTCACCCAATCCTCGCCGGTCGACGACCGCTCCCCGGCCGAGCTACGTGCGTCCCGGAACCCCATTTCGCCCGGACAAGTGTCCTGGGAAGTCTGTGACATGCGTAACGCAAGTCCATAGTCGACCCGCCGCTGTGGTGTCAGTGAACTCGAAAGGATCGTCCCATGACCAAGTTTGAGGTCGGCTACCTTATCGGCAGCCTTGCGTCCCAATCCATCAACCGGCGGCTGGCGCGCGCCCTTGTCAAGCTCGCTCCTCCGGAACTGGAGCTCAGGGAAATCCCCATCCGGGACCTGCCACTCTACAGCTACGACTACGATTCCGACTATCCAGAGGTCGCCAAGCGGTTCAAGGACGCCATAGCCGATGTCGATGCGGTCCTGTTCGTCACGCCGGAATACAATCGGTCGATGCCCGGCGCGCTCAAGAACGCGATAGACTGGGCGAGCCGGCCTTATGGGCAGAACGCGTTCACGAGGAAGCCATCAGCGGTGATCGGAACGTCCCCCGGTTTGATCGGAACGGCCGTCGGCCAGCAGCACTTGCGTAGCGTCCTGGGCTTTTGCAATTCCCCGCAGATGAATGCGCCGGAAGCCTACATCCAATTCACGCCGGATCTCATCAGCGATGACGGCGAGGTGTCGCGGGAATCCACAGCCGAATTCCTGAAGACCTTCATGGCGGAATTCCGTGTCTTTATTGAACGGGTCCTCACCGTGCTGCCACGACAGCGCTGATGAGTGAAGGGGATCCTTCGTGTCCACCGCGAACGTCCGCTTTTGAAGTTGTACGCCTGCGGAAAGGCGTCCGCGGACGCACTGGATGTGGTTCTTGCAATCCAGGCACGCTGCGAGTTCATCGAACGTGACAGGTACGGCCGCTACGTCGGCGACTGCTACCGCGCCGGCGGCATAGCTGTCGTTGTCTGGCTCGTCAGCCATGACTTTGCGCTGGATTGGCCGCGCTACAGAAAGGGGCCTTGCTCTGGATCAAGCTACGGCTCCTGCAGATCGACTTGGCATGCGGCAGGGCAGTTTGTAGCGCCGTGGGAAGCGCGTGGGCACCGCAAAGACAAGTGAGAACATTGCGCAAGAATCGTTTCAATCAGCGCCTGAAAATGGCCGCATGCTCTAGATCGGCCATAAACGACCCGCGGCGAACGTTTGCGATTTTGGTACTGGTGGAACCCCACCAAGCCAACCGCGCGGGGACTGGAGTCAGTTCTGTTGGAAGGGAACGACTCTGCCGCGTCAGCGTTGACGGACATGGAAGAGAAGTGTCCGCCAGGATTGCTTCCGGTCCCGGTCCGCAATTCGTGGCCGTACACACAGCACGGAGAAAACGATGCTGCTTCGCCTGAATGGCCGCGTGGTCGATCTTCGGCGCGGCTCTGTGACAGATGACGGCGGGCGCTCAATAACCACCCTGCGACCGCAGGCGGCGGAAACACTGAAAGCGCTGGCCGCCAAACCCGGAGAGATCGTCACCAAGGACGAGCTGATGCAGACGGTATGGGGAAATATCGCCGTCTCCGACGACAGCCTGGTGCAATGCGTTATTGAGATCAGGAAAGCGCTTGGTGACGACAAGCATCGGGTTGTTCGTACCTTGCCGAAGCGTGGCTATGTCCTCGAAACGAAAGCGATCGACGATGGCAGGGATACTGCTGGCAGGTCCTTGACAACGCATCGCCGGGGCTCGTGGATTGGCCTCGCCGCTGGACTGGCGGTGCTTGTCATGGGGGCTACGGCGTATTTCTGGCCGATTCCGGAACCGGAAGTCGATCGTCAGGCGATCGCAGTTCTACCCGTCGAGAAGACGAATGGCGACCCGGCCGGAAAGTTGGACGAAATGACAGCGCGCGAACGCGTCAAAGTCGCCGCGCTGGAAGAAGGTCTCCTCGCGGCGCGCAGGGAAATCGACACGCTCAGGAGCAGCGTGCAAACCGCGCGCAGTACACGCGAGGAAGCTCTCCGCCGTGAGCTGGCGGCGCGCAGAGAACAGGGCCGAGCCTGGCAAAGAGCCGATCAGCTGGCAGGCAGCCTGGCGCTCGCGCAGCGCGAAGTCGAACGATTGAAGGCCGAAGCAGTGCGCAGGCGGGAGGCTGCGGAGACTTCATTGGCTCTGGCGAAGCGAGCCTTTGATGCGGAGCGGCAGAAGGTCGGACTCCTCGAACGGAGTCTCGCGGTGGCGCATCAATCCATCAATGCTCTGGAAGCAAGCGCGAAGGCGGCGGCGACCGTGCAGGCCACGACCACGCAGCGACGGCAGGCAGCCGAGTACGCGCTGATGCGCGCAGGCGAAACGCTCACATTGGAACGCAACAAAGCTGACGCACTTACGCGCGAACTAGACACCGCTCGCCAGGAGCATGATGCGGCAAAGGACAACGTGGCCCGGGTTTCGACGGCTATTCGCGAGGCGTTGGAGCAAGAGCGTGCCAGGACCGCCGGCCTCGCGCGCGAACTCACTGCGGCTCGAAACCAGATCGGTGCATCGAAGGCACGCGACACCTATAGTCCAAGTCGACGTGCAACTGCATCTGTGCCTGTGGGCGCTCGACCAGCCCGTCAATTGGGGTCGCAGGAAATTCGTAAAGTGGAGGTCCGCAAGCCATCGCGGCCCGTTCGCGTGACGACGATTTCGCTGCCCGATGCCCTGTTGCCGGTTCAGTAGCGAAGACTGAGCCGAAAGGGTGTCGAATTGCACATTGGAGGAGAAAGATAATGATGAACAAGTACGTGTTTGCCGCATTGTCGATCGCGGTTGCGATCGGGCCTGCCCAGGCTCTTGACGTCGGTGTTGGCGGCAAAGCCGCCGGTATCGGGGTCGGTGCAGATGCGGGCGTCGGCAGGGAAGGCGCTTCCTTGGGCGGTGGTGCCAGCGCCGACGGGGTTGGTGGAGCAAACCTTGGAGGATCGGTCGGCACGGAGAACGGAGCACCGAGCGCAAGTGTCGGGGCTGGTGGTAATGTCGACGGGGTTGGTGGAGCAAACCTTGGGGGATCGGTTGGCACGGGGAACGGAGCACCGAGCGCAAGCGATGGCGGCAGCTCGGGCGCCTCCACCGGGGGGTCTGCAGGCGGTTCGTCTGCCGGTTCTTCTAGCGGCTTGTCTGCAGGTTCAGGCCCCTCGGCGGGTAGCTCGACCGGCAGAGGCGCAGGTTCAGTTAATGGCACGAACAGTTCCGGTGCGTCGGCCGGCATCGGCCAGAGCCAACGCGGGCGAAATATCATCGTGGCCCTGCCAGGCGCACTTATGCCTCACGCCCGCATCGTCCTGCCGCGCAGTCTGGCACCTTCCGATCGCAACACACCGGCGGCGTCGGTGCAGGGAACTTGGGGCTATCCGATGTTGCCCAAAATCGCGCAGAAGCCCGGCACGTCAGACGCGGTGGTCCAGGCCTGCCAGCAGGCGATCTTCTCGGCGGCCAGGCCGCTCGGCGCCGTGGGGGTGCATGCCGCCAGCGCAGGGCCCATGCGCCGGCAACCCAACGGCCTCACCGCCCCGCTGTCGGTGCGCATCGACTACGGGAAAGAGGTCCGTCAGGCGCAGATCAGTTGTCGCCTCGATGCGAAAGGCAGAGTCATCACCGTGACATAGGCCCCCAAGCGAGAGCCTTTCTCAGTTCAACCGCCTTCCTGCGCCGCGTCATATTCGTCGGTAAGCCGCTGCTTCGCCGCCGCCCGATTTCAAGGAAGACTCAGGCCGGATACCGATGCCCGCATCGGCAAGCGCCTTGTAAGCAGTTGAACCGTGGGGTTACGCTAATATTTCGTTAAAATTTAGTCTGATTTTGCCACGTCTTCGGGACTCCGCTGCCGTCTGGAGTCATCCTCTGCCATTGGCCATTCCCTCAAAGAACGCCGCATCGTGAGACGAATGTGTGGACTGATTGGTATCGCCAAGAGCGTTTGCGCCTGGTCCCGCACGACACGGTCAAGTACCCGGCGTGGACTGCACCGGGGGTTCCAAGTCTGCGGGGGGCGGCTGTAGCGGCATGGCGGGTGCCGCTACAGCCGATTTGCGGTCGCGCCGCCCGGTCGTTTCGAGTGTTGCCGGTAGCTCGGGCCGTAAGCCGCCCGTCAGCTTCTGGCCTCCAGAACACGATACCAGGCATTCAAGCAGGTAAGATCTGACCGGATTCAGTCATTGCCGCTGACGGGCAGCAACGTCGCGGAAGCGGAAAGTGTGACATTATCAGACGATAGGAAAATTGCGGTCGGCGGGGCCAGCCGGAACTTCCTCTCCCGTATGGGGAACCACGTGACGCCATCCAGGTAGGCAGAGGCTTTCCTTTATGGAAGCGGGAGGGTTTCGGTTCGCTCGCCGAATCCGACAATCAGAAGCACCGCGCCAAGCAGCAGCGAAAAGATCGTCCAGGCCCGCGTGTACGCGAGTAGCGGCTTCGCCATTCCGATGTAGGAGCGGGGAATGCTCAGTAGGGCGAGCCCCTCAATGAAGGAAGCCCAGCCGATCACCGAGATGACGATTTGCAACGGCGTGTCCCACCGTGGATGGATTGAGATGACGAGGGAGCCGAACAGGATGGCGATAAGGGCGATCGCCAGGCTGAGGCCTGGTGAGGCTTCAAATTCATCGAACATGCGCCGCCAATCGTTCGGGCGAAGCAGGCCGCCGATGCCTGTCGCGATCGACATCAGGCCGATCAAAATGGCAAGTAGGCCTGTGGTTGATAGGGCTGTCATCGCGGCTCTCCTCTATCGGGCGGAAAGTCTCTCCACTGTGGACGCGAGGGGACGTAATGATGCCTACCAGACTTTGTCCGCAATGGGTCCGGACAGCGACTTTGCTCGCGAGGAGTTCAGTGCGCTGTTGACCGATGGCTCGAAGAACCGTCCGCTGTCCCTTCATGGCCGATAGGCCATTAATGATGGGTCTTTCCGCCCCTCAAGGCGTTTGGGGGCGGGAAAGTCGGCAATAAATCCGACTTGCGCCATAGTGTGCTCGAACCTGTACTACTGGAATGGGTCGAGAGCGGACTGAAAGCTTTGTGTTTGCCAAGGTAGGAAAGCGGACATCCAGCTCGGCGTCTGCATCGACTCTATTGCGACGTTCGCTCTTGAGCTATCCGATCGCCGGTTAGCGAACTGGAAGTGGATACTCGCCCCGGCGGCAGGGATAGCGGCCTTCCATACGCGATGCGCACGAGACAATAGTTCGGAGAGCACTGTGCACACCCCGGAGCCTCTGACCCACACAGCGTCAGGCCGGCAAGCCTGCCAGACGCAACCCCACTCGGAGACGATCCCTATCAACTGATTGCTCAAGAACCGAAAACCAGATGATCCAGTCAATGTAGTCGGAAGCGGCTGCCCCAGGATCGCCCTGCCAGTGGGAAGCAATCTCGCGCGTGAGTTCCCTACCCCAGCGTGCTGCCTCTTCGACACGGCCGTCGTGTGCGTATGCCGCCACACGCCAACCAAGGTCTCTCAGGTGGCGCGCGCGGTCGTCCCACATCCCCTTCTCAAGGAGGACCGCTGCTCGACCATAGTCCTCGAGTTGGAACAGCAGTCGCGCCCGAGTAGCGTTGTACCAGGGCGGGTGGCGGGGATTGAGCCGACAGGCGATCTCGACCGCGGCCAAACCTCGCTCGGGCTTGCCCCTCATGCACTGCAGGGCAGCATACAGGATCTGGATGGCGGCGTCGTTCGGGTTCATCGACCGAGCGAGGTCGAAGTGCTGCTCGGCTCGGTCAAAATCGCGCGCATAGGCACGAATCCAGCCAAATGCAGATTGAATGCGCGCATCGTTGGGGTCGAGCGCCAACGCCTTCGCCGCGAGCTCCAGGGCCAATTGCATCTCTTCGTCCGGCTGAACTTGGACCCCGGCGATGACTTGCATGGAGCGATCGCGATGTATGAACGCGAGGCCCGAATACGCTCGAGCGAACGTGGGATCGATGGCAATGACTTGCTTATAAAGAGCCTCGAGCTGCCCAAGAACTTCCGGGGTGAAGGACGTGCCGCCAAATCGAAGGGCTCTCAAGAATAGGTCATACGCCCGCAGGTCCTGGGGTGGGCGCCTCCGGGCGACCATCTCGCGCTCGTCGATGACCCGTTCGGCGACCCTCGCAACAATGCTTTGCGCGATCTCTTCCTGGACGGCAAAAACATCCGCTAGTGCGCGGTCGTAGCGCTCTGTCCAAAGGTACATGCCCGTAGAGGCGTCCACAAGTTGGACGTTGATGCGCACGCGGTCTCCGGCCCGCCGCACATTGCCCTCAATCACATGGCTTGCCCCGAGCGCGCGTCCGATTTCGCGCACGTCGACGTTCTTCCCACGGAAGCTAAACGATGAGTTCTGAGCAATGACCCGGAGTTCGCGGAAACGGGACAGCTCGGTGATGACATCCTCTGTGATTCCGTCACTAAAATAGACCTGATCCTGATCGTCGCTGACGTTCTGGAGGGGCAGAACGGCGACAACGGGTTGGTCGCCCAGGGGAGGTTCAAGCGGTTGTCGAACCTGAGTGCCTTGGAATGCCAGTTCGAACGCGCGAACCGGCCGCGCGATGTTTTTGAGGCGTTGTTCGCCTTTGTCCACGAACGGAAGGTCGACTTTGCCTGCTAGTTGTTCATGGGCTGAACCTGAGATCAACACCCCACCGGGAGGGCAAATCTGCTCAAGGCGGGCGGCGATGTTGACGCCGTCCCCCAGGAGGTCCTCTCCCTCGACAATCACGTCACCGACATGCACGCCGATGCGCAGGACGATTTGACGATCAGGCTTGATACCCTCGTGTGTTGTCGTCAGCCGCGACTGGATCGCCACGGCGCAGATAACCGCGGCCACGACGGAGCTGAATTCGACAATGACGCCGTCGCCCATGAGCTTGACAATGCGTCCGCGGTTCTCGGTGAGCAGAGGCTCAAGTATCTCTTGCCGAATGATTTTGAGGTCGCCGAGCGTCCTAGCCTCATCCGCTTCCAGCAAGCGCGAGTAGCCGACGACGTCAGCCGCGAGGATCGCGACCAACCGACGTTCCACGATGGATGCCATTTTCTCCTCGGCGACCAGGGATTGAAGGTGTTCGATCGCAGGAGGTTACGGACTCCTGTCTTCCTCTGCAAATCCGCGTTGGCGGGCACACACTCGACCACCAAAATACGAAGTACCTGCCGATCGCGCGATGTTCGCTTCGATGGTTGGCGGCGCCCCGACGCGTCCAAAGCCGAACGTCAACCGGTGGCGCAACCGAGACCTCCAGGCAATGTCTGCTTTCAGAACGCGGCAAAGCTGGTCTTTACGGCCGACATGCGGCGCAAGGCTGACCGGCAGAATATGGGCCGGAAGCGGTCGGTCGGCTTCCGAGGCTCGGATTTTTAGAAGCGGACCTTGAGTCCGCTGCGGGCATCGTCGTGACGTGACCCATTTCAGCCGGTGCCATCCTGCGGAGGGGATGTCTCCAATCGGGTGACGGGCTGCCTGTCCCAGCCGCACTCGCTGACCGTCTGCCGTATGTGATCGCGAGCAGTCGATCCCGCATCTTCACCAACAGCTCCGGATCAGCTGCGGTATGAGCCTTTGGTGCTGATTCACACCACCACGCGCCCATCTGTGCTATGCTTGCGTCTGCACCTGGGGTTGGGGACGACAGTGCTTAAGCCGCCTGTGACGAGATATGCTAAAAGCGGCGACGCCCGCATCGCTTATCAGGTTGTGGGACATGGTTCGTTGGACCTGATCTTCGTACCGGGCTTCATCTCCAACCTTGAACTTCACTGGGAGGAGCCCGGCTACAGCCGGTTGCTGCGCCGACTGTCTTCATTCTCGCGGCTGATCCAGTTCGACAAGCGCGGCACGGGGCTGAGCGACCGCATCGATCCCGCGCATTTGCCGAACCTGGAAACGCGTATGGAAGACGTCCATGCGGTCATGGATGCGGCCGGCTGCGGTCGCGCGGCCCTGCTCGGCGTGTCAGAAGGCGCGGCGATCTCGATGCTGTTCGCCGCCACCTATCCGGAGCGGACGCGCTGCCTTGTCCTCTACGGCGGTTATGCCCATTTCTACAGTGCGGTGCAGATCCCCGAGGCCGTGGAGCGCTTCGCCGTGGAGGTCGAGAAAAGCTGGGGCACAGGCGCCACGCTTCGCTATTTTGCGCCTGGGCGGGTGAGCGATCCGCATTTCAGCAATTGGTGGGCGCGCTTCGAACGACTTTCCGCGAGCCCCACGGAGGCATTCGCGCTTGCGCGAATCGACGCGAAAATCGATGTCCGTAACGTGCTGCCAGACGTTCACGTTCCGACGCTGGTTATCCACCGTACCGACGACGCCCGCGTCGATCCGGAAGCCGGCCGCTCTCTGGCGCGGAACATCCCCGACGCGAAGTTCGTCGAAATTCCCGGTCGCGACCATCCGATCTGGACTGGCGATGTCGATCGGGTTGCAGACGTGATTGAGGAGTTCCTAACCGGCGCGCACCCGCACCCGGGAGCGCGGCGCATACTCGCCGCCTTGCTCGCGTTTCGAGCCGTCAGGTCGGAAGGGCACGGCGCAGCGTTCGGCGACCGCCGATGGTTGGAGGCGCTAGAACAGTTCCACGCGGTCGCGACCAAGGCCGTGCGCCACGTCGGTGGCCATCTGGCACCGTCGGATGGGCAGACCATGATTGCCTGGTTCGACGGAGCCGCGCGAGGGGCCGGTTGCGCGGTGGCACTGCGAGAGGCGGCCGCAGCACTCGGCCTGCGCCTCGCCCAAGGCCTGCATGCCGGCGAGGTGGAAATCGCCGGCCACGGCGTGGCGGGAATAGCGGTTCATGTGACAGAGCGGATCGCCGAACATGCAGGAGGGGACGACATTCTCGCCTCGGCGATCTTTTCCGAGCTTTCCACTGGGTCGGGGCTGCAGTTCATCGAGCGGGATTGGATCAGCGTTGAGGGGCTGGAGCGTCCACTGACGTGCATGGCACTCGCGATGGAGAGGCATCTGGAACCGGTAACCCGCAAGCCGACGCAGCCTGACCTGGACAAGCTCAGCGCGCGCGAGCGCGAGGTGCTGACACTCGTAGCCGACGGCCTGAGCAATCCAGCAATCGCAGCGCAATTGAGGCTGAGCGAGCACACGGTCAAACGTCATGTGGCCAACATCCTGCTCAAGCTCGACTTGCCCACTCGCACTGCCGCGGCTGCAGTTGCCGCCCGGCAGCCGCGGCAGTAGCCCAATCGGGCCATCGCACAGCTGGTGCTTTCGGGCGAAGCGAGCATCTCCGCCATCAGTCATCATGCCGATGGTGACTGATCCGCCGCGGCGCTGCTGCTGCCGGAAAAGTGCACGTCTTACAAAGGATGGGTGCCATGATCGACAGCATCGAGCCGTCGAGCGCCTCCCATGCGCTCAAAACAACACATTCCCGGGTCAGCTTCGGCAGCGCCATAGCTCTTGTGATGACGGTTTACCGCCGGGTCAAACGCGAACCCGAACTGACGGAGGAGGAAAGGCTGGAGCGTCGGCGTTGCGAGCATGAACGCCGACGCATCCGCTCAACGGATGCATACCCGGATTGGCGCAATAGTTACTGGTTGGGGAGATGATGAGGTCGCTCGAGCAAAGCTTGACGCCAACACCAAGGAACTCTCCGGCCTCACGGTGTCCCTGCAAGTATCGCATCTATTTTCGCCACCGTCCCGGCGACACGGAGGAGGAGATCAAGCAAGCCGTCGCAAGGCCGCGATTGTCCGGCACCGGTCGAGCATGCAGGTCGACCTCGCCACCTTCAAGAAGCAAACCGGTGCTATGCTTGGTGGCACCGATCAAGCTATGAACGGCGAGAACCTCGCCGCAATCCGCTGCCGGCCGGCCAGGGCCCGCCGCGAGCGGCCACAAGGAGGTTAAAATGTTAACCGCGTTTAAGGCTGTGACGGGCGCCGCCATCAAGCAGGCGATCGAAGGCCGCGACGCCCGCATGCTGTCGAGCTTTTATGCCGACGATGCGGTCGTCCGTGTGATCGACCGCAACAACCCGCCGAGCAAGCCGCGCGAAGTCCGCGGCCGGGCGGCGATCACTACCTTCTGGGACGACATCTGCGGCCGCGCCATGACGCACAAGGTAGAGACCAGCATCGCCGATGGCGAGCGCTTGGCCTTTACGCAGGACTGCGCCTATCCTGACGGAACGAAGGTGTTCTGCATCGCGACCCTCGAACTGCGCGACGGCAAGATCGTTAGACAGACTGTGGTTCAGGCGTGGGACGAGTGACATGCGGCATGCCGTGAGGGCAACACGGTCCCGTGCGGCGGCGGCCTGACTGAAAAGCCGGATAACAACTTCCATCGAGCAGGAACCGACATCCGGCCCGGTCGCAGGGTCGCGCTGTCAAGATAGGAGGCCTCGCAACGACTAGGTTCTTGACCGCATTTGCGTTGACAGGCTTGGCCTTGACCGGCGCCTCGGCCGCCGACGAATCTTCTGCCTAAAACGGTCGTACGGAAGCGGCGCTCCTTCACGCCAAAGCAAGACGGCGCTCCACAATCCGGCCGAACCGCTCGATGGAAAAATTGACCAGGAAGTAGAGAAGCCCGGCAAATGTGTAGAATTCGAGCGTCAGGAAATTCCGGCCGATGATCTCCTGTGTCTTCAGCAGCAACTCGCCGACGCCGATGATTGAGAGCAAGGTCGACGCTTTGACGATCTCGACGGCGGTATTGATCCACACTGGCAATATCTGGCGGAGCGCCTGCGGCAAAAGCACGAGCAGAAGAATCTGTGGCATTCTCAGCCCGACGCTTTTTCCCGCATCGATTTGCGTTGCCGGGATCGTCTGCAGCGCGCCGCGTACGATCTCGCCCAAATGGCCGCCGCAGAATAGCGACAGCGCGAACATGCCCGACCCGACCGCGGTGAACTGCACCCCGAAAACGGCAAGAATGTAGAAGGTGGCGAGGATCAGCACGAGGACAGGCGTGCCGCGCACGACGTCGACGTAGAAGCGCAACAGCCATCGCAGCGGACGCCAGCCGTAAACGAGACCGATGCCGGTAAAAAGGCCGAGCGCCGAGCCGGTGAAAATTGCGACGGCAGAGATTTCAATCGTGGCCAACAGGCCTTCGGCCAGTTGCGCCCGCGCCGTCCAGATTTCCGCGAAGAATTCACCCATCGCCGTTTCAGAACTTCGGAAAGTGCCGCTCGAGCCGTCGCAGCCCCGCAGCAATCACCAGGCAGGTACCGAGGTAGAGGATGCTGGCCGCCATCCAGGCCTCGACCACGCGGAATGTGTCGACATTGATGCGACGCGCCTGAAAGGTGAGCTCAGGTATGGCGATGGCAGCTGCAATTGAAGTGTCCTTGAAGAGCGAAATGAAGGTCGAGCCGAGCGCCGGCAGGGCATTGCGCAACATGATCGGGAAGCGCACCAACCGCGCCACCTGGAATCGCGTCAGGCCGATCGACAGCCCGGCGTCGATCAGCCCCGCCGGAATGCCGATCAGGCTGGCTCGAAACACTTCCGTCAGATAAGCCCCCGCATAGATCGCCAGCGAGGCAACGAAGCTTTCCAGCTTGCCCATGCGGATGCCGAGTTCAGGCAGAGCGAAATAGGCGATCAGCACGATGACCAGGAGCGGCGTGTTGCGGATCGCGGTGACGTATACACTCGCCGCGCCGCGCAGAAACCGCGATCCGCCGGTCGCCGCGAAGGCTGCAGCGAGGCCGATCGCGGCGCCGATCAATATCGAGAAAAAGGCGAGCGCCAGACCCAGGGCCAAACCGCTTAGCAATTGGTCAAGGTTGGCCCAGATCACATTGAAGTTGAATGTGTAGGTCATGGCGCCAGCAAACCGGCCTCAACGCAACTCGGCCGGGAAGCCTATCTTCGGCGCGGGAGGCGCCTCGCCAAACCATTTTTCGAAGGACGCGCTGTAGGTGGCGAATTCGACGCCTGAAAGCGCCTCGCGCAGCGCGATGTTGACGAAATTCAGCCAGTCGGCATCACCCTTCTTTATGGCGCAGGAGTAGGTCTGCGGATTCCAGCCATAGCCGGCATCGAGGTATTTGTCCGGATTCTGCTTCATGAACCATTTGAGCGAGGACATGTCAGTCGCGGCTGCGTCGGCACGGCCGGAATTCAGCGCCTGGTACATGAGGTCGACGCTCTCATACTGGTCGACCTTGGCTTCCGGCAGGGCCTGATGCACCATCTCCTCCGCATAGACGTTCTGCAGAACCGAAACGGTGACCGCAGCGCCCGCCGCCTTGAGTTCGTCATAGGTCTTGTGCTTGGCATCCTTCGTCAGGAGGAAGCCGACGCCTTCGCGATAGTAAGGCAGGGTGAAGGCGACCTGCTGCGCTCGGGCAGCTGTCACCGTCATGAACTGGCAGGTGATGTCTACCTTGTCGGTGACGACGTTCGGGATGCGCGCGTCGGATGCCTGGATGACGAACTCAACCTTTTCTGCGTCGTCGAACAGGCCTTTGGCGACGATCTTGGCCACGTCGACGTCGAAACCGGCGAGATTGCCCGCCTCGTCACGGAAATGCCAGGGCGGGTTGGTGCTGCCGGTGCCGACGATCAGCTTGCCACGGGCTAGCACATCCGCAAGCTTATCGGCCTGGACGGCCCCCGAACCCAGGATCAAGCTTCCGACGCAGAGGATGAATGTCTTCGTATGCTTGTTCATGTCTTCCTCCCATTCTTGAACGCAGCTAGTTCTATTTACCGTACCTTGCCGCGTGCGGCCACGGGCCAGACGATCTCGACCCGGCCGTCACGCAGGCCGTAAACCTCGTCGACCATGTTGGAGACAACGCAGCAATGGTTCGGGATGATGTTGACGATCTCACCGACGCGCGGCTTTTCGGCCGAGGCCGAGAGGTCGATGATGCCGTGTTCTTCCGAAAGGTTGATCACGGCCGCCTCGGGATACTCCACGACATGCCCGAAGTTTTGCACGTAATATTGCTCGCGGGTCAGCACCTTGGAGCCGGCATCGACGATGGCACGGTCCTCGGTCGGCCGGCTGACCACCGTGGTGCGGACATGCATGGCGCAATTCTCCCAGGTGGCGATGCCGGAATGCACCATCATGACGTCGTTATAGACATAGGTGCCGGCGCGGTGCTCCGTCATCATCGGGTAGTCGGCCAGCGAGTTCAGCGAAGGCGTGCCGCCTCCTGAGAGGACCGGAAGCGGCATCCCTGCCGCGCGAAACAGGGAGACGGCCTCAGCAAAGAACTCCAGCGTGCGCGGTGCATTGTTGGGAAAGACCAGCAGCCCCTCGCACACGACACCTGGCAGCCTGTCAGCAAGCCGGGCGAGGTCGAGCGCCGTTGACGGCCACTGAACACCGTTGCGGCCGAAGCCTGCATCGCACTCGATCAGAATGGGAAGGCTGCGACCGCGGCGACGAGCGGCATCGGAAAGGCCCCGAAGCACGATATCGTTGTCGGCGACGACGGCCAGCCGCTTCACGCGTTCGGCCAGATCCATCAGGCGGCCGGTCTTGGCATCGCCGACGATGTTGAACGTGATCAGCATATCGTCGGTGACGCCGGCATCGATGAACGTCTCGGCCTCGCCGAGTTTCTGACAGGTCAGCCCGATGGCGCCAGCGGCGATCTGCAAGGCACCGATCGCCGGAATCTTGTGGGTCTTGATATGAGGGCGATTGGCCCTGCCGGCGGCGGCGATCATGTGCTGGACACGGGCGATATTGTCTTCCAGCCGATCGAGGAGAATCGTCACGCACGGCGTGTCGAGATCGCCTGCAGCCGCCAGCATCGGGTCGTGCCTGATATCCATGCCATGCTCGCTGAAATTGGTATTTTTATCAAATCAATACGCAGGCACGGCCGCCGGAATTCTCATTGCTTCAACGTTCCGTGCCTGCTGGCGATTTCACGAAATGCCGTTCCACGGCGGTTGCCCCTCCAGCCGTTGATGTCCGGCGGGCCAGCCGATGTCAAAAGCCCTTGCCGATCCAGTCGTCGACATTGGTCGCATCGACCTGATGGGTCGGCAGCACGATCTCCTTGTCGAGCTTCTCGCCCTTGGCAACTTTGTAGCCGTACTGGACACCTTCCGGCGCGACGAAGTGGTAGGTGAACGTCGCCACCATCTTGCCGGCCTTGATGGCGTCATAGGCGGCGTTTTCGCCGTCGATGCCGACCACCTTTACTTCCGACAGCCGGTTGGCGGCTTCCAGCGCCGTCACCGCGCCGAGCGCCATGTCGTCGTTGTGCGCGTAAACCAGCTGGATCTCGCCGGGCTTGAAGCGTTGCAGCATGTCCTCCATGAACTTGATCGCCGGTTCGCGGACATAGTTGGCCACCTGGTCGGCAACCACCTTTACGTCCGGGCATTTCTCCGCCAGCACTTTGTGGAAGGCGTCGTGCCGGTCGACGGTGGCCGAGGCGCCCGCCGTGCCCTGGATTTCGATGACATTGCCTTTGCCGCCAAGCGTCTGGCAGACGAATTCGCCGGCCGTCTTGCCGATCAGGACATTGTCGGCGCCGATATGAAGCGTCACGTCCGTGTTGACCTTGCGGTCGAGCGTGACCACCGGAATGCCGGCGTCCATGGCCTGCTTCACGACGGGCGTCAGGGCATCGGCCGTCACCGGGCTGATGATCAGCGTCTTGACCCCCTGCGAGATCAGGCTCTCGACATCGGAAACCTGCTTCGAGGCCTGGTTCTCGCCATTGGTGACGATCAGGTCGACGTCGGGCAGGTTCGCTTCAGCGTATTTCTTGTTGCCCTCCACCATGTTGACGCGCCACGAACTTTCCATGGTGCCCTGTGAAAAGCCGATCTTCACCTTCTCTTCGGCGAAACCGGTCCCGAGGCCGGCAATCGTCATCGCCACAGCGCATGCGGCCGCGGCCGTGTATCTTGTCCTCACACTCATCGCTTCCTCCTTGCGTTGGCGGGTCCTCCCCGCTCATCCCGTGCTATCCCTGCGCGGAATTGCTGCGTCGCCGGCGCTGGGTCTCGAACAGCACCGCGACGACGATGATGGCGCCCTTGACGATTTGCTGCGTGAACGGCGATACGCCGGCGAGATTGAGAATGTTGGCGAGTACGGCGAAGATCGCTGCGCCGATAACGGTACCGACAATGCCACCCTCACCACCGAAGAGGCTGGTGCCGCCGATCACTGTGACGGCGATCGCTTCGAGCTCGAGCCCGACACCGGCGACGGGTTCGCCAACGGTCAGCCGCGACACGAAGATGAGCGCCGTCAGTGCCGAAAGGAAGCCGCTGATCGCATAGACGGAAAAGACGGTCAGCTGCACGTTGATGCCGGAAAGCCGCGCAGCCTCCGGGTTCGAACCGACGGCATAGATGCTGCGTCCGAAGGGCGTGTAGCGCAGCACGACATAGGCGGTTGCGGCGACTACAGCGAAGATCCAGACCGGCACCGGAAGACCAAGCAGATAGCCTTGGCCCAGCCATGCGAAATCGGCTGAGGCCTTCTGAAAATGGATTGGATGGCCGTCGGAAATCGTCATCGCAAGGCCGCGGCCCATGACCATCATGCCGAGTGTCATGATAAACGGCGGCAGTCGCCCGATCGTGATGCCGATGCCATTGACGGCGCCAAGCGCGAGGCCCACTGCGAGACCCGCCGGAATGACCAGCGCGACGGGGGCGTCGGCGTTGAGGAGAAGCGCCGCGACCACCGCGGTGACGGCGACGATCGAACCGACAGACAGGTCGATGCCGGCAGTCAGGATGACGAAGGTCATGCCGACCGATACGATGCCGAACAACGCTATCTGGCGGGCGACATTGATCAGATTGAACGGATTGAGGAAGGCATCCGAAATCAGCGCCGCGGCAATGCACATCGCCAGCAGCACCCAGAGCAAGCCGGAAGCGCGCAGCGCCTTGCCGACATGCAGCTTGCGCAGCGGGGACAGGAGCGTGGCGCCGATGCCGCTGGCTTTCATCGCCTGTCCCTCACTGTCTGCCACCGGCCTTGCTCCAATACTCACTCGACCATCATCCGGTTCACTGCCTCGCTTAGGCGGCTCGTGACGCTTCGACCGCTCCGACAGCCGCGCGAAGCAAAATTTCCTCGCTCGCATCCGCCCCCTGGAAACGGCCTGCGATGTGGCCGTCACGCATGACGACGATACGGTCACAGAGCCCGAGGATTTCCGGCAGTTCGGAAGAGACGATCACCACCGCAGCACCCTGTTCGTCGGCGAGTGCTGCCAAGAGCTGATAGATCTCGTGCTTGGCGCCCACATCGACGCCGCGGGTCGGTTCGTCGATCAACAGAATGGAGGAACCTGCGTTCAGGCTTCGCGCGATCAGGCATTTTTGCTGGTTGCCACCGCTGAGGTTCCTGATCTCGGCGTCCGGACCGGGCGTTCGGATGCCGAGCTGGCGCACCAGTTTCGAAACGATATCGCGCTCGCGATTTTCGCTCAGGAATCCCGCTCTGCGCAGACCGCCGAGCCGGGAGACAGTAATGTTGAAAGCCACGCTCTGAGGCAGAAAGCATCCCTCGGTCTTGCGATCCTCGGGCAGAAGCAGGATCCCGGCGGCGATCGCCGCGCGTGGATCGGCCGGGCGCCCTTCCTTGCCGCGCAGGCGATAGGCCCGGCAGGACGCAGGGTCGGCGCCAACCAGCGCGCGCAGCAATTCGGTGCGGCCGGAACCGGCCATGCCGCATATGCCCAAGATTTCGCCGGCATGTACGTCGAGATCGATGTCGTGAAGAACACCCGGGCGGCCAAGCCCGAGAACTGAAAGGACTTCGCCGCCCGGCCGCCGGACCCGCTGCGGGTAAATGTCGGCCAGTTGCCGGCCTACCATCATCCGGATCAGCGCAGGCGGATCGACTTCGCCAACCATGCGCGTACCCACAACCTCGCCGTCACGGAGTACGGTGACGCGATCGCAGATGCGAAACACCTCCTGGAGCCGATGCGAGATGTATATGAAGCTCACGCCCTGGAGAGAGAGGTGGCGGATGACGTCGAACAGACTTTCGAGTTCGGTGCCGCCAAGCACCGCCGAGGGCTCATCAAGGATGACCAGCCGCGCGTTGCGGGACAGGGCGCTGGCGATCTCCACCATCTGCCGGTGCGCGACGCTCAGGCTGTCAAGCCGGGCACCGGGATCAACATTGAAGCCTAGACGGGCCATGACCTCCAGGCTGTTGCGTTGCACCGCAGGCCAGTCGACCAGCCCATAGCGGTTCCTCGGCAGACGCCCGAGGTTCAGATTTTCGGCGACCGTCAAATGCGGCGCCAGCATCATCTCCTGATAGATGACCGAGATCCCAAGCTCCAGCATGCGCTGCGGTGTCGGCCGGGCGATCTTTTCACCATCGACAACGACCTCTCCCGCGTCTGCCTGGTACGCGCCGGAAAGGATCTTCATCAGCGTCGATTTGCCGGCGCCGTTTTCGCCGATGAGCCCGAGCACCTCGCCGCGGCCGACATGGAGATCGACATCGTGAAGTGCCGTGACCCCGGTAAAGCGCTTTTCGATGCCGCGCATCTCGAGGATCGGCACAGCCTGGTTCATCGATGCCTGATCCGCCATGGAATCGCTGCCAGTCGCCAAACTGCGAGCAAATATTTTATGATTATCATTTTATATGATAAATTAAGCGCAAGGGTTGTCAAGTAACTGCTGGTGATGGATATACGCGGGATTCTGAAGGAGGCGAAGAACGCTAATGCGCGGCGGCGCGAGACGCGGGCGCGGGTCGACGGGCCGCTGGGTTCAACACCATCGACGTGATCCTCCCGCGCGGACCCCGACGATGTCGGCTTTCAGGAAGCGGCAGAGCTGAGCGTGTTGATTTCCGCCAGGAGCTGACCCTGGATTAGGTAGTTTTTCCATTGAGAAGTGACCCATGTTTGAACCCACCCCTGCTGGCTGATTGCAGG
>NZ_FOSL01000015.1 GCF_900114255.1 Neomesorhizobium albiziae | reverse complement strand
ACGTACCCTACCCGAACGCGGACGCTGGCCTACCTCTTCGACAGATGCGCAATATTTGCTTCGCGACGGGGTCATCGGATGTTCGAGGGATTCAGGCTAGCAACAGTAACGCTTCCGGAGGCAACTCTGCGGGTACGAATTGGTGGGAAGGGCTCGCCGCTGCTGCTCCTGCATGGGCACCCACGCACGCACGCAACATGGCACCGTGTAGCTCCAATCCTTGCAAACGAGTATACCGTGGTCTGCCCCGACCTTCGAGGCTTCGGGCAGTCTTCTACGCCCGCCGATACGCCTGACCATTCTGGCTCTTCAAAGCGGGCCAAGGCAAAAGATTGTGTCGCCCTGATGCAGCATTTCGGTTTCGATCGTTTCGGCCTGGCAGGGCACGATCGGGGATCGTACACGGCGTTTCGAACTGCCATGGATCATCCAGCCTCTGTCAGCCAACTCGCGATCCTGGATGGCATCCCCATCGTTGACGCTCTGAGTCGCTGCGATGCCCGATTCGCGACAGCATGGTGGCACTGGTTCTTCTTCGCTCAGCCCGAAAAGCCGGAGCGAGCGATCTTGGCAGACCCCGATGCGTGGTACGGCGGAAGCGCGGAAGCGATGGGGGAGGAGGCTTATGAAGACTTCCGAGCTGCAATACATAACCCTTCGACCGTCCACGGAATGGTTGAGGACTATCGCGCAGGGCTTGGCATTGATCGACTACATGATGAGGAGGATAAGGCTGCGGGGCGGAAGGTCGAATGCCCTCTTCTGGTCCTCTGGTCGGCTCGCGACGATTTGGAAGATCTACACGGCGACATCGTCACGATCTGGCGTGGCTGGGCGACCAACGTCAGGGGATGTAGCTTGGACTGCGGTCATCACATGGCAGAGGAAGCGCCCCACGAACTTGCCCAAGAACTCGCTGCGTTCTTCCGAACAACGTAGCAGCGTCGGCTTTTGGCGATACCCTCCAGAAGCCAACTGTCCGCATTCGACTACTCCAGCTCATGCGGAAATCCGCTTCCGAACTCAGACGTCAGCTCCCTCCGCGAGGGGTCAGGGCATTTTCGACGTCTACGCCGAGATATCGAACAGTGTTCTTGCCGGTCACCTCGGCCGATTGAAAGAGTAGGCAGCGCCCATACCGGGGCACAGTTGTCCCCTTGGCAGGCCTTGTGGCTTGGCGCATGATCGAGCAAGCCAGGGTCGGCAAGGGCACAAGTGTGCTGGTCGGCGGCGTTCGCCGTTCAAGGTTCTGTATTGAAATGACGCGCCGGACGAGATGAAACTGGGTACTGCTATGTCATTGTAGCGGCTCTATAATTTTTTACGGCGGCATCGGCGATGCCGGCTTCTCTCTTGCCCCGGGGCATTCTCTATCAAGCGCCGTAGCTTTTGGGGTCTTTGCAGGGGCGATCAGCGCTTTGATGAACCCGCGCTGGCCCTTGGCAAAGGCCAGTACCACACACCCCGGAAACTGTTCGGCTCGCTGGGCGATTCCGCCCCTGGCCGCTGGGGCCGGACGCTGCTGAAACGGGCGGAGCCGCGCCGCGCGGAGGCTGACAAAACCAAGGCCCA
This sequence comes from Neomesorhizobium albiziae, assembly GCF_900114255.1. GTDB lineage: Bacteria > Pseudomonadota > Alphaproteobacteria > Rhizobiales > Rhizobiaceae > Neomesorhizobium > Neomesorhizobium albiziae. The sequence goes on along the minus strand of NZ_FOSL01000015.1, from coordinate 128,410 downwards.
CACTCTCTGCGAAATGGACTATCTGCTGATGGTCAATGACGAGACGCGCCAAGGCGCTGCGCTTTGCCGACGAGCCGAGCGGCCCGTTCCTTGCGCATGTCATTTTTTTGGCTCAAGAACCCTCGTTACCCCGATGCTCCAAGCGACCGTGTCCATCAGCAAAGGAGGAATATAATGACCCGCCTCGCACTTCTGGAAAGGTTAAAGGAAATTCAGCAGATGCCGAGATATCAGGGCCGTGACATCTCCACCATCAGTGCTGTCCTATCCAATCAGGCGCTGGCGAGGCATGTCGAACTCTGCGAGGAAGTCGCTGGCGTCACGCCACGGCTCGCTGCACAGGGTGGCTAGGGGGAGGTGTGAAGATGCACCGAAAAGTGTCCCACAAGCACCGGAACGCTCAAGTGTTTGTTCCAGCTGTTCTTTCCGGGATTTTCGAAGGCTCGCGATTGCCGACTTCTGAGACCGCTTGGCCAACACTCATTCTCGCAATGAAATCAGCGCGATAAATCCTGGTCGATGTGGTGTCACTGGTCGGTGCGATTTCACATTTCTCGCCGTCGAGTGTGTCCATCGCTGAGAAAAGGCGCTCAGCTAAACACTGTGACGGCGCTGTTCGTCAGATACTTGTGTATGCCTTTGACGTTCGCCGTCACAGATATCGTTTCCTCGCCGCGGTAGCGATGATTGCAGAAGCTTCTTTAGGCTTGGCAAGAGACCCACTGAATATGAAATCCGATCTGTCGTGGGCAAGCGGCGCGTCATAGGTATCTCCTGCCAAGTGGCCAGTTCATGCTGGCTCACTTCCCTTAACGCGAGAAACTATATGTCGCGCAGGTTCCCTCCTGCGGATTCGCATCAGCGACTGCTTCGGCGGGCACAGCAACTCCTTCAAATACCTTCATGAACAATGCGTCATCATTGCTTGCCAGGGCAAGAACGACATAGGTCACGTCCTGCTCGCCGCACAGGCGGTTGCCGTTCATCAGCAAAGGATTCGCCGGAGGTTCGACCTTGAAAACGCCGGGTCGGCCCTCCACGGGAACGAGCCTCAGGATCGCTCCATTTGCAAAGACGATCCGATCGGTTCCAATCGCAATATCCCCGGTAACAGCTGTCGCCGTGTTGCTGTTCGCCTTCCAGACATCGTCCTGGGCATGGGATGCGACGGACCCCGATGCCAGAAGCGCGGCTACTAGTAGCGTCCGCATGGCAATGCTCCTCGTTCCATCTTTCACTAACACTCAAGAAAGGCGCTAGTCGGGCGAGGTTTGAAATTGACATTCGATGATGCGCGTAAGCGAAGTCCAAATTTCTGGAATCTTGCGTATCCTCTTTGGGGTGCCCTCAGCTCATACCAAACATTCTCGCCACCCCGCGAAATGTCGCCTCAGTCGAGGCTGGCCGGCGACAAGAACGCCTGATTGGCTTCCATCCGAAGATGGCCAGCTCATCGAGATCCCTTCGGTCCAAGCGCGAACACAGAACCTTGCAACATCATGGTTCTGATGCGCAGTCGCAGTAATGGAAGGTGGCGAGATAGCCGGGGAGTACGCGCATGAACTCCTGTTGATGGGTCCAAGCTCTGCATTCGGCCATGGAGATCATGGGTTTCACGTGGGGGAGCCTGATTAGCTTCCCCTGGTTGGTCAGATGGATTGTGACAGCGATAGCGGTGAACATGGCGCGGTCATCCATCGACTTGAGGCTGGCGACATAATAACCGCCGGGGTTGGAACGAACGTCGTCCCAGGCAACCTCGTTGACATGATCAGGGCCACAGAAATGTGCGGTGCGGGAATCCGCTTTTGTAGCCGTGTGCGCCGCCAAAAGGAGAGCGAGAGCGATGAAGAACCCGGTCCGTTTCATGTCTTCCTGCTTTCCCAATCCAGTGCCGCCAGGATCGCTTGGAAGCGACGGCCGAATTGGCTACGCTAAGGAGGCGCGCCAGGAGGGTGAAATGTCCCGAAAGGCTCCTGAAATTGACCTGAAATCTGCCGAAACGGTTACGTTTCGCGATTTTGCCTTCCTGACCAAGAGCAACGAACTCCGAACCGTCGACGGCAAAGCGGTCAATCTCCGCAGCCAGTCCGCCGAGGTGCTTTCCGTGCTCGCGGCGCGACCGGGCGAGATCGTGTCCAAGGATGCGCTGATGCAGGCGGTTTGGCCCGATACCTTCGTAACCGACGACAGCCTTACCCAATGCATTGCCGATATTCGCCGCGCGGTGGGGGACGACGCGCACGCGATCGTGGAAACCCTCCCCAAGCGAGGTTACCGGCTGAATGCCGATCCATTCTGTGCGGATCCAAACGCCTCGGCGGGTGCGGAACGCGCCAAGACACGATTCTCGCGACGCGGCTTCATTCTTGCTGCAATCGTTCTCGTTGCGGCCGCGATCGGCACATATTACGGCGCGGAAATATGGCGATCCGCTCCGGTTCGTTCGACCGACATGCCGAAAATTGCGGTTCTTCCCTTTGAGGATTTCAGTGTCGGTGCGGACAAGGGATATCTCAGCGATGCCGTCGCCGAGGGGATCATCACCGAGCTTGCGCGGAGCAAGACTTATGCCGTCATCGCCCGGAACTCGAGCTTCAGGTATCGCGACCAGTCGGTTGACGCCAGGCAGATTGGAGTTGAGCTCGGCGTCGACTACCTGCTCGAAGGCAGCCAGCAGAAGATTGGAGACCGACTGAACGTGACCGCCCAGTTGCTGAATGCGCAGGACGGATCGCATCTGTGGGCCAACACATACAACCGGGAGATAGGTGATCTTTTCGTCGTCCAGCAGGAGATCATCCGCACGCTTGCGGATCGGGTCGGGCGCAGGATCCAGCGCCCCCTGCCAAAGAGCGACGCCGCGCAGGTCAGCGCGCTCCACTATCACCTGATGGCGATTGCCGAGATGCGCAGCAGTGCTTTCACGGCCGCGGGGAACCAACTGGTGCGGCAACTGAGCCTCAAGGCGATCGAAGCGGATCCAAACGCTCAGTTCGGCTATATCGGGCTGGCCTGGTCCTATCGCCATGATGCGACATTCGGGTGGCACGAGCAGGAACATAACCGGGATGAGGCGTTGAAGCGCGCCGCCGAGTATGCCGATAAGGCAATCCTGCTCGCTCCGGACGACGCCGAGGCGCATCATGTCCGCGCCCGCATCCATACCGAAACCGGAGAGATCGAGCAGGCCCTTGCACGGTTCGATCAGGCGATCGCCCTTAATCCCAGCAATTCAAACATCCTCATGGGTAGTACGGACCCGCTGCTGTATATTGGCCGCACCGACGAAGCGATCGATCGGATCGAGCAGGCCAAGGGCATCGATCCTTTCCACCCTGACTTGCTCCACTGGCAGATGGGCTGGGCACTCTGGCAAAAGAACGATTGCCGGGGTGCGCTGGCGGCGATGCGGAAAATGTCCAGAATCCCGACCGGCGCACACCGAATGCTTGCGGGGATACACGCTTGTCTGGGAAACGATCGGGAGGCAAAGGAAGCGCTTGCGGTTTTCCTCCAGGACTCGCCCGGTCAGTCCATCAGCCAAGAACGCAGTAAATGGGAGAAGATTTGGACCGCGCCCGGAAGCCTCGACCGCTGGATCGAACACATGCGGATCGCGGGGCTGCCGGAGTGACAGTCTGTCCGTGCGCGACCCGGCAGAAGTCCGATTGGCCGCTAAACCGTTGAAGCCTTTGTTTCATGAGCGCTGGTTGCCCTCGAAGTAGGATCATCTTTCGCGAGGAGTATTGGGTGCGGAAGGTCGGCAGTGCGGCCGCCTTGCGCCATATGCGCTCCGCACCCGAACTTCTGGAACGGGTCGCAGCGGCCCTTGCCACTGGTTTCTGCCGAACTGTGCGAAAGCTCAGGCCATGGCGATTGGCGAGCCAGGCGGGATGTATCTGAGATAGCCCAGCTGCATTTCGTTAACGGGAATTCGAGGCGGATGGCTGTACCTCTTGGTGCGTCGTTCTTTCCCCTTGCGCCGCGGCGACGACGGGCGGCGAGGCTTCCGCCGCGGGTCGCGCACGCTACGACAGCCGCTCCGACCGCGCTTTCACATCATCGCTCAGCTGCCGCACGATCTCTGTAGTCCTGCGGATGTCTGGTTCGCTTAAAGCGACTCCCATGGTGGGGGCGATCGAAAGGAGCCGGGCGTTGAGCTCGCCGTAGCGCGCGCCGCCTTTGGGCGTCAGCTGCACAAGCTTCGAGCGCCGATGCTTCGGATTGTCGATGAATTCTACGAGCCCCTCGGCCGCAAGCTGATCCGCAAGCCGCTGCATGCGCTGTCGGCTGGTGGGTCGCATCTGGGCGATTTGCGGCACGGTTAGCGGACCAAGCAACGCGAGGCTTCGCATGAAGCCGAAGGCACCGCCGCCCCAGCTGGTGATGAGCCCGGTCTTCTGGCCGAGAGCCCGTATCCTGAAGAAGCACTGGGCGACTTCGAACATGAGGTCAGCGATCGCCTCGCCCTTACTGTCTTTGATTGGGGCCGCCCCGGTCTTGTGTCGAGCCGTCACCATGGCATCCGTTTCCTTTGGCTGTATCAATTTCCCCGGTTGACACCTCTGTTGTCAACAGCTATAGATGACACCTTAGTTGTCATTTCTGCGTAGCCTCCAGCAACCGCGGGAGCATAGAAGTGGACCCGAATGCGCAACAAGTAACCGACACCGGAACGGGTGTCGTTGGGCGACCGATACCTTTTTTCCTGCGGCTATTCTGGTCGGATTCACCTTGGATCGCCTGCTGCCTTTGGCGTTCGCAATTCCGGAGGCCGACGGGGTACCCCGGATCGTCGGTGGGTCCCCTGATCTTAATCGGTCTCGCGCTTTTTGCCGCGGGACTCCGCAACTTCTCCCGCGCTGCGACGCTTTTGCCCACGAACAAGCCCGCCCGCGTGCTCGTGACCACTGGAATTTACCGCTGGACCCGCAATCCCATCTATCTCGGCTTTTTTCTCGTGTACGGCGGCATCGGCGTCGTGGCGCAGAGCACGTGGGGCCTTGTTCTCACGCTGCCTCTTGCTTTCTTGATCCGCTACGGCGTCGTCGCGCGCGAGGAGGCCTACCTCGAGCGTCGCTTCGGCGGCGCACACCTCGACTACAAGCGACGCGTACGGAGGTGGCTGTGATCGGTCGAACGACTGCTTGCATCGGCGGCCGATCGAGAAACGCGCAGGCCCGGTGGAGATCGAGCCCCATTTTCATTGGTGCTCTTGCAGTTCTGCTCGCGTCCTGTGCGAGAATCCCGACTTCTCAGGAAGCCAATGATGCTGTTCTCATGCTTCGAGAATACGACAGCTGGGCATGGGCACTGGGCATTTTTCTCATTTGGGTAGATGTGGTGCTCCCAGTCCCCCAGACCGCCGTCATAGCCGCTCTAGGCATCATCTATGGCACCGTGTTCGGTGGACTGCTTGGCAGCGTCGGCCTGATCAGCGGAGGTGTCATCGGATACGCTCTCATGCGCACCTCAGCGCGGCGGTCTGTCGATCGCCTGGTAGGCCGCCAATCCTTGCACAAGATGGAAAGCTTGTTCGACAGGGCCGGTGCTTGGGCGATCGTCCTGACGCGCAGTTTCCCCTACAGCATACCGGAAGCCATCGTGTTCCTTGCCGGCCTTGCTGGCATGCCGATGGGAAAATTAACGATGGCGCTGACGGTCGGCAGCGTACCAACCGCCTTTGCGTTTGCGGCCATCGGTGCTGGCTGGGCCGATCAGCCAATCCTGGCGCTCACCGCAAGCTATGTGCTGCCTATCCTACTGCTCCCCATCGCGCTGTATGTCATGCGCTTGCGCGCATTTTGAGAGATGTCGATCCTCGTCATAGTCCTTCGCGCGGCCTCGCTGCTCGCCTTCGCAGGGCCAACCCTGCTGATTTTCGGCGGGCGTGGCCCTAAACGCACCAGGGGAGGTGACCGGGGACGTGGCGACCGAACCCCGGTCCTCGCAAACTTCGCGGCCTTCGGACTCTTCTTCGCCTTCTTGGCCGCCTTTGCCGGCAACGCCGAGGGTCCCGCGGCGCTGGTGTTGGCGCTGTGCGGATGTCTTGTCGCCCTGGCGGGGGCCGCCCTCGTTCTCAGATCCCGGGCCGAGCTCGGCGCGGCATGGAGTTTGGTGCCGAGCGCAGATCAAGGCGCAGGCCTCGTCACGACAGGTCCGTATCGCCTCATACGCCACCCCATCTACCTCGGCCTATCGATGCTCGCGCTGGGCGAGGCCCTGGCCTTCAGCAGCTGGCCTGCCATGCTGGTTGTGATTTCCTTGATTGTGCCGACATTCGTGTGGCGCGCGTACGCGGAAGAGAAACTGCTCACTCACACATTTGGCGAGCGCCATGCCGATTACCGAAGGCAGACCAAGATAATGATCCCGTATCTTCTGTAAGGCCTGCTCCTGGCGGGCTGATGTACAGCGGAGCGCCTTCGAGGACACAAACGTCAAAGAGTGTTCGCTGGTGGCGCAAAGAAACCCAGCGTCGGTCGGTGTCCGCCGGTTTGGCACTGCGACAAACCATCTTCAAATCTGCTCTCGCTCGGCCTCGATCGCCGATCCTGCGAGTCACTTGAACTGCAATGCCCGATCGAGTTGGCTTATTCAGCAGTTTCTCCCACTCGTTCGACGACGATCAGGTCATCGATGCCGTCGTCGTAGGTGTGAAGATGCACCGAAAAGTGACCCAAGCACGGGAACGCTCAAGTGTTTGTTCCAGCTGTTCTTTCCGGGATTTTCGAAGGGTCACGATTGCCGCCTTCTGAGAGCTCTTGGCCAACACTCATTTTCGCAATGAAATCAGAGCGATAAATCCTTGTCGACGTGGGGGCACTGTTCGGTGCGATTTCACAGTCTGCTTCAGGAAGCGGCAAAGCGGATCTCAACGACCGACATGCAGCGCATTTTTGCTCGGCAGCCGCGGGCCGAGAGCAGACCGGCAGTTTCGGGCTGCCAATATTCAAGAGCAGAATCAGGTGTGGGCATCGTCGTGACCTGAGCCGATCCTGTCACATTTCCTTCGAGCAGCCGGAAGGTCTCGAAGCGCTCGCGAAGCCGGCATTGACTAGCGTGCTAACCGCGTGGGGAGGCGACCTCTTCTGTGATCACTTTGAACTGAGCCAGCCTCGAGGCGCCAAAGCTCGTGGAAAGGGCGACATCCGTCGCGTCACGGCCCATCGCCATCAATATCCTCCCGATGCGAGGTTTGTTGTGGCGCGCATCGAAGGTGAACCAATGTCCGCTGAGATAGACTTCGAACCAGGCGCTGAAATCCATGGGATCCGGCACCGGCGGGACGCCGATATCGCCTAGATAGCCGGTGCAGTAGCGGGCTGGAATGTTCATGCACCGACACAGAGTTATTGCGAGGTGCGCGAAGTCGCGGCATACGCCGGTCTTGTCGGTGTATCCACCATGTGCTGTCCTTAGAGGATCTGCGTTCTGGTAGTTGAACATGATGTGGTTGTGAACGAAATCGCATATCGCCTGAACCCGAGCCCAGCCCAGCGGCGTATTGCTGAAATTTGCCCAGGCAAAATCGCCGAGGCGATCGGTGTCGCAATAGCGGCTGCCGAGAAGGAAGACGAGCACCTCATCCGGCAGATCCTTGATGTCGTGCTGGACCGCATCCTTTGCTATGATATCCGGCTTGCCGGTGTCATAGATCTCGAAGGCGGTAGAGACCGTGGTCAACCCGGCTGGCGCCTCGATCCGCGTGCAAATGTTTCCGAAACCATCGACATAGGCGCGCGGCTCGATCGGGCGATTGAATGTGATGCTCTGCTCCGTTAGCAAATCAATTCGTCGCGAGGGATGAATTTCGAGGGCGAGCAGCATCGGCGTGGCCGCAGCGCATTCGTAGGTGAGACTGTAGCCGGCTCGGATCCGCATCGACACTCCAGATTGGTGCGCGAATTGAAAGTTATCAGCAACTCCAGCGCAAGAGAAACGTTCCGACGTCGGGTCATGCCTACGCGCTCATCCCGTCGTCGGTTTCGGTCGTAACATTGACTTGAACCGTCATGCCAAGTGCGTCGGAGGCCCTGCCGCAATAGCTTCCATGGAGCGGAATTGCTTGATGGGGCTCACGAGCCACGGCTACCCTGATCAGATCGCGGTTGCCAACGATGCCGTTTGTGGGATCGAACTCGACCCAGCCAGCGCCAGGGAGATAGACTTGACACCATGCATGCGTGGATCCGCCGCCCAGCGCAATAACTCTGTCGCGGCTCGGGACATAGATGTAACCTGTGACGAACCGCGCTGCCAACCCGAGTGAACGCACCGCTTCCATCATGAACAGCGCGAAATCGCGACACGTGCCCCGCCGCTGATGAAGCGTTATTTGAGGCGGCTGGATCCCCGCCTCGATGCGGCGCGAATAAACAAAGCTTTCGTGGATGGCGTAGCAGAGCGTCATCAGCAGCTTGCCGGTCTGAGTGCGACGGCCCGCGCTGACGAACTGCCTGGCCCATTTTCCGACCTCGTCGTGCTCATCGGGATAATGGCGTTCAATTGTGCGCGCCAAATCTGCCGACTCGTCCGGGTTGTAAGCGAAGGGAAAATCAAGAGCAGCGGGGTCGATGCGGAAATCAGGGGTGTCTTGAGAAGTATGGTCCAGACGAATGCATGCGTAGAACCTCAGTTCCTTTGCCGGGCGCGAGAACCTGACGATTGCAACGCAGTTGCCAAAGACGTCGTGGATCCATCGCACCTCGCTTGGTTCCGGATCGATGAGCAAAACGGAATCAAGCAGTCGCTGATCATAGCTGTCCCTCGGCCTGAACATGAGTCGATGCTCGCCGAACTTCACCTGTCTGGCGTAGCGATAGACAGTCGTATGTTCGACCGAAAAAATCGGCATCAGGACTCCACTTATGAAACCACTTGCCAGCGATGCACGTGCGAAGATGATGCCACCTCGGGGGAATGCCGTCATGATCGAAAAATAGGCTGGGTCGATTGCCCAGCGAACGGTAATCGAACCTCAGTCACCGTCCTTTTCAAACCGCTCGATGTTACGCGAGATCCCACCGCAGAACGCTTTCAGCTTCTCGTCGTGGTAGTGGAAGACTAGCGGCAGCTGCAATCGTCGGGACTGCCGATTCGGTGTTCGCTCCGAGACAATTTTAGAGAGGCGGCTTTGAATGACACAGCGCCGGGTCCAAGCACGTTATAGGCGCTCCGTCGACGTGGCGCCCGTCGTGGGGCCGGAATCGATCGGTCCGCTTGCGGTGCAGGCGAAAGACGATCGCCAACGTTCAACCTGCAAGGCAGGGTGTCGTGGCATGACCAAACCGGACATTGCTGTCGCATCACGGCATGAGACGCGGAATGGGTGGAGAACTCGCGCTCAGGCTGTGTGCGACTGACCAGTGCTTTGCTTACACCGAAGAGTCGTGGGCCGAGCAGCGCGCCTATAGAGTCACCTGGCGCGCAAGTGGGCGATAGTGTCGAGCTTCGCATCGAAGAGGGCCGGATCATCATTGAGCGTGTTGCCGGACCCGCCCGCAAGGGCTGGGCCGAGGATGCGCAGCGTCTCGCCGCCGACGCAGATGACGGACTTGCATGGCCCGAGTTCGGCAATGACGAGGATGCCAAGCTCACATGGTGAAGCGTGGTGATGTCTGGCTCGCCGCGCTGGATCCCACGGTCGGCAGCAAGATCCAGAGGACACGGCCTTGTCTCATCATTTCGCCGCCCGAGATCCACGAGCATCTGCGCACGGTCATCGTTGCGCCCATGACCTCGGGAAGCCGCCCGGCAGGCTTCCGGGTGTCGGTGTCATTCCAAGGGGTCAACGGCCTTATCCTCCTTGAGCAGTCCCGAGCGCTCGATAAGCGTAGACTGGTGAAACGGTTAGGGCAGGTTCCAGACGACGTTCTGACAGAAACCCTGCGCACGCTGCGCGAGCTTTACGAGGAATAGGGAAGGAAGCGATAGGCTTCAGGACATCCCCAAACAGCTGCACCAGGCCGACAGGAACGCGCAGCGGTCGCAACGGAGCGAAGCGCAGAGGAGACCCTTTAGGGTTGCGCGCCGGGGCAGGGCCTGCCGTGTCGTGCGCAGTCATAAAGATTGCGAACTGCCACTTTGGAGCTGCCGGATAACGCGGCCTTCGTAGCCCCGGCCGCCTATCAGCATCATCAATCCGCAAATCGCCAACCGGCCGCAGGTCGGTTCTCCGTCGCCTTCTCGCTGGAGTGGTACAGGACCTGGCTACGGCGTTCGACTTGCTGACAATGACAACAGGCTGAAGTGACCCCGCATCGTGAAACGGAGCGGCGGCCGTGGTCGGGGAGGGGAGTGCGAGGGGAGGGGCGTAGCGGCGCTCCTCGCTCCGGTCCTGGCCCGCTCGATGCGGGTAAGGTCCAGACGCCTGCCAAGAAAATCAGTCCGGCTATTTGCGAACGATGCCGCGCAATCGACGCTGCGCCGCCGTCTCTTTGATCACGCCAGCAATCTTGCGGACAAATGCGGGACTGAACGCGCCGATCGGCGTCGTCGTCACCAGATCATAGGCTTCATCGACCTGCACCCGGTTATATTCGTCCAGGATCAGCCATGACGGATAGTCGAGGCCGCCGCGGCGGCATTCGATTTCGCTGATGGCGAGATGCGGGCGCGACCGGTCGGGTTTTTGCGAAGTCAGCGGAAAGAGAAACAAGGCTGCGGGCGTTGCTGGCGTCCGGACAACGATGCAAACCGGCCTCGCCTTGCGTCCGGATTCCTCGCCGGCGTCTGCTTCCCGGACCCATAGGTAATAATATCGGAGCAGATCGCCGGCTTTAAGCATCGGGCGTGTCGCCGGAAATTATTGCATCCAGTCCAGTCATGAGTTCATTGTGGATTTCATCCGGTGCGTCCTCGAGCGTATAGGCGGCCAAATGCGGCTGGCCGACGAGCTGGTGATACTGAGCAGCGGACAGGATGACGAGCTTTTCCTTGCCGCGCTTGGTCAGGGCCACCGGCTCGATCAATGCCGTTTCAAGGATTTCGCCTGACACGCGATTCATGTCCGAGAATGTGAATTGCTTCATCGGCTTACTTCCTTTTAAAGTACCTACAATACGTAATTCACGTAATAAAAGCAAGAATGGTAGCGCGCGACCGCGACCATTCTTATCACGATCGATCACTCGAAAGAGCGCGGCATTGTTCGTTCATTGCTGAGTGCGGCGCGGTTGGTCTGGAACGTGTAACCGTCCCAATCCTTCCACGCCTCCCAGCCTTGCGCGGTGGCGCGTCCGTACCAGACACGCACCTTCACCGCGTTTCCGGCCAGCGTCTCGACAATCGAGACGGTGAAGCTCCCGCCAAGCTGAGACGGCGTGTCGTATACGGTGACATGGCGGCGGGCAGGACGCACGAAAGGGCCGCACTCATGCGGCACTTTCGGCGCTGATCGCCTTCATCACCCGTTCGGCGGCCCATCTCCCCGCCTCGTTCAAGTGCCGCTGCCACGTGCCTTGCGACGGCGACCCAGCGGAAGCCATTGGCCTTGAGCGCACGCCGCGTCGCCTCGTCGGGCTTGCCGGGAAAGATCATCTGAATGCGCGCCACGTCCGCATTTTCCTTGATCTCGACGGCTCCGGCCTGTGTCTCGACCACTTGGCTTTGCGTTCCGCCCGGCCGTCGAGGAAGATGACAATTGGACCTTTGGCCGCAATCGCCGCGATGTTGGGTCGCGTTGCCCCGATCGTGGAAATCGACGCCAGCGAGACGAACGCGAAACTCTATGCCTAGGTGCAAGCAGCGATTGAGATTCTCAATGTCGTGGAGAACGATGTCTGATCACGTTAGCGGTCAGAGTGTAAAGATGCACCGAAAAGTGACCCCAAGCACCGGAACGCTCAAGTGTTTGTTCCAGCTGTTCTTTCCGGGAATTTCGAAGGGTCACGATTGCCGCCTTCCGAGACCCTTGGCCAACACTCATTTTCGCAATGAAATCAGTGCGATAAATCCTGGTCGACGTAGGGTCACTGTTCGGTGCGATTTCACATCCTGAGTTTCTTGGACAAGAGTCCCATTGCCGAGGGATCGAATGCCGCCGAAGCGCTCGGTAGAACCTCCGCGCTGGCGCGGAGAACCGAGGCGTCCGCGCTTCTCGCGCACCGACAGCTCAACAACAGCCGGACTGGCGTGGTGCGCTGGACGCTCTGGTTCGTGCCGGACTTACGCCCCCCGCTTCCACCCGCTGACCAATCAGAAAACGCGTTCCCTCGGAATTGTGCATTGTGTCGATGAGGTCTTGAGCGTTCGCGCGGACGAACGGCGCTCTAGGCCACCTCTCACTCTCGATCTGGCGTCCGGTATCGTTTGCCGACGCCAGAAACGGTCAGTCCGGTTCCGGCCCAGAGCTGCCGCGACATAATCGCGCCTAAGCGGCGCCGTGATAATTCGGCTGTTGGGTGCCGAAAAGAATGCGAGACGCTTGACAGCAAATGCGCCGCACATGGCCGTCGTGACGGGTTTCAGCTCGTCACGTTTCGCCTCGCAGTCTGCCTTTTCAATGCCCACCTTGGGTCATGCGTCGCTAGAACGACGAAAAAGTCGCACACCTGCTCCGCCCCCATTCTCGGGAATAAACTCGACACCTGCAGCCTCCAGGGCGTCAGAAAGTGCCTTAAGCGTTGTCTGGCGGGGAATAGTTTGAGCACTTTCAATTCTGGCAAGAGTTCGGATCGTCACGCCGGATGCGGCCGCCAAATCCTCTCGCGTCCAATCAATTAGAGCACGGGCGGCTCGTACCTGCTCCGGGCGTATGTCCTTTTTCATGACATTTTCTTCTTGATAAAGTCACAAAAAGTGACATATTGGTAGCAGTCTACGGACGCGGCCGCACTGGGTGCTCGCTACACCCGGCGCGACCTGACCAAACCCAAGCTGGTTGGAGCTCGGATCATGGCTGATTCCGACAATACCACGACTTTGCCTTTCGTCACGTGCGGGCGGAAGACGGGAAGTTGTCGTGGTTGCGACTGAGCAGGCGCCAAATCGGATGGACAAGAACGGGGAGGGCGCAGCACCTGATCCCGCTCTCTTGCTGTCGCAGGCCTGGGTCGAAGCCCATGTTCGGACCTTGGCGCTTTGCCTCAAGCAGCAGCAGCTTGAAACTCAACTTGCAATCAGTGTCGGCTTTCCCGCCGCCGATGTTGCTTTGCCTGATGGCAGCCAACGCAAAGCGTCGTCCTTGGAGGATCTAGAGGAAGCTCTAGGTCGGGCGACCAGCGTGGAGATCGCCCGAGCCGAAGAAGCTGAAGCGTTGGCCGGCCATTGGGCACGATGGCGCGCCAAAGATGCCGAACTGGGCTATTCGGCCGCCAAAGAGGCAGAGCAGCAGGCTGCCGACGAGGAGCAGCTTCTCCTCGACAAGCTGGCGATCACGCCAGCCCGCACAATAGCGGGCGTGATCGCCAAGCTTGCGGTGGTTTTGCGGGAAGGCGAGGACAATCGTGATCCGTCGGATTTTCCCCTGCCGCATATCCGCTCCGTCCTGGAGGATCTGACGTGGGTCACCGGTCACAACACACCTGGTGAGTCCAAGCCTTTATCTGCTGCCAGGGCGCCAATCGGCCAACAAGGCGCCAGTTGATTGAATGCAGCAAATCAGGAGGCAAAGATGACAAGCAAGCCTCTTTGCAACGACCATGATGCACACGTGCATCCTGCCCCCGACGGAACCTACTCCAAACCACCCGGCGAATATGATGCTGTCTCGCTGCTTGATGAGGCACAACGTTGTGCCCGGGAACTGATGGCATCCGTGCCGTTTGAGAAGGACGGCAAAGCGCTGCCGGTCGGGGCAGGGGCGGGAGCCGAGGTGCTGGCTGTGCTGATGCGCAGGCGGTTTGGGACAAAGGCTCCAACGGTCGCCGCCTGGTGCGCCATGCTGGCGTGGAGCGAAGGCACCGATGCCAGCTACCAAACATGGACAGAGGCGTTCAAGAGCGTTCGTACCGCTCCACAACCATGATCGTAACAGCCATCGCCGCTGGTATCGACCAGGTCAGGCTGAAAAATGCCGATGCAAGCAAGTTGCCAATCGAACACGAGACGCTCGATTTCGCCTGCAGGCTCCAGGTCTATTGCTACATCAAGGAACTTGATGAAGCGCTGATGACCTTCGCCGGTGCCTCAAACCCGGTGGCCGCGCGGTCATCCTGGATACTGATTTTTCGGGTGTGGTTTGGGAGAACGGAAATCGCGATCGTATGCGCAAGGTCATGTGTGCGTTCGATGAGCATGCGCATGGCCAGACCTTCCGCGGACTGCCAAGCCGGTTGAAGAAGGCGGGGTTCGAACTTTCGCGCTGCGAAGCAATCCCGTTTGTCACGCTGACCTACCACCCAAATACCTATGTGCATGGCCTGGCGCGCTTCATCGTGACAAAGTGCACAGGCTTCGTCATGGAAGAGGCCGATGCTTGGCGGAACGAGTTCGATGACCTGGAGAAACAGAGGGCATTCTTCTATGGGACGAACCGCTTCATGCTCGCATAGCCAACGTCGGGATGAATCGCATACCAGACATTAGACTTCCAAATGACGGCAGCGGGTTGAATGTTGCCATGCCGCAGTCGCGCTTTCCGGCAAGACTCGGTTGCATTGAAAAGGATCTCAATGTTCTGACCGAGAGCTCACCCTATCTTTTGAACTGGGAGGCCAGCCATGCACGAACTGGAACGCGCAGTAGCGCATCACTACGGCAAGGCAGGATTGCTGGAGGCGATCCTGACCGGACTGAAGAGCACCGGGGCCGATCCGGACAATCTGCAGCCGGTCGATCTGGCTCCAGTCGACGAGTTCCACACCGCGGGTCGCGTAACCACGCTAAAGGCGCTGGAGATGATGCCGCTCCGAGCGGGAATGCACGTGTTGGACGCTGGGTGCGGCCTCGGCGGAACGGCCCGCGTGCTTGCCAAGGAGCACGGATGCCGGGTGACCGGAATTGATCTCACGCCGCAGTTCGTTGAGGTCGCTCGCGCAATCAGCGAACGGATGGGTCTTGCCGACCAATGCAATTTTCACGTGGGCAGCGTCACGGAGATGCCGTTTGCCGATGCAGCGTTCGACGCCGGCGTGACCTTTCACGCGGCCATGAACGTCCGCGAGCGTGACAGCTTCTATGCCGAGCTCGCACGCGTGATGCGACCCGGTGCACCGTTATGCGTGTTCGACGTGATGAAAGGGCCTTCGCCCGGGATGATCTACCCGGTGCCCTGGGCGGAAACGGCAGAAACCAGTTTCCTTAAATCCGGCGCCGAGACGAAGGACCTGCTTCGTGACGGGGGGTTCAGCATCGAGAGAGAGGAAAGCCTGCGGGAATTTGCGATCCAGTATTTTCGCGAGATATTAGCGAAAGCTGCCGATGCACCTGGCCCTCCGCCCCTCGGACTTCACCTACTGACCGGAGCCAATGCGCCTGAAAAGTTTGAGAATTACGCGAAAGCGCTGGAGGCGCATCAGATCGATCCGGTGATTCTTATTGCATTTCGGAATTAGCCTGCCCCACGGCTCTGATCCTCGAATGCAACGACAGCACGCATAAGCCGACCATGATCCGGCCCGGCCGCAAAGGTCGGGAATGGAGTCAGAATACGTCGTCGACGTGCTTCTGCTGCGCGCCACTTGCGGTCTGCGCTATCAGTACCCGCTCGGCCCCGATCTGCTGGTCGCGCCGGTGGTCGACAAAGGCGGAACTGAGATTTGACTGCTATGGCGGCACCGGGGTCCGATCCGGGGCCGCCATTGGAGCAGTTATAGACTGAGCCTGGTAGGAAATCTGTCATTCCGGAAGGCTCAACCCATGGCGGTGATGCGCCCCATGTGGCCGTAGAGATTGGCTTTGCAACTCTCGAAATCAGACATCACGGCCGACGATGCTGAAGGTCGTGGTTGCCATATCGCGGGTGTGTTTTTCTAACGATTGCGACAGGGTTGGAAGTATTTAACTCTACAAGGACGATAGAATTACCGAACATGGCGGGCATAGGTTTTGTCTTTCTATGGAGCCCTTCATGTCCACCATTTCGCGACGCTTCCTTCTCCTGTCGTCAGCGGCACTGGCCGGTGGAGTTTCACTCAGCCCGGCTTCCGCCGAAGATCTCAAGATCACCATCGGCTACCAGACGGTCGTCGAACCGTCGAAAGTCCCGCAGGCCGACGGCGTCTATGAGAGCACGACCAAGGCAGCCATCGATTGGCGGAAATTCGATTCCGGTGCCGATGTCATCGCCGCCGTCGCATCCGGTTCGGTCGATATCGGCTATGTCGGGTCAAGCCCGCTTGCCGCCGCTGCCAGCCGCGATCTGCCGATCCAGACTATCTTTATCGTCGGCCTTATTGGCGAATCCGAAGCGCTGGTCGCGCACAACGGTGCCGGTATTGACAAAATCGCCGACCTCGCCGGCAAGAAGGTCGCGGTGCCGTTCGTCTCGACCACGCACTACAGCCTGCTTGCGGCGCTGAAACATGAACGGGTCGAACCGAGATCAGTCGAAATCCTCAACCTGCGCCCGCCGGAAATCGCCGCCGCCTGGGCGCGTGGCGATATCGACGCGGCCTATGTCTGGGACCCTGCGCTCGGCCAGATCAAGACTTCTGGCAAAGTCGTGCTCGATTCCTCGCAAGTCGCAGCATGGGGCGCCCCGACATTTGACGCGTGGATCGTGCGGACCGATTTCGCTGAAAAGAATCCGGAAGCAGTGCGCGACTTCGTCAAGGTGACGGGCGCTGCCTATGCCGAGTTCTTAGCGAAGCCGGATACCTGGTCGACGTCGTCGCCGCAGGCCGAGAAGATTGCCAGGATTACGGGCGCCAAGCTGGAAGAGGTGCCGCAGCTGCTGAAGGGCTATGTCTTCCCGACGCTCGAGGAGCAGGCGTCGGACAAGTTCCTCGGCGCGGGTACCGTCGAGGCGATCGAGGCGACATCCGCTTTCCTAAAGGAACAGGGCAAGATTGACGCAGTCCTCCCGGACTACTCGAAATATGTGACCGCGAAATACGCCACCGAGGCGCTTGCCTCGAATTGATGAGGTCGCGCGGCTTCCATCCCGATGCCGCGTGCTGCCCGCCTTGGAACCGCTAAGCGGTTTCGGGGCGGGTTTGCGTCCGTAAAACCTGTGCGAGGGCCGATGCCGAGACTGGTGCTTGACCAAGTGTCCGTTCGCTACGACGGCCAGACGAGGCCGGCGGTGGAGCGCGCCTCAATCGAAGTCGCCAGCGGAGACTTCGTCGTGCTGGTGGGCCGTTCAGGATGCGGCAAGTCCTCGCTGCTCAACGTCGCGGCTGGTTTGGTGACGCCGACCGGCGGAAGCGTCACGGTTGACGGCACACCTATTATTGCGCCCGGCGCCGATCGCGCCGTGGTCTTCCAAAACGATGCGCTGTTTCCGTGGTTGACGGCGCGCGAGAACGTTGCCTTCGCGCTCCGGCTGCGCGGTGTCCGACCAAGCGAACGCGAGCGCCGCGCTGATGCGCTTCTGGCACTGGTGAAGCTCGAAGGCTCGGGCGACAGGCGCATCTGGGAATTGTCGGGGGGCATGCGCCAGCGCGTTGGGCTGGCGCGGGCGCTGGCCGCGGAGCCGCAATTCCTGCTGCTCGACGAGCCGCTGGGCGCACTCGATGCGCTGACCCGCGAGCGTATGCAGACCACGCTGCTCGACATTTGGAAGGAGAGCGGCGTCGGCGTCCTGATGGTCACGCACGGCATCGAGGAAGCCTTGGTGCTGGGCACCCGCATCGTCGTCCTGGCGCCAGGTCCGGGCCGTGTCGTGCGGGCATTCGAAACCGGGTTCAGCCGGCGCTATCTGGCTGGTGAACCGCTTCGCGACATCAAGGCCGATTCCGTCTTTGCAGCGGCGCGCGGCGAACTCACCGACGCGATCTTCGAGGGAGAGGCGGCGTGACGTTTTCCTCCTACGCCGAACGCCGCGGTCGCAAGCTCGACGAGGTCCACGTGCTGTCGGTTCCATTGTCGCGACCGCGACGCACGCGAGTGATAGTCTCGGCGCGCGTCGTCAGCGCAGTCACCATTCTGGTCGTTCTGGCGGTCTGGGCGCTGTCGGCGCGCCTGCAACTGGTATCGCCGGTTTTCCTGCCTTCGCCGGTCGCGGTGTGGAGCAAATTTATTGCGGTAGCAAGCGACGGTTTCGTCGATGCTACGTTGCTCCAGCACATCGCCGCCAGCTTGTGGCGGGTGTTCGCCGCGCTTGTCGCTGCGGTCCTTGTCGGCGTGCCGGTGGGGCTGGCGATCGGCATCAGCACCGTCGGGCGCGGCATCTTCGATCCCTTGCTCGAATTCCTGCGCCCGATCCCGCCGCTCGCCTACCTGCCGCTGATCATCATCTGGTTCGGCATCGGCGAGCCCTCCAAAATCCTGGTGATCACGATCGCCATGCTGGCGCCGGTGGCGCTGTCGACCGCTTCCGGCGTGCGTGGTGTTTCGCAGGAGCGCATCAACGCGGCCCTCTCGCTCGGCGCCACAGGCGGACAAGTCGTCTGGCACGTGATCCTGCCCAGCGCGCTGCCCTCGATCCTGACCGGCCTACGGATCGCGCTCGGCGCCGGTTGGTCCACACTGGTCGCCGCCGAGTTGGTGGCGGCAACGCGTGGCCTCGGCTTCATGATCCAGTCGGCCGCCCAGTTCCTGGTGACTGACGTCGTAGTGATGGGAATCCTGGTCATCGCGGCAATCGCATTCGCGCTGGAATTCACCATCCGCAGGATCGAGCGCGCACTCGTCCCGTGGGCGGGACGCGAATGACCCCACCGGAGACATGATCGTGGCTCACCCTGCAACGGCCCTGTTTGCCCTTCTCGGAAGCCGGCCCCGCGCTCTGGAGGCGAAACGCGAGACGCAGGTCAGCGACGACCCCAACGCCCTTGGAAGTGCGGAGCAGAATGCCAAGCGTATTCGTCTTCCACCGCCTGACGAGAGTTTCTACTGGGCATGGCAGTATTGGTCAAAATGATCGAGCCATCCGTCATGGCAACAATCACGGCCGGGCAGTTGGGATCGGTCGCCTTTTGTTTCAACCTAATGGCAGGCGTTTGCCAACCTTGCCGGCAAACGACGCGTTCTCGCCGCCAGATTTCTTCGCGCGTATTGTCGGCTTCCAGGCCTCCTCCACCACAATCGAACGAATGGACTGCACATGATTGATCTCTACTACTGGCCCACGCCTAACGGCAAGAAAGTTTCGATCTACTTGGAAGAGACGGAGACGCCGTACTCGCTGGTGCCCGTCAACATTTCGCTTGGCGACCAGTTCAAACCGGAGTTCCTGAAGCTCAATCCCAATCACCGCATGCCAGCGATCGTCGACCATACGCCGAAGGACGGCGGGGCGCCGATCAGCGTGTTCGAGTCGGGGGCGATCCTGTTTTACCTCGCCGAGAAGACAGGTAAGCTCTGGCCGCAGGATATTCGCAGCAAATACGAGGTCACCCAGTGGGTGATCTGGCAGATGGCGAACCAGGGCCCGAAGCTCGGCGAGGCAGGACATTTTCGCCGGCTAGGCGACAGGGAAGGTGATCAATCTTACGCGGTGCGCCGCTTCACCGATGAAGCCAACCGCCTCTACGGCGTGCTCAATATGCAGCTGCGAAACCGGCGCTACATTGCTGGTGACGAACTCACGATCGCCGACATAATCAGCTATCCATGGACCGTGGGGTGGCAAGCACAGGGGCAGGACATCAACGAATTCAAGCATTTCAAGCGTTGGTTCGAGGAGGTTGGGGCTAGGCCCGGCGTACGGCGCGGTCTGGCCGTCGGGGCAGACCTGTCCACCGACACGAGCAAGCTGTCGCAAGAGGAGCAGGATCGTATCCGCAAGATACTCTACAACCAGCGGGCGCTTCCTGTGACGGAATGACAGCAAGCCAGAGGAAGTCTCATGAGATCTGAAGTCGCCGTTGTCGCCGGCGCGGGATCGGGCTTGAGTGCATCGCTAGCGCGGATTTTGACCCGTGAGGGTTTTCGCGTCGTACTGGCCGCCCGGACATCGCCTGACGTTCATCTGTGAATTGGATCTATCCAGAGCACCTCTTCGGGTGCTTCTACAGGTTCAATGTCCAGATTAACTACCACCGGCTCTTGGCCTGATCTGACAAGCACGCATTCCAGGGTCTCGTCGCGGCTGGCATTGATCTCCTGGTGTGGCACGTAGGGCGGCACATAGATGAAGTCGCCGGGGCCGGCCTCCGCAACATATTCCAAGCTTTCGCCCCACCGCATGCGCGCCTTGCCCTTCACCACATAGATGATGCTTTCCAGATCGCCGTGGTGATGGGCGCCGGTCTTGGCGTTGGCGTGGATGGTGACCGTGCCGGCCCAGATCTTTTCAGCGCCCGCCCGCGCTTTGCTTATCGCCGTTGCCCGGTTCATTCCGGGTGTCTGCGCGGTGTTGGGGTCAAGTGAATTGCCGGGAATAACCTTCACGCCATTCTCGCGCCAGTTGGTCGGCGGGCGGTCGTGGTCGTCATGTCTATGATCGTGTGTCATGTCGTTTTGCTTGTCCTGATCCTTGCTCAGGCCGCGGCGCGGGCCGGGATCGCCCGAACAGCTGCGATGATATCGGCAGGTTCGGTGCGCACGAGCCAGTCAGGGCTGACATCTGCAAATCGTACCGTGCCCGCCTGATCGACCACAATCGCCGTTGGCATCGGAAGCTCCCAGGTTCCTGTCCCGGTGACCTCGCCAATCGGACTTCCGGCTTCGATCGACGCTCGGCGAGAGGGCTCGTCAAAGGAATACAGGATGCCGAAGCGGCGTCCCAGCGAATTGTCGGCGTCGGTCGCAATCTGGAAATCCAGTTGATGGCGATCCTTGATGTCACGCAGCTTTTCGGGGACCTGAGGGCTGACGCCGACCAACGTCGCGCCGAGCTTGCGTAGTTCGGGGGCGAGATGTTGGTTGTAGTAGGGCAGGGCGATGTTACAGGCCGGACAACCGGCAAATCGGAAGAAGATGAGGACGAGGGGTCCGTTCTTGAGGATGGTTGCAAGCGACAGCGGACCGGCATCCACTTCGGTCAATTCGAAGGGCTGGACCACATCACCCACCTTGACGAAGGCGGAACGGTCGGCGGTTTCGACCAGCAAGCGCCGCTGGTCGACATTAATCTTCAGCTTCTCGGCCGGCATTGTCAGCGCCCGCGTGGCTTGGAATGCCGCGAGAACCTGGTTGAGCGATTGCGCCATTGGTTTGCTCCGTCGGTGAGAGTTAGCCGCCGAAGCGGCATGGACGATGGCCCGGCCATCGCATTTCTTTCAGGATAAGTTTGCCGCGGCGCGGAGCGAGGAAAGAAATTGCGCGGAAGATTTCGCCTGGCAACGAATTGTCTAATTCGCGCGGTGGCCTCGGGTCGGCGTTGCCGAGCCGCTGTTGGGACACCATTCGCGGGATAACCCTCGAGGTTCCTTAAATGGCTCCGCACCAAGCATGATTTTCTAACGCATCGCGAACATTCGAAACGCCGGGGACTACTTGCCCTTTAAATCTACAAATATTGTAGACATTAGGATGCAACCGCACCCTTAGGCCAGGCGCGAGCACGTCGGCTGGGCGAAAAATACTGATAAATCAACAGTGAAGGTGCCAGCATGCCTAACGCGAAATTGGTCGGCCTCGTTGGAAATTTCAGCCGCCCGTCCAAATCTTATGCGCTTGTTGAGACAGTTGCCGGGCTTGCAGCCAAGCGATACGGCTTTCGCACGCAGCTCCACGACCTGACCGATATCGGTCCGTCACTGGGCAATGCCCGTCATCACAAGGACCTTGATGAGGTTGCACGCCAGGTGCTGCAGAACATCGTTTCCGCTGACGTGCTCGTGGTCGGATCTCCGACCTACAAGGGTAGCTACACCGGATTGTTCAAGCACTTTTTCGATCTGGTCGACCCACTTGCTCTACAAGGCAAGCCGGTCATACTCACTGCCACGGGCGGCGGCGACCGCCACGCGTTGATTGTTGAGCATCAACTGCGCCCGCTCTTCGGTTTCTTCATGGCACACACGCTACCAAGCGCCGTCTATGCCGCCGATCGGGATTTTGTCGACTATCGACTTGTCTCGGAGCCCATCCGCGGCCGTGCCGAACAGGCCGTAGCCGAGCTTGGAGCTTTCTTTCCGCAAAGGTCGCTTCATGCAGAGGCGGCCGAGTAATGCCGCCGTCGGCGCCCGAAAGGATGCGTGGATGAGCGTCACCCCGCTTAGGCCAAGACCTGTCACCAACGCGCGCACGTCTGTCGAGGTGGCGGCCAAATTGGCACAAATATTTGCCAAGACGGCCGGCGATTATGATGAGAGCGCTGCGTTTCCGCACGAGAATATTTTTCGGTTGCATGATGCGGGCCTTATCTCCCTCACAGCCTCAGTCGAATTTGGCGGCGCCGGGGCCGGGCTTGCCGAAGCATCGGAGGTGATCCGCGAAATCGCCCGGGGCGAGCCCTCGACCGCACTTATCCTGATCATGCAATACATCAATCTTGCAACGCTGCCCAAGGGCCGCTGGCCAGAACACCTTGCGCGCAAAGTGATCGGCGACGCGGTCGAAAACGGCGCCTTGATCAACGCATTCCGGGTCGAGCCGGAACTCGGTACGCCGCTTCGCGGTGGGCTGCCCGCCACTACCGCGCGGCGCACGGCCGACGGTTGGTCGATCAGCGGCCGGAAAATCTATTCGACCGGTGCCGAGGGGCTCACATGGGCGATCGTCTGGGCCCGGACCGATGAAGCCGAACCACGTGTCGGCGGCTTTCTGGTGCCGATGGGCGCACCGGGCCTGCGTATCGAAAAGACCTGGAATCCGCTTGGGATGCGCGCCACCGGAAGCCACGACGTGGTCCTCCAAGATGTGTGGGTTCCCCTTGATCACGCTGCCGATGTCCGCCCTCCATCCGAGTGGGATACGCGCGGCGAAGGGCAGGCGGCATGGTTCGGAACGCTACCGGGCGCGCTTTATAGCGGCGTCGCGGAAGCCGCGCGTGACTGGCTGGTAGGCTTTCTGAAAGAACGCATCCCGACAAACCTTGGTCAACCATTGGCGACGGTTCCCCGCGTCCAGCAGGCGGTCGGCGAGATCGAGGAGCTGATCGCCATCAACCGCCGGCTGATTTTGTCGGCAGCTCGCGATGTAGACGAAGGGCGTCCCTTCACGCTCTCGGAAGCCGGCCTCATCAAGGTCGTCACAACCGAAAACGCGATCGCGGCGGTCGAGAAGGCGCTTAAGCTCACTGGCAACCACGGGATTTCACGCAACAACCCGCTCGAGCGTCATCATCGGGATGTTCTTTGCGGGCGCATCCACAGCCCGCAGGAAGACGTGGTCCGGCTCAGCGCCGGCAAGCTTGCTCTCGGCATCTGATCAGCAAAAAGCGACGGAGATTTTCATGCCAGTCGAATTCATCGGTTACGTTGGGAATTTCAACGCCTCGGAAACGATTGCTCGCTCCGGGCCGGTGATCAATCGCAACCATATCGCCGCAGCTGCTGCCATCCATGAGAACGGCGGCTTCGACAGGGTCCTGCTCGCCTTTCACTCCACGTCGCCAGAGAGCATCCTCGTCGCCCAACACGTGACCAGTATCACGCGCGATCTCAAGCTGATGATCGCGCACCGCCCGGGCTTTACCGCGCCGACACTGGCCGCCCGCCAGCTTGCAACCCTCGACCATCTGAGCGACGGCCGCATCGCCGTCCACATCATCACCGGCGGCAACGATCAGGAACTCGCGCAGGATGGTGACCATCTCACCAAGGACGAGCGCTATGCCCGCACAAGCGAGTATCTCGATATTGTGCGACACGAATGGACGAGCGAAAAGCCGTTCGACTACGACGGCAAATTCTACCGCGTCACTGGAGCATTCTCGGAGGTCAAGCCACAAGGGCCGGACGGCATCCCGATCTATTTCGGCGGTTCGTCCGATGCCGCAATTACGGTGGCCGGAAAACATGCCGACATCTATGCGTTGTGGGGCGAGACCTACGCGCAGGTGGCCGAAACCATTGGCAGAATCCGCGCTGCCGCGGCTCCTCATGGCCGCTTGCCCCGCTTCAGTCTGTCTCTAAGGCCGATCCTTGCCGACACCGAAGAAGCGGCGTGGGCCAAGGCCGACCGCATCCTTGAGCGCGCGAAAGCTCTGCGCGCCAGCGCAGAGCGCCTGATCCGTGGAAATGCCCCCGGTCAACAGCCCGCCAATGAAGGGTCGCGGCGCTTGCTGGCGGCTGCCGCAAAGGGCACCCGTCTTGACAAGCGGCTGTGGACCGGGATCGCCGCCTTGACCGGCGCAGCCGGCAATTCGACATCGCTGGTTGGCACGCCCGACCAGGTCGCCGAAGCCATGCTCGACTACTACGACCTTGGCGTCTCAACTTTCCTCATTCGCGGCTTCGACCCGCTCGAAGATGCCTTCCACTACGGCCGCGATCTTATCCCGCGTGTTCGGGCACTCGTCGCGGAACGGGAAGCCGCGGCGCCGCATGTCCAGGCGGCTGAATAGCACGAACCATCCGCAAAGAAATTGGGGGATGTTTCGATCCCTTCTTTCAGACAGACCGGCAGGAGAAACGACAATGAACCGCAATGCGAAGACATCGATTCAGCTAGGCAATGGCTCTCTCATCGGCGGGCTTGACCGCCGCTCATTCCTTAAGAGCGCGGGCGCGCTCGGACTCGCCGCGCCGCTCGGCGCCATTTCTGCAAGCAACCTTTGGGCACAGGCCGCGGCGCCGGCCGGCGAACTGAAGAAGATAAAATTCGCGACCAACGCCTCGGCGATCTGCCTCGCGCCGGTGTTCGTGGCGCAGCAGCAGGGGATTTTCAAGAAATACGGTCTGGAGGTGGAACTGGTTAATTTCGGCGCATCCACCGAGGCCCTGCTCGAAGCCATTGCGACCGGCAAGGCCGATGGCGGCGTCGGCATGGCGCTGCGCTGGCTAAAGGCTTTGGAGCAAGGCTTCGACGTCAAGATCACCGCGGGCACTCATGGCGGCTGTTCGCGCCTCGTGGCTTTGAAATCTGCCGGCATCACCCAACTCAGCCAGCTCAAGGGCAAGACGATCGGTATTTCCGATCTGGCCAGCCCCGGCAAGAACTTCTTCTCGATACTCCTTCACAAGGAGGGCCTCGATCCGGTCGCCGACGTCGAGTGGCGACAGTATCCGGGCGAGTTGCTGCAGCTTGCGGCCGAGAAGGGGGAGATCCACGCCATCGCCGATGGAGACCCGAAGGCCTATTTCTGGCTGCAGGATCCCAAATACCTCCAGATCGCCTCCAATCTCGACCATGGCTTCGAGAACCGCGTCTGCTGCATCGTCGGCCTGACCGGCAGCCTTGTCCGCGACGATCTACCGACGGCTTCGGCGCTGACGCGTTCACTGCTTGAAGCGCAGGATCTGACCGTCGCCAAGCCGGAGATTGCCGCTACCGCCTTCCTTCCCAACGCACCCAAGGACAAGACCGTCGAGCAACTGGTTGGCGTGTTGCTCGACCAGACCCACGGCCATAACCCGACCGGGGCGGATCTGCGCCAGGAGATCGCGCTCTATGCCCAGGAACTGCGCGATGTTCAGGTCTTCAAGAACTCGACCGATCCGCAGGAATTCGCGGACCGCGTCTATGCCGACGTGCTGACGGCGTAGGGAGGCGGAACGATGGCTTCGATCGATCCGGCGCTCTCCGACCGTACTGACGGCGAGCCGACGCTCGCTGGACGTGAAAGGGTGGGCATCTGGGTGCTCGGGCTGGTGGCTGCAGCCACCTGGATCGGCGTCGCCGCGCTGATCGAGCTTTGGCCGGAGATCATCCCACAGCCATACGGCCGCGAACTGGCGATCATTTCGCTGGTTTTCGCACTCGCTCTGGTGGTCGTCGCTGCGGCGGGACGGCTCCTCGGAGCCGCCGCGTCCACCACCCGCTATTACGGTCCCTGGTTTGTGGCCGCAGCGTTCGTTGTCGCAGGCTGGGAGATCGTGACGGCAAAAACCGGCCTGTTGCCGGTACCCTTTTTCTCGTCGCCGCAGAGCATTTTGGAAGTGTTCTTCGACGACTGGAGCCGGCTCGGCATGAGCGTCGGGTATTCGGTACTTCTGCTGGCGAAGGGCTATTTCTTCGGCGCCTTAGCCGGCTTCGCCACTGGCGTCACCATCGGCTGGTCGCGGACCGCGAGCTATTGGGTGCATCCGCTCTTGCGTCTCATCGGGCCGCTGCCGGCCACGGCCTGGCTGCCGCTCGCCTTCTTCATCTTCCCGACCAGCGGATCGGCAAGCGTGTTCCTGATTGCCCTTGCAACCGCTTTCCCGGTGACCATCCTGACCTGGTCCGGTATCGCCAGTGTCAACCGCGACTATTACGATATAGCCCGCACGCTTGGCGCAAAACCATCTTTCCTGATCCTGAAGGTTGCGATACCGGCGGCGCTGCCGCATGTCTTCGTCGGGCTCTTCATGGGTCTCGGTACCTCTTTTGCTGTGCTGGTGGTGGCCGAAATGCTCGGCGTCAAAGCCGGTCTTGGCTGGTACCTGCAATGGGCGCAGGGCTGGGCTGCCTACAACAACATGTATGCCGCACTTTTGGTGATGGCGCTGATGTGCTCGGGCCTGATTACCATTCTCTTCAGGGTGCGTGACTGGACGCTGTCCTGGCAGAAGGGCCTTGTCAGATGGTAGCTCTTGCAACGAACCAGGCTGCGGTATTCGCCGCTGCCGGGCAGAAAATCGACATCGAGAACGTCTTTCATCAGTTTGAACTCGAGGGCGAACCGCTTCCCGTGCTTGACGGCATCGACTTTTCGGTCGAGCCGGGATCGTTTATCGCGCTGCTCGGCCCCTCGGGATGCGGGAAATCGACGTTGCTTCGCCTGCTCGCTGGCCTCGACCACCCGACGAAGGGCGACTTGAAGGTCGACGGTGAGAATGTTGGCGACCCCGACCCCTCGCGCATCATGGTCTTCCAAGATCCAACATTGTTTCCGTGGCGAACAGTCTGGGACAATGTCGCGCTCGGCCTCGAAGCCCGCGGCATCGTGAAGAAGTCGCGCCAGCGGGTCGATGACGCGATCCAGCTTGTCGGGCTCGGCGGTTTCGACAAGGCCTATCCGCATCAGCTTTCGGGTGGCATGGCGCAGCGTGTGGCGCTTGCCCGCGCGTTGGTCAACGAGCCACGGCTGCTTCTTCTGGATGAGCCACTCGGCAAGCTCGACTCGCTGACACGCCTCACCATGCAGACCGAGCTCGTCGGCCTGTGGCAACGCGCTGGACTGACCGCAGTCCTCGTCACCCACGATGTCGAGGAAGCGCTGTTCCTGACGCAACGTGTGTTGGTTTTCGGCCCGCGGCCAGCGCGCATTGTCGCCGATATCGAGGTCGACCTTCCTTATCCACGCCATCGCGGCGACCCGCGCCTCGCCGAGCTTCGGCGCGAAGCGCTCGGCCATCTCGGCCTCGCCGCAACCTGGTAGTCAACCGATTGGAATCCCTCAAATGAAAATGTTCTACTACGGCTTGCGCGCTATCCTTGCTGTGGCGGCGTTTGCGACATTTCCCGCCCACGCCCACATCACGTTCGAGAACAAGGAGATAAAGGCCGGCAGCACGGTCAAGTTCGTGCTCCGCGTGCCGCATGGTTGTGCCGGTTCACCGACCACGGCTGTCAGGATTGCGCTGCCCGAGGAACTGACGGATGCCAAGCCGCAGCCGAAACCCGGCTGGTCGCTCGACATCACGAGGATCGAAGCCCAGGGCGACGGCTCCAACGAGCCCGGCAACAACGCCCATGGCGGACATGATGATGGAATCATCAAGGAGATCGCATGGTCTGGCGGCAGGCTCGAAGACGCCCACTATGACGAGTTCGTGTTTCGCGCGAAGGTGGCAGAAGACGTTGGGGCATCATCGATCTTTGTCCCGATCGTTCAGGAATGCCAGGCCGGTGTCGAACGTTGGATCGAGATTGCGCCCGCTGGCGTCTCATCCGACGATCTCAAATTCCCGGCACCATCGATCAAGGTCTTGCCCGCATCGTGAGCGGGCTTCACGATTGGATGTTGCGGATTTCGGCGGCGCTTTGCGCCGCCGTTTTCGCGTTGACGCTTTCCGCCGCAGATGCGTCGGCCCATGCCCAGTTGATCAGTGCCGAACCGTTCGACGGGGCGGTCCTTACGACGGCGCCCGAACAACTGACACTTGCATTCTCCGAGCCAGTACGGCCGCTCGTGGCGCGGCTGATCCATCCCGACGGGCGCGCCGAAATCCTAAAGCTGAGCGCCGACAAGGGTGCCGTTATCGTGCTGGTCCTGCCATCCAGCCTGGAAAACGGCACGCATATCTTGTCGTGGCGCGCCGCCTCGTCTGACGGCCATCCGATCGGCGGTGGCCTTGTGTTCTCGGTCGGCGCGCCGAGCGCGGTCGCCCCAGCGACGATCGCGCAATTCGATTTGACAGCCCGCATCGGGTTATGGTCGGCGCGCTTCCTGTTGCTCCTCGGACTGATTGTCGGGGTTGGCGGCACCGCATTTTATGCGCTGATTGGCCGCTCCGCTTCGATTGCGGGAGCCCGCATCGTGACGGGAGCGCTGTTCGCCGGGCTTGCGGTTGCGCCACTTCTGGTAGGCTTCCAGGGCCTCGACGCGTTCGGCTCACCGCTTTCCGGTCTGGCGACCGCCGATGTTTGGGAAACCGGATTGTGGGCGACCAGCTATGGCAGTTCGACGCTGTTGGCGGCAATGGCGATCTGCGTGGCATATGCAGCTGGACAGGCGGGTTACCGATCCCGCTTTGGAACATTGCTTGCCATCGCAGCATTGCTGCTGGTCGGTGTTGCAGTCGCCAGTGCCGGCCATGCCTCGGCCGCGCCGCCACGCTATTTGACCGTTCCCGCACTATTTCTCCATGCGGTGACTGTCCTGCTGTGGATTGGGGCCCTCGTTCCCCTTGGAGCCGTGCTTATCGCCGGCGGGGCGGCACTGCCGTTTGTAATACAGCGGTTTTCCCGTATCGTTCCCGCTATCGTGGGGGTACTGGCGCTCTCCGGCCTTCTTCTAGCGATCGTTCAGGTGCAATCCATCCCCGCGCTCTGGAACACCGACTATGGCCGCGTGCTCTTGGCCAAGCTCGCATTGGTCGTCGCGCTGTTGCTGCTCGCTGCGGTCAACCGCCTCTATCTGACCGCTCCCGTGGTCGCCGGAGACGCAAGTGCGACGCGCCGCCTGACGCGCAGCGTTGGTACTGAAATCGTCCTTGCAGCCGCGGTCATCGCGGTGCTCGGCCTGTGGCGTTTCACGCCGCCGCCGCGCACGATTGCGGCAAACCCTGCTTTGTTCGAGATTCAGGAAGTGCGCACGCAAAAGGAGGGTATCAGCGCTACCCTGTCGATCCATCCGCCAATCGTCGGACCGGCGAGGGTAGAGATCGGCAGCTTGCTTCTCGATGGAAAACCGTTCCAGCCGATCGGCGTCAGTGTCGATCTCGACAAGCCATCCTACGGTATCGGTCCATTCACACGCGAAGCGCTAAGAGCAAGCGATGGGATCTACCGTGCGGAGGGCTTCGTTCTGCCGCTAGACGGGTTCTGGATCGTTCGTGTTACCGTCCTCGTATCGGATTTTCGTTCGGTGACACTTATGGATGTCTTCGATGTCCAAAGGGCGCCCCAATAATCTTGGCTGCCTATTTCCAGGCCCGGACGACATGCCGACATGCGACCGGAAAGGAGAATTCGAACCTCCGATCAGGGCAAAGTTCAGCACGCCATGCCTAGTCTACTAAATTAGTAGAAATTAGCCTGAGGGAAATCGGCCGAAACCAAACGGTCTTCCGGCGATGCTTATGACCACAGCCCAGGGAAGTCCCTCATGCCCCAGAAACGTCAACTCAAACTCGGGTTCATGCTCCACGGCGTTGGCATGGGATGGGGCGACTGGCGCCATCCAGATGGCGACCCGGCCGCGAGCACGAGCTTCGAATACTACAAGCGGCAGGCGCAACTCGCTGAGGCGGCGAAGTTCGATTTCTTATTCGTCGCAGACAGCGTCTTCATCACCGAAAAATCCAGCCCGCATTATCTCAATCGCTTTGAGCCGCTGACCATATTGTCCGCGCTCGCAGGCGCCACTTCCCATATCGGGCTCGTCGCCACGCTCACCTCCAGCTACAGCGAGCCCTTCAATGTCGCGCGGCAGTTCGCCTCGCTCGACCATATCAGCGGCGGTCGCGCAGGCTGGAACGTGGTGACGTCGTGGCTGGAGGGCAGCGCGACCAATTTCAGCAAGGCGTCCCATCTGGCGCACGACACGCGCTACCGGCTCGCAGCCGAACATCTGGATGTCGTGCAGGGGCTTTGGGATTCCTGGGAGGACGACGCGCTCGTCCACGACAAGAAGAGCGGGGTGTTCTTTGACCCAAAAAAACTTCATGCACTCAACCACAAAGGCGAGTTCTTTCAAGTGAAGGGTCCGCTCAACATAGCACGTTCGGCGCAGGGACAACCCGTAATCTTCCAGGCCGGCGCTTCGGAGGACGGCAAAAATTTTGCATCGAGCCGCGCCGACGCGATCTTTGTCCATCACGAGAATCTCGCAGAAGGCAAGGCGTATTACCGCGATATCAAACAACGTGCCGCTGGCTTCGGTCGCGATCCGGACAAACTCTTCATCCTGCCCGGCATCCGCCCGGTGATCGGGTCGACCGAGGCGGAAGTTGAACGCAAATACCGGGATTTCGCCAATCTCACGTCGATCGAAAACGCGCTGTCGATGCTTGGCCGCCCCTTCAACGACTATGACTTCCTACAACACGATCTCGATGCATCGTTTCCGGACGTGTCGGCACATGGAGCAAACAGCAACCAAAGCACGTCGCGGAAGATTTTGGAGACCGCTCACCGTGAAAACCTGACGCTTCGCGAGGTAGCACTGCACTTCGCGACGCCGCGAACGGAGTTCGTCGGTACGGCGGAACAGGTCGCCGACGCTTTCCAACGTTGGTTGGAAGAGCACGGGTCTGACGGCTTCGTCGTCAACGTCTCACTGCCTAAGGAACTCGAAGTCTTCGTCGAGGTGGTCATCCCGATCTTGCAGGCGCGCGGCATCTTCCGCACCGAGTACGAGGCCGAGACGTTCCGGGGAAATCTTGGAATTCCGGTACCGTCCAACCGCCATGCGGTGCCAGGCGTGGCCGTTGCCGCCGAATGAGCTTTCCCGAGTTTCCCAGGCAGATTCCCTTAACAGCCAACAGGTGAGCCCCATGAAAATGCTTTCGCGTCGCGTATTCAATCTCTTGTTCGCCGGGTTTGCCGTCGCCACCGCATTCGGTTCGGTGCCGTCGGCATTTGCAGCCGAAGATCTCAACAAGGTGGTGCTGCGCGTCGGCGACCAAACGGGCGCCACGCGCGCCAAGCTGGAGGCGGCCGGTCTGCTCGATGACGTTCCCTACCGGATCGAATGGTCTGTTTTTGCAGCGGCCGTCAACCTGCATGAGGCGCTCAAGGCCGACGCAGTCGATATAGGGTCGGCAGCGGATTCGCCGACAGTCAGCGCAATCGCTGGCGGCTCCAAGATCAAAATCGTCGCCAGTTGGTCGAATGGCGGCCGTGGCAGTTCACTGATTATTCCTGCCGATAGTCCGATCAAGACCATTCAGGATCTCAAAGGAAAGACCATTTCGCCAACCACTCGCGGCAGCGTCGCACACTATCTCGTGCTCGGCGTGCTCAAGAAGGCCGGACTTGGTCAGGACGATGTGAAGCTCGCCTTCCTCAACCCTTCGGACGCCAGCGCTGCCTTCCAGGCCGGCAGCATTGACGCCTGGGGTACTTGGGGAATTTACAAGGCGCGTTCAATCGGAACGCTGAAAGCTACCGTGCTGATTGACGGACCTGGCATCAACACCGGCAATGGCGTGCTCAGCGCAACGGACAACGCGCTGTCGGATCCGGCAAAGGTCGCGGCGATTGCTGATTTTTCCGCCCGCATCGATCGCGCCTACAAATGGTCGAAGGACAACAAGGACGCTTATGTGGCCTTTTACGCCGCCTTCACGAAACAAGACAAGGCGACGGTGGAGAGCCTCTATGCGGATGAGGCCGCGTTCGAGCGGACGCCGATCGATCATGCTTTTACTGCTTCGCTTCAGAACGTCTTCGAGACCTGGAAGGAAGCCGGCGTGCTCAGCGGCGATCTCAAGCTTGCCGACTTCGTCTATCGCGACCTGCCGACGAACTGAGGCACAAGCGCGGGGAACAATGCGATGAGTTCGATCGCCACGATCACTATCCGGCCGGGCGCTGTCGAAAGGCGGGCGGCAGATGCCAAAGATGACGGAACGCTGGCGCGTCAGCGCATTGAGCCGGCGTCGGCCGCAGGACAGGGGGTGCCGCGCTGGTTGCGGCGTCTGTCGGGTCCGATCCTCCTGGTCCTTCTGTGGCACGTTGCATCGCAAACGGGCGTGCTACCGGGCGAGGTGCTCGCCGGTCCGTCGACCGTGATCGGCAGCGCCGCCAAGCTCATCGGGACCGGCGAGCTGCAGGATGCGATGGTGATCTCTCTCGGGCGCGCGCTGGCTGGCCTGGCAATCGGCGGCTCGATCGGCGTGGCTCTTGCGGTTCTGGCTGGGTTGTTCCGGCTTGGTGAGGATTTCGTCGACGCTACCATGCAAATGTTGCGGACCGTGCCCAATGTCGCGCTTATCCCGCTGTTGATCATCTGGTTCGGCATCGGCGAGGCGCCAAAGATCGCGTTGATTGCGCTCGGCACCGCCTTTCCCCTCTACCTCAACGTTTACGCTGGCATCCGCAACGTCGATTCGACCTTGATCGAGGCCGGCCGCACGCTTGGGCTGTCGCGCGCGGCGATGATCGGCCACGTCGTATTGCCGGGAGCGCTGCCGAACGCCCTGGTTGGATTGCGCTACTCGCTCGGCATCGCCTGGCTAGCGCTGGTCTTCGGCGAACAAATCAACGCCACCGCCGGCATCGGTTATCTGATGGCCAACGCGCGGGAGATGTTCCAGACCGATGTGATCGTTGTGTGTCTGGTCGTCTACGCCCTGCTTGGTCTCGGCGTCGATTTCACCGTCCGCACTCTCGAAAAGGTATTCCTCGCATGGCGGCCAGCCTTCAGCGGAACTTGAATGTAGTCGAGGCGGCCGCGCCTCAGACTGCTCCGAAACAGTCGAAAGCAGCAGTACCTGCAGTCAGGGTTCGCGGGCTGACACGCCGCTTCGGCGAACGCGAAGTTTTGAAGAACCTCGACGTCGACATCGCACCGGGGGAGTTCGTTGCGCTGCTTGGCGCCAGTGGCTGTGGCAAGAGCACCCTGTTGCGCATCCTGGCGGATCTCGACCGCGAAATGGTTGGCCACGTCGAGGTGCCGGTGCGCCGCGCCGTCGCCTTCCAGGCGCCGCGCCTGATGCCGTGGAAGAAGGTGTGGCGCAACGTCGTGCTTGGTCTGCCGGGGCGGGCTGACAAGGCGCGCGCTCTCGCTGCGCTGGAGGAGGTCGGTATCGGCCACCGGGCCGACGTGTGGCCGAAGGTGCTGTCCGGCGGCGAGGCGCAACGCACGTCGCTGGCGCGCGCTTTGGTGCGCGAACCCGATCTGTTGCTGCTCGACGAGCCATTTGCCGCGCTCGATGCGCTGACCCGCATCAAGGCGCAGGATCTCGTCGGTGAACTCTGGCAGCGGCATGGCTGCGCAATTCTTCTGGTCACGCACGACGTGGAAGAGGCGGTGCTTCTCGCCGACCGGGTGCTGGTTATGAAGGACGGCATCATCGCGCATGAGGAACGCATCGACCTGCCGCGACCGCGCGACGTCGCTGATCCGCATTTCGCCAGGATACGCGGCAGTCTTCTCGATTGGCTGGGCGTACGTCACGGTACTCACGGCAATGCCTGAGGCTTTGGACGATGAATAGGTCGAGGGGAGAGACTCTAGAACTGACCGCCGACGTGCTGGTCATCGGCGGGGGGTTGGCCGGAACCTGGGCTGCTTCGGCTGCGCGGCGCAGCGGCGCCTCCGTAATTCTGGTCGACAAGGGCTATTGCGGCACCAGCGGTGTCACCGCGACTGCAGGGCCAGGTCATTGGTGGGTGCCGCCAGACCCTCCCGAACTGCGCGAGACGGCAATTTGTAACCGGAAGAAGACTGGGGCGGGCCTGAACGATGCGGATTGGATGGCGCGCATTCTGGCGCTGACCTGGGAGAGCCTTCCGACGCTCGAAGGTTTTTATGACTTTTCCACGGATGAGAGCGGCGTGAAGCAGTATCGCGCTCTGCGCGGCCCCGAATATATGCGTGCCCTGCGAAAGCTCGTCGACAGCCTTGGTGTCACGGTCCTCGATCATAGCCCGGCATTGGAACTGCTTCAACGTTCCGATCGCTTGGTTGCTGGCGCGCGCGGTATCCGCCGGCAAGCGGGCGGCGACTGGCATGTAAATGCCGGCGCGGTCGTGCTCGCCACCGGCGGCACCTCGTTTTTGTCGCGCCTGCTCGGCTCGCACACCAACACCGGTGACGGCTACCTGATGGCGGCGGAGGCCGGCGCTGAACTCTCCGGCATGGAGTTCACTTCCTACTACACTGTCGCCCCGGTACGCTCGACGATGACGCGCTCCATGTCTTACGCGTTCGCGACCTATTACGACGAGGATGGCGCGGTCATTCCGATGCCGCCCGGGCCTGAGACGACACGGCCGCTGGCGCGGGCCATGCTCAAGGGCCGCGTCTTTTGCGACCTTGCCCGCACGCCGGAGGATATCCGCGCGCACGTGCCGATGATTTCGCCGAACTTCATGCTTCCGTTCCGACGCTGGGGCATCGACCCATACAAAGACCGGTTCGAAGTGACCTTGCATGGGGAGGGAACGATCCGCGGCATCGGCGGGCTACGGATCGTCACCGCGGATTGTAGAACTTCGGTTCCTGGTCTTTTTGCGGCTGGCGATGTGGCGACACGCGAACTGGTAGCCGGCGCGATCTCGGGTGGCGGGAACATCAATTCGGCCTGGGCAGTCTCGTCAGGCCAGTGGGCAGGGTCAGGAGCGGCACGCCATGCCGCCAAAAACCCTGCGGCATCGGGCGCCAAGCCCATTGGGCAGGCGGGCCTACGCCCGGGTGGCAGGCAGCGCGATGTCGATCTTGGCGCAACGTTGTCTGCAATTCAGGGCGAGATGCTTGCGTATGACAAGAATATCTTCCGCAGCGGCCACCCGCTGAAGCGCTCGGCCGAAACTCTCGACGCGACTTGGGCAGAGTTCGATGCCCACGCGCGCGGCTTCGGCACCGATCTATTGAGGACGCGAGAAACCGCCGCAATGCTGGCTACTGCGCGCTGGTGTGCGGCCTCGGCGCTGGCGCGCGACGAAAGCCGCGGCATGCACCAGCGCGATGATCGCCCCGAGACCGAGCCCCGCTTCAACCACCGCATACTCGTCGGCGGCCTGGACAAGGTTCGGACGAGGCTGGATTCCGTCCGCCCATTGGAGCTCGCCTCATGATCGAACTCGTCATCGCCGAGCGCTGCACAGGCTGCAACGCATGCGTGGAGGTTTGCCCTACCAACGTGCTTGATCCGGCGTCGGCGGGGCCGCCTCTGATTGCCCGGCAGGAGGACTGCCAGACCTGCTTCATGTGCGAGCTTTATTGCCGCGGGGATGCCATTTACGTAGCGCCCGACTGCGAAAACCCGACCCCCGTTGACAAGGACGCGATCCTGGGCTCCGGCCTGCTTGGCGAATTCCGCCGCAACCATGGCTGGCACGAATGGGAGGCCGATCCCCGCTACACCAACGAGCATTGGCGAATGGAGAGCGTCTTCCTGCGGGCGAGGGATGTGGCCATCGCCGAGGCGGCGCAACGGACGGGTGAACTGGGCGGTAAGCAACGTAAGGTTCACGCCATGCCTGTTACATCCCCGGTGGCATGAGCAATTTTTGGGACGAAACGGAAATTGCGCTCAAGGCTTCATGCGCCCATTCACTCACACGGGCGCCGAGCGCTACGCTGACGCTTCCCGGATGCAACCATTAACTAAACCTTGTCCATCCAACGCGTTTGGCGCGGATGATTGAAGCCGGCCAAGTCGACACCTTCGTCATGCCGGCCATGTGACCGGGCTCGATATACTCGTCAACGCTCAACTGAGCGAAGACCTGTGCGCCGGAGAGCCAGCACCACCTTGCGTCACATCGACGAAGGCTGCCTGAGCAATGCACTCGCAAGGTGCTGGCACTGAACGCGGATGTCGGGGATCGCTTCGATCTCCAGAAAGGTACCGCGGGTAAGAGGACCCACCGCGTAAAGACGAGCGTTGCGGCCCTGCTGACTGATCAGCGCCCCGTCCGGGGAGACGTCGAGCCCAATGCGAAGCCTATCGGCCCGTGCAATGCCAGTAGCCAGAAGTGACCGCATAAGCGGATTTGAGCTCTTTCCGGGGTCGGCGATGACGCCTGCGCAGTCGTATATGCGCGCAACACGAATTTCCTCTACAGCCTGACTATTTCGACGTTGCAACACCGCTTCGAAGCCCTTCCCGATCGATTTCACGTCAAGTATCCGGCCCGCGATCACATGCAACTGACCGTTCGCGACTGCCTCGGAGAGTTGCTCCCCGACCTGGGGCGCCATGCGGTGCCTATGGATGTCCCACCAAGCCTTCAGATGCCTGAAGAATTGGCGCTTCGAGGCATCAGACCAGCTTTGCCAAATCAACTGATTGTGCGGACGCAACCCATCCACGACATCGCGCCAGTTGCCTCCCCGCGCCTCAGTCTCGCGAACGAGATCCCGGAACCAACCTGCGAATTCCAGTGGTCCGCCGCCGAGGGGAACATCGGCTTGCTGAAGAACAATGGAACTGGTCTTGCTGTGTACGGCTGGAAGCAGCCCGCGGCGTGAAACAGCAACAATTTGGCCCTGGTGCCCAGCAAGCATTAGAGACAGGCATGTATCGACCATGCTGAGGCCGCTGCCGATGATGAGGACTTGATCGGTTGGATCAGGCAGGGCGCCATCGGCCTCTGATGGCGGCGCAAGTGACAGCCCACGGTTCACCTTCTGATCGTGTCCCGTTGCCAGAACGCATCGCTGTGTTACAACTCTTGTACCGTCAGCCAACTGCAGCTCCAAATGCTCGTCGCGCTCAAGGATTGCGACGCATTCCTCGTCGATTATGCGCAATCTTGCATTTGAGCCGTACTGGTTCGAAGTCTCATGCAGGAGCTGGCCGAGATATTCGCCATACAGGTGACGGGGAGCGAAATAGGTCGTCGGATCATCGATCTGGATGTTGCGAGCACGCAGCCAGTGCACGAAATGGTCGGGCTCGTCCGCGAAGGCGCTCATGTTCGAAGCCCGAACATTGAGAACGTGATCTTCCAGGTCGGTTGAATAAGCCAAGCCTCGCCCAAGCGAGGTCCGCTTTTCGACGATGACGATTTGGAGGTCGGGATCATAACTGCGCAGGAGATGCGCCGCCATCAGAACGCCGCTTGCGCCGCCGCCGATGATTGCAATCGACCTGTTGGATACTGTGGGCGCTGCCAAACTCTATCTTTCGCGATTGGCGATCGTCATCAACGATCTGGGTGCGGCACTTGAGCGTGACGCACAACCGGGGACGGGAATGGGAGAAATCCAACACGCTCCCGTCAGGTGTTTCCTAGCCGGCGTCGAGATTGCGCAATCGCTCAACACAGAGCGCCCGCAACACGCGTGCGGCATCCGCATAGGTCAGATGCTCTTCACCAAACGCAAAAAGCCTCTCAGGGACAACCGCTGCGACATCCTCCAGAATGCGAACCGGAAGGAGATCCGAACAGCTTCGCATACGCCCGAAGACCGAGCTGATAGGCACAGACACACCTTCGAGTTCAACCAGCGGTTCTGTCATGCCACGTTCCCAGCCTTCATAGGCGTCGAGGGCATCGGCGAATGCCTGATGCAGATAGATCGGTGCATGGCCTTCGTGCAGTGCGGGAAGCAAGCGCGTCATCAACTCCTCCTGTGATCTGCCAATTAACGAAAGCGAACTCATCCCCTTGTTGCCTGAAATGAAGCACAGCAGCGTTCAGCCGGCTGCAGAAGCGAGTTTCGATCCACCGTAGGCGCCGACCGAAAATTCGTTGGCGATGGTATCGCGCAGCCCTAGTCGGCTGGCATCAATGCCAAGCTTGGGGAACAGCAATTCGGCCACGCGATAGGCTTCCTCGAGATGCGGATAGCCAGAACCTATTACAGTATCGATACCGAGAGCCTGATATTCGCCGAGCCGTTCTGCGATCTGGTCTGGCGTTCCGACAAGTGCGGTTCCCACGCCGACCCGCACCAGCCCAACACCGGCCCAAAGGTTGGGGGCGACGACCAGCTTGTCGCGGCGGCCACCATGCAATGCCGCCTGCCGCTTTTGGCCTACCGAATCCATTTCGTCCTGGAAACGCTTCCAGGCGCGCTCGATCTGTTCATCCGAAATATGGCTAATGAGGCGGTCGGCGGCAGCCCACGCCTCTTCCTCGGTTTCTCGAACGATGAAATGCAGCCTCATCCCGAACCGCAGCGTTCGGCCGAATGCCGCGGCATGTTTGCGTGCTGAAGCAATTTTTTCCGCGACTTGTTCCAGCGGCTCGCCCCACGTCAGGTACATATCGACGGCCTTGCCGGCCAGTTCTTGCCCCGCATCGGAAGAGCCACCAAAGAAAAGCGGCGGCGTCGGCTTCTGAACGGGGGGAAAATCGACCCGGGCGCCCTTTACCTGATAGTATTTGCCGCCGAAATCGACGGTCTCGCCAGAAACCATGCGGCGCCAGATGGTGAGGAATTCCTCACCCTGTGCATAGCGCTCGTCATGAGGGAGGAAAATGCCGTCGCCGGCAAGTTCGGTCGGATTGCCTCCGACAACGACGTTAAGGAGAAGTCGCCCCTCGCTGAGACGGTCGAGTGCGACGGTTTGGCGTGCCGCAAATGCCGGCGAGGTCACGCCCGGCCTCAATGCAACAAGGAATTTCAGTCGCTCGGTTGCGGTTGCAAGGCCGGTCGCAACAATCCAGGAATCCTCGCAGCTTTGGCCTGTAGGCAGAAGCACCCCCCCAAAACCAAGCTGGTCCACGGCGGTCGCCACCTGTTTGAAGTAACGAAAATCTGGTGGCCGACTGAGTTTCTCGGTGCCGAGATAGGTCCCATCGCCATGCGTCGGAATGAACCAGAAAAAATCGAGCGGATTCGGGGCATGGTCGCGACCCGGTTTTATGGCGGCCATTGTTGTCTCCTCTTTGGAGGAGCCTCGCACCTACAAACTCTATAAAGAAGGTAGAATTTACCAATATTCCGCCGGACGCCCAACTTTACACCATCGTATGGTCCGCTTGGAAAACGTCATTCCAGGGCGCCCGGGCCATTCGTTCAATCTAAAGTTCCTGAAGATCGAGCGCGGTCATTTCTTGTCTCCTTCGTCCACGCGTACTTTCTGCTTGTCATGAGGTCTGTTGACGTCAGCAGTCACGACAACGTCGCCGCTCTCCAATCCGCTACTGATGATGACGCGGTCTGTCTCGTAACAGGCGATCGTGATTGGCTTCAGGCGAACTGCGGAATTCGCGTCGATCGCCCAGACGGCAGGGCCGCCATCCTGATCGAACAGCGCGCTACCTGCCAGGGTGATCACCGGTGACGTGAACAGATTGACGCGGCCCGAAACGCGTGCACGCGTTTCTCAGGTTCGACGCCCGCACGGGAGGAGGTGCGCCGCGTGCAACGTCGGCATCGCATCTGGTATAAGTAGATGGCGAACGACGCAAACGAATCGCATCCAAAACATTTTGCAGGCACAAACCATATCGCAGGTGCGAAAGCGCCGCGGCCGTTCCGTACGGCAAGGTCCCATGGAGGTCATCGGAGTACGAAGCACCTTTGTGCACTGCTAATCCCCGCGCTACCTTAGACCTGCCGGCAGCGGCCTGTTTCAAAGCATACGAGAGCGAGGTTAAAAGGATTGCGAAATAGAATCATCACCCGCAGGGCTTTCGTGAAGGCAGGCGCTACTTGCGCAGCGGTCCTCGCCTTGCCGGTGGTGGCGCCCGCGGCGGAGCACGCTCCCCTGATGCGGACCATTCCCTCATCAGGCGAACCCATATGCGCAATAGGGCTCGGCACATGGATCACATTCAATGTTGGGGACGATCCCATCCTGCGCCACGAATGCGCCGACGTGATCGCGGCTTTCTTGGAAGCCGGCGGGCGCATGATCGATTCTTCGCCCATGTACGGCTCCTCGCAGCCCGTCACCGGCTATGGGCTGGAAAAGCTTGGCCGACCCGAGACGCTGTTTTCCGCCGATAAGGTCTGGACATCTTCGGCCGCCGGCGGGCCAGCGCAGATCGAGCAGTCGCGGCGCCTCTGGGGCGTACCGCGCTTCGACCTCGTGCAGGTTCACAACCTCGTGGCATGGGAGGCGCACCTCGAGACCCTCTTTGCCATGAAGGCGGAAGGGCAGATCCGCTATGTTGGGATCACCACATCCGAGGGCCGCCGGCACGATCTGTTCGAGCAGATCATGCGAAGGCATCCGCTCGATTTTGTGCAGTTCACCTACAACATTCTCGACCGCGAGGCGGAGGAACGGATGCTGCCGCTGGCGGCCGAGCGCGGTATGGCCGTCATCGTCAACCGGCCCTTTCGGCAAGGCGCGCTGACGCGCCGGTTGGAAGGCGAAACGGTGCCTGACTGGGCAGCGGAGATCGGGGCGGCAACCTGGGCTCAGTTTATCCTGAAGTTCATCCTCTCCCATCCGGCCGTAACCGTCGCCATCCCCGCTACGACAAGCGTCAACCACGTGCGCGAGAACGTGGCTGCCGCTGTCGGTCCCCTTCCGAATGACTCTCAGCGCGAGCGGATGGCGGCTTACGTCCGGGACCTCTGAATGTCGGAATGGTGGACCTACCGGCCGGAGGACTTTCTGCTGTTCTCGCCGCGCGTCTATTGGCGCATGTTCGAGCTGCATAATGAAGCGCTGTGGCCGCTGCATCTCATTACACTCGCTGCTGGGGCGGCTATCCTTGTGCTCGCGCTGTGGCGGCCGCATGGCCACGGCCTCTGGATTGCGCTCATCCTTGCCGCGCTCTGGGGCTTCGTCGGCTGGTCCTTCCTGTGGGACCGCTACGCGGCGATCAACTGGGCGATCGCCTATGTCTCGCCGGCATTCTGGCTGCAGGCGGTGCTGCTCGCCGTCGTCGGGGCAGGAGGCGGCGTCGCCTTCGACAGGCGGGACATCACCGCATGGCTCGGCCTGGCGCTCGCGGTTCTTGCTATTGTTGCCTATCCTCTTCTGCCGTCGCTGTTTGGCCGCCCCTGGACAACCGCCGAGGTTTTCGGCATCGCTCCGGACCCGACGGCGATCGTGACGCTCGGTTTCCTTCTTATCGCGCGCGGCGGGCTCGTGCTCCTGCTGTTGCCGATCCCGCTGTTGTGGCTTCTGCTCAGCGGCCTTACGCTTCACATCATGGGCGATACGCAGGCTTGGCTGCCGTTCGCGGTGGCGGGCGTATCGTTCATCCTTGTGGTCTTGCGCCGACTGCTCCGATGATAGAAGGGGCGGACTGAGGCATGTAACGTCAAATAGGTTTTCCATTGCCGACGACGCCAACAGCGACTTCAACCTTGTGTCTAACCCAGAGCCTTTCCAACCATAGGATCTGATCGGTCGATTTTCAGCGCGGCCCAAATGAACTGAAGAAGTTGGACCCCGAGCGGACTCACTTCTGCCGTAGCCTGAACGGCAGCTTTGCGGCCCCCATGTCGGCCGTTTTGACTAACGTTGCCCACTGCTCAAAAACAGACGTTATGGTCTGAAAGTCGCCGTTATGCCTTTCGCAAACGGGATCCTGACCGACCGGAATAGGCTAACAAACAGATTTCGGCATACGGTCAAAGTTAACGCACCAACCCTCTCGACGAGCCTATCATCGTATTCGGCACGTTTCGTGAACCCGTTAGTGTGTTCTCAGGATTCTGCCGACTTGAAAGGCCGCAAGCGCAGCCGGCTGCGGTGGTCTTTGGATCCCGGAGCGCCCGACGGGTGAACACCCTTGAAGTACGATTTCTGCCACTTCTCCTGAGCGGCTTTTGATGCCGGGACCACAAGCGTGGCGTTGAAAGTATCGCGCCGCTCCGACCAATCCCTGAACTCTCGATCGAGTTCGGGGTTTTCCGAAAGCTTGCGGATGGTTGGCGTGACGTCCTCGAGGCTGCCGCGCGCGAGCGGAAACAGATGGCAGAAGGGTTCGTCGATCTCGAAATGCACGCGTTGGTTCGGGCGTGTGAACTTCCAGTTCATGGTGAACGTGTAAGGCGACCAGTCGGTCTCGATGATGCCTGACAGGGCAGAGATCGCGTCCTTCGGCCGATTGACCGGTCCGGTTACGAACAGGTCCACGCCGGGATCAGTCCGGAAAAGGCACGGGATGTGAAATGTCAGCACGCCGCCTCCGAAATGGGAGACTGCCGGCGATATGGCTTCGGGTTTTGCCTTGATGCGGATCGCATCGTTGGTTTGCCTGCCGTCCCAGATCGCGGAAAAGGCGGCGGTGCACAAAATCTCCCAACCATGGGCGTTGGCTATGTTCAGCGGCAGGCAACGATAGGCGAAACGCTCGTCGCTGTCGTCCATCCATTGGCGCTCCAGCGGCGCCGGCCGAATTCGCAGTTCATGTCCGTCGATCACATAGGCGATGAGCTGGTTCAAAAGAGCTTATCCGGTCATTTCATTTGCCGGCGGCGTCGCCGCCAATCCGCGTCCTCGCCGACAGCACCCGCCGGCGGTGCGATCGTCAAGGGTCGCCGGAAAGTTTTACCATCTCAGCTTGAGACCGATCTGACCACCGAACAGGTTGTGATCGCTGCCTTCGACATCGAAAGAGTAGGCGACGTCGCCGAAAGCGGACAGATTCTCGCTGATCGCGTACGCAGCGCCGCCGTTGACGTCCAACCAGGTCCCTTTGCTGGTGATCAGTATCGGAGTGGTGTTGAAGGTGACTGCGGACGGGCCCTCGTCGAAGCCGTGCCACAGGTTGGCGCCGAGATGCGCCAGCAGTTCTCCTCTCCTGTATTCCAGGCGCGCACCCAGCCGCCCGGTCACCGAGTCGAACGCTTCATGGCTGATCTCGGAGAATGGATCGTTGGTCTCATCGAAATCGATGCGCTGCCAGATCAGTTGCGCCTGCGGCTCGATCGTCCAGCCGTCGGCGATCGCGAAGGGTACGCCTGCTTCGATCGAGGCGGCCACGCTGTTGCCATTGAGATCGGCACCGATGCCGCGATCGGAATCGCTGGAGCCGTTGAGCCAACCGTATTTGGCGACGGCGTCCACATACCAGCCGTTGGGCGACAGGTGGGTCCAGTAGCCGGCGATGCTGTCTTCATCCAGGTCGAGACTGCCGGCTTGCACATGAGAGAGGCCCAGCACATTGCCGCTGATGTCGCCGGATGCCTCGGCATGCGTGTAGAACAACCCGAGGCGGTCAACATGGCCGTTCTCGTGTTCGAAGCCGATCAGGTCGCTGCCGGCCTGCAGCCCCCAGTAATGGCCATCGAAAGCCGGTGCGATCTCGAAGCTGGCGACGCTCACATTCGCACCGGAGCTCAAATCGCTCTCGGCGCCGAACACACGGCCCCAGATGGCGGGCGGCGGGCGGACGCCCTCCGATGGCACGTCCGCGCCCTGCGGTTCGGGAACACGATAGACCAATGCCCCATCGCCGATCAGAAGCGACTGATCGGCGCGCCGTTGATGGAAGGTACCCATCGTCATTAGTCCCATCCGCTCAGCCACAAACGGCGCCATGACATGCCCCGGGACCTCCGGCCTAACGTTCAGCCGGCTTGTCGATGACGGCTTCGACATCGGCATCCGTCAGAGCTGGGAGGACGCGATCCAGTCGGTCAAGGACGCCGGCGGCAAGCCTTATCCGATCCCGGCGGGCGCCTCGGTGCACAAGTACGGCGCGCTCGGCTATGTCGGTTTTGCCGAGGAGGTCGCGGCGCAGGAGAAGGAACTCGGCTTCACCTTTGACTATATCGTGGTCTGCGTCGTCACCGGGTCGACTCAAGGCGGTATGATCGTCGGCTTTGCGGCGCAGAACCGCGCGGACCGGGTGATTGGTATCGATGCTTCCGGCACGCTCGACCAGACCCGTGCGCAGGTACGCGGCATCGTCGATTCCACCGCCGGACTCGTCGGACTGGGGCGTGCGATCCGCGAGGATGAGATCGTCATCAACGCTGATTACGCCCATCCCGCTTACGGTGTCCCCTCGGAGGAAACGAACGAGGCAATTCGGCTTGCCGCCCGCACCGAGGCGATGATCACCGACCCGGTCTATGAGGGTAAATCCATGCAGGGGATGATCGATCTCACGCGCAAGGGCTTCTTCCAGGCGGACTCCAGGGTGCTCTACGCCCATCTCGGTGGCGCACCGACGCTCAATGGCTACAGCTATTATTACAAGAACGGATGAGTCTCTCCTTGCCCAATCTGCTCCCCTTTTGCCCCTTCTCGCGGAACATGACGATGACCGATACGAGCCTTCACATCGGATCAAGACGGCGCGGTCCAACTGCCCAGCTTTTCATAGATGTCGTCGCGCAACTGTCTGACTTCGCGGTTGAGGTCGCCCAGTTGACCCGACGTGTGCCCGGACGTTTCCAGGAGCGCATCGCCCAGGCAGCCCGCTCTGGATCTCAACGCGCGGCCCTGGTCGGTCAGCGTCACGACAACCTGCCGTTCGTTCTCCGGATTGCGCGTGCGGCGCAGGAGGCCGGCCC
Organism: Neomesorhizobium albiziae; assembly: GCF_900114255.1. Lineage (GTDB taxonomy): Bacteria > Pseudomonadota > Alphaproteobacteria > Rhizobiales > Rhizobiaceae > Neomesorhizobium > Neomesorhizobium albiziae. The sequence goes on along the minus strand of NZ_FOSL01000015.1, from coordinate 83,604 downwards.
CTTCCAGCCGCTTGAGCAAGGGCGTCAGGGTGCTCGATTCAAGGGCGAGTTTCTCGCCGATGTGGCCCACGGTCTGTTCGTCCGCCTGCCAGAGCACATTGAGGACGAGATACTGGGGATATGTCAGGCCGAGCTTGTCCAGCCAGGGCTTGTAAAGCCTCTGGATTGCCATGCCCGCCGAGTAGATGGCGTAGCACACCTGATTGTCGAGCGGCACGGGGTCGTTTGATTTCTGTCGGGCCATGGAAGTCTCCTTTGGTCCAACATATAGCTAACGCTTTCGCAAAAAGATATATCGCGATAAGAATTATGGTTGACAGACATCAAGACAATCGCTAGACAACAATTATCGCGATAACAGTTATCGCATATGACAAAGGAGAGAGCAAATGAAGACCAGCACCATCATCGCCGCCACGGCAGCAATCGGCATCGCAGCCGCAACATCCGCCCAATCCGCTGAAGGGATCCCCGACAACCAGGTTGTCAGGAATGTCGTTCTCGTCCATGGCGCTTTCGCCGATGGATCTGGCTGGCGCGGCGTCTATGACAATCTCACTCAGAGAGGGTACAAGGTTACCATTGTCCAGAATCCGCTGACCTCGCTCGCCGACGATGTCGCCGCCACCAAGCGGGCGATAGAACGTCAGGACGGCCCGACTATTCTTGTTGGCCATTCCTGGGGTGGCGTCATGATCACCGAGGCCGGCATCGACCCCAAGGTTACAGGCCTGGTCTATGTCTCCGCCCTGTCGCCGGATGCTGGCGAGACCACGGCGCAGCAGTATGAAGGCTACACGACACCACCGGAATTCGTGATCGAACCGACCGCCGATGGTTTCGGCTTCATCAAGGCGGACACGTTCAAGGCCGGCTTTGCCGCCGACACGACCGATGAAGACGCCGCCTTCCTGCGCAACTCGCAGGTGCCGATCAATTTGTCGGCCTTCGGCGTCAAGCTCGAGAATGCCGCCTGGCGCACCAAGCCGAGCTGGGCCGTCATCGCTCGCCAGGACAAGGCTTTCGACCAGCGCATGCTCCAGGATATGGCCAAGCGCATCGGCGCGAAGGTGACCGAGGTTGATGCCAGCCACGCGCTGTTCATGACTCAGCCGAAGGTCATCGCCGACGTCATCGACGAGGCCGCAAAGAGCACGCAGGAAGCCGCCCGGTGATATCTCGTCCGAACGCTAAGCAGGCGGCCAAAGCCGCCTGCCAGTGTCACAACGCCTACTTAGATTAGCTGTATCCGATACCCCAACGCATCACCACCAGGGACGCCGTCGGACCAGCAAGACCTATTTTGCCGCTACTCTCTTGTGGGAGTGGAGTCTTGAGCGCTGCGTGACGTTGACAATGATCCAGTCCTTTCAATCAAAGCGCACATGGCCTGCAACCAGAAGGGTTTCCAGGATCTCGCCGGACCCTCGGTCGACATGCCTGATGTCACTGCGGTCGGGTTCCGAGGTGCCGTGCCAAAGCTCGCCGCCAAAAAAACATACGCCTGTCACGATGGAGTTGATTGGATCGTGTTGAGGACGCTTCCATCGCTCGGATCGACTTGTTGGATCACTTTCCCGAGATGCTGGCCGACCCAGAGGAACCCTTCCGCCCAAGCCAATCCCGAGTCGCCTCCGTGGCCAGGTGCGGGAATGCTCCTGACGATATTGCCGTCGAGCAATCGAATTTGGTTTATCCGGTCTTCGGCAATTTGCCAAAGATGTTCGCCGTCGAATGCCGTGCCCGCATCGGTGGTCACGTCCAAACTCCGCACGATCTCCCCCCTTTCGGGGTCAATGGCATGGATCGGTACGCATCAGCAACAAAGCCAGCGCAGGAGGACCCCATGAGCGCGGTCGCCGCGTCTGTGCGCGCTGCGATTGCGCCCAATCAGAACAACATAAGCTCGATGTTTGACAAATGCCTCGCTGTAACCAGTCCGATGCCGCTGGTGCCCCCGGAGAAATGCTGTCTGTGGTCGTAACTGCATCACCAGTCCCCCAGAGGCGAAAGCTTACGTGCACCATGATCGTCCTGTCTCCACGTTATGTCGTCATTTGCCGCATCCTTGGGGGAGCGGCAGCTTTCGGGAATCGCATAGCGATCCATAGCGACCGGGATGCAGGCGCATGACCGCCATGGCTTGAGCCCTTCGCAGTTACACATTTCCTAAAAGCTCAGTTATGACTGCTCCAATGGCGGCTTCGGACGGACCCCCGGGCCGCCAAGAAAGTCAGATATCAGTTGCCTCTGCGAGTGTCAGCGCATCTTCGATGTCGACGCCCAGATACCGAACTGTGTTCTCGATCTTGGTATGGCCAAGCAGGATTTGCACTGCTCGAAGGTTGCCGCTCGCCTTGTAGATAATCGAGGCCTTGGTGCGGCGAAGCGAATGCGTGCTGTATTCCTCAGAGCGAAGTCCGATCGCTCCAACCCATTCATCGACCAAGCGGGCATACTGCCGCGTGCTCATGTGTTTCGAACGATCTATCCGACTTGGAAAAGGCATAGTCGTCGATCGTTCCACCGCGCCGTTCGAGCCATGCAAGCAAGCTCGCTCGGGCATCGGGCCTCAGTTCGAATTGAACCGAGCAGGCAATGAACAGCAGCGCCAGTACGATGCCCAACGAATAGGAATGGAGCCAGGAGAAGACGGGATTGCGCCGCCGCGTCGTTGCTGAGAGTTCATCATTGGGGCGGTCGGGATCATCCGGGTCGCGCGACTCGGCCGAGCCGCGCTGAAACAGCGTCGCCGTTAAGATGACAAAGGCAGCCATCTGCAGGAATTCGCTTTCCCAGTTCTCAAACAGCGCCGAAAGGAAGCTGCCGCTCGCCATGTACGCCAGTAGGCCGAGAGGGGCAGACCCGTGCACAATTAGCTCTTCATTGTGGGCGGCTTGACCCGTGCAGATCATGCCGACCACGCTGAACAAAAACATTGTGACGAGAAGGATCGTCAGCCCGTTGTCCCGGAAGAACGTTTTCACAAGTCCTCTCCCTACGCTTCAATGCCAGCTGTCGAGAACTTCTGCCGTCGACGCTGCTTCAACCTGCTCGCTGAACCGCGAGCGGTAGAGTTCCATCAGCGCATCATGCGTCGGGTCGGCGGAACTACAAACGGCGTCAGTGACGACAACGACACGGAAGCCGCGATCGATGGCACCGAGCACAGTGGCAAGCACGCAGACGTCCGTCTCGCCACCGGTAATGACCAGGGTGTCGACCTTCGAACCATTGAGCATTGCGTCAAGCCGCCCCTCCGTCCAAGGCGAATAGACGCGCTTGTCAATCAACTTCGCCGGCGGAACGAAGCGCGCGAGGGACGGCATCAGTTCAACAAGGCTTGGGTCGATGTTAGAAAGGGTGACTTTCGCCCATCGGTTGTAGTATCGCGCCCACGTTCCCGGGCCAGCGCCAGGCCGAGCCGCGGGAACGAAGCGTGTGAACAGCGTCTGTCGTGGATGACTGGCGACCAGTTCTTCGATAGCCGGAAGAACCTTTTCCGCCCATGGTACGGGCCATGGGCCGCCTGGCGCGAACAAGCGCTGCATGTCGACGCACAGATGGAGGCAACTCTCCCCCAGGGAACCGTGGATGAGACCTGGAGCGGCCATCACCCGCCGCAGGATTGAACGACTAACAGCCCGGCCCCATAGAGCCCGGCTGAGATGCTGGGGAATTCTGTGCGCCGATGCGTCATTGCCGTGCCTGTCGGGCTGCTTCGGCCTCCTGAACATCGACGGCACAGAGCAGTTCACCGTTCGCGTCGCGCACGCGGACCAATTCCATGACCAGATGCTCGTTTGCGGCGCGAACATCCTGCAGCCGTCGCAGGAAGAAGCTCAACGTATCCGCGTTGATCCTGCCGTTTAGAGAGATGTTCGGGCGATCAAGAAGTTTCGGGTCGGAAAGCCTCTGCGGCGAGATATTGACGTTCATGATACGCGTTCTTTTAGGCGGCGCTGCTGGCTTTTTCCGGTGATTCCTTATCGGTCGAAGTCAGACCCTCGGTGGGATCGCGCGCGGACAAAGGTTTGGTAGCCGGTCCGTTGAGAACGGTTCCGTCAGGTGCGAACTGCGACCCATGGCACGGGCAATCCCAGCACTGCTCGGTCGAGTTCCAGTGCACGATGCAGCCAAGGTGCGTGCAGGACGCGGAATGCGTGTGGACTTGCCCGCTCTGGTCGCGCCAGACGGCGAGCTTGCTGAGGCCGGCTCGAAGGATGCCCCCCTCGCCAGGGTTGAGGTCGTCGGCCGACTTAATCTCTCCGGGCAGCAAATATTCTGCAAAGTTCTTCACCGCCGTAAGGTTCTCATTGACGTAGTTCGCCAGCGCGGCAGGCGGCGTCCGGTCGGGAGCATAGACGGCTTCCCACTCGCTCGAACCGTCGACGATCAGGTCGCGTATCAGGAGCCCCGCCAAGGCGCCGTGCGTCATGCCTTGCCCGGAATCGCCGGTGGAGATGAAGACGTTGCCGCTGCCTGGGCTGCGGCCGATGAAGCCGCAATAGTCGATCGTGTCGAGAACCTGCCCCGACCACCGGGCCGTTTCCTCGCCCAGGTGTGGGACCAGCGCCCTGATCCAGGCCTCGAGCGCACCGAACCGCGCCTCGCCATCATCGGCTTCCCCGGATTTGTGATCGCGTCCACCCGCGATGAGATAGTCAATGTCGTCGGCACCGGGATGGAGGCGGACGTAGTAGTAAGGGTCGTCCATGTCCCAATAAAGCGCATCGGGAAGCGTGTCTTTGGGCAGTTCGAAAGCCATCGCGTAGGTGCGATAGGGCGCCATCTTGCTGTGGATCGCTACGACGGTGTTGATGGGTGAGTTGGTAGCGAAAATCGCATGGTCAGCGCTAATCGTCGCTCGACCTTCGACATGAAGGCGGACTTCCTCCTCCTCCTCGATTTCGGTCACGGCGCTATCTGCAAAAACCTTGCCTCCGCGTTTCTCGAAATCGGCTAGCAAGGCGCGGAGATATTTGAGCGGGTGGAAGGTGGCCTGGTTGGGATAGCGCAAGACAGGCGCTGACTCATGACCCTTCAGCGGGACGCCCTTGCCGTGCTCGGCGATGGCTCCGACTTTGCCTGCCGCCTCATATTCTTCGTCGCAGGTCTTTCCTGCTTCCTCTTCGTCCATCCACGCCGCCGGAAAGAGATAACCGTCCAGTCGCCGGAAGGCGCAGTCGATACCGAGTTCTTTGACATGCTGCTGGATGCGGTCTACGGCGGCTGCCTGGCTCTCTTGGAAACCCCGCGCCAACTCCTCTCCGCGTATCTTGACAAGCTCGCTTAGACCGTCGTCGCAGATCGGCGCCAGGTGGGCCGTCGTCCGCGAGGTCATACCACCAAGCAGCGGTCCGCGATCGATCAGCACCACGCTGCGGCCCGCCAAAACGAGTTCATAGGCAATTGAAACCCCGGCGATACCAGCGCCGACCACCGCAACGTCGCATTGCTGGTCCTGTTCGAGCCGCGGAGCCGAGGGGAAGTCCGTATCCTTCATCCAAAGGGATTTCGTGGATTCGCCGCTGACGTTCATCGCTGCCTCCCGGTGGCTCACGTCTTAACGGTCTGCGGAGCCATTCGATCCCCCAGATGCACGAATGAATCGAAATCATCCTTCGTGCGTTAAGCATCAGGTTGGACCAAACGCATGGCAAAACGCGAATTGAACGACACAGGCAAGGACAAGCGGTTCATCCCTCGCAACGACAAGGGCTGGTTCAAGGAATCGGATGATGTCGGGCGCTCGCTTTTCAAAGACGTGCGCCAAAAGGCGACGACGGCGGTGAAATCAGGCCAAGGCGACCGTGGCGACCGAACGAAGTCGTAGGCGAAATCACCCCGTGCCGAACCATGCGATGAGCGGGCGAGCGATCATCAGCCAGAATATCGCGGCCACCGCGCCGAATGCAGGAAAGCCGAAGAGGATCCAGAGCCGGAAAAGCCGGTGATAACGGGGCGGAAGCGGCTGGCCGCCGCCGCCGCCGCCAGATCGCGCATCTCCATCTGCATCCATACGACGGGAAGCCAGAAGAGCCCGGTTACGATGTAGAGGAGGATCGACAGCGCGATCCAGCCCTCCCACAGCGAATAGCCGACATGCCAGGCGAGCGCGACGCCGGTGATCGGCTGCGCCACGACTCCAGTGGCGGTAAAAAGGAAATCGGCGATGACGACGATGCGCGCTACCGCCGCCACGGTGGCCGCGTTGCCGGTCCGATGCGCGAGCAGCATGAAAAAGGCGATGCCGGCGCCTGTGGCGAGCAGCACCGCCGCGCCGACGACGTGCAGGTATTTGAGGGCGAAATACAGCATCAGCGCTCCTCCAGGATCGCCAGTGCAACGAGGTGCAGGAGAAAGATCGGCAGGATCTTCATCAGCGGACCGAGCGGCTCATTCCAGAGATCGGGGCGCAGGACCGTGCCGGCCAATGCGTAAAAGACACATACGCCGATCGCTCCCCAGAGACCGGGACGCGCCGTCTTGCGGAAGGCGATCAGCGCGCCGACAACCATGTCGGCCAGGGCGCCCGCGACGACCAACGGCGCCGCCAGCGCGCTCACCGCGGTGCCGATCAGGAGTTGGAGGCCGCTCTGCCAGCCGGTTGTCAATGATATGATCCCGGTCATGATCCAGAAGAACGGCAGCACCACGAAGATCGCAGGCTTGATGAGATAGAGGCCCGCGAACCAGCGGTCCTGCACCGTGGCTGGGTTAGCGGCGAGTGCTGCCGCGAGACCTTCCGGCTCAACTCCAACGATTGCTTTCCATGGTCCCGGGTCCCCGGTCGCGCCACGGGTGATCTCCAAGGCCGCGTTGGTGCGTATAGGTGGGCGCCACCCCAGCGCGCTCACGGCGTCGCCAAGCCGGTAAAGCGAACGCGCCGCCCGGCGAGAGAGGGTGAAGAGGCGCGCCTTTTTCCGTCCGAGCCATTTGCGATAGAGCGCCACGACCTCCACCATCGTGAGGGCATCCGGACCGGCCAGTTCGAGAGCGATCCGCGACGGGCTGTCGGCGCGAAGGAAAAAGATCACCGTTTTCACCACATCGTCGAGTTGGACCACTTGAAGCCGGCCGGTATCCGGCATGGATGGAAGGACAGTGCGGCGAGCCCTCGAAACAGCGCGCTTGCGCCGAAGACAGGCTGCCCCAGGACAACCGACGGCCTCAACACGACCCACTCCAAATCGAGCTTCATCAGCGCTTCGTCGCCGGCAAGCTTGCTGGCGGAAAAGGCAGATGATTGCTCGCGATCGACTCCGATGGCGGAAAAATGGATGACCCGGCGCACGCCGGCCCGCTCGCACGAACGAAACAACGCGCCTGCGCCCCATGCATGAACCTCTGTCGTATGCTCGCGGGCGCTGTCCTGTAGTACGCCGGCGCAATTCACCACAGCATCGACACCGCGAAGAGCATGGCTCCAATCCTCGGCAGCGAGCGCATTCGCCATATCGATGGGGATGATCGTTTCGCCCTCATCGGCGCGATCCGGTTTGCGTCTCTGCGCCCGGACGACGTCATACCCCTCGACAACCAGGCGCGCGCAGACAGCCGTGCCAATAAGGCCGCTTGATCCGGTAACGAGAATTCTCATCGAAGTGCCGCCGGAAATAATACCGCACCCGAGGGATCGTTCACCTGAGTCTACCCTCCGCTTGCTCCTTTCGCCCCACGGGCCGCTTGCGGGATGAGGCGAACGCTTCGTCGGCCGCGTCTTCCATCTCCTTCAGTGATTTCGAGAGCGTCAGACCCCAGACGATATGAGCTGCGATCATCAGCAAGTTCCTTCTGAGAGGATGGCGGTGTGCGGGCGCCAGGATGCGGGCGGCGGGAATCCAGCCAAGGTAGCTCAATGCCCAGACGCCCAGACCATAAGCTACCCCACCTCCTCGAATGGCGGGCAGCAGCGCAAACAAAGCACCGGTCAGACCGCCGAACCCGAAATGCGCGAGCAATGTTTTTGACCGTGCCTGGCGCTCGTCAATCGCTGAAACAGAGCGGTCGACAATCTCACGCGGTGGAAGAGGATAGCGCTCGTCATCGGGCAACACGGTGTGCAGGCGTCTCATTGTCGCGGTCATTGCCATGGTCGCGGCGACACCAGCCAGGACGCCGAGCAGCACTCTGTCGAACGGTCGTGCGCTCACCACCTCTCCTCCGTGTTGCGATCGGGCAAGTCAATGCCGCAGCACACCCAGCCGAGCCTTTGACTGGCACCATAATTGTAACGAGGCTCAAAGCGCTCTGGTATGTCCAGAGTTCCGACATGCAGGGCAAGCTCGCCTTGATTTGCATCATAAGCGAGCGTGAGCGGCGTGCCGCAATCCGCGCAAGATCCACGCTCGGCCAGCGGCGACGACCGCCGGTATTTTGGCCTTCCGCTGGTCCAGAAGAGGTGCTCGAAGGAGATCCACGCCAGCACCGCGAATGCGCTGCCGGTTGCTCTGCGGCACATGTCGCAGTGACAATAGTGGACGCGAGGAATGTTCGTCAGCCGATACCTTACAGCACCGCACAAGCAACCACCCGCGATTTCCGTTGTAGACATATCCAAACTGTCATTCGTGCGCGCCATCCAGAATAACCGCGACACAACCTCGTCTGTTCCCCAGGCAGACAGATGATGACTAGTACCCCAGCACTTAAGAGCCGGAACCAGCTAGCCGAGATGGCGTTGGTGTCGGGTGAGGTACAACGCGCGATGCCGGACCAACTTAGCCTGTTTGTCGACAAAGTAGCACAGCCGTCCGGATTTAGTTTCGAGCCGGATTTTGTCAGCGCGGACGAAGAGCGCGCGCTGATCGGGCGTCTCGGCGACCTCCCGCTCACTCCCTTTCAGTTCGGGGCATTCGAGGGGAAGCGGCGGATCGCGTCTTTCGGCTGGCGCTACGACTATTCAATGCAAAAACTTCAGCAGGCTAGTCCGATGCCCGATTGGCTAATCCCCTTTGCGCACCGGGTTGAGAGCTCCTTCCAGCTGGCTAGTGGAGCGATCCAGCAGATCCTTTGCACAGAATATGATGAAGGTGTGGGCATCGGCTGGCATCGGGACAAGCCCCATTTCGATGAGGTTTTCGGATTGTCCCTCGCCTCGGCCTGCAAGTTCCGCTTCCGCCGCAAGGTCGATGATGTTTGGCAGCGTTTGACCTTCGATATCGAACCGCGCTCGCTCTACAGGTTGTCCGGCGCGGCTCGCAACGTTTGGGAACACAGCATCGCACCGGTGGCGGCGCGGCGCTACTCGGTTACGTTCCGAACCATGGCGATCGCCGCCGGGAAAGGCTGGGGATTGAAACGGTGAAGACGCGTCAGGGATGGAGATGGCAGACCAAGTCAAATTCACGTTGCCGGTTGACACCGAACCCATGGAGGCGAAGCTGACCGACGCCATCCCTTCCGAAGATGGCGTCTGGCAGTATGAGCCAAAATGGGACGGCTTTCGCTGCCTCTCGTTCAAGGCGGACGACGCTGTCGACATCCGCGCCAAGTCAGGTAAGCCGCTGGGGCGCTACTTTCCCGAGTTGGTCGATCGCCTGCGCGGCCTTGCTGCCAAGCAGTTCGTCATTGACGGCGAGATCGTGATCGAGCTGTCCGGCCAATATTCCTTTGACGCACTGCAAATGCGGCTCCACCCCGCCGAAAGCCGCATCCGCAAGCTCGCGGCCGAAACGCCTGCCAAGCTGGTGCTGTTCGACATGCTTGCCGATTCCAACGGCAATGTCCTAACCGGTCGCCCGCTTTCGGCGAGGCGCGCCGCCCTTGAAGCCTTTGTCAAATCGACAAATGCCGAGGACATTGAACTCTCGCCAATTACCTTCGACAAGCAGGAAGCCGACGCGTGGCTGGAGGGTGCAGGGGATGGAAAGACCGATGGTGTCATCGCAAAGCGGCGTCACGATCCGTATTTCTTCGGCAAACGTGCGATGACAAAAGTCAAGCGCATGCGTAGCGCCGACTGCGTGGTCGGCGGGTTCCGCTATCTCGCCGACAGAGATGAGGTCGGGTCGTTGTTGCTTGGTCTTTATGATGGCGACGGCAAGCTCGACCATGTTGGCTTCACCTCGACGATCAGCAACGGGGAAAGACCCATATTGACCCGCCGGCTGGAAGCGTTGCGGGGGCCGCCGGGATTCACCGGCAAAGCACCTGGCGGGCCCAGCCGCTGGAGCACCGAACGCAGCGGAGCCGGTGCGGCCCGAACTGGTGGTTGAAGTACGGTTCGATCATGTCACCGGCAACCGCTTCCGCCATGGCGCCAAGCTGCTGCGCTGGCGGCCCGACAAAGCCCCGCGCCAATGTACTTTTGAGCAGATCAGGTGAAGCTATTTCGGCAGGGACCTAAACGCCTTCATCACGAGCAACCCTCTGCCAATGCACATTAACGGCAGGAAACGGCAAATGGGTCTGGGCTCTAATAGCCAAGGCGGGTCGGTCAGCTTGCTGCCGTTGCTGGCCGAGATCGCTGCGCTATCTACAGGGCGCAGCTTCGCCGGTGAAAGATGCGTTCCGTGAACCCAACGATGTGGATGGCATTCCTTGGAACCGTCGCCTTGATGCAATTGCCGCCCGGTCCAGACAGCATGCTGGTGATGGCGCGTGGCGTCGGCCAGGGACGGCGTGTTGCACTGTTCACTGTGCTCGGCATGACGGTTGGAGCCGGAATGATCCAACTTCCGCTGCTAACTCTTGGCATATCTTCATTGGTCAAGGCGTCGCCCTTTGCCTTCAAACTGCTTCAGTGGGCTGGAGCCGGCCATCTCATCTGGCTTGGCCTTAAACTAGTTCTCTTTTCCTCCGTAAGCTCCGGGCCGTCACAACATGAAACGGCAGGACCGTTCGCTGCGGCACGCGAAGGCATGATCGCCAATTTGGTGAACCCATGGCCGATCACGTTCATGGTGGCCTTCCTGCCCCAGTTCGTGGATCCGGCAGCAGGCTCCGTTACCCTGCAGATGCTGCTGCTGGGAGCGAATCGGAAAATGACGGGCGTAGTTGTGCTGGGGACCTATGCGATTGGGTCAGGAGCGATCGGCACGTGGATGATGCGGCGCCCTTCATTCATGCTTTGGCGCCAGCGGGTCGCAGGGTGTTTCATCATCGGGCTTGGAATTCGAATGGCGATAACCGGGGGAATGAGCCGATGAAACACAACCGATGCTTCTTTTGTGCCTTTGGCCCGATCTCTCCCGTCCTTGGCGCCGCCCCGGTTTGGCGAGATGCGCGATCATGCGGAAATGAGAGTTCTCAAGATGACGCATCGCACTGAGCGTGGTTCTTGTTTCTGCGGATCGATTGTCGCGGAAATGGAAGGCGAGCCCTTCTGGATCAACTACGACCACGATGACGATTGCAGAAAGGCGCTCGGCAGTCCTCTGACGGTATGGATCGGCTATCGCCGAGAACAGGTCCGGTTTACCAGTAGAACGCCGAGGTCCTTTAGCAAGACATCGGGTATCCAACGCACATTTTGCGCCAAATGCGGGTCATCGATCAGTTATATTGATGAGGGTCTCAAGGATGAAATCTGGTTGACCATCGGCTTTATGGATCGTCCGGAGCGTTTTGAACCTGTGGCGCACGGCTTCTGGCGGATGAAGCTTCCCTGGATCCAGTTTGCCGACGACTTGCCGCGCTCCGAGACCTACACCAGGCCACGGGATCCCACCATCGGGTATCCATCAGACAGAAAGAACAGGTGAGTAGATGTGCCGGCGTTGTCGAATTCAGTGTCCCACGGTCGGGGTTTTGAGGGCCCGACCCGACCTACCGCCCGCAAAGGACGCCGGCTGATGCCCAACTATCTTACGCTGCCTACCACGACGAAGGGACTGATCCGGGTAGTGGTCGAGACGCCCCGTGGGGCTGCCGCCAAACTCGCTTACGAACCAAAAACGCAGACGTTCGACTATCGACGTCCCCTTCCGGTTGGAATGATGTATCCCTACGACTGGGGATTTGTGCCTTCGACACTCGGAGACGATGGCGACCCACTTGATGGCCTTGTCATACATCAGGCGGCAACGGCCCCAGGGATCGTCATCAAATGCGATCTGCTCGGCGCGCTGCGCGTTCAACAAACGGACCAGGATGGCAAGGTCCTGCGCAATGATCGTTACGTTTTCGCTCCCCACAAGGAGGATGCGCCGAACGAACTTGTCGCGGAAGATCACGTGTCGGATCGCCTTCGCGGTGAAATCGAGCAGTTCTTTTTGTCTTCAGTTCTGGGTACGGGAAAGACGCTCAAGTTTGAAGGATGGCATGGCGCCCAAGACGCGCTCAAGTCAATCCGAAAGGGCATGAAGGCCTTCGCCGCCCGCCGCTAGAGGCGGCCTCAAGGGATTGTGGCGGCAATCGGTTGTCTCTGCCGGCGGCCGTTACCGCAGGATCGGTTTCAACTAGCGTGGCCCTGTTCGTAGTTCCTTCGTAAGAAAAACGCGAGCGTGACCACCAATCTCGACGTCACGCTGCCATATTGCTCGTAACCGTGGCGAGCGTCTGCGTTCAGGCGAACGGCTAACTCGTGGGTGTGTCCGGGACGAGGCGCATTGCTGAACGGCGGCCTTGGGCTGCCAGCGGACCGGCAGCTTTTGGCGTCCAAAACGCAAGAGTGGACATTCGGCTCACAAGGCGTGATGACCTTGGGTGACCCCTAGCGGTCATAGCCGGCGATGACGCGCGAAATCTACTTTTTGGCGGTGACCGGCGATCCGGCGGACACCTGTTCGGCGTGGGCAAAAACGGCACTAGATGAGAGAGCCGCAAAAGCGGCAACAAAGATTTCCTTACGCATGGAACTGGTTCCTTTGTTTCAAGTCTCTGAAGGGATAGCTTGAGCAACCTGCGAGTGGAGCATGACACTGCGCTCGCAGGCACCTGCTCAACACCGAACTTGTGCCGAGCAGGGCGGTTTCCAAACCCTATTCATGGCCCAGATCGATAAGTTCAAGCGGATTGATCCGTCTAATGCGATAAGCATAGAGACGCTATTTTCCCAGGCATAGCGGTGGATTGGCGGAGTGAACGAGCCGCCTGCCGATTGTCGGGATGCCCATCATGGAAACCATTTACAACACACGGCTTGTCGGCGAGCGCGCCGCATGGGGCGCGGTGCTTTCGATGGCGCTGTGCGTGGCCGTGCTGATTGCTTCGGAGTTCATGCCGGTCAGCCTGCTCTCCCCGATCGCAGCCGATCTCGGCATTACCGAAGGCCAGACCGGGCAGGCCATCTCCATCTCGGGCGTCTTTGCGGTCATGACCAGCCTGCTGGTCGCCGGCCTCACGCGCCGGATCGATCGCAAGCTTGTCGTGAGCGGCTTCACGATACTCCTGATTGTTTCCGGCCTCGCCGTCACCTTCGCGCCCGATTACGCGTTCCTGATGGTCGGCCGGGCGCTGCTCGGTGTCGCGATTGGAGGCTTCTGGTCGATGTCGACCTCGATCGTCATGCGCCTCATGCCGGAAGAGTTCGTGCCCAAGGGTCTTGCCATGCTGAACGCGGGCAACGCGATAGCGGCGACCGTTGCGGCTCCGCTGGGCAGCTTTCTCGAGGCCTACCTCGGATGGCGAGGCGCCTTCTTCGCCGTCGTGCCGCTCGGCCTGCTGGCGCTGGTGTGGCAGTGGATCAGCCTGCCGCCACTTCCTCCACGCGGGAGGAGGGCGTCCGGCAACGTGCTGGGGCTGCTTCGACGCCGCCCGGTCGCGCTCGGCATGGTTTCCATCCTGATGCTCTTCATGGGCCAGTTCGCGCTCTTCACCTATCTGCGCCCGTTCCTGGAGAACGTGACTGGTCTCGCCATCCCGGCGCTCTCCGCCATCCTCCTCTTCATGGGCCTGGCAGGCGTTGCCGGCACGTGGTGCGTCGGCAGGCTCCTCACCACGCGTCTGTTCAGCATCCTGGCCATCATCCCGCTCGTCATGGCCGTGCTCGCCATGGGGCTGATTGTGTTCGTGCGATGCCCGGGCCTGTATCCTTGCTGCTCGTCGCCTGGGGCTTCTTCGGCACCGCCGCTCCCGTGGGCTGGGGCACGTGGCTTAGCCGCACTCTCTCGGATGACGCGGAAGCCGGCGGTGGGCTGCAGGTGGCCATCATCCAGCTCGCCATCACCGGCGGCGCGGCGATCGGTGGTATGCTCTTCGATGCAATCGGCTGGTGGAGTGCATTCGCCTTCGGCGCAGCGCTTCTCGGCGGATCGTCACTCCTCGCGCTCGCCGCTTGGCGCACAGATCGGAGGTCCGTGACATGATCATGAAGTTGCCAACCCTCAACCGCCGGACATTGGTCGGCGCCGCACTTGCAACCACCATGCTGCCGCGCCTTACCTACAGCCAGCAAGGCAGGGACCCGGCCAGCCAGGAGCCGACCAACATGCGGATCAGGATGACGTTCGACGGTCGGAACATGACCGCCACGCTTTACGATAACCCGTCGGCGCGGGATTTCTATGCGATGCTGCCGCTCGATCTCTCGATCGACAACTACGCCAACAACGAGAAGATTGCCTATCTGCCGCGCAAGCTGACGGAAGAGGGCAGCGGCCCGTTTCGCAATGAGCAGCCCTACGACCTGTGCTACTTCAAGCCCTGGGGCAATCTGGCTCTTTTCTACGCCGGTTACCGCTATTCTAGCGGGCTGATCAGGCTCGGCCGTTTGGACGAGGGCCATGAGGCCCTGCATGTGGCAGGCGAATTCCCGCTCCGCATCGAGACCATCTCCTGACCCAGACAAGAAAGGAGCAAACCAATGCTCGCAACCATTCTTCACAAGCCGGGCGATATCCGCTGCGAGGAGATTGCTGATCCCAAGATCCTGCAGCCCACCGATGCCATCATCAAACTGTCGGCCAGCTGCATCTGCGGGTCTGACCTGTGGCCCTATCGCGGGCTGCAGCCGGTGGACCGACCGATGCATATGGGCCACGAATATTGTGGCGTAGTCGTCGAAATCGGAGCCGAGGTCCGCACGGTCCGTCCCGGCCAGTTCGTCGTCGGCTCCTTCTGCATCTCCGACAACACCTGCCCGCATTGTCGCTTCGGCTTCCAGTCTTCCTGCGTGCAGCGCGAGTTCATGAGCGGGGCGCAGGCGCCTTACGCCCGTGTTCCGCTGGCAGACGGCACGCTGGTGGCCACGGCGGAAGTTCCTTCCGCCGATCTCGTGCCGGATCTTCTGGCGGTATCCGACGTGCTCGGCACAGGCTGGTACGCGGCGGATGCCGCGGAGGTAAGGGAAGGCTCGACGGTGGTCGTGGTTGGCGACGGCGCCGTCGGCCTGATGGGCGTGCTTGCGGCTAAAGAGATGGGTGCGGAGCGCATCGTTGCCATGAGCCGCCACGAGAGCCGCCAGAAGCTCGCCCGCGAGTTCGGCGCGACCGACATCGTGGCGGAGCGTGGGGAAGAAGGTGTGGCGCGTGTCAAGGACCTCACCGGCGGTGTGGGCGCGGACTCGGTGCTGGAATGCGTCGGCACGATGGAGTCGTTCGATCAGGCGCTGGCCTGCTCACGTCCTGGCGGCACGATTGGCTATGTCGGCGTTCCACATGGGGTCAATTTCGACGGCCAGCGGCTCTTCTTCGGCCAGAAGCGCATGCTCGGCGGTCCCGCGCCCGTGCGCCGCTTCCTGCCCGACCTCATGGACCGGGTGCTGAAGGGCAAGATCAAGCCCGGCAAGGTCTTCGATCTGCAGCTGCCGTTAGCGGAAGTCGCCGATGGCTACTGTGCCATGGACGAGCGACGCGCGATCAAGGTGCTGCTTCGGGTCTAATCCCAGAGCCGACCGGCGACGCAGAACGAGCCCAAACACAGCCACTAGCCAACACAAAGTCCGGCAATGGTCTGCTGTGCAGAGCATTTTGCATGCCTCATGACTGGAGACAGATAATGAAGAATTCCGTGCCTTCTATCACCGCCGCGCTCGCGCTGGTTACCTGCGTGGCTGCACAAGCTCAGACCATGCAGGTCTCGCCCAACGGGTCGCGGGCTTCAATGCCAGGTCCGGCCGAAACGTTCACCGGCATCGTCACGGTCACGCCGCTGTTCACGGGAAATGAGCACAGCAACGCCAGCGGCGGTCTGGTCGAGTTTACACCGGGCGCCCGCTCTCATTGGCATACGCACCCGGCAGGCCAAACGCTGATCGTTACCGCCGGCACGGGTTGGGTCCAGGAAGAAGGCGGAGAGAAGATCGCCATTAAGCCCGGCGACGTCATTTCAACACCGCCTGGGGCGAAGCACTGGCACGGCGCAGCCGCCGAAAGCTCCGTGAGTCACATCGCAATAACGCCGGTGCGCGACGGCAGTGCCGAGTGGCTCGAGCCCGTCACCGACGAACAGTATCGCTGATCCAGAACCTGAGACGAAAGGAGAAGATCATGAAATCTATCGCAGCTCTCGCGCTGGCAATGACCTTTGCACCTTTTGCAAGCAAGGCGGCTTCAGGCGTCGAGGAAGATGTCTCGTCTGTCGCGCCGGCTCTGCAGAGGTATCAGCAGGAGACCCTCGACAACGTGCTTTGGAAGAGGCCTGGCCTGTCTGTTCGTGACCGCAGTGTCGTGACTGTCGCAGCTATTATAACCCGCAACCAGGCAGGCCTCATGACTGAGCAAATCCGCCGCGCGCTCGACAATGGGGTAAAGCCCGCCGAGCTCTCGGAAATCATCACGCATCTGGCCTTCTATGCCGGTTGGGGCAATGCGATGGCGGCGATCGATGCGGCGAGGCCCATCTATATCGAGCGAGGGATCGGCGCCGACCAGCTCCCGATTTCTGTCCCGACGCTGCTTCCGCTCGATGAAGCACGGGAGGCCCAACGCGCTGCGGCCGTAGAGCAATCCACCGGCCCGGCTTCTCCCGGTTTGGTGCGCGATACGGGCGAGGTGTTGTTTCGCGACCTGTGGCTGCGTCCGGATCTTGCGCCGCGCGACCGTAGCCTCGTCACGGTCAGCGCGCTGATTTCCGCGGGGCAGGTTGCTCAGGTGCCATTCCACCTGAACCGTGCCATGGATAACGGGCTGTCCCGCGAGGAGGCCTCTGAGGTTATCAGCCATCTCGCATACTATGCTGGTTGGCCGAATGCATTTTCAGCCGCGCCGGTCGCGCGAGAGGTTTTTGAGAAACGAGCAAACCCTTGACGGCAACTGCTTCGGCTATCCCTGTCATCCGCCCTGCAAGGATCAGGGCTGTGTCGGATCAAGGCTCTACCTGTCGTAGCGCATCAACGATGATTTTGAACGCCGGCAGGCCCTGCCTGCGGCTTGGATAGTAAATGTAGTAGCCTGGAAACTTAAGGCACCAGTCGTCCAGCATCTGGATAAGGTCGCCTGACGCGATGTGCCGTTCCACAAGGTTTTCCGGGACGAAGGCTATGCCATACCCCTTCAGCGCCGCGTCCACCATGGCGTGGGTCGTGTTGAAGGTGAGCTGCCCATTTACCCTTACCCGAATTTCCTGACCGTCCTTCTCGAATTCCCAGACGTAGAGCCCGCCGCCACGCGTCTGACGATGGTTCATGCAATTATGCCTGATCAGATCCTGAGGATGTTCCAGCAAAGGATTGACAGCGAAGTATTCGGGCGAGGCCACCGCGACGAGGCGCCAGTCTGGACCGATCCGGACTGCGATCATGTCCTTTTCGACGCTTTCACCGAGCCGGACGCCGGCGTCGAAGCCATCGTCCACTATATTGCGAAGTCCGTTGTCGATGCTGAACTCCAGCCTGATGTCGGGATAGGAGGCGATCACCGGCCCGAGCTTCGGCCAGACGACGCTCTCGAATGCATGATCCGAAAGCGTCAGCCTGATGGTTCCGGCCGGCTTATCGCGGAATTCCATCAGCGCCGCAATTTCTGCCTCGATCTCTGCGACACGCGGCGCCAGTGACTGCCGCAGGCGCTCACCCGCCTCGGTCGTTGCCACGCTTCGCGTCGTGCGCGTTAGCAGCCGGATGCCCATCGACGTTTCAAGGCGCTTGATCGTGTGGCTCAGCGTCGACTGCGTAACGCCAAGCTTTGCCGCCGCGCGCGTAAAGCTTTTTTCCTCGGCCACGGCCAGGAACCATAACAGGTCGTTGAAGTCTTCCTTCGCCATGCCACCATCCAAAGATCAGGGGAAAGATTTATGCCTCTGGTCGATAGACGCAAGCGAATTATGCGGTCTATTCGCTGTGATCCTGGATACCTATCCTTCCCCTTCGACGAGCCAACAGCCAGTCGCGTTGGCTTGCCGCGAACACGAGGATAAGGCCATGGAACTGACCATCAACGGCTCGGCACATCAGGTCGACGTCGAACCCGACACTCCGCTGCTCTGGGTGCTGCGCGACACGCTCGGCATGACCGGTACCAAATATGGCTGCGGCGTGGCCCAGTGCGGCGCATGCACGGTGCTGATCGACGGACAGGCCACGCGCTCCTGCGTGACCTCAGTGGATAGCGTCGCCGGGATGGCGATCACGACGATCGAGGCGATCGAACAGGATGCCGAGGGCAGGAAGGTGGTCGAGGCTTGGGTCGCCAATCAGGTGCCGCAATGCGGCTACTGCCAATCCGGCCAGGTGATGGCTGCCACCGCACTCCTCAAGCAGACCCCGCATCCGAACGAGGACGACATTGCGGATGCGATGATGAATCTCTGCCGCTGCGGCACTTACAACGCGATCTCGGCTGCCGTCCGGCAGGCCGCGCAGGCGTGAGGAGAGTTCCATGAACGACATGACTCCCATCCGCGACCGATCAACGCGCAGCGAGGACGGACCGCTCAACGTTTCGCGTCGCGGCTTCCTCGGCGGTGCCGCAGCACTCGTACTTTCCGTGACGATACCGGTCCGGCGCGCCAGGGCGCAGGCCACTGCCGCCGTAGCGGCGGGAACGCGCGTCAACGCCTTTCTGGAAATCCGCCCCGACAGCACCGTGCTGTTCCGCAGCGCTTTCATCGAGGGCGGACAAGGCGTGTTCACCGCCATGGCGCAGATTGTCGGCGAGGAACTCGACGTCGATCCCACGCAGTTCGTGGTGGAAGGAGCACCTCCTGGGCCCGACTATCTCTTGACCGGCGGCGGCCGCTTCACTGGCGGCAGCATGTCGGTGCGCATGAGCTACGACACCATGCGCAAGCTTGGCGCTTCGGCGCGACAGATGCTGCTGAAGGCGGCCGCCACCCGTCTTGGAGTGCCTATATCGGAACTGTCGACGGAACCGGGCCGCGTCATGCATACCGCATCCGGGCGGGCGGTCCCTTACGGCGACATCGCCGACGCTGCTGCGGAACTGCCGGTTCCGGCCGATGTTGTGCTGCGCTCCCCCGACAGCTTCCGCTGGATAGGCAAGCCCGTTCCGCGGCTCGACGTGCGCGAGAAGTCCACGGGGCGCGCGCAGTATGCGATCGACCTCACGGTGGAGGGCATGCTGCATGCCGCCGTCCAGCACAGCCCGCGTCTGGGCGGCGAACCGGGTGCGCTGGCAAACGAGCCGGAAGTCCAGGCCATGCCGGGCGTGCATTCCATCCATCGGCTGCCGGGCGCCGTGGCGGTCTTGGCCAACAGCTGGTGGCGAGCGCGCCGAGCAGTTGAAGCTCTCCAAGTGACCTGGACGGAGCCGGCGGCCAACACGGCGCACGCCATGCCGGCCGACTTCTCGTCGGACGTGCACAAGGAGATGTTGAAGACGACGCCGGGCGAAGGCATAGTCTTCGAGCAGGAAGGCGATGCTGCAAGCGCTCTTGCCGGCGCAGCCCGCGTCATCGAGGCGACCTATGACGCGCCGTACCTCGTACACGGGCAGCTCGAGCCGCCATCGGCGATGGCGCGCTGGAACAAGGACGGCACGCTGGAGCTCTGGATCCCCAACCAGGCGCCGGAGATGTTCCAGGCTGATGCCGCGAAGGTGGCGGGCATCGAGACGGGCAAAGTGATCGTTCATTCGCCGATGCTTGGCGGCTTTTTCGGCCGGCATTTCCTCTATCAGACGGCCAATCCGTTCCCGCAGGCGATTGTGCTCGCGAAGGCCGCTGGACGGCCGGTCAAGCTGATCTGGAGCCGCGAGGAGGAATTCCTGCGCGATACGTTGCGGCCAATGGGTGCGGTACGGTTCCGGGCGGGGTTGGACGCTGCCGGCCTTCCGATCGCGCTGGACGCGGTTGCGGTGGGCGAAGGCCCGACCGGCCGCTGGTTCGGACGCCAGCCGCACAAGGTCGACGGTTCCGCCGTTGAGGGCATTGCCGGAAAGGTCTATGCGATTCCCAACCGGCGCGTTGCCCAGATCCACGTGGACGACCCTGCGATCATCGGCTTCTGGCGCTCGGTCGGCCATTCGATGAATGACTTCTTCTACGAGACGTTCTTCGATGAGATGGCCGAAGCAGGCAGGCAGGATCCTTACGAGTTGCGGCTGCGACTCCTGGCGGATAGCCCGCGGCACAGCAATCTCCTGCGGGCAGTCGCCGATCTGTCCGGCGGGTGGAAGCGCGGTCCATTCACGGCGAAGGATGGCACACGGCGCGCAAGGGGCGTCGCCATGGCCTCGCCTTTCGGCAGCGAGGTCGCGACGATCGCCGAAGTGTCACTCCGGGATGGAGGGGTCGTGGTCCACGACGTCTGGGTGGCGATCGATCCAGGCAGTATCGTCAATCCGGCCATCATCGAGGCGCAGGTGAACTCGGCCGTGGCGCTTGGCCTGTCCTCGGCGCTGCTGGAAGAAGTCGTGTATGTCGACGGCATGCCACAGGCGCGCAATTTCGACGGCTATCCGATCCTGCCGCCCGACCGCATGCCGCGCGTGAATGTTAGGATCGTCGAGAGCGGAGCCCCAATGGGGGGAGTCGGCGAACCCGGCCTGCCGGGCGTGCCGCCTGCAGTGGTCAACGCCGCATCGGTGCTGACGGGCGAGCGCATCCGCAGCCTCCCGCTCTCCAAACTCGACCTGAAGGGTCTGGAAGGATGAGCAAAATCGTCCTCGCCGCGATAGCGCTTGTCGCAGTGTCCTGGGCAACGCCGGCGGTTGTTGCCCAGGAAGCTGCTGCAGGAGAGCGCCTGTTCCGGCAGCGCTGCGGCGCCTGCCATCATATCGCAACAACCCGCAACGGCGTTGGGCCTCATCTTCAGGGTGTGATTGGCCGGACCGCAGGCAGCGTCGAAGGGTTCAACTACTCGCCGGCTCTGCGCGACTCCGGCATTACCTGGACACCCGAGACGCTGGAAACCTACCTTGCGAACCCGATCGCCATGGTGCGCGGCACGAAGATGGTCCAGCGCTTCAACAACGTGGACGAGCGAACGGCGATCATCCAGTTTCTTAGTAGCCGGTAATAGGTCTCGCGAACTCGTCTCGACTGCTCGATCGGCTCAGTTCGTTAACTTTGGATTTGCGGGCCGGGTAAGGACGCATGGAGGCTGTCGGTGAGTGATGAGACGAATGTCGCCATCGCGACTGCAAGGACACGGGCGCCGTTCTACGTCGTCTTGCGTCAAGGCACCGTCATACCCGAGGGAGAGTCCACTGCCGGGACAAGTGGGCACCGCAACACTTGGCGGGTCGCCTACACGATTGAGCCGGTCCGCGAATGGATCTTCCAGCACAGGTGAATCATGGCTCGCAAGCGGTGGCGTTCGGCGGGGCAATCGCGGGGGCCGATGTCTCCCTGATCGAGCGCTGTGGCATATTGCCAAGTTGGAACGGCGGCGACCGAACCGAAATTGCGTCTCAAGTGCCCCCGCGATGCCGTTGGGGAAGATGTGGCCGAGTGGAATTCGAACGTCTATGTTGAGGCAGCTTCGCTGCCTGCTAACCGCGCCAAAGTAGCGTTCGATCACAACATCGAATGAATGCGCCGTCCCTGAAGGCATTGGTCTCGCCAATTTCAAGCGTTCGGCGGTCGCGGAGCCATACGAGACAATACTGGAAGATTTCTGATTAAGGCCCACAGGAAAAGTAATGAAATCAATAGTTTGTACCATCACTCGTCCTCGATCAGGTTCGCCACCTCCTCTTTCGACAACTTAGACGTCCCGTCGTCGGTGGGCGAAACGCCTTCATGCACTGACCGTCCTGCACTATCTTCGTGGCGAAGCATGCGAAGGCTGCGTCCAAACCGTGCACGGGAGCGGAAGCTCAAGGATGACGGGCGAATGAACATCACCCGCAGGGCATTTGTAAGGGTGGCAGGCGGTCTCCCAATGGCCTTCGCCTGGCCGAGAAAGACGCTTTCCGCCCAGCGTGCCCCTTTGACGCGTACGATCCCTTCTTCAGGCGAAGCGATCCCAGCTGTCGGGCTTGGCACGTGGATCACCTTCAATGTCGGCGATGATCCGGTGCTGCGCGACGAATGCGCCGATGTGATCGCGGCCTTCTTCGAGGCGGGCGGACGCATGGTCGATTCCTCGCCCATGTATGGCTCCTCCCAGCCCGTGACTGGGTACGGCCTGGAGAAGCTCGGCCGGCCCGGGACGCTGCTTTCCGCCGAGAAGGTCTGGACCTCGTCCGCCAAGGATGGACCGGTGCAGATCGAGCGCTCGCGCCGCTTCTGGGGCGTGCCGCGCTTCGACCTCGTGCAGGTTCACAATCTCGTCGCCTGGAAGGCGCATCTCGAGACCCTGTTCGCCATGAAAGCCGACGGGCATATCCGCTATGTCGGGATCACGACGTCGGAAGGACGCCGGCACGGTCTGTTCGAAGAGATCATGCGCAGCCATCCGCTCGACTTCGTGCAGTTCACCTACAACATCGTCGACCGGGAGGCGGAAGACCGACTGCTACCACTGGCCGCCGAACGCGGCATGGCGGTAATCGTCAACCGGCCTTTCCGGCAAGGCGTGCTGACACGGGGGCTCGAAGGCGAAGAACTGCCGGATTGGGCAGCCGAGATCGGGGCGGGAACCTGGGCGCAGTTCATCCTGAAGTTTATCCTCGCCCATCCGGCGGTCACTGTCGCGATTCCTGCGACCACGAGCGTCGAGCACGTGCGCGAGAACGTCGCGGCTGCCGCCGCGCCCCTTCCGGATGCCGCTATGCGGGAGCGGATGGCAGCTTATATCCAAGATCTTTGAATGTCGCAGTGGTGGACCTATCGGCTGGAAGATTTTCTGCTCTTCTCGCCGCGCGTCTACTGGCGCATGTTCGAGCTGCACAATGCCGCCCTTTGGCCGCTGCATGTCATAACGCTCGCTGCTGGCTCTGCCGTCATGCTCCTTGCGCTTCGGCGACCACGCCGCCACGGTCTCTGGATCGCCCTCATCTTCGCAGCGCTCTGGGCCTTCGTCGGCTGGTCATTCCTGGGGAGCCGCTATGCGGCGGTCAACTGGGTGGTCGTCTATGTCACGCCAGCCTTCGGTCTGCAGGCGCTGCTGCTGGCTATCACCGCCGCCGGCGGTCTCGCCTTCGACCGCAAAGACTCGCGGCTGGGGCTCCTGCTTGCGGGGATCGGCCTTGTAGCCTACCCGCTTCTGCCGCCGCTCTTCGGACGGCCATGGACAGCTGCGGAAGTCTTCGGCATTGCGCCGGATCCAACTGTGATGGCGGCGCTCGGCATCCTGCTCGCTGCTGGTGGACGATTGGTGCTTCTGCTGGTTCCGATCCCGCTCATATGGCTGCTGCTCAGCGGCCTGACGTTGTACACCATGGGCGACGCGCAGGCCTGGCTGCCGTTCTCGGCCGTGGGGGCGGTTCTTGCCGGCATGGTCCTACGCCATTTGATCCGATGATGCGCCGGTCCTGCCGGCAGTGCGGAAGGCCAGAAAGTTTTCATCGAATACGGTCATGGCCGGAAGGGCCTCGAAGTCCGTCGTGTTCGAGTGATTTCAGCGGAATGAAAAGCCGCTGCGGGAGGAGGTGGCAGCGGGCTCGATTTCGAAGACGGCGAGGCGAGAAGGTGCGCCGCCTTCAAGTCGGCATCGAAGAAAATCCGGAAACAAAGATGCGGCCGTAGGCTCTTAAAACGACTGTCCACGGCAGACCACGATCTTCTCCCTCACGGCTTTGGTCCCTGCCCGACGCAGCCGGACGCCGAACACATTTAGGAAGATGCATTCGCAGATCAGACCGCGCCACAGCCACTCGATGAAGACATTGTCCACGACTAGGAAGAATCGTCTTCACCGAGAGTTCGACGTTCGATCGCTGATTTCAAAATGCGGAGGCTCGCGCATGCCCGACCGGAGTCGGGCAATACGTCATCATTGCGCATTTGCGCAATGAACGAGGACACACCGTCCCTTAAATCCTGTGCAGCCGTTATCTCTTCCTTGGCTGCAAACGGGCTGCGCTCAATCTCGCCGGCCACAAGTTCAGCTTCAACCCAGAGATGAGCAGCATCGGTAAGAGTGGCGTTTCCCGACAGGAAAGCGTGAAGCCGGTTGATCCGTTCCAGGAGATCTATCGCACTACTCCTCGCAATCAGCATTTGCCAATTGGCAACCCCCAGACCACGGGGCGCTGGTGGACGCGGCGGCAAGTTGCCTGATCCTTCCGCCCAGGCATTGCCTGGGCGGTCGCGCCCGACCCGGCCATTAGGACATGCCCGGCCACGGTGATACTGACGTTTTGTGTCGGTTTACAACAGAGCGCCGGGCTTATTGCTGGATGTGGCGCCGAGCATCGCCTAGCTCTTGCGCGTGTGCAACATTGTCATTGGGATTGCCTCTGCGGCCCATCGAGCCGATCAGGCCTTGATCGGCCAGAAGCTACCGGTAGATCTCGGCAGCATATTGGGCGGGTTCAAACGGCTGTCGCAACACTGATTGTGTTCACTCATGGCAGCAACTCGTCAAGCGCCTCTGCCGGCGTTTTTCCAGCCTAGAGACTTTCTTGGTCGGGCATTAAGGGCCGCTGCCACGGCGGCGATCTCAACGGCGCTTTGGATGCTCAGGTCGGTCCCTTTTGGAAAGTACTGACGCAGTAGCCCATTGGTGTCTTCGTTGGTGCCACGCTGCCATGGGCTTTGCGGGTCGCAGAAGTAGACCTGGACCCCCGCATCGATTTCCGCTCTAGCAAACGCCGGGACTAAACATCTAGCCGAGATCGAGGCCGACCTCGCCAGCGACAAGGGCGACGCCGACAACGGAAATGGCCGTCCGGCTGATCGGAAAGCATAGGCTGCTATCTCGACAGGCGGTTCTCGTCGTCGATCAGGATCATGCGGGCTGGGGCTGCATTGCTCCATTTCCAAAGCACCAGGTTAAGATCGTCGGCGGACGCGCCGGGGGCGAAGCTTCTCACCAGTAAGCCTTGATAGCCGCCGGCGATCAGCCGGCGAGCGAACGCCTGCGTTCGTGCTTCCCCGCTCGCCGTCATCTTGTCGCGCCATGTGCCGTCGGCGAGCGCCGCGGTGTCCATTCCCTCCGCTTTGAGAGCACGGTCATCCCGACAGTCGAACACACCATCGATCTCGGCCTCGTAGGAAACGAGTGTCGTCGGCTGGAGATTGCCGACCTGGTTGGCTTCGCGCGGTGCCGCCATCACCGACAGCGACGCATAGAGCGCCGGCACGCCCTTTGGATTGAATCGTCCACCGTAGAGTTCCGCGCCCCGCCCCGACAGTGGCTCGCGCGCGTAGATGGGGTTCAGCGCTCGATAGAGCTTTCCGTGATACAGCACCGTGTCAGGCGTGCACGCCGGCGTCGACCGCGTCGACATAGTCCAGCACGTCGTCGGCACGGCCGCTGCGCACGAGCTGCATGGCGGTCTGGCCAGAGAAGCCCGGCAGCGGCTCCGAGCGATACCAGGCATAGGCCATTAACTGCGAACCGAAACGCGGCTCGACCTTGTTAATCACCTCGACCATCTCGCGCAGCCGGCGCTGGGTCTTGTCCGACCGAATGCGCTCCTTGCGCTGGACCGCGTCCCTGCCAAGCCCCGCGGTTCGGGCGACTTCCTCGCTGGTCGTGTGGAATGCCTCCGCGATCTTGCGCGGCGCGAAGAGGCCGTTGTCGGAATACTGGACGAGGCCCATGGTCGTCTCCTGCCGCTGTTGATGCCACTTACTATGACGCAATATAGCGTCTGTAGACGCGGTATTCAATCGGAATAGTGAGGCTGAAAGGGGAGGGAGGAAATCCGGTTCGCCGATCGGCCGACCCGCTGGCGCTGAAGCTCAACCGCGCCTCTCGCGATCCCGGCCGCGGCGTTCTGCGCAGGGCTGTCAGCCCCGCTCGGCCGGCCGGACAGGGATGCTCGCCAGCAGTTGCACCGGCCCGTCCGCTCCGCGTGCCAGGTAGGAGACCGTCGCCGGCCAAAGGCATGGTTCGAGTTGGCTGCCGGAATGTTGCTTGCTTCAGCATTATGTCGACGAAAAGCAGCCGGTCCGCTCCCGGCTCCAAGGGTGCCAGTCATGTCGTACAACCTCGGTGAAGCAAGCCTCGAAGATATCGATCCGTCGGGCGCGTTGGAAGCCGCTCTGCAAACAAAGGTGGCAACCTTTAGCAACGATGTCGGCGCAATAGCCGAACCGGCAGTTCGCTGTGCCTGCGACCATTACCAGTTCGGCGGGGCCCTTCGTTCCCCCGCCGAACTGTCACGAGACTCACTCAGACGCCAATCTTGCCGCCACCCTGCTTCGTGATCGCAACCACCGATGGGCGGACCGGCGTGTCGTCGCGAAAGTCCGGCCAGCGGGTAGAAAGATCCTCATAGTAGGAGGGCCGTCCGAAGCCTTCCCAATCGTCGCCGCCATCGCCTGGGTGCTGGACAGCCACGAAGGCGGTCTCGTCATTCGGCGTGAACAACGGACCGCAGAGCTCGGCGCCGACCGGAACGCGGAAGAACAGCTTCGACGTGGCACGCGCCTCGCCCTCAGTGTCAACCGCCCACAAGCCATCGGTGCGGCCGGTAGCTTTCGGCCCCTGGCCGTCGGTTGCGACCCATAGCCGGCCGATCGAATCGATTGCGCAGTTGTCCGGCATGCCGAACCAGCCGCTTGCCGAGGTCGCCGTCGAGAACGTTGCCCCGACCTCCGCCACTGAGGGATCGCCACATTTCAGGAGAACCTCCCATTTTCCCTTTACGGCGGCGAAATCGCCACCGTCTTCGGCGATCTCGATGATGTGACCAAAAGCATTTTCCGCACGCGGGTTGGCAGCATCGGCCTGGTTGGCCTCGCGCTTGGTGTTGTTCGTCAGCAAGACGTAGACTTTGCCGTTGACGCCGTTGGGCTGGATGTCCTCGGGGCGATCCATCTTGGTCGCACCGAGCAGGTCGGCAGCAAGGCGGGTCGCGATCAGCACGTCGGCCTGGCTCTCGAAGCCGTTCGCCGCAGTGAGCGGTCCCTGGCCATGCACGAGTGGCAACCACTCCATGGAGCCATCCTGCGCGAACTTGGCGACGTAGAGCGTGCCGTTGTCAAGAAGGTTCATATTGGCCGCGCGATCGTCGGGATTGAAGGTGCCGGCCGTGACGAATTTGTAGACATAGTCGAAGCGTTCGTCGTCGCCGAGGTAGAAGACGACATGGCCGTCCTTGGCGACGATCGATTCTGCTCCCTCATGTTTGAAGCGGCCAACCGCGGTCCGCTTCTTCGGCATTGAGGCCGGATCGTTGACATCGACTTCAACGATCCAGCCGAAGCGGTTTGCCTCGTTCGGTTCCTTGGCAAGGTCGAAGCGGTCGTAATGGGCCGCCCACTCATAGGCGCCTTCCGGAATGCCCATGCGCTTGTAATTTGCTGCTTCCTTGTGGTCTGCGGGCAGTTCGCCGGAGAAATAGCCGTGGATGTTTTCCTCTGCCAGTATGTAAGTGCCCCATGGCGTCACCCCGCCGGCGCAGTTGTTGACAGTGCCGATAACCTTCGTTCCGGTCGGGTCGGCATTGGTTTTGAGACGGTCGTGGCCGGCGGCGGGACCAGTGAACTCCATTTCGGTCGTCGCGGTAATGCGGCGGTTGAGCTTGCCGTCTTTGACGACCTGCCATTTGCCGCCGTCCTTGCGGATCTCGACGACCGTGCCGCCATGGGCGGCCATTTCGATATCGACCTGGTCTTTTGTCAGCGCTGCCACCTCCAGCGCCTTTTTGCCGTCCTTCTCCACAACCTTCACGATGCCGGGGAACATCAGATGCGGATTGGTGTATTCGTGGTTGACCACCAGCAGGCCGTGCTCGGCAGAGCCGTCGAGTGGAATGAAACCGACGTAGTCGTTGTTGTACCCGAACTGTTTGGCTTGGGCTGCGGCGGTCAGGTTCTGGGGATCGAAGTCTGCCGCGTCGGAAAATAGCGGATCGCCCCAGCGCAGGAGCACGTCGGCGTCATAGCCCTCGGCCACGTGATGGGTTTGGTCGACGCCGGCCTCGACCTCCTTGAAGCTGAAAGCGGACTTGGCCTCCGCACGAGCCTCGTCGGCGAGCAGCAGCGCGATAGGGCTCACGGTGGTGGCAATCGCCGACACGGCAAGCGAGCCGCGCAGGAAGCCGCGCCTGGAGAAGCGCCGCGAGATGATCTCGCCCATGGTCTCGTTGGCGGAGTGATTTGTTCCTGGGCCGTCGTTTTCCTCGAGAAGACTGGTTCGGAAGGCGGACGCGTGATCGCTATGCATCTGGATGATCTCCCTGGCTTGCTGGATGGCTGGCTACAGATCGCTTGAAGGTGATCCCTACTTCCGCTGCATAACACTTCCATGACACGTGACGCACGCTCCGAGAGGACAAGAAGGAGCCGACGACCATCTATATCGCCGCCAAGGACAAGCGGCGGCGGCACTTGTTCGCTACTTCGGAGGGTCGATGCGTCAACGACTATTATATTGAAGCCGCCAACGATTTTCTCGATAAGCACGCCGACCGCCTGCCGAGCTGTGACCGCCTTTCGCACTGTCAAGGCGACCGCTTCGCGGCGCGCTAAGACGCAGCCTTGACAACGCCCAAGCCTCGGTCCCAGTTCGTCAGGTCGTAGGGGATGCGCTAGCCGTTGGCCGTCAGCCAGTCGATCGCCGCCTTGGGCTCATCGGTCTGGATGATGGTCGCGCCTCGGTCTGGAGGGGCCCCAGCAATAGGAAGAACCTGCCATTGCGGGCGGCGTGCTTGCGAATTGTCAGCAGCGGGGTGGGTAGTTTAACAAATGGAATAATGCGAACAAGGGCTGGCAGTTCGGTGCGCTTCCCACTCTCAAGGGAAATTACGGCCCGTTTCCGTCTTCTATTTTTAGGGTTTGCAGCAGCTGAGGCAAATCCAGCGGACGAAGCAGGTGTTGCAACCGGACCTCGCACGCGTGACAATCACGCGTCAGGTCCACCTACCAGACGTCAACGTGGACGACCGAGAAAAGTCTCCACCAGTCAACGTATGCTGCCGATGAAGGAGTGGGACAGTGGCTGCCAAGGAAGTGAAGTTTCGCGACGACGCGCGCACCAAGATGCTGCGCGGTGTCGATATCCTTGCCAATGCGGTGAAGGTGACACTCGGCCCCAAGGGCCGCAACGTCGTCATCGACAAGGCATTCGGCGCGCCGCGCATCACCAAGGATGGGGTGACCGTCGCCAAGGAAATCGAGCTTGAAGACAAGTTCGAGAATATGGGCGCCCAGATGGTCCGCGAAGTCGCTTCCAAGACCAGCGACGTCGCCGGCGACGGCACCACGACCGCGACCATTCTCGCCCAGGCGATCGTCCAGGAGGGCCACAAGGCCGTTGCCGCCGGCATGAATCCGATGGACTTGAAGCGCGGCATCGACAAGGCGGCCGATGCCGTAGTCGCAGAGCTGAAGAAGAACGCCCGCAAGGTGACCAACAACGACGAGATCGCCCAAGTCGGCACCATCTCGGCCAATGGCGACGCAGAGATAGGACGCTTCCTGGCCGAGGCGATGGAGAAAGTAGGCAATGAAGGTGTCATCACGGTCGAGGAAGCCAAGACCGTAGTGACCGAACTTGAGATCGTTGAAGGCATGCAGTTCGACCGCGGCTACCTCAGCCCCTATTTCGTCACCAACACGGACAAGATGCGGGCAGAGCTCGAAGAGCCCTACATACTGATCCACGAGAAGAAGCTCGGCAACCTGCAGGCCCTGCTGCCGATCCTGGAGGCCGTGGTTCAGTCCGGTCAGCCGCTGCTCATCATTGCCGAGGACGTCGAGGGCGAGGCGCTCGCCACGCTGGTCGTCAACAAGCTGCGCGGCGGCTTCAAGGTCGCGGCCGTCAAGGCGCCGGGCTTTGGCGATCGCCGCAAGGCGATGCTCGAGGATATCGCTATCCTCACCGGCGGCACGGCGATTTCGGAGGATCTCGGCATCAAGCTCGAGAACGTGACGCTCGATATGCTCGGCCGGGCCAAGAAGATCGTGGTCGAAAAAGAGAGCACCACCATCGTTGACGGCGCCGGCTCCAAGGCCGAGATCCAGGGTCGCGTCGCGCAGATCAAGGCGCAGATCGAAGAGACCACGTCCGACTACGATCGCGAAAAGCTGCAGGAGCGGCTTGCGAAGTTAGCCGGCGGCGTTGCCGTAATTCGCGTCGGCGGCTCTACCGAAGTCGAGGTCAGGGAACGCAAGGACCGCGTTGACGACGCGCTGCACGCCACCCGCGCGGCAGTCGAAGAAGGCATCCTGCCGGGTGGCGGCGTGGCGTTGTTGAGGGCGGCCAAGGCGCTCGACATGGTCCAAGTCGACAATTCAGACCAGAGGACAGGTGTCGATATCGTGCGCCGGGCGATCGAAGTGCCGGTACGCCAGATCGCGGAGAATGCCGGAGCGGAAGGCTCGATCATTGTAGGCAAGCTGCGCGAGAAGGACGATTTCGGCTTCGGTTGGAACGCACAGACCAATTCGTTCGGCGACCTTTATCGGCAAGGCGTGATCGATCCGGCAAAAGTGGTGCGCACCGCACTTCAGGATGCCGCGTCCATCGCCGGCCTGCTGGTGACCACCGAGGCTATGATTGCCGAGAAGCCGAAGAAGGAAGCCGCACCTGCCATGCCGTCTGGTGGTATGGACTTCTAACGCCTGCTGTTGGAGCGGGCGCGACAAAAGCCAGGATCTTTTCCAGTTGCATGAACCGCCAATTGCGGTGGCATCAACAGATCGTCTCGGGCTGCCCGCGGATGCTTGGGGCGCAGCCCATGAACTACGGCCCGCCCTGTTCGCAAGTAGAATCTCAAATTCCTGTACAGGCTTCAACGTATTCGGTCTCACGGTCACGCCGTGGCCAAGATGGATATCCGCATGTGCGAAGCCGCAATAATCAACACGGTTGCAGTGAACCATTTCCGCGACAGGGCTTTTCGAACGCCGATAGAACTGTCGATTGACCTCGTCGATGCCTCCCGCATCAGGGCAGACCTTTGCTTTCAGATAACCCTTGAATCGCGCTTAGTGGGTTTCTGCTGCTAGCGTTCTGATTACAGCCGATGCGTCAAAACGAAGGATTTCTGCCAGCTCGATAAACTCGATCACATCGACTCGTCTCTGGCCACTTTCTAGACGTGCCACGAATGACTGATATTGCCCTAGTTTGGCGGCTAATTCGCTCTGGGTCAGCCCGCTTGCCTCACGCCTCTCGATCAACAGAGCGATCAGGGACCTATGACGCTGTGTGCCGAGCGTTTTGACCACGAATTTTCCTCACCTGGTTTCAGATGAGGGCTTCATTATATCTGATTTTCAGTTATCTTAAATTCAGATAATGGTGTTTACGAATCTTGTTCGCCTCGACGTGCTCGCGCTGCGAAGCTGTAGATCACGGCTCAGGTACCACCCTTGCCTGGCGCTATGGCGGCGAACGAGAGAGGCAAAGGATATGGATCGGCAGCGGAATATGGAGCCAGCGGTTTTTACGCTGAAACACACGTACCTCAGTCCAGATCCTGCGGTTGCCTTGCTGAGCGACTGGAAACGAGCGCAGCGGGTTTCGTTGGTGCTGTGCCGACTACAGCAGCGGCTTGAGACACGCATCATCCGCGCTCTAGGGTTTCGCGGTCAGGTGCCAGTCGAGCAATGTCCGCAGAATGAGAAAGCGCACAAGCTCAACAAGCAGAGGGAGGTCGATGAGCTTCTCCACAAAGAGGGTTCGAACAAAGATGCACCGACCAAGTGGGCAATACAAACCGACGAACAGATTGCTCAATGGGACGCCATGGATGAAGAGATAGGGTATTCCTTAACGCGTGAGGCCGAGATCATAGCCACGACGGAAGTATTAAAATTCCAAGACACACTTCCGGCCACAACGGCACAATCTTTTGCCGGCATAATAGCCAAGCTGGAGATCATAATGGGCGCCGACCGGGACATCGGCGATCCGACTGATTTTCCTTGGCCCCACATCGCCTCGGTCCTTCGAGACCTCAAGACGATTATAGGGAGCCTGCCCATCGAGCGTCACGATCGAGCTATCATCCGTGCCGACGCTGTCGGATATCGGGCAACGGCGTCTAACCAACGGAAAAAGGCCGGTGCTGAGCGTGAAGGTTCGCCACTAGGTGAATGACGGATCGCGGTAAACGCATTTCAGGCAAGACCAGCCGCCTCGGGCCGGACCGGATCTGGGCCGCGGAACCGCTTTCGATGCGGATGTTCCTGCAGTAGGGAGAAGCGAACAAAGCCCCTTAGCCAAATCACCGAAGTGAAACCGATGTGAAAAACGTTGCAACGGTGTGAAGGTGTTAAGCCGTCGTAGCCCATGCGGGCATCAGGCAATGACGGCCAACGCCTTCCGTCGCCGACAGGTCTACAGAAGGTACGGGATGATCATCTTGGTTCGCCGTTGGTAGACCTCGTAGGGCTCGCCAAATGTACGGCTAAGCAGTTTCTCTCCGCGCGGGCGCGCCAGGCAAAGGTCGGGACAATTCCGAACAGCAAAATAGATAGAGCCGGCCGGCTGCCGAAGGCGAGCCCTTCGCCGATGGCGAGCAGTGCCAGGCCCAGGTAGATGGGGTGGCGCACGAGGCGATAGGGGCCAGTTGTGACGATGCCGGTGCTCTGATTTGTCCTGGGGACAAGGCTCCATGCGGGACCGAGCTCGGCCCGGGATCTGGGGACAAGGGCGGCCCCCCGCGAGGGCGACAAGGCACCCTGACAGCGCCAACGGCAGTGGCCCGGAGGCCTCGGAGCTACCGGAAAAAATCAGGAGCGAAGGGAAGAACAAGCCGAATGCAGCGAGGTTCGCCACCAGCGGTGCTCGTTCACCTCCACCCTGACGTGCTCGCGTCTTGCGTTCCCCGCGACTCCCGCCGCCGCCCACCAGCAACAGGGGGCCCGCAAAGGCGAGGAGGGAGACGGCGCGGAGAGCTATGACCAGTATTGACATTTCTTACGCGCGGAGCCGGATGAGATAGAGCGCCAGGGGTAGCAGGATGATCGGGAGCACGTAGCTCACCACGAGGACCAGGATCGGCTGGTCCGCCCAGCCAGCGCCGATGGCCGCAAAAGCGAATGCCGTGGGCGCGCTGCCGACTGTCAACGCCACGGTGAATTTTCTCATCGGCATGCCCGCAAGTCCGGCGAGAAAAACCATGGCCTCCGGGACGCTGTAGGGAAGGCTGCGGGTGAGGACGATCGCCCAAACACCGCCCCGGCCGAACAGACGCTCCATCTTTTGCATGGATTGGGGCCCAACAAAGCGTTGCACAAATCGCCGCGCGGAGGTGAGCATCAGGCAGTAGCCGAGAAGGCCGCCGGTGATCAGGCCGAGACTGCCGAACAATCCGCCAAGCAGCGTTCCATAGATGATGCCTAGCGCGGCGATCACAGAAGTTTGCGGGATTGGCAGCACAAGATCGACCCAGATGAGAGCAATGCCCACAGCCCACGCCCAGCTCTCGTAATCTCGAAGCGTCAGTACGGCGTCATTGACCTCCTGGGATGTCGGGATCTTCGCGCAGGAGGCGAGGATGGCCGCTAGAACGCCGACGCTCAGGCCTGATCTCATTTCGCCTCCGAACGCATGGGATCGGCGCTTTTGCCCCACGGCTACAACCATCGGCGCACGCGGGCCTTGTAGTCTCGATAGGCGTTGTCAAACCGCCGCTCCGGCTACGCTTCTTCGCGGCTGACGACGCCGTGGCGGATCATGATTGCCAGAGGCAGCGGGAGGATCAGGATCCACGGGTTTCGTGCGGCGATCCGGATGCCGTCGTAGACGAGGAACATGCCCAGATAGATGGGATTGCGGGTCCAACCGTGGATGCCGGTCGACACCAGCGCGCGGGTGGGCTCATTCGTGGGTACTGGCGTCTTTGCTCGTAAGAAATTGCAAATGCCCGCGGCGAAGAGCGCAAGACCGCTGAAGGCCAGCGACCCGCCGATGATCCAGCGGGCCAGATCGCCGTCCGGAACGGCGAACGGCAAAGGTGGCAGGCGATCCAGGATGAAGCCGAGCAGAAGAGCGGCGAGAAAGAGGAGGGGCGGTCGCGCGATAACATCCGCGGTTCCGGTGTCAGTCATTTGTGGCCCGGCAGAGTCCATGCCCGTGCCTCCTCCCGCAGATGCCGGGGTTACAGCCAAGTTTGTTCAAAATGACACCTAAGGTGTCATTCTAAAAGTTGACAACAACAGTGTCAACTGGAAGTGATGGCGTAGACAAGGGAACGAAAGCGATGGCGTCGGCGCGACACAGGACCGAGGTGGCCCCAAAGAGTGCGGCCCCAACCGTTGACAGCAAGGCAGAGGCGGTCGAAGAGCTGATGCTCGAAGTGGCTCAGTGTTTCTTCAAGATACGGGCGTTCGGCCAGAAGACAGGGCTCATACGAGTTGGGGCGGCGGTGCGTTCGGCTTCATGCGAAGCCTCGCGCT
Source organism: Neomesorhizobium albiziae (assembly GCF_900114255.1). Taxonomy (GTDB): domain Bacteria; phylum Pseudomonadota; class Alphaproteobacteria; order Rhizobiales; family Rhizobiaceae; genus Neomesorhizobium; species Neomesorhizobium albiziae. The sequence continues at coordinate 48,909 of NZ_FOSL01000015.1, read as the reverse complement.
GCTTGGTTCGCTCACCGTGCCGCAAGTCGCTCAGATGCGACCCGCCAGCCGTCAGCGCATGCAGCGACTGGCGAATGAGCTTGCGGCCAAGGGGCTCGTGGAATTCATCGACAATCCGAGGCACCGGCGCTCGAAACTCGTGCGGCTGACACCCAAAGGCGATACGCGCTACCGCGAGCTCAACGCCCGGCTCCTTTCGACTGCATCGACCATGGGCGCCGCTCTCAGCGAAGCGGATATTCGCAAGACCACCGAAATCGTGCGGGAGCTGAGCGACGATGTGAAATCGCGGTCGGAGCGGCTATCGTAGTGCGCAACGTCTGCGCGTCCGCGAGATAGGGATCTCACTTCAGGAGAAACAATAGTTAAGACCGCCGCTTCGAATGAGGTTTCGGTTTGCGGCAATCAGCCTTTCTCGAAAAGGACGGCTTGCGGTCAGGAGTCGCCATAGAACTTCAGTGATGAATGGCAGACAAGGATCGTATCAGATCGTAGCGGGAACGGTAGGTTCGGAGAAGCGGCATGAAGGTCAATGCCCCGCCTGGGCCTATCGCAAGCGACGCTTCTATGCCGAGAGGTGCCGCGAAGGGCTGAGGACGCTGAAGGCTCTCGGTTTGAAATTGCTCCCTTGCCAGAACAAGCGCGCCATCGTTTCCGACAGTAGGCGCCTTTGGCGCAAATAGCAGCGGAGCGCCTACTGCCCGACTTTGGGCGCATTGCTGACCGGCAGCTTTTGGACCCGAAGCAGACGGGCAGCTTCGGAACTAGGGAATACCAATAGCTGACGTTTTGCATGGGAGGCTTTGAGTCTCGACCTGACCCAATCCGGTCGTTCCGGGAGGGAGGCTGGAACGTCTCGAATGGGGACTAGAAGCTGTCATTACCAGCCACGCGGATACCTTTGCCCGGGCTCCAAAGGGCCTACCAGTTACGGCTAGTGCAGTGACTCTAGCGCTTGTCCTGCACGCGCGACCTGTTCGAGAGATGTTGCCGATCCGTTGCGATTGCGAACCAGACCCTCAAGTCTTCCCGGTTACAGTCGGGGAAATTCAATGCGTTCCCTGTTACCCATCTGACAAGACTCGCACACTTCATCCAAATTAAAAACTCACTGTTAGAAACAGAATACCAGTCGTTTTGCGCTGGATGAGAGATTTATCCTCGCTACGAACTCAGATCAGGCGTATAGTTACCTATCGCTGGCTGGCCAGCGACTGAGAGCGCAAGACTCCCGCCTTAGGACAGGGTGCTCCTAACTCGCAACTGTTCGGCGCGCATTGTCCGCCTCTGCCGGAATCTCTTTTGTTGGATTCCGGCCCACAACAGTTTTTTTGCGAATCGGAAGGGAGGGTTCCGATGCGGATCATTCAGGATCGTCGCGCCTTCTTGGCTGGCCTGTCCGCGGCCGGCGGAGCGGCGCTATTCAACATTCGCCCGTCCAGTGCAGCAGAGCCACCCCCGGAAACCACCACCGTCCGTCTGGGAAAGTGGGGCGCCTACTGCTGGGCATCCGTCTTTCTCGCCGGAGAATTGATGCGCGCCGACGGCATCACCGACGTCCGCTACGTGACAGGCGATACCAGCGTCGACAATTCACAATGGCTCGCTCGCGGCGATACGGATTTCGACATGAACATGCCGTCGATGCACATCACGTCCATCGAAGCCGGCGTGCCGATTAAGGTGCTGACAGGCGTCCACTTCGGGTGCTTCGAACTGATCGCCAACGACAGCGTTCAAGCCGTAGCGGATATGCGAGGCAAGCGAGTGGGGGTTTGGGTCTTGGATTCGCATCCGCACAAGCTCACGAGCCTCATGGCCAACTATGTCGGGCTTGACCCTGTACACGACATTCAGTGGGTGGAGACCGAAAACCCGATGCAGGACTTCATCGACGGGCAAGTCGATGCGTTCCTTGCCGCCACGCCCGAACCGCAAATTTTTCGCGGCCAAAAAGATTTTCCCGGCCACACGGTCGTCAACATCGCCGTCGACCGCCCGTGGTCGCAATACTTCTGCTGCATGGTTGCCGGCAGCACGGACTATGTCACCAAATACCCGGCGGCGACCAAGCGTGTCCTACGCGCCATCCTCAAGGCCGCCGACTTCTGCGCTTCGAACCCGGAGTTGGCGGCACAGGAGCTGGTCGACCGAGGCTTTCTGCCCAATTATGACTATGCTCTGGCCACGCTGAAGGAGACCCCGCACGACAGATGGCGGGACTACGATGCCGAAGACACGGTGCGCTTCTACGCACTGCGCATGCAGGAGACGGGCATGATCAAGTCCAGCCCGCAACAGATCCTATCCAACGGAACGGACTGGCGCTTCCTCAATGAGCTTAAGCGGGAGTTGAAGAGGTAGACCTATCGCCGACACGCCACGCCTTTTCAAGGGAAGGAGAGACTCGTGCAGGTTATCCAGAACCGCCGCCGCTTCCTCACGGGCCTGTCTGCGCTCGCAACCGCGAGTCTTGCCAACGGCCGCATTGCCGCCGCTGCCGAGGCGGCGCCTGAAACCACGACGGCCCGCTTTGCTGCGGCGCCCGGTATCTGCATCGCTCCGCAGTACGTCGCCGAGGGGCTGATCCGCGCAGAGGGGTTCTCGGACTTTGGCTTCGTGGCCGCCGACGCCGGTATCGCCCAGACCGAGATGCTGGCGCGCGGCGATATCGACTTCGGCATCGACTTTGCCACAGCCTTAATCATCCCAGTCGACACTGGCGCCCCGATCAAGGTGATCTCGGGAGTGCATGTCGGCTGCTACGAGTTGTTCGGGCGCGAAGACATCAAAAGCATCGCGGATCTCAAGGACCGCAGGGTCGGGGTCGGCGGCAATCTATCATCGGACCCACATATCTTCGTCAGCGCCATGGCGACCTATGTCGGCCTCGATCCGCAACGCGACATCGAATGGATCGTCGGCGAGGCAAAACCGGCGGAGCTTTTCGCCGAGGGCAAGGTCGATGCCTTCCTGGCTTTTCCGCCCGAGGCTCAAGATCTCCGCGCCCGCAAGGTCGGCCACGTCATCCTCGACAGTTCCAAGGACCGGCCGTGGTCGCAGTATTACTGCTGCATGCTGGCGGTCAACGCCGCCTATGCGGAGAAGAATCCAGCTGCCACCAAGCGCGTCGTCCGCGCCATCCTCAAATCGGCCGATATCTGCGCGGCCGAACCGGAACGGGTGGCCCGCCTCCTGGTAGATGGCGGACGCACCGAACAATACGACTACGCCGTGCAGTCGCTCCGCGAGCTCCCATACTCCAATTGGCGCGACTTCGATCCAGAGGATACGATGAGGTTCTTTTCGCTGCGGCTGCACGAAGCCAGGATCGTTAAGTCGAACCCGAACGAGATCATCGCGAACGGCACCGATTGGCAGTTCTTTAACGAGATCAAGCGCGAGTTGAAGGGCTGACATTGCCGATGGGCCGCCGCTGAAAGGAGGCTTCCATGCTCGTTATGCAAGATCGGCGCCGCTTCCTGGCAGGCGCAGCTGCAGCCGGCGCTGCGGGCCTTGTCGGCACCGCGACGCAGGCCTGGGCCGAGCCGCCTCCGGAAACGACCAAGGTGCGCTTCCCCGTTTTCATCAACGCCTCGGATTGCCAAGCGCCGATGTACGTCTCGGAGCCGCTGCTGCGAGCCGAAGGCTTCACGGATATAAGCTTCGTGTCGTCCGGCACCGGCCCCGATTCGGCCGATTGGCTCGCGCATGACGAGATAGATTTCGACTGGAACTTTCCGCCGGCGCATGTACGGTCGATCGCCAACGGCGTTCCGATCACAGTGTTGGCCGGCATGCATGTCGGCTGCCTTGAACTGATTGCGAATGACAGCATCCAGGGTGTGCTCGACCTCAAGGGGAAACGGGCGGGCGTCGATGCCTTGAACGGAGTTCCGCACTTTCTCCTGATGATTGTGGCTGCCTATGTCGGGCTCGATCCCGCCAATGACATCGAGTGGATTACTGGCGGGGACCCGCTGCAGATGCTCGCCCACGGGAAGATCGATGCTTTTCTCGCGACACCGCCGCAGCCGCAAGTGGCGCGCGATCGCAAGATCGGCCATGTGATACTCAACACATCCATCGACCGTCCGTGGTCGCAATATTACTGCTGCATGCTGTCTGCCAGCACGGCCTATGCGCGGCAGTACCCGGTTGCGACCAAGCGAATCTTGCGTGCGCTGCTCAAGGCCGTCGATTTTTGTATCTCCGATCCGGAACTGGTCGCCAAAGGCGTGGTCGATAAGGGCTTCGCCAGCAGCTACGACTACGCCCTCCAGGCAATGAGCGACGTCCGCTACGACAAGTGGCGCGAGTACGATCCTGAGGATTCGATCCGCTTCTATACGCTCCGCATGCAGGAAACGGGCCTCGTGCAGGCGGGCCCGAACAAGGTCATCGCCGACGGAACGGACTGGCATTTCCTCGAGGAGATCAAGCGCGAACTGAAGACGTGAGCGGTGAGCGCGAGCGCAGTGGATTGGAACGAAAAGGATAGCGCCATGCAGATCATGCAAAACCGCCGCTGCTTTTTGGCCGGCGCTGCGGCAACCGGCACCGCAGGTCTCGTTGGCATCTCGACATCGGCCTGGGCCGAGCCGCCGCCGGAGACGACATCGGTCCGTCTGCCGCAGTGGCGCGGCGGCGCCTATTGCTGGGCAGGCGTGTACATGGCCGGAGAACTGCTGCGCGCCGAGGGCTTCACCGATGTGCGCTACGTGCAAGGTGACCCCAGCGTCGATCAGTCGGCGTGGATTGCAAATAACGAGACGGATTTCAGTGTGAACTACGTGCCGATTCATGTGGCGTCGATCGATGCAGGCGTGCCGATCAGGGTGCTTTCCGGACTACACTCCGGGTGCCTCGAACTGATCGCCAACGACAGCGTCGAACGCATCACGGACCTGCGTGGAAAGCGGGTCGGCATCTTTACCTTCGATGCTCCGCCATATGTGTTGGTTTCTTTGATGGCCGCCTATGTCGGGCTCGATCCCGCCAACGACATCGAATGGGTCATCGAACCAAACGATCTGGCGGAAGGCTTCATCGAGGGAAAGTTCGATGCATTCCTGGGCCAGCCGCCTAATACGCAGAAGCTGCGTCCCCGGAAAATTGGCCATACAATCCTCAACTCGACCACCGACGCGCCGTGGTCGCAGCACTTCTGCTGCATGATTTCCGCCACTGCGGATTACGTGAACAAATACCCGGTGGCGACCAAGCATATCCTGCGAGCCATATTCAAGAGCGCCGACCTCTGCGCATCGGACCCGCCATTGGTTGCGCGGCGGATGGTCGATCAAGGTTTCGTCCCCAGCTACGACTACGCGCTGCAAACGCTGAACGACATCCGGTACGACAGGTGGCGGGATTATGATGCTGAAGCCTCTCTGCGGTTCTACGCGCTGCGCATGCACGAAACAGGCATGATCAAGTCGAATCCGCAGACGATCATCGCCCAGGGCACGGACTGGCGCTTCGTCAACGAGCTGAAGCGCGAGTTGAAGACGTGAGCAGATGGCCAGCACGCGTTCTGCTGTTGGCGCTGCTTGTTCCTTGGCCAGTGTATGCGCATGACGCGCCGCACGACCAGCGCCTGCCGACCATCGGGGCGGCACCGGACTTTACCCTGGTATCGCAGGACGGGGTACGTGTGTCACTCCGTGACTTTCGCGGCAAGGTAGTCGCCGTTGCATTCATCTTTGCTTCCTGTACCGATATCTGCCCGATGCTCACCGACAACATGGCGCGCGTGAAGGACAAGCTGGGTACAGCGTTCGGGCCGCAGATCGCTTTCGTTTCGATCACCGTCGACCCGGAGCGCGATACGCCCGAAGTGCTGAAGCAATACGCGCAGAACTTTGATGCAGATTTGAAGGGCTGGTCGTTTCTTACCGGAGATCCGGCGATTGTCCATGAAGTTGGACGGAAATACGGCGTCATCGCGACGAAGACGGCGGATGGCGACGTCGACCACACGCTGCTGACGTCGCTCGTAGACCCGAATGGCATCTTGCGCGTACAATATATCGGCGCTGGGTTCGACCTGGAGGAGTTCCGGGGTGACCTTCTTAGCCTCCTGGAGGAAGCCAGGTAACGTCACGAGCCGACTGATTGGCTGGGTTGCGCGGCTGCCGGCGCGCGTCCAGACCAAGCTGCTGATCGCGTTTTTGTCGATCGTCGGCCTGCTGATCGTGCTCGGGGCCGTCGGGTTGCAGGTGCTGAGCGGGGTAAATGAACAGACCAACGAGCTGATCAAGCTGCAGCGCAGGATCGCAGCCTATCGCCAAGTCCAGCACGACACGACCAACCAGCTCTACAGCATCTCGACCGCGCTTTTGCTTCAGGACGACAGGATGCTGGATGCAGCGCTGCGCCAGCTCAGCCAGTTTGGCTACGACCTCGACCGCATGGAGTTCGTCGCTGTAAGTGAGGCGGAAGTGCTGGGCCAGGTCCGACTAGAATACGACCTGTTTACGGCCGGGGTGACGCGTGTCGCGGAACTCATCCGCGCAGGCCGCACCGAGGAAGCGCGCAAAGTTCAACTGGATGAGATCGTGCCGTCGGCCGACCGCCTCGAACGGCTGACAAACCAGCTGGTCAACATGGCCGAAGCCGACATGGTGGCGGCAATCGAAGCGACCGAGGGGGCGTACGGGACGTCCCGACTGATCGTGGTTTCCTTTGCGGTGGGGAGCATCCTGCTGGCACTGGGGCTTGGGTACATCATCTCCTGGTCGTTGATCGAGCCGGTCAAGAAGATCGAGACGCGTCTGCGGCAGATAGCGGCCGGCGACTTCGCTCAACAGGTTGCCGTCGCTAACCGCGACGAGCTTGGAGTGCTTGCCGGCAACGTCAACCAGACGTCCGAGCAACTGGGGCGGCTATACCAAGAGGTGCAGGCGCGCACGGCCGAGCTTGCACGCTCGGTCGGCGAACTAGAGGCGCTCGGGGAAGTCAGCAAGGCCGTCAATTCGACCCTCGATCTGGACACGGTGCTGAAGACGATCGTGGCCAAGGCGGTTCAACTGTCTGGCACGGATGCGGGCACCATCTATGTCTTCAGCAGCGCCAGCCAGAAGTTCCGTCTCCGTGCAACCTACGGGATGAGCGAAGAACTCATCGACGAGATCGCCAGCCAGCCGGTCGGATTGAACGATCAGGGGATAGGCGACGCGGCGCGGCAACGCACGGCCGTTCAGTTGCCGGATCTCAGCGAGGGAAAGTTGTCTCCCGTACTGAAAGTCGTGTTTGAAGCAGGATATCGAAGCGTTCTGATCGTTCCGCTCCTCAGGCCGAACAAGATCGTCGGTGCGCTTGTAGTCAGGCGACACCAGCCTGGAGAATTCGACCACAAGGTCATTCAACTGCTGGAAACCTTTGCGGCCCAATCGGTGCTTGCGATCCAAAATGCGAAGCTGTTCCGTGAGATCGAGGAAAAAGGCCGCGAGCTCGAGGCCGCGAGCCGCCATAAGTCGCAGTTCCTCGCCAATATGAGCCACGAACTCAGGACGCCGCTCAATTCCGTTCTGGGCTTCACCGAACTGCTGGTCGACGGGATCTACGGCGAGTTGCCGGAAAGGGCCAAGGCGACAGTGTCGCGCGTGCAGGCAAACGGCCGTCACCTTCTGGGACTCATCAACGATGTGCTCGATCTATCAAAGATCGAAGCAGGTCAGCTCACGCTGACGCTCGAGGATTACTCAGTGGGGCAGATCGTTCGATCGGCCGTTACTGCGGTGGAGCCGCTGGCGCGTTCAAAAGGGCTGGCGCTCGCTGCGACCGTCCCCGAACATCTTCCGCTGGGCCGCGGTGACGAACGCCGCCTGACCCAGGTCCTGCTCAATCTTGCGGGCAATGCCGTCAAGTTCACCGAGAGGGGCGCGGTCGACATATTTGCCGATGCGGTCGACGGACACTTCGAGATAATCGTACGTGACACAGGTCCAGGCATAGCGCCCGAAGACCAGTCGCTCATCTTCGAGGAATTCCAGCAGGTCGACAACAGCAGCACCAGGCAGAAGGGTGGCACGGGCCTCGGCCTGGCGATCTCGAAGCGCTTCGTCGAAATGCACGGTGGAACAATAGACGTGGAGTCGGTGCCCGGCTCCGGCTCGACATTCCGCATCACAATACCGATCAACGCGGAGGAGCGTGTCAAAGCGGCATGAGCAAACGAATCCTGATGGTGGAAGACACCGAGGACAACCGGCAGATCGTACGCGATCTCATCGCCACAACCGACTTCGAACTGCTCGAGGCTGTTGACGGTGCTGCAGGCGTCGCTGCCGCTGCAGCTGAAAAGCCGGACCTGATCCTCATGGACATTCAGCTTCCAGTGATGGATGGGTACGAAGCTGCCCGCCGCATAAAGGCTGATCCGGCGCTCCGGCATATTCCGATAATCGCCGTCACCTCTTACGCGTTGTCGGGCGACGAGGCGAAAGCCATTGCTGCCGGGTGCGACGGTTACGTTGCCAAGCCGTTCAGTCCGCGCCAGCTGCTGGCAATGGTCCAAGAGTTCCTGTCCTGAGGAGGCTGCACCTTGCACGATCCGCCTCGCATTCTCGCCGTCGATGACACGCCCGAAAATCTCGAAATCCTGCGCATGCGCCTGGAGGCGAACGGCTACGAAGTAGTGACCGCCGCGGATGGCGAAGAGGGGCTCGCGGAAGCGCGCGCCCGCAAACCTGATCTGATCCTGCTCGACATCATGATGCCGAGGCTCGATGGCATCAGCGTTGTGCGCATGCTCAAGCAAGACGTTTCGCTGCGGTCGATTCCGGTCATCCTTGTAACCGCAAAAGCCGATACGCGAGATGTCGTCGAGGGATTGGACGCCGGTGGCGACGACTATTTGACCAAACCGTTCGAGCACCGGGCGCTGCTTGCGCGAGTGCGATCGATGCTTCGACAGAAGGCGCTTCACGACACCGTCGAGAGCCAGGCGCACAGCCTCGAGGATCAGGCGGCGCAATTGGCGGCGTGGAATCGATCCCTAGAACAAACGGTGGCGGAGCAGGTGGCGGAGATCGAGCGGATGAGCCGACTTCGGCGGTTTCTGTCTGCGGAGGTCGCCGACCTTATCGTCGCTGCGGGAAACGGGGACGGGCTTCTCGAAAGCCATCGTCGCGAGGTGACCGTCGTCTTCTGCGATTTGCGTGGCTTTACAGCCTTCGCCGAGACCGCTGAGCCCGAAGAGGTAATGACAGTTCTTGGCGAATATCACTGTTGTCTCGGCGAACAAATCACCCGGCACGGGGGAACCTTGGAACGGTTCGTTGGCGATGGCCTTCTCGTCGTTTTCAACGATCCGCTGCCTTGCGCCGACCACACCGAGCGAGCCGTCTCAATGGCTGCGGCGATGCGTGACGCAATTGACGAGCATTCAGAACGATGGCGCAAGCGAGACTATTTTCTTGGCTTCGGAATTGGCATCGCCAGAGGCCACGCAACCATTGGACAGATCGGATTCGACCAGCGCTCCGATTATGCGGTTATCGGCACTGTTCCGAACCATGCGGCACGGTTGTGCGAGGAGGCGAAATCGGGCCAGATCCTTGTCAGCCAACGGGTCCTCGGCATTGTAGAGCCATTGGTTGAGTCGGCTCCTGTCGGCGAATTGACGTTGAAAGGCTTTCGCCGCCCGATGCTCGCATACGAAATTGTCCGGTGGCTTGGCTGACAGGTTGCGGTGGACGGGGTGTAGCGCTGATCGAGGCGACACACTTTTCGGCGCCCGACCATCAACATGAAACCGCCAGACATTAGACACATCCAATGACGGCAAACGCGTGGGGACGGTCGTTCCGTCGACACCAAACAAATGGCAACAATTGGTCGCGAAGCAGACATCGATCCGAACGATTCCGACCAAGCCGAGCGCCCACGGTGGACAGAAGTGCAACTTACTCGGTGGATGATTGATAGGCCGCTTTGCCAAGCGCATTGGTGAGCGTGCTAGATGGGAGTTCACCGAACTGTCGCTTATACTCAGCCGAAAAGTGGCCAAAATGCCAAAAGCCGAAGCGCGCTGCCACTGCCGTAACCGTTTTGTCTAGATCGGGATGCGCGAGAGCTCGGCGCACGTGATTTAATCGCAACTCAAGCAACAATGCTTTTGGCGGACGGCCAAAGGCCTCCATGCATGCGAGGTAGAGAGTACGTTCGCGAACGCCCAGAGCATCGCAAATCGCCCCCACGCTGCATGGGGTTTCGACGTTTGCTTCAAGCATGTCACGCAGCTTAAGAGCGATCCTGGCTCGTCGATGCAACGGCTCGGCAACGTCGGTAGACGGCACCATGCCCAAAACCACGTCGACGATCTGGCCTTCAATGACAGCAACGGCATTGGGCTCGATCCCGTTCTGGTTCTTGACGAGGGCATCTAACAACGTTGCCAGTGCAGTGCCGCGTTCGACGATCTCACGCTGATTCATTGTCCATGGACGATCCAGACATTTCCTGTCGAGCCCAGGAGCACCGCGTCTCACCTGCATCCAGCGCTCGATCTGCCCCACCGGGATAACGGCCAGCGCAATGTCCGTCGCTCCATTTGCGATAAAGGCCATATCCTCGCATGGCCCGATCAATACTGGCTGGCCGACTGCGATCGGGCGCCCTCTGGCATGCAGAGTGCCTTCGGCGACGATCGGCAAACCGATCACCCATGAATGACCGGGAGCCGCGCCGCGTTGCATGATGCCCGGCTTCCAGCCGACGCGGCCTGCCTGCATAGTGGTGAGAACTACTTGGGTGAGACTGCCTTCGAAATTGCCGCGGCCGATGTGATCATATTCCTGATCCCAGGCGATTGCGCTCTCAGCCATCATGTCGAAGTCACGATAACGAGCGTCGAACGCCGCAAGGATTTCAACTCGGCGGCGGGTAGTGCCAGCGGTTCCTTCACTCATGAAGCCCTCGCTGCGAGATCGGCAATCGCAATGCCTCGAAGCTCGCGCTTGAAGATAGCGGCTGACGCTGGCGCTCGCAATTGCAGGATTTGGATAGCGGCACACGAGCCGATGACCTTATCCATGCCGCGACGGAAGGCAGGCGCCAGAATAGCACCGGCCATCCAGATGAGGAGGAATTCACATGAAGATCACCCGCAACGGCCCCATTGCCCTGCTTGCGACGGCCCTGATGCTGACCACCGCCTGCGCCGACGCATTGGCCCAGGACGCCCCAACGCCTGGCTTCAACAACAAGATTCCCGACCAGATCATGACGCCCGACAAGGTCGAGACACGTCTTGGCACCTTGAACTTCGTCGATGGGGTGCCCTCGCCCGAGACGGCGGCGCTTGTCTACGACAATCTCGATTTCTTGCGCGGAGTCGAGGTATTTCTCAACTTCATCCCCGCTGCCTCGATTGAAGCTATCCGACTGGGCAACGCCGAACTCGGCGCGGCCAGCAGCAACCAGGCGGTCATCTTCGACCAGTTGCTCGATTCAAACCCGCTGCTTCTCACGGGAAATACCGACACCGTCTATTGCCTGGTGATGCTCGACCTTGAAGCAGACGGTCCTACCGTCGTCGAGGTTCCGGCCGGCTCCGGTCCAGGGACGGTCGACGACGCGTTCTTCCGCTTCGTGATCGACATGGGCATTCCTGGCCCCGACCAGGGCAAGGGTGGCAAGTATCTCATCGTTCCGGCGGATTATCAGGGCGAACTGCCGAAGGACGTCAAGGACGGCGGTGAATATTTTATCGCTCGCTCGCCGTCATACGTGAATCTGTTGGTCCTGCGTGGCTTCCTTGTCGATGGCAAGCCGGAGGCGGCCTCGAAAATGTTCCGAGATGGCGTGAAGGTCTACTCTCTCGCCAAGGAGGACAATCCGCCGAAGATGGAATTCTTCAACGGCTCGAAGGTGCCCTACAACACGGTCCACGCCAACACTTTCGAGTTCTACAAGGAGCTGGATGACGTTATGCAGAAAGAGCCGATCGAGGCGTTCGATCCGGAACTGCGGGGCCTGGCGGCGGCTATCGGCATTCGCAAAGGCGCGCCGTTCGCTCCCGACGAGCGGATGGCGAAGATTTTGACCGACGCGGTTGCGGTCGGCAACGCAACGGCAAGAGCCGTGAGCTTCCGCAATCGCGATCCGCGTGTCGCGATATACCCGCACAGCCAGTGGCAAAACATGTTCAATGGTGCCGACTACCAGTTCCTCGACGACCAGGGGATCGGTGGCCGCAATCTCGACGCGCGCACGATGTTCTACTACGGCTACACCGTGAACACGCCGGCAATGGTGGCGAAAATCGTAGGCAAGGGCTCGCAGTACGCAATGGCGTTTGCCGACGATGCCGGCAATCCATTCGACGGCGCTAAAGCCTATCGGCTGAACTTGCCCGCAAACGTTCCCGCCAAGGACTTTTGGTCGGTCGTGCTTTATGACCCGCAGACGCGCTCGGAATTGCAGACCACGCAGCCCTTTCCTGGCAGGAACAACAAACGGGACAATATTTCGGTCAATGCGGACGGTTCGGTAGACGTCTATTTCGGACCCAAAGCTCCGGACGGCAAGGAGAACAACTGGATAGAAACCCGCCCTGGCAAAGGTTGGTTTGTGATCTTTCGCCTGTACGGCCCGCTAGAGCCATGGTTCGACAAGACGTGGAGGCCGGGCGAGATCACCTTGGCCGAGTGAGGAAAGGGTACTGGCGTAGCAGTTGGAATCTCCGTCAAGCACAGAAACTCCAACAGGAGTGTTGGCCGGATGGCGCGTCGGGATGCGCGTTGATCAAGAAGTGTGGATTTGGGTTCGCTTGGTGCAGCCAGAACTACCGTCACCTGGGCCCGCTGTGGCTGGCGCAATGGCGAAGAGGGCGATCAGAACAGCTATGAGAATGCGCATGTCGGAACTCCATGCTTTCAGACCGGCAGAACTATAGCGCACACCTAGTTGCACGACGAGGGCGGGGCACTTCAAAACTTTGAGAGGTCTTTCTCGACGCTTCCATATTATTCGGCAGGTCAGGGAACGCGGTACCTTCGGTATTAATCATAAGCTCGCCAGCACAGGAAATGGTCTGACAGTACTCGGACGACATAGCAATCCCCGATTGTCTCGCCCGTGCAGAGGTGGCCTTGTCATCGAGACAGCGGATAGGTCCGCGGCGATTTCTGATACGCCTCTTCGCAACGCGACGAGCAAAACCAAGGCCCGTCTGGAGCCGCCCGCCGATAGAATGTGTAGGGTGTGTGCATCTTGCACAGGGGATCGATCCATGCCGGGTCCGGCGACGGGCTAGGAACTTCATTCGCCACCGATCGAAGCGCGACCCCTCAGAGATCCCTCACCAGAATACCTTGGGCAGCCGCGGCCTCGGCAATGGTTTGCGTAGTGAGCGGGTTTGCCTACTGGACAGGATGATTGACCATTGCGCTGGAGTCGGGACGTTCCATGCAGTAGACTTCGCGTCGCTTGTTCACGGAGGTAGGCCATGAATGCCGTTCCTGAATGGCGTCTTGTCGGCGATTGGTTCGACATATGCAGTTGCGATATTCCATGCCCTTGCGAATTTGCTCAGGCACCGACGAACAACGTGTGCCAGGGTCTGCTCGCCTGGCATGTCCGAGAGGGCAATTTCGGCGACGTGCGGCTCGATGGATTCAACTTGCTTGCGCTTGGTGCGTTCGAAGGCAACATCTGGGCCGGCGAAGCCAAAGTTACGATGGGGCTCTTCATTGATGAAAGCGCCGACGAGCGTCAGCGACAGGCGTTGCAATTGATTTTCGGGGGTCAGGCTGGTGGCTGGCCGGCAGCCTTCGCCGCTTTCATCGGGGAAGTGCGCGGCATCGAATTTGTCCCCATCACGTTTGAAGTTGCTGGCGATCTCGCCTCTTGGCGGGCTGAGATTCCGGGACGAGTCGTCGGGCGCGCAGAAGCGCTGACGGGGCCAACTACGCCACCAGGCAAACGGGTACAAATGATCAATCCGCCGGGATCAGAGGTTGGCCCCGGCCAGGTTGCTACGTGGGGACGTTCCCTTGAAGTTCGGACGGACGGCTTTGGCTTGGGCTGGACCGGCGAAAGCCGTTCGAGCAAGCACATCCCGTTCGACTGGGCAGGTCCCGATCCAGCGTAGCGCAAGGAAGCGCCTCTTGCCCGCCCTTCGAATCCTTGCGTGGTTCTCTTGGCTGCGGCCGATGGGCCGATGCGGACATACCCCGCTAAGCATACTGTTGTCTCTGGCCGTGCTGACAGGAGCTGCGTGGTTCCTGACCATCTACCAGGCTGTCAGCATGAGTATGCCGATGGGCATTGCGGTGAGCGGGGGGATGACCGCTGAAGGCATGGCTGGTATGGCCATGGGCGGCATCGCTGCCACCGGGTGGTCGTTCTGGAATGGAGGGATCTTCGTTGCAGTCTGGACCGTGATGATGACTGCAATGATGCTTCCAGCCTCGGCGTCGATGATCTTTATGTTTGCCTCGGCTCAGGCCGGCCGTGCAAGAGAAGTGGCCGTTCCAACGTGGATCTTCGTGACGGGTTACATCCTCGTCTGGGCGGGAGCGGGGATTGTCGTCTATGTCCTTGTCCAGATTGGCAGCGAACTGGCAACGAGCCTCGCACCAACTCAGCGGACCAAATGGGCACCGGTCGCGCTTGGTGCCACGGTGGTAGGGGCCGGACTTTACCAGTTCACGCCGGTCAAGCGGGTTTGCCTCCGGCACTGCCGCTCGCCCCTTGCCTTCATAACGCAGCACTGGCGCGATGGACGGATCGGAGCACTGGCAATGGGACTGAAGCACGGCACCTATTGTTTCGGCTGCTGCTGGGCGCTGTTCGCCGTGTTGGTCGCCACAGGGGTCATGAGCTTGGCCTGGATGCTTCTGCTCACATTGGTTGTGTTTGTTGAGAAGATGCTCCCACAGGGGCGCCGTTCAGGGGCCGTGGTAGGTGTTATGCTGATATCCTTGGGGATATGGGTCGCCAGTGGTGCTGGTGCTATGCCTTGGCTCGCGCAACCTCTATAGTTAGGACGTCAGCAGCGAGCGGCTGCGGCACCACCACTGCTGGGGATCATTCCCACCGGACGGTTCCGAATTGCCGTCCGGTGGAAATTCCCGCCGATAAGCCCCGACAGGAAACCGCAATGCGTGAGGAACCCCGTTTGGAACAACCAAACTAGGCCACAAGAGCAGCACAGGTGTGAATATGTCCGGCCTGGAAGCAGCTATCGCACTCGTTATCGAGATCGTCTGCGGCGCTGCGGGCGGCATGGCCCTTGGGCGCGGGGCTCGCAGCATCAGCTTGGGGGAACCGCCAACGCTTTGATAGGCGCAATCGGAGGCCTCGCGCTGACGTGGCTTGCAGGCCGTGTTCCTGGCATCGCCCGATTTGTCGGCCATGTCGAAGCAGCCGCCGACGCCACCGTAACGAGCGTCGGCGGCCTGACGCCCGCGGCGATGATCGGCGTTGGAATAGCGGGGCTGCTGGGCGGCATACTCCTTACGGCAGTAATCGGCTTTGTCAGAAAGACGGTGGGCACTGGCTGATTAAGGACGAGTGACGCTCGTTTCCCGATTACGACACCTGGTCGGAAGATGTCGTTCAGGGTAAGCACCAGTTATGCGAGCCAGGAAGCGTTCCTGCAGGAGCGTCCAAGCTGGGGCGCGGACAGGAAGGTCCTGCTCGAGATCCTCAGTGAGAAGTCCGGTCAGACATGATCCTGACAGGAAAGGGCGGTCCGGGGTGCTATCGTTGCCACAGGCCAGCGCTGGGAGGTCACCAATGTCAGTAAGTCGCCGCACGATACTCGTTGGGAGCGCCGTGCTCGGTGTGACCGCGGTGGAAATGGGTACCGCACGGGAGCAGCAGCCATCCCGCGATCTGTCGGCGTTGATCGAAGCGCACGGAGCCGCCTATACGACGTTCATGCAGGAAATCCGAAAGCCGCGGGGCACCCGCAATGACCACACCGCAAGCAGCCGGGATGAGGAGAGGGCGCTGCTCGCGGTGTGCGGTTTCCCCGCGATAGGTGAGGCCGACCGTCGAGCCAAGGCGACCTATCTTCTTGAGATCGAGGCGCGTGGAGAACTCGATCTCAGAGAGCATATGCAAGGAATTCTGCTCTCAATGATGTAGTGGTCGTAGCCAATCAAAGTCTCCGACGAGCGGTTGGCTGGATCAATACGGGTTATTTTGGGGCAGGGCCCGGGCGATAAAGGCAATGGAGACGAAGCAACCGACTTCGTCCAGTTCTTCGGGGCTTGCCAGACGGATTTCTGGTTTTGATCAGGCCTGCCTGCATGCGCTGTCCTCAATCTACCGTGATTTGGACCCAATGTAGGGCGTTGCGCCTCTCGCTCGGCGAGACGGTCACTGCGACCCGTCCAACTAGTGTTCTCATCACTGGTTGAAATGGCCGAATTGGGCTTGGAAGCCGACGCCCCATGGTCTGCCCGGACCGGGCAAAATGCGCTATGAGTTGACGTTCATTCACATAGAGCCGCAGCCCTGCACGACGGCTGATTGATAGCTCATCTGCTAAACCAGTGCGGGACTGGGCAATACGCATGGAGACTATGGCTCGAGTCCATCATGGAAGAGCAGCAATCTCCGATACGGTCGGGGAGCTGGCGCGCGGCCGCAAGTGCTTTGAGCAGCGGGCATGGGCTGACGCCTTTTCCGCGCTGTCGCGCACCGATCAAGCCGCGCCGTTGCAAGCGGCGGATCTCGAGCTGCTAGCCACGGCCGCATACCTGATCGGTCGGGACGACGACTATGTGCAGGCGCTTGAACGTGCCTACCAGGCGCACCTGGATTCCGACGGACGCCTGCTCGCCATTCGCTGTGCTGTCTGGTTGAGTACGCAGCTTTTCTTCGGCGGCGAGACGGGGCGCGCTACAGGATGGCTTGGTCGCGCGCATCGCTTGCTCCAACCAGAGGACGGCGACTGTGCCGAACGCGGCTATCTGATGCTCGCAGAAGTGGATCAACAACTCGCAGTTGGCGACAGCGTTGCGGCTTTCGCAAGCGCCTCCGATGCTGCAGATGTGGGCGAGCGTTGCGCCGATGCGGAATTGGTCGCGATCGCCCGGCATCTACAAGGCCGGTCGCTCATCAAGCAGGGCAAGATGGTGGACGGCCTGGCCTTGCTGGACGAGGCGATGCTCGCGGTGACCACGAAAGAGATGTCACCAATCGTGTGCGGCTTGATCTATTGCAGCCTGATCGACGCCTGTCAGGAAGCGTACGCTCTTGGCCGCGCCCGCGAATGGACGCTTGCCCTGCACCAATGGTGCGCGAGACAGCAGCAACTGGTCGCATTCACAGGCGTCTGCCGCGTTCATCGTGCGGAGATGCTGCAAATGAGCGGTGCCTGGTGCGATGCCTTGGAGGAAGCCCGGCGCGCCTGTGAACGCCTTACGCAGGGCGGCAATCAACGGGCAGCCGCCGTCGCACTTTACCAGCAGGCGGAAATTCATCGACTTCGCGGCGAGTACGGATCGGCCGAGCAGGCCTATCGGAAAGCCAGCGAGAAAGGGTACGAACCGCAGCCGGGGTTGGCCCTGCTGCGATTGGCTCAGGGACGAGCCGAGGCCGCCGCGGCGGCCATCCGCAGTGCGATGAGCGCTACGGCTGACTGCCCGCAACGGAAGTGGCTGCTCTTCGCGTGCGTCGAGATTATGCTGGCTGCGGGCGATCTTGCAGCCGCAGCCAGTGCCTGTCGCGAGTTGGAGCTCGCTGCTCAGGATATTGACGCGGAATTGCTTGCGGCGATGGCCGCGCAGGCAAGCGGGTCGGTCAGTCTGGCAAAGGGCGACGCGCAAGCTGCTCTCGGTTCGCTTCGCCGCGCGTTCGAGCTTTGGCAACAAATAGAAATACCCTATGCAGAGGCGCGGGCGAGGGTGCTGATCGGCATGGCCTGCCGCGCGCTCGGGGATGAAGACGGTGCCGAACTTGCGCTAACCGCCGCCAAAGCGGTCTTCGAGCAACTTGGGGCAACGCCAGACCTTGCCAGCATCAGCTCTCTGACCCTGAGAGCAGGTTCAACCTGCGACCATCGATTGACGGAGCGCGAACTGCAAGTGCTTCGCCTCGTCGCTACCGGCAGGACCAACAAAGCCATTGCTGCAGATTTGGGTCTGAGCAAGAAAACCGTCGACAGACATGTGAGCAATATCTTCGACAAGCTCGACGTTGCATCCCGCACTGCCGCCACGGCCCTTGCGTACGAACACAAGCTCATCTAGTCGCCCAGCGGGGCCGCGTGGGTGGAAATACCCACTTTGCCGCCTTTATCTCTTGGGCCTTCTCCCCGAAGAGCAACCGCATCGCGTGCCCTATCCTCGACCAGGTGCCCCGACGCGTTGGGTCGAGGAAAACACTGGGAGAAATACGATGTCCTTCGAGAGCCGTCTCCGGTCGATTGCTGTCTCTGGCGTTTCGGGAATCATGATGGTCGGCCAAATCAGCTCTGCCAACGCGGAAGGTCATAGTACGAGGTCAGAAGGAGATAGACCAATGCATCAGCAGATGAAGGAATTGCCGCTGGTAGAGGACTATGGAGAGGGCTTCCGCAGTCGCATGGTCGAGTGGGGAGGGATGATCGTCTCATATGAGACCTTTCCCAATGGGACGGATGCGACACCATTGTTCAAAGGTCTCCCTGGTGACATGTGCCAGGCACCCCATTGGGGCTACATTCTGAAGGGCCGCGTGCGCATCAAGACCACCAACCGCGACTTTGTCTTGAAAACTGGAGACGTCTACTACCTCGAACCCGGACACGTGCCTGTTTACGAGGAGGACACCGAGGTTCTTGAGTTCAGTCCGAGGGAGGCATACCAACACACGATCGACGTCGTGAACAAGAACATTGCAGCGTCACCGGGAGCCAAGCCGCTAATGAGTGAGCGGCACGATTGAGCCCGAACTGGTAATTGCTGCTGAATGGCAGCATCGTGCGCAAGGGTGGAGTGCTGAAGTTGCCAGGCGGAAGCGTCGATGGCCGTCTGGTCGACTGGGCGGTTGTTCACCGGAGGCATTGAACGACCGGAGGCGGCCGATTTCGGCCGTCACTCACTCAGAAAAAAGCGCGGTCAGTAGCTGTCGCTCTGCTGCAGACTGTCTGTGATCTCGTAGTAGTCGCCCTTTTTCCCGACGCTTCTGGCGCTGTTTGCCTACACGGTCTTCCAGGTCGGCCCGGAGGGGACCTGGCGCCTACGCCTTCCAATTCTGGGCCTTAAACGGCTCCTCCAACACCGGTTTTGTGATGTTCCCGGCGTAATTCGCCAGCACCGACACCGCCAGCCCGGCGATCACTTCCAGTACTTGATCCGGCCCAAAGCCTGCGTCGGTGAACGTCGAAATGTCCTGCTCGTCTGCATGTCCACGCTCTTCAATCAACGCGCGCGTGAAGCGGGAGAGTGCGGCGAATTTAGCGTCTTTCGGCAGCCGCCTTTCGCGAATTGCGCCAACATCGTCGGCGTCGACACCTTCCTTCAGTGCCATCGTGGAGTGGAAGGCGACAGCCCATACGCAGGTGTTGGTGACGGCATTGGTCAGCAGGAGCACTTGCTTCTGGGGGCCGGTGAAGCTACCGCGGTGGAAGTTACCGAAGGCGCCGACGAAGCCGTTTACCAGCGTCGGTGACTCGGCCATCGTCGCGGCCAAATTGGGAATGAGGCCGACCGCTTGCATCAATCCTTGCAGCGCGGGTCTGGATTCTTCTGGTGCGGATTCGAGGGTGTGGATGCGATATTGATGCATGGCGTAATCCTATGAGGGGATGAGCACACGGCAATGCGCCGCGCGGGCTGCACCATCGGCTGGCACGCGCGACGCCTCAATTCCCTCGCAGGTAAGTTGAGGTCGTGGAAAACGATTGGAAGACGGATTTCATCCCGTTTCGATCGCGCTTACCTGCCAGGGAATTGACGCTGCCTGCGCCGGCGATATCTAGCGCATGATGTCCACACAGCTTTTCTATGCGTCCGCCGCGACAGGCGCTCAAGTCGGAACCCTGCTGCAGTATTGGCGCAAAACACGCAGCCTGAGCCAGTTGGCGCTGGCGCACGAAGCCGAGGTATCCCCGCGCCACATCTGCTTTCTTGAAACCGGCCGCGCGAAACCGAGCCGCGAGATGGTGATGCTGCTTTCAATGTGCTCGACGTTCCTTTGCGCGAGCGCAACGTGTTGCTGCTCGCCGCCGGCTTTGCGCCTGTGTATGCAGAGACGCGGCTCGAAGCGCCGGAACTCGGCGCGGTGCAGACTGCGCTACGCGCAATCTTGAGCCAGCAAGAGCCGGCGGCATGGACTTCAACGATCACGATCGCATCTGGGACAGTCTCGACAAGGCCCATGCGAAGCATCCCGACATGGTTCTCCTGCATGGCGGCAGCCCGCGCGGCGCCGAACGCATCGCCGCCTGCTGGGCCGAGAGCCGAAACGTGCCGCAGATTGCCTTCAAGCCCGACTGGAACCGCCATGCCAAGGCGGCCCCGTTCCGGCGCAACGACGAACTGCTCTCCGTGGTGCCGGCTGGCGTTATCGTCTTTCCTGGTTCCGGCATCACCGACAACCTGGTCGACAAGGCGCGCCGGCTCGGCATCCCCATCTGGCGATTCAAGGACAACGTTGCATAACCGCCCGTCCAAAAGCCGCAGCGTGGCGACACGCTGCGGCTTCCTTATGCCGGCATGTGCGCCACATGCGAGCCCCGGGCTCAGCCACACACACGCATCTGTTCGGCATCTCACTTTGACCGCCGTATGTCGTGACGGTGCACCGGCGCGATCCGCTAAGGAATAAGCCGGTGGTCTGCTCGTGTCTGAGGGCCTCCTGTAGATCGCCATCCACGCGCGAGCGGCGCCTATATCGCCCGGCAGCGCCGTCACCATCGACGTCATCGATGCCCGTGCCCAACCGTCCGGACCGTCGGCCCTGTGCGCGGCAATCCGTCGGCCTTAGAATTATCGATATCATTTCACGCATGTCTGCCGGGTCCAATCGCAGTCGCCGGTCGCTCCTCCTTGCTAGAGAGTTCGATGCGTGTCGCCTGTCCTGCCGGACTAACGAGCCTTCCCGGGCCGTCAGTCGTCACCGGGTTGGGCGAAGCCGGGCGTCGGCCAGGCATGCGGTGCGCTGTGGATCATCTTGGCCAGTCGGCACCGCGGGCAGGGGCGACATTGCAATGAATGACGACATGCGCTCACGTCGGCATGATTTGAGGCGCGAGCCTGCCCGACTGAATGCGACGCGGTCGCGGACCGCCCAATCACGGCAATCGACGCACTGCGGCAATGCGGGGTGAAGGGTGCGACGTTCCGGCGAGAGGCGGGCCGACGCGGTGAACCGGACGCAGAATGAAGGCGGCGCGCCGCTATAGAGGCGACCTCCCCGAGTTGCGGCTGCGATGCCGATGGCCAGAGGTTCGTCTCCACTGTCGGTGGCTTCGAAGACCATTCCCGATCTATGTCGCCTTTGTAGTGGACCGGCAGCCTTGGCCGTCAACCCCGCAAGGGGGTTCCCCTCGCTGCGCTCGGTGACTTCGGCGGCCGCTCCCCTCCTTTGGCTCCATCGGGAATGGTCCCGAGCAACCGAAGGAGACATACCATGGCCACCACGATCGCAAGCCTCACCGCCAAGCAGGATGGCACCCTGGAAGGCACGCTCGCAACCCTCAACGTCAACGTGCCGATCGCCATCGTGCCCAACGCCACCAAGGTGAGCGAAGACGCCCCCGACTTCCGCGTCATCGCGCGGCGCAACGGCTTCGAGCTCGGAGCGGGCTGGAACCGCATCTCGAAGCAGACCGGCGAGGAGTACACCTCGGTCAAGCTATCGGCCCCCGAGATCGGCGTCATCTACGGCAACGTCGCGCCCGCCCCAGGCAACGATCCGGCCAAAAAGGTGATCCTCTGGAACGCACCCGCCTGACGACAGCAGAACCGGCCCCGCACCAAGCGGGGCCGGCTCAATCAGGTCCGCCGGCCAGCGCGGCCGGCATCTCGCGACAAGGAAATCGAATTGTTATGCAACTCATCACTGAGGAAGTTCTCAAGATACTCCTCGCCAACGGCTTGAAGTCCGCTTGCGATCCCGACCATGACCCTTATCCGGTGATAAAACTTTTCACGCCAGATGCGAACGCCACCTGGCTGATCAGCGAGGCCCATCCAGGCGAACCGGACATCCTTTTTGGCCTTTGCGATCTCGGTCTGGGATTTCCGGAACTCGGCAGCGTGAGGTTGTCCGAAATCGAGGCAATCCGCGGAGCGATCGGCCTGCCCGTCGAACGGGATATCCATTTTAAGGCCGAACGGCCGATATCGGAATATGCAAGGCTTGCGCTCGTGACGAGGTCGATCACCGTCTGACCCTGGTGCCGCCGGCGACGTCAAAATCGTCGCCGGCATATCCCCGCTTCATTTTTTGCGCAGCGAGCATCGACAACGCTGAAGCCGCCTCATGATCCGCCGTGAAATACTCGACCTTCTGGCGGCCTCGCGTGCCGATGCGCCCCCATTGCCGGACAAGCGACGTTTCGCCAAAGAGCGTCGGCTGTAAGAGCAAAATATAGAAGCGCGCCATATTGCGTGTGGGATCGACGCGACGCAGGAATTGCGGCCCGGGAATTTCGTTCATGCCCTGGATTTTCAACGGCGCGCGCTCGCATGTCCAACGCATGTTTTGAATCGGTGGCCGACTATCGATTCGTCGCATTTATGGAAGCATCGGACGCGGAGCTTCAGTCCAAAAGGTCCGCCGTCCCTGTCGAACGGTGGACCTCGGATCGTTGCCGCCTGCGGTACTCGCTACACGTCTGCGAGAAGAGTTTTCTCTCTCAGCTTCGTAGACCCTAGCCGAATCCCGACAGCGGCCGAAATCTGTCTAGCGTTCCTTTTCCTCGCTACTCTGCCCGCGTTCGCGCGTAAGACCCTCGACAAGGTTCAGAAGATTGGATGCCGTGGCGGGAGGCATATTCAGCACGCTCAAGATCAGCTTCAATTTGTCATCAGCCTCTTTTTGGCTGTCACCGAAGAAATGCGGCGCTGCCGAATGGATCATTTCGATCGGGGAGAAATCGAGTATTTCGCTGAGGTGGATCAGCCTTGTCGCCTGCAGCTTCGAGAAGGCCCTTTCATAGCGAGCGAAGATGGTTTCATGGAGGCCGACCATCGTGCCCATCTGTGCCCGATTAAGTCTTTTGCCGTCGCGCCGTTCACGGATGAACTGACTGAACGCCTGCTCCATCTCGTTGAAGCTTTTGATCCCTTCGAACCCTGGTTTCCGGAAGATTGGCTTTTCGGACTCATCGTCATTTGTTTCGACAAGCCCATGTTCGTCGATATACGTTTGTACGTCCTTGATCGCCATGGCGACGGCTTTAGCCTGCTCCTCTTTGCTCGGCGAAAACCACGTCTGAATGACGCGAATATTCGCCCCCGTGACGCCCCGATGCAGCAAATCAGAGCCAATCTGACCTGATCTTATCAGGCCAGTCGTCTCAGAATCAATTTCCTTCCAACAGTCCAGATGAGGGAAAGTGATTCTGCTGGATCGGTCACAATCCGTGGTCATCCAGATATTTCACGATCGCCCTTTCCATGATTGCTTGCATAGACGTTTCCGCATTGAACGACGCAAGCTTCAGCCGGCGCTTCGTTTCCCGATCAAGGTTCACATTGACGAAGTGGCTTTCTCCCTTCACCCGCTCCCGTTTCACCTGACGCAGAGCCTTCCTCGCTTCTTGCCTGAGGGTATTCGCGTTTTTTGGCTCCCTTGCTGATGGCTCGACGCGTTCGACGCCAGTCTCGTCTCCCATGGATGGCGCAACACCTGACGTCTGCTTTCGCGGCGCGGTCAAAAACTCGTCCAGGGAAATATTCTCCTTGCTGCTCATGGCGCTTTCCCGAAACCAACGTCGCCGTTCAACAGTGCATCTATCTCGCCCACGAGGCCCAGCGTCTCGCGACGCGCCTTGGCGATCGTTTCGGTCGTGTCCTGCATCTGCAGCGTGCCAATACCGTTCTGGATGTCCTTGTAGATGTTCCTTTCCATGATCTCGGTTCTGAACAGATATGTGCCGACCTTGTCCTCGATGATCGGACGTATCTTCCGGTAGAGCTCCGTGTGCCGCACAGTCAGGGAGATACGCGTTCTCAGCACGCCATGACGACAATCACGACCGCGTGCTCCATTCACACGCAAGACCGCCTCGAAACAATCGATCGCGCCGAGGACCTCGCGTTTTGACGGCTGAATCGGCGAGATCACCAGATCGGATTGTCCGACCACCGGATCGACGATCGAGGTGTCTTCGCCAGGGGTATCAATCAGGACATAGTCAAAGCGCGTGGCGTTGCGGTCAAGGAAACCACTCAGCCCCTTTGCGGTCTTGTGCCCAAAGACGTCGATGCCCTCAGCCTGGGTATCCTTGTCGCGGCAATCGCTCCACCACTTCGTCAGATTGCTGCGCGCGTCCATGTCGATCATGGCGACGGTTTTGCCACGCAGGGCATACTCGCCGGCGATGTTTATAAGTGCGGTTGTCTTGCCAGCGCCGCCCTTGCCATTGATGGCGGAAATCACGATCGGCATCTGGTTCCCTCCTATGACGTGTGTTTCTACTCACACACCAATCCATGTTTATGAGGCTGTGGATTCACATGACTCTGTAGCTGCAGGATTGTAGAAAAACACAATCGTATTGACTATCTAAAATTGCATGATTTACATAATATGCAAATAATCATAGCCAAAATGAGTTGGCAGGATACGGAAAAATGTGATACATTTTTCCTGACGATCGAGGGACAGGCCCTCGATCCGCGGCCTGCGGCCGCAACCACTATCGACACGGGCGAGAAATCCGATGGCAGGCGTCGGCTCCGCAGCATCGAACAGGAAGGATCGCGTCGCGCATGTCCGCTTCTCGCACGCCGAGTTCGACGCGCTCGAGACCGCGGCAAGGGCGGCCAACATGTCCGTTTCGCGCTTCGTCCGGTCGCTTGCGATGGAAGGAGCCGGCGTGCGACCGTTTCTCGGGGACGGCGACCAAGCTGTTCTGGATCTCCTTGCCGACGGAGTGCGCGCTGTTGGCGCAAACCTTGTTCAGCTCTCCCGCGCCATTAATTCCGGCAGGTTGCCGGCCCCGTGCGATCTAGCCGGCACGATCAAGGATGCCCACGCCGTTGCAATGACGGTGGCCGCCGAGATCTCTGACATGACGCAGCGGGCGGCGGCTCGACGCGGGAAGGGTGCCTGATGGAGTTCCTGCCAGGTGCTTTCGAACGAGAATGGGAGCGTCGTCGCGCCGCCCTTTTGCACGAGATGCAAATGAGCACAGGTGAGATCATCGTATGGGACGAGCCGCGGAGGGGAGGGGTGTCGTGGCATTTGAACGAGCGCTCGCGTGGTTTCGGCCACGCACGATCGCTGCACAGCGATGGGAGCAGGAGCGCCCTGGCGCGTTCGGATGCGGCTTCAACGGGTCGCTCGATGAGGACGCGCTTTCAGGCTTTGGCGCGCGGCAGTCAGCCGGCGGTGGTGAAGCTCGCATCCTATGGCGCAGGCGGGCGCGCGGGCGCGATGATTAGCTACGTGTCGCGGGAGGGCGCGCTTGCCGTCGAGAACGAGCGCGGCGAGCGCGTGCTTGGAAAAGATGCGCTCGCCGAACAGCGAGCGGAGTGGGGGCATCTCTTCGAGCATCGTGCTGCCAGCCGGGACTTCGCCGTGTTTCATGTCACGATCGACGGGCTTTCTCTGCCGAGCGACACTGCCGACGAGCAGGTCCGCGAGATCCTGAGGTCAGGGTTCGGTGATCGACGGTTTGTGTATGGGACGCGGGAGGCCACTTGCAGTGCGGTGGCGGTGAACGGTGTCGTCGTGCTGCGGGACCAAAGCGGGGAGCGATTAACCGGCGACAGGAAGGCTGCGGCGATCGTCCAGCAGCGATTTAATGAGTGCAAGGCAGGTCTTAACGTCGAGGCGCGGTTCCGATTCCATGGCTACGGCAATGGAATTGCATGGGGCACCGCCCGCGTTCGTGAGCTGGTCGTTCGTGAAAGCCACGTCCGCGACGAGAGCGGTCGCTTCATCGAGGCCGCTCCCCAGGCTGGTACCCTTGTCCAACAGGAATGGCGCAAGGGTCTGCACAGCCGCAAGGGCAGGGACGTAGTGCACCTGATCGTATCGTCACGTGCCGGCACGGATGCATGGGCGTTCCAGGCTGCGGTTCGGGAATTTTTGGCCGATCGGTTTGCAGGGCATCGCTATGTGTTTGCCGTTCATGATCCCGCCCGCGACCCGAAGGACATAGCCGAGGGAGGCAGGCGACCTCACGTTCATGCCCACGCCATCGTGACCATGCGGTCGGAAACGGGCGAACGCATCGAAACGAGCCCCCGGCTATTTCGCACATGGCGCTTGGCGATGGCAGAAAAGGCGCGCGAGCAGGGCATCGACATGGAACTGACCGACCGCCGCGACCTCGCAAGCGCACCGGCTTATACGCGCAATCAGGTGCGTCCAGTCAGCCATCGCGGCCGAACCGAGCATGAGGGCACGACCGACGCCGCACGCGTCCGCTATGAGGCGAAGCGATCGAACGTACGCACCCTTGCGGGTTCACCGCGAAGCCATGCCTATGCGGCGACGGCAGCAGACGTCTGGAATGGCCTCATGAGCGATGAGCAGAACGGTCGGGCAAGCGCATTTGCTGCGCTGCAGACGGATCGACTGCAAACGGCGCTCTGGAGCAGCCAAAGTGACCGCTTTTCTGTGGCTGGCAAAGACAATTCTGCAAAAAGGAACGCCAACATCGCATTGCTGATCGAGCAGGTCGGCGAAAAGGAGGAACTGATGCAAGAGATGACGCGTCCCCAATTCGAAGCCTATGAAGAGCGTGTGGAAGCGGTTCTAGCATCCGTCAAGCAGACGCTCGATTTGTCCGACCGGTCCGATTTCGATGAATTCGCGGCCGCGGCGCGCGCAGTGGTCGACATTCGTCGGGACTATCTCGAGTTGACTGAACGGCAAGCCGAGACCCCGGATGCTGGCGGCGGGGACAAAGGCGGGAGCAACCGATCGCCGCGTGTCGCTGGCGCTGGCCAAAACCGCGCAGCGGGCCGGTTCCTCATTGAGCAGGACGGCGACAGTCGCCAATTTGCAGGCCAACCGCGACGGCTTCGCGCTGAAACAACGGCTGAAAGGAGCCCGCCAACCTCAGCGCAGTATGCCCGTTCCGATCCGCAGCGCCTGGATCAGATCGAGCGAGACGTTCAGGAGCGGCAAAACCGTGAACGTGACGATCGAGAACGTTGAAGGCATCTCGCGCCACCGATCCATTGCGGCCCGCACTGAAGATTGAACGTGGATGATTACGTTTGTCACGCTATCGATCGGTAATGTAATTGCGATCGAGGCATCAGGTTGGTCGATTTCGGGGCCGGATGGTCTTAGGTGGGGCTCATGAGGACGCCATACATAAACGCGACTGCGTTGTGTCGCTAATGCAACTTGTCCAACTGTCGTATAACTGGTCGGCTACAGAAATGTAGCAACCAAACGATCCCTCAGTTCACATCGACTGCAAGAGGTTGATCGTCTGCGTATTCGGATGCCGGCCGTAGCCGCCATCACGCCGAGGTTAGACAGCGGTCGTACCACCAATCCGAAGAACCTTGAGGGCGGCAAGCGCGTCATCAGAAGCGCCTGCGTTGTCCACAGAGAGGCGCGGAACCAAGCTATTCGGCCGCCTCGCGAAGTGGGATTAGCCGCCGCTCGACTTGCTGCAGATGCAGCCGCATCGCGGCCGCGGCGCCACCCAAATCGCGGTCGGCGATAGCGTCGACGATCCGTTCGTGGTCGGCGAAGCTGTGGTGGTCGGCTGGAGGGCGGGCGCTATCGGAGCGAAGGCGGCCCCACACCACGGTGCGACGGACGGCGTTCAGCACATCGAACAGACCGAGAAGCACAGTGTTGCGGCTTGCCTGCGCGATTTGACGGTGTAGCAGGTTGTCGAGGTTCTCGTATTGCCGCCAGGTCGCCGCTTCGCGCGTCTGCACCAGCGATTGCCGCATTGAGGCAATGTCGGACAATGTCGCGTGCAGGGCTGCTTCGCGAGCAATCTCCGGTTCGATGATGAGGCGTGCGCGCATCACATCGGCGGGATTCGTGCGCCCGGCGATCTCTGAGATCCCGATGGTCTCCTCGACCGGGCCACTGCCGACGAATGTACCCTTACCAACATGGCGCCAGATGCGGCCGTCCTTCTCCAACACTGCCAACGCCTTGCGCAGGTCGCCGCGCGATACACCCAGGCTCTCGCACAAATCCCGCTCAGCGGGGAGGCGGGTTTCTCCCGACAGATCCATCTGGGCGAGATAGGCCTGAAGCTGAACCAGAGCGGCGTGACCGCCATTCGCGCTATCGTCCATGGATTTAACCAATCCGAAAATCGATTCTCAATGCCGGTGTTAGAAGGATTGGATGAAACCGTCAACAGCGCTGTGAGGGGGTATTCATGCCACTTTCGCCATCTTTCTGCTTGACCAATAGGGCTCACCGTCTTAACCAATTAGATAATTGGTTATAAATTCGGGAGGAAATGATGACCAGCTTGTATGGACGAACTGTTTTTGCCGCTGCTTTTGCCGCCCTGACAGTGAGTGCAATGCCGTTTTCGGCCGCCAACGCCGGCGATATGCGCGTCGCTTTCGGCGACCTGCCGGGGATTGAATCCATTCAGACGCTGGCCGCGATCGAACGCACCAAGGAGCGTGGCGTTAACGTCGAGCTCATCGTTCTCAACGACGAGGATCTGGCGACCCAGGCGATCGTGGGCGGCCAGGCCGACGTCGGCATCGGCGCGCCCTACACACTGATTCAGAAGGTTGGCGTGCCGATCCGCATCTTTGCGCAGATTTCGACGCAGCGTTTCTTCCCGGTCGTCAACAGCGAGTTCTACAAGACCTGGAAGGATCTTGACGGGCAGGATGTGGCCGTTCAGGCGCGTGGCTCGGGTACTGAGGCTGTCATGACGCTGATGGCCAAAAACAACGGCATCAAGCTCGGTACCATCAGCTATGTGCCGGGTTCGGAAGTCCGCCGCAATGCGCTGATCCAGGGAACGCTCAAGGCGTCGATCGTCGATGCCGCCAACAGGCGAGCGCTCGAAGCGGAGGCGCCCGGCAAATTTATCGTGCTTCCGGTCGAGAATGTCAGCGCATCGGACGAGACGGTGTTCGCCACTGCCGACTATCTGAAGAACAATGCGGCTGATGTCGATATTCTGGTCGAGGAGTTGATGAAGACGGGCCGCGAGATCACCGAAAACCCCGCCATCGCCGTCGAATTCCGCAACAAATACAAGCTGCTGCCCGATCTCGGTGCTGGCGCTGATGCTGAGATCACCGAGTACTATAAGGAAACCGCCGACGCAGGCAGCCTGGCGCTGAACGGCGGCGGAGCCGAAGCCGCAGCCGATGACTTTGCTTTCTTCACCGCAGCTGGCCAGATCGAGGGCGATCCCGTGAGCCTCAAGGTTGGGGATTTCTGGGATGTCGCCGCGATCGACCGCGCCGTCGCCAAGCTCGGCAAGAAGTAGGCGGCCTGCCTGATGGCGACCATTGTCAGAACAGAAAGTGAGGCGGGCGGCCTCGCTCCGTTTGCAGGCGGGCATGCGGCGAGGGGATGGCGGGATCAGCCGGTTATGCTGCGCCTCCTGTCGGTCGTGCTCTTCGCCGCGATCTGGGAAATTGCCGGGCGCATCCCCGTCAGCTTTGCCTTTCCGACATTCTTCGACACGATGGTCGCGTTTTTCGGGCTGCTTGCCGACGGCAGTATGGCCAAGGCCTATCTTTCCACGTTGCAGCCGCTGGTGCTCGGCGTCGTGCTGTCAGCCTTCCTCGGCGTTGGCCTCGGCACGCTGTGCGGTTTGTGGCGCACCGGTGAATGGCTGTTGATCCCGATGTTCATCGTGCTTCAGGCAGCACCGGTCGCCGCCTTCATCCCGATGGTGACCTTTATCTACGGCATCGGCATGACCGCCAAGACGCTGGCCGTGATGATCCTGGCGCTGCCGGTCATCGTACTCAACACCTACAAGGCGGTGCGCAACGTCAATGAGTCACTGCTCGTCATGTGCCGATCTTTCCTCGGTACGCGCTGGCAGACGGTTGCCAAGATCATTCTTCCCGACGCCAGCCCGGTCATTTTCGCCGGATTGCGCCTCGGTGTCGCCGCCGGTTTCGTGGGCGTTGTCCTTGCCGAACTGCTGATCACACCGACCGGTATCGGCGACCTCATCACTTTCCATCGCTCGCGCGCCGACTACGCCGAGATGTACGCAACAATTGGCTCGATCATCGCGCTGTCGACCCTGACGCTGGTTTTCCTGCAATGGGTGGAGGTGCGTGTCTTCAGGCCCGAGAAAAGAGGTGCCTGAGATGCGCGCTAGTGTGGTGAGAAACGGACCGACTTCGGTGATCGAACCCATCGACTCGATTGTGAAGGTGAGGGGGATTTCCAAAGCCTACGGCAATGTCGAGGCCTTGCGCGGTATCGATCTCGATTTCCCGCGCGGCAAACTGACCAGCCTGTTGGGACCGAGCGGATGCGGCAAGACGACCTTGCTGAAGATAATCGCCGGCTTGATCGACGCGGATGCCGGCACGGTCGCAGTCGAGGGCAAGACCGTGACCAGACCGGGGCCAGAGCGCGCCTTCGTCTTCCAGGATTTCGCGTTGATGCCGTGGGCAACGGTGATACGCAATGTGGCGTTCGGCCTCGAACTGCGCGGTACGCGAAAGGCGGAGCGCGAGGACATCGCGCGCCACTACATTGCCGAGGTGGGTCTCGCCAGTTTCGAGGACAAGTATCCGCACGAGCTTTCGGGCGGCATGCGCCAGCGTGTTGGCTTGGCCCGCGCCCTGTCGGTGAAAGCCGACGTGCTTTTGCTCGACGAGCCTTTCTCGGCGGTCGACGAGCAGAACCGGCGGAAATTCCAGGAGGACCTCATCCGGCTGCGCACCAACCAGAACAAGACCTTCATCTTCGTCACGCATTCCATCGAGGAGGCCGTCTACATTTCCGATCGTATTGTGCTTTTGTCGCCGCGGCCGGGCCGAATTTCGCAGATCATCGAGCCGGACATCGACCGCTCTGGCGATCCCGAACGCATCCATCGCGACAAACATTATCTCGACACGGTCGACGAAATATGGCGCGGACTCAAGCGATATGTGGAGTAGCTGGCGATGACGATGTTGGGTCACCGCGTGCCGATGATGGCATCGCTGCTGGTTTGGTGCGTCGTCTGGGAAATTGTCGGCAGGCTGGACCTGATCTTCCTACTGCCGCCCTTCAGTGCAGTTTTGGCCGCCGCTGTCGACCTCGTGCAGACCGCTTCCTGGCAGAGCGCCACGATAACAACGTTGCGCGCATTCTTTTTCGGCATGGCGCTGGCGATCGTCGCCGGCATTCCGCTTGGCATTCTGATGGGCCGCTCGAAGATCGCCGACGACCTGCTCGGCATGTGGGTCAACATCTTCTCCAGTGCGCCGCTTTCGGCGATCGTGCCGGTGTTGATGATCCTGTTCGGCTTCGGCGAAAAGACGATCGTCGCGGCGGTCTTTCTGTTCGCCATTTGGATTATCGTTCTCGATACCCGCGCCGGTGTTCGCCACATCTCGCCGTCGCTAATAGAGATGGCGCTTTCCTACGGTGCATCCCGCACGGCGCTCTACACCAAGATCATCTTGTGGGCGGCACTACCTGAGATCCTTGCCGGCATCCGCCTCGGCCTCATCCGCGGCGTGAAAGGGGTCGTCATCGGCCAGTTGCTGGTCGCAATCGTCGGTTACGGGGCCCTGTTCGAGACGTTTTCCCGCAACTTCCTGATGGCCGAGTTCTGGGCCCTCACCATCATCCTTTTTGGATTCGCACTGGTCGTCGCCGAACTCATCGAACGAGCTGAAGCCAAAGTCGAATATTACGCAGGAGCAAGACAGTGAACGTGTACGAAACACCCTCGAACTACGTGATCGAACCGACCTCCATCCCTGCCATTCCCGTGGTCGGGTCCGACAAGCTGTTTCCGGTGCACCGGGTCTACTGCGTCGGTCGCAACTATGCGGCGCATGCCGTCGAGATGGGACACGACCCCGACAAGGAGCCGCCGTTCTTTTTCCAGAAGAATCCCGACAATTTGGATATCAGCGGCACGTTTCCCTATCCGCCCGCGTCCAATGACGTTCACCACGAGATCGAGATGGTGGTGGCGCTGAAAAGCGGCGGCATCGACATTCCGGTCGAGAAGGCGCTCGATTGCGTCTATGGCTACGGCGTCGGCCTCGACATGACGCGGCGCGACCTTCAGGGCAAAGCCAAGGACATGGGCCGACCCTGGGAAGTCGGCAAGGCGTTCGAGGCTTCCGCGCCTTGCACAGCGCTGGTACCGGCGAGCCAGATCGGCCATCCGACTGAGGGCAAGATTTGGCTCGACGTCAACGGCGCTCGCAAGCAAACCGGAGACCTCAACCAGATGATTTGGAAAGTGCCGGAAATGATCAGCTACCTGTCGGGTCTGTTCACCCTGATGCCGGGAGACGTCATTTTGTCGGGCACGCCCGCGGGGGTCGGCGCCGTCAATCGCGGCGACGTCCTCAAGGGACACATTGATGGTGTCGGCGATATCGAGGTCCAAGTTGTCTGATGATGTGAGGTCGATCACAACTTGCCTCACCGGCGCCATCGGATAATGCATTCCGCGATGCGGGCGCCGAGTCTCACCTCGACGGTCTCTGTGCTCTCGGCCGGAGACTGTCACTGCGGCGTCAGAAATGACATTTTCTGCTTTGCAGGAGTGGAACATTTTATGCCGACATCGCTTCGAACTGAATCTCAGGTTTGAAAAATCTATTGGTTTTCAATGGCTGCTTGGGCTTTCTATCTGAATCCTTCTCCCCTCATGAAGTTCCATCTGAATCATTGGGACAGCGGTCTCACGAGTCGTTCGACAGGATTACATGCGACAGTCCAGCCGGAGAATTGAGTGGTAGCGACGCTGGCGATGCGCCATGCTAACTTCGCGGCAGTTGTCACAACCCCGAAGTCTCGTCAGTACGCTATTGTGACCGAATAATCGGCCCTTCGATGCCGAGACCGCTAGGGAACGGGCAGCGCCTGCCAAATACTTGAGGAATGCCATGCGAAGATTCATCTTCACGGCAATTTCTATCGCCGCTGCAACAGCCGCCAACGCCCATGATTGGTACGAAGACAAGTTTGACCCTCAGATGAAATACAAGTGTTGCGATGGTTATGATTGCCGCACCATACCTCGGTCTTCGGTGCGATCCAGGATCGACGGCGGTTACACTTACTTGCCGCACAATTTCACCATTCCACGAGACCGCGTACAGGAGTCCCCAGACGACCAATACCATATCTGTGAGAGCACCTACGTCGTAACTAATCAGCTGTATTTGCGTTGCTTTTTCGCACCTCGTGTCAAGGTTTCTCTACTTCCTCCGCGCGCTTTCGCAACCGCTCAGGAACTGATGTCGGTAGCGTCGCACGTCAGACAGTAAGCCTTCGGCACGAGGCTTGGAGCAGGATCACGCAAAATCGGCGAACTTGCCGGCATTTCTAATGCCGAACTGGATATGGCCCGCTATTTGACGGAATGCCGTCGCCGGCTGCGGGCTTCCGCTGCCAAATGACTGCCTGCGGGACGATGATTGCCGACAATCAAAACTGTAGCGGCCTGCGCGGCGGCGATGAACGCTTGGCGCGCGCTCTCCGCGGTCCGGTACCCGTGCCAAGCCTGCATGCAGACATGTACCGCCTCCAACGAGTGCCGTTTGGCCACTCTCGGCCAATAGATGCTGGAGAGGCATTCGATCGCCTCAGCGGCGCTCGATACGACGCGAATGGTCCTCTGCGGACCTAGCGCAACAAGAACGGGGGCGTTGAATTCGTTTGCTGCCATTGGGCCTCGCTCAAAAAAAGCGTGCCAACTGTGGGACCATCGCCCGCAGGGCCTCGATTGCGGCTCATTTGCCGCGACCATGCAGTATGTGACTGGATTGTGAAAAAAGCATTGACGTAGTGGGGAAGTTCGTTCGAACACCCTTAACGTCTGGCCGGCTTGCAGCGGTCCCCAATGCACCAACCGGCCGCAACCGACTTGTCGTGTTTGCGGGACGCCAAGACTGAAGCAAGTCCGCCTTACGGAATCCGAGTCGCCGGGCATATAGTGGTGCTCCGAGACCCAAGGTCCACGCCCGGTTACTCATGATTTCTTGAACATAAAAGCCCGCTGCGGGAGGAGTTGCAGCGGGCTTCTATTGGGCGAACTCGGGAAGATGAGTTCGATGGATTTGCCGGCATCGCACCTTGGGAGGAAAAGATGGCCGACAAACCAGACACTACCTCAAACCAGTTCTGTTGCAATGCACAAAATGGTTTATTGCATGCGCGAAGAAGCGCTCTCCGTCCCCGATCGCGGCGCCGATCTTGACTTCGACGATCCCACGTTCTGCCTCAGCCGCGCGCAATAGCGTGCGCGCCTGGCGTTGCGTGATCGCGAGATGCCGCGTCACTTCGCTCTCCCTTCCGCCTTGGCTTGCTTCTCAACCATTACGGGGAACCAGTCCTTGAAGACTTTCGTTGCAACGGAAAGGAGCTGAGTTCGATGATCGACCAAGAACCTCATCCACCACAGCCTATACCCCCGCAGCCGAACCCACCAAATCCAGTGCCGGGTGATCCGCCGGCGCCGGGACCAATCAGTCCCGTGCCGCCCGTGCGATAAAAGGGAAATCACGGTCGCACCTCGCCGACAGGGGGCTTGCGCTCGACGTTTTGGATCACGAGCAAGGCGAGACCGGCGTTGGGATAGGCGCCGTGAAGCGCCAGCACGAGGTAGGCTTTTTCCTTGACCGGCCGGCTATTTTTGCCAGTGGGCTGACGCTAGAAAGCTGTTGGAAGAAGGGCGACGCGGGCCATCAGCTTGCCTCCCGGCACTTCCGGATGGAATTGCCGCTCGTGATCATCACGTAGCCGTCAGCGAATTCGACGCGGATGGAGTTTCATCGCACCTCGCGCGGTCACGTTGCACTGCTGGAAGCGGCAGGCGAGGGGCCAGGCAGCGGTTCCTTGAGGCGAACAATTTCATCCAAGCCAACTCGGCAGAGTTCAAAATTCGAGACGAGCAGTCCCAGAACGTGACCGCTTCGGCTTCGCCGAGCGGCGCGAACTCTGTTAGCGTTTCTCATCCGCGGCAGGTGATTAATTCCTCCCCACTCGCTGTGGACCGGGCTGGCGAGGCTACCCCCTCTGGTCTCGCCGGCCCCTGCATTTCGGCGGAAGAAAGTTCTTCGTCATCAGTGCCTCAATCCCAATCTGTGTGCCGGTTCGGGCTCAAAGCATTGCAATGCCTGCACGAAGGCGCCAGCACGAGCATCCTCGTCACCTGTTTGCACGATGGCATCTGGATGGCGCGTTGCTCGCGCACCCGGTTGTTCGCGACCGGCGCGACCCAGGCAGAGGCCGAAGCCGAGCTTCGCCGGCTGATGGAAATGGCGGAGGCTGCATGACCAGTTTCACTGCACGCCAGAGCGAAGCGCTCGCCTTTGACCCGTCCTACAATGGGATCGCCACACGGCTTGGCTTTGCCTCGCGAAGCGGCGTGCATCAAATCATTGGGAAGCTTGAGGAGCGCGGTGGGCTCCGCAAACCCGCCGGCAAGGCTTTTCGAGATCATTGGAGATCAGGTCGCCGACTTTCATCTGAAGCATCCTCGACGCCGTGGCGTGCGGCGGCTTCATCGGTTCCACCGACCCGATTGTCGCCGAAGCGAAGGCATTCATGGGGGAGGGTTCCTCGCATCCGCTTGCGGCTGGGCCGAGCCCGCTTTTGGATGCGTGTCCCGACGCCGGAACAAGTCGCCCGCTTCGCGGAGGGCCGCTAATGTCGGCCGCTCCGCAAGCCGAACAAGTCCATCTGGATTCGAGCGCGTCGCTTCCGGCGATGTTTTCGATCCATTGTCATTCCCTTCCTTCCTTTGTAGCGGACCTCCCGGCCGCTTATTAGAACCGGCGCTGGTGAAGCTGGAGGAGAGCTGTGATGCGACGGCCGACGAGCCCACGCAGAAACGTCGCGCCAAGATTGAGGCAGTGGCCGCTGTATGACCTCAGGAAGCAAATCCATCATAGGACCTGGCGACTGCATGCGCCGCGATGACGTGATCAACGTCCGGCGGAAGAATACCTGTTGCCTCAGCAAAGGCGACAAGGGCGCTCCGAGCCTGATCGGTTGTCACATAACCGTTGGCCGCGAAATTGCACGCCTGCACCGCTGCTTCATGGAGCGGTCCTCTTCGAGACTCATACCACTCGGCCAGCAATTTTTGAGCTTCTGCAATCGACTCGATATCGCGCCTGAGACCAAGCTCGACCGACACAGAGACGGGCGCGTGAAACAGCCTCTCGTGCGTCATGGCAAACTCCGGACAGCAGTGTGGAAATGGGACGCTCAGCAACGTCCGGCGCTGTCGAAGGTTCCATGCTGATCCTCGGATTCGACATCGCAACGGAACCGGTTTCGCATGGTATGAGCCCGGTTCCTCGCTCTCTTCGATCAAAACCGGAATCATCAAAGCCGTCGGCGAAAATGCCGAGAGAAAGCTGCGTCTCTGGCGCTGCAGCTGCTGCCAATGTTTAAGGCCGGTCGGCCGGATTTCGTGGCCATCCAACAGCCTATGCGCAACGTCGTCTCGTTCAAGAAGACGCGCCAGACGCTCACCGGCCCGGTCGACGAGCAGACCATCAACCCGAATGCACTTCAGCTTGAAGGAGTGCGCGGCTGTGGCCATTATCGCCGCCGCATCCCTTGGGAGACAATACCGTCAGCAACCTGGCGCAAACATTTTCTCGGCATGGGCCGCTCGCCCGGCTTTGACCGTGCCATGTGGAAGCGGTGCAGCGGTGTCGAGTGTTCAAGATCAATGTGAAGAACGCCGACGCCGCGAAAGCCGTCGGCATCGCGATGGCTGGCCAGGCTTGCCAGCGGTTCAAGGCATTGCAGGCGAGAGCAGCATGACGAGATGCCACCTATCCGGCAAGTCGCCCGCTTGCTCACGCCGCTTCCGAGCTGCTGCGACGGCCGGGGAATCAAATAATCGAAGCAATCGGCTTTCAGTGCACCAGCAGCTTCGGATCGACCAGGATACCGGCTTCGACGGCAGCGCTGGCAAAAGCTTGACGCGCCTGGTCGGCGTTCTTGAAGCCTGCACTCGCAGCGATAAGAATGAGCGTCGCTTTTTCAAAGGCTGCGCCTCGCAGCCCCGGCCATTTCTCACTCATCAGGCATTCCGCTGCATCCTGCAGCGAGTTCACCACTCGGATCTGGCCGATGCCGAGATAAATGCCAACGGGCGGTTCGAAAACGATCATGTGGGGAAAAACGTTCGTTGGGCTTTGCAGTTCCGGCAAACATGGCCCGCTTCAGATTGTGGAATTGGCGGCAATCAGAACACCAGCTTCAATCGCCGCGTCGACGAACGCTTCTCGGGCTTCGTCAGTAGTTACGTCTCCCGAGCTGACACCGACCAACGCGAGCGCTGCAATTTCTCTCATTGGCCCTTCCGGCCATTGGCTACCAAGCAGATGCCTAGCCGCTTCCTGTGTCGTCGTGATGCTCAGGACCGGGGCGGGTCGGCCAAAAGCAATATGAACCGGCTGTTGAAAGGTGGCGTCCTGCATGGGAGGGCGAACGCGTCGACCCTGGCATTGTTCCGGAGAGATTCGCGATGAATGCACTCGCTTGCGATTTTCGTGCCGCACTTCCAGACGCGATCGAGGCAGAACAAGCGCTGCTCGGGGCAATCATTGTCAATGCAGACGCACACTGGAGTGTTGCCGGCTTTCACCGGGCTCAGCATTTTCACGAGCTGCTTCATGGAACGCTGTAAGAGACAATGGGCGCCATGATCGCAGGTCTCGATCGGTCAATCCGATCACTCTTGAAGCCCTATTTGCCGGCGGATGCGATGATCGGTGACATGCCGGTCTGGCAGTACGTGGTGAGGGTGGCGATTCCTTCCGCCCGGTCATGGGCGATACTTATGGCGGCGGCTCGATCAAGCAGGCTCTGGCCGTCTGGTTCTCGATCTGCGGAGGTAGAGCTCGCAGTGGCGCGCGAGCTTCCGGACTACTGCGCTGAAAGCCGACAGCCGGAAGAGACGGGGGTTCGCCCGAGTGACCGCCTCGATGTCGCGGCCCTGAAACTCGATCGCGCGCTCGACCGCGCGTATGATCGCATCACCTTTTGCGCTGACTGTTCCTTCACGTGAAGGCCGCCCGGGCACGACCTACCCTCTCAGCAACCGACGCCTAAGGGAACATTTGGGAAATGCTCACAACCGGGAAGGGTGAGCTCCCTACGGCTGGCTTGCTTGGATCTGTCGCGGCAGCCGCGGAAGGGAATGGCGTGTTCCCGGCAAGATCGTCGTCGGTACGATCTGCGCGCTTTATCTCTCGCCGGTCGCCCTCCCTCTTTTGGGTTGGGCGCTCGGTAGCCTGAGTGTGCCGGCTGAGAACGCCTTCCGCATGAGGCTCGAAGAGGTGAAGACGGGGCTGCACCGGATGGTCAATAATCGGCACGTCAGCAAAGCGGCCAAAACGCAGTTTCCTATAGCCCTGGTCACTGCAGCCGCCCTGGTCGCCTATGTGGTCCGGCTTGCCCTCACGGTAGGCTGACACAATCCCCGGGCTCGGGGTTCCCGCCGGCCGGTTGCCCCTGCCCGCTCTTGTCCCGACGCGTGCCATGGAACCGAAGTCAGTGGAGGAGGTTCATGAAGAAGGAGCAGCATTAAAGCAGACGACAGAACCGAAAGAAGCCGCGAGATCAGGGCCGGGTCACTGCCACCAGTGTCGGGCCGAAAAAACTCTATCGCTGAAGGAGGAGGTCATGGCAGGGGCCAGAGGACGGGATTTGCAGACCCTACAGCTGGATTTGGACATATTGTCAGCGGAGGTGGCCGACCTACGTATGGCACCTCCTGACGACCTCTCACCGGCACTGAATGAAGCCAGGAAACGCATCGGGCGTCTCCGGTCTGATTTGCGGACGGTGGCGTCCGACGTAGGGCGGGATCGCACGACGACCGTCGTCAGAATGGCGGACAGACTTATAGAGCCGGTTGAGGATTCGCTGGGAGAACATCCGATGGCAACAATCGCGATTGGCTTCGGAGCAGGGTTCATTTTCGGCTTGGCCTGGAGGAGAGAGTGAGGCTGCGCGATCTATCCGTTCGCTTCGGTCAAGACGAGATAGATCGCATTGGCGTCATGAAAATCGCCATCGGCATAGGCGATGGAGGTGCCGCAATTCCCGCAGAAATATCCGGTTACACCCCTCATCTTCGAGAAGTTTCTAGGATTGCCTTTCTGGAATCGAATTTCGTAGGGCCGGTATCCAATCCAGATAGTCAGTGGTCTCCGATAGCCCGGCGGCAATCGTTGTCGTGATTGTAACAGATCCAAAACGGCTCTTCGGACATTTCTGCAGTAATAGCGCCACAAACACAATGCCCACATTCAATTCGCGTACTCAATCTCCCTTATGAAATGAGCAACTTTTAAGAAGGGAGAAGGGTTCCAGAACCAAACCGGCGGGGCAGCGTTTTTTGGCAATGAACAAGTCACTTTTTCATTGCAGCCGAACGCGCTCTTTAAGCCCGGCTTTTAGTTCATTCTTGGACTGATGGCAGTCTGCACCGCTCTGGTTCCTCTCGGCTGGACAGATGTTGTGTGGTACTCATTCAGGCTACTGAGACACCTAGGCGATCCACGCCAAATTGGATGAGATCACTGTCGCCCTTGAGGAAACGCGGAACTATCTTGTGAGCATACCGACCCAAAAAGATTTCGAAAATGATGAAGCACTTGGAACGTGAGGCTCAGCAAATCGATACGGAAGATCGTCGCTCGTAGGGGAACTTGTCGCCCGGCGCGGGGTTAATCACAAGCCTAGCAGTTGGCGAGGCTCAATTAACCTCCTGGGAGAAGACAATGGCAACTACGAAGAAAGCCGCAAAGGCATCAACGAAGGGTCTTGAGGACCTGTTTCTCGATGGGCTCAAGGATATCTACTACGCCGAGAAGAAGATCGTGAAAGCCTTGCCGAAAATGGCTAAAGGCGCTGAGGGCGGGGAAGTCGTTGCCGCCTTTCAGAAACACCTTGCGGAAACAGAAGCGCAGGTGGAACGCCTCGAGCAGGTGTTTGATTTGCTCGGTAAGCCGGCGCGCGGCAGAACCTGCCCTGCAATCGATGGCATTTTGGAGGAGGGCTCTGAAGTCCTCGACGAATATAAAGGTGCTCCGGCCCTCGATGCTGGTCTGGTGGCGGCTGCGCAAGCGGTCGAGCACTATGAAATCGCGCGTTACGGCACTCTTATTGCTTGGGCTGATCAGCTCGGTATGACGGAAGCGGCGGACATACTCAAGGCCACGCTGGCCGAAGAAGAAGCCACGGACGAGGCGCTGTCTGCCTTGGGAGAAGGCGGCGTCAACGAGCGCGCTATGCAGGAAGCTGCTTGATACCCTAAGCTGGATAGTTTTCTCGGCGCGCGGTCTGCGCCGTCTGGCCCGTCGTCCATCTGGGCGGCGGGCTAGCTGCCTTTTGGGGTAGTGGATAACGTTTCCCGCCTATTTCGCTTGAACCTGCCGTAGTTCACGTCGAATACGCCTTCTCCTGAGAGTTTGTTTCAGCGAGCAGGTTGAAGCAGCGTCGACGGCAGAAGTTCTCGAGAGCTGGCATTGAAGCGGAGGGAGAGGACTTGTGAAAACGTTCTTCCGGGACAACGGGCTGACGATCCTTCTCGTCACAATGTTTTTGTTCAGCGTGGTCGGCATGATCTGCACGGGTCAAGCCGCCCACAATGAAGAGCTAATTGTGCACGGGTCTGCCCCTCTCGGCCTACTGGCGTACATGGCGAGCGGCAGCTTCCTTTCGGCGCTGTTTGAGAACTGGGAAAGCGAATTCCTGCAGATGGCTGCCTTTGTCATCTTAACGGCGACGCTGTTTCAGCGCGGCTCGGCCGAGTCGCGCGACCCGG
This sequence comes from Neomesorhizobium albiziae, assembly GCF_900114255.1. Lineage (GTDB taxonomy): Bacteria > Pseudomonadota > Alphaproteobacteria > Rhizobiales > Rhizobiaceae > Neomesorhizobium > Neomesorhizobium albiziae. Next base: position 7,817 of record NZ_FOSL01000015.1, on the reverse strand, counting down.
ATGATCCCGACCGCACCAATGATGAACTCTCAGCAACGACGCGGCGGCGCAATCCCGTCTTCTCCTGGCTCTATTCCTATTCGTTGGGCATCGTACTGGCGCTGCTGTTCATTGCCTCGTTTGCCCTGCACTGGTGGGCAAGCCTCACTGATAGGAACGAGGAAGCGCTTCGGCATGGTGAAAAGGTTCAAACGTTGGGAGCTTATCTCCTCGATGCCCAACTCTGGTTCGAATCCTTCCAGAACTGGCAATCCGAATTCATGTCGACCGCGGTCCTGGTGGTGCTGTCGATTTTCCTGCGGCACAAAGGCTCGCCCGAGTCGAAGCCCGCAGGCGCCGCCAATTCCGAAACGGGCGCCTAGCCGTTGTCGTCGTTTTCGCTGGCGCGTCGATACTTGAAGCGGTCCCGGATGTGTGCGTTGAAGAAGCGACCCTTGGCGAACGCGTCTTGAAAAGCCTGGTAAGTCGCCGCGGGCACGGCTTCATAGTCATATCGCTTTCCGCTGGTGACAAACCAGACCGATAGTATCTCCCTGTCTGGATCATATTCAGTCTTGCGGATCGAGGTAGAGGGCATGATATGCCCTACACGAGCGAGAGCGGCCAATAGCGGACAATGACCTTGTCCTGGCGAAAACGGCGTTCGAGGTCGGCTCGTCGCTGTCGCCAGCGCGACAGATCAATTTCTTCGGTCATCACCTCGAAGATGACCACGTCATCCCTGTCGGTCGCGCCAGCTTGGTTCCAAAGACCCTCCGCAGGCGACTGGAGATAGGCGGTTACGCCACCGTGTTCGGCGGCAAGCTCTTCCTTCAGGTGCTCAAAGTCCTTCTGCTTGAACCGCCGTCCGGTATTGTCTTGGAGTGGAAGCAGAATCTGGAGGAGGTGCACTACAATTGCTCGCTTAATCCCACAGTCGTGATCGATCCAGTTCAGTGTTGGAGACACCCGTTGCCTGCGCTTCAGGCGCCTCAGGCGCCGACCGAGCCAGAATCGGCCAACCCCGTAAAACGCTGCTCGGCAAACACTGTTCCTAGGTTCCAGGTAACCTTTATCCTGATCTCTTGACGCCAGGTTCTTCTGGAGGATTTGTCTGCGCCTTATCAGCTCCGTCGGCTTCTGAGACGAGGTCGTCAAAATCCACTTGGGCAATCAAATACCCCGCCTCGTCGTATATTCGGGTGGCCAATCTTCGCGGATCGTGTCGATGGATCACACGATCCATCACACTATCTGCCATTGCCCTTTGCGCTTCGGCTTTCGCGGCTTCTAGGTTCTCCAATTCGAGAACAATCGGCCCCACATCCGGTTCGTCAGGGAACTCAAATCGATACTTCGGCATACGACTCTCCCGAGCGACGTTTCATCGTTCAAGTGCTGTCGAGACGTTTTGTTCCCAATAGCTCAGTGGATCATGCATTTCTGAGATTGAACTCATTGATTGCGCTCATGGATATGTCACGCGCCGCGCTCGGGGTGGCGTTTTCGAAACTGAGCATTTAGATATTGCGCAAAGCGTTTCGACCACGCGTGGACCTGAAGCAGAACTCCACGTTGCGCTTGATGGGCTTAACGTCCAACGCTGACTGTGACCGTCGTCCCGCATTGTGCGGAATAGAAGTGAGAAACCAGGGCTCTGGACCTGATTGCTCCCCTTTCGCGGGCAAGAAACGCATTTCATAGTCGTAACGTCACCGCGAAAGAGAGACGCTACGGGAGCGCCTCCAACATCGGCCCCAGCTCTGGTAAAACAAGGTGCCGACCCTGTTTAAACGCGCGTTGGGTTGCGCTGTTCCGATGCTTAGCGGGGAATTAGTCGTAGGAGGCGCGAGCTTCGCGGAAAGTCGTTCACGACATAGCGTGCGTCCGAACGATCTCAGGAAGGGAGCAACCAAAGTGGGGTACTTCGGCCGCTCCCCCTCCGCCGCAAGCCCGCCAAGGATCAGCTGCGGCGAAAAAAGGGAGGCGCCTCTGCTTGCGGATCTTTCAGAAGGCGCCTCAGGTAGTCGGCCGTGGATGGGAAGGGCCAACGCCAATTTAACGCTAACTCGTGACGTGCTGTTCCGAGCAATCGTGCTTCATGTAGAGAAGGCCAGTTACTGGCCCCAAGCAGCAGCACGAGTGCGCGGGCTTGCTGTTCGGTGATGCCCGTTTTTGCAACGTGGCGTGCAATCACCAGACTCTCATTCGCGTCATGTTGCGCGGCTCTCCATGGCACGAACGGCTGGGCCGAACATGGGTTCCACCTTTCCGAGCACTATGTCTTTGTGAACAGCGCTCCCGCACAACATGTGCTATGGTAAGATCGTCGTCCGATATTCTACGGCGAACGACGCTTGGAAGCCAACTCAGGTGCTTTCGCCCGATGGGAGAAACACCATGCGATTCAATGGCAGCGCCAGCCCAGAGCAGCTGGTCATTCTTCACCAAATATTCAATGACCGCTGCCGAGATGCGGGTATCCAGCCGGGTGATCCAGCTCACGAAAACTTAGCGTATCGGATAATGAGCCTGTTTGAGAGCGGTATTCAAACAGCGGACGAGTTGGTAGCGGCGCTGGACCGGCACGAGTTCCAACCCCGATTTAAGGCAGCCTAACTACAGAAACTCTTCTGCTGACCGATCGTCACGCACCCATTCGAATGACGGCTGCCCAAGCTGGCCGTCTTCGCTCCAACTCTCGTCAGCGGCGGCTCGGTAAAGAACCGTCACGGTTCCATTTTGCCTCTGCAATACCGGAATTTTGTGATTGTAGAGCCGGTCGCGCCTTGATCTCTTTCACCATGATCTTTTCGACGATTTTGGCGAATGACGGTCGCAGTCAATGGCACCTCGTTCTTGATGCGCACATGGGCGAGCTCTTTGTGCAGCGCTCCCGTAAATTATCAGAAGCACACCCTCGAGGAATTTCTACTCAGCCTCAGCGTTCGACGAGCTGCAGGAGAGCACGGTAAAGTCGCTAGTTGCATTGCTCGCGAACGGCCAGAGCCGAGCTTCATATGAATTCATGGATCGAGCCGTCGTCATGGACTCGCTTGAATGAAGAATGCGATGTTGGTCATCTTCAGCCCAGCCTCGAAACTCGACTTCGCGTTTGGCAAAGAAGGGAGCAACCACGGCTTTGGACCTGGCTGCTCCTTTCGCGGGCCAGAAACGCATTCATGGTCGTTACGTCACCGCGAAAAAGAGACGCTACGGAGCGCATCCAACGTCGACCCCAGCTCTGGTAACAAAGGTGCCGACACTGTTGCAACGCGCGTTGCGATGCGATGTTCCGGTGCAGAGCGAGAAATTCAGCTCGGCTGGAGATCTCCAGAAACTCTTCTCCGGCCGATCATCCCGCACGCGTTAAATGACGGCGAAGCTGGCCCTCTTCGCCGGTCCTTGAGCATCTTGCCGCCTCTTGCGTTTTGCGGATTGGCGTGGCGGCCTTTGGCGACCATAATCGTTCTATCGGCGGTATTCCCGCATAGTCTACTGCCGGTCTGGCGTCCGGCGCTATCGGATTTCCTCCTCAAGCGTCGGGCGTCTGGAGATTGCAGATTCAAAGGAGCAACCAAAGTGTGGTCACTTCGGCCGCTCCCTCCGCAGCTCAGCCCGCCAGGACAGACGCAGCGAAAAAGAGGCGCCTCCGTCGCCTGATATTGGGTTGGCGCCCCAGGCCCAGCACCAGCAGTCGCTTCACAAAGGAGCGATGCCCAGTTTCGTTTTACCACAGCCAATCACCGAAATTCATGATGCAGAGACGTGTCCGCCTGCCTGCAAGACTGCCCGCAGTGTCTTAGGTCGAAATTTGCCCTTAGCGAACGCGGCAAGGCGCCCCAATTACGCGCCTTCGAGCGCATCGATTAATACCAGCGCCCACGACCGAACCAGCCGCCGGCAAGCAAAACAAGAACAAGAATAATAATGAGTAAGGTGGTGGTATCCATCGAGGTCTCCTAGATGGGTGCTGTCAGACGGTTGTCTGTTGGTCGCACTCCAACCTGAAACAACGTTCCGGCACCTCCATTTGTTCCATTCCAACTATCCAACTGGGGTGTCCGTTCGCGTTCTGAACTGGCCCCCATTTCGACCGGACAGTTGGCACAACGCGGAGCTTGAGGCTATGCTCAAGCACAGGCTTATGGCTGACGACTATCGACGGATTGAGCTGATCACCGGAGCACGGCGCCGACACTGAACGCGGGTTTAAGCCAAGCAAGCTCAATCCTTCGGGAACATTCGAGGCGAAGAAAGAATCTGTCTGGGTGAATCACTTCAACCGTTTCGAATTCTCGGTGATCAAGTGATCTCATTGCTCGCGAACGCCACCTCACAGGAATTCATCAATCGACCGATCGTCCCGCACCTGTTTGAACGACGGGTGCCGGAGCTGACCGTCTTCCGTCCAGCTCTGAAATTCGACCTCCACAATGGTCTCCGGCGCCACCCGAACGGCACCCTTTGATCCGGAGGCCGGCGATCGGCGGCATCTGTGACGACGCCGTCGAGAAGCTGTTTTACAGCCGTCCGGCGGTGCAGTTGAAGTCGGTCCGACGCCGGCAGCATCGGTGAGCTTGCCATAATCATCGGCGGTTGCAGCGCGTCGACTGGTGTTGTCAGATTTCCGCCGCTGTCGGGTGCCGTGGTGAAAACCTTTCGTGGCCTCGCGCGTTAGGCATTCTCCAGGAACCGGAGATGACCCATGCCCGCACAAGCTTCGGCCAAGGCTGCGGAACGCAAGCAGCGCATCATCCAGAAGAAGGTCGATGCCGACGATCGCCGTAAGCCCGATCGGGCCGATGGGAAGGCCATGCAGGCTGGCGCCCGAAAATATCCCGCGCCGCCCTTCCCTAGGCAGCATCACCCCAAGCCCGGCGAGGAATGGAAGATCGAACCGGCGCCGATGTACGAGGCGCCGTTCTGGATCGGCTCGAAAAAGCTCGACGGCAAGGTGGCGCTGATCACCGGCGGCGATTCCGGTATTGGCCGTGCGGTGGCCGTGCTTTTTGCCCGCGAGGGCGCCGATGTGGCTATTTCGTATCTTTCGGAACACCGTGATGCCGAGGCGACGAAGCAGGCGGTCGAGAGGGAAGGTGGGCGCTGCATCCTGCTGCCGGGCGACGTCAGCCAGCGCCGCTATTGCAGAAAAGCGGTGGCCGACACCGTGAAGAAGCTCGGCCGCCTCGACGTGCTAGTCAACAACGCTGCTTTTCAGGTCCATTCGGCCGAATTCGCCGACCTCACCGAAAAACATTTCGACACCACGCTGAAGACCAATCTTTATGGCTATTTCCACATGGCGCAGGAAGCCGTGCTGCACATGAAGCCGGGTTCGGCGATCATCAACACCGGCTCCATCACCGGCATCGACGGCTCGAAGGAGCTGGTCGACTATTCGATGACCAAGGGTGGCATCCACGCCTTCACCCGCGCACTCTCGGGCAACCTTGTCGGCAAGGGCATTCGGGTCAATGCGGTGGCTCCGGGGCCGGTGTGGACCCCGCTCAACCCTTCGGAAAAGGAAGCCGAGGACGTCTCCAAATTCGGCGCCAAGACACCGATGAAACGCCCGGCCCAGCCGGAGGAGATCGCGCCTGCCTATGTGTTCCTGGCCTCGCCGCAATGTTCCAGCTACATCACCGGCGAAATCCTGCCGATCATCGGCGGATATTGAGAGTGCCAGCGTTGCCGGATTGGGACTGCCTTACAACAGTTGGATCCGCTCGATCATGTGCGGCAGATCGTAGGGTTACTTGGGTCTTTGGCCGACGTGTTGACGTCTCGGCCGACGCGGTAGAATTCCAGACCGGCATCGAGGTTCTCGTGCAGTAGTTTCTTGGCGTCGGCTGGCGGCGTGTCCGGATTCAGCCAGGCATCATAGATTTCGGGATCGAGGATCACCGGCTGACGGTCGTGGATCTGCTTCATTGGATCGCCGGCCGGCATCGTGATTATCGAGCAGCTGGTGACGCCGACCTTGTCGTTGTGCGCCCAGATGCCGGCAAAGCTGAAGGGCTGATGCTCAGGCAGGAAGCAGGGGTCGCGGCCCTTGTCAGCAGGGCTGATCGTCCATTCGTAGAAACCATCGGCGGGGATCAGGCAGCGTTTCGACTTAAACGCATCCTTGAAGGCGCCGGAGGTATCGACAGTTTCCGAGCGGGCATTGAACATAGCGCTTTTCGGTATCTCCTTCGCCCACCATGGAACGAGCCACCATCGCCCCTCGCGAAGCTGGTGGCTGCCGCCGTTCTCACCTTTGGTGACGAACAGCACGTCCTGCGTCGGCGCGATGTTGTAGCGTGGCTGGGTGTTACGGCCGACGTCTGCCGGCGCGGTCAGGCGATAGAGCCGGTGGATTTCCGACCAGGGGAGATATCGGGCGTAGCGTCCGCACATGGCATCAGTCTGGCAGCGGAGTTCCTTTGCTTCAACTGGTCGTGCTCTCTGAGCGATGGCTTTCGGACCGGAAGGCGACCCTTGTTATTCTCATGCCGAATGGCAGTTTTGCACCGCCCAATAGTAGTCGTTCGGGGCAGTGGCACTGTTCCCCCAAAAAGCGGACGTTCAGACATCAGTCACGTATTTGCTGGCATTCTCTTGGCAATGCGTGCACGTGGGCGAGTCAGTTGTCGAAGGCGGCGCCGCGGCGGCTCGTACGATGAAACAAGCGTAAGAAGCAAAAAAGCGGGACGGCGCGAAGCGGACGTAAGCGACGTTGATCGCATGACTCGACGGCCGCTGACATAACAGTCTTAGTCCGGTTTGTCCCTCTCGTTCCAGCTTATGAAGGGCGCGCGGGCAAGATTGGAATTTCCATAGCGCGGGTCGCTGGTTACTTCCTTGCCCGCCCAGGAAGGGAGATCGAAATCTTGCCATGCCCGGGCAAGCTCTACCTCTGCCACCACCAAACCGCGGTTCAGGCCTTCAAAGACATCGACGCTCCAGATCAGACCGCCCCAGGGCAGGCAGTGCCGGGTTTTCTCGATGAGGGGTTCGATGCTGAAGCGATCGATCATTTCGGCGGCTTCGGAGTATGGAATGGGATACTCGTACTCATAGCGCGTGACCGGCCCCGGCTGACTCTTCAGGGTGATGAACGCCTGGTCCTTGTCGATCAGCCGGATACGGGCGCGCATCATCGGCGTACGTGCAAAATAGCCCTGACGAACCCGCAGCCGCTTCGTTACCAGCGGCTGCCAAGAATCATCATTGACAAGAAATTTCCTTTCGATCTCCACGGGCATGACAGCTTCCGTTCTTAATAGGTAGCGCACGGAACCGCTTGAAAGCCGCTGCGTTCAGATTCAAAAGGGAACAACATGGCAAAAAAATTCAAGCTGCCCAAGAAGGTCGCCGGGTACAGAGTGCCCAAATCCGCTCGCAAATCGAAGCTGCTGCGCGCCCTGCTGAACAATCCGATGGGGCGTGACGTGCTCGCCAACGCCTTGACCGCGGGCGCCGGCGCCGCCGCCGCCGTGCTTGTCGAGCACCGCGAGGATCTTGCGGCAGCGGGCAAGAAGGGTGCGAAGAAGGGCGCCAAGAAGGGTGCACAGGCGGCCAGTCTGGCTGTCGAGGCCGCGCAGAGTGCGGCTAATGCGATGATCGACGTGGTACGCGGCGCGGCCCACACCTTCCTCCCCGCGACACAGAAGGCTGCAACTGGGCACTCGAAACGCCCAAAAAGGGCGGCGGTGAACTAGTAAGGGGTTCACGTAAGAAGGGCTATCCGGCTCGCAGCGGATTGCCTCGCCCGATGGAACGCTGGCTTCTGCGCAGCCATAAAGACACCGCCCTGCAGCGGATAACGTCGAGCGCGATCCTTCGGGCTTTTG
>NZ_FOSL01000014.1:106827-133321 GCF_900114255.1 Neomesorhizobium albiziae | reverse complement strand
TGGACTGATCTGACTCAGCATCCTTTGCCAAGCCGACATGCGATTGGGTGACAGCGAGCATGGAAGCCCCCCTTTTGTCGTACCCCTCAGCGAAAAGATCCCAAAGCCCCGCGGTTGTTGTCTGCTTTTTGAAGGGGGGCGAGCCAGCCATGCCTGGATGTAACGAACTATACACTGCAACCGTTTTACTCAAATAGCACGGACGGACTACGCATTATCGTATTCCGGGAATTTCCTCAGTATCCAAGCTCACATACAAAATAAACTGCGCTTCCGGCACAATCACCGCTGCGCGGTGACCAACAACAGGCGCTGTCACATTGTTTCGCGTTAACGGATTGGCGGTAGGCAATCGTTTGAGAGCGATCTTGCTGCGTTTTATTCATAACCAACAGCTGATTATGGTGGCGATGCGGATCGCAGCCAAGAAGTGTTGGGCGAGACGGTCGTAGCGTTGGCGAAAGCGCCCCTACCGCTGATTTACTGGCGAATGGTTGGCGGCATGTGCTCGATGAGAGCTTGTCCCGCCGTGCAGTCGGCAACCTGGCCGCTGGTCAACAGGAACGCAACGGGTTGGCACAGGCCATCAGTCAATGCGCGGATCTTGGCGGTCCGTCCGCCGCGTGATCTGCCGATCGCCTGATTTTGCTCCCCCTTTTTCCGTCCGCTGCACAGCGGTGCATACACCCTGGCTGACCAGCGCTGGAACCGGTTGTAGACGTCTTGCGCGGCCCGTAGACGGAAGGCACTTCCACCCAGTGCCCGCCGCTTTTAATGACGCAGTCATCAAAACGCGGGTTGCCCCAGTGCGGTCGACAGAGATACGGTTTCAACCTCGCAAACTGTTCGTCGCTTAACCAGAAAACGACGCCCACACCAAGAATCGCCATGAATCTTGCGCAGCATATTGGAGGTGCCGGGGCCTTTTGCCTGGAGAGTGCGATGACCATAGAGTTCAACTCTCTGGCTGCACCAGCGTATCCCATTGAAATCGTTGAACCCCTTGATTTTGAGCCCATTTTCCCATTCTGACCTCACAAAAGATGTCATAAAGGGCGGACATGGCGGGTAAAATTCGGCAATCCAACCCGCGCGATCAGCTTGGGAAGCGGAGCTTGTCCGCTATGTTTCAAACCTTTAGCTGTAAAAACTGATCCTCGGTCTGCCAAAAATTCATAAATGAAATCAGTGACACTGTAAAACTCTCCGAGCAGGCCGGAGGTAGTAATCTGCGCTTTCAAGCTGTAACACGCTTGCCGAACATCACCGTAATTTCAGTCTCGATCGGCCGCGCTTGAGATCTGCGCTCAACGTCCGAAGGGGGGCGACCATCAGTAACGCATGCCTAGTCGCGTCATCTTCTCCCACAGTGTCGTGCGCGCAACTCCGAGGAGTTCGGCAGCTTTGATGATCTGGCCACCCGTATGCTCAAGAGCGCGCTCGATCTGGCGCCGCTCAGCGGCATTGCGCACGTCCGATAGAGGAACGAAACGCTGGCTTGTCGTTGGCGCCGCTTTCTCGGGAAACAGGTCGGCGGTCATCAGCCATTCCGACGTTGCCAGGGCGACGGCCCGATCAACGCGGTTGCGCAGTTCGCGGATGTTGCCGGGCCAGGGGTGTGCAAGGGCTGCTTCCTCCGTCAGAGAGCTGTAACCGCGGATCCGGACATCGGACCGCCCAACTGCGTCCTCGAGGAAACGACCGAGGAACCAGACGACGTCTTCCGGTCTCTGCCGCAACGGCGGGATGTCGACGGGCAGCACTGCGAGCCGGAAATAGAGGTCTTCGCGGAAGCCAGAGGCCTCGCCCGGATTAAGGTTTCGGTGTGTGGCCGTGACGATGCGGGCGCGGAATGGAACCTGTGTTTCTCCGCCTAGGCGCGAAAAGGATGCGCTTTCGATCAGCCGAAGCAGCTTGGCCTGGAGGGCCGACGGCATATCGCCTATTTCATCCAGGAACAGCGTGCCGCCTTTCGCACGCTCGGCATAGCCAAGGTGGCGCTGGTGGGCTCCCGTGAAGGCGCCTTTCTCATGGCCGAAAATCTCGCTTTCGAGAAGATCCGTCGGGATCGCCGCGCAGTTGACAGCGACGAAAGGCTCTGACGCTCGTGCCGACAACTGATGCAAGAGGCGCGCCGCGACTTCCTTGCCGGAGCCTGTCTCCCCGGTGACAAGCACAGGCAGATCATGTGCGGCATAGCGATGGATGAGGTTCTCGGCATGCTGGATCGCTGGCGACTGGCCGAGCACATAATCGTTTAGCCTGAGCCCAGCTCGCGTTGCGCGCCGGCCGGTTTCGATCCGCTTCAGGAAGTCGTCCATCGCAAATGGCTTGGTCATGAAGTCGACGGCGCCCGACCGCATCAAGCGCACCGCCTGGTCGATGTCCCCAAAACCGGTCACGAAGAGGAATGGCGGAACGTTCGGCTGCCGGGCGAGCTCCTCGAAAACCGTTTCGCCGGATATATCCGAAAGACGGATGTCGCAAATGACCAGGTCGAGGGCACCTGCAATGCCGGCAATTTCGCCGACGGCCTGACTACCCGTCTGCCACCAGATGACATCCCAGCCTTCCAGTTCGAGACGCTGGACGATCGACCCGCCCATGACGGGATCGTCCTCGACAAGTCCGATGCGCGCGCGATCAGGCGGCATGGCTCTGTTCATCCTGGGTCTCCTCCCGTCTCACCGGCAGGACCAGCAACACCGCCGTCCCACCTTCTGACCTGCTTGCGACCGTTGCGCTACCACCAAGCTCGTCGATCATGCGTCGGACCATCCACAGGCCAAGTCCAAGCCCAGCGCGCACGACCGATCCAGGCGAAGGTGCTGTGAGCATCACGATTGAATCGTATGGCATTCCCGGACCTTGGTCGACGATCTCGATCCGAAGATGTTCGTTGGTCCGGCACGCATGCAGGCCGATCTCGCCGCCTTCCGGCGTGGCCGCGCTGGCATTGAGCAGCAAATTGAGCAGCGCCTGCCGGACCGGGCCTCCCTCAATTGATTTGGCGCCGCCGTCGCCCCAGTCGACCGAGCAGGCGAGGCGCTGCCGCCTTCGGCGCAGTTCCGGTGTCATGAGGAGCCGGACATCATCGAAATCCTCGGGCGCAAGGGGTCGCGCCGAGCGTTCCGGTCGGTAGGTTGCAAGCGCCGCCTCGACGACGTCGCGAATCCCCTGCAGTCCGCGCTCGATCAGACTGATCGAGGTGTCGCGAACGCCGGGCGTCGTTCCGTGCGTCTTCAGCGTATCGATCGCGTTGAACAGGCCACCAAGCGGATTGTTGATCTCGTGAGCCATGCCGGAGGCTAGCCTACCGAGGCTGGCGAGCTTCTCCTCCTCGGCAAGCTGCATAGCAAGGTCGGCTCGCTCGCGTTCGGCGTGGACCAGCACGTTGTAACCCTTGAACAGGCTGGCCGCCTCTCCGTCGCGAGAGGGAAATTCGGACGGCGGGATCGGCCTCGCGGAGCCGTGTGCCGCCGCCCGCATATGATTTTCCAGCACCCGCATCGGTGAGATCATCCGCCGGACCAACAGGAATCCACCGAGCGCGAACAGGCCGGCGAGAACGCCATTGGTCACCAGTAGCGTGACGAGGATTTCGCGGCGTTCCGCAAAGAGGTGCGAGACGTCGAAAGCTGCATGGATCGTTCCGACCTCCTGTCCCTGATACATCAGGTCGCGTCGCGCGAAGCCCGTCAGAGCCTTCTCGTCGAGCGTGACAGGATCCGCGCCGTAGCGGGTAAGATAGTGCAGCGGCAGGTCGGCATAGGTGGGGATACGCTTCGGGTCGCTCGCCGCAAGCACCTTGCCGTCGATGCCCGTCACCACCGTTTCGATCGGTGACAGCGCCGCGTAGGATGACTCCGAGCGGTCGAGAGCGTCGAATACTTCCCAGACGTCGCCGCGTAGGACGGCCGGCAACACCGAGGCCGAGAGGCCGTCGAGGTAGCTTCCCACCAGCCCGGCGAGAAAGGATTCCTGCGTGCGTGACAAACGGTCCAGCACACGTTCCGAGATCGCCGCACTAATGACCACCATAAGGAGAGCCACCGAGAATGGCACTCGATACGAGACTGGAATTGCGCGCAGGCGGCCGAGGAGCTTCATCCGAACCGCCTGACTGTCTCGACTTTGGCGGCGATCGCGTCGAACAAGCCGGGATCCGTCTTTACGAAGCCGTCGAGCCGGAGCAGGGCGAGCACCTTCCGGCCGTCCACGTCCTTGGGCATTGAGATCAGGGCATTGCGAAGGCTGGCCACGCGCGGATCGCCCGCGAGCGATTTCGGCGCTGCGATGGGAGGGAAGCCCAGCCATTCCGAGCGCCGCACGATCTTGGTTTGCTCGACCAGTCTTGGCTCGATCTCGAGCATCACCTCCCAGACATAGCCGTCGACGCTGCCCGACTGCGCCAGGCCAGACGCGACGGCTCGGATCACGTTGCGATGCCCATAGGTGTAGAAGGTGCGAGAGAAGAAGCTATGCGACTGTAGGCCATTCTCGGCTAGCAGCGCCCTCGTTACCAGGGAACCCGAATTCGAATCGGGGTCCGAGAAGGCGTGGATGTCACCCCTTAGTTCCCGCCAGTCGGCGATTTCGCGACCGGCCGAAGTAATCAAGTAGGACTGATAGAGTGGTTTTCCATGCCAAGAAGGCGTCGCAACGAGATCGAGGTCGGCCTTGAACTGGACGTATGGATAGCCGCAAATCCAGGCTCCATGCAGCTGACCGGCGACGAGCAGTGCCGTAATCTCCTGGTAGGTGCGGCGGGTGACGAGTTCGACCGAACCGCCTATCGCGGACGATAGGTAGTCACGCAGGAGTTTCAGCAGTTCAAGATCGTTAGACAGGAAAACGGGCGTCAGTCCGAAGCGGAAGGTATTGTCCTGTGCGGATGCGCCGCTACGTGACATGGCGTATGCGGCTGCTCCGACGCCCAGCGTAAGAACCTCTCGCCGCGTTGTTGATCGACTCCCCAAGATGCCTCGTTCGGGCATTTCGCGCCTTCTCCCTGTCTGGAGAGTAGCGCTGCAGGCGTCGAAAATCGACCTGGAAAGGATGGGTCGTTACACGTCTGGTATTCCGAACCCACGGCAGCGCAGCATGTTCGGAAAGTCGAACATCGCTCTCGCATGGTATTCGCAAGATCCCTTGTATTTGCGCCATTTCGCACGACGGATCCCGGCTGGCATCAACTTTGCATTGCCTCGTGCGACCCAGTCCAGAACGAACCAGGGAGAAGTTTAATGGATCGCTGCAACAGGTTGGTCGATGTCGGCCGTCGGCAGTTTTTGAGAGGCAGCGCCTTCGCCGCAGCGACGGCGGTCGCCTTGCCGACAATGCCGGCGAAGGCAGCGCCAAGTCTAGCGCTGGTCGAATATCCGTCCAACAAGCTGGCCAACGTGGCCAATCTAAAACCGAACGAACCGTTCGACGTTACCTACCCGGACGGTGATGCTCCGGGAGTGCTGCTCAAGCTCGGAACGAAGGTCGAAGGTGGCGCCGGACCTGACGGCGATATAGTCGGCTTCTCGACCATCTGCCCTCACAAGGGTTTTCCACTCAACTTCAATGCCGACGACCGGACGCTGAACTGTCCCGGTCACTATTCGCGTTTCGACTGCGAAGCCGGCGGCCAGCAGATCTGGGGGCAATCGACCGCCAACCTCCCGCAATACGCTCTGCGCGTCGATGACAAGGGCGACATCTACGCCGAAGGGTTGGATGAACTGCTCTACGGCCGCCTAAGCAACGTTCTTTAGAGAGGATCGGACCATGGCATACAAACGTCACGTCGACCGCCTGCCGATCATCCCGGCGGATGCGAAGAAGCACAACGTCACTTGCCACTACTGCATCGTCGGCTGCGGATATCACGCCTACACCTGGCCAGTGAACAAGCAGGGCGGCACCGAGGCGGCCGCCAACGCCTTCGGCGTGAACCTTGCCGAACAGCAGCCCGCGGAGACGGCCGCCTGGTATGCGCCGTCGATGTATAACATTGTCAAGCAGGACGGAAAGGACGTTCACATCGTCATCAAACCGGATGCCGATTGCGAAGTGAACTCCGGTCTCGGCTCCGTGCGCGGCGCGCGCATGGGCGAACTGCGCTTTTCGACCGCGCGGGGGTCGCAACTGCAGCGGCTCACTGACCCGATGGTCTGGCGCTACGGCCAGATGCAGCCGACCTCATGGGACGATGCGCTCGATCTCGTCGCCCGGGTGACGGCAGCCGTCATCAAGGAGCAGGGTGAAGACGGCCTCTTCGTCTCCGTTTTCGACCATGGCGGATCGGCCGGCGGCTATGAGAACACGTGGGGGACCGGAAAATTCTATTTCGGCTCCATGAAGGTCAAGAACATCCGCATCCACAATCGCCCCGCCTACAATTCCGAGGTCCACGCGACCCGCGACATGGGTGTCGGCGAATTAAACAACTGCTACGAGGACGCCGAGTTGGCCGACACGCTCGTCTCGGTCGGCAACAATCCGCTGGAGACGCAAACCAACTATTTCCTCAATCACTGGGTCCCGAACCTGCGTGGCACTTCGATTCAGAAGAAGCAGGAGCAACTTCCGGATGAGCCGCATGCAAACGGTCGCATCATTTTTGTCGATCCGCGCCGCACGGTGTCGGTCAATGCCGCCGAGGCGGAGACTGGCAAGGACAACGTCATGCACCTTGCCATCAATTCCGGCACGGACATGGTGTTGTTCAATGCGTGGCTGACGGAGATCGCCGACAAGGGTTGGGTCGACAAGGCTTTCATCGACGCATCCACCAAGGACTTCGACAAGGCGCTCGCCGCCAACCGGACCACGGTGGAACAGGCTGCCGAGATCACCGGACTGACCGTCGAGCAGATCCGCCAGTCAGCAGCCTGGATCGCCGAGCCCAAGGAAGGCAAGCGCCGGCGGACGATGTTCGCCTACGAGAAGGGCCTCATATGGGGCAACGACAATTACCGCACCAATGCAGCGCTGGTGAATGTCGCGCTCGCCACAGGTAATGTCGGCCGCGAGGGCGGTGGGTGCGTTCGCATGGGCGGGCACCAAGAAGGGTATGTCCGCCCCTCGGACGCCCATGTCGGCCGACCGGCCGCGTATGTCGACAAGCTGCTGATCGAGGGCAAGGGTGGCGTCCACCACATCTGGGCCTGCGACCACTACAAGACCACGCTCAACGCGCACCAGTTCAACATGGTCTACAAGAAGCGGACCGACATCGTGAAGGACGCGATGAACGCGGTGCCTTATGGCGACGGCGCTTCGATGGTGAAAGCGATCACCGATGCTATTCATGCTGGCGGCCTGTTCTCCGTCGATGTTGATATCATCCCGTCGAAGATTGGCGCGGCGAGCCATGTCTGGCTCCCGGCAGCCGAGTCCGGCGAAATGAACCTAACCTCGATGAACGGCGAGCGGCGGATGCGCCTCGTCGAGCGCTACATGGACCCCCCGGGCAACGCCAAGCCGGATTGCCTCATCGCAGCGGGTCTCGCCCAGCACATGGAGAAGGTGTTGCGCGAAATGGGCGACAACGCCTATGCCGACCAGTTCAAGGGTTACGACTGGAAGACCGAGGAAGACGCCTTCATGGACGGCTACAACAAGAACGCGGGGGGCGGCGAGCACGTCACCTACGAGCGTCTCCGCGCCATGGGCAACAACGGCTTCCAGGAGCCGGCCATCGGCTTCGAGGACGGAAAGATCGTCGGCACCAAGCGCCTCTACACCGATGGAAAATTCGGGACAAAGGACGGCAAGGCGACCTTCATGGAGGCCCAATGGCGAGGCCTGCAGGCGCCTGGCAAGGAGGAGCAGAAGAAGAACAACAAATACCTCATCAACAACGGCCGTGCGAACCAGGTCTGGCAGAACGCCTTCCTCGACCAGGAGAGCGAATTCGTCATGGACCGCTGGCCATTCCCGTTCATCGAGATGAGTCCCGACGACATGACCGAACTTGGCGTCAAGAACGGCGATCTCGTCGAGGTCTTCAACGAAAGCGGCTCGACGCAGGCGATGGTCTATCCGACGCCGACCGCCAGGAAGGGCGAGACGTTCATGCTGTTCGGCTTCCCGACCGGCGTGCAAGGCAATGTCATCAACGCCGGGACGAACGAGCTGATCCTGCCGAACTATAAGCAGACCTGGGCGAACATTCGGAAGATCTCGGATGCGCCTGAAGGTGTGAGGCACCTGTCGTTTAAGTCGCAGGAATATATGGCCGGGTGATCGATGCTCCTGGTGCCCGACGTGGCACCAACGCCGTGGCGGGGCAACCCGGGACTGCGTAGCTTGAGAGGGTGTGATGATGCCGCAACGCCTCGCCAAGGCGGAAGCGACACCGCGAGTCATGGGAGAAGGGTCCAAACCCAATCAAATACGTAACCGCACGCCAGAGATCCCAATACGGCAAGCGCCACGAAGAGTGCGAGCGTCGGCGCGCGCAAGATCGGAACGACGGCCAAGACACCCCAGATGCTGACGGCACTGCCGGAAACCAAAAAGGCGAGCGCGGCGCCGGGGTCCATGCCAAGGTCGAGCAATCCTCGGACAAGGGGGAGGGCTGCGTAGCCGTCGAGATACATCGGGGCACCTATGGAAACAGTGAGCGGAATGGCATATGCGGATTGCGCGCCGACATAAGTGCCAAGAACATCGGGTGGAAGCAGGTCGCGCAACAGATATTCAGCTGCGAAAGCTAAACTCAGACAGATGCTGACAACTTTCGTCATGCCGAATAGTTCTGCCCAAAACGCCCGAATTCTCGCCGCGTCCCGCCAGAAGCTGATCTCGAACCCGGCGGGTGCAGAGGATTCGCACGTCGCAATGGCTTTCGTGGACTTGCGGAGCGGCCGACGAACCATTTCCGTCGCTCGAAGTGCGGCCGTGGCTCCTCCTGCAAAGACGCCCAGGCCAAAGGCTGCCGCTGTCTTTCCAATCGCGAAAGCTGGGCCAAGCGTTGCCCAAGTCGCGGCGAACATGCCCGGATCGGTAACAGGCGACGACAGCCAGAACGCCATGACAGGGGCCAGTGGAACGCCGGACGCCAGAAGGCCGGTCATGACGGGAAGGACTGTTACTCCGCAGACGGGCGTGGCCGCTCCCACCGCAGAGGCTATAATGATCGTGACGATCGGACGCCCTTGGAAAAGGCTTGCGGCGACCGTCCCAGCACCAGTAGCGGCCATCCAGGCCGACAAAAGCAAGCCGATAATGATCAGCGGCGCAACGCTCACAAAACTCATCCCAACGAAATGAAGCATCGCTGCGAGCTTTACAGGCCACGACACGCCAATCAGTGCCACCGCCGCGGTTGTGGTGGCGATTAGGATTCCCAATCCGGCATTTCTAGAACCATCGGCAATCAGCATCGCGTCCTCCACGATCGGAATCTACGCGGGCGACTTCTATTCGAGAAACGAATAGTTTAGATATCAACTATGAAGGCAGACGATATTTCACTTCCACGTCTCGACAGCGAACTGCTTCGAACCTTCCTGGCGATTGCCACGGAGGGGAGCGTCAGTCGCGGGGCTGCGCGAGTCCTTCGGACGCAGTCCGCCGCAAGCGTCCAGCTTAAGAAGCTTGAAGACGTGGTTGGTCATCGGCTTTTTCAGCGGCATGGACGGGGCGTCCAACTTACAGAACGCGGGGAAAGGTTACTGCCGATCGCCAGGAGCGTGATTGCTTCGCTTGACGATGCCCTCGCCAATATGCGTGGCGCCTGCAGCGGCGGCACAATACGCATCGGCGTTCCCGACGAGTATGGCGAAGGCGTCCTGGTGGCGATACTGAGCAGGTTTTCGGCGGCACAGCCTGGAACGCAAGTTGTTGTTCATTGCGGCTCCAGCACGGAATTTCCGGAAGCGATTGCCGCGGGGCGTCTCGACGTCGCCCTTTACTCGCCAGCAAACGTCAAGGACGGCGACCTGATCGTCTGCCAGGAGACGGCTATCTGGGCGAGTTCGAAATTTCACGACTTGGCCAACCGTCGACCGTTGCCTGTGGCGCTGTTCGATAAGTCGTGCTGGTGGCGGGATCGCAGCGTTTCAATCCTGAAGGAATCCGGGTTGGATTTTCATATTGCGTGCACGAGCGAAAGCGTCGCCGGTGTGCGTGCCGCGATCGCGTCGGGGATCGCCGTTGGTGTTCTCCCTGAAAGCTCCCTCACTCCCGACCTGCGCATTCTTTCCGAGCTGCCCGATCTCGGTTCTTCTCGCCTTGTGCTTGGGGTGTCGCCTTCGGCACCGGACAGATTGGCAAAAGCAATGACCTCCGCCATTTCGGCAGCTCTCCAAGGCGTAGGTTGAGGACCGAAGCGCGTCTTCCGGCTCGCAATTTTTGCCACCGCCTCGACTGTCATCACTCCGTCATGAAACGCGGCCATGCTCCAGCTATTCTGGATTCTTGGATATATGGATAAGAGATCAGCTCTTTCAGCACTGGCCGCACTTGGCCAGGACACGCGGCTGGAGGTTTTCCGCCTGCTGGTTCGTGCTGGCACGGAAGGTGTGCCGGCCGGCGAGGTGGCGTCGAGGCTGAACACGATGCAGAACACCATGTCGGCACACCTCAAGATTCTCAACCGGGCAGGATTGGTGCGAGCGGAGCGCGACGGCCGCACGGTTCGCTATGTCGCGGACATGACGGGTTTTCGCGATCTCCTGGCCTTTCTGATGGAGGACTGCTGCAACGGTGAGCCCAAGCTTTGCCGCCCCGTCATCCAAGCCATCACGTGCGACTGTTAGGAGGAAGCTCCGATGAGCGATCACATCTTCAACGTCCTGTTCATGTGCACCGGCAATTCCGCCCGCTCCATTATCGCTGAGGCGATTCTCAACCGGATCGGAGCGGGAAAGTTTAAGGCTTTCTCGGCCGGCTCGCATCCGAAGGGCGAAATTCATCCCTACGCCGTGCAGCTGCTCAAAAGCCTCAACCATGACATATCGTCCGCCCGGTCGAAGGATTGGAACGAATTTGCGGCTCCGGGCGCGCCGGAACTGGATTTCGCTTTCACCCTTTGCGACGACGCGGCGAACGAAGCCTGTCCAGTTTGGCCCGGCCAGCCGATGACGGCACATTGGGGACTGCCGGATCCCGCGTCTGTGGAAGGCACCGAGGCCGAGAAGCATCTCGCCTTCGCCGATACCTACCGGATGCTCAACAATCGAATCTCGATTTTCATCAGCCTGCCGATGAACACGCTCGACAAGCTCGCCCTGCAGAAGCGGTTGGACGAGATCGGCCGCGAGCTGCCGAAAGCCGGGTAACACAAATGGCCGATCTCAACCGACGCCTGGTTGCGGAAGTGCTCGGCACGGCGATACTCGTGGCGACTGTCGTCGGTTCTGGGATCATGGCCGACCGGCTAACGGACGATGTGGCATTGGCCCTCCTCGGCAATACATTGCCAACTGGTGCGATCCTTGTTGTTCTGATCACCATTCTCGGCCCCATTTCCGGCGCGCATTTCAACCCGGCGGTGACGATGGTGTTCGCGCTCAGACGCGAGATCGAAATGAACGTCGCGCTTCTCTACGTCATCGCGCAGGTCGTGGGAGGAATTCTCGGCTCGCTGCTCGCACACGCAATGTTCGAGCTTCCGATTGTGCAGGTCTCCGAGACTGTTCGCACCGGATCGGGCCAGTGGGTCGCCGAGGCAGTTGCCGCTTTCGGCCTCGTCTTCACGATTCTGGCCGGGCTCCGCTTCAAGTCCGATGCGATACCGTGGCTGGTCGGTCTCTATATCACGGCCGCATATTGGTTCACGGCGTCGACCTCCTTCGCCAATCCCGCAGTGGCGATCGCGCGCGCATTCTCCAACACGTTCGCGGGCATCCGTCCCCTCGACCTGCCCGGCTTCATCGTTGCTGAACTGTTGGGCGCCTTGCTAGCGATGTGGCTTGCAGGCTGGCTGCTTGCCGAACCGAAGCTCGCCGCACAGGAAATCAAATCGAAATTGAAGGCCGCCGAATGACCGTCACGATCTATCACAATCCTGAATGCGGAACGTCACGCAATACGCTGGCGATGATCAGGCAATCTGGCGAAGAGCCAGAAGTGATCGAGTATCTGAAAAACCCGCCGTCACGCGAGAAACTCATCGAACTGATCGCCGCCATGGGCACCACGCCGCGCGAACTGCTGCGTGAGAAGGGCACGCCCTATGCCGATCTACGCCTTGGCGATCCGAAGTGGACCGACGAGGAAATCATCGATTTCATGTTGGCGCATCCGATCCTGATCAATCGCCCGATCGTGGTGACGCCGCTCGGCACCCGCTTGGCGAGGCCGTCTGAAGTTGTGCTCGATATCTTGCCCAATGCCGATATCGGCCCGTTCACCAAGGAGGATGGTGAGGTCATAATCGATGCGCAAGGACGTCGCGTTGCATAACAACGATTGGATGCGGGTGGACACGCTTCCCAATATCGTTGAGCATCAATTGCACCCCATCGATGAGAAGGCGTTGTTCGACGTCCCCCGCTCCACCCACAAGCCCCGCATACTTATGCTCTATGGATCACTGCGCGAACGCTCTTATTCGCGACTGGTGACCGAAGAGGCTGCACGGATCCTGCAGCGGCTCGGTGCCGAGGTGCAAATCTACAATCCGACTGGCATGCCGGTGCCCGATGCAATGTCGGCGCATCACCAGAAGGTCCGAGAACTGAGCGACCTCTCTCTATGGTCGGAAGCACATGTCTGGTGCTCGCCTGAGCGCCACGGCGCGATGACCGATGTAATGAAGGCGCAGATCGACTGGCTGGCCCTCACACAAAACGGCGTGCATCCGGCGCATGGGCGAACGCTGGCAGTCGTGCAAATCTCGGGCGGCGCCCAGAATTTTGGCAGAGCCAATCAAATGCGTGTTTTCGGGCGGTGGATGCGCATCGTCACGACACCCCACCAGGCAACCATTGCTGAGGCCGTTGCCGAATTTGACGAGACCGGCCGTATGAAAGCCTCGCCATACTATAACCGCATCGTCGACATGATGGAGGAGCTGGTGAAGTTCACCCTGCTTTTGCGTGACCGTTCGGCGTATCTGACGGACCGATATTCGGAACGGGTCGAGAGCGCGGAAAAGTTGGCGAAACGCGTCAATCAGCGGTCCATTTGAAACATCAGAAATCGAATTTCGACAATTATCGAAATTCGATTGACGTTCGCAATTTGCTCGCGTAGGCTTTCTTCTATGAAACTCGAAAAAGCTGCCGCTCAGCTCGAAGCGCTCGGCAATCCGACGCGGCTGAATATCTACCGCCTGCTGGTGCGGGCCGGAGACGAAGGGCTGCCGGTAGGACGCATCCAGGAGAAGCTCGACATACCGGCATCGACCTTGTCGCACCACTGCAAACGACTGATCGAAACAGGGCTGGTGACGCAGGAACGGCAGGCCACAACTCTTATCTGCCGAGCCAACTATCCGGCGATGCAAGGTTTGATCGGCTACCTCGCCGACGAGTGCTGCGCGGATGCCACTTGCTCACCGGTGGCAAAGGAGTCGGTGGCATGACGTCTCTTTTTTTGGCTTAATGTTTCGAAGATGCTAGAAGGATCGAAATTATGAGCATGATGGTCGACTCCAACCTTCCCGTCGCCGTTATCGGTGGTGGCCCTGTCGGCCTTGCAGCAGCGGCACGGCTTGTTTCCAGGGGAATTCAGCCGCTGATTTTCGAGCGGGGTGCATCGGTCGGCGCGGCCATGTTGGAATGGGGGCATGTTCGCGTTTTCTCGCCGTGGCGCTACAACATCGACGCTGCCGCCCGCGCTTTGCTCGAAAAATCCGCGTGGTCATCACCCTCCCCTGATGCGTTGCCGACGGGTAGCGATATCGTGCGCGACTACCTGGCGCCGCTTGCAGCACTGCCGGAAATTGGCGGGAACCTGAAGCTCGGCGCCACCGTCACGGCCATCACGCGGCAGGGCCACGACAAAGTCTGCAACGACGGCCGGGAAAGCTCGCCCTTTGTGATCCGATATCAGGATGAGTCTGGCGAGCACCGCGCACTCGCCCGGTCGGTGATCGATGCGTCCGGCACTTGGACGCGCCCGAACCCGATGGGCGTAGACGGTCTGCCTGTTCCTGGCGAGCGCGAAGCAGCAGGTCTGGTGGACTACGGCATTCCCGACGTCGTTGGCGCCCGACGCACTGACTATGCCGGAAAGCGCGTGCTGGTCATCGGCGGAGGTCACTCGGCCATCAATGCAGCACTTGCTCTCATGGAACTGCAAGGTGAAGTGCCGACGACGGAAATCTTCTGGGCGCTACGCCGGAACAGTGTTGCCAAACTGCTCGGTGGCGGCCTCAACGATCAGTTGCCGGAACGCGGCGCATTGGGATTGGCCGCCAAACAAGCGATGGAGGACGGCAGCCTGAAGATGCTCGCGCCGTTTGCCGTCGACCGTATCGAAACAGAAGGCAAAACCGTCGCCGTCGAAGCGACGCTGGCAGGAAAAGCATTCAGCCTATTCGTCGACAGGATCATCGTGACGACCGGGTTCCGTCCGGATCTGTCATTCCTCGGCGAGTTGCGCGTCGCGCTTGACCCGGCGGTCGAAGCGCCGCCCGCACTGGCGCCGTTGATCGACCCGAACTTTCATTCCTGCGGGACGGTTCCGCCGCATGGGATTGCGGAACTTGCGCATCCCGAGCCAGGCTTCGTAATCGTAGGTTCGAAATCCTACGGGCGGGCGCCGACTTTCCTGATGGCCACGGGCTACGAGCAAGTCCGCTCGGTCGTCACCGAAATCGCGGGCGATCATGTTGCTGCCCGCGAGGTGCATCTGGTCCTGCCCGAAACGGGAGTATGCAGCGCCGGGCCGATCACCGGAGACGAGACGTCCGGCTGCTGCGGCGGACCAGCTCCCATCGAAGCGAACGCCTGTTGTGTCAGGGACGCCGATGCCAAAGCAGCGGGTGCGTCCGGTTGCAGCTGCGGAACCAGCCTTCCAGTGGCAAAGGCTGAAACCAGGGAACCGACCAAGGTTGGCTCCAATGCCTGAACGGTCTGTCCCGGCAAGTGCGATCTGGGCGCTGGGGCTGACCCAGATCATCGGCTACGGCACGCTCTATTACAGCTTCTCGATCCTCGCGCCGGCGATGGGGAAGGAGTTCGGCCTTTCAGAAGGTTGGATCTTTGGAGCCCTCTCTGCTTCGCTCTTTGCCGGCAGCCTTTTCGCCCCTATCGCCGGGCGCTGGGCCGATCGGTATGGGGCAGGACGCATCATGACGGTGGGTTCGGCTGCAGCGGCGCTTGCGTTGGCTCTGTGTGCCATCGCTCCCGGGCAAACGACATTTGTCCTCGCGCTGCTCGCGATGGAACTTGCGTCCAGTTTTGTTCTCTACAGCGCGGCCTTCGTGGCAATCGTTCAGATTGGCGCGCCGCGACCGCAGCGGAGCATTACGCATCTGACCCTTATCGCCGGGTTTGCCTCGACCTTGTTCTGGCCGCTCACCTCGACGCTGCACGACTACCTAACGTGGCGCGAGGTCTATCTCGTGTTCGCGGCGCTCCATCTGGGACTTTGTCTTCCCATTCATGCCTGGCTCAGGCGCTTGTCGCATCGGAACGCGGAGGATCGATCCACATTAAATGAAGATCCTTCGACGCCTGACGTCGTCGCAATATTCGATCCGCGGCATCAGCAATTGGTTTTTGTGCTGATGATGACAGCTTTTGCGGTAGAGGGCTTTGTTCTCTCCGCGGTCCTTATCCACATGGTGCCATTGACCGAGGCGCTTGGCCTCGGCGCGACGGGGCTCGTTGTCTCTGCTATGTTTGGCCCTGCGCAGGTCGCCAGCCGCTTTGTCAACATGCTGTTCGGGGGGCGGCTTTCACAAACGTATCTCGCGGTGATCGCCGCGTCGCTGCTCACGGCCGGCCTGGGGGTGCTTCTGGCGACCACGCCATGGTCGCCAGGTGCCCTTGCATTCGTTGTCCTGTTCGGCTTGGGCTCAGGCCTTACAAGCATCGTTGGCGGCACGCTTCCACTGGAGTTGTTCGGCCGAAAGGGCTATGGCGCGCGCCTCGGATGGGTCGGCGCTGCCCGCCAATTTACTTCTGCATTCGCACCGTTTGCGCTTGCCATGATGATGGCTAGAACCTCCGTGACGAGTGCGCTGTGGGTTCTCGCTGGGGTAAGCACGGCGGGCGTCATTGCGTTTTTCTCGATTTCGCTCATCCGACGGCGTGAGCGCCTTTCCAGAGAAGTCATCAAACACGAGGAAGTGTCCCTCATCGAGCGACGCAAGGAAGAAGCAGAAGCAATCTAGCCAGCGCTTCGGAGCACGACAGTATCCGGAAGGCACTGCCCGCATCTGGCGCAGCCTCACGGGCCCGACTTCTTTCAGTTCAGTGAAGCCGAGAAATTGAGAGCAGGACTTCAAGACACGGGATTCGGCGACACAGCTGTAGAAACCGTTGAACAGACCTAGGAGTTTGACGACCAACTGAGAATGATGACAGCGATCCTCGAGGGTGCTGTGCGAGTACGTGGTTTGCTGCGAGCCCAGACCGAGACCGTGCGCAATGCCATCTCCGCTGCGGTGACAGAAGGGATGCAGCAGTACCGTTCTTCCGATGGGGTTTATCGGCTGCCCATGCCGGCCCTGGTGGGTTCAGGGAGGAAGTGATCAGGCATCAATCCTCCGATCGGTGATTGGAGCATGTGCACAACGCAAGCAACAGCGTCTGTGCCTGGGCGGAGGCAACGCATGTGGCCACGAGGGCTGCCGTGAGGCTCACCGTTCTCGTCATAATTTGCCCACAACTCAAGCCGCCGCTAGCCTCGCCACCTTGCTGAGTTCGAGGCAGACCTTATCAAGCCGCGGACACGCGAAGGAAATGGCGATTCGCTCGCACCAAAGGGATGTTCCGAGCGATCTTCACGGGCGCGGCGTTGCAGGAAGTTTATCGCCGTGCCCGTTGGCGATGGCTGCCAGTTTGTCTCGCCATGCGCGGACCTCCCGGTCGCCAGGATTCAGGCGAATGGCCTCATCGAGATCGGACAATGCGCGTTGGTGGTCTCCTTTGTTCCAATAGGTAAGGCCTCGAAAAGCGAAAGCGTCTGCAACATCGAATTCGATCTGCAACGTTTGGCCTTCCTTGTGGAGCCTGATCGCTTCGCTTAAGTCCGAAATGGTTCGGTCGAAGTCTTTCAACTGAAAATAGGCCTGGCCCCGGTTGCCGTATCCTCCCGGGTCCAATGGATTGCGCCGGATAGCTTCATCGAAATCGGCAATTGCCCTCTTGATGTCGTCTTTCTTAAAGTACACGAGGCCGCGGTTGGCGTACGCGCTGGGATCTTTCGGATTGAGGCGGATTGCTTCGTTGAAATCGCGCATTGCCCGATCCCAGTCTGCCCTTTGAACATGGGCAAGACCCCGGATGTTGTAGGCGTCGACAGCAATTGGATCGTGGCGGATGGCCTCGGTGGCATCCAAGATCGCTTGGCTCCATTGGCCCTTTTTGAAATTTACAAGGGCGTGATTGGCATACGCGGCGGCATAGCTTGGGTCATTCCATATCGCCTTGTCGAAATCTGCCATTGCCTGATCCAGCTCGCCTTTTTGAGCATAAGCGCGCCCGCGCCCGAAGTAAGCCTGGGCATGTGTGGGGTCGAGGCGGATTGCTTCGTTAAGATCTAAAATCGCCCGGTCGACGTTGCCTAACGAAAAATAAGCGGCGCCACGCAGGGTAAAAGCATGGGAGTTCTCTGGTGCGCTCCGGATCATCTCGTCGTAGTCGGAGATCGCGCGATCGAACCTGCCCTGCCGGAAATAGAGAAATCCCCGCTTCTGGTAGGCTGCGCCTCGCTGCTCTGGGGTGATCTGGAAATCGTTCTCGAGAAGCTGTGAGCAGGCATCAATCGTCCGATCGGTGATTGGAGCAACGGTGCACAACGCAAGCAACGAGTCTGGCGTCTGTGCCTGGGCGGACGCAACGCATATGGCCACAACGACTGCCGTGAGGCTCACCGTTCTCATCATAAATGGCCCACATCTACGCACGATAAAGGCAACTTACCTTGGCAAATAAGGCGATTTTGATGTCACCGTCGAATTTGGCCTCGCTGGCGGTGTGGTCAGGCCGGCAGCGGCTCGGTGCCCTTGTCCAGGAGGGTAAGATATTTCGAATAGGCAAATACGCGATGACGCCGCTTTCCCGTCATCTCACGGACAATGCCTGCCGATGCCATCCGATCTAGCGCTTTTCCAACGGTCGGCAACGATAGCTTCAACTCCTTCGAAGCTGCCTGGATCGTCACAATCGGTCTGCGTTGGAGGAATTCGTGCACCCGCAACACCGAGGCCGCTGAACGGCCGAACTGGCCTATGACCAATCGATCCTCATCGAACAGTGCCATCAATTCGCGCGCAGTATCGGCAGCCTGCTCGGCGATCTCAGCGACGCCGGTGAGGAAGAATTCCAGCCAGGCTTCCCAGCCACCTGACTGACGCACCTCTTGGAGAAGGCGGTAGTAGTCGTCGCGGCGCGATTTGAGGAAGAGGCTGAGATACAGGATCGGTTCGCGCAAGGCGCCGGCCTCACACAGCATTAGCGTGACAAGCAAACGCCCCAGGCGACCATTTCCATCGAGGAAGGGGTGTATCGTCTCGAATTGAACATGGGCGAGGCCTGCCCGGATGAGCGGCGGCATTGCCGGGTCATCGGTGTGCAGGAAGCGCTCGAATGCATCGAGGCATTCCATTAAGCGGTCTGGCGGCGCTGGGACGAAGAGTGCGGGTTCCTCCGATCCAGTTCTGAGATCGGCGAAACTCACCCGGTTGCTTGCTGGCGCCTCGACCGGACTTCAGCAGGATTTCATGCATCTCCCTCAGGAGGCGTAGCGACAGCGGGAATCCGTCCCGCATTCGCCGCACTCCATGGTCGATTGCGGCGACATAGTTCGAAACCTCGGTGACGTCGTCGAGCGGGACTTGCGGGAGCTCGTCGTTTTCGAACAGAAGTAGGTCGGACAAGGACGACTGCGTCCCCTCGATCTGCGATGATAGCAGCGCCTCCTTGCGGACGTACATGAACAGGAAGAGCGGGGTATAGGGCAAGATCGTGGTGACGCCATCAAGGCGCCCGACCGCACCGCGCGCCCGATCATAAAGCGAGAGAAATTGCCCGACGTCGACGGCAGGGACCGGCGGCAACGGTGACGGCACATAGGCCCGCACCTTTTCCCCGCCGGCCACGCTTTCGACATAGCGTCCCGTTCGGCCGATCGATGTTCCTGACGCGTTCCTCGAATCCTTTAGCAAGACGAGTCGCTTACTAAAGGATAGTCGGTTTTCGTTTAGTTGTCAGGAGTCTTAGCTAAAGGATCCAATAGCATTGATCCGCTGGCGGGCCGGGCGAATCGACGCGAAGCAATGGGGGCAGGCGGAATTACCTCTCAGAGGTGGGCTTAAATGTGCTGGCCATTCTTTGGGAGAAGACGTTTCCCGGTGAGTTGGCGTTCAAAGCGGCTTCTTGAGCCATTTGGACAAAACACCGATGATGCCCTCGCGGAACAAGAGGACGCTGATTACGAAGATCACGCCCTGTATGATGGTCACCCAGGCGCCGAAGGTCGCAAGGTAGTTCTGCATCGCGACAATGATCGCTGCCCCCACGATTGGGCCGAACACGGTACCCATGCCGCCGAGACGCGTCATCAGCACGACCTCGCCGGACATCGTCCAGTAGACGTCGGTCAAAGATGCGAGCTGGAACACGATAGCCTTGGTCGCGCCGGCGAGGCCAGCGAGTGTGGCTGACAGGACGAACACTGCGAGCTTGTAGCGGTTGACGCGGTAGCCGAGCGAGACCGAGCGTGGCTCGTTGTCGCGACGGCCTCAATCCGCTTTGAGATAGCAACCCGAGTCTTGCGCCTCAGGCACATCCACAGGTTGACTGATGTGGAAATAGCGACGGCATTAAGCGTGAGCGCCAGAGTTGCGCGATTTAGCCGCTGGAAGGAGGTCGGTAAGAGGAGGCGGGGTTATCCGTGGGCACTTCGTCCTCGCGCTTGCTGCTGTCGACCGCTCGGGCCAAGCTACTCCACCTTTACCTGGGCCAATGTTGCCCTCACAGCGAGACGAGACGTTCAACCGCCGGTACATGCGGACGGCACGGCTCGGCCAACGCCCCACGAAAGGCGCCCCTGTACGATGGTCAGCGTCCGCTGGCCGTCCGAATAGGTCGTTCCTTCTGGCCCCATGGAGGGCAGATCGACCGCGGTCTCGCCGTTGACGGATACCGAAGCACGATCGCCGAGGAGACGTACTGCCAGACGCGTGCCGTCCTGGCACGTGTAGTTGCTGACGGGGTAAGGGTTGCCCGCACCGACCGACGCGCCAGACGCGGAATGCTCGCAGCTTGCAAGCATCAGGGCGCTGATTGCCGCGATCGATAGATTTCTCAACATGACAGTCCTCCAAACTGGCGCACCAGCGTAGATGAAACAGAGAACTATGTCTTCTCCGGAGCGCTCTGGTATTTCGACTGTCAATGACCGTGGAATCGGGGTTCTGACGCACTCTCGCTGCGGCCACAGCCTAAGTTGCACCGACGAGGCGCGCCTGGAGCAGATCAATCTTGGCGCGGCCGTATTTGCCGTTTGATGAGTTTGTGCTTGGTGATCTAGCCTTCGGTCTGGCCATCCTACCACGGAGAGATGATGGCACTGCCGCGATGTCCTTCTCGACCCCGTTTTTCCGCGATGACGAGACCAACTTACATCGCACCTGTTTTACCGCCGGCCGCGGCGTCGAGCCGGCCGGCTTTCCGCCACCTGCTCGATTTCACCCGACACGGCCACCGGGAGAGTGGGGGGTCTCGCCCGAGGGGGTGGCCGCAAGCGCCGACGTATGGCTGGACGCCTGTTGCCTGTTTCTCGCCGGCAGCCCCAAATCGCATTCCCTTCCTCAAACATGTGTACTGTGGGGCGATCGCCATTTCTCGGCCACTTGGGAGGGGTCGCATGCCATGCCCACAAAACAAGAAATGCAACGGTTGCGCGACGAGGTGGAACGCCTGCGAGCGCGGATGAGCGAACCGTTGACCTGTTGCGACGCGCACGCTACTGAGCGAAAGCAAGCCGGAACAAGCAAGCT
Organism: Neomesorhizobium albiziae; assembly: GCF_900114255.1. GTDB lineage: Bacteria > Pseudomonadota > Alphaproteobacteria > Rhizobiales > Rhizobiaceae > Neomesorhizobium > Neomesorhizobium albiziae. The sequence continues at coordinate 112,200 of NZ_FOSL01000014.1, read as the reverse complement.
AGGCTGTTGTCCAAGAATTGTTGAGACGCGGCTTCCTGGTGGGCTAATCGACCGTGTCAGTTCGACTTTCCGCGAAACCGGCGTGCCTCGATTTCCTGTCGGATCAGCCGAATGCGGGCAAGCTGGACTATGACGATTTCGGCCGGTTCAGTCTCGGTTTTGGCAAAATCGGTGGCGATGAACATTATCATCTCGGCCTGCTCGATGGCCTCTCGCAATTCCTTGTCCTTCATGTCGATGGGGCGTTTCTCCATCCAGGTTCTTCTTCGGGAGACAGCCGGGTACGCGGAACATTTCCCGGCACTGCCGGCGCACCGTCAAAGAATTCTTGCTCTTTGCTAAGCCAAGGAGCCGCTAGTGCGCGGGGCGTGCAGGCGGGAAGTATGCTAGCGGTCGCGCGCGGCGACGGGCCGCGCAAGCCGAACAATTTCCATCAGCGAAATGTGATACAGCGAACAGCCGGCAAACGATCGGCGAACGGAAACGGAATCCGCCCATGTGTCCTGTGAAACATTCCGGCTCCGCCGCCAGGGCGCTTTCGCCGGCAACCTTCCGCTGCACAGTAGGCTTGAGAAGGATATTTGAGAAGCGTCAGCCCGAGGATTTGGCGGGGTTCAGGTTCCAGCCAGCATGATTGCGGGAACTGCGTGGCGTCTTTCAGTTCGGCATGGCTCGCCGGTTCGTCGCTGCGGCTGCGCTGGTCATGACAATCATCGCTGCGCTCGCGCCGTGAGAGGTCATGGGAACCAGCCATGGCCTTTCGCAACCTCGTGCGCATGTGTCCTACGAGCCTCAGCTATGCTCTGTTCCAACAGGTCAGGATCGACTGTACCTGTGTAACGCCCTTTGTGGATGTCGAGCGCTTTGATAAACGCATCGATAAAGGCGTCCAGATCGATCCAGGCCTCGCCTGCCAATTGAATGGGCCAATCGTAAAGCGAGCCGCCACCGGCGCCCGCCATTTCAAGCAAGCGTTCCGCCGCAATCTGATACTCGTGTGGTGCAGCGGGCTCGACTGATACAAGCCCAAAATCCGTCACCACCCACTGATCATTCTCGAAAAGAGCCATCCGAAAGCTCCTATGCTTTCCGGCAAGCATAGCGAAAGCCGCGGCGGCTAGCGACATCTGCTGCGAAGCGACTGGGTATTCGCCCAGTTCCGGCCCTTCGGATCCCTTCATCGCCGACGAAATCATGGGCGTTCGGCCTTCTCCTGATGACGCTCATAGTGCAACTCACCGTGCTGTATGGCTGGCCGCTGCATGTGACTTGGGCGGCGATGGCGCTTGGCATCATGGCATGGGGACCAGGGCGGATTTCGCTCGATTACTGGATTGGCACCCACAGACGCTAAGCTGTTCCACCTCTTTTGCGCCCGCGTTGCCATCAGGTGGCTGGAGTGAGGGACGGGTTTCCCACCCTTGTGCCCTACTGGCTGTGTCAATCGACTTGGAAGCCCATGTCAGCCACCGCTGGCACACTGGTTTATCGCGACAAATCGCTCGCGCACGATCTCGACCCGGCCTTGGGGCCTCTGATATTGCCTTCCAGAAAGTCATCGAAATCTAGGGCTTCAAGCAGAGGCGGCTTAGTTTGGAAAGCCTCGCTGGTCCAGCCCGAAGGGTTCACTCCAACCCCGGGTCAATTCCTCGCGGGAATCAACAGCCGGCGTCACCCCACTACGAAGTTGTACCTGCCGAACTTGCGGTCGCTGGCCGCGGCAATGTCGAGCAAGAGGGCAGAATCAAAAATGAAATCTCGGTTGTTTTCAGGTTCGTTCGGGAAATAGAGTTGCGTGGTCAACACACGTCCCCCCGGCCTCTGAACCTTCAGGTGATAGTGCCGGGTGCGGCCGGGATAGAGCCCTGGAACGATCGTATCGAACCACCATCTGCCTTCAGCATCGGTGAATTGATGTCCGCGGAGTTTGAAGCCGGTGTTGTCGTAGGTCCCGGTTTGATCGGCATGCCACAGTTCCACGAGAGCCTGTTCCACCGGTTCGCAATTCCGGGTCAACACGTAGCCGGCAATGGTTATGCGTTCGCCGGCCGGTGCGTCACTTGCAAAATCTCGCTTCTCGGGGCTCTTCGGAGTGAAATACGGCCCTTCGGTCTGCGCCGGCGTAGGATCGCCGTCATCCACGCAATCTGGCGTAGGTCGCAGCTCTTTCGGAACGCCTGCGGTATGTCCAAGCCTCGGCAGCACAATCGGCACAGCGACGAAGCCGGAAAGGATGGTTCGACGGGTAGGCACTGGCACGTTCCATAAGGTGACTAAGCTTGGATTCTCGCAAGCACCGCCGGCGGAAATGGGGCGAAATACAGGAAAACTTGCAAATCCAGAATCGCTGCATCTAGCGCGCATTTCTGCGCTATCTGCGCGAGGTGATCCGGAGTTCTATGGAGGATTTTTTTGTGAACATTGCTCGGCCTGCATATCCTCGTGCGGCGTCGTATTCGTTGACACCAGGGAGAACAGGCAAGACCTTGGACAGCGCAGTCGAGTTGCTCGGACGCAGCGCCCCGTTGGAAGCCGACGTCAGAGCAGTAGATGGTGCCCGATATCTACTCTCCCCTCTTGAGGCCGCTCGAGTGCGGAATCTGGCTGGAAGGATTTCCCACCGCCCGCTGCCTCGTTGCGAATCTCGCAGACTAGTCAGTTTCCCCAATCATAGTCTTAATTTGTTCGACCTTTTCCATGCATCCAGCCTCATCGCCGGACTTAGCCAAATCTCCAGCTTCTTTCATCATTTCGCTGGGATGTGCGGCGTCAGTCGAGCCTTTCTTCATGCCCGTAACTTCCTTTTGGTGCGGCGAAACTGCTTCGACTGATCCAGTCGTATCAGTTCCTTCGGTCGCTGCTTTTTCTCCGCTGAGGACCTCCTCCTGGTGTTTTGTCGCGGGAACGCCAGACTGCTCCGTCGCCGCTCCAGTCTCAGCCGTCGTGACGGCATCTTTCAGCTTGCTCAGCTCCTGCTCGCAATTCGCAAAAGCCGGAAAGGCTAGAAGTCCTAAAACTGCCGCTGAGGCACACATTCGCTTAAACATAGGGGGCTCCTTTCAGAGAGCTGTCCCCACCACCGGAAGAAACGATACGCGTTGCGATAGGTTCCCAGCTGCGGTTTCGCTGTTCTTGAATCCGGCCTTCTCCGTCATGAGTCGGGAATGAGCTGGGAAGAGATCTTTTTAGCCCCACAGAACCGACCTGCCTGCCGCCGCGTTATGCAAGTTGCGCTGGTGACGCTTTACAGGCTACGGCCGGCTCGTGCTGTCGATTTTCCGGCGGCACAAAGGGTCGCCGGAATCGAAGCCTACTGGCGCTGCGAACTCCGACACCGGCGCTTAGTGTCCAAGAAGGCACCGCTTTCAGGCAGCCCCTTGCATTAGACTTGGTGGCCCGGAACCCCTTTCGCATCCCGGCGTTTATTCGCACCTCCAACTCGGAGGCTATGGCATCAGACGCAACAACAAGAAGGGTATCGCCATGCTCCGCAAATTCTGCCATCCAGTTTCAATCATTGTCGGCCTCGGGTTTCCGCGTCAGATCGACAGCGTCGATAGAGCCTTCGCATTTCTAGACGAGTATCCGCAACTGTTGCGTGACGAAGCCTACGAAGCGACCCGAGACGCCTGCCTCGACGTTTTTTCGGGCTCCGCTACGACTGAGGAAGCATACGATGTCTTTTGCGCCTTCGCGCGACGCCGGGGCATTTTGATAGACCCAACCCCTTCCGACATAACCGAGGGGAACCGCGACCAACTTGCGGCTTAGCGCCCTTCAGAGCACGTACTGAAGGAAGCGATTCATCGACCCCGCGCTTTGGATAGCATTCGTCGCAACGGTCATCTTACTGCAGATGTCGCCGGGACCAGACAGCATGCTTGTGATGGCGCGTGGTCTAGGAGAGGGACGCGGAGTTGCTTTAGCGTCGCAACCCGGTCGCGTTTTCTACTAGTGGGTCAAAAAGTGCATGGTCAGCTAGGCTCTGCGGTGCCGTCTAGAGAAGGCCTGCAATAGGTCCGCCTCGTCGGTGGTGCCGCTGTTGAATTCGCGGATGATCTGCGTCGCGAGGTCTTCCCGCTGTTCCCTGTCTTTTTGGGCTAGACGGCGCTCGTAACACAACTGGTTGAACACTCTCTGGAGCAATTCCAGATCGGCCGGTTCAAACACTCCGTTGTAACGAGAGAACGGCATGCGGCCCGCTCCCAACTACCGTTGATGCCGAATATTTTGCCACGAGCCTTGCAAATTTCAAGGCCTCAATCTGACCCATTAGATGTTTGATCCCAGGCTTTGATGGGGCATCCTTGTCCTCCGAATCGAAGGAGGCACTATGGGCCAGATTCTGCATGGGAGCGCCACGACGACAGAGGCGGTCCGTCGAGCGATACAACATAGTCAAGAGAGCCTGAGGGCCCTGGCCAAGCGCTACGGGATCAACCAGAAGACGGTCGCGAAGTGGCGGGAGCGGACCTCAACAGCCGACCTTCCGACGGGGCCGAAAGAGCCACGGTCGACGGTTCTTTCCGTCGAGGAGGAGGCGGTCATCGTCGCCTTCCGGCGCTACACACTGCTGCCGCTCGACGACTGCCTCTATGCGCTGCAGCCAACGATCCCGCAGCTGACGCGATCTTCATTGCACCGCTGCCTGCAGCGCCATGGCATTGGCCGTCTGCCCGATGTCGAGGGCGACAGGCCGGCGAAGAGGAAGTTCAGGAGCTACCCGATCGGCTACTTCCACATCGACGTTGCCGAGGTACGAACCGAACAGGGCAAGCTGCACATGTTCGTCGCTATCGACCGCACCTCGAAGTTCGCCTTCGTCGAACTGCATGAGAAGGCCACCACCGCCATCTCAAGGGAGTTCCTGCTGCGGCTGATCGCGGCCGTCCCCTACAGGATCCATACCGTGCTCACCGACAACGGCATCCAGTTCACCACGCCTGGTGCAGGAGGGTCGGCCGTTCCCCTGATCAAGGAGGCCATCGCAAACGGCGAGCGCTTCTGGGCGCATGCCTTCGAATATGCCTGCGCCACAAACGACATCGAACACCGGACCACCAAGGCCAGGCACCCGTGGACCACTGATGTGATCGACAAGAGCTTTTTGATCGGATTTGCGATATTCTCCTGTTGCGCATGGGTGACCGCGTGGCGAAGAGCAGGGTCCGAGGTGAGAGCCCTGCCGCGCAGCCTCTACAGTCGCTCCTCATTTGCGGCGCCCGTGCGCACCTTCTTCGGACCTCGTGGGCTCCAGCCGGAGACAAAGCGGGCATAGGCGGTTTCGGCCTGCTCCACCCAGCGGCGCTCTTCTTCCCGGTGGCTCTTGATATTGTAGGCATGCGCCGGTCCTTTTTGTCCGCGCGCCGGCCG
>NZ_FOSL01000014.1:0-106817 GCF_900114255.1 Neomesorhizobium albiziae | reverse complement strand
TCAGCATCGGTGAATTGATGTCCGCGGAGTTTGAAGCCGGTGTTGTCGTAGGTCCCGGTTTGATCGGCATGCCACAGTTCCACGAGAGCCTGTTCCACCGGTTCGCAATTCCGGGTCAACACGTAACCAGCAATGGTTATGCGTTCGCCGGCCGGTGCGTCACTTGCAAAATCTCGCTTCTCGGGGCTCTTCGGAGTGAAATACGGCCCTTCGGTCTGCGCCGGCGTAAGATCGTCATCATCCACGCAATCTGGCGTAAGTCGCAGCTCTTCCGGAACGCCTGCGGTATGTCCAAGCCTCGGCATCACAATCGGCGCAGCGACGAAGCCGGAAAGGATGGTTCGACGGGTAGGCACTGGCACGTTCCATAGGTTGACTAAGCTTGGATTCTCGCAAGCACCGCCGGCGGAAATGGGGCGAAATACACGAAACTTGTAAATCCAGAATCGCTGCATCTCGCGCGTAGCTGCGCGGCCGAAGCTGGGGAATGGGCCAAGGGCGGCCGAACGGTTCGGCGAAATCGGAAAGACCGCACGAACGGCTGCGCTTTTCGTTGTGGCGCGAGATTTGTTGATGAACTGGCACTCGTAGCCAATTTTAGGCGGTGGCAGCTGGCCGACTGACTCGGGACGCTCGCGTCGGATGACTATTGCTAGTTTTCGCACGCTGGCGGGCCGGGCTCTACCGTCCGCTTGTGCTCTCGCTTCGGCGCGCGCCCCGAGCCGCTTGGCGTCTCGGTCCTTGCAGGTAACGATCCCTTGCGCGAAAGAGGCTTCAGAACGCACCACCAAAGCAGAACCGAAAAGCGTACGTTCCTCCCGTGGGTGGGCAGGGCACGCCACCGGGCCAATAGTCCCGTACGGGATGTTTTTTATCCGTTGGCTGACACTTGCCCTATAATCGTCCCGATCGGTTCTTTTTGTGGTTTTGCCTCCTGTGAACTGCTACAATCATCCCGATAGGGACGATTTATGCCAACGATAACAGACACAGAAAGCCTTGGCCTGCTCATCCGCAAGGAGCGCAAGGCGCAAAAACTTACTCAGGAGCAGCTCGCCGGGCTGACCGGGGTCGGGGTGCGCTTTGTGCGCGAACTCGAAGCTGGAAAGGAAAGCTGTCAGGTCGGCCGCGCGTTGCAGGTAGCGGCTTCTTTGGGGCTCACCGTTTCCATAGGCAGCCGGCGGGAGAGTGCGCCGTGACGCAGCTTCTTGACGTCTGGTTTGGCGAAGCGAAAGCGGGTGCACTCGGTCAGGATGATGGCGGCGCTCTCAGCTATTCCTATGACCGCGACTACCTTTCGGGACGGGAGCCGCGCGCGATCTCTTTTTCCATGCCGCTGCAGGAAGCTGCTCATACGGACCGCATTGTCAGACCTTTTTTTTCAGGTCTTCTTCCGGATGAAGGCGCCCGGCAGCGTCTGGCGGGCGCGCTTGGCATCTCAGCGGGCAATGCCTTCGGCCTGCTTGAAGTGATCGGCGGGGAGTGCGCTGGAGCCCTCTCGCTTTATCCGACAGGAGAAGGTCCGCCTGCTTCGGATGACGACGGGGTCGAAGTTCTGAGCACGGCGCGGCTCGAAGAAATACTCGGCAAGCTGCGCGAACGTCCCCTGCTCGGGGGCGAGGAGGGCGTTCGCCTTTCCCTCGCCGGAGCGCAGGACAAACTCGCCGTCTGCGTCGATGGAGAAGATATCGGGCTCGCCAAGGGCGGCCGCCCGACCACCCATATCCTCAAGCCCTTCATTCAGGCGCTCGATGGCACCGTCGAGAACGAACTATTCTGCTTGCGCCTTGCCGCGCGCCTGAAGCTGCCGGTGCCCGTGGTTGATATGCGCCGTGCCGGCGCGGTCTCGTTCCTGCTGGTCAAGCGCTACGACCGTGTACTGCACAAAGATGGCTCCATCACCCGTCTGCATCAGGAAGACTTCTGTCAGGCCCTGAGCGTGCCGCCCGAACTCAAATACGAAGAAGAAGGCGGCCCCGGAACCCAAAGCTCGCTCGACTTAATTGACCGCGCCACCGCCCGCCCGGCTGCGAACCGGCTAAGCTTTATCCGCATGATCATCTTCCACTACCTCGTTGGCAATGCCGACGCCCACGGCAAAAACTACTCCTTGCTGTATCGCGATACGGTCCCGGACCTCGCGCCGCTTTATGATGTGGTCAGCACGGCAGCCTATTCGCGGCTGTCGAAGAAACTCGCTATGGCCATCGGCGGACGATCTGTTCCCGACACGATTCACTTGAAGCAGTGGCTGGCCCTCGTTCCGGAAACCAAGGGCGCGAAGCGCCTGTTGATGAAGGATATGGCTGATCTCGCAGGGCACATAACGGGTGAAGCCGACAAACTTCTGGCGGAGTTCGAGGAAGCGGGCATCGCCCACGATATCCTCAAAGCCATACGCGCCGTCATAGGGACGCGCGCGACACATTTGCTGCGGATTACAGACGGCGAGTGACCGCCGGAGTGCGCCGTAAAAATTATATAGGCGCTACAATAACATAGCGGTGCCCAGTTTCATCCCGTCGGAGCGCCATAATTTCAGGAACTTAGCGGGCACCGCAGACTGGACAAAGAAATTGGTCTGCGATTTAGTCTGCGGGACTGCGGGGCCGATTGGCGGTCCTTGACGGCGCCTTGCCTACCTGAAATGGCGCGGCTGAGACTATGCTCGAATTCCGCCGCTATCTGCCCCGAATTCCCGGCACGTGTGGACATCTCCACACCACGTAACCCACGTTCGCTTCGCGCGGTCGTGCGGGCCTGAACTTTCATTCTGTCAAAAGCCTTCCAGCACGATTCTTACCTTTGGAGCGCCCGCTTTCGATCAAGGCGTGGGCTTGCTTCAGATTGGCCGGATCGATAGGGCGCAGGACTTTTTTCAGGGTGGTTCGGACCGTACCGTCGTCGACGAGCTTCGCAACCTCGTTGAGCAGCTTAGCCTGCTGATCCATGTCCGGTGTTTGGAACATCGAACGGGTGAACATCAGCTCCCAGTGAATTGAGACCGATTTGCGCTTGAACGGCTGGATGCTAAGCGCCTTGGGATCATCGATTAGCCCGAATCGACCCTGGGGAGCAATGAGCTCCGCGATCTGATCGAGATGGCGGTCCGTCTCGGTCGTGGAAAATACGAAGGCCGGCGCGCCGAACCCGAAGGCGGCAACCTGTTCGGCGATCGGCTTGCTGTGGTCGATGACGTGGTGGGCGCCGAGTTCGGCCACCCAGTCTTTCGTCTCCTGGCGCGACGCGGTTGCGATTACGACCACGTCCGACAACACTCGGGCGAGCTGTATGGCGATCGAGCCGACGCCACCCGCTCCGCCGACGATCACGATCGCGGCACCCGGCACGGGCCGTCGGATGTCAAGCCGGTCAAACAGCATTTCCCAGGCGGTGATCGTGGTCAACGGCGGCGCCGCCGCCTCGGCGTGCGACAGCGTCTTCGGCTTGTGGCCAACGATCCGTTCATCAACCAGGTGGAACTGGCTGTTGGCACCGGGCCGAGCGATCGAACCCGCATAATAAACATCGTCACCGGCCTTCAACGACGTGACCTGCTCTCCCGCTTCCACGACGCGGCCGGCGACGTCCCAACCTACCACCTTGTATTCTCCAGCAACGGGCGACATGCCCTGCCGCAGCTTGGTGTCGACTGGATTGACGGAGATGGCCTCCACCTCGACCAGCACGTCGCGGCCGGAAGCAACGGGGCGTGGCAGGTCGATAAACTCGAGTGAGTCCGGGCGGTCGATGCTGCCGGCGTTCCTGTATCCGATGGCTTTCATCGTTCTGCTCCTGTTGTCCAGAGCATAACGTGAGTGTATACTACGGGCCAATCAATACGCACAATAACCGCCTATAGTGTCGAAAAGGATACTGTGATGGCCAAAGTCCGCCACTCCCGTTTCGATTGTGCGCCCGGCTGCGCGGTCGAAGCGGCGATCGGTCTGATCGACGGGAAATGGAAGTCGATCGTTCTGTTTCACTTGCTGTCCGGCACACTGCGCTTCAATGAAATCCGTCGTCATATCGCCAACGTCACCCCCCGTATGCTGACAAACCAGTTGCGCGAACTGGAAGAAGACGGATTGATCACACGCAAGGTCTACGCCCAGGTTCCACCACGGGTGGAATATAGCCTGTCGCCGCTCGGCCGGAGCATGGAACCTATCCTTCTGGCCCTGAAAGGTTGGGGCGATGCGAACATCGACCTCTACGGGAAGCCGCACAACCGCAAAGCCACTTGTGCGGCTTGAGCGGCTGGATGGCAGCCTCGCTCGGTTCCTACTCGAACAGCCAAGGTTTCTGGCGGGGACTACGCCCGGGAAGTGTGCGCCAGATCGTGAGCGAGCCGGAACCGGCCAGGTCGAAACAGGGAGGGAAAAATGGGAGCGATGAACCTCGAAATAGATCTGTTGCGCTGCTTCGTCGCCGTGGCGGATACCGGCAGCTTCACGCTCGCGGGCGATATCGTCGGTCGCACGCAATCGGCGGTCAGCCAGAGAGTGAAGCGGCTCGAGGATCTGGTGCAGCGGCAGCTGTTCTTGCGAGACAGCAGGGCTTTGTCGCTGACGCGGGAAGGGGAACTCATGCTGGACCATGCGCGGCAGATGTTGATCTTCAATGACGCGACGGTCAGGACGTTCGCGCCGCGTGACGCACAGACCAGAGTTCGCCTCGGCATAGCGGATGACTTCATCCCCCATCACCTGGTTGCCCTGTTGGAAGAGTTTCGTCGCAGACATCCGGGCCTCGAGGTCGATGTGCAGACCGGAATGAGCTGCGGATTGAACCGCGCATTCGATGCCGGCGAGATCGATCTTGTCTTCGCCAAGAAGGACGGCGAGGCGCAGCGGGGTCGGGTCATCTGGCGCGAGCCACTGTGTTGGATCGCCGGCGAAAATTTCAGTTTTGAAGCCGGCGACGCCCTGCCTTTGGTGCTCCTGCCGCCGCCATGCGTCTACCGCGCTGTCGCGATGGACACGCTCAACAAGAGCGGCCGTGCCTTCCGCATCACCTGCACGGCTGAAAGCATCATGGGCGTCCAGGCTGCCGTCGAATGCGGTCTGGGGATTACCGTCCTCGGGCGTTCGTTCGCGCGGTCCGGCCTGGTGTCGCTTTCCGCCCCGGAATGCCTGCCAATCCTGCCCTACACCGAGATCACCATGCTCGGTGAGGAGCGGGTGTCTGCTCAGGTGGTCCACACGCTGGTCGAATTCCTGCGCGGGGCGATGCAACGCAACAGCAGCGCCGTCCAGCCGGTCGAAGCATGACCGTGGCTGCCGTCAAAGGCGGCCGCGGCGATTGATGGATGCCGGGCTGCACGTCAATGTTAAAGCTTTCCGCGGCGCTGCTGCGTCATCATGAACGTGTCGAACGTGTATTCGCTGACCTGCGCCCACAGATAGGCGTCGTTGCGGAACACCGTCTGGCTGTCGAAGATCTTCTTGAAGCCCGCATTCGATGCGTTGATCTCGGCATAGGTTGCGTTAGCCGCCTCGAAGCAGGCTGACAGGATTTCTTGGCTGAACGGCCGGAGCTGCGCGCCGCCCGCCACAAGTCGACGCAACGCCGTCGGATTCTTCTGATCATAGTTGGCCAGCATGTTGCCGTTTGCAGCTTCGCATGCAGCCCGGAGGATCGACTGATAGCTTTTCGGCAGATCGTTCCACTTTGCCAGATTGACAAGGGAATGCAGCGTCGGACCGCCGTCCCAGAAACCGGGATAGTAGTAGTACGGCGCGACCTTGGCGAAGCCGAGCTTGTCGTCGTCATAGGGGCCGACCCATTCGGCTGCGTCGATGGCACCTTTCTCCAGTGCCTGGTATATTTCGCCGGCGGCAATCTGCTGCGGGATGACGCCCAGCTTCTCGACGATCTTGCCAGTAAAACCGCCAATGCGCATCTTGACGCCCTGCAAGTCGGCGACGGTATTGATCTCCTTGCGGAACCAGCCGCCCATCTGGGCTCCCGTATTGCCGCAGGCGAGCCCATAGCAGTTCTGCGTGGCGAAGAATTCGGCGAGCAGGTCGTTTCCGCCGCCATGATACATCCAGGCGTTCATTTGTCGGGCGTTGAACATGAAGGGGACGGCCGTAGCCAGCGCCCAGGTCGGATCCTTGCCCCAGTAATAGTAGCAGGCGGTGTGGCAGGCTTCGACGGTGCCGGCAGTAACTGCGTCCGCTGCCTGCAGGCCGGGCACGAGCTCGCTGGATGCGAACAGCTGGATCTCGAAATTGCCGTCGGTCGCCTCGCGGACGTAGTTGGCCATCGTGGTGGCGGCGCCGAAGATGGTGTCCAGCGCCTTTGGAAAGGACGACGTCATGCGCCAGCTTATCTTGGGCGCCGCCTGCGCGATCGAAGGCCTCGGCAGGGTTGCAGCTGCGGCAAGACCAGAAGCTGCGACGAGTGTACTTTTGATTGCGGCCCGGCGGTTCATTCCTGTCTCCATGCAAGTCGCGATTTCGGCGGCAACGTCCCCGGCGCACCGCACGGGCGGAAGCTGTTCGAATTGGAAAGTACCCTGGATCGCGAACGACCCAGGGAGGTGCGGGCTAGCGGGAGATATATCCGGGCGCCAGCGGCTTGAAGCGGTAGATCAGGTACGGCGTCTTGTTCTGTGCGACGCCGTCATGAAACATCGCGGCGGCCGACACCTGCGAGGCCGAGACGTACATATAACCGTCGGGCGACGACGTGATGCCGTCGGGCCATACCATCTCGGGGTCGGTCGCGATGACATGGTACTTCTTGTCGGTCGTTATGACGCCGACTTCCTTGGTCTCCACCGCCGTGAGGTAGAGATTGCCCTGATAGTCGATGGACAGACCGCCATTGTTGGGCTTGTCGGCATACCGCTCGACTTTCTTGGTCAGATCGCCTGCGGCAATCGAGTCGTCGGCAAGGTCCGCCGCTCTGATGCGATAGACGGAACGACCGCTCAGCGGCGCGTAGTAGACCCACTCGGAATTGACGTCCATGGTGATCCCGTCACATCCGACCTTGATGATGGCGGGCTTGCCATCGCTGCCTGGAACGGTCAGATCCTTGCCGTCCACGGTGATCGCAACGTCCTCCGGAACCGTCGAGGCGTCGCCCTCGAGGACGCGGCGCGCGATCCCGGTCTTCATGTCGATGACGATGATCGCGGCTTGCGAACCGTCCCCGCCCGGGCCGATGTCCTCGTCAGCGATGTAGAACTTGCCGTGCTTGCGGTCGATGACGATGTCCTGCGGCTGCGAGCCGTCCCGCGTGGCAGGCTTCGGCATGTAGTAAATGCGCTCGAGGCTGTCCGTGCGTGTATTCCATCCCACCAGCTTCGGGGTGATACCGGTCCGGAACCCCATGTCGATGATCCACACCACGCCATCCTCGTCCGAACGCAAGCCAAGCACATTGTCGAGATAGTGGTCGGTGCCCTCGCGCGGGGTGTTCCATTCGGCATTCGGGAACGGCTCGAATGTCGTTTCCGACGTGAGCTTCCCGACCCGGACATCCGGCGAGTAGAAGGGGTGATGGCTGAAGATGAGCTGGTTGTCCGGCGTAAAGGCAATGTTGCCGACCGAAAAAGGAAGCTTGGCGACAACTTCGGATTTTGATTGCGCAACTTCGTCGGCGGCGGCGATGCCACAGAAGGCGATGCTGGCTACAAAGCATGTGGCTAGTTTGGATCTCATAGTCTCTCCTCCCAGAATGTGCGGGATTTTGAGTCAGATGATCCGCGAAGTGAAATTCAAACCACTACTAGCATCTATTAGCGATCGCGATGCTGTTCCGTCGCGTCAGCGTATGATGGCCGAACGGGCATGCGTGGGTCCCGGACTTGGTCGTGGTTCGTCGTGGCCGGGGGCGGTCAGGTGATTTGATAAGGCACGGCATCGCGGCGGTACCGGACGACGGAAATCCTGTGCGTAAGCGGCGGGAAGGAGCGGTGGGCGCAATCCGGGCGCGCGCAAATGCGGCATCGCTTCTCGAAAGATGTCGTTCGCCTCACAGCTTGCATCTGCAACAGGAACGGATGGTAGTCGACCTGAACGCTCGCGATCGGTGCACCGATCTCTGCCACGGCCTGGCGGATCATCGGCAGGTTGAAGTTGCACACGCCGTTCGCACGCGTGAGGCCGCGCCCTTGCAACGCGCGCCGCAGGAATGTCGCATTGCGCACACTAAAACAGCCGGGCCTTAAGAGACTTTACCACTCGCTGGGTCCGGAAATTAACCTTTCATTAACCATTTCCCCGATACACCGAAGCAACCGAAAATTTACCAAGATGACTGACGTGTTAACTCAACCCCGGCCGATACGCCTCAAGGGGCGCTCCTTCCTGACGCTCGCACTGACCCCGGAGTTGCCCTTCGAGGATTGGCTGGTGCGGCTCGACGACCTCGCCGCACGTTCAGCAGGATTTTTCCTTCGCCGCCCCGTTGTGCTCGATGTCGAGGGCCTCGATATTGACCGTACGCAGCTTCGTGACCTCGTCGATCGATTGGGAACACGCAACGTACGGATTATGGGCATCGAAGGTGCAAAACCTTCATTGCTGGGCCTGGACCTGCCGCCCGGGATGACCGACGGGCGAGAGGCGCCAGACGTAGAAGCCCCGATCTCGGAGCAGGCAAAGAAGGTCGGCGCCAGCGAAAACATTGCGCTTTCCGGGCCGCCGACAGGCAGGATCACACCCTCAATCGTCCTTACCCAGCCGGTGCGCTCGGGCCAGTCGCTCGTGTTTCCTGAAGGCGATGTGACCGTCGTCGGATCGGTGGCATCGGGTGCCGAGATCGTCGCAGGCGGATCGATTCACATCTATGGCACGCTGCGGGGACGGGCGATGGCAGGCACGACTGGCAACGCGTCTGCGCGCATCTTCTGCCGCAAGCTCGAAGCTGAGCTGATCGCCATCGATGGCTTCTACAAGACGGCTGAGGACATGGAGGAGCTACGCGGGCGGTCCGTCCAGGTCTGGCTAGAAGGCGAAGCGATCAAAACTGGAATAATCGGCTGAGCCGAAGGCGCTTGCAACACAACAGGAGAGGGTCAATGGGCAAAGTTATCGTGGTCACATCTGGCAAGGGCGGTGTCGGCAAGACCACGTCTTCGGCCGCACTTGGCGCCGCCCTTGCGCAAAACGGCGACAAGGTCGTGGTCGTGGATTTCGACGTCGGCCTTCGCAATCTCGACCTGATCATGGGGGCCGAAAGAAGGGTGGTCTACGATCTCGTCAACGTCATCCAGGGGGAAGCCAAGCTGACCCAGGCGCTGATCCGCGACAAGCGACTGGAGACGCTGTATCTGCTGCCGGCTTCGCAGACCCGCGACAAGGACAACCTGACGTCGGAAGGTGTTGAGATGGTCATCTCGGCGCTGAAGAAAGCTTTCGACTGGGTTATCTGCGACAGCCCCGCCGGCATCGAACGCGGCGCAACGCTGGCCATGCGCCATGCCGACATCGCCATCGTTGTGACCAACCCGGAGGTCTCCTCGGTCCGCGATTCCGACCGCATCATTGGTCTGCTCGATTCTAAGACACTCAAGGCCGAAAGCGGCGAGCGGATGGAGAAGCACCTGCTTCTCACCCGCTACGACCCTGTCCGTGCCCAGCGCGGCGACATGCTGAAAGTGGACGACGTGCTGGAGATTCTTTCAATCCCGTTGCTTGGCATCATACCGGAAAGCATGGACGTGCTGCGTGCATCCAATTTGGGATCCCCTATCACCTTGGCGGATGGGAAAAGCGTGCCAGCGATGGCCTATTTCGATGCGGCGCGCCGTCTCAAAGGTGAAACGCTGCCGGTCACGGTTCCAGGCGAAAAGCGGGGCTTCTTCGGCAAAATCTTCGGGAGGAAAGCGGCATGAACCTTTTCCGCTCCTTTTTCCGGTCTCCATCAGCTCCCTCCGCCCGCGAACGCCTGCAGGTACTTCTTGCTCATGAACGAGCCTCCTTCGGCGACTCCGATCTGGTCAACAAGCTGCGTGACGAAATCCTTGCGGTTATCGCCAAGCACATCCAGGTCGATGGCGACAAAGTCAGCGTCAAGATGGAACGCGGCGCGCAGGTCTCGACCCTGGCTGTTGATATCGAGATTCCATTTGAAACGACAAAAAAGGCGGCATGATCGCCGTGATTGTGTCCGGTCTCTGGTCGACCCAGGACGGGCAAGGAAACGATTTGCCATTTCGCATCGGGCAAAGGATTTGAAACCGCTCAGTCATTTTGGCTCAGGAACCCTCGTTACCCCGATGCTCCAAGCGACCGTGTCCGATCAGCAAAGGAGGAGCACAATGACCCGACTCGCACTTCTGGAAAGGTTAAAGGAAATTCAGCAGATGCCGAGATATCAGGGCCGTGACATCTCCACCATCAGTGCTGTCCTATCGAATCAGGCGCTGGCGAGGCATGTCGAACTCTGCGAGGAAGTCGCTGGCGTCACGCCACGGCTCGCGGCACAGGGTGGCTAGGCGAGGTGTGAAGATGCACTGTTCTTTCCGGGATTTTCGAAGGGTCGCGATTGCCGCCTTCTGAGATTCCTTGGTCAACACTCATTTTCGCAATGAAATCAAGGCGATAAATCCTGGTCGACGTGTGGTCACTGTTCGGTGCGATTTCACATGCGATTCCAGGCGCGCTACTGCCTTGCTCTGGGCTGAGTAAAACCCCTCGAGGCAAGTCGCCCTAGCGCCCGCCAACTCCGATTGTCGGCCAGAGCAGGCGGGAAGCGAAGTAGGCATTGAGCTTTGTTCGTACGCGAGCAATGGCGCGCATGCATACAGTGTCACCGCGGGCAGCGCTCACGCTCAATTGTTGATGATCAATGGCTCTGCGATGAAATCGCCAACGTTCATGAGGTTGACGTCGGTAATGAGAGCTCGAAAATCGGGAGTGGCTTCCAGTTTGCCGATCGCCGCTTCCTCGCTGCTTTGGGTGTCTGTCGAGAAGCCGCCATCGTACAGGGCGGCTTCTAACTCCAACTGGATTAGAGCATCGTCCTCGACAACCAAAACCAGAATATTTTCTATGGCCCGCCTTCTCAGCCCATCCCTCCAACTCCATAGAATGGAATTGGTTTCTGCGCGTGCTCTGGGCCTGGGCATCGCATAAACGTACTAACATTGTTGTAACGGTCGTGATGCGCTGCTATATGGGTTGTCAGATCAAGGAGACGGCAATGTTGAGCGCAGTCAAGAAATTCGGAAATTCCGCAGGGGTCATCATCCCCAAGCCGTTGCTTTCCGAACTCGGCGCGCAAGCGGGCGATAGTGTTGAGCTTCGCATCGAAGAGGGCCGGATCATCATTGAGCGTGTTGCCGGACCCGCCCGCAAGGGCTGGGCCGAGGATGCGCAGCGTCTCGCCGCCGACGCAGATGACGGACTTGCATGGCCCGAGTTCGGCAATGACGAGGATGCCAAGCTCACATGGTGAAGCGTGGTGATGTCTGGCTCGCCGCGCTGGATCCCACGGTCGGCAGCGAGATCCAGAGGACACGGCCTTGTCTCATCATATCGCCGCCCGAGATCCACGAGCATCTGCGCACGGTCATCGTTGCGCCCATGACCTCGGGAAGCCGCCCGGCAGGCTTCCGGGTGTCGGTGTCGTTCCAAGGGGTCAACGGCCTTATCCTCCTTGAGCAGTCCCGAGCGCTCGATAAGCGTAGACTGGTGAAACGGTTAGGGCAGGTTCCAGACGACGTTCTGACAGAAACCCTGCGCACGCTGCGCGAACTTTACGAGGAGTAGGGAAGGAAGCGATGGGGCTTCAGGACAAACGGCTGCACCAGGGCGACAGGAACGCGCAGCTTCTCGTTGCCGTCTGAGTCGTAAATGCCGATCATTTCCCTGACGTTCCATGCTGCCCGCCGTGCAAAACCTGCACTTCTTTCAGCCTTGATTCTCGCCTGGCGACTGCAAGGAAATAGTGCGGCGGAGGGAATAATTGTAAACTTACTTGTGTAGGCGTTATGCAAGTGTTGAGCCCTCTTTAATCCGCTGAGCCCCCTTCCAAGATTGTTCTTCCCCAATCGCCCGTCTCTTGTCGATGCCTGTCCAATGGATCATATGACTACTTTGGTCACCGGGAGGTTCCGCGATGAAAGAGATCCAGTTAAAGGACGCGAAGGCACAGTTTTCCCATGTCGTCGACGAAGCCGTAGCGGGGGAGCCAACTGTCGTCACCCGTCACGGTAAGAAGGAAGCCGTCATCATCAGCTACAGCGATTACGAGCGCCTTTCGAGGGTGCCGTCGCTCGGCTGGCTGCTGACGAATTCCCCGCTTGAAGGCGGCGATCTGTCAGTCCGGAGGCGAAAGCCCGCGCGGGTGCTGCGCAATCCGACGTTCTGACATTGTATCTCCTGGACACGAATGTAGTCAGCCTGCTTGCGCCGTTCGAAACGGCGGACACCCTGCTGACGAGGAGCTAGTTAACTGGATCATCGAACGGTCGACCGATCTTTGGCTATCCGTCATCACCGCGGCCGAGATCGAGGACGGTATAGCGAACGCCCAAACGAACCGTGTGGAAATGCAAATCGCTGTATGGTCGAGCATCCGAAAGAATGGCGATGCGGTAAATATCAAGACTAATCGCTGCATTCTCTGCGGCGATTAGTCTTGCCTTGCGGTGAATAAGGCGCATAATCTCCGTAGAGGATGCGGAGATTATGGTAAAGTACATTCACCAGTTGCCCGAATGGCCGACGTTCACGTGGAAGCCTGAAAAGCTCTCCCGGCTGCTCCCAGCCGTCCGGCACCGGCAGGGTCGGCTCTTTGGCCAGATGCAGGCCTTGGGTTTCCCGCTGCGGCAAGAAGCTATCCTGAAAACCCTGACGGAAGACGTTCTCAAATCCAGCGAGATCGAAGGTGAAATCCTGGATCGCGAACAGGTCCGGTCCTCGATTGCCCGCCGCCTTGGCATTGAGGCCGGAGCGGTGCTCCCCGCAGACCGCCATGTCGAAGGGGTTGTCGAGATGATGCTCGATGCCACGCAGAAGTTCCGTGCGCCGCTGACCGACGAGCGATTATTTAGCTGGCACGCCGCGTTGTTTCCGACCGGCCGCAGCGGCATGACCCGCATCGTCGTGGGCGCCTGGCGCGATGACAGGACAGGCCCCATGCAGGTCGTTTCAGGTGCGTTCGGCAAGGAGCGCATTCACTACGAGGCGCCAGCCGCCGACCGCCTTGGCCATGAGATGAGCGCCTTCCTCGAATGGTTCAATGACTGCGAAGACATCGATCCGGTCCTCAAGGCGGGCCTCGCTCATCTCTGGTTCGTCACCATCCATCCTTTCGATGACGGTAACGGCCGTGTCGCCCGCGCCATCGCCGACATGGCCTTGGCCCGATCCGAGGACAGCCCGCAGCGTTTCTACAGCATGTCGGCGCAAATCCGCCTGGATCGCAAGGGCTACTACGACATCTTGGAAAGGACGCAGAAAGCCCCAGACCTCGATGTCACGCCATGGTTGGAATGGTTCCTGCAGTGTCTCGACCGAGCCATAGAAGGCGCGGAACAAACCCTGGCCGACGTGCTCTTCAAAGCCGAGTTCTGGAAGCGGCATGCCGGCGAGACATTCAACGACCGCCAGCGCGACATGATCAATCGTCTCCTTGATGGGTTCGAAGGAAAGCTCACCTCCTCGAAATACGCGATCATAGAAAAGTGTTCACCGGATACAGCGCTGCGCGACATCACGGATTTGGTTGAGCATGGGATTTTGCAGCGGGACCCCGCAGGGGGCCGGAGCACGAGTTATCATTTAAAAGATCAGGAGACACACTGATTGCCGCTCCGGTTGTTGCCGGTCGGGCTCTATCTTGCTTGTGCTCGACCCAACCCATTCGGGTCTCGGCCCTATCGGGTAACGATCCCTAGCAGCTGCAAGGTTGTGTGGGTTGGTTAGCCGATCTTCACCAACTGCCCGTTCTTCCCAACTTCGTCTGGAAGCAAGGGGGCATTGGAACACATCAGGCAGCCACGAACCGCAATTTCCACATTCGCAAGCAAGCGCCACTTGGCCGATCACGCATTCGGTCTGCAGCAGATGACGCGCGTTCCAGCCGCATCTCCATCAAATATTTCTTGGGCGAAGTGTTAAGGTAGCTACCGAACAGGCCAAGTCCATGTTCGGGGAACCGAGAACGACGATCACGAGAGGCTGACCTCGCTCTGCAGCCTGTTCCGTCCAATCCTGGCCAAGTGTTTTAGCACCTCAGCCGTCGCGGCGACGGTGATCTGCTGCGGCATGCGGGGTAGTAGTAGATCCAAGGTCGCGCGGTGCGACTGCTCCGAAGAGCTCGCGACCGCATCGCCCAGAACGACAACCGGGAATCCGAGGTCGACGGCGTCCAGCACCGTCGCCAGTGTTGGTCCCTCGGATGATCCCGAGATTGCCAAGCGCGTAGAAGCCTTCCAGGAGATTAAGGAAGACCTCCGCAGTCGTCGGAAACTCGTCTCCACGCTGACACGGGAAGCCCGACTCATGGCACCCGATCGTCTTACTGGTGATGTGGTCGAGGCTATGGCCACAGCAGGCATCTTCCGTCTGAGAGGCGTTCTTGTCGGTACAGTTGCCTTCCAGACATATGCCGGGCACCTTGGTGTGAGGCTCCCCGGCGCCTCGTTGCAGACGGGCGATGCCGATTTCGCGCAGCACTATTCGATTTCGTCGTCAGTCGAAGATAGCCTGCCGCCGATCCTGGAAATATTGAGGAGCGTCGACCCGACATTCCGCGAGATTCCGCATCGATCTGATCCGCTTCGCGTGACACAGTTCCAGAACGCATCTAGGTACAAGGTCGAGTTCCTGACCCCAAATCGTGGGTCCGATGATTACACCGATAACGCAAGTCCAATGCCTGCGCTGGGCGGAGCATCGGCACAGCCTTTGCGTTTTCTCGATTTCCTGATCCACGAGCCTATCCGGACGGTGATGTTGCACCGATCGGGGGTGCCTGTGACTGTGCCGTCGCCGCAACGCTATGCGGTCCACAAGCTGATCGTCGCCTCTCGCAGGCAATCGGATCCCAACGGCATCGCCAAACGAGAGAAAGATATCTACCAGGCCAGCCTGCTCGTGGAGGCACTCCATGCCACGCGCCGACAAGATGATCTCGCTGAGGTTTTCGCAGAAGCGTGGGGCAGGGGACAGCACTGGCGCGAGGCGATCCAAAAGGGGCTACGCCTGACGCCTCCAAAGAAACGAGAGGAAGTTGAAGAGACAATCAGAAAGGCCCTGTCCGAGGTCGGTGAGGAATTGGACGGTTTCACTTTATCCACCAAGTCCTAGCCAACAAATATTGGGTACGGGAAACTCGGCAATGGGGCCGCGTTGCACCATTTTGCGCTCGCACCCAAACTTCTGGAACGGGGTAAGCACTAGACGTCGCGACACGATTTTGGAATACATCCAATTGGCGCACCGGACGAGATGAGACTGGGCACCGCTATGGTGACATACAATTTCTGTAGCGGCAGTCGCTTTGGCGGGAATACGATAGTCCGCCCATCGCGCGCGACAGCGATTCGGATGGAACCCTAAGGCGGGTGGCCAGTTGAAGGGGTTTGAACTGGGAGACGAGGTCATGGCCGACGGTTCCGCCCTGCAACCTGCCACTGCGATCGCTCACAAGAACCGCGCTCGCCAGCCGAACGAGAGCGCGGAGTACCGCAAGGCACGCGAGGCCCTGCTGGTCGAGGAGATCGAACTCAACCGCCACATCGCGCGCGTCGCCGCCCAGCGTCGCGCCTTGCCGCCTGGCGGCGAGGTGAAGGGCGACTATCAGTTTATGGGCGAAGCTAGTAGCGTGGGCGGCGCCAATCCCGTCGGCTTCGAGGCGCTCTTCGGCGATAAGGACACCCTGTTCGTCTATAACTGGATGTACGGCCCCAAGCGCCAGCGCCCATGCCCCATGTGCACCGCCCTTCTGAGCTGCCTGGACGGCAACGCCGATCACCTCCGCCAGCGGATCGCCCTCGCCGTCGTCGGCCTTTCGGCCATCGAGCGGCAGATCGCCTTCAAGGTCGAGCGTGGCTGGAAGAACCTGCCGCTGTATGCCGACGTCAACGGGAATTTCAGCCGGGACTACCACGCCATCATGGACGATGGGATCGACACCGCCGCCGAGAACGTCTTCACACGGCGCGACGGGACCATCCGGCACTTCTGGGGCGCGGAGCTGGGTTTCGAGTCGGCCGATCCGGACAAGGACCCGGCAACCGAGCCGGACCTGATGATGCTGTGGAACGTCCTGGACTGGACGCCGGAAGGCCGCGGGACCGACTGGTATCCGAAGATCACGTACTAACGGTCAGGGGTTCTGAGCGATGTGAAGGCGCGGTCTGCCTTTGGAAGGAACTGAATATACTGTCGCCGCGGATCAAAGACGGGAGAAGTTTGAATGATTTCCGTCCGATATATCGTTGCCGACGTCGACGGGGCGGTCGCGTTCTATCAAGACAATCTCGATTTCAAAGTCGACAAGCACAATCCGGGCAAGTTCGCCGCGCTGCTGCGCGGTGAATTCACGCTGTATCTCAGCGCCCCAGGTGCAGGAAGCGGCGGTCAGGCGGGCGGAGATCCGAGGCCTGGCGGGTGGAACCGGTTTATGATCGTTACGAACGAGCTCGACGTTCTTATCGAGCGGTTGCGCCGGGCTCATGCACGATTCCGCGGCGATATAAGCGACGGCGGCGCCGGCCGCGCCATCTTGCTCGAAGATCCATCGGGCAACGTCATCGAGCTATTCGAGTTCAAGAAGGTCTGAAGCTAGCGCACTTTTTGATGGTATGCCGGCGTTAACATTCATCCCAGCATTTCGCGCGAGCAATAGAGGCAGGCGGGCTATCCTCATCGACTACCGTGCATCACTCTGGCTGCACACAACCCTACGCGCTGATCTGGATCGCCGCCGAGCAGCAATGCGCCGTATCAGCGGACGTTCGTGACGGGCCGCAAAGGTCTTTTTTTGCCGAAGGCCGCTTAGCTCGCACTGTTGACCGTATGGGCAGTCGCTTCACAACCTTGCCGTTACGGTGGCCTTGCCGATGGGTATCCAGTTCGGGATCTACTCGGTTCAGCCGACGGCGAACCTTTCCTCCTAAGGCGCCGGCGGATGCCTTGCCAGCTTAGAGAGGCTTCTCCGTCGCGCCGTGCTCGCTCCAGGCGGCTGGGCTCTTGCGTACCATCTTGCGCAACGAGACATAAAACACTGGTGTCAGAAACAGCCCGAACAAGGTCACGCCCAGCATGCCAGCGAACACGGTGATACCGGTGACGGCGCGCACTTCGGCGCCGGCACCGTGACCGATGAGAAGCGGCACGGTGCCTGCGATGAAGGCGATCGACGTCATGATGATGGGGCGCAACCGGAGGCGGCAGGCTTCCAACGCGGATTCGACAATGCCCTTGCCCTGGATCTCCAGTTCGCGGGCGAACTCGACGATCAGGATGGCGTTCTTGCACGCCAGCCCCATCAGCACGACAAGGCCGACCTGCACGAAGACGTTGTTGTCGCCGCCGGTCATCCACACGCCGACCAGCGCGGAAAGCAGACACATCGGCACGATCAGAACGACCGCAAGCGGCAGCGTCCAGCTTTCATAGAGCGCGGCCAGAACCAGGAACGCCAGCATTACGGACAGAGGGAAGATGAAAAGCGCGGCATTGCCCTGCGTCGACTGCTGGAAACTCAGATCCGTCCACTCGGTGACCATGCCGTTGGGCAGCACTTTTGCAGCCAGCTCATTGACCTTGGCCATCGCTTCGGCCGACGACAGCAGCCGGGGATCGGCGTCGCCGATCACGTCGACGGCAGGATAGCCGTTATAGCGCATCACCGGGTCGGGCCCATAGGTTTGGTCGATACGCACCATCGAACCGATCGGCACCATTTCGCCCCGGTCGTTGCGGGTGCGCAGCTTTGCGATGTCCTCGACGCTGTCGCGGTACGGTCCGTCGGCTTGGGCGAAGACGCGGAACGTGCGGCCGAACCTGTTGAAATCGTTGACATAGGCGGAACCGAGGTAAGTCTGCACCGTGTCAAACAGTTCGGTCAGGGCCACACCTTGTGCCTTCGCCTTCACGCGGTCGACCTGCAGGTCGAGCTGCGGCACGTTGGACTGATAGGTGCTGATCGGGAAGGTCATGCCGGGGGTCTGCATGACCGTGCCTTGCAGCGCGCCGAGCGCATTCTGCAAGGCGCCATAGCCAAGCTCGGCGCGGTCCTCGATGTAAAGGGAGTAGCCGGAGCCGCTGCCCAGGCCGAAAACCGCGGGCGGCAGAAACGCGAAGGCAAAGCCTTCCTTGATGCTGGCGATCTTCTGGTTGATCTCCGCATTGATTTCCGCCGCACTGCGGTGGCGTTCGTTGAACGGCTTCAGGATGATGAACGAGACACCGGTGTTGGGCGTGTTGGTGAATTGCAAGGCGTTGAGACCGGGGAACGAGACCGTGCTGTCGACACCCTCGACCTCCAGCGCCGCTTCACTGATCCTGCGCAGCACGGCGTCGGTCCGCGACAGCGATGCGCCTTCCGGCAGCTTGGTGCCGCTGATCAAAAACCCCTTGTCCTGGCTCGGAATGAAGCCGCCCGGCACCGTCTGGAACATGAAGCCGGCCGCGGCCAGCAGCAGCACATAGACCGCGAAAACCCCGCCACGCCGGTTGAGGGTGCGCGACACCGCACCCTGATAGCCGTTCGAACTGCTCTTGAAGAAGCGGTTGAACGGGCGGAACAGCCAGCCGAACAGGCGGTCGATGAGCCGCGACGGCATGTCTTTCGGGGTGTCGTGGCCCTTGAGCAGCAAGGCGGCCAGCGCCGGCGAAAGGGTCAGCGAGTTGATCGCGGAGATCACCGTCGAGATGGCGATGGTCACCGCGAACTGCTTGTAGAATTGCCCGACGACGCCGTCGAGGAACGCCATCGGCACGAAGACCGCGCACAGCACCAGCGCGATCGCCACGATCGGCCCGGAAACCTCCTTCATCGCCTGATGCGCAGCATCGAGCGGGCTCAGCCCTTCCTCGATATTGCGCTCGACATTCTCGACCACAACGATGGCGTCGTCGACCACGATACCGATCGCCAACACCAGGCCGAACAAGCTCAGCGTGTTGATCGAAAAGCCCAGGAGATAGAGCACCGCGAACGTGCCGACGATCGACACCGGCACGGCGATCAGCGGAATGATCGACGCGCGCCACGTTTGCAGGAACAGGATGACCACCAGCACGACCAGCGCCACCGCTTCCAGCAGCGTCGAGACCACCGCGTTGATCGAATCGCGCACGAATACCGTGGTGTTGTAGACTGAGACCCACTCCATGCCCGGCGGAAAGCGCGTCGCCAGTTCGCCCATCTTGGCGCGAACGGCATCGGCGATTTCGAGCGCGTTGGCGCCCGGAGCCTGGAAGATACCGATGGCGATCGATTCCTTGTTGTCGAGCTGCGCCCGCAATGTGTAGTCGCTGGCGCCGAGCTCGATCCGGGCGACATCGGCGAGGCGAACCACCTCGCCATTGCTGCCTGCCTTGATGACCACATCGCCAAATTCCTGCTCGGTTTGAAGGCGGCCACGCGCATTGATGGATATCAGGAAATCGCTGTCGCTGGGCAATGGCTCGGCGCCGAGCTGGCCAGCCGACACCTGCAGGTTCTGCTCGCGCACCGCCCGCACCACGTCGCCTGCCGTGAGGCCGCGCGAAGCGACCTTGTCCGGGTCCAGCCATATGCGCATCGCATAGTCACCGGAGCCGAACACCAGCGCCTGACCCACACCCGGCAGGCGCGCCAGCTCGTCCCTGATCTTCAGGTTGGCGTAGTTGCGCAGGTAGAGGGAGTTGTAGGTGTCGTCCGGCGAGAACAGGTTGATGACCATGGTGAAGTTGGGCGATTGTTTTTGTGTGGTTACGCCCTGCCGGATGACCGCTTCAGGCAAGCGCGACTGCGCCTGGCTGACACGGTTCTGCACGCTCACTTGCGCAGAGTCGGGATCGGTTCCGGGACGGAAGGTGACGGTCATCAAAAGCACGCCGTCGGATCCCGCCACCGACTTCATGTACATCATGTTCTCGACACCGTTGATCGCCTCCTCCAGCGGGGTGGCGACTGTCTCCGAAATCTCCTTGGGATTGGCGCCGGGATAGACCGCGCGAACCTGTACGCTGGGCGGAACGACATCGGGATATTCCGAGATCGGCAGCAATGGCAGCGCGATCAGCCCGGCAGCGAATATGATGATCGACAGGACCGCGGCGAATATCGGTCGGTCGATGAAGAACTTGGAAAAGTCCATGGGAGCACACCCTTGTTCGGACGGGTCCGATTTTTTCTGCGACGTCCGAAACCTTGCGTCAGGCAGTTGTCATCGCTTGGTGCGATGCAGTCTGTACGGCGGCTCGGCCGGCCACCTTCCGGCCGGCCAACAACTGCCCCGGCCGGCCCGTCACCATCAGTTTGCCGAAGCCACCGGCTCGGGCTTCGGCTCCGGCGGCGCACCCATTTCGATAGGCTGTGGGTTCACCGGCATGCCCGGCATGAACACCTTCTGGATGCCATCGACGATCACCCGGTCCCGGTGCGCTAGCCCGGCGGTCACGACACGCAATCCGTCGGCCATGCGGCCAAGCTCGACATCCCTGCGCTGCGCCCTGTTTTCGGCATCCACCAGGTAGACATATTTGCGGTCCTGGTCGGTCATCACAGCCTTGTCGTCGATCAGCAAAGCCCTCGTTTCGCGCGCGCCTTCCAGCTGCACCCGTGCGAACATACCGGGAGAAAACCGCCGGTCTGCATTGCCGAGAATGGCCCGCGTGCGGATGGTGCCGGTGTTGGGGTCGACCTGCGTATCGGTGAAATCGACGCTGCCTTGGTGCGGATAGCCCTCCTCGTCGGCAAGCCCGACGCGAACCGCGTTGCGCGAAGCATTGCGTTCACCCAGGCGGGCAAGCGCGTTGTAACGCAGGAAGCTGCGCTCATCGCTGTCGAAGTAGACGTAGACCGGATCCTGCGACACCAATGTGGTGAGCAAAGTCGAATCGGCCTGCACGAGGTTGCCCGCTGTTACCAGCGCGCGCCCAGCGCGGCCTGAAATCGGTGAACGCACCTCGGTGAATTCGAGATTGAGCCGCGCGTCGGCGACCGCGGCTTCGGCCGCGTTCACCACAGCGTTGCTTTGCGCGACGGTCGCCTTGCGCGTGTCGGCCTGGTCGCGGGAAACGGCGTTGCTGGCCAGCAGCGTGCGGGCGCGCACGTCCTGGACCTGCGCCAGTTCGGCCGCACTGTGGGCGCGTTCAAGTTCGGCCAACGCCGCGTCGAGCTGGGACTTGTAGCGGCGCTGGTCGATCACGAAGAGAAGGTCTCCCTTCTTGATCTCCTGACCTTCAACGTAAGCAACGCGCTCCATGTAGCCGCTGACGCGGGCCCGCAGTTCCACCGCTTCGACAGCTGCGATGCGACCGGTAAATTCATCCCATTCGCGTACGGGCTTCGAAAGTACCTGGGCCACGCCGACATCCGGCGCCGGCGGCGGGGTTCCGCCTGCAGCTTCCTGACCGCAGGCACTTATGACAGCGCCGCTCATCACGATGAAGGCGAGTGTTATGAGCCGCCTGATTGTCTGCGTGACAAGCACAATGCGTCTTCCATCAAGCTGATCCATGGGTCATCTCTTCTTGAATTGGCGATCGTCCGTCGAATGGCGCGCTGTCCGCCGCGTGGGTCATTCACGGTCGCGCCGGTGCTGCATCGCGGGCACGGTGACCGTGTTGGTGAGCGACGACGTCGGCGTCGGATCCGGAGCATCCAGACCGTGGAGCAGGAGCCCCGCGAGCAGAACGAGGTAGACGGCCATCGCCGCAGCCAGGTGGGTGATGTGTCCCGCCTGAAATAGGTCGCGGTAACGTCCGCGCGCAGCACCATCGAACTGATGATCCCAGGCAGCCGGAACTGACGGAATGCTGTCGTGTCGGTCGTCTATGAGTTCGCGCTGTTTCATGGGATCGTTCTTTGTCAGTTCGGCATGCTTCGCATCGAATGTTACTAATTGGTAACATCGGGATTGTTACTCCCGAGTAACATCAGTGTCAAGCGCCGCAACAGATGCTATGAAAGCATCCTGACATTGTGGCTCTATCGCCGGGAGAAGGCCGCGATGGTGGCCTTGCAGATCCTATTGAGCTTTCGGCGCGCGACTTCGGTCTGGTTGTCACCGCTCCGAACGCCCTCGGTGAGCAACATCAGCGTATCGGCCAGAATATCGGCCTGGTCGATGCCGGCACGCCGGCACAATTCAGCCAATCGCCTGAGGTGACTTGCCCGCGTTTCCGCGAACCAGCCCGGCCTTTCGGCCATGTCGAAGGAAGCCGAGCGAATGGTCGAGCGCAGCGTCGTCACGCGGTCCACCCATGCGTTCAACTGTTCGACCGAATCGGCATCGATTCCGAAGTGAGCCTTTTCGCCTGAAGACATCCGTTTCCAGTCTCCATTCTGCAGTCCCGGTCACGCAACGAGCCGGGCCTCTGTTGCAAAAAGCCGACAAAAGCGGCCGGTAAGGGCCAGCCATACGGCTGGCCCTTACCGGCCGGAACACGCAAACCGTGTTGTTCACCCGGCTTCCGGTTTGTTCAGCGGATCAGAAATTCCGCTGGAAGCGGAGGAAGCCGCCGAACTCGCCATCGTCAAATGCGTTGGCGGTGTTGTCGTCAAAGTTTTCCGCGTAGGCGATTTCCGGCGTGATGGTGAAGCCGGGAACCAGTTCGTAAGCGACGTTGGCGACTGCCGAGAAGGTCTCGAAGTCGTCATAGGCGAGCTGGACGTTGATTGCGGCCTTCGGCGACACGACGTAGCGACCGCCACCCCAGACCGCCCAGGTGCCACCCCAGTTGCCGTAGTAGTTCGGGCCGGCGTCATCGACGCCGCCGACATCTTCAGCGGACTTGTAGCCGGCCATGACGAACAGGCTGAGGGCTTCCGTCGCCTTCACGTCCAGCTTCGCCTTGACCGCGAACTCTTCCCAGACCGCGTCATAACCACCGACGACGTGGACACCGCCCCAGCCGCCCGAGTAGCCCACACCGGCAACGACATGCGGGACATAATCGTCCAGCGTGTAGTCCACGCCCGAACCCTCTTCGACGGCGACCGCGGCGGTGAAGCCGTTGTCGGTGTTGAAAGTGTAGGAGATCTGGTGCGTGTCGTACGGTCCGAACGGAACCGCGAAGTCGTCGTTGATGATGGTGCCGGCGTAGTCGGTGAAGGTCGTGAACAAGGAATCGGTCTTACCGACCCGGAAGCCGCCGAGCTCGATATAGGCATGGTTCAGGATGAACTCGTCGGCGGTCGAAACGACCGGGCTCTCATTAGTGCCGTCACCGTCGAGATCAACGCCGCCTTGGTTGGTGTCCCACTGGAAGCGCAGCGCCGCATAGGCACGCAACGTGCCGAGTTCGGTCTCGGTACGGGCGTCGAGGTTCAGCTGGATACGGGCACGTTTGTAGTAGGTGTCGTTCTCGTTGTAGTCGCCGTTATCGGCCCAGTCCTTCTTGTCGTAGGACGTGAGGCCGAACAGGTCGCCTGCGCCGATGTCGTAACGCATGTAGCCGCCGATCTTCAGGCAGGTTTCGGTACCCGGGATGTAATAATAGCCGGCGCCATATACGTCGCAGACGCGAACGTATTCGACAGGCTCCGGCTCGGCGACGACGACCGCATCCGCCGCCTGTGCCGAGGTCGCCGCGAAGAGCGCGGCGGCCGAGCCAAATAGAAGTTTCCTTATCGACATATCGATCTCTCCAATTGTCCAAAGCGGTCTAAATCCCCGCTTCACAACGCCTATCCGCAAGCTGCCGAGAGGATCAAAGGACAAAACTGGAGGTATTTTTTGCGGGTCTTAGTGAGGCAATTTTGCAACGAAAACGCCTGTCACCGCATGAAATCCAAATGCACTGAAAGATCAAATTTTGCGATTTCCGGCCATCCGGGGGAAATTTCGATACTCTCCAGAGGGCCCATAGTACGCGCGATAGGCGCCAAGAAATCGATGAATGCGCGAAAATTCCCTCGAACTCAAAAAAATTGGATTCCAATTCCAAAATTTCCGACGTCGGCTTTAGGAATTGGAACCAGATATGTTCTTTGACTTGTAAAGTATGAGTTGACAATGTGACCGTGCTTTTCCTGATCGACGCAGAAGGACTGCTTTGAAAAGGAGGCAACTGATGCGTTTTCATCTCCAGTCAACGCAACAACGAGACCCCGCTTTCCCTGAGCGGGGTCTATTCTTACGTCGCTATGAGTGCGATAACAGCGCTATGTGCGGGCGACCCTAGTAATCGAACGGAAGCAGGTCGTAATCCCCGTTGGCAAGATGCATGTCGAACTGCGCCCGCGCCACGTTCATGGCGACGATGCTCTCGAAGACATCTTGGAGCTGTGGCAGAATCTGGACTTGCCTGCCCCCGTCCTGCAGCAGACGGACAAGTCCTTCCGCTTCGGCCTTTTTCATAAGCCGCCGGATATGCGTTCTCGACACGCCGAACAGCGGCCCGATCTCGTCGAACGGAAATTCGACGACACGCTCGTCGGCCGACGCCCCATCCATCGACATCAGCTTGAAGAGAAGGATGGCGCCGCCATCCGAGGCCGCGAACAAATGCGAGCTACTGATGCTAGAGATCAGCGAACTTCTGTTCAGCAGCGAGTGCAGGCTGGCAGCGAAAAGGCTTTCGAGAAAGTCGCGGTCGTCGATCAGGGCGGAATAATTTCGCAGCGGAAACAACGTATCTGCCGAAGTCAGGGAAACACGAACGATGTCCCTGGCGCCTTCTATCAAAAGCTCAGTGGGAACGATGTGCAGCGCCCGCCTGTCCTCCTGATTTTCGACGCGTTTCACGAGGCCTATCCGCTCCAGAAGCAAGACGGTCGCCGCGGTCGTGTTCTTGCTGCACACGCCCATCGCGGTCGTCAGGCTCTGGATCGAGGAAAGAGCTGTCGTCATCGCCCCGGCGGCGGGAGTGGTGACGCACGGATTCGGCTCGCGCTTCCCGAAATGCAGCGACAGAATGGCCATGCATATCGTCTGGCGAGCGGCATTTGCCATGGCCCTGTTCACGACAAAGCGGCCTTCGAATAACTTCACCATACCGCGCGCATGATCGTGCGCGGCGACTGGAAAGTCCGGGTGCCAGCGCAGGATGCGAATGCGCTGCTCGAACCACTGCGTACGGGTCTCGTGGCTGATGCCGTGCAGCGTCTGCGGTAGCGAAACAGGGCGAAACGGGGCATTCATCTGGTGTGTCCAGGTTTTTTCGGCAACAGAGCGACAGCGTCGGTATCAGGGGGATATCAGGCCCCAGGGAAGCGCTTGATGCGGCGGATTGACTATTTCCGGTTCTGGGTGCCCAACTGAATGGCTGCCCGATAGAGCGAGGCGCCCGTTCAGGCTTGCACAGGCGACAGCCGCGGAAAGACGCGCCGCACGGACACCTGTCAGGGCATACATCGTCGCGAATACGGGGGCAGGATGTTCAGAAAGGCCGATCAACAATAGTGTCCCCCGGTTTCCGCTCGCGGCATCGAATTGACAGCGGGCCAGCCAGCATGTTACTCGACTGTAACATCGCGATTGTTACTGGTGGGTAACATTATGTCAAGAACCGAACTACACGATCCTGACATTGCCCTGCACAGCGGATGTGATGGGGAGATCAAGCGCCCCCCGCGCGAACGAATTCTCAACAGCGCGAGCGAACTCTTCCGCACGCACGGAATTGGCGCTGTCGGTGTCGAGATCATCGCCGAACTGGCGAACTCCAACAAAATGACGCTCTACCGGCATTTCGGTTCAAAAGAAGAACTTCTGTGCGCATGCCTGCGCATGCATGCCGAGAAGACGACCGAGATCTGGCAGTCGCTCGAGGATCGATATCCCGGCGATGCCGCGAAACAGCTGCGCGCCTGGGTCGAAGAAGTAACCGACGTAGTGTTTTCGGATAACAGCGCCTGCCTGCTGGCCAATGTAGCGGTCGAGCAGAAGGACCCGAACCACGGCATCCACAGGATCATTGCCGACGCCAAGGAGGCCTACAGGGTCAAGCTGACCGATCTGTGCCGGCGCGCCGGGGTGGCGGAGGCCGAACAGCTTGCCGATGCTTTGACGCTTTTGTTCGAAGGCGCCAGGATCATCAGCCAGAGCGCGGGACCGGACGGACCGCATCAGAAACTGAAGCAATCCTGTCTCGCGATGATCAACGCATTCTCGCGTTGATCGGTGTGAGAACGGGTGACCTCGATAAATTCTATATTAGGCCCGCCGTCCCCTCACCGGGTGGCGGGCTTTTTGCGCTTTCTGCGGTCCTTTCGAGAGAATCCGTGACAGTAGCGTCAGTTCTCAATCCTTTCGGTTATGCCGATGCAATCCAATCGCGCAGATCGCGGATGCTGAAGAAAGGGGCTCGTCACATTAACTTGGGCGTCCGGGCTCGGGACATATAGGCATCGAGTTCGGCGTCGACGAACAGCCACGCATTTTTCATGCACTCGCCAATTGAACTGGCCGGATCCTTGCGAAGCGTCCACGTTTTCGTGAATGAAGCCCTCCAGGCATCATCGTGATTGGACTTCACGATCCGTTTAAGTCACGCTGACCATAGACATAAGTCGGAAATGGGTGGGCCAACTATCGTCCGAATAGGAGGCCAAAATGAAGCACCAGACTCTCGAAGAACTGCAGATCGTCGCCGAGGTCGATCAGGCCTACCTGCACCAGGCCATGTCGCGCAGCGACCGTCTTGAACGCTGGGCGGAGCTCCTTGAACGGAATCCTGACCGGCGCCTCTCGACGCTCCACCAGACCGAGTATCAGCCGGCTAGCGCGCGCGCGGCAATGCGCGGCGACGACTCGCCGATCTCTGTCGCTTTCAAGGATCCTGTCCTCCGCGCCGCCGGGTTGGAAAACGACAGCTACGGCGAAGCGAAGCGGTTCTTCGAACTGACCGACAGGCAATTGCACGAGATCATCTGCTATTGCCATTTCGGCGCGACGGTGAAGGCCGCAACGGCCGCTTGTCACATCCGTGCGGCGATTGCCGGGAGAGAGCCCGGCATACTTGCTCGCTTGCGCGAGGCGCTCGTCGGATAAAGCCGGCGACGCTTTCGCAGCATCATTTGTTGAAGCGGCTCGTTGGGCCGGCGGAGCGCATTGGCAAATTTCTGAGCGCCGTCGTCTTCGCCGGCACCTGCATCCCAACTGATCGATGCTGTTGCGGTAACCGATCTCGGCGACCAAGCTGGGGTAGCTGTTGGGCCAGATTTGCCGCGACCGTAATCGAGAAATTGGAGACAAAATCGAATCTTTGCGTCGGGGCCATGGGGCGCAAGTTACCGACCCACTTCTCGACCTAGCGCTTGCAACTTCCCGAGCCCTTAGTACAGGATGGAACGAAGATTCCGCAGATGACGTTTATCATGCAAGGTTCCCTCGATAGTAAAACCCGGCTTGTGCGACGAACCGGAACCGTCTGCCCCCTCCGCGCATTTCGGTAGATCGTGATTAAACCCACTTACGACAAAGGTCAGAGCGGGTCACTTGCAGGTTGGACAATCAAGCTCGGTGATTCCCCCGTGATCGGCACGGCGATCCACAGTGGGTCCGAAGTTGGGCGCGCTTGCCAATCGCTCATGTGTATCTCCGGCCCTGATCGGCAGCGGGAAGAGGATCCCTTCACCGAGCACTTTATCGCTGATTTCCCAACGCAGATCATCGTTCATCGATCGCGCTTTCAAGTCGATCTGAACCGCCCGCGCGAAGCTGCGGTCTATCGGTCGCCGGAGCAGTCCTGGGGCCTGAACGTATGGCGAGAGCCACCGGCCGAAGACATTGTGAACGAGTCACTCGCCTTTCATGACGCATTCTACGGCGAGCTCAAGCGTGTCGTTGCCGATGTCGAGAAGCGTTACGGCAGGTTCGTCCTTGTCGACGTCCATAGTTACAACCACCGGCGCGAAGGGCCCAAAGCAGTGCCTGCGTCGCAAGATGTCGCCCCGGACATCAATATCGGCACATTCTCAATGGACCGCGCACGCTGGGGGCCGGTTGTCGACGCCTTCATGGAGGCGCTGCGCGCCCAGCATCTCAACGGCGAGCCGATCGACGTGCGCGAGAATGTGTCTTTCCAGGGCAAGGGCGAACAGACCCGTTTCGTCCATGCCAATTTCCCCGAGACCGGGTGTGCCATCGCGGTCGAGTTCAAGAAGATTTTCATGGACGAATGGAGCGGCGGCCCCGACTGGGCAGCAATCAAACGCTTGCGCACCATGCTGGGGTCAACGGTGTCCGTCCTTGAGGCCGCACTGCGGCGCATGCCATGAATCCGAAAGTCGTTGAGGCTACGCTTCCGTTGGCACAAATCGAATTGGACCTGGAAGCGCTTGTCCGGGACGGCAAGCCGATCCGCCGCGAGTTCGGCGCCGGCAACCGTTTGCATATCGATCGGCCGCTGCCCTTTCTCTGCGTCTATGTCGGGTCGCATAAGAATGCGGCGTTCCAGATTGTTTCGGCCAACGCGTCCTATCTGATCGTGGCCGACATTGACTTCGCCGGCGGGGTTGCGCAGCTGGTAGCGCAAAGGATGCGCGATCATTGCGGCGCATTCCTCGTGCTCGACGTTGGCGAGTTGGCTGAAGACCGGTTCCTGACGGAGGACGTACCGTTCCTGCCGCCTTTCGAGATTGCACTTTCTAGCGGCGACACGGCCGCAGAAAAGGCGGCGCTCAAGCGCTTCGCCGCCGCCACGGCCGGACGCGAGGCAAAATACCGCACGCCCCGCGTGGAAGAATTCAATCCCATGACAAGCGCCGAAGCACGGCTCTTGAATGGTCTCGATGATGTGGCGAGGCTCGCGGTGCGCTTCGCGCCGATCTACAAGGTGCCGGGCACCGAGCGCATCTATCCTGAATTGCGAGAACTTATCGTCGCCAATATGGTGGATTCTGCGCTTCAGGCCGTCAGCGCCTTTCTGAAGGCATCAAAGCTGGAACAGCCGGCAACCCATCGTTCTCTGGGGCGGCGAGCCTATATCGACGCTGTCGTGCGCGCCGACCGGGCAATCGACAGAGTTGCGTCGACATTCGATTTTCTGCTTGCCGTGACACCGATCAACGCCGAACCGGCTTGGCTGGCATTCCGCGCAGGCAGCTTCCAGCATGTGCCCGCACTGCTCTACAGGCCGCTCGAGTTCGAGGTCGCCGCCCAGAAGCGGAAGCTCTATTCGGTCTCACTCGACCATCTGGAAGATCCGCTCCTGACCAAATTGCTCTCCGAAAAGCAGCAGGAACTCGATCTCCAGCTGTCGATGCTCGCGGCCCGCGAAACGCCCCGCTTCGTGGAACTCGGACGAGCACTCTATGGCAGCGTCGAGCCGAGCCTGGCAGCGAGGGCACGCACCATTCTCGAAAAGACGCCCCGCGTTGCGTCGGCATTCCGGCAGAAAGGATTGGACGCTGACGCTGTCGCCGCAGCCGCGCGAGAAATGATCGCCGGATACCGCGATATCTACTCCGATTTCGATGCTTCCGTGGAGATCCGCGGCGACCTGCCGGCCGGCCTCCTCGTCTCTCGAAACAGACTGCTGGTTTCGCGCGATACTAAACTTCCATCGGAGCGTCTGACTGCGCTGCTTAGTCACGAGATAGGCGTTCATCTGCTGACCTATTTCAACGGAGATGCTCAGGGGCTCGCCATCTTCCGCAACGGGCTCGCCGGCTACGAGGGGATGCAGGAGGGACTGGCCGTGCTGGCGGAATATCTGGCCGGCGGCATGACCGCAGCGCGGCTGCGGCAGATCGCAGCCAGGGTCATCGCGTGTCAGGCAATGCTCGAGGGCGCAACGTTTGAGGAAACCTTCCGCATTCTCCATAGGGATTTCGGTCTCGATGATCGCAATGGCTTCAACATCGTTCTGCGTGTCTTTCGAGGCGGTGGTCTTTCAAAAGACGCCATCTATCTACGCGGCGTGGCGCAAGTTCTCGACCATCTGAAGAATGGTGGCAGCCTCACACCGTTCTGGATCGGCAAGATCTCAGCCTCGCATTTCGGCGCGATCCAGGAACTCAACGCGCGCGGATTGTTGCGTGCGCCGCGCCTCGAACCTGCGTTCCTCTCTTCCGACGCGGCGCGTTCGCGCCTCAAGAAAGCGATGGCGGGGATCGATCCGATCGATATGGTTGAAACTTGAGCGGAGCTTCCCCAATGCGCATTGCGTTCTTTGTCAATTCGATTGCGACCGAGACGCCAGGCTATACGACGACGACGCTGGCGCTGACTGCAATCCAGCGCGGCCATTCTGTTGTTTATGTTGAACCAGGAGACTTCATATTGCGTCCGGATGACAGTCTGGCTGCCAGCGTCGGGGTCCTGCCCGACGCTTCCTACAAGTCAGCCGACAAGGTGTATGCTGCCCTGCAGGATGCCGCAAAGCAGAAGAAGACTTTCGCAATAAGCGACGTCGACATATTGTTTCTGCGAAACGACCCTTCGCTCGACGCCACCGATCGACCATGGGCCGCCAATGCAGGCCTCATGTTCGGGCGGCTCGCAGCCGAACGCGGCGTGATAGTCGTCAACGATCCGGACGGTCTGACGCAGGCACGGAGCAAGCTTTACCTGCAAACCTTTCCCGAGGCGGTTAGGCCGGCGACCCTGATATCGCGAAGCGTTGCCGAAATCCGCGCATTCGTCGACAAGCACTCGAAGGGCTGCATCGTCAAGCCACTCCAGGGGTCGGGTGGCAAGAACGTCTTCCATATTGCGACGCCAACTGATTCCAACCTCAACCAGATTTTCGAAGCCGCCAGCGGTGACGGTTATCTCATCGCGCAGGTCTATATTCCGGAGGCCAGGGCTGGTGACGTGCGTCTTTTCGTGATGAACGGCCTGCCGCTGGAGTGCGATGGCAGTTACGCCGCCTTTCGCCGCGTCCCAACCAAGGGCGACGTTCGCTCTAACATTCACGCCGCCGGAACCGCCCGCAAGGTCAAGATAACGGACACAATATTGAGTATTGCTGAGATGGTACGCCCAAAATTGGTCAACGACGGGATGTTTCTGGTTGGGCTCGACATCGTCGGCGACAAACTTCTGGA
Source organism: Neomesorhizobium albiziae (assembly GCF_900114255.1). GTDB lineage: Bacteria > Pseudomonadota > Alphaproteobacteria > Rhizobiales > Rhizobiaceae > Neomesorhizobium > Neomesorhizobium albiziae. The sequence continues at coordinate 75,689 of NZ_FOSL01000014.1, read as the reverse complement.
GATCAATGTCTTCACGCCAGGCGGGCTGACACGGCTCGCCGCCATGTACAAGACTGATTTTGCTACACGCGTCATCGTTGCGCTGGAGCAGAAGCTGGTGCTGCGCCGGGCCTATGGAAAGACGATGCCGAATTCGCGGCTGGCGACACTTTGAGGAAAGCAGGTAAGTCAACCATCAGGTCAGCCGGTGCGGCGCTTCACACTCCAGGAGCTCGCGCTGAAAACCGCCTATGATGACAGAGCAATACGGCGATAGAGGTGCCACCATCGCTCGAGTCCGAAGCCTCAATTGTTTGCTGTTTCCACATCCCGCGCATTCGTGATTTCAGATCGACGCGGACGTCGCGCTGATGGGAACAACCCTGACCCGCGGGCGAGGGGGCCACGAGCTCTGCTCGAAGTGATTTGACGACATGAGCTGGAATGAATCTTGTGCGCGAGGCATGGACATGCCGATCGCCACGGTCGGGACGAAATCGAGCAGGCGAACTACGTTTGCGAAAAATTCTCAACGGGGAGGCGCAAAGCTTTGTCGGTGCGCATGATGCAATGCGCTGTCGGTGAGTTTGCGCGGAATTTATTGCAAGAAACGGTCACAAAACGGCGCTCAATCAGGCACGATAACGAGTTTCCCAACGAAGTTCTTGTCCATGAAATCTGTCTGGGCGCGGTGGAAGTCCGAGAGCTTGTAGACGCCGCCGACGATCGGCTTCAGCTTGCCTGCTTCGATCAGGCGAACGATGCGACGGAAGTCGCCGCGTGTCCCCTGGCTTGAGCCATGCAGTTGCAACTGCTTCAGATACATTGTTCTGAGGTCGAGCTGCACCACCGGACCTGCGATGGCGCCGGCGGTCGTGTAGCGCCCTTCCGGACGCAGGATCGTCAAGAGATCGTTGAACATCGGTCCGCCGACCAGATCGGCAACGACGTCGATGGGCTGGCCGCCAGTCGCCTGATTGACGAGCGCTGGCAGGTTGGGGACATCGCGAGGGATCGCCGCCTCGGCACCGATGTCGAGCACCGCTTGCTCCTTGCCGCGGCCGACAACTGCGTAGGGGATGGCGCCACGGGCGCGCGCCAGCTGGATGATGCCTGACCCGACGCCACCCGACGCGCCGGTAACCAGGATGCGTTCGCCTTCCGTCAAGCCCGCGCGCACCAGCATTTGCTCACCAGTGAGATAGGCGCAGCAGAATGTGGCGAGTTCGATGTCGGTGAGGTCCGTGTCGACGACATGCGCGTTTGATGCCGGCAAAGCCTGATACTCGGCATACCCGCCATCGCAGCCATGGCCCATATAGTCGATGTCGGCCAGTGAATCGTCGTCGCGGTTGTAGATTGAGAAGTCGACCATCACCCGTTCGCCGATACGCTCCTCGGCCACGCCGTCGCCGACAGCCGAGATTGTGCCCACCGAATCCGCGCCCTGGATGCGCGGGAAGCTCAGTGTGTTGCCCTGCCGCCGCCATGTCGGTATGGCCGCGGGGTCGGCCTCGGTGCCATAGGCACCTTGCCGGACCCAGACATCGGTGTTGTTCATGCCGCAAGCCGTCACCTTGATGACCACCTCGTCGGGCGCAGGCCTGGGCGTTGGCACATCGGTCCTGTATTGGAGCTTGTCGAGTCCTCCATGTCCGGTGAGGAACACGGCAGCCATGGTCGATGGAAGCTTGCCCTTCATTGGCTCAACCCAACACGGCCTTGACGGCCTCGACGGTCGCGGCGACGACGATGTCGGCCTCCTCCCTGCTCAAACAGAGCGGCGGAGCAAATCCGAGGATGTCGCCTTGCGGCATGGCTCGCCCGATAACGCCGCGTTCCAGCAGCGCCGCCGCAACCTGCGGGCCGATCTTGTTAGAGGGGTCAAAGAAGGTGCGATCGTCCTTGTCTTCGACGAATTCGACCGCCGCCAGCATGCCGTCGCCGCGCACATCGCCGACATGCTTGTGCCCTCCCACGGCGCTTGCCAGAGACTCACGGAAATAGGCACCGACGGAGCCTGCATTGTTGACCAGCTGCATCTCGTCGATCAGTTCAAGATTGGCGACACCGGCCGCCGCGCAGATCGGATGTGCAGAATAGGTCCAGCCATGACCGATCGCGCCCAGCTGGTCGGACCCTTGGATCAGGATTTGCCAGACCCGGTCCGAGACAATGACGCCCGACAGCGGCGCATAGGCCGAGGTCAGGCCCTTGGCGATGGTGATGAGGTCGGGCTTTATTGCGTAGTGGTCGCAGCCAAACATCGTCCCAAGACGCCCAAAGCCGGTCACTACCTCGTCGGCGACGAGCAACACATCGTACTTCTTCAGTACCGCCTGAATCTTCTGCCAATAGCCGGACGGCGGTGGGACGATGCCGCCGGTGCCGAGGATCGGTTCACCGATGAATGCCGCGACCGTGTCCTGACCTTCGGCGAGAATGAGTTCTTCTAGCCGGTCGGCGCAAAGCTGAGAGAACTGATCCTCGCTCATCGATCGGTCCTCGCGGCGGAAGTAGTAGGGCGCCTCCGTGTGTAGGATCGGCGCACGCGGCAGGTCGAAGGCGTTATGAAAAAAGTGCAGGCCGGTAAGCGATCCTGTCATCACGCCGGAGCCGTGATAGCCGCGCCAGCGCGAGATAATCTTCTTCTTTTCCGGCCGACCGAGGATATTGTTATAGTACCAGATCAGCTTGATGTTGGTTTCGTTGGCGTCGGAACCTGAAAGGCCGAAGTAAACGCGGCTCATGCCTTGGGGCGCGCGGTCGATGATCATCTTGGCGAGGCGGATCGAAGCGTCGGTGCCGTGACCGACGTAAGCGTGATAGTAGGCCAGATCCTTGGCCTGCGCTGCAATCGCGTCGGCGATCTTGTGTCGGCCATATCCGACATTGACGCAGTAGAGCCCCGCGAAGGCATCGATACTTTCCTTGCCCGTGACGTCGCGAATGCGCACGCCCTCCCCACCAGCCATTACGCGCGTGGGCGTTTCGCCGCGTGCATGGGTGCCCATATGCGTTGAGGGATGGAAGAAGTGATCGCGGTCCCAGGCAGTCCGCTCGTTGGTCAGGTCCAGCATGTTTGAAGTCCTTATGCCGCGTCGATACAGAGATATTTTAGGTCCGTGAACGCTTCGATGCCGTGGCGCGAGCCTTCGCGCCCGAGGCCTGATTGTTTGACGCCGCCGAAGGGGATCGGCGCACCGGTAATCTTCACGCGATTGATCGCCACCATGCCGAAGGCAAGCGAGCGGCCCATGCGTGACTGGCGACGCCCGCTTTCGGTAACAACATAGGCGACGAGCCCGTATTCGGTATCGTTGGCGCGGGCGACGATTTCGTCTTCGCTGTCGAAGCAAGCAACTGCTGCCACTGGCCCGAACGTCTCCTCGCGCATGATGAACGCATTGTCTGGAACGTCGACCAGCAGCGTCGGTTCGAAAAACAGCGTGCCAGGGAGATTGCGCCTGCCACCGACGAGGCAGCGCGCACCTTTCGCGAGTGCATCCTGGATCTGCACTTCGACTTTGGCTATGGCGCGCTCGTGCATCAGCGGCCCCACGTCCGGGTTCTCCAGTCCCGTGCCAAGCGTCAGCGCACCGACGCGTTCGGCAAGCCGTGTGCAGAAGCGATCATAGACACCGCGCTGCACATAGATGCGGTTAGCCGCCAGGCAATCTTGCCCTGAGGTTGCGAACTTCGCGTCAATGGCGATCTGCACGGCACGGTCGAGGTCCGCATCGTCGAAGACGATCAACGGCGCATGGCCGCCGAGTTCCATCACCAATCGCTTCATTGTCGGAGCGCACTGCATGGCGATCAAACGGCCAACCTCTGTGGAACCTGTAAAGCTCATGGCCCGGACACGGGCATCGCTGCACATCCTGGCAACGATCGTGGCCGCGTCGCCGGTGATTACATTGAACACGCCTGCGGGCAGGCCGGCTCGTTCGCCAAGTTCAGCCAGCGCCAGCGCCGAAAGTGGCGTTTCCGACGAGGGATGTGCAACGATGGTGCAACCGGCTGCAAGTGCCGCGGCCGCTTTGCGCGTCAGCATGGCCGATGGAAAGTTCCATGGCGTCACTATCCCCACAACGCCGACCGGCTCGCGTCGCACGATCATATCCGCATCGGGCAGGTGGCTGGTGACGCTCTCGGCGTTTAGCCTTTTTGCTTCCTCGGCATACCACTCGACGAAAGATGCGGCGTAGTCGATCTCGCTACGCGCTTCCTTCAACGATTTGCCCTGCTCGAGGGTCATGATCAGGGCGAGGTCTTCCTTTGATGCCAGGATCAGATCGAACCAATTTCGCAAGGTGGCGGCGCGTTCCTGAGGCAAGCGGTTGCGCCAGGAGCGCAGCGTACGCTGCGCGGCATCGATCGCGGCGGCGGTATCCGCTGCATCAAGTGCGGCGACGCGCGCGATCGTGTTGCCGCTCGCCGGATCGGTCACCGCAAAGCAACGACCGGCGCCATCGGCTGTCCATCTGCCATCGACATAGGCAAGCTCGCGCAGAAGCCGTCGATCGGTCAGGTTGGCCAGTTCGTTGTGATGTGGAATTGTCGAAAGCGTCGTTGGCATGGCTGCGTCTCCGTCGTGATCTGGAACCTAGCCATCAAACTTGGAGAGTGAGCCCAAAGAAACCGCCCTGAGCAAAGCATTGGGCTAAACGGGTCACGGCTGGTAGAGAAATCGACTACGTGCCCGCTGCGATTTCAGCCGCCAGCGGCTGGTCCTTAATAGCGCGGGTTACAACATAGGTAAAATACCGGTCGATGCCGATCTCGCGGGCGAGGAGCCCGTCGATCAGCCGCTGGTAGGCGTCGATGTCGCGCGTGACGATCTTCAGCATGTAATCGATGCCGCCGCCAACCGACCAGCAGGCAACCACCTGCGCAATGTCGCGGATAGCGCGCTCGAACCGGTCGAAATCGGCTTGTCTATGGCTTCCCAGCGTAACCTCGACCAGCACGGTCGTGATCGGAGCGACCTGTCGCAGATCGACAGAGGCATGATAGCCGGTGATGATCCCAGCATCTTCCAGCTTGCGCAATCTGAGCCAAGCGGGGGTCGCCGATAGACCTACCCTTTCAGCCAGAGCAAGCTTGGTGATGCGCCCATCGCGCTGAACCGCGTCGAGTATCTTCAGATCAATGCTATCGAGCTTGAGGTCAGCCATGGGTCCACGACAAATTGTTGTTTAGGCACATGACGGCGATGATGGCCCATTGTCAATTGCACTGATTTGGCGCTCTATTCTGTCATGACAATTTGGTATCCGGATCCAAGCCTGATCCGTCGCCCTGCCTATCTCTCACTGGCCGACCAGTTCGCGCGCGCCATTCATGATGGCCAGTTGCCACATGGCACGCGGCTGCCGACCCATCGCAGGCTGGCCTATGATTTGAAGCTTTCGGTGCAAACCGTCAGCCGCGCCTATGAAGAGCTGATCCGGCGCGGCTTGATTTCAGGTGAGATCGGGCGCGGCAGTTTTGTCCAGACCATGCGCCGTGAGGTCGAGCCTCCCTATCTGCCGGAGCGTCTCGGCGAGCTGATCGATCTGTCGATCCTGAAGCCGGTCTGCGAGCCGATGCACCTGGAGAAGCTCAAGGAAGCGCTGGGCTGGCTCGGCGCCAACCTGCCGGCGAGTTCAGGGCTTTCCTTCAGGCCGAACGTCGTCTTTCCCAGGCATCGAACCATCGCCGTCGAGTGGCTGAGGGCCTGCGGTCTTGCACCGTCTCAACAAAACATCAGCGTGACCAATGGCGCGACGGCCGCAATGACGGTAGCGCTGATGAGCGTCGCGCCGCCTGGCTCGACCGTGGCTACTGAGGCGATCGGACACCACACTTTAATTCCTCTTGCAAGCTACCTCGGCTTCAACCTTCACGGCCTGGCGATCGATGAACAGGGAATCATCCCCGAAGCCTTGGACGAGGCGTGCAGGACGAGCGATATCCGAGCCGTCTTCGTGCAGCCTTCGGTGATCAATCCGACCGCCACACTGATGCACGGTGTTCGTCGTTCGGCGCTGGCCGAGGTCGCCCGCCGCCATGACATCGCAATCATCGAGGGTGACGTTTTGGGACCGCTGGTCGAGGATCGCCCGCCGCCGATCGCCTATTTTGCGCCCGAAAGGACGCTTTACTATACCAGCTTCACCAAGATCACCGCGCCAGGTTTGCGCATCGGCTATCTCGTTGCACCCGACCGCTATGTAGCGGCCGTTGCCAATCGCCATCTGGTCACCAACTGGATGGCCACACCCATAGTCGCCGAGATCGCGTCGAAATGGGTGGTCGATGGCACGGCCATGGAACTGGTCCACTGGCAGAGGGCGGCGCTGGCGCGTCGCCAGACCATCGTGAAGGAAGTATTGGGCGAGGGCGAGTACCTGACGCATCCGCAGGCGCTGCATCTGTGGCTTCCGCTTCCCGGCAGCCGGACCGAGGAAAGTTTTGTTGCTCAGGCGCGGCTGCAGGGCGTTGCAATCGCCCCGGGCGCCTCTTTTAGAACGTCGGATGCACTCTGGCTGCCGGCAGTTCGCATCTCGCTCGGCTCGACAACGGAGGGCGAACTGCGCGCCGGGCTCGGCGTCATTGCGCGGCTAATGATGGGCGAGCCGGAACATCTGCTGCTCGCGATTTGAGCGCTACCGGCACAAAACTTGGACAATCCGACTATATTGTCATGATATTATTTTCTTGATTGACATGATTTGATTGTTTTCTCATCGTTCGTCCCGTGACCCCGGGAAATGGACCCCAGATGGCTGAGCCGATCATCGCGATCGATGGCATTACCAAGAGCTTTGGTGCTTTCAAGGTGCTGGACAAGCTGTCGCTGCAGGTGATGCCTGGCGAAAAGCTGGCGCTCATCGGCCCCTCTGGATCCGGCAAGACGACCATCCTTCGCATCCTGATGACGCTTGAGCGGATTGACAGCGGCCATATCCGGATCGAGGGCGAAGAACTTTATCACATGCCGAAGAACGGCAGCTTGGTGGCGGCAGACGAACGGCATCTGACGAGGATGCGCCAGAAAATCGGCATGGTCTTCCAACTGTTCAATCTGTTTCCGCATATGTGCGTGCTTGACAATGTGACGCTGGCGCCGCGCCTGACCAAGGGCACGCCACGCGAAGCCGCCGAAAAGCGGGCAATGGACCTGCTGGACATGGTTGGAATGTCGGCCAAGGCCAAGGCCATGCCGGCGCAACTGTCCGGCGGCCAGAAGCAGCGTGTGGCGATTGCCCGGGCGCTGGCGCTGTCGCCAAAGATCATGCTGTTCGACGAGGTCACCTCGGCGCTCGACCCGGAACTGGTTGAGGAGGTGCTGAACGTGATGCGCAAGCTTGCATCCGAAACCGACATGACGATGCTTCTCGTTACCCACGAGATGGGCTTTGCCCACGACTTTGCCGACCGCGTTCTGTTCTTCGACCGCGGCCGCATCGTCGAGGAGGGCAAGCCGGACGAGATATTCCGCAATCCCAAGCAGGAGCGGACGCAAACCTTCCTGCGCAAGATCATCGCGGCCGGACATCGCGTCTGACCGCATGTCGCGGCCTGGGAGGGCCGCATCGCAACACGAACAAAAACCAGGAGATGGGAACGATGAGGAAACTTGCAATTCTGAGCGGTATGGGTGGTCTTGCAGCCGTCATTGCCGTCACACTGCCATCAACCGCACAGGACAATGCGAAGCTTGAACAGTTGAAGAGCCAGGGTTTCGCCCGCGTTGCCATCGCTAATGAGCCGCCCTATACGGCGGTCGCTGCCGACGGCAAGGTTTCCGGCGCCGCTCCCGATGTCGCGCGTGTCATCTTCCAGCGTCTTGGCGTGCCCGAGATCGTCGCTTCGATCTCCGAATATGGCGCTATGATTCCTGGCCTTCAGGCAGGCCGTCACGACGTGGTCACCGCCGGCCTGTTCATGAAGCCGGAGCGCTGCGCGGCGGTCGCCTATTCGGAGCCGGTGCTTTGTGATGCCGAGGCGCTGCTGGTGAAGAAGGGTAACCCCAAGGGCTTCAAGTCCTATGCCGACATCGCCAAGGATACGAGCGCCACGATCGGCGCCCCGGGCGGCGGCACCGAGGAGAAGCTCGCACTGGAGGCGGGCGTGCCGCGCGAACGTGTCATCGTGGTACCAGACGGCCAGAGTGGGCTAAAGATGGTGCAGGACGGCCGCATCGATGCGTATTCGCTGCCGGTGCTGTCGATCAACGACCTCGTCAAGAAGGCAAACGACCCCAACCTGCAGGTCGTCGCACCGGTCGAAGGCGCACCCGTCTATTGCGACGGCGCCGCCTTCAAAAAGGGCGACGAAGCGCTGCGCGACGCCTTCAACGTCGAACTCGCGAAACTGAAGGAATCGGGCGAGTTCGCGAAGATCGTCGAGCCCTATGGTTTCTCTGCCGCGGCAGCAATGTCGACCACGATGGAGAAGCTCTGCACAGCGAAGTAACCTCCCTCCATTCGTCCGACGCCTGGCCGCGCGTGAAGCCGGGGCGTCGGACACTTTTTCGACAACGAGGCAGCGCCCCGCCGATGACCGACTGGTCCGGATATCTCAGCCTGATCCTGCAAGGCGCAGTCGTTACGGTGCAACTCACCGTGATGGGCTCGATCCTGGCGCTGCTGATGGCATTCATTGCCGGGCTTGGCCGCATCGCGCCTTTCGCGGTCCTTCGTTGGCTGGCGACCGCCTATATCGAGTTCTTTCGCGGTACGTCGATTTTCGTACAGCTGTTCTTTGCCTATTTCGTGCTGCCCTTCGCTGGTTTCACGCTGACACCACTGCAAGCCGGCGTGCTGGCACTCGGGCTTAATGTCGGTGCTTACGCCGCTGAGGTCGTACGGGGCGCGATCCTGTCGGTCGGCAAGGAGCAGTACGAGGCATGCATCGCGCTCAACCTGTCACGCTGGCAATGCATGCGCCGCGTTATCTTGCCGCAAGCGCTGCTCGTCATGCTGCCGACCTTTGGCAACAACGCCATCGAATTGCTAAAGGCGACCTCCGTGGTCTCGCTGATTTCTCTGGCCGACATGACTTTTCAGGCCAATATCGTCCGTTCGCAGACCGGCAACACGCTGATCCCCTTTGCCACGATCCTCGCGCTCTATTTCTTCTTTGCCATGATCATCGCCTTCGCCATGCGCGCGCTTGAGCGGCGCATGGCACGCGGCCTCGACGGGGTACGCGCCTGATGGAGTGGGATTGGGAGTTCGTATGGCAGATCATGCCCACGATGATCCAGGGCGTGAAGATCACCATCCTTGCGACGATTCTTGGCTCGGCCTTGGCCGTCGTGGTTGGTCTGGCCATCGCATTACTGCGCCGCTCGCCGAGCCGTCTGGTATCGGGGACAACCGGCCTTATCGCTGAATTCATTCGCGGCACGCCCTTGCTGGTGCAGCTCTACTTTATTTTCTACGTCCTGCCGGACATTGGCATTCTGTTGCCGCCGCTGGTCGCAGGTGTAATTGGGCTTGGCTTGCACTACGGCACCTACACGGCTGAAGTCTATCGCGCCGGTATCGACAATGTGCCGCGTGGCCAATGGGAAGCGGCCAAGGCGTGCAATTTGTCGGCCAACCAGACATGGACCCGGATCATCCTGCCGCAGGCCATCCCACCAATGATCCCGGCGCTGGCCAACTATTTCATCGCCATGTTCAAGGAGACCCCACTGCTTTCGGCAATCACCGTGCTCGAATTGATGAACCAGGCAAAGAGCGTCGCCAACACCTACTACCGCTACATCGAGCCCATCACCCTTGTCGGCGCTTTCTTCCTCGTCATCAGCCTGATTTCGGTCATCGCACTGCGCTGGCTTGAGCATCGCTACGGGAGGATTGAGCGATGACTGCACACACCAAACCGCAACTGGAGATCAAGGTTCAACACATCCGCCCAGAACTCGACGCGCGCCCGCTTCAAAAACGCGTTGGCCTGGTGATCCTGGCGACGGATCATACAACCGAGCCTGACTTTTGCCGTATGGTGGCCAGCGACCGGATCGGCACTTACGTGGCGCGCGTCGACTACGCCAATCCGACGACACCGGAGAACCTTTACAGGATGCAGCCGGCATTGGCTGCCGCCGCCGCACTGATCCTGCCCGGGGAGGAATTGGACGCGCTTTGCTATTCCTGTACTTCCGCTTCGGTGGTCATCGGCGACGCCGAGATCGAACGCGCGCTTCACAAAACCAAACCTGGCGTACCAGTCGTAACACCCACGGCGGCTGTATCGGCTGGCCTGCGGACGCTTGCAGCACGGCGCATCAGCGTGCTGACGCCCTATACCGTCGAGACCAGCCGCCCAATGGCGGACTATTTCATCGGCCAGGGTTTCGACATCGATCGGTTCACATGCCTCGGTTTCGACGACGACCGCGAAATGGCGCGCATCAAGCCGCAAGCGTTGGTTGAGCTTGCGCGTGTGGCAACGGCACCGCAATCGGCTGCATTGTTCGTCTCCTGCACTGCGCTGCGGGCGGCGAGCGTTGTCCCGCAGATGGAGGCGGCGACTGGAAGGCCCGTCGTCAGCAGCAATCTTGCGACCGCATGGATGTGCCTTCACCTGTGCGGCGAGACAGCCGGGCGGCCGCACCTTGGTCGATTGATGGCACAAGCACTGCCGGCAAGATGACAGTCACCCTTCACGATATTCGGGCGGCCGCAACGCGCATTGCAGGACGCATCGATCAGACGGCGATGGTCAGGTCGCCTTCGCTGAGTGCCTTGGCAGGTATCCCGGTGCAGCTGAAGCTTGAGAACCGGCAGGTGACGGGCAGCTTCAAGCTACGCGGCGCATCCAATGCGATCGCCCAACTCGACGCGGCAGTAAAGCTGAAGGGCGTCGTGGCCGCATCGACGGGCAATCACGGCCGGGCGCTGGCGCATGCCGCAAGGCTTGAAGGTATCCGCGTGGTCATCTGCATGTCGAGATTGGTGCCGTCCAACAAAGTGGATGAGATTCGGCTGCTGGGCGCCGAGCTGCGTATCGTCGGCGACAGCCAGGACGACGCGCAGATCGAAGCGGAGCGGCTGGCTGCAGAAGAAGGGCTGCAGATGGTACCGCCCTTCGATCATCCGCACGTCGTGGCGGGCCAGGGAACGCTCGGCCTTGAGATCATCGAGACCGCGCCGGATGTGGAGACCGTGCTCGTACAATTGTCAGGCGGCGGGCTGGCCGCCGGTGTCGCTGCCGCCGTGAAAGGTCTCAAGCCGACCATTCGTGTGGTGGGGCTCTCGATGGCGCGCGGCGCGGCGATGAAAGCGAGCCTCGACGCTAAGCGGCCGGTGGCGGTCGAGGAACTGCCCACCTTGGCCGACTCGCTTGGCGGAGGCATCGGCCTCGACAACCGCGTCACCTTCTCCATGTGTCACGACTTGCTGGACGAAGTCGTGCTGCTGTCGGAAGTCGAGATCGCGCAGGGCGTGCGTCATCTCTATGCCCAGGAACGCGAAATTGCCGAAGGCGCCGGCGCGATAGCTGTCGCGGCGCTGCTGGCCGGCAAAGTGAGCTCGAACGGACCCATCGTTGCGTTGGTCTCGGGCCGCAACATCGACATGGAACTACATCGTCGGATCGTTTGCGGCGAGCTGACCGAGTTCGAGCGGATGGATGTCGCAAAAAAAGGAAACCCGGGCCGATGCCACTGATGACCATCCTGACCGAAGCGGAGCTGCGGCGGGTCGTTCGGCTGGATTTGGAAGCCGTTGCCTGTGTCGAGAAGGCGTTTTGCGCTCTCGCTACCGAAGCCGTCGTCATGCCGCCGATCCTGCGGCTCGACGTCGTTGAACGTCGTGGCGAAGTCGATGTGAAGACGGCATACGTGCCCAGCATCGATGGCTTCGCAGTCAAGATCAGCCCCGGTTTCTTCGACAATCCGAAGCTTGGACTGTCGTCGCTCAACGGCATGATGGTGCTGCTGTCGGCCAGAACGGGCATTGTGGAGGCACTGCTGCTGGACAATGGCTATCTGACCGACATACGCACCGCCGCGGCCGGTGCCGTCGCAGCAAAGCACCTCTCGCGCCCGGATTCGCATGTCGCGGCAATCTTCGGCGCCGGCGTGCAGGCGCGGCTGCAACTCGAAGCCTTGAAACTCGTCCGGCCAATCGAAGAGGCGCGTCTTTGGGCGCGCGATCCTGCCAAGGCGATGGACACGGCAAGCGAATTGTCCCGTCATCTTGGCATTCCTGTATCGGCAGAGCCTGATCCAGCCAAAGCAGCCGCTGGCGTAGACATCATCGTCACCACCACGCCCGCAACTGAACCGCTGATCCTTCCCGAGTTTTTGAAGCCGGGCCAGCACATCACCGCGATGGGCTCCGATTCCGAGCACAAGAACGAGTTGGCGCCAGGCGTGTTCAAGATCGCCGACCTCTATGTCGCCGACAGCGCTGCCCAAACGCGCCGGCTGGGCGAGTTGCATCACGCCATCGACGCCGAAGTCATTGGAGCCGACGCGGCCGTGACCGAACTTGGCGCCGTGATTGCCGGCAAGGCCGTCGGGCGGCGCGGGCGCCATGATATCACCATCGCCGATCTGACCGGCACCGGCGTACAGGACACCGCGATCGCCGCGTTCGCTCACGACCGCGCCCGCGCAGCCAAAGTCGGCACGCCTTTCGAAAGCTGAAGACCTGGCCGCAGTCGCCCCCCACAACGAGGAAACGAAATGGTTGAACCCAACCTCAAATTCACCCGTGCCGAATATGGCGAGCGGCTCGTAAAGGCCCGTCGCGCCATGGAGGCAAAGGGCATCGACTTACTGATCTGCTCGGACCCATCCAACATGAACTGGCTGACCGGCTATGATGGCTGGTCCTTCTATGTGCATCAGGCCGTGCTGGTGCCGCCGCAAGGCGAACCGGTCTGGTATGGGCGTGGCCAGGACGCCAATGGTGCCAAGCGTACCGCCTATCTGCCGCACGACAACATCGTGTCCTATGCCGACCACTACGTTCAGTCGACCGAACGCCACCCGATGGATTGTCTCGCCAAGATCATCGCTGAGCGCGGCTGGGACAAGCTGACGATCGGCGTCGAAATGGACAATTACTGGTTCTCTGCCGCGGCCTTCAATTCGCTGCAGCGCCATTTGCCCAACGCACGCTTCGTTGATGCCACTGCCCTGGTAAACTGGCAGCGCGCGGTGAAGAGTCCCACCGAGATCGACTACATGCGCAAGGCTGCGCGCATCGTCGAAGCCATGCATCAGCGCATCGTCGACAAGATCGAGGTAGGCATGCGCAAGTGCGATCTCGTCGCCGAGATCTACGACACGGGCATCAGGGGCGTCGATTGCCCCGACGGTCGGATCGGCGGCGATTATCCGGCCATCGTGCCCTTGCTGCCGTCGGGTGCGGACGCCTCCGCTCCGCACCTCACCTGGGACGACAAGCCTATGAAGGCCAATGAAGGAACCTTTTTCGAGATCGCCGGCTGCTACAATCGCTACCATGCGCCGTTGTCACGCACGGTGTTCCTGGGCAAGCCTACGCAAGCCTTCCTCGATGCCGAAAAGGCTACCCTGGAAGGCATGGAAGCCGGGTTAGCGGCCGCGAAGCCCGGCAACACCTGCGAGGACATCGCCAACGCGTTTTTTTCGGTGCTGAAGAAATACGGCATCGTCAAGGACAACCGCACCGGCTATCCGATCGGCGTTTCCTATCCGCCAGACTGGGGCGAACGGACGATGAGCCTGCGCCCTGGCGACAGGTCCGAACTGAAACCCGGCATGACTTTCCACTTCATGACTGGCCTTTGGCTCGAAACAATGGGGCTTGAGATCACCGAATCCATCCTGATCACCGAGACCGGCGTCGAATGCCTGGCCAACGTGCCGCGCAAGCTGTTCGTCAAGGATTGAGCGGATCATGAAAGCCAACCCGATTTCGCCGACGATCCCGCTGGACGCCGAAGGCGTCCATCATGGTCACCTACGTCTGCCCTACAGCCGCGACGACTCTGCCTGGGGCTCGGTGATGATTCCGATCTGCATCGTTCGCAACGGCAGCGGTCCGACGGCGCTGCTGACAGGGGGCAACCACGGCGACGAATATGAAGGGCCGCTTGCTCTGTTCGACCTTGCCCGTTCACTCGATGCGCGCGCGTTGAGCGGCACTGTCATCGTCGTTCCGGCGATGAACTATCCGGCCTTCCGGGTCGGCACGCGCACCTCACCGATCGACAAGAACAATATGAACCGCTCTTTTCCCGGCAAGTCGGACGGGACCGTGACCCAGAAGATCGCCGATTACTTTCATCGCGAACTGCTGCCGCGTGCCGATATCGTGCTGGACTTTCATTCTGGCGGAAAGACGCTGGATTTCCTGCCGTTCTGCGCCGGCCACCTGCTGCCAGACAAGGCACAGGAGGCTAAGGTCTTTGCCGCGGTCCGTGCCTTTGGCGCGCCTTGGTCGATGCAGATGACGGAGATCGACGCCGTCGGAATGTACGACACTGCGGCAGAGGAGATGGGAAAGGTTTTTGTGACGACGGAGTTGGGCGGCGGCGGAACCTCGCGGGCCGAAACAGTCCGCATCGCCAGGCGCGGCGTGGACAATCTACTCAAACATGCTGGCATTTTGCGTGGCGCGCCCGAAATTTTGCCAACGCGATGGCTCGAAATGCCGGACGGCTGCTTCTGCTTCGCCGAGGAAGACGGCATGATCGAGACGACGGTCGATCTCGGTGAAAAGGTCGAAGCGGGCAGCGTTGTGGCCCGCATCTGGCCCATCGGTCGCACCGGCAGCGAACCGCACGAGATCAAGGCGAATATTTCGGGCATTCTGGTCGCGCGTCATTTCCCGGGACTGGTCCAGTCTGGCGATTGCGCCTCTGTTGTCGCAACTATGGCTGACTAGCGCGCCACGGTTCGTCGAGCCAGAATAAGGTGGCGTTTGCCTTGGGGGCTGGCGCCACGCGCCTGCGCGTCGAGACCGAGCTGCTATTGTAACGCTTTGTCTTTCGTCACTCGCAGCAGTCCGGCAAGCCCGGCGCCACCAATTTGGCCGGCGAAGAGTGGTATTAACAGCAGCGTCGATGGGCTGGAACGAGGCTCTGACGCACCGATTGTTCTTCGGTAACGATAACGTAACCCTGGTGGTGAAGGACCGCATCGAGACCGGACTTGCATTACCTTTGGGTGTACTACGACAGCGATAAGGAAATGTCCCAGGGGAGTGGTCCGGGCATTTTTTCAGCCGTCCTTTCTTTCTTCCTTCCATCTCTTCAAAGATCGGGGTCTCGGCTAGACGACTTTCCCTTCGACGCTGGTGTCAGCGTGCCCTTCGTCGTCAGGCCCTCGGCCCCGCGGACGTGAGCCATCGCATCTGGGGTTGGGGCGAGACACAGCCGTGCCGGTCGATCGGGCCACTCAGAAATCGTTATCGCCTGGATTGGGCGATGCGCTCTCGACACTTCGCAGCGGGAACTTTTTGCTTACGGGCAAGTTCAGGGCTTGGAGGTGCTTGAGTATTTTTTGGCAGATACGGGGGCAACGATCCTAGCCACCCCGAACAGCTAACCACAGGAGAGAGAGGATCGCAGCGACCCCCCACAATTGGTTGGCGCGCTCTCTACGATCAGTGCGGCTGCGCACTCTCGTGCGTCTTTCTTTGCCTATTTTTCCAACGTGCCTTTCCAGTTGCTCTGGCCTCCAATCCGCGTTGGATCCCGCAGGGGAGGAGGCTCACCAGGTTCTCCAACTGTCGGTGGTGCTCTTTTGTGGTGCAGCCGCGATATGGTTGGGCGTGGTTGCAGCACTGCTCTACACGGCGCGCCGCCGGCGTAAAAGTCTTAGCGAACAGTCCGCCAGCCGCTTTATCCTATTTGGCGGTGCCGTCCTTCCGTCAGTCACCTTGGCTGCGTTGTTGAGTTATTCACTTTGGCTGATGCCAGGATTGAGGCCGTTCGGCCAGGCGGCCAGCGCGGTGTTGCATGTTGAAGTAACGGGCAAACAGTACTGGTGGCACGTGGTCTACCGCCGCTCGAACGGGCCGGTTGTCGTGTCGGCCAACGAAATCCGCCTTCCAGTCGGGCAACGCGTCGAGTTAACGCTTGCAAGCTCCGACGTCATCCATTCATTTTGGATCCCGGCACTCGGCGGCAAGATGGATATGATCCCGGGCCGCACTAACCGGTTGTCGCTGCTGGCAAACAAGGCGGGAACGTTTCGCGGGCCTTGTGCCGAATTTTGCGGCACCTCCCACGCGTTGATGGCCTTTGCCGTTGTCACCATGGAGGCTCAAGCCTTTCAAGAATGGCTTGGCACGCAGGCGCGGCCATCGCCAAGGGCTGCAGATGACGGTGCAGCCCTGTTCTTGCGCCACGGCTGCGGCGCCTGTCACGCCGTTGCCGGCATCGACGCGCGCGGCACGATCGGCCCGGACCTTTCCCATCTCGGCTCGCGCTTGACGCTGGGCGCCGGCTCACTGCCAAATACCGCAGACGCCATCGCTCGCTTTATTACAGAACCGGAGCGCATCAAGCCTGGCGTGCAGATGCCGTCCTTTGCCATGCTGCCACAAGATGACATCCGCAACATTGCCGCCTGGCTGAAAGACCTCGAATGAGCAGGCCGGCGAAAACCCTCCCGGCGAAGGGCCGCCAAGCGCAAGAAGAAAGGCTGCGATCCGTCTGGGCCAACCCGCAAGGTTGGCGGTACTGGACTACCGTCAATAACACGCAAATCGGTCTTTGGTACGCCTCGGCCTCATTTGCCTTCATGCTGTTTGCGGGCGTGCTGGCATTGCTGGTTCGGTTACAGCTGGCCGCGCCTCAGAACGACCTGTTGTCGGCCGACTTCTTCAACCAGGCCTTCACGCTGCATGGCACGGTGATGATGTTCCTGTTCGCAGTGCCGGTCTTCGAGGCGGTGGCGATTTTCCTGCTGCCGCCAATGCTGGGCGCGCGCGAGTTGCCGTTCCCGCGATTGGGAGCCTTCGGCTTCTGGAGTTTTTTCCTCGGCGGCATCTTCGTGTGCGGCTCGATCTTTTTCGATGCTGCACCCTCCTCGGGCTGGTTCATGTATCCACCGCTTGCCACCGACAAGGAGATGTCGGGGATCGGCGCCGATATCTGGTTGCTAGGGCTTTCCTTCATTGAAGTGGCCTCCATTGCCGCGGCAGTCGAACTTATCGTCGGCATCATGAAGTGCCGCGCGCCGGGAATGCGCATCAATCTGATGCCGCTGTTTGCCTGGTATCTGCTTATCGTGGCTGGAATGATCCTGTTTGCATTTCCACCGCTGATCGCCGGCGACATCCTGTTTGAGATGCAGCGTATGTTCAACTGGCCTTTTTTCGATGCGGAGCGTGGCGGTGACCCGCTGCTATGGCAGCATCTGTTCTGGATCTTCGGCCACCCTGAGGTCTACATCATCTTCTTGCCTGCGATCGCGCTGATGGCGATGATCGTTCCGACGTTTTCGCAGCGGCCGATCGTTGGCTATTCCTGGATCGTGCTTGCCGCTGTCGGCACCGGTTTCCTGTCGTTTGGCTTGTGGGTCCATCACATGTTCACGACTGGATTGCCGCAGATCTCGCTGGCCTTCTTCTCGGCGGCGTCCGAAGCGGTGGCCATCCCGACAGGCGTACAGATTTTCGTCTTTATCGCGACGATGCTTGCGGGCCGCGTCATCATTTCCACCCCGATGCTGTTCGGGATAGGGGGTTTGGCCACCTTCATCATTGGCGGCCTGACTGGCGTCATGGTGGCGCTGGCGCCCTTCGACTGGCAAGCGCACGACACCTATTTCGTCGTCGCCCACCTGCACTATGTGTTGATTGGCGGCATGCTGTTTCCCGTCACCGCCGGCATCTATTATTATTATCCGCTCGTCAATGCCAGGCACCTGTCAGACCGGCTCGGCACCATCGCCTTCTGGCTGATGTTTGTGGGTTTCAATGTCGCGTTCTTCCCGATGCATCTCTCCGGCCTGCGCGGCATGCCACGCCGTGTCTTCACATATCCGGCAAACGTCGGCTGGGACATGCTGAACCTGCTATCCACCGTTGGCGCCTTTATCTTTGCGAGCGGCATTTTGGTTGTCGTCTTCGACGTGTTGAGGCCAAAGCACCGGCAGCCGAGAGCCAAGATCAATCCATGGAATGCAGGCACGCTGGAATGGATTTCAGAACCGGAAGAAAACTGGGGCGTGCGCTCGATCCCGCTGATTGAAAGCCGCTATCCGCTGTGGGATCAAAAAAACCTCGCCCGCAATGTCAATGGCGGCCGCTTCTATCTAGCCGACGCCGAAGAAGGGCGACGGGAAGGTCTTGTTACCTCGGTTCTAGACGCCAAGCCGCAGCAGGTTCTTCGCGTCGGCGGCACCTCTTACGTCACGATTGTTTCAGCCTTCGCACTTGGTGCAGTCTTTATCGCCTTGACCTTCCACTGGTGGATCGTGGCAGCCGCAAGCGGCATCACAAGCTTTTGCGCCATCCTGTGGTGGCTGTGGACCGGCACAGCGGAAATCCCTGAGAAGCTGGCAAAGGATGTCGGCCTCGGCCTCACCTTGCCGCTCTACGCGTCGGGACCGGCATCGGTCGGCTGGTGGGCAATGTTCATCACCATGGTCGGCGACGCCACGGCGTTCGCCAGCCTTGTCTTCAGCTATTTCTTCTACTGGACGATCCACCGGGACTTTACCGCTGGAATAGCCGGACCCGGTATACATTGGCCCCTAGCTGCCGCGCTGTTGTTCGTCTGTGCATGGATTGCAACCTTGGCAGCGCGACAGCTGAACAAGCAGGGTCGCGAAGCTGGTGTGCGGGTAGTTCTCGTCGGCGCTTGCGCTCTCACTGTTGCGGCCTCGGCCGCTGGCTTTGCCGGACCGTGGCTCTACGGTATGGACCCGACCCGACACGTCTACCCGGCCACCGTGTGGATCTTGGTGCTCTGGGTGTTGGCGCACGCGGCCGTCGGCGCGGTGATGCACATTTACTGCTTGGCGCGCAGTTTTGCCGGACGGCTGACCCGCGAGCACGACATCGATATCCATAATGTCGTGCTCTATTGGCATTTCATGGCAGTTACGGCGGCAATCACCTTTGCCGTCGTCGGCCTGTTCCCGGGGGTGAGGTAATGCGCGTCCTCCCAAAACAAGTGGACACGCTTTGGACCTTGTTCACCGCGCCTGTCGTATGGGCCTTGCATTTCCTCACCTGCTATATCGGTGCTGCAATCTATTGCGCCAAACCGGACCTCTTCGGCGTCGGTTTTGATGCGGTGCGGGTGGGCATTGCGGTAGCAACTTTTCTGGCGCTGGGTGCGATATCTGTATCGGCTTGGCTTGCCTGGCGCCAATGGGGCTTCGGCACCGACGATCCTCCGCATGATGATCCGACACGGCGCGACCGCATCCTTTTCCAAGGATTTGCGACGCTCTTGCTGTCGGGCCTGAGTTTTGTGGCCGTCATTTATGTCGCGCTGCCTGCGCTGTTTGTGATGGAATGCGTGCGATGAGGCGGTTCTGTCTGACGCTTGGCCTTGTCTTGCTGGCATTGATTTGGTTCGGCCCCCTACTGTCGACATGGCGAGGCTCGTTTGCGGCCCATATGTTGGCCCATATGGGCGTCGTGGCCATCGCTTCTCCTTTGATTGCGATCGGGTGGCGTGACTCAGGTGTCTCCTTAAGGTTCATCTCACTCCCTATTCTGGCCTCGCTGATTGAGCTTGTCGTCGTCTGGGGCTGGCATGCTCCAGCTTTGCGGTTGTGGGTTGAACGCTCGACATTTGCGACCGTATTGGAACAGGCGTCCTTCCTCGGCGCTGGACTGTTCCTGTGGCACGCCAGTCTTATGCCATCCAGCAGGGACGACCGTGCCCACCAGGCGGCTGGCGCGTTCGCCCTGCTTTTGACCAGCGTACACATGACGTTACTTGGTGCGCTTCTGGCGCTGAGCCCACGCCCACTTTATGGCGTTGCTGCTGTCACCTGTTTTGGAATGAAACTCGATGCAGCTCAGGATCAGCAGCTTGGCGCCGTCATCATGTTGTTCGTCGGCGCAGTGGTTTATCTGGCAGGCGGCGTGGCGCTGCTTGGCCGCATACTGCAGAACGTCACCGGCGCCCGAAAGGCGGTGGGCTGATGCGCGTTAACTGGAGACATCTGGCCATTGTGCTGGCGGTGCTTCCTTTCATCGTGCTGTTTGTCGCCTGGATTGGATTTTTCAACGTTGGCGCATCGAGCGGACACTGGAAAATCACGGAATGGTTCCTGCATTTCGCGATGCGATCGGCGGTTCGTACTTATGCGCTTCAGGTCGAAGTTCCCCACGAGTTGCCGCGGCATGCGATCCAGACGGCCGCCGGCCATTTTGCACGCGGCTGCGCCATCTGCCATGGCGCTCCAGGCGAACCGCGGTCGCCGGCAGCCTTGCGCATGTTGCCGCAGCCGCCCGAGCTTGCCCAAAAGATTGGCGAATGGAACGACGCCGAACTCTTTCGCATCGTCAAACATGGCATCCGCTTCACCGGCATGCCGGCTTGGCCGACACAGGCGCGCGACGACGAAGTATGGGCGATGGTTGCCTTTCTGCGCGCCCTGCCGCCAATGGAGGGAGAGGTGTACCGGCAGCTCGCTTACGGGGCAGGCGGCACGCCAAGCCTTCGTGCCGTCACCATCGACCAAGCAGTGGTCGAATGCGCACGCTGCCACGGTAACGACGGGGCCGGTCGCAGCTCGACGATCCCAGTGCTGGCTGGACAGAGCGAGGCGTACATATTGGAGAGCTTGCTCGCCTTTGCCGACGAACGGCGCCCGAGCGGCATCATGGCCTTGGCCTCCATCGCAGTAGACAATCAGCATTTTCCGGAATTGGCCCGACGCTATGCGGCCATGAAATCCGTCGGCCCGCCGCGCCCCGCGCCCGACCCGTCGCTGTTGGAATACGGTAGAGCGATCGCCACCAAGGGGATTGTGGCAGCCAATGTGCCGGCGTGCGTCGGCTGTCACGAGAAGCCGGATCGCAATCCGCATTATCCCAACATTGCTGGCCAGCCCTCCGCGTACATCAAAGCCCAATTGGAGCTTTTTCGAACCGGAACGCGGGGTGGAACCCGCTACAGCCACCTGATGGCGAAAGTCGCGAAGGGACTGACCGACCATGACATCGAGGCTCTGGCGAACTATTTCGCCACGCTCCCCGCCTCGACTGCAACCGCAAGGCGGTAGCAGCGTTTGAGTTTTTTCAGGATCGCGAGGTTCCCGTGAAAAAGCTGCTTGGCGCTCTCCTTTTGCTGGTCTTGGTGGCAGTGATTGCCGGTGCGACGGTTTTTGTATTCTCTCGCGAAGAGGCGACGGTTCCCATAGAACAAGGTTACGGACCCAATCCTACCCTGCCCGAACCCAATCCGACGCTGCTGCCAACGATCAACGTCGCTGAGGCGACGCCGTGGCCAGAGGGGCTTAAGCCCACCGCTGCGCAGGGATTTGCCGTCAACGAGTTTGCCGCCGGCTTGGACCATCCGCGCTGGCTGCACATCCTGCCCAATGGCGACGTGCTTGTTGCTGAAAGCAACGCGCCGCCAAAACCTGATGAGGGCTTCAGCATCCGAGGCTTTGTCATGGACGTCTTCCAGGGACAGGCGGGTGCCGAAGTGCCGAGCGCCAACCGCATCTCGCTGTTGCGCGATCAAGATGGCGACGGGGTGGCTGAGACCAAGACAGCGTTTTTGACGGGCCTTTTTTCGCCGTTCGGCATGACGCTGCTCGAGGGAAAACTCTACGTCGCCAACGCCGACCGCATCGTGGCGTTTCCATACCAGGACGGCGCGACCGAAATCACCGCGCCGCCGGAAAAAATCGCTGATCTTCCAGCTGGCCGCAATCATCATTGGACCAAGGATGTCATCGCCAGCAAGGACGGCACCAAGCTTTACGCAACCGTTGGATCCAATTCCAATGTCGGTGAAAACGGCATGGATGAAGAGGAAAATCGTGCCGCGGTGCTGGAGATCGATCTTGCAAGCAAGCAAACGCGACTTTTCGCATCCGGCTTGCGCAATCCGAACGGCCTGTCGTGGAACCCTGAAAGTGGAGAGCTCTGGGTCGTCGTCAATGAGCGCGACGAGATCGGCAGTGACCTTGTTCCCGATTACATGACCTCGGTTAAGGACGGCGGCTTTTATGGCTGGCCCTACAGCTATTATGGCCAGCATGTCGATCAGCGTGTCAGCCCGCAGCAGCCCGACCTGGTGGCTAAGGCGATCAAGCCTGATTATGCGCTGGGCCCGCACACAGCTTCACTCGGGCTAACGTTCAATGAGGGCGATCTGTTCGGCCCCACTTTCAAGAATGGCGCTTTCATCGGACAACATGGGTCCTGGAACCGCAAGCCGCGCAGCGGCTACAAGGTTATTTTTGTGCCGTTTGCGAGCGGGAAGCCGTCGGGTCCCCCTCAGGATATTCTGACGGGGTTTCTCAGCGCCGACGACAAAGCGCATGGGCGGCCAGTTGGCGTAGCCATCGACCGCAGCGGCGCGTTGCTGGTTGCCGACGACGTCGGCAACAGGATCTGGCGCGTCGTTCCTGCCTCGGCCAGTTCCAGCTAGATCCAGTGGCCAGCTATCAGGTCAGATTCCAAGCCGGTTTTGGTTGATCGTATTGGGTGAGCTCGGTCTGAGAACAAGTATTTCTCGCAGACATCCAGGTACTGCTGCGGCAGCGTTGCGGCAAACACCCCCGGCCGGCCGCGAAACCTGGCTTGCCGCCAGGAAGGCTCCTGACGGAATAACATCATTGTGCTGCTTCGGGTGTTGAGATCGGATGTGCTGCACGCATGATGCAGTCGATCAGGTCTTGTTCGCGAAACGGCTTGGTCAAAAGCGCCACATCACTCGGGCGTTCGGCAAGTGAGCTCGCATGAGCATAGCCGGTGATGATCACCGCCGGCCATCGGGATCGAAGGGTCCGCGCAAAACGGATCACGTCGGTACCCGTCACAAGCGGCATGGCAAAGTCGGTAACGATGACGTCGAACTTCTCGGGTTCACGTTCGATCATAGCCAATGCTTCTGCTCCGCCAGCCGCGACAGTGACCGCAAAACCATGTTGTTGAAGTGATTGCGCCGTCAAATCCCGCAAAACGCTGCTGTCGTCGATCAACAGAATGGAAGGCAGACCGTCTGCGGCGTAGAGTTCTGGTACGGACGCATTTTGCGCGGGTTCCTGTCGTGTGTCTGCCTCGTCGATCCCGCGCGGCAGCCAAATCTCCATCAGGGTTCCTCTGCCGACTTCGCTGCTGATTTTCAGCGTCCCGCCGGACTGTCGGGTAAAGCCGTAGACAGTGCTCAAGCCCAGTCCCGTCCCCTTGCCGACCGGCTTGGTCGTAAAGAACGGTTCGATGACTTTGGCGACGATTTCGGCTGGGATTCCGCTTCCGGTGTCCTCGACCCCGATCACGACATAGTCACCCCGCGCCAGATCTTGAGAGGATGATCCCGCCGTGCGGTTGTCGGCTCGAATCGTTATCGTCCCACCAGACGGCATGGCATCGCGGGCGTTAAAAACCAGGTTCATCAAGGCAAGCTCAAGGTGTCCAGGGTCGACCCGAGCCGGCCATATGGAGTCGTCGACCAACCACTCAAACCGAATCAGGCCACCCAGTACAGGAGCGATCAGACCCATCATGGTGTCGCGCAGGGTGGCGAAACGCAGCGCGACCGGCTTCAGATTCTGCCGCCGCGAAAATGCAAGCATACGCATCACAAGCTCGGCGCCCTGGGTGGCAGAACGGCGCGTCATGTCTAGAATGTCCCGTGTCGCTGCATCAAGGTTGGCGCGGCGTTCAATCAGCCCCAATCCGCTCAGAATTGCCGCCAGCAGATTGTTAAAATCGTGGGCGAGCCCCCCGGTTAGTTTGCCGATTGCGTCGAGGCGCTGCGATTGCAAAAGCTTTTCTTCCAGAGCCCGTTGTTCTGTGACGTCCAGCATGGTTCCCAAGATCGCGGGCTTGTCGCCCTCGAAGTTTTCAAAAATCACGCCTTGATCGAAAAACACCCGGTATTCTCCATCGGCGCAAAGCCAGCGGAACTCGCAGGCATAGGAGCCGAGGTGACGCGTTTTCTGAAGCGCAAGGACCAGATGTGCGCGATCGTCGGGATGTACCCGCTCCAGCCCGAAATCGGGCTCGGAGGTCAGGCGCTGTCGAGGAAATCCGGTGAGGCGTTCGGCACCTTTCGACACGTAATAGGGGGTGAAAGGCGGCTCCACCGAGCGGGCGTGAAAGCACACGGCAAGCGAGTTCAGTATCGCTTCCTGGCGCTCCATTGATTTTCGAAGGGCGCGCTCTGCCTCCAGTTTTTCTGATTGTGCGTTCAACGATTGCTGCAGGAGAATCTGTTCTTGAGCAGCCTTGTGCTGAATTTCCAGCGTCTTTTCATGAAGCTCAACGAACACCGAGACTTTCGATCGCAACATCACTGGATCGAACGGTTTGAAAACAAAGTCTACCGCCCCGACGTCATAGCCCCGAAGCATATGACCGTCCTCCTTGTTGATAGCGGTCAGAAAGATAATCGGGGTCCGCTTCGATTGTTCTCGCTGGCGGATCATGGCGGCTGTCTCGTAGCCGTCAATACCCGGCATCAAGATGTCCAGCAGGATGACGGCAAACTCTTCCTTAAGCAGGAAACGCAGCGCCTCCTCACCTGACTTGGCGCACACAACTTCGCCCGTGCCGTCAAGGACTTCCCTAATCGCCATCAAGTTGCGCTCGTCATCGTCGACGGCAAGAATGCGGGCTTTCCCTGCCGCCCCGCCCGGATTGGGCCTCACTTCCATATCTGCTGTCTGGCCTGACGATCGCTTTCGCATTGCGATATCCGGCGCTAGACAGCGGTCATGGCGGCAGGTCTGGACCCTTCGGCCCGGGATCTGGACCGGCTGATCCATACACGCAACAAAGCAAGCAGGAGATCAAGGTCGACGGGTTTGGCGATGTAGTCAGATGCCCCTGCATCGAGGCACTTTTGACGATCCCCCTTCATGGCCTTGGCGGTGACCGAAATCAGCGGGATATGGGCGATGGATGGCGTGTCGCGGATTTGGCGCATGGTTTCATAACCGTCCATTTCGGGCATCATGATATCGATCAAGGCGGCGTCGACGTCCGGGGTCTGTTCCAGCAGAACAATGCCATCGCGTCCGCGTTCGGCATGCAGCACTTGGACTTGATAGGTCTCCAAGACGCTCGTCAACGAGTAGATGTTGCGAATGTCGTCGTCGACGATGAGGACTTTCGCTCCAGCGATATCTGCGCCGGCGTCACGCGAAACGACTGGCAAACCGTCGCTGTCGGGGCCATCGCCGGGGAGTCTGGCCGAAATCATGAGGCTGAGTTGCGAAACATTCTCGGCCACCGGAACATCGGCCAGGTCCGGTTTGAGCGCGAGCAATGGAAGTATTCCATCAGGATACTGTGCAAAAAGCACCAGGCGCGCCTGGTCAATTCGTTCTGCCATCTTATCCAGCATCTGAGCGTTTTCTTTTGCCGAACGCGCCATGGCAACAACGACGGCGTCATAGCTGTCAATGCCAAGTTCATCGAGGGTCGACGCCAGCCACCCGATCGCCGTCACAGAGGTAACACCGTCGCGGATGGCGTCGACCAAGGACAGACGCCGCTCCGGATCCGGATCGACCACCAGGACGTTGCGTTGCGCGCGCAGTTTGCTCGAACAAATTTGATTGAACACTTGCGACAGCCCATCGGCGGAGGCCGGTTTGGTGGAAACGCTAGCGGCCCCTTTGCGGATCAGAACATCCAGATCTTCCTTGCCCGAAATGACATGGATGGGAATGTCCCTGGTCTTGGGGTCATGTCGCAGCAGATCAAACAGCACCCAGCCGTCTATATCGGACAGCCCGAGATCGAGCGTGATCGCATCCGGCATCAACTTCCGGGCCAGTGCCAGCGTGCCCGAACCGGCGGTGGACAGAACGCCTTTCAATCCTGCAGCACGCGCCAGGCCAAGCAGCAGGCCGCCAAATGTGGGGTCGTCCTCAACAATCAGCACCACACGGTCGACCGGTGTAATCGTGTCGCGATCGTCCGCCAGCTCTGGCGGGATGGCATTTGCCTGGGTAGCGACAGCTGTCGTTGACTCAACGGGCGCGAAGGCCGGAGGCGCAAAGAGAGGGCGCGGGCCGTCGAACGGAACCAGCAAGGTGAATGTCGAGCCTTTGCCGGGTGTGCTTTCAACCCTCAGCTCCCCGCCAAGCAGGCGGGCGATTTCGCGACTGATCGACAGACCAAGTCCGGTACCGCCATACTTGCGGCTCGTAGTGCCATCCGCCTGCTGGAAAGCTTCGAAGATGAGCTTTTGTTTGTCTTCCGGAATGCCGATGCCGGTATCGGAAACCGAAATCGCAAATGCATTCGGAAGCTTCGAGCCGCCATTGGCACGCTTGGTCTTTTCGACGCCAAAATGCAGGATCACCTCGCCCTGCGAGGTGAATTTGAATGCGTTGGACAACAGATTGAGCACGATCTGTTGCAGTCTCTTTTCATCGGTCCGGACAGTCTTGGGTAGGCCCGGATCCATGGTGATCGTAAAGCCCAGTCCTTTGTCGGTGGCCAGTTGCCGGAAGGTGCGTTCCATATGCTGGCGCAGATGTGCCAAGGGCATGTCGTTGATCTCGATCGACACCGTGCCGGATTCGATCTTCGACAAATCGAGAATGTCGTTAATCAGTCCAAGCAGGTCCGTTCCGGCCGAATTGATGGTCCGTGCGAATTCGATCTGTTTGTCGTTGAGGTTGCCCTGCTGATTGGTGGCAAGCAAGTTGGACAGGATGAGCAGCGAGTTCAATGGTGTGCGCAGTTCATGGCTCATATTGGCCAGAAACTCGGACTTGTACTTGGAAGTGAGGGCGAGCTGCTCGGCTTTTTCCTCAAGTGCCCGCCGTGCCATTTCGATTTCAAGGTTCTTGTTTTCGACCTGCTTTTTCTCGTTCTCGAGCAACTGCGCCTTCTCCTGCAATTCCTCGTTGGTCGCATGCAGTTCCTCCTGCTTCTTGGTCAGCTCGGTCTGGCGTACCTGCAGTTCGGAGGTGAGCAACTGAGACTGCTTGAGAAGGCCTTCGGTCCGCATGGTTGCGGCGATGGTGTTCAGGACAATGCCGACCGATTCCATCAGTTGGTTCAGGAACGACTGGTGGGTGTCGCTGAAGTCGCGGAATGAAGCGAGTTCAATCACCGCCTTGACGTCGTCCTCGAACAGGGCCGGCAAGATAATCACATTTGCCGGTGGCGCGTCCCCCAGCCCTGAGGCGATGCGTAGGAAGTTGGCGGGCACCTCATTCAGCATGATCGCACGCTTGTCGGCCGCACTTTGCCCGATCAGCCCTTCATGGAGATCGAGTCGCTGCCGGATCGCTTCCTTGCTTTCGGCCCCATAGGAAGCGGCAAGCTCAAGATAAGAGTCCTGCTCGTCCCGGTTCGCCACGTAGAACACGCCGTATTGCGCATTCACCAGCGGGGCGAGCTCCGACATGATCAGGCGTGAGACGGTCGCCAGGTCTCGCTCGCCCTGCAGCATGCGCGAAAACCGGGCGAGATTGGTTTTCAGCCAATCCTGCTCGGCGTTTTTCAGCGTCTGATCCTTAAGATTGCGTATCATCTCGTTGATGTTGTCCTTCAACGCCGCGACCTCTCCGGACGCTTCGACGCTGATCGAGCGGGTGAGATCCCCTTTGGTCACCGCCGTCGACACTTCTGCAATGGCGCGCACCTGGGTGGTCAAATTGGCGGCGAGCTGGTTGACGTTGTCGGTCAGGTCGCGCCACAGGCCGGCGGCGCCGGGAACCCGCGCCTGGCCACCGAGCTGGCCCTCGATGCCCACTTCGCGGGCCACGTTGGTGACCTGGTCGGCAAAAATGGCGAGTGTCTCGATCATGCCGTTGATGGTGTCGGCAAGAGAGGCGATTTCCCCCTTGGCGTCGACCGCCAGCTTGCGTTTCAGATTGCCCTGCGCCACCGCGGTGACGACGTCGGCAATACCACGCACCTGATTGGTGAGATTTGTCGCCATCAGGTTGACGTTGTCAGTGAGATCCTTCCAAGTGCCCGCCACGCCTTCGACGCGGGCCTGGCCACCGAGTTTGCCTTCGGTGCCGACCTCACGGGCAACGCGGGTGACCTCGCCGGCGAAGGAGTTCAGCTGGTCGACCATGGTGTTGATGGTCGATTTCAACTCGAGGATTTCGCCCTTCACGTCGACAGTGATCTTTTTCGACAGGTCACCACGCGCCACCGCCGTTGTGACTTCGGCGATGTTGCGGACCTGGCCAGTCAAATTCTCGGCCATCGAGTTCACATTGTCGGTCAAATCCTTCCAGGTGCCGGCGACACCGCGCACCTGCGCCTGACCGCCGAGTTTGCCTTCGGTGCCGACCTCGCGGGCCACGCGCGTCACTTCGGAGGCGAACGAATTGAGCTGGTCGACCATGGTGTTGATGGTGTCCTTGAGTTCAAGGATCTCGCCACGCACATCCACGGTGATCTTTTTCGACAGATCGCCGGAGGCAACGGCTGTGGTCACCTCAGCAATGTTGCGCACCTGGCCGGTTAGATTGGCGGCCATGGCGTTGACGTTGTCGGTCAAATCCTTCCAGGTGCCGGCGACACCGCGCACTTGCGCCTGTCCACCGAGCTTACCGTCCGAGCCCACCTCACGCGCCACGCGCGTCACCTCCGAAGCGAAGGAGTTAAGCTGGTCGACCATGGTGTTGATGACGTCCTTGATCTGCAGGATCTCACCCAGGGCATCCACCGTGATTTTCTGCGTCAGGTCGCCGGTGGCGATGGCCGTTGCCACCTTGGAGACGTCGCGGAGTTGGACCGTCAGGTTGCCGGCCATGGCATTGACGTTGTCGGTCAGATCCTTCCAGGTGCCGGCGACACCCTCGACATGCGCCTGGCCGCCGAGTTTTCCTTCCGAGCCGACCTCACGCGCCACGCGCGTCACCTCCGAGGCGAAGGAATTGAGCTGATCGACCATCGTGTTGACGGTGTCCTTAAGCTCGAGGATCTCGCCCTTGACGTCGACTGTAATCTTCTTCGACAGATCGCCCCTGGCCACCGCCGTGGTGACTTCGGCGATGTTGCGCACCTGGCCGGTCAGGTTTGCCGCCATCAGGTTGACATTGTCGGTCAGGTCCTTCCAGGTGCCACCAACGCCCTTCACTTCGGCCTGGCCGCCAAGCTTGCCTTCGGTGCCGACCTCACGCGCAACGCGAGTGACTTCCGAGGCGAAAGAGTTGAGCTGGTCCACCATCGTGTTGATGGTGTCCTTAAGCTCGAGGATTTCGCCCTTGACCGCGACGGTGATCTTCTTGGACAGATCACCGGACGCCACCGCGGTCGTCACCTCGGCGATGTTGCGCACCTGGCCGGTCAGGTTTTCGGCCATCGAGTTCACATTGTCGGTGAGGTCCTTCCAGGTACCGGCGACGCCGCGTACCTGCGCCTGACCGCCAAGCTTGCCTTCGGTGCCGACCTCGCGCGCGACGCGCGTCACTTCGGAGGCGAAGGAGTTCAACTGATCGACCATCGTGTTGATGGTGTTCTTGAGCTCCAGAATTTCCCCCTTCACGTCGACGGTGATCTTCTTGGACAGGTCGCCCAGGGCGACGGCGGTCGTCACCTCGGCGATATTGCGCACTTGGCCGGTCAGGTTTTCGGCCATCAGGTTCACGTTGTCCGTAAGATCCTTCCAGGTGCCGCCAACACCTTCGACACGCGCCTGGCCGCCAAGCTTGCCTTCAGTGCCCACCTCGCGGGCGACGCGTGTCACTTCCGAGGCAAAGGAGTTGAGCTGGTCCACCATGGTGTTGATGGTGTTCTTGAGCTCAAGAATTTCCCCCTTCACATCGACCGTGATCTTTTTCGAAAGATCACCCGAGGCCACTGCGGTCGTCACTTCTGCGATGTTGCGCACCTGGCCGGTAAGGTTCGTGGCCATTGCGTTGACGTTGTCCGTCAAGTCCTTCCAGGTGCCGGCGACGCCCCTCACTCTTGCCTGGCCACCGAGCTTGCCTTCGG
The DNA here is from genome assembly GCF_900114255.1 of Neomesorhizobium albiziae. Taxonomy (GTDB): domain Bacteria; phylum Pseudomonadota; class Alphaproteobacteria; order Rhizobiales; family Rhizobiaceae; genus Neomesorhizobium; species Neomesorhizobium albiziae. The sequence continues at coordinate 45,639 of NZ_FOSL01000014.1, read as the reverse complement.
TGCCGACCTCGCGGGCGACGCGCGTCACTTCCGACGCGAATGAGGCCAGCTGCCCAACCATGGTGTTGACGATCTTGCCGATGCGCAGGAACTCGCCGCGCAGTGGCCGGCCATCAATTTGCACCATCATCGTCTGGGAAAGATCGCCTTTGGCCACCGCGCCGATGACGCGCGCCACTTCGGCAGTCGGCTGCACCATGTCCTCAATCAGGTCGTTCACCGAGTGGACGCTCGATTTCCAACTACCTATCGCATTGGGGACACGCCCGCGTTCACCGATGCGACCGTCCTTGCCAACGACACGGCTCAGCCGTTCGAATTCGCGCGTCAATTGATCGTTGAGTTCGACAATTTCGTTGAAGGTTTGGGCGATTTCCGCGTCTAGTCCGTCGTAGCGGTTGTCGATGCGAACCGAAAAATCGCCGCTTCTAAATGCATTCAAGGCGTTCAGAAGTTGATGGCGATCAAGGTGCTCATTGGATGCCAGGACGTTCACGGCCGTTGCCCCCCTCAGGCTTACCGATTGATGATCCAGCCTTGCCTATAACGCTCCGGCCTTTGTGGTCGCGACGCATCGCGCGCGAAGCTGTGAACGCACACAATAGCAATAGGTTCCCAGTAACTGTAAGGAATTTTGCGCCTTCTGCGCGTCGAAGCGCAGGACTTTCGGAACGATATTTTGAAAGAATGTTCCTGGGCGATGTTATTAAAATGGATTTAATCTGGAAACAATAAAGTCAGCGAAGCCAGACTGCGCGTTCGCCATGGCGGTTTAGGGCCACTGTGCTCCTCCACGGTGTCTTGAACGCCCGTTCTCGCTCTTTGGGGATCCCTCTAGCCAAAGAGGCGTGCCCGAACTACTCGAAGCCGGGATCAGCGAACAGGAGGTCCTTGATATCTTCGCGACGATTGGATCCGATCGGTCGCCCGTAAGCAGAGAAGCGAGGCATCTGGCTGCAGAACACGATGCACTCAATAGAAGCCTTAAACTGTCCACAACATCGAAGACATGACCGCGTCAACAGCCGATCCGGCATGCAGACGGTCTAATGAACTATCAAGGCGCTCGCCGTCTCCAAACGTCCCGCGGTCTTGGGCGCATTTCGTCACGAAACGTCAGCTTCCGCCAATTGGGCTAAGCTGTCGCTGCTGCCTCGTTTCAGGGCTTGCACCGAGCGTTGCGCTTCATACGTATGGGATGTTGGTCTGCGACGTATGCCTGGGCTAGAAGCATGAACATCAATCCGATTTTCCGCTCAATCGTGGCCCTCCGTTCTTCGGTTCCCGAAGACGCCTTTACGGCTACAACACTGGGTACCAAGCGGGAAGGAAGTGGTGTCGTCATCCGGGAAAGCGGGTTGGTGCTGACGATCGGCTATCTAATCATTGAGGCCGAAGAAGTGTGGGTGACGACAAATGACGGACGCCTTGTTGCCGCCCATGCGCTTGCCTACGACCAGGAAACCGGATTCGGTTTGGTGCAGGCAATTGGCACCTTGGCCCTTCCCGCGCTGGACTTCGGCAACGCGGCCGAAACCCAGATCGGCGATCCCGTCATACTTGCCGATGGCGTCGGCCGATCCGTGGAGGCCACCATCGTCGCCAAGCAGGAATTCGCCGGTTATTGGGAATATTTGCTGGACGAGGCAATTTTCATCGCGCCAGCTCATCCCTCCTGGGGTGGTGCCGCACTCGTCGGAATGGACAGCAAACTGCTGGGTATCGGCTCTCTGCGCCTGCAGATGAGCCGAAACAGCGAGAGTGCGGATTTCAACATGGTCGTGCCGATCAGCCTGTTGCCGCCCATTCTCGACGAGCTGATCAATCGTGGCCAGGTCAGCAAGCCGCCACGGCCTTGGCTCGGTACGTTCTCCGTCGAGAGCGACGGCGCGGTTGTGGTCATAAGCGTCGTCGAAGAAGGTCCGGCTGATCAGGCAGGTCTGCGTCGCGGCGATATGATTTCGGATATCCGGAACGAAGAAGTTCTCGGTCTGGCCGATTTCTACCGCAAGCTATGGAAGAGCGGCCCTGCAGGAACAGAGATCCCGATGCGCGTGGTGCGCGACGGCCGCGAAACATGGCTGCGCATCACGTCGGCCGATCGCACCAGCTTTCTGCGCAAGCCGCAACTGCAGTAGCTGCGCACGTTGGAGTTGGAGCTATTTATCTGACCGCGCTTTAGGCGGATTATCCCGCGCTGGGAGGAGGCTGTCCGATTTAGCCGGTCATAAGAGCGCCCCTTCCAAGTCCCCCTTGGCCCAGGCTACTCCACAGGGTTGCATCCATCGCCGATCCTCACCGCCAAGAGGCCAGATAGATTACGCAGTCCTAGTGAAGCTTCCCCACGCATCGAACGGCCGCCTGCAGGTGAAACTGGCCCGACGGAAGTCGGGCCGTGTCAGTTATTCGTTCAGATGTTCAGGCATTTCCTTTAGCTGATCCTTCGACCAGGTAGTGATGGCGTGAACGTCGCCGTCCTCATCTCGCATGAAGTCGAGTTGGTCAGCTGACATGGCGACGGACTTGGCGCCAATGCCAAGGAAGCCGCCTACTTCCAATATGACTTGGCTGCCGTGCATGTGGGAAACCGTCCCGACCTCTTCGTCGTCAGGGCCATAGATTGTGGCGCCTTGCAGTATTTCGGGCACCAGTTCATCGCTAGTAAGCCGTACGTGATTAGTATGGTCCATTTGAGCCTCCAGTGGGTTGAACTTGCCTAACCGCTGAATCGGCAAACCGTTCCACCCTGCAATGCGTTAGGACGTCATTGCGTGGTGGAGACCCTGCAACCCGTGAGGTAATGGCAGAGAGCGGGAGGGTGGCTAACTCGACATATCATAACGACCAGAGTACGCGGTCAGGCCAAGGTGCTGGGAGCAGTCTATCGATATGCATGCGGATAATGCGTAGCCAGCCATTCCGCAGCGCCCGGAAGAACCCGGTAGTGTCCCCAGTTCAAGTTTGTGATTTCGGTGACGAGCAAGCCGTCGTTCTGGTCGACGACCGTCCGCAATGTCTCCAAGACCGATCCAGGTGATCGATGATCTTCAAAGAGCCACAGAGATTGTAACGCCTTCACTGCACCACCATCAGTGAGCATTTGGAACAGCGGCTGATAGTCTCTCCCGGGCGCCCGAAGGTCGTAGCGATCGCGTATGATGGCATCGCGACTTCCTACTTTGAGCCCGCATTAGGAAATCGGACGTGGAGCTCACCGACAAGCAGCAGCGCTTCTTCGCCAGAGCAACTGCGGCCGAAAGAGCTGGCACAGTTACATCCAGCGGACCCAAGACGAAGGAACGACGCGCCGCTCCAGCAAGAGGCAAGCGGCGGAAGGAAGCTGTCTAGTAAAAGGCGCCCTGATGCAGTGTTTCTACATCAGGGCGCCCGCCGGTCAGTCTATGATGTGTACGACCTTGCGGGTCTGGGGCTCAATAAGCACGGTACGGCCGTCCATTACGACGTACTGATACTTGTTTGGCACGGTGTTGTCGGCAAGCGCGCCCGGCTTGAGAATATCAGGAATGATCGCCCCTATTACCAGTTCAAAGTTGGATGGACGTTCGACGACCACCGGATTGTTTTTCACGTATTCCCGGACCACGACTTCCTGTTCGGGGGTGACGACTACAGTCTGGGCAGCCGCGAATGCGGTTCCTGCGAGCAGGATGGTGGCGGCAAGTGCGCTTCGGAAAATCATTTCAATACCTCCTGAGTTGATGCGCAACAACCGCCGTGGACCGAAACGGTTCCGTGCATGGTGCCTCCACCATTTGAGATGAGCGAAATCGCCAATCTCTTGCCGGTCGCCCTCCCTCTCTTGGATTGGGCCCTCGATAGCCTGAGTGTGCCGGCGGAAAACGCCGCCGGCATGAGCCGCTTCCTGGTGGGGGTGACAGGGATCATCGTCATCGAAATCATCTGAAAGCCTTTCGCATGAAGCTCGAAGAGGCGAAGATGGGGGGCATCGGATGGTCAACAACCGGAACGTCACTAAAGCGGCCAAAACGCAATTTCCAACAGCGCTGGTCGCTGCGGCCGTGTTGGTCGCATGTCATCTGGTTTGCCCTGACGGCAGGCCGATCGATACTACGGCATGCAGTTCTCCGGAGCGGGTTTTCAAGCCTCGTAAGGCGATGTTGCGCTGCGCTCCGCAGCTAAGCTTCCTGAAAATTTGAAACATGCGCTCCGTCAGGAACCGATGGCCCCTCTTTGGATTATGAGAGACGTGCAAACCGCGCGCACCTTTTCTCTTTAGGGAACGCAAAAATGGCCAAAACCAGCAGACAGCCGACGGGCAAGCCCGCGACAATCCATGATCAAAAGCTGGTGAGGGGAAATGGAGGGGAGCTTCATCAGCTTGCAGAAGGCGAGACTGAGGTCCTGACGACCGCTCAAGGCGGACCGGTCGCTGACGATCAAAACTCGCTCAAGATAGGGTCGCGTGGGCCAACGGTCCTCGAGGATTTTCATTTCCGCGAGAAGATCTTCCATTTCGACCACGAGCGCATTCCAGAGCGCGTCGTCCATGCACGCGGTTACGGTGCGCATGGATATTTCGAAACCTACGAGTCGCTGGCTCCCTATACGCGAGCTGACCTTTTCCAGCGAGCCGGCGAGAAAACGCCCGTGTTCGTACGCTTTTCGACCGTCGCCGGTTCCAAGGGATCAGTCGATCTCGCGCGAGACGTGCGCGGCTTTGCAGTTAAATTCTACACCAAGGAGGGCAACTGGGATCTCGTTGGCAACAACATTCCAGTCTTCTTCATCCAGGATGCAATCAAATTTCCCGACATCATCCATTCGGTGAAACCCGAGCCCGACCGCGGTTTCCCCCAGGCGCAATCTGCACACGACAATTTCTGGGATTTCATCAGCCTGACGCCGGAATCCATGCACATGATCATGTGGGTCATGTCGGACCGGGCCATCCCCCGATCCTTCCGCTTCATGCAAGGATTTGGCGTTCATACATTCCGACTGGTTAATGCCAAAGACGAATCCACCTTCGTCAAATTCATCTGGAAGCCAAAGCTTGGCATGCAGTCGGTCGTCTGGAACGAGGCCGTCAAGATCAACGGGGCTGACCCGGACTTTCACCGTCGCGACCTTTGGAATGCCATCCAGTCAGGCGACTTCCCCGAATGGGAGCTGAACCTTCAGCTTTTCGACCAGGAGTTTGCCGACAGCTTTGACTTTGATGTTTTGGATCCAACCAAAATCATCCCCGAAGAGGTTCTGGAACCTGTGCCAGTCGGACGTTTGGTACTCGACCGCATGCCTGACAACTTCTTTGCAGAGACAGAGCAAGTCGCGTTCATGACGCAGAATGTGCCGCCCGGCATCGACTTCTCAAACGATCCGTTACTTCAAGGCCGCAATTTTTCCTACCTCGACACTCAGTTGAAGCGGCTGGGAAGCCCGAACTTCACTCACATCCCAATCAACGCGCCCAAATGCCCGTTGCATAACTTTCAGCAGGACGGCCATATGGCGATGCGCAACCCTGTCGGGCGCGTCAATTATCAACCAAATTCCTGGGGCGAGGGGCCGAGGGAAAGCCCGCAAAAAGGCTTCCCGACTTTTGCCAATCCGGAAGAGGGCCAAAAAGTGCGTCTGCGGGCCGAGAGCTTTGCCGACCACTATAGCCAAGCACGTCAATTTTTCATCAGTCAGACACCGCCCGAGCAACGCCATATTGTAGTGGCGCTGACATTCGAGCTTAGCAAATGCGAGAATCCTGTCATCCGAGAACGGATGGTCTCGCACCTACTCAACATCGACGAGACGCTGGGCACGGCGATTGCAGATAAGCTTGGCATCAAAAAACTGCCAAAACCCGCCGATGCAGCGGTAGAGCCCCGCGACGACTTGCCCACCTCGCCAGCCTTAAGCATCATTGAAAACGGCCCAGAAAGTTTTGCCGGCCGCAAGGTCGGGGTATTGGTCAGCGTAGGAGCTGATGCAGCTTTGTTAAATTCGCTTCAATCGGCAGTCGAAAAGGAAGGGGCCGTGATGGAGGTCGTCGCTCCCAAAGTAGGCGGGGTCGAGGCAGAGGACGGCAGCTGGATTGATGCCAAGCACATGATCGATGGTGGACCCTCCGTCTTGTTCGATGCAGTGGCGCTAATCGTTTCGGAGGAAGGTGCCGAACAGCTGACGCGCGAGGCCACAGCACGTGATTTCGTGGCCGATGCTTTCGCCCACTGCAAATTCATTGCGTTTTCGCCCACCGCAGCACCATTGCTGGTGAAGGCGGGCGTCGATCCGAAAGCCGACGAAGGCATGATTAGCCTCGATGATCCGAAGGCGATTGCCGCTTTTATCGAGTCCTGCCGCAAGCTCCGTCACTGGGGTCGGGAGATGGCGGTCAAGCTATAACCGGGTTCGAGCGCACCGCCGCAGGGGAAGTTTGTCCAATTTGGCCTGGGCAGTCACAGACGGTAAACACGAAATGCATGCTGGGCGCCTCGGGACTGAGAATTCATCTCAGCTTTTGGATCGCTGCGTGCGTGCTTGAGGGAGGAGTGATGTCCGCCTATTGGATTGCTGGGTATGACAGATGCTGCTGCAATCCTTGCCGAGACGCTGGCTGAAGAAGAAGCCACTGATGAAGCACTGTCAGCTTTGGGCGAAGGCGGTGTCAACACACGTGCAATGCAGGAAGCGGCCTGAATACTAGTTCAGGATCGATCTCAGCCCGCCGTCCTCACGCGGCGGGCTTATTTGTTTGATCAATGCGGTAATATGGCCATCTTCGGTGCAACCTCGGAATTCGACTTCCACAACGATTTCTTGTTTCTCAGCCCTGGGGTTCGCGGTGAGGTCGTTTGGATTACATCGCTTGGTTTTCAGGGGAGGGCGGATTTTGATGCCATTTCCGTGGCTCATCCGACTGACGCGGACATCGAACGTGCATTCAATCGATCATTCACCCTTGTCGATTGCGGCGCCTTCATCTGTCAGGTGTAAGGCACTGCCGACCTCGGATACCGCAGCCCTCCCAGCTTGGGCCGCCCCCGCGCCTAGCATGGAAAAGGCGGCGCCGGGGTGATGGCGCAACAGGACGCCAAAAGCCCGAAGGATCGCGCTCGACGTTATCCGCTGCAGGGCGGTGTCTTTATGGCTGCGCAGAAGCCAGCGTTCCATCGGGCGGGGCAATCCGCTGCGGGCCGGATAGCCCTTCTTACGTGAACCCCTTACTAGTTCACCGCCGCCCTTTTTGGGCGTTTCGAGTGCCCAGCGGCAGCCTTCTGTGTCGCGGGGAGGAAGGTGTGGGCGGCGCCGCGTACCACGTCGATCATCGCATTAGCCGCACTCTGCGCGGCCTCGACTGCCAGACTGGCCGCCTGTGCACCCTTCTTGGCGCCCTTCTTCGCACCCTTCTTGCCCGCTGCCGCAAGATCCTCGCGGTGCTCGACAAGCACGGCGGCGGCGGCGCCGGCGCCCGCGGTCAAGGCGTTGGCGAGCACGTCACGCCCCATAGGATTGTTCAGCAGGGCGCGCAGCATCTTCGATTTACGGGCGGATTTGGGCACTCTGTACCCGGCGACCTTCTTGGGCAGCTTGAATTTTTTTGCCATGTTGTTCTCCCTTTTAATCTGAACGCAACGGCTTTCGAGCGGTTCCGTGCGTTGCGCATTAAGAATGGAACGTGTCATGCCCGTGGAGATCGAACGGAAATTTCTTGTCAATGATGATTCCTGGCAGGCGCTGGTAACAGAGCGGCTGCGGGTTCGTCAGGGCTATTTTGCGCGCACGCCGATGATGCGCGCCCGTATCCGGCTGATCGACAAGGACCAGGCGTTCATCACCCTTAAGAGTCAGCCGGGGCCGGTCACGCGCTATGAGTACGAGTATCCCATTCCATACTCCGAAGCCGCCGAAATGATCGATCGCTTCAGCATCGAACCTCTCATCGAGAAAACCCGGCACTGCGGTCAAATGCGCGGGCAAGGACCGCATTACCAAGCAGAATAATGATCGCCGTCCTGCGAGATGCTCTGCAGGTGAACAACGCCGGCGAATGAGGGGCTGAAAGGCCCTCGGAATGAAGGGAGCAACCACGGATCTGGACTTGATTGCTCCCCTTTCGCGGGCCAGAAACGCCATTAATGGTCGCAACGTCACCGCGAAAGAGAGACGCTAACGGGAGCGCCTCCAACGTCGGTCCCAGCTCTGGTAAAACAAGGTGCCGACCCTGTTTCAACGCGCGTGGGGTTGCGCTGTTCCGATGCTTAGCGGGGGATTTGTCGTAGGAGGCTCGATAAGTTTCGCGGAAAAGTCCTTCACGACGTAACGTGCGCGCGAATGATCGTAGGAAAGGAGCAACCAAAAGTGTGGGTATTTCCGCCTCTCCCTCCGCCGCAAGCCGCCAAGGATCAGCTGCGGCGAAGAAAGGAGGCGCCTCTGCTTGCGGATCTTTCAGAAGGCGCCTCAGGTAGTCGGCCGGATGGTAAGGGCCAACAACATGTAATGCGGCTCGTGACGCGCTGTTCCGAGGAGGCGCGCTTCTCGCAGCAACGATGTCCAAGTGCTGGGTTCCAAGCAACATCACCAACCTTGTAGGTTGGCGGCCACAGGCAATCACCGAAAATCATAAGGCGCAGAGAGGTGTTCCGCCTGTCTGTGAGACTGCCCGCAGTGTCTTAGGTCGAAATTTGCCCTAGCGAACGTGGGTGGCGCCCGATTGCATGCCTTTGAGCGCTTTGATTAATACCAACGCCCACGACCGAACCAGCCGCCGCCGAGCAGAACAAGAACAAGAATAATAATGAGTAGGGTGGTGGTATCCATCGAGGTCTCCTAGATGGTGCTGTCAGACGGTTGTCTGTTGGTCGCACGCCGACCTGAAACAACGTTCCGGTACCTCCGTTTGTTCCATTCCAACTGTCCAACTGGGCGTCCGTTCGCGTTCTGAACTGCCCCATTTCGAGCGGACAGTTGGCACGACGCGGGAGGCTTGGTTGTAGAGGCAGGTCGGAACCGCTCACTCCAGGAATCAAAACTTCACAGCAGCTCTTCCCCCGACCGATCGTCCCGTACCTGTTTGAATGAAGGATGCCGAAGCTGGCCGTCTTCAGACCAACCCAAGAACTCGACTTCGACAACGGCAAGAAAAGCGTTCTTGGCTGCGGCGGGGAGGCCGGGAAATTCCTCACTCGCTTAACTTGAAGAGCAGCGCTCAAGTTGATGCCGACGATCGCCGCAAGCCCGATCGCGCCGACAGAAGGCCATGCAGGCTGGCGCCGAAATATCCCGCTCCGACCTTCCCCAGGCAGCATCACCCTAAACCCGGCGAGGAATGGAAGATCGACGGCTCGAAGGAACTGGTCGACTATTCGATGACCAAGGGCGGCATCCACGCCTTCACCCGTGCGCTTTCGGGCAACCTTGTCGGCAAGGGCATTCGGGTCAATGCGGTCGCTCCGGGGCCGGTGTGGACCCCGCTCAACCCTTCGGAAAAGGAAGCCGAGGACGTCTCCAAATTCGGCGCCAGGACACCGATGAAACGCCCGGCCCAGCCGGAGGAGATCGCGCCTGCCTATGTGTTCCTGGCCTCGCCGCAATGTTCCAGCTACATCACCGGCGAAATCCTGCCGATCATCGGCGGGTATTGACGGGCGTCACTCCCTCGGCCCGGCCAGTATTCTGACCGTCCCGGGGTCCGGTTCCCCGTCGTAATATTGTCGACGTAGTGCTGTTTGCATCGCACTTTCCAACGTGATTGGACGGGCCGCTCGCCTCAGGTGCATTATGTCTACCCCTGCCGCGATCCCCCCACACCGCCAAACCTGCGGCAGGAGCATGGGCCGGGAGGTGACCCCTCGCCTTCCGGCTTGCTGCCGGTCGCATCTGCCCGCCGGCTCGTTCCGAAACAAGGGCACTGCGCCCTATCCATTGCTCGCGTACCGGGAGGTTTTATGTCAAAACTACAAGGCGACGAGAGCAAAACGGCACCATTCGATCAGGGCGTAGTGGCCGCTCGCACTGGCGTTGGACGAGACGCAAACCCTTTCGAGGCAAAGTCTCGAGATTACAGCGATTGGAACGCTGGCTACGACGCTTTCAAAGATGCTGACGAAGCCGTCGAACCCAAGAACACCTGAGTTTGGGTGGTCTTGCGGACCGGGGGCGAGGCGAGACAAATAAGACGCTCGACAGAGACAACCGCGGCGAACAAAAACGGTAGCGCATCATGCGGAAGATGCAGCTGCAATTCTTGCAGAGACGCTGGCTGAAGAGGAAGCCACAGATAAGGCGCTGTCAGCTTTGGGCGAAGGCGGCGTTTGCTACCTATTGCCGACGAAATGTACGTGCCTGAGCGCTGTTGAGCGCGGGGGTTGTAAATCCCCCATCCGCCAGGCATGTCACAAATCCTCAATGAACCCACATTACAAAAAGAACCACCATTCGACAGCTAGCAGTAGCCGGCGATGTCGTGGCTTCTATTAATCGTTGCAACATTAGTTGTCGGCGTCGGGATCGGCGGAGTATATGCAATAATCCTTCGCCGGCGACAGCGGATGCGTTGACTTTACAGCCATGTGACGCAAAGCCCCCACAGGACATCTCCCCTTCCTCGGCCACGAAAAGCGCCGCATCGTTTTCGTCACGGGGCCCAAAAAAGACTGTCGTCCAACCCGTAAGGCAACTGCTCAATGCGAAACGGCACGGCATCGAATGGTGCTATGATCTGACTGTCGATCTCGAATGAGAAGTCAGCTTGTTTAGCCTCGAAGGGCAGCGCGGCGGCGGCAACAATCTGCATGGTTATCGGATAGAGCACCCTGACGGCGACCGTTATCTGGAAAATTACCGATCAAGGTTCGCTCCGCATTGAGGTCGCTTGCCGAACGTCAGCTTCTCACGATCACATACCAAAAGCCGACAGTCTGGTTTGGCCCCTAACCGGCACAGCGTTAAACGGCCGCGCCTGGTGGATTTCGATCAGGCAGCTTTCGAGAGACATCGTGCAAAAGAAAACGTTCAGGCGACATGCGTAATGGCATTGCGACCCGACCGGACGAAGGTTGGCTTTGGGGTGGAAAGCAGTCGGTCTTGCTGAGGGAGAGTATGAGCTTCGAACCGCAAACAAATTATCCCTATGCAACCTGCGTGTTGCATAGCCGTTGCATGCAAACATGCAATGCTCGCAGCGGAGGAGAATATGGCTCGACAAGAAGGTCCCGGAGTTCCTGCTCCGTCCATGCGCGAACCCATTGGCGACTTCGATGTGGTTTCGGAAGATCAATGGAAGGCTGCCCGCGAGAAGCTGCTAGCGGAGGAAAAGGCCTTGATGAAAGCCAAGGATCGTCTGGTCGCCAAGCGCAGACTCCTTCCGGTGACCGAAGTTGACCGCAATTACAGATTCATTGGCACAGACGGTGATAGGGATCTGCTGGGGCTGTTCGAAGGACGACGACAGCTCGTCGTTTATCGCTTCTTCTATGCGCCCGATGTCGAGAATTGGCCGGATGGGGCATGCAGCGGTTGCTCGATGTTTGCTGACACCGTCGTTCATCCTGCCCATCTTGCGGCCCGCGACACGACCCTCGCCTTCGTCACTGCTGCTCCTATCGACAAGATCGAGAGCCTGCGCGAACGGATGGGATGGAGCCACATACCTTTCTATTCGCTGTCGGACGAGCGGTTCTCTCGGGACTTCGGTGTTGAAGAACAATTCGGCATCAACGTCTTCATCCGTCGTGGTGAACGTATTTTCCGTACCTACTTTCTGAACGGACGCGGCATTGAGGAAATAGGTCCCGTCTGGTCGTTTCTCGACATGACGCTGTTAGGTCGGCAGGAGACTTGGCAGGAGGCGCCGCACGGGCGTCCTCAGGGCGATCCCTATACGTGGTGGCGTCTTCACGACAACTACGGCCAAGTCGCTGCTCCCAACCCTCCGCAACCGAACGGAGACGCATAAGTTGGGCGAGCCTCTGAACGGAGTGCAAATCGTCAGCGGCGTTTCTCGGGACTGATTTCGGCGAATTTCCAAGGGCCTATGCCATAAATAGTGCAGTACGCGCGGACTGCAGCGTCAACGTCGCGCACAACAAGGTCTGCTTCGGGCTGCGGTCAAGGCACTCGTTTTGGCCGCGGGCTGAAGCAGACTTTAGAGTGTGGTCACGGCGATGCGCCGGTGCCCCTTCCCAGCGCGATCGCGATCCTGTCGGCGATGGTCAACCGCACCAGTCGCTCCGGCGACGTCATCGGGTCGGACCAGCGTATCGGGGCCTACGACACACTGCGCTCGGTCACCACCTGGGCCGCCTACCAGAACTTCCAGGAGGATACCAAAGGCACTCTGAAGGTCGGCAAGCTCGCCGATTTCGTCATCCTTGATCGCAATCCGCTGAAGGTGGAGCCGCAGGCGCTGCGCGAGCTGAAGGTGATGGAGACGATTAAGAACGGCAAGACGACCTACACAGCGGGAGATGGGCCCTAAATAAGCGCCAACGGCGATGCGGCACTCGACAATGCTCTCGATGCCATCGAGGCGGTCTACGGGCTCAAACCGACGACGGGTGTCAATCGTATCGAGCATTGCACCATCACCCGGCCTGAGCAGATCGAGCGTATGGCGAAGCTTGGCGTGCAGCCGCAAGTGTGGGGCATGAAGGGAGCCCCGAAGGTGCAGCTGCTCGAAGTGGACGTTGACCGGCTGCCCAAGGTGGGCATCTGGAGGCCTATCAAGGCGGGCCGGAGCTAGCCCACGGTGTGGTCGCTTCAGAGACTCAAGTAAGCACTGTTCGCTGAACGGTGTCACGAAACGTCTAACGGCATTCGAAACGTGAACCGGGTTCTCTTCTCGTCCGACTTTGCTTCCAACGTTCCCTTATGAACGCGGGCGATTTCTTGCGCGATGAAGAGGCCCAGACCCAAGCCCTGGTGGCTGGCCCTTACTTTGCCGCGAAAGAAGGGCTGAAACAAACGTCGCATCGCCTCGTCGGGAATGGGCTCACCAGTGTTCTCGACCCACAAAACAAACTCACCGTTCTCCGTTGTTGCCCGCACGTGAACAGGCGTATTTTCAGCCCCATAGGTCAGAGCGTTTCCAAGCAGGTTGGAAACCATCTGCGAAATGCGTTGGTGATCGACGGCGACCCTTGCCGTCAGCCTGAAGTCCGTTTGGATTTCCCTGCCTATATCTGCCGATCGCAGTTCCGAGACTACCTGTTCAAGCACAGGCTCCAACGGGGATTCCGCATCGAACTCCACATTCAGTCCGTCGCCCAGGCGGGCGCGGGCGAAGTCGAGAACGTTGTCAATCAACCCTCGCATCCGCAACACGCTTCCTTGCATCAAAGCGACAACGCTTCGGCTCTTTTCATCCAGCGGCACGCGCTGAAGCATTTTCGTTCCCGCGTCGATAGACGCAAGCGGGTTGCGAAGATCATGTCCTAGCACTGCGATGAACTGCTCGCGCAGTTCCGAGATCTCGCGTTCATCCCTCAAATCCGACCGAGCTTTTGATACATCGGAGTTGGCGTCCAGATGGGCAGCGATCAGTTCGGCGAACAGCTTGAACATACCAATGATCTTGGAATTCTTCAGTTGAGCCGGGGCTGGATCTATGGCGCAAAGCGTGCCGAAGAACTCACCACTTCTCAGGATGATCGGCATCGAGATGTAACTCTGGAAGCCATACATCGCCGGTGTCGGATGGCCGCAGAACACACCATCTTTCGCCACGTGATTGATGACAACGGGTTCCCGGCTTTGCCGGATTTCATGGCAGATCGTTGTTTCGACCTTGAGTTCGTCTCCCGGCTTCAAGCCGAAATCGATGTTGTCGAGGACGGTGCACGTCACCCATCTGCCTTCGGTGACACGCGCCACCGCCGCAAAGCGCATGCCCGTCGTCTGACAAACCACATCGAGAATGGTGGGGACGGCTGAGATGCTCTGAATGGCATCTATATCGTCCTGAAAGTCGTGCGGCATTTCCTACTGCCCCCGGTTTCGGGGCACACTATTTGAGCATCTCAAACTTGTCATCACGTCAGGAGGGCTTGGCATTGGCCGAGACGGCTTGGGACGCCGTTAACGACTATCGCAACGCATTGCGATAGTTCACCGATCAAAATAGCGGCAACTGACCAGCTTGTGACTTCGCTTCGAAGACAGCTCCAGGGTGTTGCGCAACTTCTCAGTCGTGGCGACGACCTTCAGCACATCATCGGGCAGCGGGCTTCAACGCCTACTCCGGCGCTGAGAACCATATGTCGACCTCGTCCTGGTTCTTGCCCGATGTGGGCGAGGGCTAGCGGCGGCGCGCGCCTCTGGCGTTTGCGTCCTCCACACCAATTCAATTACAAAGCGAGTTTTTCGGTACTCGCTCGAAGTAACGGCAGCGTGCTTCCACGGAGCGGCGGCAACCTCCTACCTGTTCATTGCGCTCCCTGTCTAAGGAGAAAGCCATGCGGGACAAAAACTCACCGCTTTCGCCCTCATTGTTTCCTTAAAACGTTGCACGCTAATGAGAAAAGCTCGACCGACCGCCTTTGTCCGATCTGACTGCAGCGCTGGGGAAGCACAAGGTGACGGCGGGAAAACCACTGCGCATAGTCGACAAAAACATCAAGCCTGGCGGTCCGCCGGAGAAGGCGAGGGCGGCGATTGGCCGAACATCCGTAAAAAATAGTTCCCGCCGATATGCTCGGCCTGCCGATCTGGATGGGACAGCCGTCGAGCGTCGCCAATCGGGTGCTGGAACGCTTGGACGCTTTTCTGTACGAGACCGATAGAAAAGGTCGCATGCCGGCGGCTGGAAAGGTGGCGTTGGTGGCGATTGTCGGCAACGAAGATGCAGCGCACGCTTGCCACGCTGCCTTTTTCAGGCGCTCAACTTTGTCGGTTTCACTATCCCCGCTAATGGCGGCGTCTATTGGGCAGGGGAGGCGATGGGCGATATCAACTTGCCAGGCAGCTGAAAAGGTAGTGGAGATGTTGAAGATGGCGGTTTCCAACGCGGCGCACCTGGCGCGGCTGCTGAAGGCGCAGAACTACGAGGGTGTGAGAAGCGTCTCGCCGTCGCCAGGGAACCAGTTCGCTCTAGCAGAATTCTGATTTATCGCGCCCTCTACCTTTGCACAACAAGTTGAGGCTGAGGATGGTCATGCACCTCAAGATCTGGTCGTTGTTGAAGCAAGCTGCCCTGGGGTTCATCAATGACGAAGCACTCAGTCGCGGAGCGGCTATGGCATTCTTTGCAGTCACTTCGCTGGCCCCGATCCTGCTCATAGTGGTGGCCATTGCAGGGCTGGTTTTTGGGCGGGAAGCCGCCCAGTCGGCGTTGGATGATCAACTGCGCAGCGTGATGGGCGATCAAAGTGCGCAGCTCATTCAATCGGTCACGGCAAGTGCCGCAAACCAAACCTCTGGGAGCTGGGCGGCGGTGATTGGCATTGTGACCCTCTTAGTGACCGCCTCCGGCGTCTTCGGTGAAATGCAGTCGGCGCTGAATGTGATCTGGAAAGCTGAACCGAGTGAGGTATCGGTTTCGCGTCTCATTTGGGCACGTGCCTTAAGCCTGGGGCTGGTAGCGTCGCTCGGCTTTCTCCTGATTGTGTCTCTGGTGATAAGCGCCGCGATCTCGGCTTTTGGTCAGTTTCTCGACGCTCACCTTCCATTTGCCGAGATAGTCTTGGCCGCGATCAACGAGCTGATTTCCCTCATACTGGTCGCGGCTCTCTTCGCCGCGATCTATAAGGTTCTGCCAGACCGGCGCCTCGGCTGGCAAGACGTTGCTGTCGGCGCGCTGGTGACAGCGCTCCTTTTCACGGCCGGCAAGTCGATGATTGGATGGTACTTGGGTTCGAGTGCTGTGGCGTCATCTTACGGGGCTGCGAGCGCACTTATCCTAACGCTGCTTTGGGTCTACTATTCTTCTCTTATCTTCTTGTTTGGCGCTGAACTTACTCGAGCTTACTCGATCAGCTACGGCAGCCATCAGCATCACGCCCACAAGCTCTCCGCGAGCGGGCAATCTACAAAAACGTGATTCTCGGGGCGTCTTCTGGCCTGTCGTTCTGTAGGATCGCCTTCGAGAAATTCCAGATCAGCGAATCGGAGCCTGTGCAAAAAGGCGCGGGGGAGCGCGTCGAATTTCGTAATGATTTCAAAAGCCGTTTTGCCAGCACCTTCCGGAACCGAAGCGTCGATGATCCGTTGTGCTCCGCAAAGTTAGCGCAACAGGAGATGCGGTTCATGGTGAACAAGGATCAAGTCAGGGGCGTCGCCAAGCAGGTGAAGGGCTCAGTCAAGAAGGCCGCCGGTAAGGCCACCGGCAACAAGCAGACTCAAGCCGAAGGCACTGCCGAGAAAATCGCCGGCAAGGTTCAGAAGGGTTATGGCGACGCCAAACAGAGATTGAAGGATTCGCTGTAACAGGAGCCGCGGCGAGCGGCTGCGGCGCGCCACTCGCCATCACTCAGTCTGCGACCGCCGGGCCACACCCTTTTTCGGTTTGCCCGAGCGCGCCGTCTTGCCTGGTTCCTGCTCTTGCGTGGCACCGGGTGGCGGTGCCGCCCGGTGCCAGGTTTCGCCACCACAGCGTGGGCAGGCAGACAGTGCTTTGCCTTCTACTGGATCGACGACGGTCGCGCAGCGGATGCAAGCGAATTGCCGATCGCCGTCCGGTGTGCTTCCAGCCTCGAATTGTCGTGGCTTGCTGACGTCCCAAGGCGGCATGATCGACAGACTTTCAGGTTTGATCTCCGCTTCTGCCCTAAATACCGAAAGCAGGCCATTGGTCTCGAAATAGGCGCCTCGCACCTCGCCCAGTCGCTCTATCTTGTTCAGTCTCAGCTGCTCAAACAGCTCGTCGTGGCCGATGTTCATCCGCTCCAGTTCCTTCCAGCAGATCAGCCCGTCGCGCACCACCTCGATGCTCTTGCCTTCGATAGCGTCCTCAAGAATGGCACTGCGCGACACCAAAAGGCTGAGAAACTTGTCGAGCAACACGACCATCGTGATCACCACCATGCAGTGGACCAGCGGCACGTCGGGATAGAACATCGCGTCGCCGACCGCCGAGCCAAGCGCGATCACAAGCAGGAATTCAACCATCGACAGCTGCCCGATCGACCGGCTGCCGATCCAGCGGATCAGCAGCAGCGTGTAGACGTAGATGATGATGGTCCGGATAGCGATCTCGGCGAGGAATAGCGGCGGCTCATCCCCGAAGAACATGCGGCCGAGATCGAAGGCGGTGATGGGTTCGTTCATCGGAGGCCTCGCAAGGGGTGCTGATTGACCCGAGGGAAGCACACCCTGCGGACAGCTGCAAACCGCTCATCCTCGCCGGCATGTGCGATACCAGGATATCAAGGACGTCGCATTTGCCTTCGTTGAAACCGCACGCCTAATAACACGTGGTCTGTTTTAGTAAGTACGCCACGGATGCCAATCGGACGCCGGTTGAGATAGATTTCGTATAAAATGCTGCAGCTGCCGCCGCGAGCGAACACTTGTTGGTCGAACTTCTGGGGTCCTACATGGAGAGGTTTCGGTCCGCTGGCCTGCATCCGCGAAAGACGGGACGGAGGCCCAACCGACCGACGTGCAGCAAGGCTTGAACAGGCGACCTCGTGCTCGTCAAACTTCTGTCGATGCTGGCTCGAGATTCGACGCGGCGAGAGACCTGGGCTCAGGATCCCGCGAGACTCCCGCACCCGTTTTCGGAAGTTTATGGTTGCCGGAACAAAGCACGCCACGGCGCATTGAGTCGCAATGGCAGATTCCGGCGGCCCTTTTCCCTCGACCAACGCGACGTTGCTTGCGATCCGGAAGGAAATCTATCTGGCATTCGATCATCTCGACGCCAGCCCCGAACTCCTGGCCATAATCGGCGAGTGGGGAAGAGTGAAAAGCGACGAAGAAACCCTGAACGCACTCAGCGAATTCAATAGGCGTTGGAGCCATCGAAACACTCGACACACTTAGCGAATTGCGTTTGGCCGTCCCGGCGTACCCGGCCGGAAGAAGGGCTACACATGCGATGTTGTTTGGCCACGGATATCGCATGGCGCTTATCTTGACGGCATTTTTCGCGACTTCAGTTCCCCAACCAACGAATAACTTGCGGAGCTTCACCCGTCCTGCCAGGCGAAACCTTTACATGCTTGAAGCGCGATCCCCGTAGGGACGCGTAGTGCATTCTCGGTTCGTGAGGGCGCGCATTGTTTCCTGGAAACGCCGGATCCGGAGCCGGTGTGCGACAATACCTCGCTCGCACGCTACTGCCTTGGCATAAACAACCACACGGGGTCCGCGAACCCCCGTGTGGTTGTGCTGCGATCACATCGTGCCGATTTTGGTGCAGAAGTCCTTGTACTTGGGGTCAGTTGCGTTTTGGCATTCACTCTTCATCTGCTTTTGCTGCTCGGCGGGGAGGGCGTTGAAGGCAGCCTTGACTTCCTCGTCCGATTTCATGGTGGCCATGGCCTCGTCCGAGAAGAATGGCTTCATTGTCGCAGCATCGGTGAGAATGCTGGCTGCAGCATCAGTACCTCCCGAAGAGCTTGTTTGAGCCATTGCGACGCCTGCAGACAGACCAAGCGCAAGTACCCCGGCGGAGATGATCATAAGTTTCATAACGTTTCCTTCCCTTGTTCACCCTGATCACGTGTCAGGTGATAGCGGCTCAACGCCAGAATTGGGGGAACGTTCCCTGGCTCTCTCTCGTCGCGGAATGTCGGACAAGGGGCACGCGCACGGGAGGTGATTTGCCGTCTATGGGGCGTTGCATGAAGTTGTTGCCCCTTTCCATCAGGACTTGAAACACGCGGACATCCTCCTCGGACGCGGACCAAATTCCGGACTGCCTGCAGGCGTTCGGATCCCAAGTCTCATAGGAGACCATCCCGTTGCCAGCATCGGCGCGATTTCTCGTGCAGTGGCGCAGCCAAACGTTTCGCGGCGTTTTCCCTGTGGGAGCTGCGGGTCACGATCGAAAACTTGGGCGGGAGAGCACGCGGAACGACTGCATGAAACAGACGTTGATTGACATCAGCACTTAGGGAGGTTTCGTGATGAATGACGACACAGTTTCTTGGGAAAATGTTCGTGCTTCGAACGTCACAGGCACCAATGTATACAACGGGCAGGGCGATCACCTGGGCCAGGTTGACGACATAGTCATCGGCAAAAAGGACGGCACCGTGAAATACGCGATCCTGTCGATAGGAGGTTTTCTTGGCTTGGGGAAAGACTACCACCCGGTTCCCTGGGCAGAACTGACATACAGTGAAGACCAGGACGGTTTTGTCATAAGCCGGACGCAAGAGCAACTCGCCGACGCGCCACGCTATTCCGCCGATGACGAACCCAACTGGAATGATCGCGACTATGGCAAGCGCGTTCACGACTATTATGGATTGCCGTATGGCTTGCCGTAGGTGGTGAGATGGCGGGCGCGGCCAATCATTTCGGCGCGCCCCTTCTCATGCGGAATCCAAGCCGGATGAACGGAAAATGAACCGCACCTTCGGCCTGCGTTCAGGCGACGGACGCTAAAATCCATCCCAACATCGAAAAAGGCGACCGCAGATCATTGATCGCCGGAGGGTTCGAGCCGGGTGTAACGTCCCTTCCTCCTGGATCGACAGAGGCCGGAAGCACGCGCAATGCGTGTTTCCGGCCTTTCTTTCACGACATCCAGACCGCCAGATCACGGAATTCCTTTGCTTTTTGGCAACCGGCCTTTTATCTGGATCGAACCCTCCAGTGAAAAATCCAACCACTCGCGTTGCCGCCGGAAACCGCCCCAACGATGACCGAGCTTTGATCGACGCTCAAACGGATCGACTGAGGTTTGTTACAAGTGGGTGACCATGTTTTGCTGCACCTGCGCCGGCCGAAATCGTCGCTCGCCAGATGCCCGCATCGGCTGATCAGTTGGGCAATAGAGGTGCGTAGGGTTCGTGGAAGGCGGAACCAACAGCCGAATTAGCCGACGAAGAAGCCGCGATTCAGTCGCGGCTGATCAATCTGGCGAAGGCGCATGATGTATTGACGCGCGAAAGTTGGCAGGGCGCGGACCTGGCCGATATCGTCTCCGACACGGTCAGGCCGCACGCGGGCGGAGAAAACCGCTTCCGGATCGAGGGGCCTGGCATCCGGCTCTCCCCTAACGCAGCGCTTGCGATTTCCATGGCTCTGCATGAACTCGGCACCAACGCCGTCAAATATGGAGCGCTGTCAACCGATCATGGCCATGTCGTGCTCGTTTGGCACATCGAAGGAGCAGATGCCGACCGCCGGCTCGTCCTGCATTGGGAAGAGAGCGGCGGGCCTCCGGTCGCCGAGCCGAAGCGCAAGGGCTTCGGTTCACGTCTGATCGAGCGGGCTCTGGCGGCGGAACTCGGCGGCGACGTGCGCGTTGAATACGCACCCTCCGGCCTGGTATGCACGATCGTGGCACCTTTGCCCGCTGGGCAAGAGGTAGTTGGAGGACGGGGTGACGGGACAGGAAGCGAAGCGGGTTCTGATCCTGGAGGATGAATTCCTCGTCGCCATGCATCTCGAAGATCTGCTCGTTAGAACAACTACGCCAGCGACCCGGCAGAGCACCTTTCGCATACATGGCCTTCAGCGATATCGTGCTTGGTTCCATCTGTGACCGAGCAGCGACAGAATGATGATCAAGCCGTAAAAGAACTGGACGTAAAAGCCCGACAGTCCAACGCCCAGCACGCCGGTCTGGATGAAGGACACGGTCAACGCGCCGACGGCGGCACCAACCACCGTTCCGATACCGCCCCAAGGCGGGGTACCGCCGACGAAGACTGAAGCGATCACCGGCAGCAGGTATCCGTCGCCGGAGGTCGGCCACCAGGTGAAATTAATCATGGTCGAGAAGACGCCCGCGAGCGCCGCGCCGACGCCCATGAATGCGAACACCTTTACACGAACGAGATTCACGTTAATGCCCATCTCGTTGGCGCTGTCCGGGTTATCGCCGACCACATGAACCTGCGCACCGAAGCGGTGCCGGTTGTAGAGCAGCGCGCAGAAGACCACGAAGGCTATGGCCCACACGATCTGCAGCGGGATTCCCCAGATTTGGGTGGAAGTGATCTTGAACGCGAGGCTATCCCGCAACTGCGGAACGGCAATCGACTTCGAATTGGTGACGATGAGAATGAGGCCGCGCAGCATGAAGTTCATGCCAAGTGTCGCCACCAGAGACGAGAGCCCGCCATAGACCACCAGCGCGCCGACGCCAAAACCAAGGAGGCTTCCTACTACCAGTGCGGCGGCGATTCCAAGGAACGGATCAAAGCCGGCCTGGACGACATAGGCGAAGGCGAGCGACGCAAAGCCCATCATCGCCGGGAAGGAAAGGTCGATCTCTCCGGAGGTAACGACGAAGACGAGCGGGGCCACCATGAACAGGGCCACCGGCAAAGTCGTGAGCACTGCCGCGTAAAGTCCCCAGTTGGAAAAGACGCGAGGGTTTGCCACAAAGAAGACGAGCAGCATCACCGCGAAAACGGCGAGCGAGCCGAGGGCGGCGCGATTGGAGAACAGGAACTTCCGCAGCGGCCGCTCGGCCGGATGAAGCGCCATCGTGGCGGTCGTTCTCGAAACCTCGGTCATCACTCCATCTCCCCGGCGGTCACGCCCTGTGACCTCGCTACGCATTCCATGTATTCGATCAGCTCCTGAGCGGATGCGATGTCGGATTTCTTCTTTTCCATCGCGACGCGGCCACGATCAATCACGACGAAGCGCTCGGCGATGTCATAGACGTGGTGGATGTTGTGGCCAATGAAGACGATGGAGCGACCTGACGCACGCACCTGGCGCACGAAGTGGAACACCTTGGCTGTCTCGGTCAGCGACAGGGCCGTCGTCGGTTCGTCGAGCACGATGAGGTTTGCCTGCTTCAGGATGGCGCGGGCAATCGCAACGCCCTGTCGTTCGCCGCCCGATAGCTGCCCGACAATGGAATTGGGCGAGAAAACCTTCGACGTGAAGCCGATTTCACGCATCAGCCGCTCGGCCTCGCTCACTTGCTTCCGGAGGTTCAGCCAACCGAACCGGCCGGCCAACTCGCGGCCCATGAAGATATTCCGCACGATCGACTGCTGGACTGCAAGAGCGCGATCCTGGAACACGGTTTCGATGCCCGCGGCGCGCGAACGGGCCGGGCTCCAGTTGCTGACGCGCTCGCCGTTGACGACAATTTCGCCCGAGGTAGGCTTGATGACACCCGCCAGGATTTTGATGAGCGTTGACTTGCCGGCGCCATTGTCGCCGAGGAGCCCAACGACTTCGCCGGGATCTACGTGTAAGTTGACACCGCCCAGCGCGTAGACCGTACCGAACGATTTGGTGATGTTCTTCAGTTCGATGATGTGCTGAGCCATATCCGGTTCCGGCATGTTGCGTCGCCCGTCTCGCGACGGGCGCGCAGGTTACGCTAGCGCAGCCCTTCGGTTGCGAGATCTGCGACGGCGGCGTAGTTGTCGGGGGTTACGAAGCCGGCGCCGGTGTCGACGTCGATCGGTGCGAGGCCGTAGACGACCTGCTGGCAAAGGCTCAGGATCGGCATGTAGCCTTGGAGGAACGGCTGCTGGTCAGCGGTAAGCTGCACCCAGCCTTCCTTGAAGCCAGCGACGATCTGCGGGCTCGTGTCGAACCCAATATTGATGACTTCACCGGGTTTCTTGCCGGCCGCCTGCATGTACGCTGTAGCGTTACCGAGCAGCTGGCCGCCCGGATAGATGATCGCCTTGACCGCCGGATCGTTGGTCAGCGCGGCGGTTACGGCCGAAATGGCGAGGTTCGGATCGGCCGCCCACTCGGTCGGTGAGGGAATGCGCGTGACTTTGAGGCCGGCCGCTTCGAGTGCGTCAGCGGTAGCGCCTTCGCGCACATAACGCTCGGGTTGCTGATCGAAGGGGCCGAACACGATAACCGAGTCGCCCAACTTGAGCTCGAAGCGGCGGACCGCTTCCTCTCCGAGAGCCTTGCCCTGCGGACCCTGTTGTGCGCCGACGTAGCCGCCACCAAACTTGGCGACGACACCCGGAAGTGGGACGTTCTGGTACATCATCTTGATGCCGGCTTTGGAGGCTTCCTCGGCGAGCGGCATGATCGACGCTTCGCCCGGGTGACCCATCATGGCGATCCCGTCGGGCTTCGCGGCGATTGCTTCACGCAGTTGCTGGACCATTGTCTCTGCCTTCCAGCCCGAGAAAACGTAGTCGACCTGCGCGCCAGTATCCTTGGCCGCCTGCAGAGCGCCGTTGTAGACGATCGACGCAAACGCGTCGCCTTCCGCGCCACCTGCGAAGAAGCGCAGGTGCACGTCCTTGCACCAATTGTCACGCAGCGACTCGGCGCTGGCAGTTGTCACCGACGCCGTGATTGCGAGCGCGCTGACCGCTGCGAAAAGCACGCCCAGCTTCCTCATTGCATGTGTCATTGCCTTCCTCCCTTTTCGCCCATTGGGCTCCAGCATTCTCCGGCAGACGTTCAGGTCGCGGCGGGCACGTATTCAGGCCCGCCGCGGCACTCCTTCAGATATTCAAGGGCTCTAACTTGACCGGTGATTTCGAGATCGCCGCGATAGACCGGGTCGTGCCAGCCTTCGATGTCGATCGCGCCGCTGTAGCTGGCGAGCCGCAATTCGCTGATTACGCGGGTCCAGTCGCTGTCGCCGAAGCCCGGCGTACGCATCTGCACGAAGGGGTGCTTGCCGAAGACGCCATGCTCGCGGATCACGTCCCAGCGCACTGTCGCGTCCTTGCCGTGAACGTGGAAGATTTTCGGCGCCCATTTGCGGATCTGCGGGATCGGGTCGATCAAATAGACAAGCTGATGGCAGGGCTCCCATTCGAGGCCGAGATTGTCGTCGGGCAGTTCGTTGAACATCAGTTCCCAGGCGTCGGGGTTGTGGGCGATGTTCCAGTCGCCGGTTGCCCAGTTGCCGTCCATCGCACAGTTCTCGAAGGCGATGCGTACCCCCTTGTCCGCCGCACGCTTGGCAAGCTTGCTCCAGACCTCGCGGAAACGCGGCAGGCTGTCGGTAAGTGGCTTGCCGCGGACGCGGCCGGTAAAGCCGCTGACAATGTTGGTGCCAAACAGATGCGCGTTGGCGATGATCGTTTCCCAGGCGGCGAGTACCTCGCGGTCCTTGTCGCCGTCCTCCAGCGGATTGCCGAACACACCGACAGAGCTGATGGTGACATCTGCGCTGCCGATCGCCTCACGCAGCTCGCCCGCAAGGCGAGGGATGTCCTTGCCGCCGAGCGTCTGCCAGAAGAACGGCTGTATGCTCTCGAAGCCGAGCGGCAGGATCTGTCGCATATAAGCAGCTGGATCGTTGAGATTGGCCTGCACCATGGTGCCGATCCGGATATCGAGAAGTGGGTTCGGCATTGTCATGCGTCCTCAGCGGCGATTTCGACTCGGCGACCGGTCTCGGCGCTTTCGATCGCAGAGAAAACCATGCCGAGGCTCTTGATGTTGTCGGCGCCGCTGGTCTCCGGTTCGGTATCGTTCTCGACCGCGCGGACAAAATCCTGGATGACGCCGAGATGCCCGCCGATGCGGTCGCTCTCGTCGAGCGGCGGCACTTTGATTGCTTCCACGCGGTCGAAGAGGCCTTCGCGCTCGGGTCGCGCGGCTTCCGCCGTGAGCGCGTCGAAGCCGTCCCAGATCAGGCTGCCGCGCGTCCCCACGATGCGCCAGCCGGCCTCCCAGCTCGTGCGGAACCCGTCGGCGCACCAACTGCCGCGGTAAGTAAAGACCTTGCCGCCATGGAACTCGAAGACGGCTGTCGCCGACGAGCCTTGGGTGTACCAGGAATTCGCCGGCTCCCATTCAAGGCAAAAAGCGCGCTTCGGGTCGGCGTTCACCATGTAGCGCGCGGCGTCGAAGGTGTGGATCGCCATGTCGAGCAGGAGCACATGGCGCATCTCCTCGCGAAATCCGCCGAAATGCGGCGCGACGAAGAAATCGGCGTGGATGCTTGTCGGCGCGCCGATGGCGCCCGAGTCGAGGAAGCGGCGGATGCGCCTGACGTTGGCGACATAGCGGCGGTTCTGCACGACCGCATGGACACGGCCCGCCTGCAGCGCGCGCTCGACGATGGCGAGCGCATTGTCCGGACTGTCGGCAAGCGGCTTTTCGGTCAGGAGATGACAGTGATGCGAAAGCGCGGAGAAAGCGACTTCGCGACGCGCCGCCGGCACGACCACGTCGAACACCGCTTGCGGCTGGGTCTGGTCGAGGACAGCATCGAGGTTCGTGCCGATCGCTACGCCGTTGAGCTCGTATTCGCGTGCCCGCGCTTTCGCCCGGTCGGCGTCGAGATCGACGAGGCCGACGATCGCAATCTCGGGAACCTCTCTGGCGGCATCGAGCCAAGCTTTGCTCATGGCTCCGCAGCCGACCAGGACGACATTCATCATCCGGCGCTCCTCCCGCTCGGCTCCTCCAGGCCGGCATTCACGGATTTCCGTAAACGTTTTTCCGTAAACGTTTACGAGAACACACCCGGCGACGTAGAATGTCAATCGGCTTTTTGCAAGCTGCCGTTTTCGCGCGGCGGTCTGCACAGGATCGAAAGACGCGTTCCGCTGCTGGCGGCTAAAAGCGTCTTGGCCGGAGCGCCCGCGAATGCTAGCGGAAACCCGAGGAGAATAGCTTGGCGTCCAACATTCACGATCTCGCACGGCATCTGAACATATCGATCGGCACCGTATCGCGCGCGCTGAACGGTCGCGCCGACGTCAAGGCCGAGACGCGAGAGCGCGTGCTCGATGCCGCCCGCAAGCTGAACTATTCACCCAACCAGTCGGGCCGGAACCTGCGGCGCGGCGCCACTCAGTCGGTCGCCTTCATGCTGCATCCGCATCCCGGCGACCAGCAATATGGCGAGCCGTTCTTCATCCCGTTTATCACCGGCCTTCAGGCGAAGCTCGCCGAATACGGGCTCGACCTTATGGTTGTGATGGGGGCGCCTGGCGACTATCAGCAAGAGCGTCTCCGGCGCGTGGTGGAAACGCGCCGCGCCGACGCCGTTGTCCTCGCCGCGACGCGCCGCCAGGACGACCGCATCGACTACTTGATCCAGGCAGGCTTTCCGTTTGCCACGTTGGGGCGCAGCCTTTCGGGTGGCCGTTCCTACCCCTCGCTCGACCTCGACTTCGAGAAGGCGGGGGCCGATGCCGTGGATCGCCTCGTCTCACGGGGCCACACGCGAATTGCAGCCGTCCGGCCCCTGCACAATCTGAATTTCGGCTACCTCTTCATGGCGGGCTACCGCAAGGCTCTGAAGCGGCATGGCCTCGATTTCGATCCCGAGTTGACGGCAGCCGGTCTCATCAACGAGTCCGGCGGCTACACGGTGACGCCGGACCTCATGCGCGCCAAAAAACCGCCGACGGCAATTATCTTCAACAACGACGCGATGGCGCTCGGCGGCTGTCGCGCCCTGGTCGAGATGGGGCTGGAGCCCGGCAAGGACGTGGCGGTGGTCGTCATCGTGGACACTGCACTCTGCCGCTATTACTCACCGACGCTCACTGCCTTCCGTCCGGCGCTGGAGCCGCTCGGCCGGCGGATGGGGGAGATGCTGCTTGCTTCCATGCCCGCGCTCGCTGGCCCGGAGGGCACGAAGATCATCCGCGAGGTTTGGCCACTGGAACTCGTAGTCCGCGACAGCGACTAGGAGGCTCGCTTGAACAATTTTGCGGTCTTGAGAGGTCAACAGACCACTCGAATGGTGGATGAGCCTCGCGACGCCGGGATAAGACGACCGATCACCTCGCCAGCGACCGCACAAGCGTATCGCGAGCCGACCGCAGGTGTGCTCGCCAGGCGGTTTCGATCCTGCGGCGGTTCCGGCTCTGTAGCGCATCGATACATGTGAGGTGCTCGAGGATCGCCGCCTTGTTGCGCTCTTTCTCATCGGCCTTGTTCCACTGATAGTGGTAGTGGAAGATGAGGGTGATGATGTCGGAAAAGCCATCAATAAATCGGTTAGGCCCGCTCTCGTTGATCAAACGATGGAAACGATTGTCGAGGTCCGAAAAATCATGGAAACGGGCCTCGACACTGTCGAGCAGGTCGACGTGCTGACGCCGTATCGTTTCGAGGCGCCCCCAGAGCGACGAGCCTTCGGGCAGTTCGGCGAAGTGTCGCGCGGATCGCAGTTCGAACATCACGCGAACCTCGAACAGTTCTAGCGCGAAGTCCTCCGTGAATCCCTTGAAGAGCCAGCCGGAGTTGGACTTCTTCTCGACAAGCCCAAAGCGGCTAAAGCGGATCAGAAACTCACGAATGCCGTTGGTGGCAACGTGAAACTGACGGGCGAGTTCAAGTTCGTTGATAAGCGTGCCGGGCGCTGCGCCGCCGCGGAGCATCCATTCCATGAACTGGCGCTCCACATGCTCGAGGCGTGATGTCGTCTCAAGTCCACTGAAAAGATCATGCTTGCTCACCGGACGACCAGGAACCTTGTTGCCGTCCTGCTCGACAACGATGCCACGGTTTGCCAGTTCGCGGATTACCTTTCGCACTGTCGTGCGGCTGACACCAATGCGAGCGCGCAACTGGTTCTCGGATGGGAGCCCTAGAGCGAACTCACCTCCTTTTACCAGCTCAAGCGTGGCGTTAAGCGCGCGCTTGTAGACGTTATCGGGTTTCATGGCCGGCCTTGTAAGGATGTCTTTTCCGGTCGATTTTTATGCATAAAAAACAACTTGACGCAAACCAATCGCGCGTAGTTTTTTATCGATAGAAAGCAAGCAAAGGGACGTATGTCGTCAAAACCCGTGGGTTTTGACGGGGGAGGGGAATTGTCCGACGCCAATGCTGGGAATGGAGTTGGAATGGGACGGACGGCGTCGGGCCAGGCCCAGGCCGTGCGCGCAACGTCTCGGCTGGATCTGGGTCTGATGCTGCTCGGCATCGGCCCGGCTCTGATCCTGATCGTTCTGGTCGTCGTTCTCAGCTTCCTATCGCCGGTATTTTTCACGCCGCGCAACGTAAGCAACATTCTGGCCCAGACCGCGGTCATCACCGTGGTTGCCATGGGCCAGCACCTCGTCATCCTGACGCGAGGTATCGATCTCTCTGTCGGATCGAACCTTGCGCTGGCGTCGGTCGTGGGGGCGCTATTGTTTCAGGCCGGCGGCTCCGCACCGGTCGTCATCCTAGCGATGATTGCGTCCGGTGCGCTCGTAGGCTCAGTGAACGGGCTCTTTTACGTCTTCGGCCGGCTGCCGCATCCGTTCATCATCACTTTGGCGACGCTCAGCATCTGCAAGGGTATCGCGCTGCAGCTTGCTGATGGCCGCGCCATCCCGGGCATGCCGGAAGCTATCCGTGTCCTCGGCCGAAACGCCTTCTGGGGTCTACCCGGGTCGGTATTCGTGGTTCTTGGAGTGGGCCTTCTACTACTCGTCCTCACCAGGACAATGGTGTGGGGCCGCTGGATATATGCCGTGGGCGGGCGGCCGGAAGCGGCCGTCGCCATGGGCATTCCCGTCAACTGGGTGCTTGTATCAACATACGTCACTTCCGGCACCTGCGCCGGGATCGGCGCTGTCATTCTCGCGGGGCGCACCGACGCGGGGTCGCCGCTGTTCGGCAATCTGCTGGAGCTCGACACGATCGCTGCGGTTATCATCGGCGGCGCGAGCTTTCTCGGCGGGCGCGGCCATCTCGGACACGCAGTGATCGGCGCCATCATGATCGGCGTCATCCGCAACGCGCTCAATCTGCTCAATGTCGACATATTTTTCCAGCTCATCATCATCGGCGTCATCATCGTGATCGCTGTCGAGTGCGACGTACTGCGCAACCATCTTGAGGCGCGCGTGCGCGTCGTGCAGGCGGGGAGGGCGCGATGAACGGCGCCGCCCTGCAGACTGAAGCGTTGAGCCCGCTGCTCTCGGTGCGTGGCGCCACTAAACGCTTCGGCTCGGTGCTTGCCCTCGATGGCGTCGATCTCGACCTCAGGCGTGGCGAGATACTGGCGTTGCTTGGCGACAATGGCGCCGGCAAGTCGACGCTGATCAAATGCATCAGCGGGCTTCATCGTCTCGATTCCGGCGCAATCCATCTGGATGGCCTCGAGACGGAAATCCGCTCGCCGGCGGACGCCCGGTTCGCCGGCATCGAGACGGTCTATCAGGAACTCGCTCTCTTCGACAACCTGACGCCGGCGCAGAACTTCTTCGCAGGCCGCGAGATCGCAGGTCCGGCATGGCTGCCGCGCGGGCTGCGCTTCCTGAACAAGCGCGGCATGGACGCCGAGGCAAGGCAGGTCATCAGCCGCCTCAAGATCACGCTTCCCAAGCTCGACGTCGTGGTAGCCAAGATGTCCGGTGGCCAGCGACAGGCCATCGCGGTGGCGCGCGCCACGGTTTTCGCGCGCAAGGTCGTCATCCTCGACGAGCCGACAGCAGCGCTCGGTCTCAGGGAATCCCGCCAGGTGCTCAACCTCGTCGCGACCGTTCGCGACCAGGGCAATGCGGTGATCCTAATCACGCACAACATGGAACATGTCGTTGAGCTCGCCGACCGCGCCATGGTGCTGCGGCAGGGCCGGAAGGTCGGCGAGATCGTACCGACCAACAGCAACAAGCAGGATCTGGTCGCGATGATCGTCGGGGCCTGAACCTGAACTCATTGCGGGCGTCGCCCACGTCCGCATCTGGCCGGAACTTCCACCGGAAAGCGCGCCAGCAACACAGGAGGAGGAAATGAAGCTGAACCATAGATTGATTGGGGGTGTCGCGGTCGCCATCGCGCTTGCCTCGCCCTCGTTCGCGGCCGACAAGGTCAAGGTCGCGCTGATCACCAAGTTCCCTGTCCCGTTCTTCTCGACCATGGAGGATGCCGCCAAGAAATACGCGGCAGAGAACGATGTCGATCTGGTCGTCGGCCAGGGACAGTCCGCCACCGACATCGAGGGCCAGATCGCGCTCATCGAATCGATGGTCACCCAGGACGTGCAGGGCATCGCCATCACGCCGGTAGACCCGACTGTCGCGCCCGCGCTCGACAAAGCGGTCGCAGCCGGCATCAAGGTCGTGCTCATCGACAACAGCATCCCGGACTGGAAGGGAGCGACGGCGCTCGTCTCGACCAACAACCTCAATGGCGGAAGGATCGCCGGCGAATATCTCAAGACGGTGCTGAAGAACGGCGACAAGATCGGCATTCTCGAAGGCGTTCCCGGCGTGCCGGCACTCGACGACCGCGTCAACGGGATGATGGAGGGGCTAGGCGGCCTGAAGGTCGAAGTCGTGGGCAAAGGCGCGACCAACTGCACGCAGGAACTCGGCACATCGGTCGCCGAGGACTTGCTGACCGCCAATCCCGACCTGAAAGCCATCTACTCGGCATGCGGTCCGCCGGCCGCAGGCGCCGCACAGGCCATCACCAACGCCGGCATTGCCAACGACGCGTTCATTCTCGTCGGCTTCGACGCCTGCTGCGGCGAGATCGAAGCGATCAAGTCAGGGGTCGAGGACGCGACTGTCGCGCAGTTCCCCGCCAAGATGGGCGAACTCGGCATCGACACGGTCGTCAAGGCGATCAAGGGCGGAGCGGTGGAGGCCAATGTCGACACCGGCGCCGGCCTGGTGACCGCCGAGAACGTCAAGGACTTCGAATAACCGCTTGAGCCGACCCGGCAGAGCCACCTGCCGGGCCGGCTCGGTACGCCACCAACACATCGCAGGAGCAACACCGCCCACATGAACG
Source organism: Neomesorhizobium albiziae (assembly GCF_900114255.1). Taxonomy (GTDB): domain Bacteria; phylum Pseudomonadota; class Alphaproteobacteria; order Rhizobiales; family Rhizobiaceae; genus Neomesorhizobium; species Neomesorhizobium albiziae. Next base: position 14,895 of record NZ_FOSL01000014.1, on the reverse strand, counting down.
CCGTCATGAAATCTGTCCGATGCGTCGCTCCGGGAGAACTCGAATTCGCCGATCGGCCGGCGCTTGGCAGTCCCCCTGAAGGCTGGGCACTGATCGACGTCGCCCATGTCGGCATTTGCGGCACCGACTATCACATCTTCGAAGGCAAACATCCGTTCCTCGCCTATCCGCGCATCATGGGCCATGAGGTTTCGGGCACCGTTGTCGAGATCAATGGACCCACAGACATTTCGGTAGGTCAGGATGTCATCATCAACCCCTACCTCTCCTGCGGAAAATGCGTTGCGTGCCGGCAGGGAAAGCCCAATTGCTGCGTCTCGATCCAGGTGCTGGGAGTGCATCGCGACGGTGCCATGAGCGAACAGCTCCTTGTGCCCGTGGAGAACCTTTTTCCGGCCGATGGCCTGTCGCTAGCTGAGGCGGCGACGGTCGAATTCCTGGCTGTTGGCGCTCACGCCGTTCGGAGGTCGATGGCCGTTGGCGGGCAGCGCGCATTGGTGATCGGCGCAGGCCCGATCGGCCTTGGCACCACGCTCTTCGCGCGCATCGCGAAACAAAACGTGACAATCATGGACGTCAGCGCGGAACGGCTGGCCTTTGCCTCGCGTCAGCTCGGCTTCCTGGTGATCGACGCATCGAAAGGGCAGGTTTCCGAAAAAGTATCGGAGCGAACCGTCGGTGCGGGTTTCGACGTCGTCTACGACGCGACGGGAAACAGCCGTTCGATGCAGGCCGCCTTCGCTTACGTCGCGCATGGCGGCGTCATGGTTCTGGTCAGTGTCGTCCAGGACGATATCACCTTCTCGGACCCGGAGTTTCACAAGCGCGAGATGATGCTGATCGGCAGCCGCAACGCGACGCGCGCCGATTTCCAGCACGTGGCTGCGTCGATCCGGACAGGCGCGATCCCCATCGACCAGCTTATCACGCACCGCACGACGCTGCGTGACAGCCCACGTGACATAGCGCGCTGGGCACATCAGAAATCAGGCTTGATCAAGGCCATGATCGACGTCCGGGGCGGAAGCTGATGGACGTCAAGACACTCAGGGACCGCAACGCTGCACAAAAACTCATCAAGCGTTCCCCTTAAACGTGCCCATCCCACACAATAGGAAATCGTATAGGATATATGATTGACTTGGCCAGAGCATCGCGTTAGGCATGCTTCATGTCAAGGGGCGAACATGAACGGCCTGCTTCAAGCTGATCCTTTGGAAGGCGCCGTCTCTCAGGCCGGCGTGCGCGCGATCAATCGCCATCACGGTCTCGCCGAGGAGGCCTATGAGGCGATTTTCGCCCAGCTCATGGCGCTGCGGATTGCGCCTGGTTCCCGCATTACGGTTGACAATCTAGCGCGCGAATTCAACGTTTCTCAGACGCCCATTCGCGAGGCGCTCGGCCGGCTTGAGGGTGAGGGGCTCGTCATCAAGACGCATCTGATCGGCTACAGCGCGGCGCCGCAGATAACCCGCCGACGCTTCGACGAATTGTATGACTTGCGTTTGCTGCTCGAACCGACCGCTGCGCAGCGCGCAGCACGAACGATGGATGCGAGCAGGCTTTCAATCCTGAAAGAGATGGCAGGCGTCATGTCTCGCCGGCAGGTGGGCGATGAGCGGGTTCGGTACTCCGCCTTCGCGCGCCAGGACGCTGTCTTCCACGACCGCATCCTGGAGTTTGCCGGCAATGAGCTGATCCGCATGACGCTTGCGAACCAGCACACGCACTTTCACATTTTCCGACTGATGTTTCATTCGCGCGTTACCGAGGAAGCGCTCGACGAGCATGAAGCATTGCTCGCGGCTTTTGCGGCCGGGGATGGCAAGGCGGCGAAGCGCGCGATGAGCGATCATATCGAACGTTCTCGAGACCGGTTGCTGCCGGCTTTCGAATAGTTGAAGCAAGAACTGCGGAGCGTCAGGCTCCGCACCAACGGAGGAATAAAATGGCTGGCAAGAAAATTCTGATGCTCACCGGCGAGTTCACCGAGGAATACGAGATCTTCGTGTTCCAGCAGGGAATGGAAGCAGTCGGACACACCGTCCACGTGATTTGCCCGGACAAGAAGGCTGGCGACAAGATCCAGACTTCGCTGCACGACTTCGAGGGGCACCAGACCTACATCGAGCGCTACGGCCACCTTGCCGACATCAACAAGACCTTTTCCGAGGTGAAGCCGGAAGAATACGATGCCGTCTATTGCGCCGGCGGCCGCGGCCCGGAATACATCCGCACCGACAAACGAATTCAGGCGATGGTCAAGCATTTCCACGACGCAAAGAAGCCGATCTTCACCATCTGCCACGGCGTCCAGATCCTGGTGGCGGTGGACGGAGTCGTGCGCGGCAAGAACGTCGCTGCCCTAGGCGCGTGCGAGCCGGAGGTGAAGCTGGCCGGGGGCACCTATATCGACGTCAAGCCGACCGAAGCCTATGTGGACGGCACGATGGTCTCGGCCAAGGGTTGGACCGGCCTAGCCGCTTTCATGCGCGAATGCCTGAAGGTGCTTGGTACCGAAATCAGGCACGGCGCGACGGCTGGTAGCGAGAAAGCGGCAGCCTAAGCCCTCCAGGCTACCGACTATCTTTGGGACTCGCCCGCGTCAGCGGGAGGGCCCCTTACTATGTGAGGGGCGTCGAACACATCTGACCAAGCGGATGAGTTGTGGCCGACCAACGCGACTTGGTTTGCACGCTTACGCCAGGAGGAAGCTTCAGACGCGGTGGAAAAATCCCTCGTCTTCTTCGGCAAGATATTTTCGCGCTCCCTCGGGATCGATGTCGAGGCCGAGCCCTGGACCGGGCAGCAGTTCGATCATCGAATTGCGCACGATCTGCTTCGGCAGCCCGATGACGATTTCCTCCCACCATGGGTCGGACGCGGTGGGGTACTCGAAGGCGATGAAGTTCGCGGGCAGGGCGGCGCACACATTGATCAGCGCTCCAAGGCCGAGGAGCCCGTTGGCCGTGCCGTGCGGCGCCATCATGATAGAATGCATGTAAGCATGCTCGGCTACCCATTTGAGTTCGGCGATGCCGCCGATGTCGGCGGGATCTGGACCGACGATCCGCACCGCCTGCGTCTCGATCAATTCCTTGAAATTGTGTCGCAGGTAAATCTGTTCACCAGTATGGATCGGCACCGTCGTTGACTGCGTCAACTCGCGATAGGCCTGCGGGTTGACCCACGGTACGTAGTCGCCGGTGAGCATGTCCTCGAGCCACATCAAATTGTACTTCTCAACCGCATTGGCGAAGCGGATGGCGTCGGGCAGAAACCAGCCCGGCCCGCAATCCAGCGCAAGGCTGACTTTGTCGCCGAGCACCTCCTTCATGGCCGCGACGCAGTCTATCGCATGGGCCATGCCGCGCTCACTGATCTGGCCCTGATCCATGGCGCCGTGATAGCCGGCTTTCTTCTGCACGATGCCATAGTGAAAGTCGGGAACCGTGTCCTTCATGTTCGAATGGAACGTGATCCCCTGCTTCACCATGAAGAAGCCTTCGGGCTGCTCCATCATCCACCTGACGTCGTCCGCGTAGTCCTCGGGCCGGTCGCCCGAGCGCTTGCGGCGCTTGTTGCCGTTGTAGCAGCGGATCTGGTCGCGCACTTTGCCGCCGAGCAGCTTGTAGACGGGGACGTTGGCGGCCTTGCCGGCGATATCCCACAGCGCATGCTCAATCGCGCTGACCGCAGCGCCGTAGGGCTTAAAACTGCCGCGCTGGCGAATCTTGAGCATCACGTGTTCCACGTCAGTGGGATCCTCGCCGATGAGCGCGTCGCGGAAATGGAGCACAAAGGGTTTCAGGTAGGGTTTGGTGAACTCCACCTCGCCGAGGCCGTGGATATTCTCGTCCGTTACGATGCGGACGATGGGATGGCGGCCGATGACGGCGCAACGAAGGTCGACGATCTTCATGGGGTTCTGGACTTTCGGCCGTTGAGGGGACCAGCGCTGTGCGAACTTACTCGCGGTATGGGACCTGTTTGGGCAGGCGTACTACTCGACCTGGTTTTCCTCGAGGTAGCCGCGATTCATCTCGACGCCGAGGCCCGGGCGCTTCGTAAGCTTCAGGCTGCCGTTGGAATTGTCGAGTGGCTCGTCGATGAGCACGTCATATTTGTGCAGGTTCCACTCGGATGTCTCGAGCTTGTAGAAGTTCGGCACCGTCATCATCACCTGCGCGCCGGCGACGACATTGATCGGCCCGGCGGCGTCGTGAGGCGACACGGGAATGTAGTACGCTTCACACATGGCGGAGATCTTTTTCAGCTCTGTGATGCCACCGGTCCAGGTTACGTCAGGCATGATGTAGTCGGCGAGCTTGTTCTCAAGAATTGGCACGAAGTCCCATTTGGTGTGGCCGCGCTCTCCCCAGGAAATCGGCGCATTCACCTTGTCGCGTACTTGCTTCAGCGCGTTGAAGCTCTCGGGCGGAACAGGCTCCTCGAACCAGTCGATTTGGCCAGCGTCCTCGAGCGTGCGGCAGAGCCGGATCGCGGTCGGGACGTCGAAGCGGCCGTGCGCATCGATGAGGATTTCGATATCCGGCCCTGCTGTCTCGCGGATCAGCGCGGTGAGCTCGGCGGCCTCGCGCTCGTCCTTGCGCGTCATGGACCCTTCGAGATAGCCGTCGCGCTGCTCCCGGGCCAAGCCATCCACGTGTGTACCCTGTTGGGGGAAGGGGTCGAATTTGAGGGCGGTGTGCCCAGACTTCACAATGTCGTGGATCTCCGCGACCACGGCCTCCTTGCTGGTGAACTTGCGCTGGTCGGGGTGGGTGTAGAGGGCGATTTCATCTCGCACAGGTCCCCCCAGAAGCTCGTTGATGGGCATGCCGAGGGCCTTGCCCCGGATGTCCCACAAGGCGATGTCGATTGCACTTACGCATTCCACCGCGGCCCCGCGGCTTCCCATGTAGGTGAAGCTGCGAAAAAGCTTGTGCCAAAGCTGCTCTATGAGTGTCGGATCTTCGCCAACCAGCATAGAGCCTACCTGCCTGAGCATCGCAACCAGGGCGCGATTTGCGATCTTTGTTGTGGTGGTGATCTCGCCCCAACCGGTGATCCCCTCGTCAGTGTCCACCTCGACAAACAGGAACTCGCCCCAGTACGAGGCGCTCGACTGTATCAGCCAGGGCCGCACACTCGTTATCTTCATTTGCTTCTGCTTCTCCATTGAAGTGGGGCATGAGTCGAACCGGCCGGAACCTATCCTGCCCGCGCTGCGCTTGCTGCGCGCATCTGCTCAAGGATGTGTCGGCCCGAGCCTTCAACATGGCGGGCGACCAGTTCAGCGGCCTTGTCAGCCTCACCGGCCTTGATCAGCTCGATCAGTTCGCGATGATCACGCAGCACCTGGGCGCGCCGCGAGAGCGTAAAATTGAATCGGCGGCTCACAGCGCGCAGTACCTCGCGATGCTTCCACCAGAGCTCGGCCGCGTGACGGTTGTAATGGCGCTCGTACATGACGGTGTGGAAGGCCGTGTCGAGCTCACTATGCCTGAGCTGATCAGCAAAGTTGTTTTCCTCGATGAGGCGTTGGATGCGCTCGAGTTCGACAATGTCCTCCTGGGTCGCCATGCCGACGAACCATCGGGTAAGGGCGGGCTCGATCAGAACGCCAATTTCGTAGATGTCCCGAACGAAGTCCTGATCAATCGGCCGCACGCGCGCACCACGGTTCGGGGCGAAGATGACAAAGCCCTCGCCTCTGAGCAGCTGCAGCGCCTCGCGGACCGGGTTGGTGGACGTTCCATGACGCTGGGCGAGGTCAGCGACGACCAAACGTTCGTTCGCCCTGAGGCGGCCTTCGATGATGTCGTCGCGGATCAGCTCGTAGACGGACGCTCCCTCTGTCGAGGCGCCAGTCGCGTCGATCCCCACCGGTGGCTTTGCCTTGAATTCCGTCATCGTCCGCTCCCCTTGGTAGCCGTTCATGCCTTCTGACATTATCCACGGTTTCCGTCAAATAATGTACGATCTATTTTGGTTGACACGCAATCTTTCTTCTGTGACGCTGTCTTGCCAGCCAAGGGATACACAAAACAAGCAGCCATCTCCCGGGCTAGGACCAAAAAAAGAAGCCGCCTGCGTCATGGGGCGGAAGGGAAAATGTGGAGGATTCCTAATGACACAGTTGAAATCCGGCTGTGCCGTCGCGTGCGGCACGATTGCACCTGTCCTCATGGCGTCACTGCTGTCGACTTCGGCGCTCGCCGAGCCACCCGTCGATCTGAGCAAATGGTCGCCGGAATATGTGCGCTCCATTGCCGGCACAGAGGAATTTGATACGGCCGAGGCGTGCGGCAAGGTCACTCCGCTCGACTACAAGGGGCGGCTCACATTCTGGTATCAGGGGGTGTTCGAAGGCGATCCCGACCTGCTGCGCCAGTACTACAAGGATTTCTTCGAGTCGTTCCGTAAGACCTATCCAAACATCCAGCTCGAAGAGCAGGCTCTCACGTATAACGACCTTCTCGACAAGTTCCGCACCGCGCTCATCGGCAATGCGGCGCCAATGGCGGTCCGCCTGCAAATCCTGGGCGGAACCGAGTTTGCCTCCAAAGGCTATCTCGAGCCGCTCAAGCCCGAGGACGTCGGCTGGTCGACCGAGGACTTCTGGCCCGGCGCGATGAAGGCCGTGACCTGGGATGGTGTGGGCTACGGTATCCCGACCAACAACGAGACGATGGCGCTCATCTGGAACGCCGACATCTTCAAGCGTGCAGGTCTCGATCCGGACAAGGCGCCCGCGACGTGGGACGATGTGGTCACGTACTCCAAGCAGATCCATGATAAGCTCGGGGTTGCCGGCTATGGGCTCGTTGCTCGCAAGAACGCCGGCAACACTCCCTACCGCTTCATGCCTCAGCTTTGGGGCTACGGTGGCGGAGTGTTCGACGAAGCTGATCCGAGCCCCAACTATGGCGAGATCAGGCTGAACAGCGAAGCCAGCAAGCGTGCCCTGCAGGCCTCCTACGACATGTATGTCCGCGACAAGTCGGTGCCCGTTTCGGCCCTCACAAATCAGCAGGCCGACAACCAGCCCCTGTTCCTGGCTGGCCAACTCGGGATGATGATCTCGCATCCGTCCGACTACAATGTCATGCTCGACCTGCAAAAGAAGGCTGCGGGTGCCGACAAGGAGAAGGCGCAGACCGTCATCGACAACATGCGCTACGGCCTTGTTCCGACCGGCCCGGACGGTAAACGCGCGGTCGTCTTTGGCGGCTCCAACATCCACATCCTCAAGCCAGAATATGTGGATGGCGGGAAGGTTGACGAGCCAGCGGCGAAGGCCATCATTTGCTTCTGGACGAGCCCCGAGTGGTCGCTGAAGATGGCCTATGCGGGCTCGAACCCCGGCAACCTTAATGGCTTCAAGACCAAGTGGATGAAAGAACGTCTGGACAACATCAAGTTCCTCGACGTTACGACTTCCATGCTGCCGTACGGCATTCCGTTCCCGGCCCTGCCGCAGGCTCCTGAGATCATGAACATCATCATCCCGGACATGATGCAGAACGCCTTGACCGGCGCCATGACCGTCGACCAGGCAGCCGATGACGCGGCCAAGAAGGTCAAGGAACTGATGGGCGGCGGACTCTAGCTCCTCTGGTCTCGAGCTGGGCCGGCGCCCCTCATGCTGCCGAGCTACATCGCCCACCAAGACAGGGGCTTGCCCACGATGACCATAGTGACAGGCGAGGCCAGCCAGGTCCGCCAGCCGCGCACAACCCGTTTGGACCTACTTCGGCAGACTTGGAGCAGTCGGGCCGACTATCTCTACGTGCTGCCCGCCATCGTGGTGATGCTCGTCGTCATCGCCTACCCGATCTATTACACGGTTGAACTGTCCCTCTTCAAAACGCCACCCGGGCTGCAGCTGAAGGACAAGAGCTTCATCGGGCTCAACAACTACACGACCATCCTCATGAGCAATGTGTTCTGGCGTGTCACGCTGAACACGGTGATCTGGACGCTGGCCTCGACTATAATCGCATTCGTGCTGGGCTTTGCCTTGGCACTCGCGCTGCATCGTGAGTTCTTCGGGCGCGGCATGTTGCGCGCCATCTTCATCATTCCATGGGTGATCAGCGCGGTTGCCGCCTCCTATATCTGGAAATGGATATACCACTCGGACTTTGGTATCATCGGCGTGGTTCTCGTCCAGCTGGGGCTCGTCGATCGGCCACCGAATTTCATCGACAGCGTCAGCACGGTTCTGGCCTCGCTGATCGTCGTCAACATCTGGCGTGAGTTTCCGTTCGCCATGATCATGATGATGGCGGGATTGCAGACCGTTCCCGAGCAGCTCCTGCGCGCCGCGCAAGTCGATGGCGCGTCAGCATGGCAGCGCTTCTGGCACGTCACTTTTCCCCATCTGCGCGGGGTTTCCACGGTCACGGTGCTTCTGCTCGCGGTGGCGAACTTCAATTCCTTCATCATCCCGTGGATCATGACGGGCGGCGGCCCGTCGAACGCCTCTCACATCTGGATTACTCACATTTACGAGCTTGCCTTCGGACGTCAGCGCTGGGGTGTGGCGTCGGCCTACTCCGTCCTCCTGTTCGTCATCCTGATGACGCTGGGCTATTTCTACGTGCGCGCGCTTAGCCAAGGCGATCAGCGGGAGCCCGGAGCATGAACGCAAAGTCTGGAGTCTCGACCCTTCGCCGCAGGCGCATGGATGGCTGGCGCTGGGGTGGCCGCATCTTCCTGCTGTTCATGCTGATCTATACGGCCGTACCGATGGTTTGGATGCTGCTGACGTCGATCAAGTCGGGCTTCGCAGCGATGGCGTTTCCGCCCGAGTGGTGGCCGAGCGAGCCAACGCTGGCGAGTTACCGGAACCTGCTCGATCCCGAGAACAGCGTCGGCCGGGACTTCCTGCGTTTTTTTTGGAACAGCCTGGTTGTTTCGACCCTGACCACGATACTCGCGGTATTGGTTGCGGTGCCGGCTGCTTACGCCTTCTCGCGCTTCAGATTTCCGGGGCGGCGTTTCCTGTTCTTCTCGGTGCTGCTGCGCAACATGTTCCCGGCAGTTATCTTCCTTGTCCCGTTGTTCATCCTGATGCGCTTTCTGGGTCTCGTGAACACCCACGGGTCGCTGGTTCTCACCTACCTGACCTTCGGCCTGCCGCTGGCCATCTGGCTGCTCAAGGGATTCTACGACAATATTCCGGTGCAGCTTGAGCAGGCAGCGCGCATCGATGGCGCGACCCGGCTGCAGGCATTCGTACTGATCGTGATGCCGCTTTCGGTGCCAGGTATCATCGCCACCGCGATATATTCGTTCATCGGTGCGTGGAACGAATACATCTACGCCTACACATTCCTCTCCAAGAACGAACAGCTGACCTTGCCGGTCGGCGTCCAGCGGTTCTTCTCCGAAAACACAACCGATTTCCCGGGACTGATGGCTGCAAGCTTCATGATGAGCGTTCCGGTCGTGGTTCTGTTCCTCGTCCTGCAAAAATACTTCGTGCGCGCGCTCACGGAGGGCGCAGTCAAACACTAAGGAACCACAGCTCATGGCCCACGTGATCCTCAAAGATCTCGTCAAGACCTATGGCCCGGTCTATGCGGTAAGGGATGTCTCGCTGACCGTGAATGACGGCGAGTTCGTCGCGCTCGTCGGGCCTTCGGGGTGCGGCAAGACGACGACCCTCAATCTGGTCGCGGGCCTCATTCCGATCACCAGCGGTGACATCACCATCGGCGAGCGCGTCGTCAACGATCTCGATCCCAAGGACCGGGACATCGCAATGGTGTTCCAGAACTACGCGCTCTATCCGAACAAGACCGTGTACAACAACGTCGCCTTTCCGTTGCAGATGCGCCGGATGTCCTCGTCCATGATAGACCAGAAGGTGCGCGACGCGGCACGCATGCTGGACATCTCCCATCTCCTCGAGCGCCGACCTCGGGAGCTGTCGGGAGGCCAGCAGCAGCGCGTCGCGCTTGGTCGCGCCTTGGTGCGCGATCCCGCCGTCTTCCTGATGGATGAGCCGCTATCCAATCTCGATGCAAAGCTGAGGGTGCAGATGCGATCCGAGATCAAGAGGTTCCACCAGGATTTCGACGCGACGATCATCTACGTGACCCACGATCAGCTCGAGGCCGTCACGATGGCCGACAAGATGGCCGTGATGAACGGCGGCTACTTGCAACAGTACGACACACCGGCACAGGTATTTGCGAACCCCGTGAACCTGTTCGTCGCCAGCTTCGTAGGCAGTCCGGCGATGAGCCTCATACCGCTCGAGGTGACGACAGCCGGCGGCAGAACGATCCTCACCAGCGCCGAGAAATGGACCATCGAGCTTTCGGACCAAAACGCGCGAAAGGTGCAGGGCGCCACCTCCAGGAAAGTCGTGCTGGGCGCACGCCACTCGGCGATACGCCTGCATAAATCGCAGGTCGCGGGGAGCGTGCCGGCGAAGGTATACACGGTGGAGCCAACCGGCGACGTAACCTTCGTGCAGGTGTTCCTGTCTGGAACGGTCGTCAACATCAGCTTGCCACCGACGTTCGATGTAGAGCCGGACGAGCAGATATGGCTCGCGTTCGACCAGAATCGCATGCACCTTTTCGACGGCGAGACCGAGCTGGCGCTGCAAGCCTGAGCATGTCACCGAAAGTTAAGATCACCGCCATCAAGCCCTACCCGGTCTGGGTGGGGACCCGCAACCAACTGATCGTCAAGATCGAAACCGACCAGGGGGTATATGGCTGGGGCGAGAGTGGCCTGTCGTCGCGCGAGAAGGCGGTGGTCGGCGCTATCGAGCACTATCGCGAGTTCCTCATCGGCCAGGACGCGATGCAGATCGGCCGCACCTGGCAGGAGATGTACCGCAGCCAGTATTTCGAGGGCGGCCGCGTTCTGCAAGCCGCTATTTCGGCGATAGACATTGCCCTGCACGACATCAAGGGCAAGGCGCTCGGAGTACCGGTCTATGAGCTGCTCGGCGGTAAGCAGCGCGACCTCGTTCCTACATTCGCGACCACGCGTTCGGAGGCCTCAAGCGCGGAAGTGGTTGAGCAGGTGCTTGAGCTCAAGGCTCTGGGATGGCAGGCAATCCGCCTCATCCCGGCAGGCCAGAAATCCGAGAAGATATATGAACCACGCGAAAGCATCGCCGAGACCGCCAAATGGACGGTGAAGTGCCGAGAGGCGTTGGCGGACGATGTAGTTCTCGGTATCGACTTCCACCATCGGCTGAGCGTGGCAGAGGCCGCCAGCTACTGCCAGAAGATGCCCCGCGGGACACTGGACTTTCTGGAAGAGCCCATTCGAGACGAGACGCCAGCCGCGTACGAGGCATTGCGGAAGTTGACCGACGTTCCCTTCGCGATCGGCGAAGAGTTCTCTTCGAAATGGCAGTTCATGCCGTACATCGAGAGGGACATCGCGCAGTTCAGCCGCATCGACATCTGCAATGTCGGCGGGCTGACAGAGGCGATGAAGGTCGCTGGCTGGACCGAGGCCCACTATGTCGACATGATGCCGCACAATCCGCTAGGCCCCATCTGCACCGCCGCCACGGTTCATTTCGCGGCGGCGGTCGCGAACTTCGCCTGGCTCGAAACACGCGCTTCGCCCGGTGAGCTCTATCACGGCTTCGACAACCCCGAACTCTTCCCCGGACTGCTCACGCTCGAAGGGGCCTACTATCGCGTCAGCGACAGGCCGGGGCTCGGGGTCGACGTCAACGAGGCACTGGTCGCTAAACAAAGCTACAAGCAGTGGGAAGCGCCGCATCTCGTCCGCAAGGACGGGTCGATCACGAACTGGTAAGGAGTCGAACATGGACATAGCCAAAATCAAGCGCCCTCCCAAAGACCTGGTCGCCAGGGTTCGCGAGGTCGGCGCCGCCACAGCGAGTGCAACGCTTGCGCACATGGGCATCCGAAACTGCTTTATGGAAGGCCCCGTCGCGCGCTCGCCCGGCGTGGTGGCCGCCGGGCCTTGCGTAACGCTGCAGATGATGCCCAAACGCGAGGACCTGTTCGACGAAGGCGAATACGCCGATGTCGAAAAGCAACTGCATCGGCATGTGCTCTACCAGGTCGAGGAAGGCGACATCGTCGTAGTGGACGCTCGCGGCGACATGACCTCCGGCATCTTCGGCGACATGATGATGACCTATTTCAAGGGGCTGAAAGGCGCCGGAGTAGTCATCGACGGTTGCGTGCGCGACTGGGCCAAGGTGCAGAAGCTGGGCATCCCGACGTGGCTGAAGGGAGTCACGCCGAACTATCACGCGCAGACGGTGCTGATGCCGCTGGCGGTCAATGTGCCGGTAGCGTGCGGCGGAGTGACTGTGATTCCCGGCGACATCATCGTTGCCGACGACGATGGCGCGGTCTGCGTCCCTGTCGCCCTGGCCGAGGCGATGATCGCGAAGGCTCACAAGGATCACGGCTGGGAGGAATTCTCGCGCGAGAAGCTTCTCGCCGGTGAATCGCTCAAGCGCTACTACCCGCTGCACAAGGATGCCTGGCCGGAATACGAGGCGTGGCTGGGCGAGCGCGGGTTGAAGGAGTAACGCCAAGCGACTCCCGTCGGCACGCCGACGTGACCCACCTTTGCCGCACAATGGCGAGCCCACTCCGACTATTGCGGGTGCGGGCGAGGGCGCCTTCACTCGCACCAGACAAGGGGATAAAAAATGTCCGTCATTGGCACCATTGAGAACGCAGTGCACCGCGCGTCCGAGCCGTCGCAGCTGAGGATTACCGACATCCGCCTCGCGACGATCCAGGCGCAGGGTATTCATCCGATTCTGAGGATCGATACGAACCAAGGCGTCTATGGCTTGGGCGAGGTGCGCGACGGCGCGCATCCCGATACCGCTATGCGGCTCAAGCCGCTGCTGATCGGACAGAACCCCTGCAATGTCGAGTACCTGTTTCGCCGGATCAAGCGCTATGGCGGCGAGAGTCGGGAAGCCGGTGGAGTCTGCGCCGTCGAGATCGCGCTTATGGATCTCGTCGGAAAGGTATACGGAGTGCCGTGCTACCAGCTGCTCGGCGGAAAGTTCCGCGACAAGGTGCGGATCTACGGCGATACACCGTCGCCAGCCGATCCAACCCCCGAGGCATTCGCTGAGGTGGTCCGTTCTCGACACGAGTTGGGGCTGAGCTTCATCAAGTTCGACTTGTCGGCGCGGATGTTCGAAGCGGTTCCAGGCGCAATGGTCGGTTCGGATACCCAACACGAGTACCCGCAATACCGCCAGTTCCACACACCAGGCCGCGGTGCTGGAGCGCGGATCAGCGAGCGAGGGCTGGATCTGGTCCGCGACATATGCCGCGCAGTGCGTGAGGAGGTCGGCCCCAAGGTGTCTCTCTGCACCGACCATTTCGGCGAGGGGTTCGTCACGGTCGACGAGGCGATCCGGGTCGGCCATGCGGTCGAGCCGTTCAATCTCGCTTGGGTGGAAGACGTGTTGCCCTGGACCGACATCGCCGGCCACAAGCGGGTGGCCGATGCTCTGCTGACCCCGGTCGCAGCGGGCGAGGACCTCTATTTGTTCGAAGGCTTCCGCGAGGCGATCGAGACCCGCGCATTCGACATCATCCATCCCGACATGCTTTCCTCGGGTGGGCTGACGGAGACCAAGAAGATTGCCGATCATGCCGAGCGCCACGGCATCCCCACCGCGCTGCACGCATGCTGCTCGCCGGTGGCGTTCATGGCCAACCTCCACCTCGGCGCGGCGCTAGCGAGCCTGATGGCGGTCGAGCATCACGCGCTGGATGTGCCATGGTGGACCGACATCGTCACCGGGATCGCGCCAGACTACCTGACGGATGGCTACGTCGCCGTACCTGAAGCTCCCGGTCTGGGCATCGACCTGAATGAGGATGTCATCCGAGAGCACCTGGTCCCTTGGTCTGGCTATTTCGAGCCGTCCGACGAGTGGAACGCGGAGCGTGTGGGCTTCCTGGGGCACCTTGTTTGGTAGTGAAGGATCGTACACTGGCCGGCTTGCCGATGTGTGCGGCTGCCCCGAAGCAGTTTCAGATACACGAGCCAGGAGCATTCGGCTTTTTGTTGCCTAGTCGCGCCCTCAGTGCCTGAGAGCAAATTTTTTTGTCAGCCCCACGAGACTCATAAGTTCTCTCGTTCAATTGCCCGGCCGCAGAGCCTTTTGCTGGTGGCACCAGCCTACCCTAGGGATGAATAGGAGCGGATCGCCAAATTCAGAGAGCTTTTGCAGGCCCCAACCTTTCCCTGCACTCCCGAAAAAATTCCCTGCTCGCGCGAGTAGGGAATTTGTCTGCAAGTCGCTGAATTTCAATGACGAATGGAGCCGACTTTTCACGCAAACAGTGAAAGTCCCGTGAAATTCCCTGAATCTAGGGCCCTACCACGGAATTTTTCCGTGAGACTGGTTCGCATGAGACTGCGCACACCACCAGATCCCGCAATTTGTAGGCGCGATCGAGAGCCTGCTTGCTGGCCGCATGCCAAGTAACGGGGAGCGGTCTGGTTCCAACGAATACGTGTGCTCCGCCATGTGAAGGAAAAATTCCGCCGGTTCGTTCAGAAACCTGACGGCGGCCCGCATCATCCGCTCCATCTTGTCGAATTGCGCGACGGCCATGGCTTCGGCGGTATAGCTGTGTCCGATGTGACAGTCGAACTTGGTAATCGTGCCGAGTTCGAAAGCTCTTCAGGGCACCGCCGCATTCCGGACATGTCATCGACAGGCCGTTCGAATCGTTTGCCATCGATTATCTGCGGATCGTCCTTGAAATCCGATTGGGAAGGGGTGATCGGCACGTACCCTACCCGAACGCGGACGCTGGCCTACCTCTTCGACAGATGCGCAATATTTGCTTCGCGACGGGGTCATCGGATGTTCGAGGGATTCAG
>NZ_FOSL01000013.1 GCF_900114255.1 Neomesorhizobium albiziae | reverse complement strand
TTGCCCGACCGCAAAGGGAGCGCGGGTTTTCACACCGCGAACTAGCCTCGGTCAGGCCCGGACCTCGGGGCATCCTCGCCCCAGCAACGCCACCGATCCGGCACCGTCGCCCTCCCTGATACCCGGTGCGCACCAGGTTCCGTGACGGCGATGGCAGCATTATGCGGGAGGGTGGAGGGGTGTGGATAAAAGAAAATGAAAGACTGCTGACAGATGCTGACAAGGCGAGGGCGGGCATATCTCCCCCCTTGTGGGACCGTTGCGCTATTAGGCTTTGAGCGCAGGCGGAAGGTTGAAGGTCGCGAGCTGTCGGCCGATGGCGCCGATTTGGAGTCGAAGGGGCTAGAATTTTGTGTCTGCGGGCGATTTCGGGCGCAGTTCGCCCCTCAATCAGGTCGCCAGCCGCGCCGCCATCGTCTCGATCACCGTAGCGTCCAGCATCGTGCCGCGCCGCAGGATCAGGCCCGCCTGATCCATCTGCCGGTCCAGTTCGCCAAACAGCTTCTCCAGAAGCTTCTCTTCCACCAGAAGATTGCGGAAGCGGTTGAGCGTCGTGTGGTCCGGAACCGTCTCCTCCAGCCCAAGTCCGACAAAGCGGCGGAACGACAGGCGATCGGCCAGCGCCTCCTCCAGCTCCATATCCGACAAGCCATAGAGCGACTGCAAAAGCAGCGCCTTGAACATCAACAGCGTGTCGTAGGCTGGACGCCCAGGACCGTCCACCGGCCGAAGCCGCGCCAGAACCTTCTCGAAGCGACACCACTTCACCAGCGCCGACAGGCGGTCCAGACGCCCTTCGCGGGCGGCCGGCATCAAAGCCTCTACAAAGCTGAACTGCCCACCAGACTTCCTCGCCATCACAAAAATCCCCGTTCAACAACAGGGAATCACAACCCCACGATTTTGCAATGGTCCCACAAGGGGAGAAGGGAGAGGCGCGCGTTCTGCTCCGCTTTCCGCATCTCGCGGCTGTCACGGCATGGATCCTCGGGTCTTCGCGACGGCCTTCGGCCTGCTGCGCCCGTGGATGACGAAGGGAGGTAGTGCGCCGCTAATCGCCAGCGTCTGTGGTTGCCATATACGTCCCTGAGCGTTGCGTTTCCTACCCGGGTCCTGCCGACTTGTCGCCTTCTCGCCTTGGACGCTCAGTCCAGCATTGCCGTCAGCGTTTCAAGGCGATCCGCCTCATGGGCGGGCTTGTCCCAGCGCAGCCGGGAAATTCTGGGGAAGCGCATGGCGACGCCAGACTTGTGGCGCGTCGAGCGATTGAGGCCCTCGAAGGCGACTTCGAGCACCAGCCCATGCGTCGCGTCGGCCCGCACGGAGCGCACCGGACCGAACCGTTCCACCGTGTTGTCGCGCACATATTTGTCGATCTGTTTCAATTCCTCGTCGGTGAAGCCGAAATAGGCCTTGCCCACCGGCACCAGTTCGCCCGCCTCGGGCGGCCCGGACCAGACGCCGAAGGTGTAATCGGAATAGTAGCTGGAACGCTTGCCGTGGCCGCGCTGCGCATACATCAACACCGCATCGACCGTGTGCGGGTCGCGTTTCCACTTGAACCACGGGCCCTTCGGACGCCCGGCGACGTAGGCCGAATCCCGCCGCTTGATCATCACCCCCTCGATGATCGGATGCGGCGGTGCCTTGCGCAGCGCCTCGAGTTCCTCCCAGCTGGAGAAGGGGATGGTCGGCGAGAGGTCGAAGCGTGACGGCTCGAGCAGGCCGACGAAATCCTCCAGACGCAGCCTTCGCTCGACGAAGGGCAGTTGCCGCAAATCCTCGCTCTCGATCTGCATGACATCGTAGCAGCGCACGAATGCCGGGAAACGCTCTCGTATCTTTGCCGAGACGGCCTTGCGGTTCAGCCGCTGCTGCAGGTCGGAGAAGGTGCCGGTCCATTGCGGCAGCGTGCCGACCAGCAGTTCGCCGTCCAGGGCTGCGTCGAAGTCCATGGCGTCGACCAGATCGGGAAACGCACCGGAAATATCGTCGCCGGTGCGCGAATAAAGCCGCCTGACGCCGCCCAGCGACACCGCCTGGACGCGGATGCCGTCCCATTTCCATTCGGCGACATAGTCGGCCGGTTCAAGCTTCGCCAGATCGTTGTCTTCGACGGGATGCGACAGCATGACCGGCCGGAACAGCGCCTTGGCCGACTGTTTCGGTTTCGGCGCCTTGCCTTCCAGCCATGCGAACAGCGTCGCGTAGGGCGGCGCCAGCCCGTGCCAGAGTTCCTCGATCTCTGCGACGTCGACCTTGCCGAAATCGGCCAGCGCCTGTTTGGCGAGCCGCGCCGAAACGCCGATGCGCAGGCCGCCGGTGACCAGCTTGATGATGGCGAACCGCGCCGAGATGCCGGCGTTGTCGAGCAGACCCGCCAGCACCCCCGGCCCATCCGAACGGCTCGCCGACTGCAGTTTTTCCACCACTTCGCCAAGCGTCGGCACGTGATTGGCGCTCTGTTCGGGTTCCGGCCAGACCAGCGAAACGGTCTCGGCCAGATCGCCGACATAATCGTAGGAGTAACCGAACAGCACCGGATCCATGCGCTCGACGACCAGTGCACGCAGCATGGCCGGCTTCACCGCTGCGATGGCGAGATCGCCGGTGATCGCCTGCAGCGCATAACCACGGTCGGGATCCTCGACGCTGCGGAAATAGTCGGTGATGAGTGTCAGCTTGCCGTTGCGCGACGGCGTCAGCACCAGCCGGTCGAGGAGTTCGGCGAAGCGGTTCATGGCGCCATCGACCTGGGCGAATGTCGAGTTCTACGTTGCCCCCCTCTGTCCTGCCGGAAATCTCCCCCACTGTGGGGGAGATTAGTCGCGTCGCCGACTTCGCCAGATTGCCTACCTCGAAGGATGAGCGCCGCCGTTGATGGCAGCTCATCTCCCCCCTCGTGGGGGAGATGTCCGGCAGGACAGAGGGGGGCGCGAGAGAATGCGATGCTGCCGCTACCGGTCATCATCAATCCCCCTCGTCCTCGTAGCCGACGAGGTGCAGGGGACGCGCCGCAATGCCGTTGAGCTCACACCAGCGCACCAGCGCCTCCTCGCGGCCATGCGTGACCCAGACCTCGGCCGCGCCGGTCTCCACGATGGTGTCGGTCAGTTCGTCCCAGTCGGAGTGATCGGAGATGATCAGCGGCAGCTCAACGCCGATCTGCTTGGCGCGCTGGCGGATGCGCATCCATCCGGACGCGTAGCAGGCGACCGGATCGGGAAAGCGCCGCGCCCAGCGGTCGACGAAGGCCGAAGGCGTGCCGACCACCACGGCGCCGGCGAAATCCCGTTTCGATCCGCTTTCCACGGTCGCCGGTTCGAGCAGGCCCAGCGCCACGCCCTGGCTTTCGTAATATTCGCTGAGCCGCGCCAGCGCGCCATGGATATAGATCGGCTCCGCATAACCCAGATCGCGCAGCAGGCGGATGACGCGCTGCGCCTTGCCGAGCGCATAGGCGCCGATCAGATGCGACCGCTCGGGAAACTGCGCGACGGATTTCAGCAGCCGGCCCATCTCCTCGCGGTCGGGCGGATGCCGGAAAACCGGCAGGCCGAACGTGGCTTCAGTGATGAAGACGTCGCACTTCACCGGTTCGAACGGCACGCAAGTTGGGTCGGGTTGGCGCTTGTAATCGCCCGAGGCGACGATGCGGACGCCGTTGTGCTCGACTGAGATCTGCGCGGAACCGAGCACATGGCCGGCGGGGTGGAAGGTTGCCTTGACGCCGTTGAGGTCGATGGTTTCGCCGAGCGTGGCTGCCTGCGTGGCGCCGGCGAAGCCGTCGCCGTAACGGATGGCCATGATGTCGAGCGTCTGCTGCGTGGCGAGCACGCTCGCGTGCCCGGAACGCGCATGATCCGAATGACCGTGGGTGATCAGCGCCCGTTCGACCGGGCGCACCGGATCGATGAAAAAATCGCCGGGCGGGCAGTAGAGCCCTTCGGGCCGGGGACGGAGCAGGTCGCGGGCGCGCATCCCCTGCAAGATAGGCATTTGTTCCGCTCGGGAAAGCCCGTTGAAATCGTCTCCTGACTCCGCGATATAGCGCCACCGGCTAGAGCGGAATGCATTCAGGTTGAACCGTACATTCCGCTCTATCTGTTTGTTTGCCGCATTTGTGCGACGCCAGGCGATTCCACCTGGTTGCAAAATGCTCCAATGCCGGAGGGAACCGTGTCTTGAAACCACTCGATCTTGCTTCCGGCGACATGCTCGCCGACCGCCGCGCCGACTATGCCGAAATGCTGTTTGCCTCGGGCGACCATGCCGCCGCGGCCGAGCTGATGCTCGGCGCGCTGGAACTGGCGCCCGGCTGGGCGATGGGCTGGTTTCGCCTTGGCGAAATGCAGGAGGCGGCGGGTGCTGCCGACCAGGCCGCGGAAGCCTGGCGCATGAGCCTGAAGCTCGACCCCGCCGACCGGCCGGGCGCGGCGCTGAAGCTGGAGTTGATCGGGGCGGCGCCGGCTTCGGCAGCACCCCCGAGCCCGTTCGTCGAGGCGCTGTTCGACCAGTATGCGGGAAGCTTCGACAGTGCGCTGGTGGAAAGACTGGGCTACCGCGTGCCGGAACTGCTCGACCAGGCGATCCGGACGCAGCGCGACAGTTTCGGCCGCGCCGTCGATCTCGGCTGCGGCACCGGCCTGATGGGGGCGCGGCTGCGCCCGGTCGCCGGTGTTCTCGAAGGCTACGACATTTCGGCTGGTATGCTGAGGAAGGCCGAGGCCAAGCATATCTATGACAGGCTGGAGAAGGCCGACCTGCAGAGCATAAGCCTCGCGCCGGAGAGCGCCGATCTCGTCGTCGCCGCCGACGTGTTCATGTATCTCGGGGGCCTCGACGGCATTTTCGCGGCCGCCGCCGCGGCACTCAAGGCGGCTGGCCTGTTCGCCTTTTCGGTCGAGCATCACGCCGGCGTGGAGGATTTCGTGCTGCGCACTTCCCGCCGCTACGCGCATTCGCAGATGTACCTCCGGCGGTTGCTCGCCGGCGTGGGGCTCTCGGTCAGATCGCTCGAGCGCGCCGATATCCGCATGGATCGCGGCGAAGCGATCGAAGGGCTGATCGTGGTGGCGGCAAAGGAATAACGGCGGCCTACCTGCCGGGTTTCGGGCTGCCCAGCATGCCGCGCGAGCGTAGCCGAGTTTCCGCTGGTTTCGGAGTGGGACCGATCTGCTTCTGCAATTGCAGAACCGCTTCCTGCAAAGCACGGACTTCTGTCTCCAGGCTGGCAATGCGGGCTTCGAAGGCTGCCGTGTCGGTCATGAGTGTCGTCTCGATGCTTTTGTTGCTCTTTTGACGCCGCGATTCATCAACTGCAAGGGTGGGGCAAGGAGCGGTCGCCGGGCGATCCCGTTTTGTTCCAGATTCCGCTTGGCGTTTTTCTATGCCCACGCTACTTCTGATGCGTGACGCAGCAAGCCCGCCTCGCGCCCGAGAACGCCGCCGCCTTTCTGCCGGAGCCTTTCCTTGACTGGTTTACGGAACGCGGCTGGTCGCCGCGCGCCCACCAGATCGAGCTGCTCGCCCGCGCCCAGGCCGGAAAATCGGTTCTGTTGATCGCGCCGACCGGGGCCGGCAAGACGCTGGCCGGCTTCCTGCCGTCGCTGACCGATCTTGCCGTGCGGCCGAAGCGCAAGCCCGGCGAGGCGCATCGCGGCATCCACACGCTCTACATCTCGCCGCTGAAGGCGCTCGCCGTCGACATCGAGCGCAACCTCGGCAAGCCGGTCGGCGAGATGGGGCTGCCGATTTCCATGGAGACGCGCACCGGCGACACGCCGATGCACAAGCGACAGCGCCAGAAGCTGGCGCCGCCGGACATCCTGCTGACCACGCCCGAACAGCTTGCGCTGCTGATCTCTACCGCCGACGCCGAGCGGTTCTTCTGCGACCTGCGTTACGTCGTGCTTGATGAGCTGCATTCGCTGGTGACTTCGAAACGCGGCCATCTCTTGTCGCTCGGGCTGGCGCGGCTGCGCCGCTTCGTTCCCGGCTTGCAGACCATCGGCCTGTCGGCGACCGTCGCCGAACCGGACGAATTGCGGCGCTGGCTGGTGCCGCAGAACCCGCCCGGCGGCCTGTCCGAACTGATCACGGTCGCCGGCGGCGCCAAGCCCGACATCTCGATCCTCGATTCCAGGGAGCGCGTGCCGTGGGCAGGCCACATGGCGCGTTATGCCATCCCCGAAATCTATGACGCCGTGCGCGAGCACCGGACCACGCTGCTTTTCGTCAACACGCGCAGCCAGGCCGAGATGCTGTTCCAGGAATTGTGGCGGGTGAACGACGATTCGCTGCCGATCGCGCTGCATCACGGCTCGCTCGATGTCGGCCAGCGCCGCAAGGTGGAGAAGGCGATGGAGGCGGGCAGCCTCAGCGCCATCGTCGCCACCTCGACGCTCGATCTCGGTATCGACTGGGGCGATGTCGATCTCGTCGTGCATGTCGGCGCGCCCAAGGGTGCCAGCCGGCTGGCGCAGCGTATCGGACGGTCCAATCACCGCATGGACGAGCCGTCGAAGGCGCTGCTGATCCCGGCCAACCGCTTCGAGGTGCTGGAGTGCCGGGCAGCCCTCGAAGCCAATTACCTCGGCGCACAGGACACGCCGCCGCTGCTCGCCGGCGCGCTCGACGTGCTGGCGCAGCACGTTTTGGGCAGCGCCTGCGGCGCGCCGTTCGACACGGACGAGCTTTACGGCGAAATCATCAGTGCTGCGCCGTATGCGGGCGTCGACCGGCAGACGTTCGACCGCGTCGTCGATTTTGTCGCCACAGGCGGCTATGCGCTGAGGAGCTACGAGCGTTACGCCAAGATAAGACTGACCAAGGACGGCAAGTGGCGGATATCGCATCCGCGTTTTGCCCAGCAGTACCGGCTGAACGTCGGCACCATCATCGAGCAGCCGATGCTCAACGTGCGCTATGTCAGGCAGGGCAGGGGCGCCAGTTCGCGCGGCGGCGCGCCGCTCGGCAAGATCGAGGAATACTTCCTGGAGACGATGACGCCGGGCGACACCTTCCTGTTTGCCGGCCGCACGCTGCGTTTCGAGGGCATCCGCGAAAACGAAGCCTACGTTTCCAACGCCACGGGTGTGGATGCGAAAGTGCCGATCTATGCCGGCGGGAAATTCCCTCTGTCGACCTATCTCGCCGACCAGGTGCGCGGCCTGCTCGCCGATCCCGACCAGTGGAAGAAATTGCCCGAGCAGGTGTCGGACTGGCTGCGGCTGCAGCAGGAAAAATCCGTGCTGCCGCGCAGGAAGGACCTGCTGATCGAGACGTTCCCGCGCGCCAACCGCTTCTACATGGTGGCCTATGCCTTCGAAGGACGGCTGGCGCACCAGACCCTGGGCATGCTGTTGACCCGCCGGCTGGAACGCGCCGGCGCTCACCCGACCGGCTTCGTCGCCACGGAATATTCGCTCGCCGTATGGGGCCTGGAAGACATGGGCGCCATGTTCAGGAGGCGCAAACCCTCGCTCGCCGAACTCTTCGACGAGGACATGCTGGGCGACGACCTCGATGCGTGGCTTGCCGAAAGCTGGCTCTTGAAGCGCACCTTCCGCAATTGCGCGCTGATCTCGGGGCTGATCGAGAAGCGCCATCCCGGCCAGGAAAAGAGCGGCCGCCAGGTCACCGTCTCGGCCGACCTGATCTACGACGTGCTGCGCAGCCATGAGCCGGACCACATTCTCCTGCAGGCGACACGCGCGGATGCGGCGGCCGGCCTGCTCGATGTCAGCAGACTTGCCGACATGCTGTCGCGCATCAAGGGTAGAATCATGCATAAGGACCTGGAGCGCATTTCGCCGCTCGCCGTGCCGGTGATGATGGAGATCGGCAAGGAGGCGGTGGCCGGCGATGCAAACGAGATGCTTCTGTCGGAAGCGGCGGACGATCTGATCGAGGAAGCGATGGGCGGGGCATGAGCCAAACCGCGGTGAAGCCGGCAACGAGGCCGGAGGAAATCGAGATCGCCGGCGAACGCGCCGTCTGCGACCAGAGCGGCGTGCTCTATTTTCCCGAACTCGACCTGCTCGTGGTTTCCGACCTGCATCTGGAAAAGGGCGCAGCCTACGCGCGCCGCGGCTCGTTCGTGCCGCCTTACGACACCGCCGCCACTTTGCTGCGGCTGCAGGCGGTGGTCGCGCACTACGATCCGAAGATGGTGATCAGCCTTGGCGACAGCTTTCACGACGGCAGGGGGTCTGCCGACATGCCTGACGTTTTCCGCCACCGGCTGACCGCATTGATGGCCGGCCGCGACTGGTTCTGGGTTGCCGGCAACCACGATCCCGACGCGCCGGAAGGCCTGCCCGGCGAGACGGTGAGGGAACTTGCCATCGGCAACCTGGTGTTCCGGCACGAGCCGTCACGGGTGGCGATGCCCGGCGAGATCGCGGGCCACCTTCACCCTTGCGCACGCATCGTGCAACGCGGTCGCTCGGTGCGCCGGCGCTGCTTCGCCAGCGATGGCAGCCGGCTGATCATGCCGGCCTTCGGCTCCTACACCGGTTCGCTCAACGTGCTCGACCGCGCCTATGCCGGTTTGTTCAGCAGGGATGCCTTCATGGCCTACCTGCTCGGCACCCGGCGCATCTACGCCATCGCCGGCTCGATGCTGAGACCGGGATAGTTCTTCCTCTGTTCAATGAATGGGCCGTTGCGCCGTCCGAGATTGGCTTTGCAAGCAGTTTGACGATAGTCTGCAAGCGGACATAGGTGGAATGCATTCCGCCGGATGTGTTTGCCTGCAAATGCCTCGACACGGACCTTGGGGTCACGGTCCTGCCATGGATGACACGGCTGATACCGCTCAAGTCGTCGTTCGGCCGCCGCTCGCATGGGCGCTTGCCGTCGTCGCCGGGCTCGCACTGCACTGGCTCGTACCGCTGCCGTTCCTGCCAGCCGGCCTGCCCGTGGGTTGGCTTGGCGCAGCTATCTTTGTACTTGCACTGGCGTTGTTTGCATGGGCAATCGTTACCGTCACCAGGAGCGGTTCGAACGTCCCTACCAACCGGCCGACCACCGCCATCGTCGAGAGCGGGCCGTATCGCTTCACACGCAACCCCATTTATCTCGGCATGGTGCTCGGCCTGATCGGCCTCGCCATCGCGCTGGACAATCTCTGGCTGCTGATAGCGCTGGCGCCTTTCGCGCTGGTTATCCGCTATGGCGTCGTCGCCCGCGAGGAGGCCTATCTCGAGCGCAAATTCGGCGATGTCTATCGTGGCTACCGGTCGCGCGTAAGGCGGTGGCTGTAGCCCTTCGGGTTTGAAGCGGGCATTCCCCAAGCTGTTTGCGCGCCTCCGATGGGAGAGGGCACGTCACCATCAATCCTTGCGGAAGATGAGGCGGCCTAGCCAGCCGGTCAACATGGCAAGCAGCACGGCGAAAACGCCGTACAGAAAACCGTAGTCGCGCGAGGCGAGGAAGATCGATTGCTCGAAGCCGGCCTTCAGGATCGCCAGTTGCGCCGAAGTTTCCTTGATGAAGACGCCGTTGCGGAAGAGGAAGGCGCGCGCCTTGTGCGTGCCCACCGGAACGTTGGGCGCCAGCTCGACGGTTGCGCGGAAAAGGTTCTGCGACAGGAACTGAACGCCGCCGATGCGTTCGTTGTAAAGGCCCGTCGCCTGCTTGCGGTCGCGCAGGGCCTCGGTGAATTCCTGGATCGTCACCGGGTTCGCCCGCTTGTTTTCGGGCTCCATGTAGATGTTGGCCGGCCCCAGCGACAGCTGCTTGTAGCTGGTCGGGGTTGTCATGTCCTGGAAGGCGCGGGTCGTCGACACCGAATAGGAGATCGGCACGTTGAGGAAGGTTTCGGATCTGGTGTTGATCCACATGCCGAGGACGCGGCCCTTGCGGCGCACCACCACCGGCCGCGCCGGCCCCTCCAGCACGACGATGATGTCGTAGCGGCCCTGCCGGCTGATCAGCGGGTCGGGATTGTCGATCGCCCCGAAGATGGTCAGGTCGGCGCCGGCGAAGTCGGAGGTGATGGAGACACGGTCGGTGGAAAGGCCGATCTCGATGTTTTCCGGGTTCTGTTCCTGCGCCTCAGCACCGCCGGCCAGAAGCAGGCAGGCCAGGCAGGCGGTGACGATGCGCCGCAAGGCCATCAGATGCCTCCGAGCGCTGTAAGCGAATAGAGGTTGGCCGGCCTGACGAAGAGATCGAAGGCAAGGCGCAGCGCCACCGCCAGCACCAGGGCGGCGAGCAGCGCCCGCAACTGTTCGCCGCGCAGCTTCTGCCCCGCCTTGGCGCCATATTGCGCGCCGGCGACGCCACCCACCATGAGCACGAAGGCCAGCACCACGTCGACCGTCTGGTTGGCGGTGGCGTGCACCAGCGTCGTGTAGGCGGCAACGAAGATGATCTGAAACAGGGAGGTGCCGACGACGACGTTGGTCGGCACTTTCAGCAGATAAATCAGCGCCGGCACCATGATGAAGCCGCCGCCGACGCCCATGATGGCGGCAAGGAAGCCGATGGCGGCGCCAAGCCCCAGAACCGGGATGACGCTGACGAACAGCTTCGACGTGCGGAAGCGCATCTTCAGCGGCAGCTTGTGAATCCAGTTGTGCTGGCCCGACTTCTTCATTGTCGGCGCAGCACCCGAACTGGTGCGCCGCAGGGCGTTTACGCTTTCCACCATCATCAGCCCGCCGACGGTGCCGAGCAGCGCGACGTAGAGCAGCGAGATGAACAGGTCGAGCTGGCCGATGGAGCGCAGCAGCGCAAACACATAGGCGCCCACGGTGGACCCGGCGATGCCGCCGATCAGAAGCATGGTGCCGAGCTTGAAGTCGAGCGTGCCGCGTTTGACGTGCGCAAGCGCGCCCGAGAAGGAAGAAGCGATGACCTGGTTCGCGCCGGTGGCCACCGCGATCGCCGGCGGGATGTTGTAGAAGATCAGCAGCGGGGTGATGAGGAAGCCGCCGCCGACCCCGAACATGCCCGACAGGAAGCCCACCGCCGCGCCCATGGCAAGCAGCACGAAGACATTGACAGACATTTCGGCGATCGGGAGATAGATGCCCACCCGTCAAACTCTGGTTTTGGTGCCTGTTCTCGCCCCTGACGAGATGTAACGCACGACTAATTCGTAGTTGCGCCGACATTGCGGCGAAGTCAAACTTTGCACACGACTTGGTTAAAAAAAACCGCAGCACTTCCAAAGGGATGGCAGGCCCGGCGCATTATGCGCGCCGGGCCTCTGAAATTCATTTCTTTTCAAGCAGGAGGCGGACCAGTTTGTCGTCCACTTCGCCCGTCGCATCCATGCCATTGTCGCCCTGGAAGGTGGCGATGGCGGCCTTGGTCTTGGCGCCCATGACGCCGTCGGCGCTGCCGGCGTCGTAGCCGTTCTTGTTGAGGATGCGCTGCATGTTCTGCACCACCTGCTTCATGTCGATGCTGGCGGTCTTGGCGTTGCTTTCCTGCCAGGATTCCGGGATTTCAACGCTGTTGGTCTCGGCGTTGACGGCCTTTGGCTTCCACAGCTCCGAAACGGCGCGGGCCTTCTCCAGCTGCTCGGGCCGCAGCGCCCTGGCGATCTCGTCGCGCTTGGCGGCGGCATCGCGGTCGCCGGCCTTGGCGACGAGGGCGAACCACTTGTAGGATTCCTCGAGGTTCTGGATCATGCCGACGCCCTTGGCGGCCAGGATGCCCAGATTGAACTGGCTGTCCTTGACGCCGAGTTCGGCGGCCTGGGTGAACCAGCGCGCCGCCGAATCATTGTCGGCAACGCCGTCTGCGCCCATCGCGAACAGAACGGCCAGGTTGTGCATTGCGCTGGCGTTGCCCTGCGCGGCGGCCATCTGATACCAGGTCTTGGCCTTCGCCACGTCGCGCGTGACGCCGAGGCCTTTCTCGTAGAGATTCCCGATCCGGTACTGAGCCGGCGCAAAGCCGAGCTCGGCGGATTTCTCGTACCATCCGGCCGCCTGCTTCATGTCGGACTTGACGCCGCGACCGTCGGCATAGCGCGAGCCGATCTCGAAGATGGCCTTGCTGTCGCCGGCCTCGGCTGCTTCGCGCAGCGGGACCGGGCCGGCCTCGACCGGCACGAGAATGGGGCTCGCCGTCGCAGTGGTGACAGGCGCGGCCGGCGCCGGCGTGCTGGCGGTCGCCAGGTCGGCGGCGGCGCCGTCCTCGTCCTGCAGTTCGGGCTTCAGGGTGGCGGTGGCCGTCGCTGCTTCGGGTTGCGGCGCGGCGGAGGCTTCCATTTCCGGCGTATCCGCCGGCATCGCGGCTGCGGTTTCTTCGGTGGCTGGCGAGGCCGTTTCCAGCGGCGAGCGTTCAGTCGCGTCGACCGTGCGGACCGGCGATGCACTGCCGCCGGTATCGGCGACGTCCTGTGCGGGCTGTGCTGCCTGCGGGGCCGCCGGCGCCATGGCCGTGGATTGGATGCCGCTATCCGGCGCCGTCAGCTCGGCCACCTCCCTGTCGGCGAAGAAGGCCTTGCCAAGCTGCATGCCAGCGAGCGCCAGCATGATCGCGGTTGCCGAGAGCAGCATCGTCTTGCGCTTCGAGCGGAACAGCGAGCCGAGCTTCAGCCGGCCGCCTTCGCCGTCGCCCTCGGCGGTTTTCTTCAGCATGTCGGCTTCGGCGGCCGCCGCCTGCGCGGCACGGCGCGCTGCCGCGATGAAGTCGGACTTGGCCGCGTCCATATCGGCTGGCTTCGCGGGCGAGCCGCGTTCGTCGCGCACCCGCTTCATGATGGCGCTGAGGTCTGGCGCGCCGGAACCCGGCTCGAGCGGCCGGTTGGCGATTTTCGGGTCGAGCGGTTCGTCGAGATCGACGCTGGGTGCTGCCGCTTCCATCGTTGGCTCTTCCGAGCCGGCGAGCGGCAGTTCCTCGGCTTCCTTTTTGCCGCCAAACGCCCGCGACAGTCCGCCGAGCATCGTGCGCACGCGGCCGCCGGCTTCCTGCTCGGCTTGGATGCCGGTGCTGCTCAGCGCCGCAACCGCGGCAGCGGCCGCCGCCTCGGCTGGCGAACGGGTGACAGCGGGCTGTCCCCAGCCGCGCGCGATCTCGGGCTCGATCGTTTCGGGATCGGCCGGATGGGTGTCGCCGGGCTCGATCGAGGGGGCGTTGTCGAGCGACAGCTTGCGCGGCAGCGGCTGCTCGGCGGTGCCGGTTTCCAGCGAGCCCAGCCGGTCGACGATCTTCAAGAGCGTGTCGTGGATCGCTTCGAAGGTCTTCGAATTGCGTTCGTCCGAGCGGCGGGTGAGCGTCTCCAGCGCCTTGAGATCGTCGGCGAGGCCGGCAACCGCCGCTGCATTGGTCTTGGAGCCCGCCAGCGACTTCACCGCGTCTTCGGCAGCCTGGCGCGCCGCCGCCAGGATGCTCTCGCGGCTTCCGGCGATGGATTTCTCGATATCGACCAGGCGCGGCGCGATGTCCTCGAATTCGGGCATCGGCGCGCTCGGGCGAGCCAGATGCGCCGACAGGCCGGCGACCTGCGCTTCCAGATTGCGGATCAGGTCGGGATCGATGCCGGCGACCTGCGAGGCCGAACTGTCGAGGCGTCCGGAGATGTTTTCAAGCCGGGCTTCGAGGCCGCGGATCGCGTCGTCACTCGCCGCAGTGCCACGGTCTTCCAGCTTGCGCGCGAAATCGTTGAAGCGCTGGTCGATAGCCTCCATGATCTCGCCGCTGGCGGGCATTGCCGCCGCACCGCGATGATCGAGCCGCTCGGCCACCTCGTCGAGGCGGCGTTCCAGGTCGCGGAAGAGCGCCTGTCCGTGCTCGATGGCGTCGCCCTGGCGGCGGTCCAGCATGTCGGAAAGCATGTCGAAACGCTGTTCGATGCCTTGAAGGAACCGGTCGGAGACGGCGGCCTGCGGCGCCCTGTCGAGCTTTTCGCCGATCGAGGCGACCTGCCTCGCCAGCCGCTCGACCGCCTGCTCCGGCAACTCGGCGCGTATCGCGAGTTCATCCACGCGCTGCGACAGAAGGTTGAGCCGGTCGATGACTTCGCCATTGGGGCGGTCGTCGACGAGTTCCTCCAGCTGCCTGGCGAGCGAGGTGATGCGCGCCTCGATGCGTTCGAAGGGCTGCGGATCGATGTGGGGCGGCCGGTTGGAGACGGCGGAAGCCACGATGGCGCGAGAAATCTCGTCGAGGCGCTCTTCGATCTGGCCGAACGCGTCGGAGCCGCGGCGGTCCTGCTGACGGGAGAAATGATCGACGGCGCCTGCCAGCATCCGCACCTTTTCCTCCAGCGACTGCAGCGACAGTGATTCCGGCAGATTGTTCACCGCGTCGTTGATCTGCTCCAGCCGTGCGTTGAGCGCGGCGATCTCGGGATCCTCGCCACGGCGCAGCGAGCCGGCCGAAACGCGATCTTCGAAGGCGCTCCAGCGGCGGTCGAAATCGTCCCACCGGCGGTCGACCGAGAGAACGGTCTCCTCGCGCGCCAGGGTGTCGAGCGCTGCCTTCACCTGCTCCAGCTTAAGGCGCAGGAGGTTGACGCTCCTGTCGTCGCTGCGTTCGGAGAGTTCGCGGATGGCGCCGGACAAGCGTTCGAACTCGACATTGAGCTCGGCTCCCGCCCTGGCGGAGGCCGGAGAGGAATAAGCGCGCGCGATTTCGGAGCGCAGGCTGTCGAATTCGCGGCGCAGCCCGGCCGTCATCTGGTGGTGCAACTCCTCGCGCAGGCCCTTCAGTTCGCCGGCGATCTTGCCGACGGCGGCGATGCCGTCTTCCTGGCTGCGCACCCGGTCGAGATCGCGGGCGAGCGACTGGTAAGGCTTTTCGGACATAGGCCGGGCCGCTGCCGGCATGCGCGGCCTCGCATAGAAATCGTCTTTCGGTGCGTACGGGTCAGGCCGAGAGTCCTGGTTTCGCTCAAGCCGCTGTTCGAGATTTTCCAGCGAGCGGTTCAGGTCCTCCAGCGAGGTGTAAGGCCTGCGCTGCCGTCCGGCATTGAGTGAATCGAGATAGGATCGCTTGCTGTTCATCGAAACGCCCGTTTGCCAACCAATGCCGGTCGCCTTCCCGGCTTCCCCCAATTCCGTGCCGGGAACGAACGCTACCGCGCTATGCCGCGGCGGAAGACAGTCTTCCGGGGCTTTTCGCCCTCGATCCGAAAAACCGTGAAAAATTCGATACAGGATAACCACGGAGCACCGACATGCGCACAATTCCCTGATCGTGGTAAACAAGGTCTTAACCAAAATTACCAAGACGCAAAGAAAGTGTTAAAAGGTGCGACACCGTTGCGCTTTGGGGAGCTTGCGTTGCGGAAGATCGATCGTTATATACCTTACGTAAACGTAAGAGGCATGCAGATCGCGCCTTCTTGCGCTGAATTTGTCGAAACCTCGAATGGAAACCCACAAAGCCCCACGGCTTCCGTTCACGCGTCCAGGCAACGCCGGGCGCCCCAACAGGGCAAAGCGAAAAAAATGATGAAACCGATGACGGCGGTCGACGCCGCGGCCAATACCAATGAAATTTCCATGGACATGCAGGACGGCTTTATCCGTATCGGCGAAATGGCCAAGAAGCACGACGTGACGCTGCGCACCTTGCGCTTCTATGAAGACAAGGGCCTGCTGAATCCCAAGCGCGAGGGCGCCACCCGCCTTTACTCGCGTCGCGACAACGCCCGGCTGAAGCTCATCCTGCTTGGCCGCAAGGTTGGCTTCTCCCTGCGCGAAGTGAAGCAGATGATCGACCTCTACGACCCGTCCGGCTCGAACGCCAAACAGCTGAAGCTGGCGCTCGACAAGTCGGAAAAGCAGCTTGGCCGTCTGCAGAAGCAGCGCCAGGCCATCGACGAGGCGATCGGCGAACTGAGCGAGGCCATGTCGATCGTCCGCGACATGCTCAGCGAACGCCAGAACGTCCCGGTCAGCGCCTCCGCCTGACCGGCGGCTTTCGTCCTGACTAAAGAAAAACGCCGTGCAGTTGCGCGGCGTTTTTTTGTGCCGTGGTGAATCTAGAACCTGTAGCGAATGCCGAAGGCGCTGGCGTTCGAGCCTTCGCCCAGATCGGTGCAAGCGGAAAATTTTGGATGCATTAGAAATTGACGTTTACGCAAACGTCAAAATTTGCTAACAACCCTTTCCAACGGCGGCCCCATGCCTTCGAAATGCGTGCGGGCCGGGCAAACGCATGTTGGAGGATGATGCATGCCGATCTACAGGGCACCGGTCCAGGATACGCTTTTTGTTCTGAACGACGTGCTGGGTTACGAGCGCTACTCGAACCTTCCCGGCTTTTCCGACGCAACTCCCGATATTCTCGAGGCAATCCTCGCCGAGGGCGCCAAGCTTGCCGAAAACGTCATGCTGCCGACCAACCGCGTTGGCGACATGGAAGGCTGCGTACGCCACGACGATGGGCAGGTGACGACGCCGACAGGCTTCAAGGAAGCCTATACCCAGTATCGCGAAGGCGGCTGGGTTGGGCTCGCCGTTCCGACCGAATTCGGCGGGCAGGGACTTCCCTACACGGTGCATTCGGCAGTCGGCGAATACATGTCGTCGGCCAATATGGCGCTGATGATGTATCCCGGCCTCACCCAGGGCGCCATCGCGGCGATCCTCACGCACGGCTCGGAAGAGCAGAAGCAGACTTACCTGCCCAAGATGGTCGAAGGCGTCTGGACAGGCACCATGAACCTGACGGAGCCGCATTGCGGCACTGATCTCGGCCTGCTGCGCTCCAAGGCGGCGCCCAACGGCGACGGCTCCTACAAGATTTCCGGCCAGAAGATTTTCATCTCGGCCGGCGAGCACGACATGGCGGAAAACATCATCCACCTGGTGCTGGCCCGCATCGAGGGCGCGCCGGAAGGCGTTAAGGGCATCTCGCTGTTCATCGTGCCGAAGTTCAAGCTGAACGGCAGCGGCGAGCCGGGCGACCGCAACGCGGTTTCCTGCGGGTCGATCGAGGAGAAGATGGGTATCCACGGCAACTCGACCTGCGTCATGAATTATGACGAGGCCGAGGGGTATCTCATCGGCGAGGCCAATGGCGGCCTGAAGGCGATGTTCGTGATGATGAACGAAGCACGCCTTGGCGTCGGCTTGCAGGGCCTTGCCGTTTCGGAAGTGGCCTACCAGAACGCCGTCAACTACGCCAAGGAGCGTATCCAGGGCCGTTCGCTGTCCGGGGTGAAAGCTCCCGACAAGAAGGCTGACCCGATCATCGTTCACCCAGACATCCGCCGCAGCCTGATGACGATGCGCGCCTTCAACGAGGCCGGCCGCGCGCTGATCCTGTGGACGGCGATCAAGTCCGACGTTGCGCACCGCTCCGGCGACGAAAAGGAACGTGAGGCGGCCGACGACCAGCTCGGCCTGATGACGCCGATCATCAAAGGCGTGCTGACCGACAAGGGTTTCGATCACGCGGTGATGGCGCAGCAGGTTTTCGGCGGCCATGGCTACATCGAAGAGCACGGCATGAGCCAGTTCGTGCGCGATGCCCGCATCGCCATGATCTATGAAGGCGCCAACGGCATCCAGGCACTCGACCTGGTCGGCCGCAAGCTCGGCCTCAATGGCGGCCGCGCCGTGCAGGCCTTCTTCAAGGAGGTCGGCGACTTCTGCGAGGAAAACCGCTCGGACGAGAAGATGGCGCCCTATACCAAGGCGCTGAAGAAGGGCCTCAACGATTTGCAGGCTGCCACCATGTGGCTGATGCAGAACGCCATGGCCAAGCCCGACAATGCGGGCGCCGCCTCGACCGACTACCTGCATCTCTTCGGCCTGGTGGCGCTGGGCTACATGTGGGCGCAAATGGCCAGGAGTGCGCAGGGCAAGCTGGCCGAGGGCGCCAACGGTCAATCGTCGTTCTATGACAACAAGCTCACCACCGGACGCTATTTCATGGAGCGCGTGATGCCGGAGACGGCGGCGCACCTTGCCCGAATTTCGACCGGCGCCGATACCATGATGGCGCTGCCGGCGGAGGCATTTTGAGCAGGGTTGGCCGCTAGCTGACGAGGATCGATAGGTGCTCTACGTTGCCCCCCTCTGTCCTGCCGGACATCTCCCCCTCAAGGGGGGAGATCAGCTGTCTCGGCTGATTCCGCAAATCTCCAACGTCACCAGAAACGCGCCGAGCTTGACGTTGCCAATCTCCCCCCTTGAGGGGGAGATGGCCGGCAGGCCAGAGGGGGGCGATTGGATCGCTCCTTTGGGAGGAAACACATGACCAATCCCGCCGATATTCTCGAACTGCCGAAGCCGGTGTGGGCGGCCGACGACGTCACCATGCTCTACGACATGGCGTCACGGTTCCTGTCGGAAGAGATCGCCCCCCATTACGAGCGCTACGAGAAGAACGAGATCGTCGAGCGTTCGGCCTGGGAAAAGGCTGGGGCGGCGGGCCTGCTCTGCGCCTCGATGCCGGAGGAATATGGCGGCGCCGGCGGCACTTACGCGCATGAGAGCGCGATTGCCGAGGCACTCGGCCATGTCGGCGTCGACGGTTTCGGCATCGCGCTGCACAATTCGATCGTCGCGCCCTACATCCTTCACTATGGCTCCGAGGACCAGAAGAAGAAGTGGCTGCCGAAGATGGCGACCGGCGAGCTGATCGGCGCCATCGCCATGACCGAACCGGGCGCGGGCTCCGACCTGCAGGGCGTCAAGACGCGCGCCGAGAAGGATGGCAACCACTACAAGATCAACGGCTCGAAAACCTTCATCACCAACGGCCAGAACGCCAATCTGATCATCGTCGTGGCCAAGACCGACCCGACCAAGGGCGCCAAGGGCACCTCGCTGATCGTCGTCGAGACCGACGGGCTCGAAGGTTTCGAGCGCGGCCGCAACCTCGACAAAATCGGCCTCAAGGCCAACGACACGTCGGAGCTATTCTTCAACGACGTTCGCGTGCCGACCGCCAACCTGCTCGGCCATGAGGAAGGCCAGGGTTTCGTCCAGCTGATGCAGCAACTGCCGCAGGAGCGGCTGCTGATCGCCGGCCAGGCCATCGGCATGATCGAGCGGGCGCTTGCCGTCACCGTGGATTACGTCAAGGAGCGCAAGGCGTTCGGCAAGGCCGTGGTCGAGTTCCAGAATACCCAGTTCAAGCTGGCCGAGCTGAAGACCGAGGCCACCATCGGCCGCGTCTTCTACAATGACTGCGTCA
The DNA here is from genome assembly GCF_900114255.1 of Neomesorhizobium albiziae. Taxonomy (GTDB): domain Bacteria; phylum Pseudomonadota; class Alphaproteobacteria; order Rhizobiales; family Rhizobiaceae; genus Neomesorhizobium; species Neomesorhizobium albiziae. The sequence continues at coordinate 124,156 of NZ_FOSL01000013.1, read as the reverse complement.
AGCGCCACCTGAACGGCGGCCTCGACCCGGTCACCGCCTCGATGGCGAAATACTGGATCACCGACCTGCAGTGCAAGATTGTCGACGAATGCCTTCAATTGCACGGCGGCTATGGCTACATGAATGAATATCCGATTGCCCGCATGTACCGTGACGCGCGCGTCCAGCGCATCTACGGCGGCACCAACGAAATCATGAAAGTGCTGATCGCGCGCTCTCTCTGAGCCGCCGCACCGGAACCAAGGAGCAGTGAAATGGCTGACGTATTTGTCTACGACGCGGTACGCACCCCGCGCGGGCGCGGCAAAAAGGATGGCTCCCTGCACGAAGTGCCGGCGGTCCGTCTCGGCGCCAAGGTTCTGGAGGCGGTGCGCGACCGCAACGGCCTCGACACCTCAACCGTCGATGACATCATCTTCGGCTGCGTCGACCCGGTCGGCGAGGCCGGTTCGGTGATCCCGCGTTCTGCTGCCTTCGAAGCCGGTTACGACAACAAGGCTCCGGGCATGCAGATCTCGCGCTTCTGCGCGTCCGGCCTGGACGCCATCAATTTCGGCGCCGCCAAGATCGCTCAAGGGGCGGACGAGATCGTCATTGCCGGCGGTGTGGAATCGATGAGCAGGGTCGGCATGGGCATGTCGGGCGGCGCCTGGTTCATGGACCCGTCGGTCGGCCTGCCCGGCTACTTCGTTCCGCAGGGCGTTTCGGCCGACCTGATCGCCACCAAATACGGATTTTCGCGCGACGATGTCGACGCCTACGCCGTCGAAAGCCAGAAGCGTGCCGCAAAAGCCTGGGAAAAGGGCTACTTCAAGAACTCGGTCATCCCCGTGAAGGACCAGAACGGCCTGATCATCCTCGACCATGACGAGCATATGCGCCCGACCACCGACATGCAGGCGCTGGCGTCGCTCAATCCGTCCTTCACCATGCCCGGCGAGATGGGCGGGTTTTCCGCCGTCGCCATCCAGCGGCATCCGGAAGTGGAGGAGATCAACTATGTGCACCACGCCGGCAACTCGTCCGGCATCGTCGATGGCGCCGCCGCCGTGCTGCTCGGCTCGAAGAAGGCCGGCAAGGCGATGGGGGTCAAGCCGCGCGCCCGCATCCGCGCCTTCTCCAACATCGGCTCCGAGCCAGCGATCATGCTGACCGGTCCGGTCGATGTGACGGAAAAGCTCCTGAAGCGCGCCAAGATGAAGCTCGAGGACATCGACCTGTTCGAACTCAACGAGGCCTTCGCCAGCGTCGTGCTGCGCTACATGCAGGCTTTCGACATCCCGCACGACAGGATCAACGTCAACGGCGGCGCCATCGCCATGGGCCATCCGCTTGGCGCCACCGGCGCGATGATTTTCGGCACCGTGCTTGACGAGCTGGAGCGGCGCGACCTCAACACCGCGCTGGTGACCTTGTGCATTGGCGCCGGCATGGGCACCGCCACCATCATCGAGCGCGTCTGAGAACAATGAGCGACGGCCGCACGCCCTTCATGCTCATCCTGAAATTGCGCGAGGATCTGCGCGATCCCGCCAAGTGGACGGATGCGGAACGGGATGCGGTCGGCGCGCATTTTCAGATGCTGCAGCGCGAGGCGGCGGCCGGCAATGTGTTGCTGGCCGGCCGTTCGGACGAATATCTGGAAAACGGCCACATGCATCCGGACGTGATGGGCATCGGCATTTTCCTGGCCGGCTCGCGCGAAGAGGCGGAAAAGTTCGTCGCCGCCGACCCGGCGGTGCGTGCCGGCGTGATGAGCGTGCGCGTCCACAAATTCAACCTTGCCGTCCACGCGGGTCCTCAGACCTGGACGGCGCTTAGCGAACAGGACGGGAGTTCCCGATGAGCTACAAGAACTTTACCCTCGACGTCGACGCCGATGGCATTGCCCTGATCACCTGGGACATGCCGGAAAAGTCGATGAACGTGTTCAACGAGAGCGTCATCGACGAACTCGGCGAGATCGTCGGCAAGGTCGCCTCCGACGCGACCATCAAGGGCGCCGTCATCACCTCCGGCAAGGAGACGTTCTCGGGCGGCGCCGATCTCACCATGATGCGCCGCATGCTCGACCTGTTCGAGGCGGAGAAGGCAAAGGACGGCCAGAAGGCGGTCCAATTCCTGTTCGACAATGTCGGCCGCATGACCGGCCTGTTCCGCAAGCTGGAGACCTCGGGCAAGCCGTGGGTTTCAGCGATCAACGGCACCTGCATGGGCGGCGCCTTCGAAATGTCGCTGGCCTGCCACGGCCGCGTCGCCGCCGATAGCGAGAAGGTGAAGATGGGCCTGCCGGAAGTGAAGGTGGGCATCTTCCCGGGCGCCGGCGGCACCCAGCGGGTGCCGCGCCTGGCGCAGCCGCAGGAAAGCCTGCAGATGCTGACCTCCGGCCAGAGCCTGACGCCGCAGAAGGCCAAGGCGATGGGGTTGATCCACGAGATCGCCGAGCCGGCGAAGCTGGTCGAAGCCGCCAAGGCGATGATCAGGAACGGCCTCAAGCCGGTGCAGCCGTGGGACGAGAAGGGCTTCAAGCTGCCCGGCGGCCCGATCTACGCGGCCGCGGGCGCCAATCTGTGGCCGCCGGCAATCGCCATCCTGCGCCGCGAAACCTATGGCAACTACCCGGCCGCCAGCGCCATCCTGAAATGCGTCTACGAGGGCCTGCTGGTGCCGTTCGACACCGGCCTCAGGATCGAACAGCGCTACTTCACCGAAATCCTGCAGACCAAGGAAGCGGCGGCGATGATCCGCTCTCTGTTCGTCTCGCTGCAGGAACTCAATAAGGGCGCCCGCCGCCCGGCCGGCGTGCCCGACACCAAGTTCAAGAAGGTCGGCGTACTGGGCGCCGGCTTCATGGGCGCCGGCATCGCTTATGTCACGGCCAAGGCCGGCATCCCGGTGGTGCTGCTCGACCGCGACCAGGAATCGGCCGACAAGGGCAAGGCGCATTCCGACACCCTGATCTCCGAACAGGTCAAGAAGGGCCGCGCCAAGGCGGAGGAGAAGGAGAAGCTGCTTTCGCTGATCACGCCGACCGCCGACTATGCCATGCTCGACGGGTGCGATCTTGTCATCGAGGCGGTTTTCGAGGACTCGGAAGTCAAGAAGGTGGCGACCGAGAAGGCCGAAGCCGTGCTGAAATCGTCGGCGATCTTTGCCTCCAACACCTCCACCATTCCGATCACCGGCCTGGCCAAGAACTCGTCGCGGCCGAAGAACTTCATCGGCCTCCACTTTTTCTCGCCCGTCGACAGGATGATGCTGGTCGAGATCATTCTCGGCAAGAAAACCGGCGACAAGGCGCTGGCCGTGGCAATCGACTATGTCCGCGCCATCAAGAAGACGCCGATCGTCGTCAACGACACGCGCGGCTTCTACGTCAACCGCTGCGTGCTGCGCTATATGGCCGAAGCCTTCCAGATGCTGATCGAGGGCGTTCCCGCCCCGATGATCGAGAATGCCGCCAGGATGGCCGGCATGCCGGTGGGTCCGCTGGCGCTCACCGACGAGACGGCGATCGACCTTGCCCAGAAGATCATGAAGCAGACGATCAAGGATCTCGGCGACAAGGCGGTGGACAAGGACCAGTTCGCGCTGATCAACACACTGGTCGACAAGCACGACCGCCGCGGCCGCAAGAATGGCAAGGGCTTTTATGACTATCCGGCCAAGCCGGCGAAGAAGAAGCTGTGGCCCGGCCTGAAGGACCTCTACAAGCAGCAGGATCCCGACAAGGTCGAGATCGATGAGTTGAAGCAGCGCTTCCTCGCGACAATCGCGCTGGAAGCTGCCCGCGTCATGGAAGAGGGCATCGTCACCGATCCGCGCGAGGCCGATGTCGGCTCGATCCTGGCTTTCGGCTTCGCGCCCTATACGGGCGGCGCGCTTTCCTACATCGACGGCATTGGCGCCAAGGCCTTTGTGAAGATCGCCAAGGGCCTGCAGAAGAAGTTCGGCGGTCAGTTCAAGGCACCGAAGCTTCTGATCGACATGGCCGACAAGGGCGAGACGTTCTATGAGCGCTTCGATCCCTACGCCAGGCAGGAAGCCAAGGAAGCGGCGTAGGGCGAAGAGATTTCCTCTCCCCAGTTCTCGGTGAGAGGGTGCGCCCTTCGACGGGCTCAGGAGGCAGGTGAGGGGCGCAAGATAAAGCGCTGAAGTTGACGTTGCCCCTCATCCGGCCCTTTCGGGCCACCTTCTCCCCGTGAACGGGGAGAAGGAAGAACGGAGTTCTTCCATGTATGTCTGGGCACGCCTCGCAAGGATGGCGCTGACCGCGAAAAGCCGCGGCCGCTACCGAATGGGCGATGAGAGCCGTCTGACCTTCCGCTGCCTGCCGACCGATATCGATTCCAACCTGCATCTGAACAATGCGCGCTACATGATGCTGGCCGATGTCGGCCGCATCGACATCTTCATGCGCGCCGGGCTTCTCGGGCTTGCCCGCAAAAACGGCTGGGCGCCGATGATGGGCGGTTTGCAGGCCGTCTATGTCCGCGAGATCAGGCTGTGGAAGCGGTTCGACGTGGTCTCCACCGTCGAGACCTGGGAGGACACGCAGGTCATCGGCCGTCACCGCTTCGTGCTTGAGGGTGGGCAGACGGCAGCGCTGGTGATGACCACCGCCGGCATCTACGATTTTTCCAACCGCCGCTTCCTGGCGATCGACGAGGTGATCGGCGGGCTCGGCCATAAGATCACCCCGCGCCCGCCGACCGAGCCGGAAAAGATCTTCATGGCCTCGCACGGCCGCCTGCGCGAACTGGCCAAGCAGGGGTGACGGGTGGAAATTCTGGAGGTCGATGTGGGAAGTTTTGTACTGGCGCTGGACAAGAAAGACTGCCGGCGTTAAGTAGGTAAAAGGTATTTTTTCCTGTCCCAGGGAGCGGAGCCATGCTCTCGCACGAGCGCGTCTGGGCCGCGATTGACGCTTTGGCCGAACGTTATTCATTGTCGGCTTCCGGTCTCGCCAAGCGTGCCGGGCTCGATTCGACGGCTTTCAACAAGTCGAAGCGGCTGTCGTCCGACGGCCGCCCGCGCTGGCCGTCGACCGAATCGCTGGCCAAGATCATCGAGGCGACGGGCGCTTCGCTCGACGAATTTCTGGGCCTTGTCGAAGGCAAGCCGTCGGCGCCCTCCGACGCGTTGCCGCGCCAGACCTCTTCGGTGCCGCTGCTCGGCTTCGCCCAGGCGGGCGCCGGCGGCTTCTTCGACGATGCCGGTTTTCCAGCGGGGCAGGGGTGGGATCTGGTCGAATTGCCGTCGCGCAATGATGACGGCTCCTATGCCTTGCAGGTGCAGGGCGATTCCATGCTGCCGCTCTACCGCAACGGCGACGTGCTGATCGTCAGGCCGGGTGCGGCCGTGCGTCGTGGCGACCGCGTGGTGGTCAAGACGCGCGAGGGCGAAGTGATGGCCAAGCTGCTCGAGCGGCAGACAACGAAGTCGGTCGAACTGGTGTCGCTCAACCCCGAACACCCCAACCGGGAAATCCCGACGCCGGAGATCGAATGGGTGGCGCGCATCGTCTGGGCGAGCCAGTAGGGCGTGATGCGGCCTGCTGTTGCCCTTGGCGCGATGGCGTCGATAGCGTTGCTCTGTGTTGGCATCGTCGCCAGCGGGCGAAATCTGGTTGACAGCGAGGCGACGTCAATCACCGTCGACGAGATCGATCCTGCCATGCTGGAACTGCCCGAACCCGACGACACGGCGGCGGAAGGCGAACCTGACACGGCTGTCCAGCCGCCCGAACCCGAAAGCGAACCCGCGCCGGAAACCACCGCCCGCTACCAGCGCGTCGAGCCGCGTGCGCCGCTGAGCGACCTCGGCCAGGCGAAGCAACCGGACATCAAAAGGCCGGCGGACTGGGACGGAACCAGCCTCCATCGCCCGATCAGCAACGCGGCCGGCACTTTCGAGGCAATGGGCTACTCGGTCACCATCGCTGGAACCGAGCCCGTCGACGCTGACGAAACATGCAATTTCAAGGGCGATTCCTGGCCATGCGGCGCACGGGCAAGGACGGCGTTCCGCTCCTTCCTGCGCGGGCGAGCGGTCATCTGTGCGATGCCGGAAGGCGCTGAGCCCGGCGCGATCACCGCGGAGTGCCGCATCGGCACCGACAATATGGGCGAATGGCTGGTCGAGAACGGCTGGGCGCGCGCCGCTGCCGGTGGCCCTTACGCCGAACTCGGCGAAAAGGCGCAGTCCGCCGCGAAGGGCGTCTATGGCCCGCCACCGGTGCGTATCGAAACGGCTCCGTTGCCGGACGGTGCGCAACTGCCCGTGCTTGAAGCGGACCCGGCAGAGGTTCCGCTCCAGTAGCGTAATTCCATATGAGGCAGCGCCAGGAGGCTGGCCGTAACGCCGACGCCCCCTCGCCCCGTACTTACGGGGAGAGGGTAAGGGTGAGGGGCAGTTTCCGTCTAAGTCGAAAATTGTCTGATGTTCAGGCCGGTTGGCGCGCTAAGCGGCCAGCTTGCCGGTCAACGCCTTGTCGATCAGACCCCGTGTTTCCTCGACGCCATACAGCGCGACAAACGAGCCGAAACGCGGCCCGCGTTCCTGGCCGATCAGCACCTGATAGATCATCTGGAAGAAGCCTCCCGAAACGCCCGGTCCGCCTTCCGGGCTCTGTTTCGAATGGTCCTGGTAGCGCTCGACCTTGCGCGCCACGTTGAGGGCGGCGTTCTGGATCGCTTCGCCATTGGCATTGGCCGGCAGCTGGCCGAGACCCGCCGACAGCTTTGCCAGCGCGTCGCGTTCCACGTCGTCGGGCGCGCGGTAGTTCTTCTTCACGAAGTCACGGAAATACTGGAGGGCATAGCCGACCAGCCGATCGAGATGCGGATGCGTCTGCGGGGTGACGCCGGGCGCATAGTTGGAGATGAAACCCCACATGACGCCGGCGTTTTCCGCGTTCGAGGCAGTCGCCAGGTTGAGCAGCATCGAGAACGGCACCGGCAGGTCGATCGCCGGCGGATTGCCGTCGTGCATGTGCCAGACCGGGTTGCCGAGCCGCTCCTTCCATTCCTGCCGCGGATAGGCCGCGAGGAAGGAATAATATTCGTCCACCGCCTTCGGGATGACGTCGAAATACAGCTTCTTGGCCTGTCGCGGCCGCTGGAACATGTAGAGCCCGAGGCTTTCCGTCGGCGCATAGGTCAGCCATTCGTCGATGGTCAGCCCGTTGCCCTTCGACTTCGAGATCTTCTGGCCGTTCTCGTCGAGGAACAGTTCGTAGACGAAATGCTCCGGCGCGCGACCGCCGAGGATATTGCAGATGCGGTCGTAGATCACCGCATTGGTCTGGTGGTCCTTGCCGAACATTTCGAAATCGACGCCAAGCGCTGCCCATCGCATGCCGAAATCCGGCTTCCATTGCAGCTTCACCTTGCCACCGGTGACGGAGAGCGTGGTTTCGGCGCCGTCTTCGTCGTCGAAGGTGATCGTGCCGGCCTTGGCGTCGACATGCTTCATCGGGACGTAGAGCACGCGGCCGGACTTCGGCGAGATCGGCAGGAAGGGGCTGTAGGTCGCCTGGCGCTCCTCGCCGAGCGTCGGCAGCATCACCGCCATGATCTGGTCGTAGCGCTCGGCGGCGCGCAGCAGCATCTCGTCGAAGCGGCCCGAGCGGTAATACTGGGTGGCACTGGCGAACTCGTAGTCGAAGCCGAAGGTGTCGAGGAAGCGGCACAGCATCGCGTTGTTGTGATCGCCGAAGCTGGCATAATCGCCGCCGAAGGGATTGGGCACCACGGTCAGCGGCATGTGCAGGTAGGGCTCCAGGAATGCGCGGTCCGGCACGTTGTCGGGAATCTTGCGCATGCCGTCCATGTCGTCGGAAAAGCAGATGAGCTTGGTCTTGACCTTGTCCCCGGTCAGCACGCGGAAGGCGTGCCGCACCATGGTGGTGCGCGCCACTTCCCCAAACGTGCCGATATGCGGCAGGCCCGAAGGGCCGTAGCCGGTCTCGAACAGGACGGTTTCGGGGAAATCGCGGCCCTTGTAGCGCTCGACGATCTTCCTGGCTTCCTCGAACGGCCAGGCTTTGCTCTCCGCGGCGGCGGCAAGCAGTTCGGGGTTGAGATCGATGGTATTTGATCTCGTCATGTCGAGAGCCCTTTTCGTTGGGCGGAACTTCCGCCGAAGACGGCATGCTCTATGCGTGCACATCGCAGGCGTCAACGATTCCGGCCATTTTCATTGCAGTGGAGACGGTGCGTCCTTAGAGCGCCGTGCGTCCATGTGGACGCACAAAAGGACGCTCTAAGACTTTGAATCGATGCATCGTGCTTTCCGAAAATCGATTCCGATTTTCGGGCCGATGCAGTAAGTTCGGGCGGCAAATCAATTGCTTGGAGACCTCCAGACCATGCCGACCGCCCACGAAGCGATGATCTACGTGATGGTCATCACGTCTGCCTCCGACCGCGACATGACAGACGAGGAACTGGCGCGGATCGGGCAGGTGGTGCGGTCGTGGCCGGTGTTTGTCGATTTTCCCGAGGACCGGCTGGTAGCCGTCGCCAAAGATTGCCAGCAACTGCTGCATGACGGCAGGAGCCTGGATGGGATCCTGGAGCTTGCGCGCAAGGCCATTCCCGCACGCCTGCACGACACCGCTTACGCACTGGCTGTGGAAGTGGCGTCCGTCGACCTCGAAATGCGCATGGAGGAGGTCCGCGTCATGCAGCGGCTTCGTCAGGCCCTTGAGATCGACGACACGACGGCGCACGCCATCGAATTGGCTTCCAAGGCGCGCCACCGCATGCTGACCTGATGTTGGATGGAGGCAGTGTCCTTCTCCGAGCCCGTTATCCGCGCCGTCGCGTTCCTGGTTGTCTTCGGGGCGATGGCGGGGTTCGAACTGTGGTCCCCACGGCTTGAGCGGCCCGAAATGGCGGGCGCCCTGAAATCGCGGCGCTGGTTCACCAACCTGTCGATTGTACTGATCTCGTCGGCGGTGTTGCGGCTGGTGTTTCCGGCGGCGGCGGTGGGTGCCGCTGCCTGGGCGGAGGCTAACCACTGGGGCCTATTCCGATGGCTGGGCCTCGACGGCGTCGTTGCCGGCATCCTGTCCTTCGTCATCCTCGATTTCGCGGTCTGGCTGGAACATGTTGCGAGCCACAAGATCCCGCTGCTTTGGCGCATCCATCGCATGCATCACGCCGACACCGGTCTCGATGTGACCACCGGGCTGCGCTTCCATCCACTCGAAATCCTGTTGTCGATGCTGTGGAAGGCGGCGATAGTCATCATCCTCGGCGCACCGGTCCTTGGCGTGCTGGTCTTCGAGATCGTGCTCAACGGCACCTCGATGTTCAATCATTCGAATGTCCGCCTTAGCGCTGGCGCCGACCGCGCCTTGCGCAAGGTCCTGGTGACGCCCGATATGCACCGGGTCCACCACTCGTGCGAGCGGGCCGAGACCGATTCCAATTACGGCTTCAATTTTCCGTTCTGGGACAGGCTGTTCGGCACCTATGTCGCGCAGCCGAAACGCGGCCATGACGGCGTCGAGATCGGGCTTACCGCCTACCGCGACGACAGCCCGACGCGGCTTTTCTGGGCATTGATGCTGCCGTTCAGAAAAAGCTGACCGGGAAGTAGCGCAGGTAGAGTTCGGCGAAGATGCCTTTGACGTTGATCTGCTGCAGCGCGTAATCGAACATCTGGGTGAGCGCCGGATCGTCCTTGCCGGCTGCGATGGCGAGCCCGGTGCCGAGATATTCCGGGGCCAGATAGGGGCCGCCCGCAAAACGGCAGCAGGCCCCGGAATCGGATCCGGAGAGCCAGAAAGCGAGCCGCATGCCGTCGCCGAACGTCCCGTCGATCTTGCCGGCCTTGAGGTCGTCGAACACCCAATCCTGCCTGGCATAGGTCACCGCTTTGACCTCCGGAAAATAGTCGCGGAGCATGCGCTCATGCGCCGATCCGGCGACGACGCCGATGCGCTTGCCGGCAGACGTCGTGTATAGCGGTTCCGCAATGGGCGATGCCGATCGCGCCGCGAAGCGTGCGGGAAACTGCAGATAGGCTCGGGAAAAGCCGTATCTGTCGCGGGTCTGCGCGGTGACGGAAATGCCAGCGATGATGGCCTCGCCCTCCTTGGCGGCGAGGGCCGCGTCGAGTTCCCGCCACGGCAGCGCCTGGATCTGGCATTTGTCGAGGATTTCGAGTTCGGTGCAGATCGCCCGCGCTAGGTCAACGTGGAAGCCGGTCAACCGGCCCGATCCGTCGAGGAAGTTGAACGGCGGAAAGTCCGTCGTGGTGAGAAAACGCAGCCGCTTCACGCCGGTAAGGTCGGGCTTGGCCAGTCTCTCCCTGGCGTCCCAGAAAACCGGGATCGCCGGCTGGTCCGCCCGAGCCACCTGGGCGAAGAGCAGGGCAATCCACAGCGAAGCGAGAAAGGCCGCGATCGGTCTCAAGGAATTCACCCTCCAGATGGGGCGCCGCTGCCCCGGTCGAATGGCCGGAAATCAATACCGGCAGCCGCGACCTGTCAATGCGGGCGCTTTCGGCACGGCCCGCCGGCTTCCGGATTGAGCGAAAGACGAAACCCGCCGGCCACGCGGCTCATTGCTTTGCATGGGAAAGCCGGCTAACTTATGTTAATGACGTAGGGGCAACTGTCAGAAGCGGCTTGGGGGGCCGCGCAGTCGAAACAGTTAAAACGTATATCAAGGCATTATGGCCGGACCTCCCACAGAGACCGGCAGCGGCTTCCTTGCGCCTTAAACCCGGTTGTTTCTCCAGTGGCATCGACGGCGCAGGAAAGACCGACAACGCGCTGAGATTGCTCGCAGGCCCTACAGTTCTGGGAGGAGCGATGAACGTTTCGGAGGAAGGCGTTCCGTTAACACTGCCGGCGGGTGTCGCCGGCGTCCGTTTTCGGTTTTTCGAACCGCCAGCTTTCACGAGTTCAGCCGGCGACACTGGCCTTGAAGCGGTGTTGCGCTACCCCGAACTCGATACGTGGAGGCCCGTTCTCGACCGCCTGGGGTTCTCGCAGCTGATGCGCACCCATGTTGCCATGCGGGCGCACGTCAACGGTGTGTCGCTCCTGCGGGAACTGCATGCATCCGGCATTGTTCCCGAAGCCGCACTCTATCGAGCGTTGGCCGACGAACTCGGGGTCGATTACCTCGATTGCGTCGATCCGGACAAGCTTGTGGTCCAGGAAGCCGACATCGTCGCGCTGCTTGGCCGCAGGCCGGGGGCAGCCCCCGTCGCATTGCGCAAAAAGGCCGGCATCGATGTCATTGCCGCGACCGACGGCATCGATATTCCCGCCCTGAAGCGCCGGTTGCTGCGGTCGCCCGCACTGCGCCAAAGTTTGAAAATTACAGCGCCTTCGGCGTTGCGTAGGGGTTTGTTCGAAAGGGCGCGTCCGGTTCTGGGCCAACGCGCGGTGAACGATCTTTTCGACAACCGACCTGACCGTTCGGCGCGCCTCGTGCTCAATGGCTGGCAGGCTTTCGTGCTGGGCTGTCTCGTCGCGGGGCTGATCGTGATGGTTGGGGCCTATCCAGCCGAAAGCTTTGTTGGATTTCACTTTATTTCTTCATTTTTCTTCCTGGCCGGCATCTATTTGCGGTTTGCCGCGGCGTCCGCCGCCTCGGCCTCGGCCCGGTTCGCGGCCGGCCCGGTCGCGGCGAAAACCATGCCCGTCTATTCAGTGCTCGTCGCGCTCCACAAGGAAGCCGAAATCGTGCCGGAACTGCTCATCGCGCTCGGCAATATCGTCTGGCCGCTCAGCAAGCTCGAGATCAAGCTCGTATGCGAGGCGGACGATCACGAGACGCTGGCTGCCATCCGCGCGCAGCCGCTTCGCCCGGCGGTCGAGGTCATCGAGGTTCCGGTCGTGGGGCCACGCACGAAGCCGAAAGCGCTTGCCTATGCGCTGCCTGCCGTCAGCAGCGATTTTGTCGTGCTTTATGATGCCGAGGACCGGCCGCACCCATTGCAACTGATCGAAGCCTGGCAACGCTTCGAGGCAAGCGACGGCAAGCTGGCGTGCGTCCAGGCGCCGTTGGAGGTGGCGAACGCCAAAAACGGCATCATCGCCCATATGTTCGCATTCGAATATGCGGCCCTGTTCAGGGGCATGTTGCCATGGCTTTCCAGCCGTCGCCTGTTGCTGCCGCTTGGCGGCACCTCGAACCACTTCCGGCGATCCATTTTGCAGGAAGTCGGCGGCTGGGATCCGTACAATCTTACCGAGGATGCGGACCTCGGCCTGCGTCTGGCGCGTTTCGGCTATCGTACCGAAACAATCGCCTCGCCGACCTATGAGGATGGCCCGGAACAACTGGGGGTATGGCTGCCGCAGCGCACGCGCTGGTTCAAGGGCTGGACCCAAATTATGCTTCAAAGCGCTAACGCTATGAAAACAATGATAAATTCAAGACAATGTTGCTTCATTTTCGCATCTGTACCAACACGATAGCAACAATTTGCCCTCGAACAGCATGTTTGAACGCTCACGAGTGCGATCCTTCATTCCCTTTGAATTGTCCTCTGCGCAGGCGCGCAAGCAGGGTCGAACTGAAGGGGGAGTGACCGCAGGTACCTCTCGACTTCGCTCGCCAGAACGATTGTTCTGCGGCCACTTTTTCGAGCACGAATCCTTCCTTTGCGCATTTCCTGGTAGATTTTCGTTTTGCCGATGCCGATTTCGCACACCAGCTCATTCACGCTAAATGCATACTTGCTCATAGCTCTGCTCCCTTAACTGAAACAGGATTTGACGCTCCTGCTCGTGAAGCGGATTATGACGAAGGATTCGTTCAAGGCCACCGGCACCGAAACCACTCATTTAATGGCCGGTCTTCCTCGGGCTCTTATTGCCTCGCTGGATCTTCCTGTTCGCGCATATTCGGAAGCGGCCGCGCGCATCATCTTAATCACCCGCTTGGGGCCGCCGGGATAGTAGACCTCGGGGCGGGATTCGGTCTCATTTGCCCATCGACGCGCCGTTCGCCTGTGGACGCCGTACGTCTCCGCGATGGTCTTGATCGGGGATTTGTCAACAATTTCACCTTCCCGTACGCAGCGTGCATAGACTTGTGCGAGTTCGATCTGCTCGCGCTCACGAGGTCCGCCTGCGGGCGTGCCGCGCCCCGCGACGGCAGAAACCATCTCTGGAATCTTGCCAGTTGCGAGATAGCCCGCAATCTCGCAAAGGACTGCGACAAAATCTGAGGGAAATTGGAACGGATGTTGCGACGTGTTGTAGTTTGAGTAGTCACGCAGGATATATTCGACGACGTACCACCATACCAGGGCGCGAACCCTTCTGTCGCTCGCGTCACGCTCAAGAAAATGGACACGGGCCCTTCGTTCCCATTCGCAGTGTTTCTCCCAGAAGCTGCGAAGAGTGTAGGTTGTTGATGGCTGGGACCGGGGATACAAACTCAGCGCCAAATCTTCGATCCAGCGATGTTTGGGGACGTGATGCATCGGGCGTCCTCCCAATGACCGAAACGTAGGCATCTCGGCGCAGCAATTCGATCCTTGGGTTTGCAAACGTCGAGTGCATGAAAAATGTAAGTTGGTTGGTCAGCCGCAGCAAGCAACCCGTAGAGCCCTGTTGGGCAGGGTCTCCCTTGCGCTATCTATCGTCTAGCCGATTTGGAAAAGCTTCTCAAAGCTGAGGACAGCTGCGTCAACGATGCGTGGGACACTATCCCAAAGGCAAGCATTCACCGTGAGTTGGCAAGTCGAACGGCTACCTGGCTGCGAGCCTCGCTTTCACCTCCATTTGAAAGCGACTGCGAACTTGTCGGATTTCTTCACGCTCAAGGTCTCTGCCGAGCGCTTCTCTTCCGCATGGCAGCAGCTTTCGGTCAAAGTCGGACGGGACTCCCCTGTCGGTTTCCCAATATGCAACGATCCCGTCTAGATCGGTTTCTTCTAAAGCTTGCACAAAATCGGAAACAGCCTGTTCAAGAGCGGACGTTCCCGTCTCCCCCGTGGCGGCCGGCGCAGGCTTATTCGCTGCGATAGCCACTTTCGACTGATGATGCTTGCTCTCGTCGGCCATAGCACGCATGGCTAAAAAAGTGCCGATGGTGGCAGCGCTCCACTCTACCGTTGTATCCGCCTCCTGCAAAAGCTGATGGGACTGCGAACCTCTACTAGGTTGAATTCCCAGTAGATGAACCCTGACGCCATAATTCTGAGCGATTTGCACCCCCACTCGCACATCCTCATCGCCAGATAACAGAACGGCATCACAAATCGATTTTTGGCGGGCAAGCTCGATCAAGTCCGTGACTATTAAAGAGTCTACGCCCTTCTGCTGCCCTGAGTTGTTGATAAATCCAAGTCGCAACTTCACGTCATCAAGATGCGCAAGCAAAGCTTGGTCAGCTGTCGGACGGCTTCCGCCGACAGCTCCATCGTACCAGTATATTCGCAGCAAGCGAGCGTGCGAGGCTTTCTCAGCGGCGACTTCCTTGAGAGCGGCGATTACGGACGCTGGATCGAGGACTGTGCTGGCGCGGGGTTTTTGACTTCCCGTTAGTGCTACGCTGCCCTGAGCAAAAAGGTATCCCGCATCTACAAAAACTGCCACTCGATCCATCTGCCCGCCCACAAATAGCAAGGGCTCCCGCAGGAGCCCTTTTATGCCGACGCATCCTCATAAAGCTAGCGGGACGCGCCGGAGTAAGCAGTAGATGACACGATTAATCGCGGTTTGCAAGCCACCCAACGGGATGAGCCTCTATGCTGATATAATCACTGAAATGCGTTTACAAAGTGTTTGTTCCTGAAAATCGACGGCCTTAATCGCGCTAGTTCTCGTCAAGGAATGGCAACCAGACACCTTCAATCTTCCCTATAATCGCGACGCGCGGGGCAACCGTTGTGGCAAGCGGAGCGCATGGAGCCGTGCCGGCGGTTACGCTCCGCTCTGCTTCCCAGAAAATGTCTCAGCTGACATGGTGCGAGAGTTCTGCGAAGTTCTGAAGATGCGGGGACAAGGCTAGGTATGCGTGGGGTGTCGGTTCTTTGCCTTTTGGTATTATCGACCTTGCCGACAGCAGTAAGTGCCATCGAACTTGCAAAGGCGGCAATCGCGCCGAGCGCAAGGTGACCTGTCTCGTAGACGGCGACACCGGATGGGAGCGCGGCGTCAAATGGCGGCTCAAGGGCATCGACACGCCGGAGTACCCAGCCCATGCAGAGTGCGATCAGGAACCACAGTTCGCCAAGATTGCGACGTACCGCATGCTGGAACTGATGTCTGCCGGCTACGCAATCGAATGGCTCGGTGAAAACGATGGTAGCCGTGAGCTGGTCCAGATCAGTCTTATGGACGGCCGTGACGTTGGAATGGTTCTGGTGAGTGAAGGCCATGCTGTTTCATGGCCGCACGTTCCCGGAGTTTGGTGCAAATAGAGGGCCGAAGGACGAGTCGAACGCGAAAACCCGCCAAGGTTAGCCTTGGCGGGCCGCATGTCGCAACTCGGCGACATCGCTCAGTGCCGGGAACCCTCCTCCAGACAATCCAGCGTTGCCGATATAGTTTCGGCGGGCGCGTTGTCTGTCAGTTCGCGGACAATGCCGAGAGCAATCTTCAAGAGGTCGCGCCGGCTGCCAAAGAGCTTCGAGCAGACGAGATGTTCCAGACTGCCGTCATGCAGCGAACGCTGTGACGAATAGAGTACCAGCCGAACGTTGCCGCCAACTTTATCCAACTCCAACGCGCCTGTAACAACGGTATCCGGACAAATCGCCGGCTCGATGACATTCAGGCGTGTCATGCCCCCGGTCCCTTCTTCTGTGCTTGTTCCATCGTTTCGAGGATTTCGATGCCCTCACCCGCCATCTTCCCGGCGAGTTCGAGTGTGGAGGCGATATTGCTTTGGAGCCCCTGGCGGTAGTTGTCACCTACGTGCTCCAGCATTCGGCAGGCATATTCGCACACGCCCAGGAGCGCACTCAGGTGGTATGCTCTATCAACGTCGGCGGCGCTGACGCTTTTGGTGGCGGCGCTCATGCTGCACCGCCTTCCGGCTCGCCGCCGTTGCTTTCATGGATCGCGTTAAACTTCGCCTTGAGGGCGTTCGCGAGTTCGAGTGTGTGATAAATCACGAATGTGAGCATATGCATTTCGCTATCGGCAAGGCGGTAGCCGTTAGTCGTCCTGTTGCCCGCGCACTGTGTGCGTTCGATTATTTCGCACGCAACTTCCGCCATGTTGACGGCATCGTGCATGGCGCTTTCTAGATCCATATAGGTCAGCGGTTTTTTGGCGGGCAAACCTTCGGCGGCCGCCCGAACAGCAGTGTTCGGCATTTTCATTCTCCCGTTGGTGTTAGCGCTCTGTTTTTTTAGCCGGCAATGGATGCGAGTTCGGCGTCTAGCTCGCGCCGCCGCCGTTCGATATCGACCCGCTGATCGATTTCGCGGCTGATCGAGGCCCTGCGTTTTGCCGTCCCAGTCATTGCTGCATCACGTGCGTTTCGCCAGGCGACTGACAGATAGAAGCCAAACTCTTCGATTTCGAACTCCCGAGCCAGGTTTGGATGGGCGTCGTAGTGGGCACTCCAAAGAGCCCAAGCGGCTTTCATGATTTCAGACCTGTCGAACATGATTGCCCTTCCCTTGCGTTTTGATCCGTTAGGGATTATTTAATCTATATGGGATCGTAAATCAATCCTTATCGGATCAAATTATCAAAAAAGGATCAAATTTTATGGACGCAGAACATCTGAGAGGCGGCCGGGCACTGTTGAGATGGTCTCAGGCTGACCTTGCCGAAAAGTCTGGCGTTTCCGTACCGACCATCAAACGATTGGAGGCAATGGTCGGGGAACTCTCCGGGCATGGGGCAACAATCCGCGCTCTGGAGGCTGCACTGAACGTCGCAGGGATTGAGTTTATCAATCGAAACGGTGGCGGCGCTGGAGTTCGACTCAAGACGCGCGACTATGAAAGCGGAAAGCCGCCCGAGGAACTGAACGCCTCGAACGACGACTGAGAAGCAGGGGTTCCGGGGCTACCAACGAGGCGTGGAGTCCTCGCCTTCCGTCTTTTAGCTTGCAGCTTGGACATGGGCGGAAGACCCCGGAAAAAACACGAGATCTGCCCCTCCTGGGGCCAAGGGTGCAGCCTGGCCTAGAAGGGGCAGATATCCAATCGGTGAAGGGGCCATGAGGGCACCTTCTTTCCATCAAGATTACATCCCGATCGTCCCGGGATATCCGTAATTGTCGGTGCAGAACGAGCCAACCGGCTGAGCGTGGCCGGGGCCAGCACGACCGAGCGCGGTGAAGCAGAAATTGCCGAACTGCGCCTGGCGGTGGCCGCCGCCGTTCGGGGTCGGGATACCGCCACCGAAGCCGCCACCGCGGTTCATCTGGTCCCACGCCCTGAGAGCATTCCCGGACCCCGGATAAAATGCATCGGCGACCCCCGGCAGGATCTGCGTCTCAATGGGCCGGCCCATGCCAGCATGGATGCCATCCAGGCCGTTAGCCGTCTCCTGATTGATGACGCCCGTCTCGCACAGAACATTAGCAATAAAGCCCGAGGAGCAGTCTGCAAAAGCCTCGGTTGCCGAGGCGGTAGAAAGCATCGCAGCAGCGATGAAAAGGGCCTTGCGGTTCATGATCATTCCTCCACGTTTTGGTTGTGAGACCTTGGTCTCGTTGGCCCCGTTGGTAGCGGGATGATCAAAAGTTAATCGCCATTAACCATTCCGAATAGGCCCTCAAGCGGAAGCGAGAAGCAGGCAAAGCTCCGTGTGACCACTTCTTTGAGGAGCTTTCGGAAGTACCCGGAAGCGTGCTTGCCAAACCGGGAAATACCAGCAATTTTACTTCCGAATTAACGGAGGGAGGTTATGTCTCGCGGGTCGGACCTAGAGTTCAGAATTGAGCGTGCAAAAAGCCTTCAACGAGCCCTTAGGAATAAAGGATGGACTCGAGTTTATCTGGCCGAAAAAACTGGATATGACGAGAAAACGATTCGCAACCTACTCTCTGGCGAGCCGATACGTGACCAAACTCTTGTAGATGTAAGCAACGCTCTCGATGTCGAACCACAGCTTGAAAACACTCTCGGCGACGTGGATGTCGCCGACGATGTTTTCGGCGGTTATCTTCGCCATACGCACCGAAACTATGAAGGTTTCTTCAGCGCGTATCGGCGCAGTTTCACGCGACCTGGCTCGATCTACAAATCGATCTATCGTATCCAGTGGGACGACACTTCAGACCATTTTAGGTTTGCGGACTATTATCAGATAGATAGCGAGCGCGAATATGGTGCGCGTGCCCATGAGGGCACGGTCTACATGAGCTCGTACACAGGACTTATCCACCTTCTGACGGTCTACGAGGGATCCGTTCGCCTGGCCACTCTCACAAAGATGAGGGAGGCGGACGGCACCATGCGGGGTGCTATTCAGACCCAGAGCGAAAGTCTGATGTTCTTCCAGCCGACTGTTGCCCCGATCGTTCTGGTGAAGCTCAAGCAATATGAACCGAAGAGTTGCCTCAAAGAGGACCTTCGGTTCCTGAGCGAGGCTGACGATGACTTTAAGCTGGCGAGCGAGCAGCTCAATCTCACAGAGGCGCAGATCGTGAATATTGCCTTTGCGAAATAACGGGTTCTCAGCCGCTTGCCGGTTGATGCGCCCTGGCTGATCAAAAGGGAGGGGGGCCCGAGGAACTGAACGCCACTAATGATCGGGTGCCGGTGTGCATTATGCACAGCCGCCATTGAAATGATCGGCAAAGCCCTCGTGATATAAGCGCCCTCTCCGAGGTGGAGGGGGCGCACCATCAGAGGCCGGGACGCCGACGTTTTTTCGCCATTGCGGCCCAGACAAATGAAAGGACGGTCGGTTCGGGTCCAAAATCTGCGCCTCCATCAACGTCAAGCATACCGATTTGATGTTCGGTCGCATCCGAGACAAGGCTGCTTTCAATTCTCATTCCGCTTCCCATTCGATGACCATCTTTCCACCAAGCGCGCTGACTGCATGCATGATGTGCGCGGGGCTTACTCGCTTTCCGGCAAAGCAACTCTGAAAGGTTTTCCTGCGACCAAGAGATCGATCCAGTTCCGCCATAGTCATCCTCATATCGAATGCCCGCCGCCGAATCGCATCGACCAAAGGATCACCAAGCAACTTCGGCGGCTGCTTCGCTATATTGATCCTTGTGTACAGAAGCCGACTGGCGACCTGTTCTGGCGTGACCCCGAGTTCGGCGGCAATAGCTTTCCGGGTCATGCCCTCGCCAGCAAAGCGCCGCAGTTTCGAATGTTCGGCCGCGGTCCATATGTGCTGCTCTTTTGGAGAGATGAGACCACACCGTTTTGCCATCCAGTGAATTGCTTTTTCCGAACGATGAGGCAGACGTTTCCTCAGCAACGAAACATCTGGCCAATGTTCTTTCAGTATCTCGCTTTCGTTGAAGGTCCATGTGTTATCGCGCCGAACGATCCTTGCTCGGCGAACAGGGGGAAGTGTGCCATGCATTTGCTAGTCCTTCCATGTTTCACGGTTACCCCCCGCGAGTTCATGGAAGCGGTTCCAACGATCAAAATCGATAAAACTTTACCTTTATGCCTCTTTTCCTCGCTATTGCTGTTAACGGACAAAAATCAGCGAGGATTCACTCACGGGATGACTCAGAGAAGCCGGCTGGAAGCGTTTCCGCATCGGGCGGCTGTAGGGACAGCGGGAGACGGCTGACGCGCTTCCAGCATGCCTTTCTGTGGCAAAGAACACTCTTGCCAACGTCGAACCTCGCCCCATGATTCACGGAGCGGGAGAAGCTTGGGGTTTTATCCATGGCAGGGAAAAGACGGTTCGACATCGGGGATGAGGTGGCGCTGCGGGGAGTGGTGCGCCTACTCGACGCGGCGGGCGATGGCACGGTGACCGTGGAACTGGCAGGGTCAGGCCTGCGATACACTCTACGGGAAAATAGCTCCTTCATCGAACTCGTTGCCAAGGGCAAGGCTGACGCGTTCATGAAGTCGCCGAAGGGTAGACAAGGAAAACCAATCCCCAGCCGAGACGATTGACGGCCCTTCGCCCAAGACGCCGCACTCAGCCGGACGCCAGCTTGACCACTCGATCAAGGGGGATGGGCCCCGAGATCAATTCAGCAGGCTCAACGGACAAGGCGTCGGCAATCGCCGCTACGGTCGTAAGCGTTGGCGACTTTTCGCCGCGTTCAAGCAGTCCGACATATCTCATGCTCAAACCAGCCGAATTGGCCAGATCGACCTGAGAGACCCCTCTTGCGCGGCGAACGGCGCGAAGATTGGCGACAAAGATTTCGACGATATTCATGCTGGCTGACACCATTTACTTTCCCCTGCCCGGGCGGCTCCTGCTTATCAGCCTCCGAGGCGGAGCAACGCAATGGGGTGCCGCACCGTCCCGCAACACATGGGTGCGGGTTATTGGTTCCCACCTTTTCGCTCATGGAGGCTTGATGCTCGTTGGCCTGTACTTCGGCTAGCGACCGCCACGCACTCTGTATCCGCCCAATCCCGTCGAAGCCAGTGAATACCGCTGCCGTCAGTGGCGAAAACCCCCGCACCACACTGCCGACGCGTGACCATCGTCCTACTTGGCGAGACGGGCATGAAGCGCAGCTTTGTCAATCTTCTTCTCCAAGCCTGAAATCAATGTATATGAATCCGCATTTATCGACTGTATCAAAGGGATCGATTTGTCGCGATAGAGTGCGTTGGCTTCGTCGATCTTGCCCTCTTCAAGCAGGTCATGCACTTCAATTGCTACCGTGGATGATTTCTCGACGTTGGCGAGGATATCCGAGAATCGTTTCAGTTCTTCCTCGGTCGCGCTTTTGTTTCGCTCTATTGCTTTCTTCGCGTTGGCCAGGTCCGGCTTTATTCGCCCGATGAACTTGACGATGTTGTAGTTTTCGTTCGGCTGTATGCCTCCCGTGGCGGCTTCGCCCTCGTAACGTGTCCAGCCACCGTAGGCTGCGAGCAGCGCAAGAGTTTCTAGATGCATGATCCCTTCGCCGGCACTTTCCAGTTTGTATGTTTGACTGATCACCTTCTGCATCTGAGCAATGATTTGGATCGTGTCGTTGGGCGCGGTGGTCTGTGAGCTGACTGGGGGTGCAAGCGTGACCAGCAGCAGTAGGAATGCGAGAGTTTGTGCAGCACGTAGTGCGAATTGAGAGAAAATGCGCATTGCCACCTCCCCAAAGTAAAAGCCATCATCCGTCAGTATAATGCCACGTTAGCGTAACATAACGGCCCATATGTTCAAATAGCCCGCGGGCTACCAGAAGTTCAGATGGGCCGCTCCGGCGCGCAAATTCACTTGGCGAAAGTGCCTACTGTCTATTTTTTGGCGGCCTTGTAGTAGCCCAATGAATCATCACTTCTGCCTGCCCCTCGAATGAAGCCTCGAAGGATGGCGCGGCCAGTATCGCCAATCCCCCCAACGGATGAGCTGCCTCTTCACTCGCCATATGGTAGCAATCCCTATGGGATGGGGGATCACCGTGAAATGAAAAAACTCGCGCTTTTTGCGGCACTGCTTGTCACCGGCTGCACTTCTGCTGATCTCGTCACACCGAAATGGACGCCTCAGCAACAGGCTGCGGCGTTGCAACTCAGCGGGCAATTAATGGCAGCTCCCGCACCGCTCGCGCCGCCGCCGATGACGCGGTGCTACACAAGCCCGCTCTACGGCTCATATGTGACGCGCTGCTACTAGTGCCAGACTGCCGAATGCTTTGATCGGCGTCGGGAGGGGCCGCTGTGGCAACGAGACTGTCGGAAGGCGACACTATCAGCATGCAGGGCGGGGTTTCGGCGCTCATCTTGCCAATATTTAACTATAGTTGCCCTTCGATCTGCCCTAAATGAACGCGGGCGCGGCGGCTGAACGACCGGTCCTAGCACCCCCCAAAATGCTGCGCAGGTTGTCAGCCGCCGCGCCCACCCTCGCGTTTTCGACTCGCACCCCGCCGAGACAACTTGATCCCAACGCCGAGTCCGTTCCATCTACGCTGGCGGGTAAGCTCGGAGAACCATTATGTTGAGAAAATTATCGATCGCGGCAGCGAGTGTCCTGATGTTCGCAAACTTCGAGCATCCCGCGTACGCCGCCTCTACAGGTGTGGGCGACCCCTATCCTGTCAGCAATTACACATGCGAAGACGGAACGCGCCTGGCGGTGCGTCTCCTCGGTGAATACGCTTCGGTATCCGTCAACGACGCGGCCGCAATCGATCTGCCGTCAATGGGGCCAGAGGGAACGACCTTTTCGAACGGCCGACAGACGTTGACCATCATACAGGGGCGCCTGTCTTGGGGCATCGGCCGAGCCGTGCCGTCCGGATGCAGCGATGGTTGATCGTAAGCACCAACGAATGGATCGGTGCGCCCGGCAGGATTCGAACCTGCATTGCCTGAGATTACTTGCTGCTCTGTCCAGTTGAACTACGGGCGCTGTCGGCGGAGTAAAAAAAGCGCCGGCTAGCGAAAGTTCTACGCTGCGTGCCGTGCGTCCAGCGCATCTTTCAATTCTTCGGCAGTCTGAACGCCACTCTCAAACAGGCTCATAATTCGGAGGGCCAAAGTTTCATGATCCGGCTGGCCCGGTCCGATACCCGCTGCACGGCAGCGCTCGTTGAATATTTGGTGAAGGATGGCCAGCTGCTCTGGACTGGCGCTGCCATTGATACGCATAGGTGTTATCTCCCAGTAGGACGAAAGCACCTGAGTTGACTTCCAAGCGTCCGTTTGTCGTAAAGAACCGGACGACAGTTCAACATATCTGCCTTTGGGCAGTTACACTATTCACAAAGACGTAGTGGAACTTCTCTCGCGCGGCGTCAGAGTGGTGTTGATGGCGACGAACCGCGCAAACCTCAAGCTGTCGACCACCGAGAGTGAGGACTGCTTGTTCCCAATAGGAGGGGAACGCATGACGGGCTACGAGAAATACAGCGGGCCGAAATCAGGCCGGTGGACGATTGCGATATGGCTGATTGCCGTTATCGCGGGCACCGCCACGGTCTATTTCCTCTTCGCCTGAGTCACGGCGATTTCACCTGAAGCCGTCTAAGTTCCCTCCCGCTAAACCTGGGAGGAAACCATGGCTGACTATTGGGTGACGTTCCGTATCGCATCGGACAGCACTTACAATGACCGGTATGGTGGGATGGTCAAAGCGATGGCTGCCATGCGAGGCAGTCAGAACGCCTCATGGGCGGAACCTACATCGTTCTGGCTTGTCCAATCTGCATCGGGATTAGATGCCCTCGTGAAGGCGTTGACCGCCCCTCTAAATGCCAAGACCGATATACTCGTTGCCCGAAACATGAATGACGGACATGTTCGCTACTTCGGAGAGTTATCGCGACCAGACGTGCTTAAGCTGTTCTTCCCCTCCATGAAAAAAGTGCCGTGAACGTCCACCGGGACGCCTAGCCAGCGCGCCACCGTCATCGCGACCGTGAGACGAATGCGTTTCATGCGTGTCATGCTCTTGCTCCTTCGGTTAGCCGGCCTGAACGGCAAAAAGCGCCACTGTTCGCCGTCTGTTTTCAGTGGGGAGTTTGCGCCAGCAAGTCTCTCACCGAACGCAACAACTCCCTGACTTCCCGCTTTGCTGCGACCGCCTCTTTCGTCCGCAGTCCATGGACGTACCGCCCGTGCTTCTCGCCGGTGGGGGCTCCTGATCGAGCTCCATGCATTCGGCAGACCCGCTTTCCCCTGACCGCCGGAGCTTTGCACTGAATGCCGCTCCGCTTGCTCTTGGCCGAGCAACGCGGTGCGGAATGCATGGGTTTAACGCACATTTTTTGCCTCTTCCCCCGCCCCCCCGCTGGCGACATTGCCGACGATGGCTTGGCCGCCTTCATGAACGGTCACGCGCTCGACGATGACCCTCTGCTCTCCCTTGCTTCGATAACGCTTCAGGGCCTCCACTTGAGCAGCGAACGTTCGGGCCAGGCGGTTGAGCGCCCGTTCCTGCATGTCCAGGACCTCCACAGTTCTGGCCCCTGCGAAGTTCTCCGCCGCCTTTACGGTCGCGAAATGTATTGCTGCCATCTGCACGCCAAGCGTTGTCTCGACCTGGTCCTGAGGGTGAAGGCCCGCAACGAATGCGAGGGCATAGTTCATCTTGGATTCGTCAATCGCATTGATGGTCCGTGAGATTGCGCCGGCGGCATCGAGCGTGCCTTCAAAGAACGCGCGGCTTTCACAGCCTGTCGCCTCCTGAAGCAATTTGTACCCGGTTAGCGCATCTGCGTGGTCGACCGTCAAGCATGCTTCGGACGTGCCATCATCCTTCTTCCCCATGGCAATTTTTATCCGCGGAAGTGGCGGGCGGGCGGATTTTTTTCGCTCATAGCTGGCGAGAGCTTTCACCTCTTGTGGCGTGACCTCGTGGGGTTTGGCGATTTCCCTGCCTGCTTTGGCTCCTTTCAGCGGAATCACTGCCATGGCGATCAGGTCTCCTGTTCCGGCTTCATGTCGATTGGCATGTCACGAGCAACGCGGTGCTGGTCGCCCCCCACGACCATCATATCGCGGCCTAGCAGGCTGTTGTCTCGCACCCACTCCTTGAGGTCCGAATAGTGGGGCTCGTCCGTCCACGCCTGCTCACGGTCA
This sequence comes from Neomesorhizobium albiziae, assembly GCF_900114255.1. Lineage (GTDB taxonomy): Bacteria > Pseudomonadota > Alphaproteobacteria > Rhizobiales > Rhizobiaceae > Neomesorhizobium > Neomesorhizobium albiziae. Next base: position 99,517 of record NZ_FOSL01000013.1, on the reverse strand, counting down.
TGGTCTACGAACACAGTCACTCGGCCGAGACGTGCGCCGAAAACGGACTCTATGGAGATTACCATTCCGCATTTATCCGGCCGCCAATGTTCCCCAACCACATCCGGCTTTTGCAGATACGCGCATTCGAACTCGGCGCACTCCCGTGGCCGTTCAACGTAGATGTCGCACGAGGTTTGCGAGGAGCAATGTTGGCACCATCTGCCGGGCGGTTTTCGAATTGAGCGAATACCCATCAACTTGCAGCCTCTGCTGCAATCGCCGCAGGACCGTGTTGCAGCACTCATCAGTTCGGTTTCCCGTGGTTGAGGCTGCTTTCCGAGACAATCGCCCTAGCTTCTCTGCTGATCTTTGTTACCTGAACGGAGAGCGCATCTGACATCGAGATATGAGCGATGTTCCTGAGCGACATGGCGAGGAATGACTGAGCAAATTCGAACATTCGGTCGGCTTCCGAACCCCTCGCAGCCTTTCGCAGCTTCTCGGCCGCCGTATGGACCGCGTGGCTGTAGATGATGAGGGTGATGAGGTCGTCACTGTTGACGCATTGCGAGTCCATCAGGGACGCCAGGAGCTGTTGCAAGCCCACGAATGTTGCGGGTTCGTCGACGCTTTCAGATACCCTGGAGTTGCACAGGATGAGCTTGTCCCAGAGTTCTGGCCAGCTCAACGGTTGGGGTTGGGGCGCTGCTTGTTCTGTCCGCATTTTGATTGCCTTGTTGAAGTTAGATGCTTTCAGATCACCAGAGCCCGCGACCACCCGAAGAGACACCACCGTCACCGCGATTTGCTTCTGCTTTCGACGCATCGCGCCCTGAACCGAACCCACCGCCAAACATGCCGCCCCCGCCGAAAAGGCTCTGGTTGAAGCCTGTGTGCTCGTAGGACTTCACCCCGAATTGGTTTTGTTTCTCGACCCAGCCGTTACCGAGGTTGGTGACCGAATAGCCGGGAGTGGATCGGGAATAAGCCGTCGCCCCGGCGGTACCGCCCCCGCCTAGAATGTCGCTCATCGCCTGTAGTCCAGTGCCAAAGTTCGATCGCTGGGGATTGGGAGCATTTCCGAAGAGGCCACCCAGCCCGCCAAGCAGTCCACCCATCGTCTTGCTGATTTCCGGGCTTAAAGCTCCAAGCGCCGCGCCAGGTATTCCGCCGAGAAGGCCACCAAGCGCAGCCTTGGCCACCCTCTCCGGTATCTTGGACTTCGGAGGCGCTGGTGCTGTGGGAAAAGCTCCTATCGTCGTTAGTGGGGCAGCTATGGCCTGCTGTGGCACTGCCAGGGTTTGTTTCTGGGGCGGAGCAATTGTCTGTGTCTTGACCGTTTTAGGAGCCGACAGGGCCGGTGCAGGCGTCCCCCGCAAGGCGACCGCCGCGACCTGTTCAAGTGAAGGCTTCTGAGGGGCTGCCAATGGTGCGCCAGACAGGTTTGCAATCCCGACATCGGCCATAGTCGCCAGTTGCCCATATGCCGCCGCAAGATCGGCAGTCGTCGGGGCGGATGGTTTAGACGGGACGCTAAATGTGCCCTTCGGACCGGCAAACGCCAGATTGTCAAGGCGAACCGGTGATGGTGTGGACTTTTGAGGAGCGGATGATGGCGCTATCTGTCCAGGGCCGTAGACCGGGCTATCCATGCCCGCGACCATGTTCTCAAACGTGGACCGAGGGGCGGGGCCAAGCTGGGGCTCCGGTCCGCCGGTCAACCGAGCTGCCAAACCTGCCATTCCGGCTCTGCGTTCCGCGGCTCTGGTGAGGCCAGTCAGGTCAGCGAGTTCTTGCTCATATGTCTTGCCGCTAAACAACGAGCGGGCCCCAGCGGCGGCCTTGTCGACGTAGCCCACCGTGGCAGCGTTGGCGACTAGTCCGCCTATGTCGCTCGCCGCAACTGCCGCCTTCCCCCATTCAGGTAGAGCGTCGTAGCGAGCTCGAGCAGGATTTTGTGTCATGGCGGACATTTCGGCCAACGCCGAAGTGTATGCCGGGGAACGAGCGGCTGGTTGATTCGCCACCGCTCTAGCGGTGCCGCCGAGCTTTCCGGTTCCCGGCGTAGCACCCGCAGACACCGGACCTAGTGCGGCACGCGCCACCTTGCCGACCGGCGCTGAATAGGTCTGTGGAGCCCCAAGGCCGCGAACGCCGGCCTCCTGCATAGTTGACGCCATCTTCTGGTATTCGCTCTCCAGGGGGCCAGGATTGGCACGTGGAGCCGCCATTTCCTGGGGCATAGTCTTGTCGTAGAACGACGCGGGCATTTCCTTGAACTGTCGGGCATCGGCCAGAAGGCCGGCGTTGGCATTGCCGATATTGCCCCACTCGTAATCCTGCCCGGGTCCCGGCGTCACCTGATCGACATGGATGCCCGTCGCGCCCATGTAGTTGGAACCGATGCCAATTCCCTTCGCTCCCTTTGCCGCCATGGCCTGAGCGACATCAAGCATTGCCTGCTTGTCGCGGATCGCATTGAGCGTGCGCCCCGTGGGGTCTTTGATCTGGATATCGGCGGCAAGGCCAGTCTTGTGACGAGTCGAGCCGTACTGAGGAAGGCTCCCTTCCGTCCCCGATATGACATCGATCGAGTAATCGGGCCCGAGCACATCGTTGACCGCGCTCTGTGCGATATCGGTAATGCCCTGCTGCGGCGGATTGGGTCGGTTCGGGCCAATCCTGTCAAAGCTAACGCTTGGCTGCGCTCTCGGCCCTAGAAGGCCGTTTGGTGCCAGGGCGGCAAGGCCGCGACCCGTTCGGGCGGTAACATTCCCAACAGCCTCGACCGTGTTTCCGACCGCATTGATAGCCCCAGATGCAACCGCTCTCGCGGTCTGTGAGGCGCGCTGGGCAACATTCGCGACCAGTTCGGCGGTGGGCTGCACAAAGCCCTTTGCCGTACGGAAGGCGCGGTTCTGGGGATCAACGTGGTAGACGTGGCCCGTGGTCTGGTCGACGGGTTCCAGCCCGCCTGGAAGGTTCCTTGCAGCGGCAGGTGTCGAGTAATAGGTCGCGGGCGTCACCGGGCCAATGGTCTGCGCCGTGCCCCACGCCTGCTCTGCAAGTCCGCGAAATTCCTCTGCGCCGGCAGGCAGAGATTTCCCGTAGGCGCTGAACTGGCCAGGAGCGGATACTACATCCTCGGGCGTAACATTTCCAAGTGTCGCCCTGTTGGTAATGACCGATGCAATGCCCAGCATGTCGGCAAAGCGCTCGGTCGGGCTGCCATAAGTAGCCTCTCCAAGTATCGTATCTACAGGCGAGCGTACTGTATTTGGCACTATCCCGCCCCATATGATAAGAAATCGCCATGGAGGGTGACGTGAAGGTCTTTCTGTTCAGCACTGCTATAGTCTTTTCCACGCCAAGCTTTGCTTTTGACGCTCAGCCCGTCATCTTGCAGTTTTACGATGCGAGCTACGCTTGCGAAGCGGGCGAAAATCACGACGGCGAGAAGATCAGCGAAGACCTCGTTAAGAAGGCGTGCGCAGATAAGGCCAATTTGACCTCGCGTCTCGCTGAGAACGGCTACTGCTTCAAGGAACACGAGTGGCTCCCCTGCACCTGAAGGCAGAAGGCGTTTCCATCACCCTAACTCCCTGCTCATCGCAGCCAACGCCGCAGACCGATCCGTCACCTTGAAGCCGTGACCGCTCGGAAGAGGTGCGACACCCGGCAACGTTCCTGCTCTGGCGTCAGCGACGATGCCACCAATCGCGCGGCACTCGTTCCGATGGAGCCGCCAGAGTTGCATGAGCGTGATGGGAGGAGCGGTTACGAGAGCCATGGCTATGCCGCCACCCTGCGAGCCGCATCGGTCGCTGTTTCGCGAAGAAACTCCGAAAGCGTCAACCCACGCTTGCGGGCAATCTCGATCAAATGGCGCTTTTCGTCGCGCGCCACGCGGACCTGAATCAAGTCGTCCATTGCTTCGGCAAATCGCATTGCTGCCTCCAAATCACTGTGGTGATTCTAGCAGATCACCGGAAGCAATGTAAGGACGAAATGCTAATAAAAACAGATACTTAAGTGACGTTCAGTAGTGTGCGCCGTCGTATTCTATTGTCCGCTTGCGTCCAGAAGTTTGCTAACCCTTTCCCGGAGCGGCCCGAGAAGACCTCTCAAAATTGTGAAGTGCCCGCCCTCGTCAAGGAGTTGGGTGCGCGCTACCGTTCTCAGGGCTGATAAGCAGGAGTTCCGATATGCGCATCGTCATCGCAGTTCTGATCGCACTCTTCGCAATCGCACCGGCCACAGCGGGTCCGGGCGACGGTAGCTCTGGTTGCGACAGGCAGACCAAAATCCATACATCTTGATCGGCAGGGATTGCGCCGCTCCGCGTGCCCTTCTGGGCACGCGCCTCATCCGAGAAAATTCACCTGATGGTGACTATCATCGCGGCGGGCGCATGAGAGCCGTCTCCTGTGATTGCACAGGATCATCCTACAGCCCTTAAGCAATAGTGGCGTTCCGCATAATTGGCGATGTGCGGATGCGCAATTTGGTTTCTCTAGCACCGATCCGCACGCCGGAGGGCAGGTCATTGACTTATTAGAGAGTTACCCGTTTATATCCCAAACGAGCTATAAACGGGTAAGGTGCTTCAAAATTGGATCCAGTGAGAAATCCCTACGCCCCTGGCGCAGGAAGTCCGCCGCCAGAACTTGCGGGACGAAGTGAGCTCATTGAGCAGGCGACAGTCGCCCTGCGCCGAATCGCCATCGGGAAAGCTGCGCAGAGTCTAGTTCTTGTAGGGTTGCGCGGCGTTGGGAAGACGGTGTTGCTTAATAAAATCCGCAGCATAGCTGAACAAGAGAGGTACGCCACGATCCTCATTGAAGCTCACGAAGGAAAGACTCTTCCCGCGCTGTTGGTGCCTGGACTGAGAAGCATCCTTTACGAACTTAGCCTTCTCGAGAATGCCAAAGAGAAAGCGCGGAAAGGCCTACGAGTTCTGAAAAGCTTCCTTAGCGGGCTTTCCGTCAAGGTCAGCGACATTGAGGTGGGATTGAGTGTCGATCCCGAAGTCGGCGTCGCCGACAGTGGCGATTTAGAGGTTGACCTGCCCGCCCTAGTGGAGGTCGTTGCCGATGCTGCAAAGAGCGCGGGTCGGCCGGTCGCGATCCTCATGGACGAACTTCAATACCTTTCGGAGAAGGAATTCAGCTCACTGATTATGGCGATCCACCGAATTAATCAGGCTTCGCTACCGCTCATTCTGATTGGAGCCGGCCTGCCCCAAATATTGGGCCTCGCTGGAAATTCGAAGTCATACACCGAGCGTCTTTTTCGATTCCCCCAAATAGGGGCGCTCGAAAGTCCCGATGCTATTGCAGCCATAGTGAACCCTGCTCGATCCGAAGGCGTCGTTTTTGAGCAAGATGCCATTGAATCAATCTTGGCGCAGACGGAGCGATATCCATATTTTCTACAGCAGTGGGCCTATGAGGCTTGGAATGCTGCACCAACCGAAGTGATAAGTCTCGAAATCGTGGAGGCGGCTACACAGATGGCCATAAAGGAGCTTGATCAAAGTTTCTTTAAGGTGCGTTTCGATCGCTGCACTCCGTCCGAGCGGAAATATATGCGGGCACTGGCCGAATTGGGCGGTGGCACACATCGATCAGGTGATATTGCCGAGAAACTCAACGTGAAAACAACTTCGGTTGCACCTGTCAGAAATGGCCTGATACTGAAGGGAATGATTTATTCCCCCGCGCATGGAGATACCGCCTTTACGGTTCCACTGTTCGACCAGTATATGCGCAGGGCGATGCCTGGCATGGCCTAGCAAACTATGGAATTTTCGGAGAGGAGCGTGTTGCCATTCATGGGAGGCTTCCATGAAGTGCGCAAACGGTTCGGGATTGAGGCTCTTTCCCTCCAAAGCCCTCTTTTTTTGGCGAAAACGCTTTTGACCCTCTTAGGTCTTTTTCTCTGTTTTTGTCTCTGTCTTGTCTCTCTCTCGGTCTCTGTCTCAGGTCTCTGTCTCTGTCTCTATATATCGATAGGGTCTCGATACCGTATGCATAGGGTATGCCCATCAGCCCCTCCCGCCACGCATTATGCGGGTGTTTGCAAGGGCTGATGAGTGCAAGGCCACCACCTTTGAAGAGCGTGCCTCATCGGCTTCCAGGAAATCGGCCTCGACTTTCTCGCGGATCGCATCACTCTCGATGTTCTCAATGATGCGTTGCGTCCCGAGCGCATGCTTCTCGTTCATCGGCGGATTGTGCTTCAGCCAACGATCCACATAGATTTCGGCTGTCCCCGGATCGACAGTGATAAGCTCGGCGGCAATAAGCTTGTCTCGGGCCGCGGCGTACTTGGCAGCGTCCCATCCTAGATCCGAACAGGCGTAGCCATCTGGCAGCCTGAAGCAGCCGGCGCTGTTTTGGTGTTCACAGGTGAGGAAATAGAGATACAGCACCTGGGCGGTGCTGCACTCCAATCCGGTGAATCTCCCCGACCGCCAAACGGCCGGGGAAACTTTCGAGAACTCGCGCTTGCTCACGCTGCGACTCCTCGCTCTTCGAGCACCGTCACAGTCGATCGAAGCACATACCGGGCATGCGACCCGGCAAATGGCCCACCATGGGACTCGTCGATGGTCTCGATGATGAAACCGGCGCGCCGGAGCTTGAACACGTAGTGTGACCAACGCGGCCCTGGGGTGTCGATCGGCGTGCAGCCGTTCTCGCCGGAACGAAGCAGATTGAGCAGGGCCCAGGCATCGCGCCCAACGACTTCGTGGACACCGCCGTCCGGCTCGATCTTGGCAAGGATGCGAAGTTTCTGACTCATATCGCACCCCCGATCCCGATCATGCTCGGAAGGGCTTCGAGGATCGCCGCCGCTTTGGGGTTAATTTCGCCCGCAGAGTCACGGCTGACGCTGATCAACGCGTTTCGGCTCCGGAGGTAGCTCCGGCCCTCCCATCGCGCTCCATCCGGGCTCTCTGCCCGCGTCCTACGCTGCAATATCCACTGGATGCCGTCCTTGCAGACGATGACACGCCAGCGGTCGTTGATCTGGGCGACGACGGCCTGATAGTCGTCATCGCTCTTCCGATGAGAGACAAGCGGGATTGCCGCGGTATTGTTGAGGGTGTCCACTCTCATGCGAGCCTCCCGCCGAGCTGGGCCAGCTCGCAGACGAGACGAGCCATGCAGGGAGAGAGCCGGAAGCGCGCCGCGATGATCGACGAGGCGATTTCCGTTGCGCTGAGGGTAAGGGTGCGATAATCTCCAGCCGTCACAGCTTTGGAAATATCGCCGCCGTTCCCGACTGCAATCGGGGCGGCGGTTTCAGTTTTTAGCTTCATGACGGCACCTCACGATGCCGCCGGAAGGTTTTTGACGTAGCGCTCTAGATCCTCGACAAGGATCAGGGTGCGCTTGCCGCTCTTGCGTCGGGCAAGTTTGCCTTCGCGAAAGAGCAAGTAGATGGACGAACGTCCGATGCCGGTCATCTGAACCGCCTCGGGTATGCTCACTGCAAGCTTGGTCATGTGTTTCTCCTTTGATGAACGCACCGGAACGCCGGTGAATGCGGGAGAAACTTGCTCTGTTCGTCTGCTGAAGTCGGACGGAAAAGCCGGAAAGGTCGGAAATGATTTATTGGCTTTTTCGGCCCGCGACGAAATCCGCTTCAACTTTAGTGAGTTTGTCACGGATAGTGGATTCGCCTGGCTCCTTGCCCCAGTTCTTGGCGCACCATTCCTGCATGTGACGTTCTAGTGCCGCCTTGTTCCAATTGGCGTCTACTGCCGGATTGAAGGCTCCTTCTTCTTCTAGTTTGCTGGTCGCTTCCGCATCAAACGCTGGCCAGTCGTACGCCGGCCGTCGCCCCCTGAGGCCGCGATCAGCCGGGAACGCCTCAATCCCGGGGGCGATCCTCGCACTTCCCACAATGCTATCTAGTCCCGCGCGATCGACGAACAACCAATGGTAAGTAACACCCGCCAGGGGGTGTATGCCGGAGCCAAACAGCGCGAAATTCGTGATCTGGCACGCCGAAAACCATTGGGAGAAATTCTCGTCCACAACCCACGCGTCAGATCGTACCGGTGCAAGCGTGCCGTTACCCAGGAGGGCAACCGCACGAAGCTCTCCGTCCGCAAGCTGCCGCCGCATTGGGGCTGCCGCCTTATCTTGAAGACCTTCGTTGGCATCAGGACACAGAATCTGGGCAGCGCGAGCCAAAAAATAGTGTCCTGAAGGCTCGAAAGGCCAGTCTTGCTGCCGCCTCCAAATCGAAGGCTGTGAACGTGAAAAGGCTCTTGTCATCGCTGCACCTTCGCGACTGCACCGTGAGGACCGCAGGGAAACCGGTGGTGCTTAACCGGCTTGTCGGATGGCCGTCCTATCCCTGCGGATCTCGTCATGCGCGCAACTTTACGACGTTGTCGCCGAGCTGCTCAGCGCGACCCGCAATGATATCGCGCAACCGCGCGTCCCAGGTCGACAACGCAGTTTCGACGCGCATATCCAAATTCGCGCGGCTGTAGTGCTTAATCAACGTTCGCGTATTTTTCGTGCCACGTTGGTGGCTGATGACGGCGGCTATGGTGTCGAGCGAAATTCCAAGCTCGTCCATGCCGCTGACTACGGTTCGCCGGAGGTCGTGAGAGGTGAAATGCGCGCACGGCAACGTACGGTTACCAAGCGCGCCGCCAATGTCAGTAGCTGTAATCGGGCGATCCGAATTGGCGGTTCGAAACAGCGGCCCGTGTTTGCGCCTCTTCAGGGCCTCGTCGACGATTTCGCGAGCTAGGCCCACGAGAGGCTTGAAGTGTTCCTTTTTGTTCTTGGCTCGGGCGGCGGGCAGCCTCCAGAAGAGTGTATCGCCCATCCAGCAAAGCTCGGATGTGTCCATGCCGCCGATTTCGCTGGCGCGATTGCCGAGGCAGAGTTGCAGGCGAAGCACGGCGATGCAGTCAGGGGGCATACTTTCAGCCCCTTCATCCAGCCACTCCCAAAATGCCTTGGTCTCTCCCGGCTCAAGTCTCCGTTGGCCTGGCTCGCCGTCGCCGTAGGATTCGGTTCCATGCGTCGGATCGGCCGTCACGTAGCCCTTCGCAATCCCCCAGCGGTACATCGCCCCGATTACCTGCCGGCGCTTTTCGGCCTCGCGTGGGTATTCCTCCCAAACGGGATCAAGAAGGGAACTAATGTCAATGCGCCTCAACGAGTCCGCTGCGGTGTCGAGTTTCGCCTCCAACGCTCGCATCAGACGCCGCTCGATGTCGACGGCGCTACGGAGGGGGCCGCCTTTGCGCTTGGGATTCTTGATGTGTTTCGCGTAGCGGTCGATCAGTTCCGTGACCTTCAGCCGCTCGCTCTTGGTCCGCCGAGCCTCCTCTTCTTCCTCGATCAGGCTGCGGCCCAATCGCGCAGCTTTCATGATTGCAGCCGCCCTTTCGCGGGCGTCAGCGAGGCCGAGTCCTTTCTTGCCATCCGGATCGCAGGGGCCAAGGGAAGTGCTTTTCACGCCCTTCACCCCTTTGATCCGGTAAGCAACATTCCAGGTTCTGGTGCCCGATGGAGCGACACGAACCCGCAAGCCTTTCTGCTCCGTATCCGCAACATAATAGGCGCTCACGTTGGGACGGAGCGCTCCGAGCACGATGGCGGTGAGTTTCTTTTTCATGGCCTAGTCTCCCTAACCGCAGATGCAACCAATGGCCGAATCAACAGGATAGCAACAAATCTCCCGGAAGTAGGCAACCGTCAGCGAACAACAATGAACGGAAAACGGCTTTCGACTCAGTGGCTTCCAGTACATTCACGAACGATGATAAACGACGACGAACATCCGTTCAAGGGCTGGACCCAGACCTGGCTGGTTCACATGCGCGCACCCCTGCGCTTGAAGCGGGAGATCGGTTGTGGTTCTTTTGCCGTCGCCCAGATATTGTTTGCCGGCTTGCTTATATCAGCTCTCCTGCATCCTCTGCTGATCGCAAGCGCCATTTTCCTGGTCGCCGACCTGGTATTCCTGGATGCGGGGACCGGCTATTCGCTGATGCTTGCCGTCGACACAGCCAACATCAGCCTGGGCTACCTGTCGTTCCTCGTGTTGGGATGGACTTCGCTTTCGCGCAAAGAGCGGCGGCGTTTCGCCCATGTGGCCCTGTTCACCCCGTTTTACTGGCTGATGATATCCCTCGCGGCGTGGCGCGCGGTCTGGCAGCTCTTCCGCGATCCTTTTCGCTGGGAAAAGACCCCGCATCGTCCGTCCGACGAGATACGCGGGACCGGTTCCTGATCTGCGCATCCTTTGGTTCCAGGTTCGATCATATCCATCAGGTAACGCTTGCGGCGATCAAGACGGCGGCGGCTACTCTGAAGAGACCGCGGCCTGAGAACACCGCTCCCATGTTCCGTCACACACAAGTTTCTCTTCCTTCCTGACCGTGCGGCACGGGCAATGTTGGATACGATAACGTCAACATGTCGCCATTGGACGATGGCGTCTCAGCATCCGTTTCGCGGGGGAAAAATGAGCAAATACGACTTATGTCGGCGGCACGCAGAGCGGCGACGCGCCGGCCGAACTCTTGGAAATCAAGGAAAACCCGGCCCGCAAAAGTTCGCTAAAGTTGGATGCCTGCATCCGACGACAGGCCAAGCTTAAGGAAATTGCCATGGCAGTAGCAACGCAGGCGATGACGGACGAGCAACGCAAGTCGGTGGCCCTGGAGTATCTCAAGCGCCTCGACCGAGGCGACGATATTTTCGATCTTTTCGCTGATGATGTTCAATTTTTCTTTCCGAAGTATGGCGTCGTCGATGGCGTGGAAGCGGTCAAAAGTGTGTTCGCCTCGACAGCGGCGATCATCGCGGCGGTCAGGCACGACTATGCCTATTTCAACTATGTCCAGCAGGGCGACATGGTCGTGGTGGAAGGCACCAGTTCAGGCCGAACGACGAACGGACGCGAGTGGCGCGCCGGCGTCACTCACGCCGGTCGCTGGTGTGATGTGTTCGAAATCCGTGATTTTAAGATCCAGCGCCTGTTCATCTATCTCGACCCCGACTACGGCGACGAAGACACCGCCCGCTATCCCTGGCTGACCAAGAAGTAGCTTCTCGGACGGCTTCCCGCGAACTGCTCTTCGCGCGAAGCCGTCCCGTTTCCTTATGAGGCCTTCACATAGTCGAGCCCTTCGCCGATGATTTTCGGATCCGGCTTGCCGATCGCGGCGGCGTCGCGTCCGGTGTAGGGCAGGCTCGACAGGATGCGGCGGACCAGTTCGATCCTGGCGCGGCGCTTGTCGTTGGCGCGGATGACGATCCACGGCGCATGCTCGCTGTGCGTATGCTCCAGCATCTCGTCGCGGCGTTGCGTGTAGTCGTCCCATTTGGTCATGCCGGCGACGTCCATCGGCGAGAACTTCCAGTTCTTGAGCAGGCTGTGGCGGCGGTCGTGGAAGCGCTTCAGCTGCATTTCCTGGCCGATATCGAGCCAGAACTTGAAGAAGCGGATGTTGTCATTGACGATCATGCGCTCGAAATGCTCAGCCTCCATGAGGAAGCGCGCATTCTGCTCCGGCGTGCAGAAGCCCATTACGGGTTCGACGCCAGCGCGGTTGTACCAGGAACGATCGAAGGTGACGAACTCGGCCGTTGTGGGAAAGTGGTCGACATAACGCTGGAAATACCACTGGCCCCGTTCGGTCTCGGTCGGTTTCGGCAGGGCGACGTTACGCGCAGTACGCGGGTTCATGTAAGCCCGCGTCGCGTCGATGGCGCCACCCTTGCCCGCGGCGTCCCGTCCCTCGAAGATCGCCAGAACGCGCTCGCCGGTCGCCTGCTGCCATGCCTGCAGCTTGACCAGTTCGATCTGCAGCTTTTCCAGCGTCTCGTCATAGGTGTCCCTGTCGAGCTTCTTGTCGTAGGGATAGCCGCCGGAAGACAGCGCCTTCTTGTCGATCCAGTCCGGCAGCTCCGGACTGTCGATATCGAACACGCGTTCCTTCTTGCCAAGCCGGATCTTGACTGCTGACGAACCTGCCGCGCCGCCCGCCGCTTTTTCATTTTTCATCGCCACATGCCTTTCCCTTGGGAAACAGCATGCTATTGGGTGGCTCTGAGCCGGTCCAGCCGGAAGTTGCAGATAGGGTTATCGCCCTGGTGGAGCGATGCAAAATGTCGGAATCGGACCGCTGGCGGCGGGAATGCTGATGGACGAGGAAGCCAGAAACGGCCACCCAAGGCGCGCCACGGCGGTCGTCGCCGAACGGCTCTCCGAAGCCCGCTGGACGCTGATCGTTTCGGTCGCAGCACTCGTGGCTCTCGGTATGGCGGGTGATCCGCCGTCCTGGGCGGTCTGGCTCGCGGTGGCCTTGGTCATCGCGGTGGCCGCGCTGGCGCCGCGCCGCACTGTCGGTCAGCGCCGTGCCGATCAGGCGGCCGCCAATGGGCAAACCGTGCTCGACACGCTGCCGGTCGCCGACCTTGCCGCTGCGGTGCCCGACCCGCTCTTCGTCTTCGACGCAAGGGGCGTGGTGGTGCACGCCAATGCCGCTGCTGCGGTGTCCTTCGGCGGAGTCGGGCAAGGCATGCCGCTGCAAATGAAATTCCGTGCCCCGGAAATGCAGCAGCTTATCCAGCGCGTGCTGGCGACCGGCATCCCCGGCGCCATCGACTATGCCGAGCGGGTGCCGGTGGAGCGCGTCTTCCGCGTCGAGGCGACGCCGGTCGGCAGCGACACCGGGCTGTTCGTGATCATCTTCAAAGATCAGAGCGAAGCCCGCCGCATCGACCGCATGCGCGCCGATTTCATCGCCAACGCCAGCCATGAATTGCGCACGCCGCTTGCCTCGATCGCCGGTTTCATCGAGACGCTGCGCGGCCCGGCGAAAAACGATGCCGGCGCGCGCGAGAATTTCCTGCAGATCATGCAGAACCAGACCGGCCGCATGGCGCGACTGATCGACGACCTCCTGTCGCTGTCGCGGCTTGAGATGAAGCCTTATCTGGGACCAGGCAGCAAGGTCGACGTGCGCGAAACCGTCGAAAGCGTCATCGGCACGCTGACCCCGCTGGCGAGCGAGTCCGGCGTCGTCATCGTAAGGGAATTGCCGGAAGGTCCCGTCGAAGTTCCCGGCAGCCGCGACGAGCTTTTCCAGGTCTTCGAAAACCTTCTGGAAAATGCCTGCAAATATGGCCAGTCCGGCGGCAAGGTGGTGGTTTCCATCGAGCCGTCGCGCGCGGGGCCGGATCCCGAAGTCGCAGTGTCGTTCCGGGATTTCGGCCCCGGCATCGCCGAGGAGCACATTCCCCGCATCACCGAACGTTTCTACCGCGTGGATGTCGATACCAGCCGGGCCCAGAAGGGCACCGGCCTCGGCCTCGCCATCGTCAAGCACATCCTCACCCGCCACAATGCGCGTCTGTCGATCAAATCGAAGGTGGGCGAGGGGGCGACCTTCACGGTCCACCTGCCGGTGGCGAAGACTTGAAGCGCGGCGGCAGGGATAGCGTCGCCGCGCCTGATGGTATGCAGGCTATCGTTCCCGATAGAAAACCATGCCGCCGTGATAGAGCACGCCGTCGACGAATGTTCCGTCGGCGGTGAAGCCGGTGTCGTCCCAATAGTCGATATGGCTGCCGGTAACCTGGTAGCGCCCCTGGTAGGCGCTTTTGCGTGCGCCACGCGCTTCATCGTAACGGCCGTTCGCCAGCAGTTCCTGGCGGACATGACCATCGGCAGTCACCCACATGCCGACATAAGGATGGTTCTTCATGCTGTTCTCCGGTTTCGGCGTGGATATCCCGGTTGCTTGCGAACGGCCCTGATCTGACGCAACCGGGCCGAAGATCACCATCGCGGCGGCGATCGCGCCCGCGAGGCCGCGCGTTTCTGTGTATCTCATCATCATCTCTCCTTGCGCTGACTCAGTGGGGGCTGGCGACGGGACGCACGATCATTTCGCTGACATCGACATCGCTTGGCTGCTCCATGGCGAAACGCACGGCGCGCGCAATTGCGTCCGGCTCGATTGCCGTCTTGCGGAAATCGCGCATCGCCGCGCGTGCCGTGTCGTCGGAGATCGTTTCGGCCAGTTCGGATGTGACCACTCCCGGCGAGATGACGGTGACGCGTAGCCGCTCGGTTTCCTGACGCAACCCGTCGGAAATTGCCCAAACCGCGTATTTGGTTGCGCAATAAACCGCAGCCGTCGGAGAAACGTGGTGCGCTCCAATCGATGCGACGTTGATGATGTGTCCTTCGCCCTGTTCTTCCATTGTCGGCAACACAGCCGCGATGCCATGCAGCACGCCGCGAATGTTCACGTCGATCATCTGGTTCCACTCGTCGACCTTGAGGGCATTGAGCGGCGACAGCGGCATGACGCCCGCATTGTTGACAATGGCGTCGATGCGGCCGAACTCCTTTCGCGCCCGGTCGGCGAATGCCGCGACCGCTTCCCGCGATGTAACGTCGAGAGCCGATACGCGTACCGTTCCACCCTTGGCGGCGATCTCTTCGGCCAGTCGTTCCAAGCGGTCGGTGCGGCGGGCTCCGGCAAAAACGATGGCGCCGGCGCCTGCAAGTTCACCGGCGATCGCTTCGCCGATGCCACTCGAGGCGCCGGTGACCAGAACGACCTTGTTTTCGATGGCTGACATTTCCGTCTCCTGTGGTTTGGAAATTTCTGACACGACGGAAACTATGTGTTCTGGAGGATCAGGCAGTAGACCGATCCTCCGCAAAGATTGCCTGATCCTCCAGAAATGCGTCTTGCCTGACGATCTATCCCTTGTGCACGGCGGAATTTCGTGAAAAGCAAGCTCCATGCTGAAGACCGAGCAAAATATGGGATTGCTAGCCGAGGTGACGATGCGCCACACTCCGGGTGATGGTGTGCACGAGACTGCGATTCCGGGCCTCGGCCTGATCAGGCAGAGCCAGCCGACCGAGCCATTGCAGATACTGCATCATCCGGCGGTTTGTATAATCGCCCAAGGAGAGAAGGAGGTCGCTCTGGCCGATCTCCGCTATTGCTACAATCCGGCGAAATACCTTGTCGTGTCTGTTGACCTGCCGCTTTCAGGGCAGGTGACCAAGGCTTCTCCGGAACTGCCGTATCTCTGTGTCCGCATCGACCTCGACGCCGCGATGCTGGCGTCAGTGCTGACGGAGAAAGGCGCCTCGGCGATCGCCAAGGGAAGCGTCGAGCGCGGTCTGTTCATCAGCGACATGTCATCCGACCTGGCCGGCGCGGCGATCCGGCTTGTACGCCTGCTGGACGAGCCGGAGCACATTCCGTTTCTGGCGCCGCTGCTGCTGCGCGAGATCTATTACCGGCTGCTCGCTGGAGAGCAGAGCGGGGCGGTCAGGCACATCGCCACCGCCGGCAGCAAGATCCATCAGATCGGGCGGGCGATCGCCTGGATCAAGGAGCACTATGCCCAGCCTTTCAGCATCGAGGTGGTGGCGAACGAAGCACGCATGAGCCCGTCGGCGTTCCATCACTATTTCCGGGAAGTCACGGCGATGAGCCCGCTGCAATACCAGAAGCAGGTCCGCCTGCAGGAAGCGCGCCGCCTGATGGTTGGCGGCGCGTTCGACGCCGCGGCGGCGGGCTACGAGGTGGGCTATGAAAGTCCGTCGCAATTCACCCGCGAATACCGACGCCTGTTCGGCGCGCCGCCTGTACGGGACGTCACGCGCCTGCGCGCCCAAGGGCTCGACCTCCAGACGGCATGACTGGCGGAACCTAGTTTTTCGGCGTTGCGGTCGAGCCGCGCACGACAAGCTCAAGGTCGAGCATCTCGCGATATCCCGGCGATGCGCCATCGAGGATCGCCTTCACCGCGCGGCGGCCGATTTCGGCAATTGGCTGCGCCACCGTCGTCAGCGGCGGGCTGGAAAGGGCGGCTTCCGGCACGCCGTCGAAGCCCGCCACCGAAACGTCCAGCGGCACCTTGATGCCGCGCTGGCGCAGCCAGTCCAGTGCGTCGAGCGCGATGCGGTCGGACATCGCAAGGATCGCCGTTGGCGGTTCGGCCTGGCTGAACAGATACTCCAGTCCGGCGCGGGTAGTTTGCCCGTCATTCTGCGTTTCGAAGACAGGCACCTTCGCGGTGTCGATGCCGAATTCCGCGAGGCCCTCGAAATAACCGGCGATGCGGTCGCTCGAGGTGGCATAGATCGCCGCGTGGACGTCATCCATGGAGGCGGGGCCAAAGCGGTCGTCGGCGAAAGGCAGCGAGAGGATGGCGACGCGGCGATGGCCGAGTTCCGCGACATGGCGGGCCATCATCCTGGCGCCGGCGATATTGTCGACGCCGATGGCCGGGATGGACTGATCCTCGAAGCCGAGCGCTAGCGCAACGAAGGGCAGCGTCCGCTCGCGCGTCAGTTCGATCAGCCGGCTGTCGCCCTCCAGGCAAAACAGCACGAAGCCGTCGACCAGCGCGCTGTTGATATTCCAGGCCAGTTCCTCGCGGTTCTGCGACGACACCAGCGAAATGCCAGCGCCGCCGGCGTCGCAGGCTTCGGTGATGCCCTCCATCAGCACGCGGGCGTAAGGGTCGTTGAAGAAATAGGAGAGCGGCTCCGAAGTAACGACGCCGATGGCGTTGACCTTGCCGGCGCGCAGCATCCGGCCTCTCGGGTCGGGGCCGTTGTAGCCCATCTCCTTTGCCACCGCGCGGACGCGCTCGCGCACCTCCTCGCGGACGATTTGCGGCCGGCTGAAAACGTTCGACGCCGTCCCTTGCGAGACCCCCGCTGCTTTGGCGACATCGGCCAGCCTGATCGCTTTGTTCGACAATTCGCCTCCTGCGCAGATGCTCTTCAATGGTCTCCATAGCACCATGATTGGATCGGTTCAATTTCGCTTGACTTTCCCCGCGATTGATATAAATTTTGAATCGGTTCAAGGCAATCATGTCGTTTGATTGAATCGATTCATTCTGTTTGAGCGGAATCGCTCGGCGGCTCCATCCGCCGGTTGCGCTCAAGCTTTGACTAAAGAGGAGAAATCCAATGTTCGAATTCAGCGTTCTGATCGACGAACTGGTGGAGAGCAACAGGCTGCGGCGCAAGCACCCGCTTGCCGATCCGCTAGATGGTCCGGAATGGCAGGGCCTGCACTGGCTGGTCCGCCTGTTTGAAAAAAGTCGTCCCGAGACGCCTGCGAAGTCCGAACACACAAGGAGCAACGCCTGGGCCGCATGTGTTCAGCCGGCAAAAGGTCAAGCTATCGCGTGAACCGGCGGAATTGAAGGCATGCGGCCTTGCCGGTTTCTTTTTTCCGTCATCCGACTAGCTTATGGAGGATGAAACGGCCGCGAGGGAGTCGCGGCCGGGAGGAAGACGGAAACAGCATGCAGTCGCAGCACACGTCGCGCTCTTTCGATGAGGAACTGAAGTTTCTCGCCAACCGCATTGCCGGCATGGGCGGTCGTGCCGAGCGCATGGTCGACCAGGCCGTTTCGGCGCTCGTCAATGCCGATGCCGGCCTCGCCCGCAAGGTGATCGACGACGACGCCTTTCTCGATGAAGGCCAGCGCGAGATCGACGACAAGGCGATCATCGTCATCGCCAAGCGCCAGCCGGTCGCCGACGATTTGCGCGAGATTATCGGCGCGATCCGCATTTCCTCCGATCTCGAACGGGTCGGCGATCTCGGCAAGAACATCGCCAAGCGGGTGGTGGCCGTCAGCAACGCCCGCCATCCGTTCAGCCTGTTCCGTGGCCTGCAGGCGCTGGCCGAACTTGCGCTGACCCAGCTCAAGGACGTGCTCGACGCCTATGCGTCGCGTTCGGTCGAGCGCCTCGGCTTCGTGCGCGACCGCGACGACCAGATCGACGCCATGTACACGTCGCTGTTTCGCGAACTCCTGACCTACATGATGGAGGATCCGCGCAACATCACCGCCTGCACGCATCTTCTGTTTTGCGCCAAGAACATCGAACGCATCGGCGACCACGCCACGAACATCGCCGAAACCGTCTATTACGTCGTGACCGGCGAGCAGATGCCGCCCGACCGGCCCAAGGAAGACAAGAGCCACCGCGTGGTCGTGAAGGCGGAATCCGCCGGCTGAAGTAACGGGCTCGAAGGTCGACCGGGAATGCGCTAGGGTGGGGGGAGTAGGGTTCCGAGCGAAGGTGAGCGCCTTCGGGAGGCTGAAATGGAACTGCCGCGCAATATCAAGGCATCCGGCGCACCCGAAGCCGGCATCGTCGCGTCGAGCGTCTATGCGGCCGGACACCGCGTTGCCGACATACCGGTGGACGAAGCGGGCGAGTGGGCGGCGAAGGAGGGCCATTTCGTCTGGATCGGCCTGCTCGAACCCGACCGCGATCTCCTGCTGCGTGTGCAGCGCCAGTTCCACCTGCACGATCTAGCCATCGAGGATGCCGAGCATCCGCACCAGCGGCCGAAGGTCGAGCAATATGGCGACGCCCTGTTCATCGTCGCCCGCACCGCGCAGTTGTTCGAGGGCCGCGTCACCTTCGGAGAGACGCATCTGTTCGTCGGCTCGGGCTACATCGTCAGCGTCCGCCACGGACCTTCGACGTCCTATACGTCGGTGCGCCAACATTGGGAAAGCTGCCCGTCGGCCCTGTCGAAGGGCGAGGATTTCATTCTCTATGCCATCCTCGATTTCATCGTCGACAACTACATGCCGGTGCTGGAGCAGATCGAGGCGGAGGTCGACGAGATCGAGGACCGCGTCCTGGTCAAGCCGATGACGGCCGCCGACATCGAGCGGCTCTATATGTTGCGCCGCGATCTCCTGCGCCTGCGCAATGCCGCGGGCCCGCTGGTCGAGGTCTGCCGCCGGTTGACCAGCGCCGATCTGCCGCAGATCCGCTCCGCCATGCACCCGCTGTTTCGCGATGTCACCGACCACATCCGCACAGTGCAGGAAAAGATCGACAATCTGCGCGAGGTTCTGGCGTTTGCCTTCGAGGCGAGCCTGCTGGTTGGCCAGAGTCAGGAAACGGCGATCGCCAAGAAGCTCGCCTCCTGGGCCGCCATCCTTGCCGTGCCGACCGCCGTTGCCGGCATATACGGCATGAATTTCGACAACATGCCCGAATTGAGGATGACGTTTGGCTATCAGACGGTGCTGATGTTTATCGTGTCCACCTGCGCGTTCCTCTACTGGCGGTTCAGAAAAAACGGCTGGCTATAATGCGCCAGCCGAAGGTACCCGCCCAGGGAGGATGGCGGGTGTCAGCGGTTCCGCCGGCGCTCCGAAGCCGGCTGGAACGCAATCTTTGAATGATAGCCGCAATAAGGTCCGGTTTCGGCGGACTCGTTGCCGCAGAAGCTGAAATCCTCCGACAGCGGGTCGCCGTTCGGCCATTTGCAGGTGCGCTCGCTGAGCTGCACCAGCTGCAGCCGCCGCGAGATCGGCACCACCACGTTCTCGACCGGACGGATATAGTGGCGGGCGACGGGCTCGGCATCGAACTGCTGCTGAAGCGCGGTGGCGCCGACCGAAACCGGCATCGAGCGAACCGATGTCGAGCTGCGCGTCACCGACTTGGTGGCGGTCGATGCCTGCGAGGTCTTCTTTTGCCGCGTCGGTGCGGCGGTTGCCCTGCCACGGCTCGAAAGCTTCAGCCGATGAACCTTGCCGATGACCGCATTGCGGCTGACGCCGCCGAGCTGCGCCGCGATCTGGCTCGCCGACAAACCCTCAGCCCAGAGTTTCCTGAGAAGTTCGACGCGTTCGTCATTCCAGTTCATGAGACCTTGCTCCTGATCCAGCGTGCAACGGTCGGAATCCATTCACGACCCGGCGGTAGCCGGGGACGTACCACATATGCGCTTGTGATTAGGTCCGCCGCACGAAATCTAGTCTTTTGTTGCCCTTAAACTACCTTATCGGCTGACTCTGTGACAAGAGTCTGCCTCGCGGCAGGAATCGGTTTTTTCGGTTTTCAACAACTTGCCGTCGTATCCGGCCAGGTGTGTCGGGTTTTGTCGTCGCAGCTTACCGTTGCGTGACGTTTTCGTTGACTTCATGGCCAAAAAAACTGATATAACCACAAAGCCGCCGCTGAGGCGGCTTTTTGATTTTTTGGCCGGCGAAGGGATCAGCGGCATGAATGTCGCGGGTCCCTGCTTTCTTTCCGGAGTGATATAATGAGCGGATCGGCGCTTTACGAGACCTTTGCCCGCGCGCCCCTGGCCTTCGACCGCGGCGAAGGCAGCTGGCTGATCACCGAGGACGGCAAGCGATATCTTGATTTCGCCGGCGGCATCGCCGTCAATTCGCTTGGCCACGGCCACCCGCACCTCGTTGCCGCGATCACCGAGCAGGCCGCCAAGCTCTGGCATGTTTCCAATCTCTATGAGATTCCCGGCCAGCGTCGCCTCGGCGAGCGCCTGGTTGCCGCCACCTTCGCCGACAAGGTGTTCTTCACCAATTCGGGCGCCGAGGCGCTGGAATGCGCGATCAAGACGGCGCGCCGCTATCATTTCGTCAACGGCAATCCGGAGCGCTACCGGACCATCACCTTCGAGGGAGCCTTCCACGGCCGCACGCTGGCGACGATCGCCGCCGGCGGCCAGCAGAAATATCTCGAAGGCTTCGGCCCCAAGGTCGACGGTTTCGACCAGGTTGCCTTCGACGACGTTGACGCCGCCGAAAAGCTGATAGGCCCCGAGACTGCAGCGATCCTGCTCGAACCCGTGCAGGGCGAGGGCGGCATCCGCCAGTTCCCGGCCGCATCCCTGAAGCGCCTGCGCGAGTTGTGCGACAAGCACGGCCTGCTGTTGATCTTCGATGAGGTGCAGTGCGGCATCGGCCGTACCGGCAAGCTTTTCGCGCATGAATGGTCGGGCGTTACCCCTGACCTGATGGCCATCGCAAAAGGTATCGGCGGCGGCTTCCCGATGGGCGCCTGCCTGTCGACCGACGAGGCGGCCATCGGCATGACCGCCGGCGTTCACGGTACCACCTTCGGCGGCAATCCGCTCGCCATGGCTGTCGGCAACGCCGTGCTGGATGTCGTTCTGGAGGATGGCTTCCTCGACGACGTCAGCCGCAAGGCGCTGGTCATGAAGCAGGGTCTCGCTGCGATCGCCGACGCCTATCCGGATGTCGTCGAGGATATTCGCGGCATCGGCCTGATGCTCGGCCTCAAATGCAAGCAACCGAACGCCAAGGTGAACGCGGCGCTGCGCGGCGAAGAACTGCTTGCCGTGCCGGCTGGCGACAATGTGATCCGCCTGCTGCCGCCGCTGACTGTCACCGATGAGGATATCCGCATCGGCCTCGACCGCATCCGTGCGGGAGCGGCCAGCCTGTCGCATGCTCCGTCCGCCACGGAACGGAAGCAGAGCGCATGAGCAGACCCAGGCATTTTACCGATCTCTCCAAGGTCTCGGCCACCGACCTGCGCGCCATGCTCGACGATGCGGTCGCCCGCAAGGGCAGGCTCAAGGCGGGCGAAAGAAGCCAACCGCTCGACGGCAAGGTCCTGGCGATGATCTTCGACAAGCCGTCGACGCGCACCCGCATCTCCTTCGATGTCGGCATGCGCCAGCTCGGTGGAGAGACCATCATGCTGACCGGCACTGAAATGCAGCTCGGCCGTTCGGAATCCATCGCCGACACCGCCAAGGTGCTGTCGCGCTATGTCGACGCGATCATGATCCGCACCACCGCGCATGAGCGGCTGCTGGAACTGACCGAACACGCCACTGTGCCGGTGATCAACGGGCTCACCGACGACACGCATCCCTGCCAGCTGATGGCCGACGTGATGACCTACGAGGAACATCGCGGGCCGGTGAAGGGCAAGACCTTCGCCTGGACCGGCGACGGCAACAACGTGCTGCATTCGCTGCTGGAGGCTTCCGCGCGCTTTTCCTTCAATCTCAACGTGGCAGTGCCCGAGGGCAGCGAACCGGCCGAAAAATTCATCGACTGGTCGAAGCGGAACGGCGGCGCCATTTCGTTCACCCGCTCGGCCGAGGAGGCCGTCACCGGCGCCGACTGCGTGGTCACCGACTGCTGGGTGTCGATGGGCCAGGAACACCGCGCCCGCGGCCACAATGTCTTCCTGCCCTACCAGGTCAATGCGGCGCTGATGAAGTACGCCAAGCCTGACGCGCTGTTCATGCATTGCCTGCCGGCGCATCGCGGCGAAGAAGTCACCGACGAGGTGATCGACGGCCCCAATTCGGTGGTGTTCGACGAGGCGGAAAACCGGCTGCATGCGCAGAAGGCGGTGCTTGCCTGGTGTCTCGGCGCCTGACGGAGAGGCCCTGCTGGCGCCTAGAGCAGCGTCCGGCTGAAAGCATGGCCACCGCGGTACGAACCGGGCTTGATCGGCGCGGCCCGTATCCCTATCTCACGGCATCACCGTAATCTCCATTTGACACGCGCGTTTTGGGACGCATCCTGAGGCGGGGCGCGAGGACTGATCCATTGGCTGAAACAGAACGCAAACTTGGCGAATTCGGCTTTGCCGGCGACGACCACGTCGTGCCTTTCTCGGTGGCGCCGCTCGATATGCGCGGCAGGAGCGTCCAACTCGGGCAGTTGCTCGACCAGATTCTTGGCCGCCACGAATATCCCGAGCCGGTGGCACGGCTGCTTGCTGAGGCGATCGTGCTGACGGTGCTTCTTGGCACCTCGCTCAAATTCGAAGGCAAGTTCATCCTGCAGACCCGTTCGGACGGGCCGGTTGACATGCTGGTCGCCGATTTCTCGACGCCGAAGGCGGTGCGCGCCTATGCGCGCTTCGACGAGGAGCGGCTGGCCGCTGCAATCGCCGCCGACGCCGTGTCGCCCGAAAAGCTGCTTGGCAAGGGCGTATTGGCGCTGACCATCGACCAGGGCGCCCACACCCAGCGCTACCAGGGCATCGTTCAACTCGACGGCACCTCCATGGAGGAAGTCGCCCGTATATATTTCCGCCAGTCGGAACAGATTCCGACCGACGTACGGCTCGCGGTCGCCAAAATGCTGGTGCCGGGCGAGGGCGGCAGCAAGGAGCATTGGCGTGCAGGCGGCATCCTGACGCAGTTCCTTCCCGAGGCGCCGGAGCGGCTGCGGCTGCCCGACCTGCCAGGCGGCGACGGCGACCAGGGCAGGGATCACGACCCGACCGACGGCAGCTGGCAGGAAGTGCAGGCGCTGCTCGCGACCATCGAGCCTTCGGAACTGATCGATCCGACCGTCGGCGCCGAGCGCTTGCTTTACCGCCTGTTTCACGAACACGGCGTGCGTGTCTTCGAAGGCGCGCATGTCGTCGACCAGTGCTCCTGCTCGCGCGAAAAGATCCGCGGCATCCTTGACGGCTTTTCCGCAGAGGAGATCGTCGAAAGCACCGAAAACGGCGCCATCATGGTCAATTGCGAGTTCTGCTCGAAGGCCTACGAATTCAATCCGGCGGAATTCGCGGCGGTGGAGTGAACGTTTCCCTCTCCTGTGAACAGGGAGAAGAGAACTAATTCACCGTCCGTGTCCGGTCGGGGATGTCGAGCGAGAATGTCGGGATGGTGACGTCGAAGGTCTCGCCGCGCTCGTTGCGCATGGTATAGCGGCCACTCATGATGCCCGACGGCGTCGCCAGCGGACACCCCGACGTGTACTGGTAGCTGTCGCCGGGGTTCAGTTCCGGCTGCTCGCCGACCACGCCCGCGCCGCGCACTTCCTCTACACGGCCCGCAGCGTCGGTGATATGCCAGTAGCGCGACAGAAGCTGCACGAAATCGTCGGATTGGTTGTCGATGGTGACCCGATAGGCCCAGACGTAGCGATTTTCGGCCGGCTCGGAGCGATCGTCGAGATAGAAGGGCTCGACCCTTACGGCGATTTTGCGTGTCACGGCGCGATACATGGGGCGACTCGCTATACTTGCACTTCGATTCTCGACCCAGAGGCGGTCCCGGTCAACTGCCTTCTGTTGGCGCGCGCGATTGTGATTTCCGCATGACTTGATTTCATGACTTAAAGCGCGTCGCGATTTTTGCTTTCCGCGCTTTAAGCCTTTGATTTTGCGCATGTCGTTATCGCAAAACCGCTGCGAACTTTTGCGCGACATGCTTTAATCCGGCCTGGAAACATGGGGAATTCGCATGCTGGATGGCTGGGCCCGCGACCGTATCGATCCGTTTCTCGACAGGCTGGGTGGCAGGCTTGCGGCTGCCGGCATAAGCGCAAACGCGTTGACCCTTGCAGCCTGCGGCGTCGGCCTTGCCGCCGCGTTGGCGATCGCCGCCGGCTGGTTCTGGAGCGGTCTTGTCCTCCTGCTGGTCAGCCGGCTGGGCGACGGGCTCGACGGGGCGGTGGCAAGGATAAACGGCAAGACGGATCTCGGCGGCTATCTCGACATCGTTCTAGATTTCGTCTTCTACGGCGCGATACCGCTCGGCTTCGTGCTGGCCGATCCGGCGGCCAACGCCCTCGCGGGGGCCTTCCTTTTGTTTTCCTTTTACGTCAACGGCTCCAGTTTCCTCGCTTATGCGGTGATGGCCGAGAAGCGGAAAATGCAAACGGCGGCGCGCGGTTCGAAGTCGCTGTTCTTCACCACAGGGCTCACTGAGGCCTCCGAAACGATCGCGGTTTTTGCGATTTTCTGTGTTTTTCCCGCCTGGTTTCCGGAAATCGCGTACGTTTTCGGGAGTTTATGTCTCTACACCGCGCTGTCGCGCATCGTGCTGGCCGCGCGCACCTTCGGTTAAGGCCATGATGACGCAAGCAGAGTTTCGCGATCTCGCCTTGAGCTTCCCCGAAAGCCGGCAGGGCGGCCATTTCGACGTGACTGATTTTCGCGTCGCCAAGAAAATCTTCGCCACGCTGCGCGAGGCCGACGGCCGTGCCGTGCTGAAGCTCGCGCCCGACGAGCAGCAGCTTCTGATGGAAACGTCGCGCGGGATGTTCGAGCCGGTCAAGGGCGCCTGGGGCCTGAAGGGCTGGACGCGGGTGCTGCTCGACAGCGCCGACCGGGAAACCGTCCGCCACGCCATGACGATGGCATGGAAATCCGTTGCTCCCAGGAAGCTGCTGCGTTGACGGTGGAGCGGCCGGGCTGCCGGTATTAGCGACGGCGCCGGGAGCCGGTCCCAGAGCATTTTGCAGCCAAATGGAATCATTTGGCGTCCGCATAGATGCGGCAAAACAAATAGTTAGAGCGAGTTACCGGTTCTGAAGGAACCGGAACTGCTCTATTGTGGCGCGAGGATGGCGCCGCCGTCGCCTTGTCCGGGCTCGGATACGCCGCCATCCTGGAGTTCGTCGGCTTCCGGCGTCGGCGGGTCGGCCGGCTTCAGCATGACGCCATTGACCCTCACCGAACCGTCGGCTGCGCGGTTGATCGCCCACTGGACGCGGCCGTCAGGCAGCGTCTTGGCGAAACCTTTCACGGCGAGCATCGCCGGCAGGTACTGGCCGGCTTGCGGGTCCGTCGCGGCGGCCGCCTGCAAGGCTTCGACGATCTTGTCGTATCCGGCGGCGTCGATGGTCATGTTGACCTCCGGCTTGCCGTCGGGAAACGTCACTTCTCCCTCTACGCCGATTTCGCTGTCCTTGTTTCTCACGATGCTGCGGGAAATGACCACTTTCGGCAAATTTGCCATCATCTGGGCGGAAAGCTCCGCACCGACTTTGGCCGATATTGGCGGATCCTGATTGAGGTCGAAGGCTTCGATCGCCTTGCGTGCTACAGCGTCGAGATCGATGTTGGCGCCGCCGATGCTGAGGCTGATGTCCGTGGGCAGCAAGGGCACGCTCCAGGCGGGCAGCAACTGCTCGGGCAACTTAGGCCCTGTGACGTTGAACGTGTAGTTCAGCGTGCCGTCCTTGCCGATGCCGTCCATTCCGACGGTGATGCCGAATTCCTTGGCGCCGAAGCTTCCCACCTGGCTTTCCGCGGCGAAATCGCTGAATCGGTAGCTGCCGTCGATCCTGTCCCAGAACGGCAGCGCCGCGCGCAGGAGCGATTTCAGCTCGGCCTGGTTGGCCTTCAGCCTGGTCTCCTCGCCATTGGCCACGCCAAATGCGATGAGGTCGAGGAACGGCTTGGTGCGCACCCCTTTGCCGGTTGCGTCGAGCGACACTTCCCGCGCCCTGATCGTGACCGGAAGATTGATCCCGGTCTCCGGGTCGTCAACTTTGATCGACTCGAGGAAATCGCTCATTGTCTGCTTCGAGGTGAAATCAACGCCGCCCGTCGCGGACTTCGTCCCCTCCATGGTCAGCGTACCGGCGCCGATGCTGGCGTCCATCTGGCTTTTCGGGTCGCTCGACCGCATGGTCAGGCCGGTCTGCGAGCCCGACCCGCTGACAAACGCCGCCAGTTCGGGGTCGTAGACACCTTCGAATTTGCCGTCGACGACGGTCCATTGCATTTTTTGCAGTCCGTCCGGGCCATTCGCTTCGAACGATCCGTTCGGAATCAGATCGCCGGCGACATCCCATTTTCCGTCGCCGCGCGGCTTCACTTTGAAGGAATACGCGCCGATCTCGAATTTCGCGAGATCCTGCTTGGGCAGCAGGGCCGCCAGTGCGGTAAAGTCGACGGTGATCCTGTAGGCGTCACCATCGACGGCGACTGCCAGCACGCCCTTGCCGAAGGCGTCCGCGGTGACATAGCGCGAAAGGGCTTCGGTCAGCCGGCTGGCCCCCTGGCTGTCGACGGTCTGGCCGAAGGCCGGGGCTCCGAGCGCAAGAACGGAAACGATCGTTAGGATGTAACGCATGCGAAAGTCTCCATTTCAACAGGGAGAATCGTTCGATCGCTGGTAGGAAATTGCCGGGACAACCGCAAGCAGAATAGACACATCGCGCCCGTCGGCCAAGGACGCGATGGAAAGAGACGCGCGGCCGGCGGATTTTGCCGGCGGCCTACAGCCCGTCGCGCCGAATGGGCTCGGCGGCCACGCTGTAGCTTCTTGTTTGTGCATGTCGTTTTCTCCCGAAACCGAGGACACTTTCGGGCGACATGCATTAAAAATCAGCCTGCCGCCCTCAATGCCGCGTCGATGTCCTCAATCAGGTCGTCGGCGTCTTCCAGTCCGACAGAGAGCCGCAGCGTGCCCGGGTCGATGCCGAGTTCGGCGCGAGCCTCGTCGGTCAGGTTCTTGTGCGTCGTCGTCGCCGGATGGGTGATCAGGCTCTTGGCGTCGCCCAGATTGTTGGAGATGCGGATCACCTCAAGCGCATTCTCGAAGGCGAAAGCGGCCTTCTTGCCCGCCTTCAGGTCGAAGCAGATCAGCGTCGAGCCGCCGCTCATCTGCCGCTTGACGATGTCGGCCTGCGGATGGTCGGCGCGGCCGGGATAGATGGTGCGCCCGACCTTCGGATGGTCGGCGAGGAAGTCTGCGACCCTGGCAGCACTTTCCGTCTGCTGGCGCACCCTGACCGGCAGCGTTTCCAGGCCCTTCAGCATCGTCCAGGCGTTGAACGGCGACAGGCTCGGCCCGGTGTGGCGGAAATAATCGTGCAGGTTCTCGTCGATCCACTTCTTGTCCGACAGGATGACGCCGCCGAGGCAGCGGCCCTGGCCGTCGATGTGTTTGGTGGCGGAATAGACGACGATATGCGCGCCGAGTTCGAGCGGCTTCTGCTGCAAGGGCGTGGCGAACACATTGTCGACGACCAGCCGCGCGCCTGCTTGATCGGCGAGTTTGGCCACCGCCGCGATGTCGATCACTTCCAGCGTCGGGTTGGTCGGGCTTTCGAGGAAGAAAAGCCTTGTGTTCGGGCGGATCGCCTTCTCCCAGTTCCCGATCTGGGTACCGTCGACCAGCGTCGCCTCTATGCCGTATTTGGGCGCCAGCGTCTCGACCACCCAGCGGCACGAGCCGAATAGCGCGCGCGCCGCAACGATGTGGTCGCCGGCCTTCAGGCTGCACAGGATGGCCGCCGTCACCGCCGCCATGCCCGAGGCTGTGGCGCGCGCATCCTCCGCACCTTCCAGTGCGCACATGCGCTTCTCGAACATGTCGACGGTCGGGTTGGAATAGCGTGAATAGATGAAGCCGGGCTCTTCGCCCTTGAAGCGCGCCTCGGCTTCCTCGGCCGAGCCGTAGACATATCCCTGCGTGAGGTACATCGCCTCCGACGTTTCGCCGAACTGCGAACGCAGCGTTCCGGAGTGCACCAGCTGGGTTGCGGGCTTCCAACTGCGCTTGCCTGTCGTCGTCATCACGCTTTTCCTCAAACACAAAAAAACCGGCGGCGAAAAATCGCAACCGGTCCATCAACGGCCCTTTAGCGATTTATTTAACGTGGCTGCAAGCCGACCGGCCAAATCACCACGGGATAACGACCCAATAAACCTTGCGCCGGCTTGCGTCAATCAGGACCATCATTAAACCTCCACGCTCAAAATTGCGGAGCAACGATTGCGCACGACCGGCATTCTTCCCGACCACGAGATCGCGGCATTGTTCGACGCCGGCGCGCTTCGTTCAGTGCGCCCACTCGACGCGGACCAGATCCAGCCGGCGAGCCTCGACCTGCGCCTCGGGCAGAAGGCGTGGCGGGTGCGCGCCAGTTTCCTGCCCGGGCCGGACAAGCGGGTTGCGGACAAGCTCGACCGACTGAAGCTGCACGAAATCGACCTCAGCGATGGCGCCGTGCTGGAGACCGGCTGCGTCTACATCGTGCCGCTTCTGGAGACGCTGGCGCTGCCGGCGGAAATTTCCGCTTCGGCCAACCCCAAAAGCTCGACCGGCCGGCTCGACATCTTCACCCGTGTCATGACCGACCGTGGCCACGAGTTCGACAAGATCCCCGCAGGCTACACCGGGCCGCTCTATCTCGAAGTCAGCCCGCGCACCTTCCCGATCGTCGCGCGCACCGGCTCGCGGCTGTCGCAGATACGGTTTCGCAAGGGCAATGCGCTTTTGTCCGAGAGCGAACTGCAGGATCTGCACCGCGCCGAAATGCTGGTCGCGACCGAGCCGCCGAACATTTCGGGTGGCGGCATCGCGCTTTCCATCGACCTCGGCGGCGAAAAAGGCAGCCTGGTCGGTTATCGCGGCAAGCACCACACCGGTCTTGTCGATGTCGACAAGCGCGCCGCCCACGACGTGCTCGATTTCTGGGAGCCGTTGTATAACCACGGCGCCGGCGAACTGGTGCTCGACCCGGACGAATTCTACATCCTCGTGTCGCGCGAGGCCGTCCACGTGCCCCCGCTCTACGCGGCGGAGATGACGCCCTTCGACCCGCTGGTCGGCGAATTCCGCGTTCATTATGCCGGTTTCTTCGATCCGGGCTTCGGCCATTCGGCCGCCGGCGGTACCGGCAGCCGCGCGGTGCTCGAGGTGCGCAGCCATGAAGTGCCGTTCATTCTCGAACACGGCCAGATCGTGGGCCGCCTGGTCTATGAACATATGCTGGCCCGCCCGAAGGCACTCTACGGCGTTGATCTGAAATCCAACTATCAGGCGCAGGGCCTGAAGCTGTCGAAGCACTTCCGCGCCGCCGGCTGAAATTCTCGCCGGCTCGCTTGCCCAATCAGGTCCGCCGTGCTTGGCTGCGGCAAAACAATCCATCCCCGGGAGAGAACAATGTCGATATCCACGAAACTCGTTCGGCTTGCAGCCGTAACCGCTACCGTTCTGGCCCTTGGCGCGGGCTCGGCCTTCGCGCAGGCGACGAAGATCAAGATCGGCACCGAAGGCGCCTATCCGCCCTTCAACACCCTAACCGCCGATGGCAAGCTGGAAGGCTTCGACATCGACATCGCCAACGCGCTGTGCGCGCAGCTCAAGGCCGAATGCGAACTCGTGACCCAGGATTGGGACGGCATCATCCCCGCGCTTCAGGCAGGCAAGTACGACGCCATCATCGCCTCGATGTCGATCACCGAGGAGCGCAAGGAAAAGGTCGACTTCACCAACAAATACTACACGACGCCGCTCTCGGTGGTCGCGCTGAAGGACAGCGCCCTGACTGCAACCGAGCCGGAAGCGCTCGCTGGCAAGACGGTCGGCGCGCAGGCCGGAACCACGCAGAGCATCTACGCCGATGAGCACTACGCCAAGGCGGGCGCGGAGGTGAAATCCTATCCGACCCAGGAAGAGGCCGTGCAGGATCTGATCAACGGGCGGCTCGATGCAGTGATCTCGGACAAGTTCGTTCTGGTCGAATGGATGAAGAATGCAGGCAAGGATTGCTGCAAGATGATCGGCGACGTGAAGGGCACCGAGACCGAGGCCGGCATCGCGGTCCGCAAGGGCGACGACGCGCTGCGTGAGAAGCTGAACGGCGCCATCGACGCCATCGTCGCCGACGGCACCTACGGCAAGATCGTCGCCAAATATTTCGACTTCGACATCTACGGCAACGACTGAGGCCGCTTCTAAAGCATTTTGCAAATGGAGTCATTTGGCGTCCGCATAAATGCGGCAAAACAAATAGTTAGAACGGGTTACCGGTTCTGAAGAACCGGAACGGCTCTAAGCCAGCGCGGGCGCCGTCGTTCGCGCGCTGGCGGATCAGTCCGGCAGGTTTTCCAGCAGGAAGCGGATCTGGTTGCCGCCCATCGCCTTGCCGATCTCCTCGTCGGTGAAACCGGCGGCGAGCATGGCCTCGGTCACCTCAATCAATCCGCTCGCATCGAACGGCGTCTCCACGGCGCCGTCGAAATCCGAGCCCAGTGCCAGATGGTCGATGCCGATCAGGTCGGCCGTGTAACGTTGCGCCCGTGCGATTGCGGCCGCGTCGGCGCCGCACACCGCGGTTTCCCAGAAACCGAGGCCGACCAGCCCGCCATTGGCCGCGATGGCGCGCAATTGCTCATCGCTGAGGTTGCGGTTGTTGTCGCAGGTGCCCTTGACGCCGGTGTGCGAAACGACGGTGGGGCGCGTCGCCATCGCCAGCACGTCGGCAACCTGCGCCGCCGAGCCGTGCGACAGGTCGACGATCATCTTTTTCGCCTCCATGCGGCGGATCATCTCGCGCCCGTCGTCGGTCAGCCCGCCCTTGTCGACACCGTGCGCGGAGCCGCCCATCTCCGTATCGAAGAAATGCGCCACCGACATCATGCGGTATCCGGCATCGAACAGCACATCGACATTGGCCGGGTCGCCCTCC
This sequence comes from Neomesorhizobium albiziae, assembly GCF_900114255.1. Classification (GTDB taxonomy): domain Bacteria; phylum Pseudomonadota; class Alphaproteobacteria; order Rhizobiales; family Rhizobiaceae; genus Neomesorhizobium; species Neomesorhizobium albiziae. The sequence continues at coordinate 68,489 of NZ_FOSL01000013.1, read as the reverse complement.
AGAACATGGGCGCCTTCGATGGCGAGCAAACCGGCGACAATGCCCGGCTCGGCCTTGCGGCGCTGCAGGAAGCGCGCCAGGTCGCGTTTGGTCTTGATCAGCACGAACCTGTTTTCCGACGCCGCCGCCATGCGGCTGAGCCGGTCCGCCTGGTAGAGCGCGCGCTCCTTGAGGCTGAACCAGGTGCGCAGCGGCCACCGCTGGCCGATCGCCAGCAGCGTGATGTCGTCCGAGCGGTCGTCATTGCGTTCGATGTTCAAATTCTGCGGCGACTTGGTGACCACCGAGAAAACCTGCAGCGCGACATTGCCTTCGTCGAGGCGCGGAATGTCGACATGGCCGCGCGCGCCGCGTTTCAGGAGGTCGCGCCCCCACAGCAAGGGGTCGGCATGCAGGTCGGCGATCTGGATCGCGCCGTGCAGTTCGCTCGCCGCTTGAGAGGCGGTGTAGGGCGGGGGCTGCCGGACGCCGTTGAGCGCAGCCTCCACCTGCCCTGGCAGGACGAAGAAGAAAAATCCCAGGCCGGCGACGAGAAGAAGCGCCACGCCCCACAGCACGAATTTGAAAGTCCGCCTCATATGCTTCCTCTTCCGCCGGTCTCCCCAAGGAAGCCGGTCCGGCGAACGATTCGCCTGAAGAATTATGTCTGAAAGAATTGGAGCGGGTAGCGGGAATCGAACCCGCGCGATCAGCTTGGGAAGCTGAGCTTACCCGTTATATTTCAGATCCTTAGCTGTAAAACTGACCTTCGATCCACCCAAAATTCATAAACGAAATCAGTGACGCTGTAAAACTATGGAGCTCGTTTTTCTCGCATCTTCGATCCCGCACCGGGCGGACAAGTTTCGTTCAATCTACGGGCTAGTCCATCGAGACCCGAACGCTGACCCTCGGCCGGTGGGCGGCTGCCGGCATTCAAGATCATCCTGTCGGCGACGGCGATCGACTGACCTGCATAAATAGAAAGAGGCAGAGACGCGCGTGGGCCCAACTTGCACGTTCGATCAAGAAGTATGCGCAGGTCGATAAGTTTATTGGTCTTTGGCCCTTCTGGGGCGCACACTGCGCCCGGCGAGGGCGCGGCCTGGCGTCGTGCCCTTGGGTCTCTTTCTGATCAGAAAGGAGAACGCCTATGGCGACCAAAGCAAATTTCACTGCAGAGGAATGGAGCCAGGTGCTCGGCAGCGTGATGATGGCCGGAATGGCCGTCACGCTCTCAGATCCAAGCGGTTTGATCGGCTTGACCAAGGAAGGCTTGGCGAGCGGCAGTGCACTCGTCGCGGCCAAGTCCGATCCGAAGGCGAACGGCTTGATCAAAGCGGTCGTGTCCGACTTTGAGACCTCCGATGGACGCTCAGCGGCACGCAGCACGGTCCAGAGCAAGCTCGCGGGAAAAGAGGCATCCGAGATGAAGGGCATTATCCTTGCCACGCTCGCTCAAAGTGCCGCGCTCGTTGACACAAAGGCGCCGGATGACACCGCTGGATTCAAGGGTTGGCTTCGTCAGATCAGCGAGCGTGTGGCCGATGCCTCAAGTGAAGGCGGCTTCTTGGGCTTCGGCGGCGTCCAGGTGAGCGATGCCGAGAAGGCGACCCTGGAAGAGATCTCGAAAGCGCTAAAGCTTACCGCATGACGTGACAGAAACGACATCAAGGGAGCAGACTTCGATGGCCAGCAACCAATCAGTGCTTGAGCAAATGCTTGAAGCAGCCCTCCGCGGAAACGGACTCCGCGAGAAGGATGCAGGGGCAAGTCCCGCCAAGGCGGCGGCGGGCGGCCCTGGCAACCTCGGCGACATTCTGGGAAGCCTTCTTGGCGGTGCGGCCGGTGGTCGTGACACCGCGACCAGCCGCGCAGCGCCTGGAGGCTCTGGTGGGCTTGGCGATATTCTGGGCAGCATCCTCGGCGGCGCTACTGACAGCACCGGTGGACCTGACCTGGGCACACGTGGCGGCGAGCGGATACCAGCAGAGCCACGGTCATCTCCGGGCTCGCACCAGCAGCAGGCTGAAATGCCGCAAGGCGCAGGGGTGAACAATCTAGCCCGCTATGGCGGTATGGCGGTGATAGGTGTCCTCGCCTACCAGGCGCTCAAACGATATCAGGCACAGCAAGGAGCCGAATCCGGTCAGAAGGCGCCTGGGACCGCTGCAGCGGCCGCAATGGTGCCACCGCCCGACAGCGGCTTTCATCCAGGTCAGGCCAGCGGCGGCGCCGATGCTCTCGCCGGCCTGCTCGTCAAGGCAATGGTCGCCTCGACGCAGGCCGACGGTGTCATTGACGAGGATGAGCAGCGCCGCTTCGCTGGGCGACTTGATCAACTCGGCATGAGTTCAGCTGATCGCCGGGCCTTGGCCGAACAGCTGACGACGCCTGTGGATCCTCGTGAGATCGTGAACGCCGCGAACTCATCGGAACTGAGGCTTCAGGCTTACGCGGCTTCAGTTCTGGCGGTGGCGGTCGACACACCCGCAGAGCGAAACTATCTCGACAGGCTCGCGAGTGCCCTCGGCATCGATCCGGGGCTGAAGGCGCAGGTCGAGCAAACTTTGGGGCGCGCCTGAAATCGCGTCCTCCATCTGCGGGCGCGAGCCAGCTGATGGATGCCACATGTGACGAGGCGGCCGGAAATCGATCCGGCCGCCGCTTTGGCGCGATGTAGGACTCTGCCATCGCGAGCACGCCGGTCGATAGCGCCTTCGACAGAGTCGTGCCTTTGCCTGCGCATGAAGCTGGCAGCGGATTGATGGCCAGAAGCGTGACTGTGAGGAGGGCCGCGAGCGGCCTCTGTTCCGTCTGGAGTTTGCCAACGGTTCGCGGCAACCCCCAGTCGTAAGGCTCGCTGCGGCTTCCCCACGCCGCACGCTGCGGTCGCTTGCCGGCATGTGCCGGATAGGTTAGGGCTGGAACAACGCTGACATAAATCTGTCATATGAGCGAGATCGAGTTGAAATTCATCCTCGACGAACCGACGTCGAGCGAGTTCTGGGCGCGCGTGAAGGCGTCGAAGCTGGCCAATGGCAGGCCAAGGACAAAAACCCTTAGAAGCATCTATCTGGATACACCCGAACACGCGCTGAAGAAGGCGGGGATCGCGTTGCGGCTGCGGCGCGACGGGCGGCGCTGGATACAGACCGTCAAGACCGGGGCCGAGCTGCATGGCGGCCTCTCGCAGGTTGGCGAGGTGGAAAACTTTGCGCCAGGCGGCCGGCTATGCCTCGAAGCGATTCCCGATGCCTCGGTCCGGGACGAGGTCCTTCAGTGCGTCAACGGCGCGCCGCTCCAGCCCGTCTGCGAGACGATGATCAAGCGGTCCACCACCGAGCTGGCGCTGGAGGACGGCACCCGCGCCGAGTTGGCCGCCGATGTGGGCGAGGTTCGCGCCGGAAAGCGCTCGGCCGAGTTGCGCGAAGTGGAGATCGAACTCATCGAGGGCAACCCGGGCGGATTGTTCGACATTGCGCATGTGCTGTTTCCCGACGGCGGCCTGAGGTTCTCGCGGCTTTCCAAGGCGGCGCGTGGCTATCTGCTGGCGGACGAGGGGCGGATCGACACACCGCTGGCGCCCCGAAATGCCCAGGTGGTTGTTCTCGATCCGACGCAGATCGCCGAGCACGCGGCGCGCGATATGTTGCGCGAGTGCCTGGATCAGATCGCCACGAATGTCGTTGTCGTCCGAAAGCTGGACGATCCCGAGGGGCCACACCAGTTGCGAATTGGCCTTCGCCGCTTACGCAGCGTGTTCTCCGTCTACGCCCCGGTGCTGAAGAGCCCGGAAATGGCGCGGCTTAAGGACGAAGCGCGCTGGCTTGGGCAGGAGGTCGGGAGCCTGAGGGATCTCGATGTGGTTGCGAACGACATCGTGCAGCGCGAGGCCAAGATCCATCAGGATGAAACCGGTCTCACGGCCCTGTCGTACGCACTCTCACGGCAGGCAAAGGAAGTACGCGAGCGCCTTCGTGAATTACTCGCCCAAACGCGTGTGCAGGCGTTCCTCATTGATCTGGCGCGGTTCGTTGAGACGCGTGGCTGGCTTGTTCCGCAGGATTTTGGCCAGACCGCGCGACTTGCGACGCCGGTTGCGGAGTTGGCGGGCCAAGCACTGAGCAAGCTCTGGAAAAGGGTCGGCAAGCGCGCGGGCGGACTGGAGACGCTTGACACCGAGCAGCGCCACGAATTGCGGAAGGAGCTGAAGAAACTGCGCTATGCCGTCGAATTCTTCGCTCCCCTGTACCCTTCGAAGCGTGTCGATCCGTTCCTGAAGCGCTTGAAGAAGCTTCAGACGGTCTTCGGCGACCTCAACGATGCAGCGACAGTGAGAGCTATGCTGTCCGGAACGGACGCCCCCGGAACCGGCGATCCAGTAGCGCAACGCGCGATCGGCTGGGTGATCGGGGCAAGCCAGGCGCGCGCCGAATTTGGCTGGACTGGCGCAAAGACCCTGTGGCGAAACCTCGAAGAAACCCGCCCGTTCTGGAAGTGACGGGCCTCATGCCGAATAGCAACTTTGCGCCACATATCGGCGGCGCGGCACTTCCAGTCGCTTGTGCTGGTTTTTGGCCCAAAGCGTTGCAGGCGTCCGGGTGCATGTCCCGGACGCGCCAGCCTTTAGGCCGTCAGCGGACTGGCAGCTTCCGGCGTAGAAGCTCAGAAAACCGACGTTCAGATCACCAAGGTGCCATGGCGGAGGCTGATCCAAAGCGCAGGTCCGGTAGGCACCAGCTACACGAACTTTGGAATCGGTCTACGTTGAGGCGTCGTCCGCTAGTCCGCTCCGTCGTTTTTTGCCCGCTCGATGAATTTCGCCGCGACTTGTTTGCCGAGTGTGACACCCGCCCGGTTGTCCATCTCGTAGTGGATGCCTGCCCAGATGCGGGAATCGCCCCCCTCCTTACCGACTGCGCGGATGAACTCCGCACGGTCGGGAAACAGGTACGCCAGGACCTCGCTTCGAGCCGTCGAGAGTGTGGAGTGGTTCGACGGATAACTGGGATGCGAAGGCACTGCGAACAGGGGAGTGATGCTCGGGTCAAGCATGTTGGGCCGCAGGTACCAATAGGCGTACTTCCCGTCATTGCTTGCAATTAAGGCGTCGTAGTAGACCGCTGCCAGCATCGCGTAAGACCGCGCGGCGCGGGGCGGGTTCGAGTCCGTCTTATCCTCGAACATCCACCTGCTGGCATAGTCATACCAACTGGTGAGCAAACCGGATGGACTTTGCCAGTAGAACGCTTTGTAGTTGTTGGGGAATTTTCGCTCGAACTGCCGGACCGCGTCGGTCTCCGCTTTCACGGCCTCGGACTTGCAGTCGGGTGGTGCCGGCGGTCTGAATTCATCGGGTGCGGCCAGCAGAATTGGCTTCCAGTTAGGCACGGTGGCATTGACGGGTTTGTCTCCGACCCAAATGCACGGACCGGTCGGGGCTGTTCCGTTCCAGGCCGCGTCCGAACCATCGGCTTTTGCCCGTGCAATTACCTGCTCTGCCACTCGCCGCCCCAACTCCAGGCCTGCGGAACTATCGCTTGGGAACTGGACGCCGGCCAGAACACGCGACTGCGCCGCTTCTTCAGCCATCGACTGGAACGACGACGCCTCATCCGGGAAGAAATAGGAAAGAACCCCAGCGGCGGCTCCAGCAGCTGCCGCGTGTTCAGAGGGATAGGCCGGACTCCGAGGCGTCGGCAGCGCGGTCGGCAGTGTCGCATCCACCTCGCTCGGGCGCGGCCGATTGTAGAAGTACTTCGATTCCCAAGCCGCGACGGTGGCGTCGTGGATCGCCATCGTCAGATAGGTGTAGACTCGATGCGCGTTGGGGATTTGCTGGTTGTCGAGAATGCGATCGTTGACCAGCTCGATCCAACGATAGCCGGGCGAACCGGCATCCCAAAACGTGATCCTGGCTGTGGCCTCTGCGTCGTTGTTTGCGGCAAGTTTGCGGAGTTCATCCAGTTCGGTTGCGGAATTATCCGGTGGCGGCGGGACTCGCAAGTCCTTGCCCGAGGTGATCACCCAGGTCTTCCAGGTTCCAGCCTCTGGTTCGATCGGTTCTGATTGGGCGAAAGCGCAGCTTCCTGACAAAAGGATCACCACGCAGGCCCTGTAAAAGGCGCTGTGCATTTGGGTCTCCTCAGTTTATCCCCCGACCCAAAGACGGAAGTTTTTTACTTTTACGGGTTTCCGTCTCAACGATTGGCGAAAGGCAAATTATACCGCGAAGCACTTCCGAGCAAAAGAACGAAAAATGAGGCAGGCAATATTGTGATGTCAGGCCGATAGAATGCTCATGAGGATTGATTCGATGAAGATGAAGATGTTCTTCATTGTCGAAACGCCGACTTAATTGGCTTTCTGGTGCACGTCGTTAATACATAGGCGTGGCCGCGGCCGAGTTGCATCGAGTTTGGGGAGACTTGATGCGTAGCTGCGAAGACTACAACGCTGCCGAGTCATGTTTTTGCGATGCTATTGGCATTGCACAACGTGTTAAGCGAATTGAATTGTAAGGCTCTGAAATTGCTGGAGCGGGTAGCGGGAATCGAACCCGCGCGATCAGCTTGGGAAGCTGACAAGCTACCATTACATCATACCCGCGTGGTTTTCTGGTTATCACGGCCTCGCCGCTTTCCGCAATCGCAAACAGCCGGCCTTGGCCGAAATGGGTTGAAGCCGGCATCGCAAATGCGTATCTGCGGACGCTGGTGGATGAAGGATCAGCCGATGTCGGGTTTGACGCGTTTTCTCGGGGACAGCCCCATCCGGGTGTTCTTGAAACTGATCGTGGTGTCATTCCTGGTCGGCATCGTGATGAGCGCCTTCGGCTGGTCGCCCTTCGACGTGCTTTACGGCATCCGCGATTTCTTCGTCGATCTCTGGAACATGGGTTTCCGGGCAGTCGACCGCTTCCTCGGTTATTTCCTGCTGGGAGCAGCCATCGTCATTCCGGCCTTCCTGATCCTGCGGCTGTTCAGCTACCGCCGCTAGATCTGGGTGAATTCTGCGGCTACCTCGAACAGGATGGCGTGGCGCTCAGCAAGGGCTGCGATATCCGCCGAATAGCCACCGCCGATAACCCCGCAAAGCGGGATGCCGCGCTCGCGAAAATGGCCGATCACGGTTCTGTCGCGCTCGCGCAGCCCGGTGTCGGTCAGTTTCATGCGGCCGAGCCGGTCGGCGAAATGCGGATCGACGCCGGCATTGTAGAAGACGAGGTCGGGCGCCGAGCGGGCCATGACGGCGGGCAGGACATCGCGCAGCGTTTCGAGATAGGCCGCGTCTTCGGTGCCGTCGGACAGGCCGATATCGAGGTCCGAGGCGATCTTGCGCACTGGATAATTGCGCTCGCCATGCATGGAAAAGGTGAAGACGCGGGGATCGCCGGCGAAAATGTCGGCGGTGCCGTCGCCCTGGTGGACGTCGAGGTCGACAACCAGCACGCGTCCGACAAGCTGTTCGGCGAGCAGCAGCAAGGCGGCGACGCCGACATCGTTGAAGGTGCAGAAGCCGGCGCCCTGGTCCCGGCGCGCGTGATGGCTGCCGCCTGCGGCGTTGCAGGCTATGCCGTGCTCGAGCGCCAGCCGGGCGGCGAGCACGGTGCCGGCGGACGCCAGCTGCGCGCGGCGCGAGACCCGTGGGTCGATCGGAAAGCCGATTTCGCGCTCGATTTTGGGAGGCACGGTGCAGGTCAGCACCTGCTCGACATAGGCGGGCAAGTGCGCCCGGTTCAGCCATTCCGGATCGGCTGGCGTCGGCACCTCGATGGCGCCGCCCAGCATGTCCCGCGCCGCCAGGCTTTCCATCAGACGCGTATATTTGCTCATCGGAAAGCGATGGGTCGGCGGCAGTTTGGCGTCATAGTCGGGATGGTGGGCGATCGGCAGCTTCATGCCGCCATCTTGCCGTGGAGCACAGCGGTTTGGGAAGCCCGGCAATCGGACTTGGATCGCGCTCTTCTTGCGCTGGCGCGCACCCCGTGGCGGCGGAGCGCTTAGAGCGGCTGGTCCGCCCAGTGCGCCAGCCGCGTGTCGCGGATGTCGCGCAGGCTGGCGAGGCCCTGGTTCTCGGCAAAACGCGCCAACTCCTTGACGATGCGGCCGGGCAGCGAAGGGCCGGCATAGATCATGCCGGTGTAGAGCTGCACGAGGTCGGCACCGGCCCGGACCTTCTCCAGCACCGTCTCGGCCGAATTCACGCCGCCGACGCCGACGATCGCCATCTCGGGGCCGAGCAGTTTGCGCATCCGGGCAAGCACGATGGTCGATCGTTCGAACAGCGGTTTTCCCGACAGGCCACCGGCTTCGCCGGCATGCGCGGTGCCCTTCAACCCGGCCCGCGACAGCGTCGTGTTGGAAACGATGACGCCGTCGATCGCTTTCTCCTTCACTTCGGCGGCGATATCGGCAAGTTCGGCTTCGACGAGATCGGGCGCGATTTTCAGGAAAACCGGCACCGGTTTCGCGCCGGCGGGCGTCACCGCTGCCCGCGCGGCGATGACCCGGGAAAGCAACTCGGCCAGGCTTTCGCGCGCCTGCATGTTTCGCAGGCCCGGCGTGTTGGGAGAGGAGATGTTGACGGTGAGATAGGAGGCAAGCGAGGCAAAACGCTTCACACCCAGTTCGTAATCGGCGAAGCGGTCGGGACTGTCCTTGTTGGCCCCGATGTTGACGCCAACGACGCCGGGCCGGCCGGCCCGCGCCTTCATCCTGAGGAGGCAGCGGTCATGGCCTTCATTGTTGAAACCCAGCCGGTTGATCACCGCTTCGTCTCCGGTCAGCCGGAAGATGCGCGGCTTGGGATTGCCGGGCTGCGAGAGCGGCGTGACGGTGCCAACCTCGGCAAAGCCGAAACCCAGGCCGAGCAGGGCGTCGGGAACCTCGCCGTTCTTGTCGTAACCGGCGGCCATGCCGAGCGGACTGGGAAACTCGAGGCCGCAAAGCCTGGTCTTGAGGCGCTCGCTCGACGGTGCTCCGCCACAAACCGGCAGGCCGGATTTTAGCGCCGCGATGGAAATGCCGTGGGCGGTCTCGGGATCGAAGGCAAACAGCGCCTGGCGGCCGAACCATTCAAGCGGGTTCATCAGGCCTCCATGACCGGGAATTGATGGTCGCCCGCAGCATTGAGCGGCAGCGGCTTCACCCAGCGGACGGCGGCCATATCGAGCGGCGCGTAGAGATGCGGAAACAGCGCACCGCCGCGCGACGGCTCGTATTTCAGCGCGCCACCGAGCTTCTCGGCATCGATTGCCACCAGCAGCAGTCCGGTCTGGCCGGCGAAATGCTTGGCCGCCGTCTCCTTCGCCTGCCCGGCGGTGGAGAAATGGATGTAGCCGTCGCTGACATCGATGGGCGCGCCAGTGAATACGCCGGCTTTCTCGGCCTCGCGCCAGGCGGTTTCGGTGACGATCTTGTAGATGGTGCTGTGCATGGCCGCCCTATAATCGCAAAGTGCTGGCCGCGAAAGTGCAGCCTGTTGATTGTCATGCCGGCGTCCCTATTTCCGGCGTAAACCCGTGCCAGAAATCGCCTGAACCGAACGGAGGCAATCATGCAGTTCAAGAGCGTCGTCGCCTCGGCTTTCCTTGTATCCGCCCTGTCCCTGCCGGCGGCGGCGCAGGACACCGAGCGCTACACGATGGAAAAATCGGCCAACGGCTATGTCCGCATGGATCGCAAGACCGGCGAGATGTCGATCTGCGAGGAGCGTTCGGGACAGCTGGTGTGCAAGATGGCGGCGGATGAGCGTTCGGCCTTCCAGGATGAGGTCGAGCGGCTTCAGGATCGCGTGTCCGGCCTGGAAAAACGCGTCGCCGAGATCGAAACCGCATCGCGGCTCGACCCCAGCAAGGTGCTCCCCACGGAAGAGGATTTCGAGAAATCGCTGGGCTACATGGAGCGCTTCTTCCGCCGCTTCATGGATATTGTCAGGGATTTCGAGCAGGACTGGCGCAAGGGTGAACCCGGCGCCGAACCGCAGAAGACCTGAACCGCCCAATCCGCGCTGGCTTTATTTCATCCCGTCCAGCCAATCGGCTGCTTTGTTGCTTGAAAATGCGCAACTTCGCCGTTTAATTGACCCGGCATCCCATACGATAACAAAAAGAGAGTCGGTCAGGGAGAACGGGAGGGACAAGTGCCAACGGGCTACAAGTTCGTGATCGCGGATGACCACCCGCTGTTTCGCGGTGCGCTGAAGCAGGCACTTGCGGGCTTCACCGAAAGTACCGGCATTCTCGAAGCTGGCGATTTCGACAGCGCCAAGGCGCTGATCGCCGCCAATGACGATGTCGACCTGGTGCTGCTCGACCTGTCGATGCCGGGCGCCAGCGGGCTTTCCGGGCTGGTATCGTTGCGCGGCGTCCATCCGGCCGTGCCGATGGTGGTGGTGTCGGCGCATGACGATCCCGAGACGATAAGGCGCGCGCTGGAACTCGGCGCTTCCGGCTTCATCTCCAAATCCGCCAGCATGGAGGAGATTCGCAGCGGCGTCGAAGCGGTTCTGGCCGGTGGCGTCGCGGCGCCGGTGGGCATCGATCTAGGGGTCGAGCGCGACCCGGAGATTTCCGATCTCATCAAGCGGCTGCAATCGCTGACGCCGCAGCAGACGCGGGTGCTGAGCATGCTCGGCGAAGGCCTGCTCAACAAGCAGATCGCCTACGAGCTCGATGTCTCGGAAGCCACCATCAAGGCGCATGTCTCGGCGGTGCTGCAGAAGCTCGGCGTCGACAGCCGCACCCAGGCGGTGATCCTGCTGTCGAAGATCGGCACCGATCCACTGCAGGCAAGCAGCTAGAGCGAAATGCATTCAAGTTGAAACGGGCATTCCGCTCTATCTGTTTGTTTAGCCGCATTTGTGCGACGCCAGGTGGTTCACCTGGCTGCAAAATGCTCTGAGAACTATTCCGCCGCCGTCGCCATGCGGCGGAAGCGCGTGATCATCGAGCGCAGCGCGGCTGGCTTGATCGGCTTGTTGATCACCGCGACGTCGATCGCGTCGGCTGCCGCGCGCACTTCGTTGGAGCGGTCGGCTGTGACCAGGATCGCCGGAACGTCGGCGCGATAGCCTTCCCGCAGCTTGCGGATCGCATCGAGGCCGTTTTCGCCGTCCAGATGATAGTCCGCCAGGATGATGTCGGGCTGCACGCCGACGGTGCCTGAACGGTCGAAATCGTGCGAACCGGTGACGGTGCGCACTTCGCAGCCCCAGCCGTCCAGCAGCAGCCGCATGCCGTCGAGGATGCGCGGATCGTTGTCGATGCAGAGCACCGATAGCCCGTCGAGTGCTGCCGCGGCCGGCACCGGTGCGCGCTTCTCCAGCTGTACCGGCGGTTCGGACGCCTCGGTGACGGGCAATACGATGGAGAACCGCGTGCCTTTGCCCTTGCGCGAGCCGATCTGGATTTCGAGCTTCAGCACCCGGGCGATGCGGTCGACGATGGAAAGGCCAAGGCCGAGGCCTTGCGCCTCGCGCGCGCCCTCGTCGAGCCGGGTGAATTCGCGGAAGACGGTGTTCAGCTTGTCCTTGGCGATGCCTATGCCGGTGTCGATCACCTGCACCTCGACAAGCTCGCCGCGCCGGCGCACACCAACCAGCACTTTGCCCTTGCGGGTGTATTTGATGGCGTTGGAAACGAGATTCTGGATCAGCCGGCGAAGCAGATTGCGGTCGGTGTTTACGGCCAGCGACGATGGCACGATGATCAGTTCGAGGTTTTTCGCCGCAGCCATCGGCAGGAAGTCGGTGCCGATCTGCCTGAGCAGCCCATCGAGCTTGAACACGGTCTCGGCCGGCTTCATAGCGCCGGCATCCAGCCGCGAGATGTCGAGCACGGCGCCCAGGATGGTTTCGACGGATTCCAGCGAGGATTCGATGCTGTTGGCGGCGTCGGCGACGTTGCCCTTGCCGGCCTTCTCGATCAGCGAAGAGCAGTAGAGACGCGCCGCGTTGAGCGGCTGCAGGATGTCATGGCCGGCCGCCGCGAGGAAGCGCGTCTTGCCGAGATTGGCCTCCTCGGCCAGCATCTGCGCCTGCGCCAGTTCTTCGTTGACCCGCGTCAGCTCGGCGGTGCGGTTTTTGACGCGCTGCTCCAGCGTCTCGTTGGCGCTTTTGAGAGCATGGTCGGCTTCGACGCGCTGGGTGATGTCGGCATAGGTGGCGACGATACCGCCGTCCGGCATCGGATTGGAACGCAGTTCGATGATGCGGCCGCTGGTCTTGAGCTCGATCTGCCAGGGATTGCCGAAGCTGGTCAGCCGGTTGAGCGTAGTGATGCGTGCGTCGAAGGGAATGTCGCCGCGTTCGGCGAGATGGCGCAGCACACGGTCAAGCGAGACGCCGACCTGGCCCATCTCGTCGGGCAGGTCGAACAGCGCCCGGTACTGCCTGTTCCAGCAGGTCAGCCGGAAATCTTTGTCGAAGACGGTGATGCCCTGTTCCATCTGGTCGAGCGCGATCTGCAGGAGGTCCCGGTTGTGCTGCAGCGCCTCGGTCGCGTCGTCGAGCAGGCGGAAGGCGTCCTTGGATACGCTGTCGTGACGCTGGAAGAGCAGCGAGAGGATCAGCCGTGCCGAGGAAGAGCCGACCGCACTTGCCAGAAGCTGCTCGGAAAAGCGGATCACCGCCATCGAGGCCGGCTCGCTGCCGTTCAGGATGCTTCCTTCGCTGATTTCGAAGGACTGGAAGGAACGTTCGGTACGCTCGACGCCGAGATAACGCGAGATGGTGTCCTTGAGATCATTGACGGTCACCGCGGTGCGGAAGCGGCGCAGGCTCGGCATCGGATTGGCGTCGCGCGGCACAAAGATCGATGCCTGGATGCGTTCGAGCGGGATCGAGGCGCGCGACAGCGAGCCGAGCACGAAAAACAAGGTATTGATCGACAGGCTCCACATGACGCCATGGTTGAGCGGTTCGGCGACCGTGCCGAACAGCGCCTGCGGCCTGAGTGAATCCAGGCCGAACAGGCCGTGCACCAGGATGTCGGTGCCGGGGACGGCCAGCGACGGAAACAGCAGCGTGTAGGCCCACACGACGATGCCGGCGGCCATGCCGAGAGCGGCACCGCGTGCATTGGCGCCACGCCATACCAGCCCGCCGAAGAAGGCGGGTGCAAACTGGGCGATCGCCGCGAACGACATCAGGCCGATTGAGGCAAGCCGGGCATTGTTGGTGCTCTCGCGGTAGTAGAGGAAAGCCACGAACAGGATGCTGAAGATCGCGGCGCGGCGGATGTTGAGGATGAGCGCCGACCAGTCCTCGTTTTCGCGGCCCTCGTTCTTCAGCAGGCGGCGCACGAACAGCGGGATCACCAGATCGTTGGAGATCATGATCGACAGCGCGACGCTGGCGACGATAACCATTGCCGTCGCCGCCGACAGGCCGCCGATGAACGCCGCCATGGCCAGCAAATCGTGGCCGGCAAGCAGCGGCAGCGACAGGACATAGAGGTCCGCACTGGTGCGGTCGCCGACAATTGCCGCCCCCGCCAGCGCGATCGGCAGCACGAACAGATTGATCAGCACGAGGTAGAGCGGAAACACCCAGGTCGCCTTGCGCAGTTCGCTTTCGTTGCGGTTCTCTACGATCATCACGTAGAACTGCCGCGGCAGCATGATGATGGCGAAGCCGCTGAGGCCGGTCATCACCAGCCAGGTGCCGATCGAGGTGCGGTAGGCAAGCGCTTCCTCCACGCTGTCGCTGGCCGCCAGCGTCGCGATCAGATCGGCAGGGCTGCCGAACAGGGAAAACGTCACCAGGAGCCCGACGGCGAGGAAGGCGGCGAGCTTCACCACGGACTCGACGGCGACCGCCAGTACCAACCCGTCCTGGTGCTCGGTCGCGTCGGCATGCCTGGTGCCGAACAGCACGGCAAACAACGCCAGCAGCATCGCCACGATCAGCGAAATGTCGCTGACGAACGGGTCGAAGGAGGGCGGCGAGCCGTTGTAATGCTCGACCATCAGGCTGACCGAGCCCGAGATCGCCTTGAGCTGGAGGGCAATGTAGGGAATGGCGCCGACAATGGCGATCAGCGTCGCGATCAGCCCGACGGCGAAACTCTTGCCGTAACGCGCGCTGAGGAAATCGGCGATCGAGGTGATCTTTTCGGTCTTGGCCAGCCGCACGATCCGGCTGAGCAGGGGATAGCCGAACAGGAACACCAGCACCGGGCCGATATAGATGGCGATGAATTCGAGGCCACGCTCGGACGCTAGCCCGACCGAGCCGAAAAACGTCCATGAGGTGCAGTAGATGGCGAGGCTGAGCGAGTAGATGTAAGGGCGCGGCCGTCCGACACCCCGCTTCGTCGCCCAGCGGTCGCCGGCGCTTGCAATGGCGAACAGCAGCGTCACATAGGCGATCGCGATGATGACGACGATCCAGCCCTGCACGTCGAAAAGCTCCTCCCGGGCGACCAGCCAACAGCAAGAGGCAACCACAGCTTGGACGGTATGTCCATCAGCCTCGCCTAGACACTTCGTTGCGAACTGCAAGCCGATTCAGTGGCCAGCATTTCGGCTGGAAAACTCCGACGCCGGGATTTTTGCAGGTTTTGCCTTCCCGGCTTTTTGTTATGGTGCCGCACGGCTGGCGATCAAAAAGGGGATCGGAAACGTTTTGCGCGCAGCCGGTTCAGCCAAGGAGAGATGACGATGCTGAAAGAATTTCAAGAGTTCATTTCCAAGGGGAACGTGATGGATCTCGCCGTCGGCGTGATCATCGGCGGCGCCTTCGGCCTCATCGTCAACTCCCTGGTAGGCGACATCATCATGCCGATCGTTGGCATGGCGGGGAGCGCCGATTTCTCCAACTATTTCTTTCCGCTCTCAGACGCGGTGACCGCCACTTCACTGGCAGATGCCAAGAAGCAGGGGCCAGTTTTCGCCTATGGCAACTTCATCACGGTCGTTATCAACTTCCTGATTTTGGCCGGGGTCATCTTCCTGTTGGTCAAGGCTGTCAACAATATGCGGCGGCGGATCGAGAAGGAGAAGCCGGCGCCGGAGGCCGCTCCGCCGCCGGCCGACGTTCAGCTGCTTACCGAAATCCGCGACCTGCTCGCCAGGAAATAGCTGGCCCGCGCAACGCTCTGGACCAAAACCCCGGCCGGTTTCGGCCGGGGTTTTCCGTTTTCGCGGGGCCTGAAACAGGCTAGGCGTATCACCCTGACCAGAACCATGGATACCCGATGAGCCTGTTTGAAAACCTCCGGGCGGAAGCCCGTCTTGCGCCCGAAAGCGGCATTGTCGCCGTGGCGAATTACGGACGCAGCCGCGAAGGCCTGATCCCGCTGTGGGCGGGCGAGGGCGACCTGCCGACGCCGGCCTTCATCGCCGACGCCGCCAACCGGGCGCTTCAGGGCGGCGAGACCTTCTATACCTGGCAGCGCGGCATCCCGGACTTGAGGCAGGCTCTCGCCCGCTACCACACCCGCCATTTCGGCAGGGAATTTCCGAGGGAAGAGTTCATCGTCACCGGCGGCGGCATGCAGGCGATCCAGTTGGCCTTGCAGGCGGTGGCGGGCAAGGGCGACGAAGTGCTCTATCTCAGCCCGGCCTGGCCGAATTTTCCAGGTGCGGCGGGTGTTGCGGGCGCCACGCCCATTGCCGTGCAACTCGACAGCTCGGACAATGGCTGGACATGCGATGTCGGCAGGCTGGAGGCGGCGGTCACGCCACGCACCACGGCGATCTTCGTCAACTCGCCTTCCAACCCGACCGGCTGGACGGCGGATACAGAGACACTGAAGGCGATCCTCGACCTGGCGCGGCGGAAAAATCTCTGGATCATCGCCAACGAGATCTATGCGCTGTTCTACTACGGCGCAAAGCGCGCGCCGTCCTTCATGGACATCATGGATGACGAGGACCGCATCCTGTTCGTCAACACCTTCTCGAAGAACTGGGCGATGACCGGTTGGCGCATCGGCTGGCTGCGCATCCATCCCTCGCTGCAGCAGGTTTTCGAGAATCTCGTGCAGTACTCGACTTCGGGTGTCGCGCAGTTCATGCAGCGCGGCGCTATCGCCGCGCTCGACGAGGGCGATGCCTTCCTGGCCGGGCAGATCGAGCGCGCCGGCAAGGCCCGCGACCTGGTTTGCGGCATCCTGGCCAAGACCGGCCGGGCGCGGTTCAGCGTCCCGCAAGGGGCGTTCTACCTGTTCTTCTCGGTCGACGGCGTTACCGACTCACGCCAGGCCTGCTTCGACATCGTCGATGGCGCCAATGTGGGTCTGGCGCCCGGTACGGCATTCGGCGCCGGCGGCGAGCGCTTTTTCCGGCTATGCTTCCACCGCAACCTCGACCAGCTCGAAGAGGCGGCGACAAGGCTGGCGAATTGGATCGAAAGCCGCGGTTAGTTCGGGGACCGGCGTCTCAGAAGGCGAGGCACGGTCGATTTTTCGGCCGCGCAAATCGGTGGAAAAATCTCAGCCGCCGGACTTCGGCACCAGCAGAGGGATGATGCGGTCGGACTTGGCAACCGCCGGGCGGCCTGTTTCGCCATAGGGAATGCCGAGCGCGTCCCAGGTCTCGACCAGCGCGTCCTGCAGCGCGTCAATCAACGCGTCGGAGTGGAATGGCGTTGGCGTGATGCGCAGCCGCTCGGTGCCGCGTGGCACCGTCGGGTAATTGATCGGCTGGATGTAGATGCCGTGCAGGCCGAGCAGCCGGTCGCTAGCCATCTTGCAGAGTTCGGGATCGCCGACGAGCAACGGCACGATGTGCGTTTGCGAAGGCATCACCGGCAGGCCGGCGGCTGAAAGCACTTCCTTGGTGCGCTGCGCCTGGCGCTGCTGGCCGTCGCGCTCTTGCTGCGAGGTCTTGAGATGGCGGATGGCCGTCGTCGCCGCGGCGGCGATGGCCGGCGGCAGCGACGTGGTGAAGATGAAGCCCGGTGCGTACGAACGCACTGCGTCGACCACGGTGCGGGTGCCGGTGATATAGCCGCCGAGCGTCCCGAAGGCTTTGGCAAGCGTGCCCTCGATGATGTCGATGCGGTGGGCGAGCCCTTCGCGCTCGGTGATGCCGCCGCCGCGCGGGCCGTACATGCCGACCGCGTGAACCTCGTCGATATAGGTCATCGCGTTGTATTTTTCGGCGAGGTCGGCGATCTGCTTGATCGGCGCTATATCGCCATCCATCGAATAGACGCTCTCGAAGACGATCAGTTTGGCGCGTTCGCGGCCGGCGGCCTGCAACTGGCTTTCCAAATGCGCCATGTCGTTGTGGCGCAAAATCTTCTTCTCGGCGCCGGAACGGCGCACGCCCTCGATCATCGAGGCGTGGTTGAGTTCGTCGGAAAGCACGAGGCAATTCGGCAGCAGCCGCGCGATGGTTGAGATGGCGGCTTCGTTGGAGACGAAACCCGAGGTGAACACCAGGCCGGCTTCCTTGCCATGCAGGTCGGCGAGTTCATGCTCGAGCTCGACCAGCGGATGGTTGTTGCCGGAAATGTTTCTGGTCCCGCCCGCGCCGGAGCCCATGCGGCCGGCCACGTTCTGCATCGCGGCGATGACGTCGGGATGCTGACCCATGCCGAGATAGTCGTTCGAGCACCAGACGGTGATTTCTTCGGCGCGGCCGTTGGCGCGCCAGATGGCACGCGGAAATTGGCCGGCGATGCGTTCGAGGTCGGCAAAGACGCGGTAGCGGCGCTCGGCGTGGATCTGGTCGATCGCTTCTTCGAAGAACCGTTGGTAGTTCATGACGGGTTCCCAGTTGACGGGCGGATCATAATTGCAGGGCATTTGGCAGTCCATTGTACCAATGGGGTCATAATGCCACGCCCAAGCACCTGCTGCGTCGCCCGATGCATGGCGCTTCAACGAACATGCGCCCGGTTTGCTTCCCCAAAAAGCCAGAGAATGCTGCGACAGTTTCAAGTATTCAGTGAAATTGCCCACACAACCGCGCCGTACGGAATTTTAAGGCTTCCTGGCTAGTTTTCCGTGCGCAGACCTTAAACCGGGCGTTGGGAGACGTTGAACATGACTGTTCTCGTGACGGGTGGCGCCGGCTATATCGGCAGTCATATGGTGTGGGAACTGCTGGATGCCGGCGAGAATGTCGTCGTGATCGACCGGCTGTCGACAGGGTTTGAATGGGCCGTTGCGCCCGAGGCGAAACTCGTCGTCGGCGATGTCGGCTACATCGACCTGGTGTCGTCGGTGATCCGTCAGCACGGCGTCGATGCCATCATCCACTTTGCCGGTTCCATCGTCGTGCCGGAATCGGTCGCCGACCCGCTGGGTTACTACGAGAACAACACCGTGAAGACGCGCTCGCTGCTGGAAGCAGCGGTGCGGGAAAACGTTGCGCATTTCATCTTTTCGTCGACTGCCGCCGTCTACGGTGGCGCCGGGCTCGAGCCGGTGCGCGAAGACGCACCGCTGAAGCCGGAATCCCCCTATGGCGCGTCCAAGCTGATGACCGAATGGATGCTGCGCGACACCGCCGCAGCACACGGCCTGCGCTACACCGCCCTGCGCTATTTCAACGTCTCGGGGGCCGATCCGCGGGGCCGCTCCGGCCAGTCGACGCCGGGCGCTACCCACCTGATCAAGGTTGCCAGCGAAACCGCGCTGGGAAAGCGCCCCTGGATGCAGGTTCATGGCACCGATTATCCGACGCCGGACGGCACTTGTATCCGCGACTATATCCACGTCAGCGACCTGGTTGCCGCCCACCGGCTGGCCTTGCAGCGGTTGCGTGCCGGCGGCGGCGATCTGATCGCCAATTGCGGCTACAGCCGCGGCTATTCGGTGCTTGAAGTGATCGACAGCGTTCGCCGCGTGCATGGTGCCGATTTCGACGTCCGCTTCGGCGCCCGCCGCCCGGGTGACGCGCCGGCGGTCATCGCCAATTCCGATCTGGCGCGCCGCGAGCTTGGCTGGACGCCGAAATACGACGATCTCGACCGCATCGTCGCCGACGCGCTCAACTGGGAACGGCTGCTTTCCCGCAAGAACATCGTGCACGGCATCCAGACCCCGCTGACGGACAGCTGGCTTTCGCCGCCGACGACCCGCACCACACGCGCCAAATCCTGACCGGCGCCAGGCGCCGCGCGTCTTTTCAGACGCGCAAAGGTCGGCTTTCGCTTGCCGCTCGACATGCGCTCCGTTGTGTTTTAGCGCTGGGCCAGGACGCAGCCATCCTGTCGAGGCACGATGATTACACTCTATCACTGCGAGAACGCACGTTCGTTTCGCGCGCTGTGGGCGCTGGAAGAGATCGGCCTCGACTATGCGTTGAAAATGCTGCCGTTTCCGCCGCGGTTCCTGGCACGCGACTATCTCGAGATCAATCCGCTCGGCACCATTCCCTATTTCATCGATGGCGAGACGAGGATGACGGAATCCGCCGCCATCTGTGCCTATCTCGCCGAGCGCTACGGCAGCGCGGAACTGAAGGTCGGGCCGGACGATCCCGCTTACGGGACCTATCTCAACGGGCTTTTCTTCGGCGAGGCGACGCTGACCTTTCCGCAAACCATCGTGCTGCGCTACAGCCGGCTTGAGCCCGAAGAGCGCCGTCTGCCGCAAGCGGCGCAGGACTACGCGCGCTGGTTCCTGGCCCGCCTGCGCGCGGTCGACGCCATCGTGACCCGTCAGGATTATTACTGCGCCGGACGCTTCACCATGGCCGACATCTCGGTCGGTTACGCGCTGCTCTTTGCCAATGCGCTCGGCCTTGACGGCGATTTTTCGGATGCCTTGCAGGCCTACTGGAAACGGTTGTCGACTCGGCCAGCTTTCCTCGCCGCCATCTTAGCGCAGGAAAAGGCGGGCGCCGAGCAAGGCAGCGGCGCGCCGGCGCTGATGTTGCGGGACTAGCGCCGCATACACCGGCGATTGCAGGATGGTGTCGACAACATCGAGGGGATCAGAGAAAGTAACTCGACCGGTGATTCACTAATCTGCCGGTGGGCACTCTGGTACTTCCGTGGGAGGCGGCATCGATCGCACCCGGAGAGGGGACAAAATGACAAGGTCGGTTTCATGCCTGTACGCGGCGGCCATAGCATTCGCAGCCGCCGCTTGCGCTCAGGAGGCGAAGGCCACCGAGGCGGTTGCCGGGCGCTACATACCCGGCGCGTATGCTGGTCCCGGCGCCGGGATAGTGCCGCCCATGCCCGGTGCATACTGGGCGATGGCGAATGTTTATTACAACGGCAGCGCCGGCACAAACGTGCCATTCGGCGACAACCAGATCGCTCTGGGCCTGAAAGCCGATATCTGGAACACCGTGCTGGCGGGCGTCTACGTTCCCAACCTGGATCTGCCCGGCAACTGGACCTATGCCGTCCAGGGCTCGCTCCCGATAGGCTGGACCAAGGCCGAGGCCGACGTCGGCCGATTTGAAACGGTGCAGGACGTGACCGGAATAGGCGACATCGCGATCACGCCGATCTTGCTTGGCTGGCACAACGAAGCCTTCAACAGGTTCTTCTCCGCATCATTGACGGTAACCGCGCCCACCGGAGAGTGGGAAAAGGGCGATATTGCCTTTATCGGCCTGAACTATTGGACATTTACGCCGGCGATCGCGTTCACATATCTTGTGCCCGAGCATGGCCTCGATCTCTCAGCCAGCCTTGGCGTCGACATCAACACAAAGAACACCGACACCGACTACTACAGCGGCGCGATGGCTCATCTCGACCTGTCTGTTACCAAAAACGTCACCAAGGAACTGGCTTTCGGTGCGGTCGCTGGCTTTCTCTACCAGTTCGAGGATGACCGCAGCACGTTTGCCGACGCCAACAATGGCTTCAAGGGTCGCTCGATAGGGCTGGGGCCGCTGGTCAACTACAAGGCCAAGTTCGGCGAGAACACAGAGATCGATTTCAAGCTGAAATGGGTGCACGAAGTGTCCGTCGAGAACCGCATGAAGGGCAACGCGATTTTCTTCAACGTTGCCGGAAAGTTCTGAGCGGCAGCGGCTGGCGGGCGCAACGGTTTCTGCTGCGTCGACCTATTTCAAAATTCGGTTTGTCATCAGCCATTTCACGGAGCGGGGCCACGCGTAATTCGCGCCCATGCGAAGGTCGGTAAAGCCTCCGGAAACAGGTTTTCTGGTCTCAGCATCAAGGATGCGAATGAACATGGTGTGTTCCGTTCGGTTGACGCGCGTTACGACACCCAGCAGTGCAAGTGACGCTCCGTGGTTCTTGGCAATCTCACCCTCGCAGCCGCCGCAGTTGCGCAATCCGTGCGGCGCAATGGCTTTCTCGTCGATCGCGGGCGCATCGATGACTGTAAAACGTCCGGACTGCGAGAGCATGGTTTTCGCGACTTGCGTCGACTCCGACAGATAGCGCCTGTCGTAATCATCCGGGGGGATTATTCCCGCCCCGGCGCTCTTGTCCTCCAGTTCGAAAGGAAACACCTCGATTGATATCGGCTTTGCCTGCTGTGCGTATGCAAACGGGCAGGCGCCGGAAAGCAACGTCATCAAGGCAATCGATGTGCGAAGGCGCATGGAAGTCCTCCCGTGACTGTGATGGCCATTCTACACCGTTGCGGAACTCAACCGCGGTGAATTTCATTCGCCGCAGGATCGCGCGGTAGCCGAGTGCTTCTGCGCGAGCGTTCCAATCAGTGCGGGATATCTGCTCTGGGTCAGACAATCGTTTGGTGGCGAGGAACGGCGATGGAAGCTACCCGGTGGAGTGGGCCGAGGGGGACTTGGGGGAAGCCTCACGTCCACCGGGTTTGTCGCGCATCCTGGTTACGACGTGCAAATAGTCCCTTATCCAGCGGGTGATTGCTATCGGGAGAAACCCTGAACATGGCGGGGATTTTCCCCCTCGCATTCATGTTTCCAAATCGAGGGACTGCATCAAGACCGGGTGAAGGACTTGGCGCGCTCACTGGTCCGATTTCTATCTGTTGCTGCTACAGGTCGAGCCGGGCATCGCGCAGTTGGACGGCACGTAGCCCGGTTGCCCGGCAGTGTTGCTTTGGCAGCCCGCCAGAACACACATAGTGACAAGGATCATCAACAATTCGCGAAGTCGTGACATTTCCGATCTCCTCGCATGATCCGGCCTGAATGTTAGCGGATGTAGTCGACGTGTGCCACCGCCGGACGGCGCTTCGCGCGCCCGAGGCGACCAAGCCAACCCTCCCCAGGATTGGCTACGCGATTTTACAGACCCCACCTCAATGCCGCCGTGTGGACGGGTGCATCCCAGAGACTTGCAACCCGGTCATCGAGCATTGTCAGTGTGATCGAGCAACCGGCCATATCGAGCGAGGTCACGTAGGAGCCAACCAATGAACGCACGATCCTGACGCCACGCTTTTCCAGCATTTTTCGCGCGCTGTTGTAGATCAGGTAGAGCTCCATCGAGGGCGTGCCGCCAAAACCGTTGACGAAGAGCAGTGCGTCGCCTTTTAGGGCCGCCCCGAAGTCACTGGCGATTGCCGCGCAAATTTCTTCGACGATTGCGTCGGCTGGCTGCAGCTTGGCACGGCGGCGGCCAGGCTCGCCGTGGATGCCGACACCGAACTCCATCTCGTCATCGGCGATCTCGAAATTCGGCTTGCCGGCTGCAGGCACGGTGCACGAGGTCAGCGCGACGCCCATCGAACGGGTCGCGCGGTTGACCTTGTCGCCGAGTTCCTTGAGTTCCTTGAGCGCGAGGCCTTCCTCTGCAGCCGCCCCGACGATCTTTTCGACCACCAGCGTGCCGGCAACACCACGACGACCGGTCGTGTAGAGCGAATCTTCGACGGCCACGTCGTCATTGGTGACGACCTGCATGACGTCTTCCGACATTTCGGCGGCCATGTCGAAATTCATCACGTCGCCTTCGTAGTTCTTGACGATGAAGAGGCATCCCGCACCGGTGTTGACCTCGGCCGCCGCCTCCATCATCTGGTCGGGCGTCGGCGAAGTGAAAACCTGGCCGGGGCAGGCAGCGTCGAGCATGCCGTGGCCAACCAGCCCGCCATGCAGCGGCTCGTGACCGGAGCCGCCTCCCGAAATCAGCGCCACCTTGCCGGGCTTCAGCGTCTTGCGGCGGATGAACTTGTGTCCGCCGCCCAACATCAGGATGTCGGAATGCGCCGCGGCGAAACCATCGAGGCTTTCGGTCAACACAGTGTCGACGGCGTTGATGAACTTCTTCATGTTCCCTCCCGTTGCGGCGAAACTCTGCCCGCCGTCTCAGTTGCCCTTGCCGGCGATGCTGGTGATCCTGTGGATGAATTCGTTGATCGCGCGATCCAGCGCGGCGTTCTGCTTGGCGTCGCCGAGGTCGGGTACGGTCAGCGAGATGTGGCGCGTACGGCGCAATTCGCCGTCGGCAGAAGTTTTTCCCGGGTGCGCGTTGCGGTAGGCAGCAAGAAACGCGTCGCGCTCCAGCGCGTTAAAATGGCAGACCGAGAAGATTGCTGTGAGGTGTTTCGAAGGTATCGGCGTCGAATAGGTCGGGCTGGTGATCTGCGTAATGAAGCTGCGATGCTTGCCCAGTGCGTCGGCAAGCCGTTGGCGCGTACCGGACGGGCGCTGCTCGATGACGGCCGACAGCACGCTTTTGTAGGTACGGATTGCAGCTTCGGCATCGATCGGAACGGGCGACGGCTTTCTCGCCATCTCTACACCGTGACGCCGGCAATCGCGGCCTTGGCGAGCGCCAGTTGCGCGGGGACCACGGATACGTCGCGCAGGCCTGCCTTGAGCAGGAGCGGTATCGCGGCCGCGTCGCCGCCTGCGTCGCCGCAGAGACTGACTGGAATGTGGTGCTGCCGGCCAAATTCCGTAACGTCGGCGATCAACCGGAGCACTGCGGGATGCGTTGCGGAATTGAGCGTTGCCACAGCCGTGTTGTCGCGCGCCGCGGCCATCACATACTGCGTCAAATCGTTCGAACCGATGGAGAAGAAGGCGACATCGGAAAAGAGTTCCGGGGCAATCGCCACAGACGGAACCTCTACCATGATGCCGAGCGGCGGCATTGCATAGGGTTCGCCGGCCGCTGCAAGTTTCTTCGCCTCTTCGGCAAACAGTGCCGTGGCGCGCGCATATTCCTCATGCACAGCGACCATTGGGAACATCACCTTCAGATTGCCGTGGACCGCCGCCCTGAGCAGCGCGCGCGCCTGGGCAGAGAAAACATCCGGACGCGCGAGGGCCAAACGAATGCCTCTCAAGCCGAGAAACGGATTGCCTTCCTCGACGGTGAAGCCCGGCACCGGCTTGTCGCCGCCGGCATCGATGGTGCGGATCGTGACAGGCTTGTCCGCGGCCCATTCGAGCACCTTGCGGTAGGCGCGATACTGCGCCTCTTCATCAGGCAGGCCAGTCACCTTGCTGAACAGGAACTCGGTGCGCATCAGGCCGACGCCGTCGCAACTCTTGATGTCGATGCGGTCGAGGTCCACGGGATCGGCAACGTTGATGAGAACGCGTACCGGCACGCCGTTTTTTGTCATCGCCGGCTTCATCACGCCCTCTTCGGCGCGACGCGAACGCTCGCCATAGGCGGTCGAGAACTTGCGGAAGGTTTCGATGTCGCCCGAGGTCGGTTGGAGCACGATGCCGCCGTGTTCGGCGTCGAGCAGCGCAAGGCCGGCGATCTCCCTGGCTGCGCTGCCGAGCCCGACTATCATCGGCACGCCGCGTGAGCGCGCCAGCATCGCCACATGGCTTGCCGAACTGCCCTTCGCCAGCGCGATGCCGCCGCCGGCAGACCAGTCCGTCGCCAGGAAACGCGTCGGTGTTATGTCTTCGCCGAACAGGATCGCACCCGGCGGCGGAGCCCGGTTTCCGGCGGACGTCAGAACATCGAGAACCTGCTGGAGGATATCCTTGAGGTCGGCCGCCCGCGCCCGGAAATACTCGTCTTCGGCAGCCTCGTAGCCGGCGATCTCACCGGCCAGCGCGGCGGACCATGCCTTGTCCGCCGGCGTCCCCGCCTTGATTGCATCGAAGGCCGCGGCCGAGAGCGAATCGTCGGCAAGCATGGCAAGCTGAAACTCCAGCATGTCGGTGGCTTCGCCGGTCGTGGTGGCCGCAAGAGCGGCGAGCTGTTCGGACGCCGCTGCAATCGCAGTCTTCAGCGCCGCTGCTTCCGCTGCGTCCGAACCCTTTGAAAGATAGCTGGCTGCGTCGTTGTCCATGCAGAAGATCGGGCCTTCCGCATAGCCTCCTGAAGCGGGTGTCCCGGTCAGCCTAAGCGGTCCGGACATGGGCTTCGCCCTCGGCGGCTTCGTCGAAATCGCGCTCGACCAGCGCGACCAAAGCCGTGACAGCGCTTTCAGCGCCTTCGCCACTTGCACGCAAGTGCAGCACCGTGCCCATGGGAGCCCTTGCTGCCATCACCTTTACGATGCTTTTTGCGTCGATCCACGGCCCTTCGGCGGCAAGCGCCAGCTCGATGTTGGCGGTAAACGTCTTTGCCAGTTTGGTGAACTTCACCGAAGGGCGGGCGTGGAGCCCGACCGCGTGGGTGATTTCAACCTGTGCCATTGCTGTCGCCGACATCATATGTTCCCGTTCATCACGCCGGCGCGAGCTCATGCGCCGTCGCCACGACTTCCTTGAGCGAAGCCCCGCCCGATGCCTCCGTCGCAGCCATCACTGCGCCTTCAACGATTGGGGCATTGCATATCACGATGCGGCTCGCCCGCGGCCCGCCTATCATCTCGATCGCCATTTCACTATTTGTCTCGGCGCCGCCGAGATCCACGAGCACGGCAACACCGGCTTCGGACCATGCCCTGTCGATAGCCTCCATGATTGCACCGACCTGGGTGCCGAGCCCGCCGTCGGGATTGCCGCCGCACCACGCAAGCGGCACCTCCTCGCCAACCATCTGGCGCACCATGTCAGCCGTGCCTTCGGCGACCTTGGGTGAATGCGATACGATCACTATGCCGACATTCTTCATGCGCTGTGCTCCATGACTTTCGCGACCGCCCGCACGATCAGCGCCGAAGAGCGCGCACCGGGGTCGACATGCCCGATCGAGCGGTCACCCAGGAACGATGCGCGGCCGCGTATCGCCTTGAGGGGCTTGGTTGCCTCGGCGGCGCCATCGGCAACATCGGCCACGTCGCCAGGGGATTTGCCAGCCGCGACGGCAGCCTGCACCGGATAAAGCACGTCGAGCATGGTCTTCTGCCCCGCCTGCGATTTGCCGCGCGCGGCAACCGCGGAGATCGCCTTCGCCAACGCTGCAGCGAGGTCCGCCCGGCTGGGTTCAGTTGGCAGCTCCTTGCCGATGCTCATGAACAGTGTCCCAAACAATGGTCCGGACGCGCCACCTACCGTCATCACCAGCTTGGTGCCGATGGCCCTGAGCACCTCGGGCAGGGGTTGACCCGCCAGAGCGGCGGATTCGGCGCGTACAGCCTCGAAGCCGCGCTTCATGTTGAGACCATGGTCACCGTCGCCGATCGCCTGATCGAGAGCCGTCAGTTCGTCAGCATGCTCCGAGATCGTGTCGGCAACCGCATCGATCAGCGCCGGAAGATCAATCTTGCTCATGGCCGTGGCATCCATCGTCATCCCGCAATCCTGTTGCCTGCGCCGTCGAAATAGAGTGGCGCCCTTAGCTGGATGGTGACGCGGTCGCCTTTTTTGAACAGGGAGTCCGGGTCGGTCAACGTCACCAGCTTGCGATTCCCGACTGTCAGATGCAGGTGGTTCTGGTCGCCCAAATGCTCGACCCAGTCAACTGTCCCGTGGGCATGGCCATTTTCGGCCCTGCGGATTGTCAGATGCTCGGTGCGCGCTCCAATGGTTTTCGTACCGGTGGGAGCGGCTGCGTCCGCAATCAGGTCGGCTGGCAGCAGGTTGATGGCCGGTTGGCCGAGGCGGGCGGCAACATGCAGATTCGCTGGTTCCGTGTAGATCTCCCTCGGTGTTCCCATCTGCACCAGCCGACCCTCTGCGAGGATGCCGATCCGGTCGGCCATCGTCATCGCCTCTATCTGGTCGTGGGTGACGTAGAGCATGGTCGCGCCCAGCTCGGCCTGGATACGCTTCAGCTCAAGCCTCAGGTCGCCACGCAGCTTGGCGTCGAGCGAGGAGAGCGGCTCGTCCATCAGGTAGATGGCGGGCTTTCGCACCAGCGCGCGGCCGATCGCCACGCGCTGCATCTCGCCGCCGGAAAGCCGCGTCGACTTGTTGCCCAGCTTGTGGTCGATGCGCACCAACTTCGCCACCTCGGCGACGCGCATCCTGATCTCGTCCTCCGTCAACTTGCGCGCCGGCGAACGCAACGGGAAGGCAAGGTTCTCGGCAACGGTCAGGTGCGGATAAAGCGAGTATTGCTGGAACACGAAGGCGACGTCGCGCCAGGCCGGTTCGAGCTTGGTGACGTCGCGCCCATCGATCACGATGGAGCCGCTGTCGGGCCTTTCCAGCCCGGCGACGAGGCGAAGCAGCGTCGTCTTTCCCGCACCGGTCGGCCCGAGTAGCACCACGAACTCGCCATCCGATATGCTCAGCGTCAGGTCCTTGATGGCCTCGGTGTCACCGAAGGCCTTCGACACATTGCGCAGGGAAACGTCAGCCATGCGTTGCTCTTTCCCCTGCGCGTACTCTCGCACTTGTGGCGATGGCGCGCCCGGACGCCTGTTCGAAGAGCGACAGGCGCTGGGCGTTGAAGGAAAGCCCGACCGGCTCTCCCATGCGCAGCTCGATGTCGGCCGGAACACGCGCCTTCAGCATACCGTCGGCAGTTTCGACGGCGACGATCTGCGTGGTGCCGAGATATTCGGTGCCGTAGATGGCGCCGCGAAGTTTCGAGGCGTCGTCGAAACGGATGTGCTCCGGCCTGACCCCGAGCGCGAAGTCGGCCGGCGCGAAATCCTCGCGGATTTCCGGTACTGCGATGCTTGCCCCCTGGACGACGATCTCCTTGGCGCCTTTCTGCAATCCGCCGCCGAATTTCAAGAAATTCATCGGCGGCGAGCCGATGAAATCGGCGACGAACATTGTCGCTGGATGGTCGTAGATCTCCTTGGGCGTGCCGAACTGCTCGATCAGGCCGTGATTCATGACCGCGATCTTGTCGGCCATCGACATCGCTTCCATCTGGTCATGCGTGACATAGACCGTGGTTGCGTGGATTCGGTTGTGCAGTTCGCGCAGTTCGTGGACCATTAGGTCGCGGAATTCCGCGTCGAGCGTGCCGAGCGGCTCGTCCATCAGGAAGCATTTCGGCCGTCTCACGATGGCGCGGCCGAGCGCTACGCGCTGGCGGTCGCCCCCGGCAAGCCCCGACACCGGCCGATCGAGCAGATGGTCGATGCGCAACAGCTTCGCCGTCTCCTCGACCCGCTGTTTGATCTCGGCCTTCGGCATGCCTTGGGCGAGCAAGGGAAAACCCATGTTCTTGCGCACATTCATGTGCGGATAGAGCGCGAAGAGCTGGAAGACGAAAGCGATGTCGCGCTCGCGGGCTCGCAGCATCGTCACATCTTCGCCGCCGAGCCGGATCTGTCCCCCGGTCGGCAACTCCAGCCCGGCGATCATTCTGAGCGTCGTCGTCTTGCCGCAGCCGGACGGCCCGAGCATGACGAAGAACTCGCCGTCATTGACGACGAAGTTCGAATCCTCGACCGCCACGAACGCTCCGAATTCCTTCCTCAGGTTTTGGACGCGAATCTCGGCCATCGCCTACTCCGGGAACTTCGAGACGACGATGAACATCGCGGTGCCGAAAAGCATCGTGACGAACGACCAGGTGTAGAGTGTCAATGCGAAGGGCTGAAACAGCATCAGGAAGCCGGTGCCGATGATCGCCGTCGCGATGTTTTCCAAAAGCCCGCGACGCAGCCAGACCGGCCAGTTGGAGCGCCGCTTCTTTGCCGTCGCCGCGCTCATTTGCGCACCGCCCCGAATGTGATGCCGCGCAGGAGCTGTTTCCTGAGCAGGATGGTGAAGACGAGGATCGGCACCAGGAACACCGTTGTTCCGGCAGCCACGGCCGGCCAGTCCTGTCCGCCTTCACCGATGATGGTGGGGATGAAGGGTGGGGCGGTCTGCGCCGTGCCGGAGGTGAGCAGCGAAGCAAAGGCGTATTCGTTCCAGGCGAAGATCAGGCAAAAGATAGCCGTCGCCGCGATGCCGGTGGTTGCTTGCGGCAGCACAACCTTGCGGAAAGCCTGAAGCCGCGTGTAGCCATCGATCATTGCGGCTTCCTCGTATTCCTTGGGGATCTCGTCGATGAAGCCCTTGAGCAGCCACACCGCCAGCGACACGTTGACTGCCGTGTAGAGCAGGATCATGCCGAGCGCGGTGTCGGAGAGGCCGAACTCGCGGTACATCAGGTAGATCGGGATCGCCACGGCGATCGGCGGCATGAAGCGCGTCGACAGGATGAAAAACAGGAGATCGTCGGCCAAAGGCACGCGGAAGCGCGAGAAGCCATAGGCGGCAAGTGTGCCGAGGAACACCGCACAGAATGTCGAGCCGAAGGCGATGACCAATGAGTTGACGAAGCGAGGCAGGAAGTTTGAGGGCCCGGCAATCACCATGTTGCGCTTGCGCGTTGTCTCGTCGCAGAACGAAGTCGCCGGCGGCAGCGAGCTAATGTATTCCGGCGTCTGGCGGGTGCGCGTCGTGAACAGGTTGCAATACCCTTCGATTGACGGCGTGAAGAGCACCTTCGGCGGATAGGCGATCGAATCGGGCGGCGTCTTGAAGCTCGTGGCGAATATCCAGAGCAGCGGGATCATCGAGATCAGCGCATAGACGACGACCAGCGTTGCAGCGACGCGCTTCGATGCCGTGCTCGGCTCGACGACTGAATGGGCGGTGGCGCTCATCGGCTTTTCACCCTGTTCAGAACTTTGACGTAGATATTGGCGAGCCCGAAAACGGCGACGAAGAGGATGATGGCGAACGCCGACGAAAAGCCGGTGCGCCACTTTTCGAAAGCCTCGCGTTTCAGCGTGATCGACGCGACTTCGGTGGTCGAGCCCGGTCCGCCGCCGGTGAGCAAGTTCACCATGTCGAACATTTTGAAGTTCTCGATGCCGCGGAAGAGAACCGCGAGCATGATGAAGGGCAGCGCCATCGGCAGCGTGATCGACCAGAACTGCCGCCAGTTGGAAGCACGGTCGACCTCTGCCGCTTCATAGATGTAGTCGGGAATGGAGCGCAGGCCGGCAAGGCAGATCAGCATCACGTAAGGCGTCCACATCCAGGTGTCGACGATGATGATGGCCCACGGCGCCAGCTTCACCGAGGAAAGCATCAGTATGTCTGTCGGCGGTATGCCGGTGAAGAACGAGATGATGTAGGTGAAGAGCCCGATCTGTGGCTCATAGAGGAAGCGCCAGAAGTTGCCCACGACCGCCGGCGACAGCATCATCGGAACCAGGATAATGGTCGTCCAGAAGGCGTGGCCGCGGAACTTCCGGTCGATAAGATAGGCGAGCGTGAAGCCGATCAACGTCTGAAGAAGGATCGTCCAGAACACGAAATGCGCGGTCGCCTGCATGGCGATCCAGGTGTCCGTGTCGGTCAGGATGCGCGAATAGTTGGACAGACCAATGTTCTTGATCGGCTCGTTCGGGCGGTTCGCCCGGTAGTTGGTGAACGAAAGCTGGATCGCCCAGATCAGTGGAAAGATATTGATCGCGAGCAACAGCACGATCGTCGGCGCGATGAATATCCAGGCAACCATCCGGTCGGACAGACCGCGTATGCGCCTGGCCAGGGTGCCTGGCGTCGCCCGCACGGCAGCTTCCGCCGCCCGATCCAATATCGACGTGGTAGTGTCCGTCACGACAGATTTTCCGCTGGGCAAATCTTGCATGTTCAGGCATCTCCGCCCCGCGCCACTCTACATGGCGCGGGGCGGGCTTGGGAGGCGCGACGGCTACATCTTGCCGTCGTCCTGGTAAATTTCGGTCCAGTCGGCCACGAGGCCGTCCAGCGCGTCTTTGGCGGTGCCTTGTCCGGCCACCACGTAGTCATGGAACCGTTTCTGCGAGGCCTGCAGCAGCGAGGCATAGCTCGGCTCCGCCCAGAAATCCTTCACGATCGCCATGGAGTCCAGGAAGGTCTTGGCGTAGGGCTGGCTTTCCGGGAACTTGGGGTCTTCGACAACAGCCTTGAGGCAGGAGAAGCCGCCGAGCGACCACCACTTGGCCTGCACATCCTTGTCGGCAAACCATTTGATGTACTTCAGCGCCGATTCCTGCTTGTCGGAATAGGACACCACCGAGATGCCCTGGCCGCCGAGTTGGGCGAACTGCTCGCCGTCCGGTCCCGCCGGGTTGGCGAAGAAGCCGACCTTCTCGCCGCCGACCGCCTCGTCCTTCTGCAGGCCGGGCCATGTGAAGGCGAAGTTCATGTGCATCGCCACCTGGCCGGATTTGAAGGCGTCCACGCCTTCGCCCATGTAGCTGTTCGAGGCGCCGGGAGGCGTGCAGCAGTCGTAGAGAGACTTGTAGAATTCGAGGCCCTTCACCGATTTCTCGGAGTTTACGAAGCCTTCCATATCGTAGGGCTTGTCCGGGTTCTCGTACTTGAAGCCATAGGAGTAGAGCACGTCCATGGCGCCCATGGTGACGCCTTCGGAGCCGCGCTCTGTGTAGATCGAGGCGCCGTAAACCTTCTTGCCGTCGATCTCGCGGTTCTGGAAGAATTCGGCGACCTGCTTCAACTGGTCGAAGGTCTTGGGGGCGTCCAGATCCCAGCCGTACTTCTCCTTGAATTCCTTCTGCAGCTCGGGATTCGAGAACCAGTCCTTGCGATAGGTCCAGCCAACCACGTCGCCCATCGCCGGCAGCGCCCAGTAGTTCGGCGTGCCCTTCGGCCATTGCGAATAGCCGACGACGGTCGCGTCGACGAAGTCGCTCATCTTGATTCCTTCCTTGTCGAAGAAATCGTTGAGCTTGACGTAGTGGCCGTTTTCCGCAGAGCCGCCGATCCACTGGCTGTCACCGATGATAAGGTCGCAGAGTTTGCCTTTGGAGTTGAGTTCGTTGAGGAACCGATCCGCATAGTTGGTCCACGGGACGAACTCGAATTTCATGCCGATGCCGGTCTGCGCGGTGAAGTCCTTCGACAGTTCGACCAGGGCGTTCGCCGGGTCCCACGCGGCCCAGCAGAGCGTCAGATCTTCGGCCTGCGAAA
Source organism: Neomesorhizobium albiziae (assembly GCF_900114255.1). GTDB lineage: Bacteria > Pseudomonadota > Alphaproteobacteria > Rhizobiales > Rhizobiaceae > Neomesorhizobium > Neomesorhizobium albiziae. The sequence goes on along the minus strand of NZ_FOSL01000013.1, from coordinate 36,387 downwards.
CGCTCGTCATGGCGGACGAGGCGAGTAACCCCGCAGCCAGGCCGACCGACATTTTCAACGTCGATTTCATGCCTTCCTCCCATTAGCGAGGCCATCGGATTGACGGCCTCAAAACTCCAACCCCTCTCCTCAGGGGCTCAAACCCGCATCAAGCGATGTTTAGTAGTTTTGTTTAGTAAAAGCACAAATCACTAAACAAACAAGTGGGAAAGTGTGCTGCGCTGCACAACCATTCTATCCTTCGACCCAGCCATCACCGTGGGGTCGTATCGTTTCCGAGACTCGTTCTGTCGATCTGCTCCGCCAGACACGGATGTCGGCCGCATAGGGCGCGATTAATGAGAGTGCCTATTTTTTAGACGGTCATTTCATTCTGCGCAAAGAAACGGCATATGGGCTTTGGCATGGTTGACCGCCGACCAATAGGCCACAGGGCATAAACGCTTGATAACGCTCCAATAGAAACGGCTGTGGGCGGCGCTTCTCCAACTGGCACGGTGGTTGCTTTGCGTATTGCATTGCAGCAACCCTGTTCGGAGGTGTCCACCATGAGGGGTAATTTCTCGACATACACGAATTTCATGGCAGCCGCGGCGATCACGGCAAGCATGAGCTTCTCCGCCCCAGCGATCGCTCAGGAAGAGACAATCAAGGTCGGCATCCTCCACTCGCTTTCGGGGACGATGGCGATTTCGGAAACCACGCTCAAGGACACGATGCTGTTCCTGATCGACGAGCAGAACAAGAAAGGCGGCCTGCTCGGCAAGAAGCTCGAGGCCGTCGTCGTCGACCCCGCCTCGGACTGGCCCCTGTTTGCCGAGAAGGCGCGCGAGCTGATCGAAAAGGACAAGGTGGCTGCGGTTTTCGGCTGCTGGACGTCGGTGTCGCGCAAATCCGTTCTGCCGGTGTTTGACGAACTCAACTCGCTGCTTTTCTACCCCGTCCAGTATGAAGGTGAGGAAAGCCAGCGCAATGTCTTCTACACAGGTGCTGCCCCCAACCAGCAGGCCATTCCCGCGGTCGAGTATCTTATGAGCGAGGACGGAGGATCCGTGGAGCGCTGGGTGCTCGCTGGCACCGACTATGTCTATCCGCAGACCACCAACAAAATCCTGCAGGCCTATCTCGAATCGAAGGGCGTGGCCAAGGAAGACATCATGGTCAACTACACGCCGTTCGGTCATTCCGACTGGCAGACCATCGTTACCGACATCAAGAATTTCGGTTCCGCCGGCAAGAAGACGGCTGTCGTCTCGACCATCAACGGCGACGCAAACGTGCCGTTCTACAAGGAGCTCGGCAACCAGGGGATCAAGGCCGAGGACATTCCGGTCGTCGCCTTCTCGGTGGGCGAGGAAGAACTCGCCGGTCTCGACACCGCTCCGCTGGTCGGCCACCTGACCGCCTGGAATTACTTCCAGTCGGTCGACACGCCGGAAAACACCGACTTCATCGCCAAGTGGCAGGAATACACCAAGAACCCGAAGCGCGTCACCAACGACCCGATGGAAGCCCATGTCATCGGCTTCAACATGTGGGTGAAGGCAGTCGAGAAAGCCGGCGCCACCGATGCCGACGCGGTGATCGATTCCATCATCGGCGTCTCGGTGCCCAACCTGTCGGGCGGCTTCTCGACCATGATGCCCAACCACCACATCACCAAGCCGGTGCTGATCGGCGAGATCCAGGCTGACGGCCAGATGGAGACTGTCTGGCAGACCTCGGGCCTCGTGGTTGGCGACGAATGGTCCGACTATTTGCCGGACTCGAAGGATCTGATCGCCGACTGGCGGGCGCCGCTGTCGTGCGGAAACTTCAACGTCGCCACCGGCAAATGCGGCGGCAAGGGCATCAACTGAGCCGTGGCTGAGTAACGCGTCATACCGCGCAGCTTCCGGGCCGATTTCTCTCCCATCCGCCCGGAAGCCTTGTTTGAGCGACAACCAAACGACATGAACAAATCCGTTCCAAATTGCCCACGTCTGTCCCGCATCGCCTCCTCGAGTGACGGGCGTTCGGTCGAACACTGGTCGACAACATGGAGGGATGTCTTCGCCATCCTTTTCTTCGCCATGGCGTTGATCTTCCATTTCTCTCCACCAGCCCAGGCCGACGAAGCTGCGCTGCGGACCATCATCGCCAAATTCGCTACAGCCAAAAACTTCCAGGCAACTGTACAAATCGTGGGGGAACTGGCCGCAACCGGGGATCCGTCGGTCGAGCGCTCGCTGACCGCGCTCTCAAACGGCGAACTCTATTTCCGCAAGGCCGACGCGAGCGTCTTCATCGGCAAGGAGCAAGGCCAGGCCATCCTGCTCGCCGATCCATTGAACGGCGACGGCGCAGGCGAAGCCGCCAAAGCCGAGGTTACCAAGATCAAGGTCAACAACACGCTGCGGCGAACCATCCGCGATGCCCTGGGTGGACTGACGCTGAGTTCCGCCGATCCCGCCGCCCGCCTTGCCGCCGCGCGCACTATGTTCAAGACGCCCAATGCGGCAACCATCGAGGCGCTCGATGCGGCGATCCTCAACGAGGCGGTCGCCAGCGTCAAAAAGCAGCTCGAGCAGGCCCGCGCCTCCGCCGTCCTCGTCTCCGACCTGCCGGCAAGCGAAAAGCTCGCTGCCATCTCAGTGCTCAAGGCGCGCGGTGATCGCGATGCGCTTTCGTTGCTCACCGCCTTTGCAACAGGCGCCGAAGACGGCGCCGTCAAAGAAGCCACCGAAGGCGCCATCGCTGGCATCACCGGAACACTCGCCATCTGGAATGCCGCGCAAAACGTCTGGTACGGTGTCTCGCTGGGATCGGTGCTGCTGCTCGCGGCGATCGGCCTCGCCATCACGTTCGGCGTCATGGGCGTCATCAACATGGCCCATGGCGAGATGGTGATGCTCGGCGCCTACACCACCTTCGTCGTGCAGAACGTCATCCGTACCTCCTTTCCCGGCTTGTTCGACTGGTCGCTGGCGATCGCACTGCCGCTCGCCTTCCTGGTTGCTGGTGCGGTCGGACTGGCCATCGAGCGCGGCATCATCCGCTTCCTCTACGGCCGCCCGCTGGAAACGCTGCTCGCCACCTGGGGCGTATCGCTGATCCTGCAGCAGGCGGTGCGCACCATCTTCGGCCCTACCAACCGCGAGGTCGGTAATCCATCCTGGATGTCAGGCGGTTTCGAAATCGGTCAGTTGGCGATCACCTGGAACCGGCTGTGGATCGTCGTCTTCTCGCTCGGGGTTTTCGCCATCCTGCTCTACGTGATGAAACGCACGCCGTGGGGCTTGCAGATGCGCGCCGTTACCCAGAACCGGCGCATGGCCTCGTCGATGGGGATACGCACGCCATGGGTCGATGCGCTGACATTCGCTTTGGGTTCGGGTATCGCCGGCATTGCCGGGGTGGCGCTCAGCCAGATCGACAACGTGTCGCCCAATCTCGGCCAGGGCTACATCATCGACAGCTTCATGGTCGTGGTGTTCGGCGGCGTCGGCAATCTCTGGGGCACACTGGTCGGCGCCTTCTCGCTCGGCATCCTCAACAAGTTCCTCGAACCCTATGCCGGCGCCGTGCTGGGTAAAATCCTGGTGCTGGTGCTCATCATTCTGTTCATCCAGAAGCGCCCGCGCGGCCTGTTCGCGCTCAAGGGCAGGGCGGTGGAAGCATGATCGGGGCCTTTGCATGATTACGGGCCGCTTTTTCGCCGCGGGCGCGGATCGCCGCATCCTGATCGCCATCCTCTTGCTGCTGGCAGCGGCGGTGATCGTGCCCATCCTGAACCTGGCCGTGCCGCCCACAAGCGGCCTGCATTTGCCGAGCTACATCGTGGCGCTCACCGGCAAATATCTCTGCTATGCGCTGCTCGCCTTGGCGCTCGATCTGGTGTGGGGCTATTGCGGCATCCTTTCGCTCGGCCATGGAGCTTTCTTCGCGCTCGGCGGCTATGCCATGGGCATGTATCTGATGCGGCAGATCGGAGACCGCGGCGTCTACGGCAACCCGCTGTTGCCGGATTTCATGGTGTTCCTCAACTGGAAGGAACTGCCGTGGTTCTGGTACGGTTTCGACCAATTCTGGTTCGCCGCCCTGATGGTGATGCTGGTGCCTGGACTGCTGGCCTTCGTCTTCGGCTGGTTCGCCTTCCGCTCCAGGGTCACCGGCGTTTATCTCTCGATCATCACCCAGGCGATGACCTATGCGCTGCTGCTTGCCTTCTTCCGAAACGACATGGGGTTTGGCGGCAACAACGGCCTCACCGATTTCAAGGACATTCTGGGCTTCAACGTGCAGGCGAGCAGCACGCGCTCCGCGCTGTTTGCCGCGACCGCGCTGGCGCTGGCGCTTGCAGTCTTCGTCACCTGGCGGATCGTCGGCTCCAAATACGGCAAGCTGCTGATGGCCGTGCGCGACGCCGAAAGCCGCACCCGCTTCCTCGGCTGGCGGGCTGAGAACGTGAAGCTCTTTGCCTTTACGGTCTCGGCGGTGATGGCGGGCATCGCCGGCGCGCTTTACGTGCCGCAGGTCGGCATCATCAACCCGGGCGAGTTCGACCCCGCCAATTCGATCGAGGTTGTCATCTGGACGGCCATCGGCGGTCGCGGCACCATTGTCGGTCCCATCATAGGGGCCATCCTCGTGAACACCGGCAAGAGCTGGTTCACGGGTGCCTTGCCGGAACTCTGGCTCTTCGCGCTCGGTGGCCTGTTCGTTGCAGTCACGCTGTTCCTGCCGAAAGGCATCGTCGGCATGTGGGATCAGTGGCGGAGCTACACGAAGGTCCGCCATGCCGCTTCGGCGGAAGCATCGCCGCCGCCGGCGGAACCGCCCGCGATCGTTCGGGTCTCGTCCGACAAGGTCAGCGGCTGGAAAGACGAGCCGGGCTTACCAGAACCACAACCGGCGGAGTGAACGATGAGCCGGGGAAACACCATCCTTTACCTCGACGGCGTGTCGGTCTCTTTCGACGGGTTCCGCGCGATCAACGACCTTTCTCTGGTGCTCGATCGCGGCGAGATGCGCGCCATCATCGGACCCAACGGTGCCGGCAAGACGACGATGATGGACATCGTCACGGGCAAGACACGGCCAGACAGCGGCGAGGTCTTTTTCGACGGCGACATCGATCTCACCCGCCACGACGAGGCGGAGATTGCCATGATGGGTATCGGCCGCAAGTTCCAGAAGCCGACCGTCTTCGAAAGCCATTCGGTGGAGGACAACCTTCTGCTTTCACTCAAAGGGCCGCGCTCGATCTTTCCGGCACTTTTCCATCGCCGCTCGGCTGAAGAAAACTGCCGCATCGATGACATCCTGGGCATCACGCGGCTGGGCGACCGGCGGGGCGATCTCGCGGCAAACCTTTCGCACGGCCAGAAGCAATGGCTGGAGATCGGCATGCTTCTGGCGCAAGACCCGAAGCTTCTGCTGGTCGACGAGCCGGTAGCCGGCATGACCGACGCCGAGACCGAAGAAACGGCGCGGCTTCTCAAGGACATCGCCCGCGAGCATTCGGTCATCGTGGTCGAACACGACATGCATTTTGTTCGCGAGCTCGGCGTCAAGGTCACCTGTTTGCATGAAGGCTCGGTGCTGTCGGAAGGTACGCTGGATTTCGTGTCAGCCGACGAGCGCGTCGTTGAAGTCTATCTGGGGCGCTAGGCATGTGGTGGCGTGTGGATTTGAACAGATTTCAGGTGGAGGCGGCCGCCTCGGGCGGGGCAGGGCGCCTGTTCGCCCGGTTCACGCGCGCAATCAGAGTTTTCACGAACCCCCTCTGGCCTGCCAGAAGGTCGGCCACCCCCGTCCCCGGGGGTGCAGGGGGACCAGGTTTCAGGATTGCCAGCCATGCTTGAGGTGACCGACGCCACCCTCCACTATGGCGCGGCCCAGGCGCTGCGCGGCGTGTCGCTCAAGGCGGATGCGGCGAAGATCACCTGCGTGCTCGGTCGCAACGGCGTGGGCAAAACCAGTTTGATGAAATCGATCGCCGGCCATCATCGGCTGACATCGGGAAGCATAGCCTTCGAGGGGAAGGCGCTCGACCGGAGCGCGGCGTATGATCGCGCCCGGTCGGGCATCGCATTCGTACCGCAGGGCCGCGAGATATTTCCGCTGCTGACGGTGCGCGAAAACCTGGAGTCCGGGTTTGCGCCGCTCAAGCGCGTCGACCGCAATGTGCCGCCGCATGTGTTCGAGCTGTTTCCGGTGCTAAAGCAGATGCTTGGCCGACGCGGCGGCGATCTTTCCGGCGGCCAGCAGCAACAGTTGGCCATCGGGCGCGCGTTGGTGATGCGGCCGAAGCTTTTGGTGCTCGACGAGCCGACCGAAGGCATCCAGCCGTCGATCATCAAGGATATCGGCCGCGCCATACGCTATTTGCGCGACACCGCCGGGATCGCCGTGCTTCTTGTCGAACAGTATCTCGATTTTTGCCGCGAACTCGCCGACGAGGTCAACATCATGGACCGCGGCCAGATCGTGCACACCGGGCCGGCTTCGGATCTCGATAGGCCCGACGTCCGGAAATTCCTGACCGTTTGACGCCGGCCGCGCCAGCCGGGCTGCGCCAGCAGTTCGCTCTGGTTTCGGGCGGTTTGAAGTTTCATTTAGTGTAAAATTTGGTGCGCCTGAGCGGCGCATATTCGAACTCGAAGGGTTCGCAAGGGCGACTGCCCGTCGGCCGTTCAGGCCGCCCCATCGGAGCCGTGAGCGAAGCGAACTGGCGTGAGATAGAAGAAGATGGTGCCCAGAGGCGGATTCGAACCACCGACACGCGGATTTTCAGTCCGCTGCTCTACCAACTGAGCTATCTGGGCATACCGTCTTTCGAACGCTCGGGTTGGTATCCCGACCTGCAGCGGCGCTGCGCCACCGCCCGAAAGCGCGTGGGTTATAGCACGAGAATCCGGGCTGTCCAGCCACCTCCACCCATTTTGGTGACGGAATCGCCGTGGCAAAATGCGCGCACCTCACTGTGATGGCGGGATGGCACAACGCGGAGGCAATTTTCTACCCTAAGTGTTTATTTTTGAATGAAAAAATTGCTGGAGAGCGAAAACCGGCGGCCAGCCGCCGGCGGCGCAAAGCCCTGAAGATATACCAGCCAAGCCCGGACTCCAGGCATGGCTTCTAGTTTGCCGGATTGCTGTCGCGCTTGGAGCCGCCGTCGATCTCTTCTTCGTCGTCACGCACCGGTATCGCATAACTGCCGGAGAGCCAGCGGTTGAGGTCGATGTCCTTGCAGCGGGCCGAACAGAACGGGTAGATGTCGCGCACCGAAGCCTTGCCGCAGATCGGGCAAGGGTGCTTCGGGCGAAGGGGCGTGACTTTCGCGGATTGCTTCATTGCTGGATATCCAGGCCATGACCCGGAAGACGGGGAACCGTTTCCGAAGCAGATTATGGTTTTGCCGGAAGATAGGTCAGGTTTTCGCGCCGGAAAGCCAGTTGAAATGCACAGCGAAACCCTCGCCGGTCAGAAGGCCGACGGTTTCGTAGAGCGGCAGCCCCACCACATTGGTATAGGAACCGACAAGCTTGACCACGAACGCGCCGGCAAGTCCCTGCACGGCGTATCCGCCAGCCTTGCCGCGCCATTCGCCCGACGCGAGATAGGCTTCCATCTCGTCGCGCGACAGGCGCTTGAAACGCACACGCGTCTCCACCAGCTTCTGGCGCACCTTGCCGGCCGGCGTCACCAGGCAGATGCCCGAATAGACGCGGTGCGAGCGTCCCGACAAAAGGCGCAGGCAGTTGGACGCCTCGTCGATCATTTCCGCCTTGGGCAGGATACGGCGTCCCACCGCCACCACCGTATCGGCAGCAAGAACAAACGATCCTGCTGCCTCGGCATCGGTTTTCAGCGCCTCGAAGGCTTTTTCGGCCTTACCTCGCGAGAGCCTCTTGGCAAGCGAACGCGGATGCTCGGCCTTCAGCGGCGTTTCGTCGATGTCGGCAGGGAAAAGCCGCTCCGGCTCGATGCCGGCCTGCTGCAGTAGTTCGATCCGGCGCGGCGACCCTGAGGCAAGCACCAGCTTCTGGAGGACACTCATGGCGGTCGATGGATCCTGTCGGCAGCGAGCGCGGCCGCCTACTTGAAGCGGTAGGTGATACGGCCCTTGGATAGGTCGTATGGCGTCATTTCGACGAGAACCTTGTCGCCGGTGAGAACGCGGATACGGTTCTTGCGCATGCGACCGGCCGTATGGGCGATGATTTCGTGTTCATTTTCGAGTTTTACCCGGAACATCGCGTTGGGCAGCAGCTCCGTCACGATACCCGGAAATTCTAGGACTTCTTCCTTCGGCATTCGATACCTTTGTTTGGATTGTCTCTCCGGCTCTCGTGCCGGAATTGGCGCGGAACCTATATGATTATGTGTTCTTTGTGAACACGCTTATTCTTCGGTTGTCCTGCCTCTATTTACAGGCCGAATCGCTTGCCTATGCGCGCTTTCAGCCGTTCGCGCACGTCGCGGTAGGCCGCCATGATTTGCTCGCGCGTTCCGGTGGCGGTGGTCGGGTCCGCTGTCGGCCAATATTCGACATCGACTGCCATCGCGCGCGTCAGTTCCAGTGCGGCGTGGTGCGCTTCCGGCGCCAGAGTCACGACCAGGTCGAAATAATTGTCTTCCAGGTCGTCGATGGTCCTTGGCTGCCGGCTGTCGAGCGACAGCCCTTCCTCGGCCAGAACAGCATCGACGAACGGGTCGCGTTCGCCCGCCCGCACACCCGCCGAAGCAACGAAGGTGGTGGCTGGAAGCACCTGCCGCGCCAGGATTTCGGCCATAGGAGAGCGCACCGCGTTCATGCCGCACATGAACAGCACCGATCTCGGTATTTCCGCCTGGGGCTGCTCCCGGCCGTCCGCCATTCAGCTCAGCCGCGCCAGTGCAGGACGTAGACCAGCGTGAACAGGCGGCGCGCGGTGTCGAAGTCGATCTCGACCTTGCCGGCGAGCCGGTCCATCAGCGTCTGCGAGCCTTCGTTGTGGAGGCCGCGCCGTCCCATGTCGATCGCCTCGATATGGCTCGGCGTCGAGGACCGGATGGCGTCGTAATAGCTTTCGCAGATCATGAAATAGTCCTTCACGATGCGCCGAAAGGGGGTGAGCGACAGGATGTGCGTCACCACGTCCTCGCCGTTCTCGCGCGAGATGGCAAACACCAGGCGGGCATCGATCAGCGACAGTTTAAGCCGGTAGGGGCCGCTACCCGCGTCGTTGACCGGGGCGAAGCTGTTTTCCTCGATCAGGTCGAAGATGGCGACGGCGCGCTCGTGCTCGACGTCGGGCGTCGACCGGCCGATCGATTCGTCCAGCTGGACGTCGATCAGTTTTGCATGGTCGGAGCCGCTCTTCGCCATCGCCGCCTACATATTCAGCCGGATCGCGACGGAGCGTCCGTGCGCCTCGAGCCCTTCCGCCTTGGCGAGCGCGATCGCCGCCGGGGCCAACTGGCGCAACTGTTCGGGCCCGAGCTTCAGCACGGACGTGCGCTTGACGAAATCAAGCACGGAGAGGCCGGAAGAAAAACGCGCCGAACGGGCAGTCGGCAAGACGTGGTTGGAGCCGCCGACATAATCGCCGATCACCTCCGGTGTGTGACGGCCGATGAACACCGCGCCGGCGTTGCGCATCCTGCCGAAGAAGGCTTCGGCATCGTCGAAGGCGAGTTCGACATGCTCGGCGGCGATCCGGTCGACCAGCGGCAAGGCGTCGTCGAGCGAATCGACGACGATGAGTGCGCCGAAGTCGCGCCAGCTTTCCGCGGCGAGCTCTCCCTTGGGCAGGCTCTTCAATTGGCGCTCGACCGCGGCTTCCACCAGGCGGGCGAAATCCGCATCGTCGCTGATGAGGATCGACTGCGCCCCCATGCCATGTTCGGCTTGCGCCAGAAGGTCGGCGGCCAGCCATTCCGGATCGTTGCCATTGTCGGCGACCACCAGCACCTCCGACGGCCCGGCGATCATGTCGATGCCAACGGCGCCGAATACCTGGCGCTTAGCGGCGGCGACATAGGCGTTGCCGGGGCCGACGATCTTCGACACCGGGCGGATCGTTTCGGTTCCGTAGGCAAGGGCGGCGATCGCCTGGGCGCCGCCGACGCGGTAGATCTCGGTGATGCCGGCGATGTCGGCGGCGATCAGCACCAGCGGGTCGATGCCGCCGCCGGTCGGCGGCACCACCATCACCATGCGCTCGACGCCGGCGACCTTTGCCGGCACCGCATTCATCAGCACCGAACTCGGATAGCTGGCGAGCCCGCCCGGCACGTAAAGCCCTACCGCCTCGACCGCTGTCCAGCGCGAGCCTAGTTCGACGCCGATCGGGTCGACGTAGCGGTCGTCCTTCGGCATCTGCCGCGCGTGATGCGCATGGATGCGGTCGCGCGCGAATCTCAGGGCCGCCACGGTTTCTTGGTCGGCGCCCTCATAGGCGGCGGCAATCTCTGCCGGCGTCACCGCCATGCCGATCCGGTCGAGGTCGGCGCGGTCGAATTTGAGCGTCAGCTCCTTCAATGCCGCGTCGCCGCGCTGGCGCACGTCGGCGATGATCTGCCGGACGGTTGCGTCGACTTCCGGCGAGGCTTCGCGCTTGGTGCCGAGAAATTCCTGGAACTGGCGTTCGAAATCCGGGTCTGACTGCCGCAAGAATATCGCCATGGTCACACCTTGTGGGAAGGCAGCGAGGAGGCTTCCCAGGCGGCGCCCAGATCGGCGAGGCGGGCCTCGATGCACTCGACCTCAAGGCGGACGGTGGCGCCGCCGGAAAAGTCGAGCTCGATGGCGCCGGCCGGTGTCTCCGCCTCGGCAAACCGGATCGCCAGCAGGGACAGGATGTCGGCTGGCTTGTCGCGGTCCATCCCCGCCGTTTTGGCCGAAAGCACCCGGTCGAAATGCAGCACGCTCTGGCGTCTTTCGCCACGCTTGCGCAGGACGCCCGAAACCGCCTCCCAGGCAAAACGGTTCATAGGAACCACGAAGCGCTTGGCTCGCGGCAGGAATTCCAGGTCGCCGATCTTCATCACAGCGTCCTGGACATGCGCCGAGATGATATTCAGATCTTGTTCGTCGAGGGCGACAAGCTTGAGCTGGTCCATGGAATATCGGCGCCTTGTCCGGAGCGTTGCATTTCCGGCCTTGTTAGGCGGTCTTTGGGTGCGGTGCAACCGATAGAGCATTTTGCAGCCAAGAGGAAACATTTGGCGTCGCATAAATGCGGCAAAACAAATAGTTAGAGCGAGTTACCGGTTCTGAAAGAACCGGAACTGCTCGTGCCGGATTTCGATCAGCCGGAGATGCGTTCGATGGTGGCGCCGCAGCCGGACAGCTTTTCTTCCAGCCGCTCGAAGCCGCGGTCGAGATGGTAGACGCGGTTGACCGTCGTTTCGCCTTCGGCGGCGAGGCCGGCAATGACCAGCGACACCGAGGCGCGAAGGTCGGTCGCCATGACGGGCGCCCCCTTCAGCTTTGTGACGCCGTCGACGATCGCCGTTTGCCCGGCGAGCGTGATGTGGGCGCCCAGGCGGGCGAGTTCCTGCACATGCATGAAGCGGTTTTCGAAAATGGTCTCGGTGATGCGCGATTTGCCCTTGGCCATGGTCATCAGGCCCATGAACTGCGCCTGCAGGTCGGTCGGGAAGCCGGGGAAGGGTTCGGTCGTGACGTCTACCGGCGAAATGCCGGCGCCGTTGCGCTTCACCCGGATACCGGAGTTGACCGGGATGATTTCTGCTCCGGTCTGCGCGATGATGTCGAGCGCGCCCTGCAGGAGATCGGGGCGTGCATTCTCCAGTGTCACGTCGCCGCCGGTCATCGCCACCGCCATGGCGTAGGTGCCCGTCTCGATGCGATCCGGAATGACCGCATGGCGAGCCCCCGACAGCGAATCGACGCCATCGATGGTGATGGTCGATGTGCCGGCGCCGCTGATTTTTGCGCCCATCGCGTTGAGGCAGTCGGCGAGATTGACGATTTCCGGCTCGCGCGCGGCGTTTTCCAGCACCGTCTCGCCCTTTGCAAGGCTCGCCGCCATCATCATCACATGGGTGGCGCCGACCGAGACTTTCGGGAACACGTAGCGGTTGCCGACGAGGCGGCCATTGGGCGCCTTGGCGTTGATGTAGCCGCTGTCGATGTCGATTTCGGCGCCGAGTACCTGCAGTCCCTCGATGAACAGGTCGACCGGCCGCGTGCCGATGGCGCAGCCGCCGGGCAGCGAGACGCGGGCCACGCCCATGCGCGCCAGGAGCGGTCCAATCACCCAGAAGCTCGCCCGCATCTTCGAGACGAGCTCGTAGGGCGCGGTGGTGTCGACGATGCTGCGCGCGGTGAAATTGATGGTGCGCGCGTAGCCTTCCTGCTGCTTTTCACGACGGCCGTTCACCGAATAGTCGACGCCGTGGTTGCCGAGGATGCGGATGAGCTGTTCCACGTCGGCCAGGTGCGGCACGTTTTCGAGCGTCAGTGTGTCGTCGGTCAGGAGCGACGCGATCATCAGCGGGAGGGCGGCGTTCTTGGCGCCCGAAATCGGTATTCTGCCGGTCAGTTCATTGCCGCCGACGATGCGGATGCGATCCATGTGGGAGCATTTCTCCGGGCGAAGGCCGGTCTCAGTTTGAATGTGATCGGTCCGTCTAGACTATCGGGCCGTATCGTTCAAGGAATTGCGTTTCATGACCGGCAGCATACCCGTTTTGGTAGGCGGCAGCGGGAATCAGTCTTTCGAGTTCTTGGCGCTGGCCGCGATGCCTTCCGGTCTGCTGTCGGCGTCACCCGTGCGCCGCGAGCGCGATTGCGCTTTGCGTTTCTGTAGGTTGGCGCGCAGTTCCTCGGCCAGCCGGGCCTTGCGCAAGTCGTCTTTCCCATCCTTCTCCGCGACTTTTTTGGCCATCGCCTGCGATCCCCCGCGAGATAATTGCCGATGCAGATGCAAACTATGCCTTATTGTGGCTGTCCGATGGCGATTGCCGCAAGTTTCAATCATTGTGCACACATCGCTTGCGCATGCCGGATTGATATGGCAGAAGGCGCCCGCACTCGCTTTTAGCTGCCGTAGCTCAGTGGTAGAGCACTCCCTTGGTAAGGGAGAGGTCGAGAGTTCAATCCTCTCTGGCAGCACCATGCGTTTCTCCTTCCAAATCAGAAGTCTGCTTAGTTGGACCGAGGGCCGCCCTTAAGGCGCTTATGCACCGTTCGGCGCCGGCATGGCGAAAGGGCGTTAGCTTGAGGGAGTTGGTGCACACACGCCGCTTTGACGCAAGGCCACCCCACTGAGGGATGGCCTTGGTTCCCGAATGCGGGGCACTCTTGCTGACTAGTTGACGAGCAGATCTTCGATCCGGATCGGGAAGCGCCGGACGCGCACCCCGGTCGCATGCCAGACCGCATTGGCGATCGCACCCACGGTGCCGGTGATGCCGATCTCGCCGACCCCTTTCACGCCGAGCGGATTGACGTAAAGATCGTCCTCCGGCACCAGGATTGCATCGAGGGAGGGCACGTCTGCGTTGACCGGCACATGATACTCGGCAAGATCGGCATTCATGATCCGCCCGGTCCTTCGGTCGGTGATCGCCTCCTCCTGCAGCGCGAACGATAGGCCCCAGATCATGCCGCCGAAATACTGGCTGCGCACAAGACGGGGATTGATGATGCGGCCGGCAGCGAAGGCGCCGACAAGGCGGCTCACGCGCACCTGGCCGAGGTCGGGGTCGACCTTCACCTCGGCAAAGACGGCGCCGTGCGAAAACATCGCATGGGCTTCAGCGACCGCCGGGTCGCGGGCGGCCTTCGCGGTGCCAATGACCTCGCTGCGGTCCGCGCGCGCCAGAATGTCGGAATAGCTTTCGCTGCGTCCTTCGTCATCGCGGCGGTGAAGCCGTCCGTTGCGGGCCACAACGCCGATGTTGCCGGCGCCGAACAGCGGCGACGCCGGATCGGCCACCGCAATCTCGGCAAGTCTGGCTATCGCGTCATCTCCCGCATTGTGGAGCGCCAGTCCAGCACTTGCCGTATGGCCGGAGCCTCCGGCAATGCCGCCGTCCGGAAGTGTCGAAATGCCCGAGCGAAGTTCCACCTGATCCGGTTCAAGGCCAAGCGCTTCAGCAGCGATCTGGGCGAGCGCGGTCCACGCGCCTTGTCCCATGTCGGCGCCCGCAGTTTCGACCAATGCAGAGCCATCGGCACGCAATGTGGCGCGTGCTTGCGCCGGGAAATGGGGGCAGTGGAACACCGCAGTACCCATGCCCCAGCCGACCAGCAAGCCGTTTTCGTCTCGCATTGTGCGCGGCGCAAGCGGTCGGCGGGACCAGCCGAAGCGCTTGGCCCCTTCGGTGTAGCACTCTCGCAGTGCCTTGGACGAAAACGGCCTGCCGGTTCCCGGCTCGGTTTCCGCATAGTTCGCCTGCCGGAACGCGAGCGGGTCCATGCCGCAGGCCTCCGCCGCTTCGTCCATCGCGACTTCGAGTGCCGCCGATCCGGACGCCTCGCCGGGCGCGCGCATCGGCCCGGGCGTGCCGATGTCGAGCCGGAGGGCCTCGTGCTCGGAAAGGATGGCGGGGCTGGCATAGAGCGGCAGCGACGCGTTGGCGGCCGGCTCGATGAATTCGTCGAAGCTCGATGTGGCGCAAAGTGCATGATGGTGAAGCGCCGTGAGGCGGCCATCGCTGTCCGTACCGATGCGCAGCTTCTGCCAGGTGCGGCCGCGATGACCGACCGGGCCGTACATCTGTGTCCTCGTAAGCGCCAGCTTCACCGGCCTGTTGAGCATGCGTGCGGCGACGATCGCCAGGATGTGAGGCCCATTGAGGATCGCCTTCGAGCCGAAGCCGCCGCCCAGGAAGGGCGAACGGATCACCACGTTTTCGACCGGAATGCCGAAATAGGCCGCATAGGACGCACAGCTCAGCGCCAGCGCCTGGTTGGGCATATCCAGGGTAAGCCGGTCGCCGTCCCACTGGGCGACGACCGCGTGCGGCTCCATCGCGTTGTGGTATTGCGGCGGCGTGACGTATTCCGCCTCCGTCACGCGCGCGGCAGCGGCAAGGCCGGCCTCGACATCGCCATGCGCGGTCCGCGGCGGCGCGCCGACACCGATTGCCGGCGGCGCGAAGTGTTCGCCGTTGTGCGGACCTGTGCGGGCACTCTCGGCTTCATATTGCGGATTGAGCAGGGCAGCGCCTTCCGTTGCTGCCTCCAGCGTTTCGGCGACGACCAGCGCGATCGGCTGGTTCACGTAGCGCACGCTATCATCCTGCAGTACCTCCACCCGGAAGCCGAAGGGCGGCATCTTCTCGTCGGGATCGTGAGCCAGCGGCGGCCGGTTGGCTGGCGTGATCACCTCGACGACGCCGGGATGCGCCCTGGCGGCGTCGACGTCGAGCGCGGTCACACGGCCGCGTGCGATGCGGCTGACGGCGGTCACCGCATAAAGCATGCCTTCTGGATGGTTGTCGGCGGCATAGGTCGCACGGCCGGTGACCTTGAGCACACCGTCGCGGCGCGTCAGCGGCTGGCCGGCATTCGAACCATGCCGGGCATGTTGGCGCAAAACGGTCTCATGCAACATGGTTTACTCCAGGGTTCATGGAGAGGGGCGAAGCCGGCAGCGCAGGCATGGTCTCCGGCGTCCCCTCAAGGGCAAGCGTCAGGGCGCGGACGACAATGCGGCGCGCCAGTTCGATCTTGAAAGCGTTGTCGCCGGACGGCCGAGCCTCGGCGAGGGCCAGGTTGGCGGCGTGGATGAATGCCTCGGGACTGGCCGGCAGGCTTACGAGGGAAACCTCAGCGTCACGCGCGCGCCACGGCTTGGCAGCGACGCCGCCAAGCGCGATACGCGCCGCGCGGATCGCACCGCCTTCGATCTTGAGCGCTG
Organism: Neomesorhizobium albiziae; assembly: GCF_900114255.1. Lineage (GTDB taxonomy): Bacteria > Pseudomonadota > Alphaproteobacteria > Rhizobiales > Rhizobiaceae > Neomesorhizobium > Neomesorhizobium albiziae. The sequence continues at coordinate 20,521 of NZ_FOSL01000013.1, read as the reverse complement.
CCGCCGCGGAGACGACTGCAAAGGCATAGGATGTGCGCTCGCGCAGCTTCAAGTAGCGGGCATTGCGCGAGAAGGCCGCGGCTTCCGCCGGGAGCCTCAGCGCCACGATCAGTTCGCCAGGCAAGAGCGACGTCTCCTGCTCCGGCGTCGCGCCGGGCAGCATGTGCAGCGCATCCACCGCAATTTCCCGGCGGCCATGCGGGCCTTCCACCTCGACCACCGCGTCCAGCGCCGTCAACGGCACGCAGAAATCGGACGGGTGGGTGGCGATGCAGTGCTCGCTCCACCCGAGAACCGCGTGCAGGCGGCTCTCGCCGCCCAACGCGTCACAGCCGGAGCCTGGCGCCCGCCGGTTGCAGGCGCTCGCGAGATCGTGGAAATAGGCGCAGCGCGTGCGCTGCATCAGATTGCCGCCGACGGTCGCCGCGTTGCGAAGTTGCGCGGAAGCACCCGACAGCAGCGCTTCCGCGACCGCCGGGAAGGTTCCGGCGAAGCGCTCGTCATAGGCCAGGTCCGCATTGCGAACCATGGCGCCGACACGAACGCCGCCGTCAGGCTGCCATTCGATGCGGTCGAGGCCCGGCAGCCGCGTTATATCGACGAGCCGCTGCGGCCGCGCCGCGCCACCCTTCATCAGGTCGAGCAGGTTGGTGCCTGCGGCAAGATAGGCCGAGCCCTGCTCGGCCGCTGCCGCGACCGCTTCGGGAATGCTGGCCGGGCGAATGTAGTCGAACCGGTTCATGCCGCATCCTTCCTGTTGCGCTCGGCATCATTTCTGTCGGCGAGCGTTCTTTGCGCTTCAAGCACCGCTTCGGTGATGCCCTGATAGGCGCCGCAGCGGCAGATATTGCCGCTCATCAGCTCGCGGATGCGCTCGGCATCATCCCCGGCATGGCCTTCCGCGATCAGACCGACAGCGCTCATGATCTGGCCCGGCGTGCAGTAGCCGCATTGCAAGCCATCATGGGCGATGAAGGCCGCCTGGACCGGATGCAGCATCTCGCCCTCGGCAAGTCCCTCGATTGTGGTGACTGTCGCCCCATCGAGGCTAGCGGCCAGCGCGAGGCATGAATTGACGCGTCGTCCGTCGACGAGCACGGTGCAGGCACCGCACTGGCCCCGGTCGCACCCCTTTTTGGTTCCCGGCAGGTCGAGCCGCTCGCGCAACAGGTCGAGCAGCATCACGCGCGGATCGTCGAGCGCGATTATGCGCGACTGTCCATTGACGGTGAGAGTAATGGAGAGCGACATCAAAGTACTCCATTCAGTGATTGTGATGTATGGATCGAAGCCGCAGTCTGCGGCAGAAGATGCGGGCGCCGGGAGGGTTCCGAAATGACCGTCCGACTGCCCTGACCGGGAATGCGTGCCTTGGTGCGTTTTCCCGGCCTGCATGCTAGTTATACGGAGGATGCCTCCGTTTATCAAGGGGGGACGAGCCCTGTTTGGAAAAAATGGGAACTGAGACCGTAAAGGCAAGGCGCAAACCACGTGCGGATTCCATCCGCAACCGCGAACTCCTGCTTGAGGCGGCGGCGCATGTCTTCAGCGCAGGCGGCCCTCAAGCGAGCCTGGATGCCGTCGCACGGCAGGCGGGTGTCGGCATCGGCACGCTCTATCGCCATTTCCCCACGCGCGAGGATTTGTTCGAAGCGGTCTACCGCCACGAGGTGGATCACCTCGGCGAACTCGCGGAAGAGCTCGCCCGCGACCCCGACCCGGTCGAGGCGTTGCGAAAATGGCTGCATGCCAACGTTCGCCTCGTGGCGACCAAGAAGGGTATGATCGAGGCATTCCAACTCGTCGCGCACGGTTCCACCGAGTTGAAGGCCTACTCGTTCGAGCGACTGACAAATGCGATCGGACTGCTGCTCCATCGCGGGGTCGCGGAGGGCAAGCTACGCGCCGATATCGCACCGGAGGATCTTCTGCGGACCCTTGTCGGCATTTTCTATTCGCAGGGAACGGCTGACTGGCAGCCGACTGCGCTTCGCCTGGTCGACATCTTCGTCGACGGGCTGCGCAAGCGCTGAGGCTAACCCTGTGTTGCCTGACGTCTGACTGCGGCCACGCGGGTAGGCGTATCAAGGCACCACCGCTGGCAGCTATCTAATTTCTCGCATCGTCCGGGTTTGGAGTCGGCGCCTCGCGCACGTCTCGCGGCGGCGGATCGATATGCTCAGGTTCCGGCGACGCTTGTGCATCGCGACCGCGTGCAGGCTTTCTCTTCGGGCCGGGTTTCGGCGGTGGGGCGTTGATTTTCTTGGTCATGGCCAGTTCCTTGGTTGCCGAGACAAACTGCCATGGCATCCTAAGGTTCCATGCGGAGGCGTGCGCATGCTTCCGGCGCGTCACGATGCTCGTAACTCCAGTCCCTGCAAGTAGATGTCATACGCCGCTGGTACATTTGTTGCGCCGGGCCTCTCGACGCCTCGCGGGCTTGGCTCGAGCTTCAAATAGAACGGCAATGTCCATGTCGCTTTCACGCCTATTACGAGCTTAACGAGTTCTAAAATACTATCCGACAAGATCGGGACCAAGCTGTCGGGGGACGGGGCAATGGGACTGCTAAGGCGACTTGAAGCAGCTTTGGACTGGTTCACGCCTGACGCGTTGAAGGTCGATCCGCATGTCAAGAAGCGCGTGCGGATGTTCCTCATCAGCCATCTCTTCGGACCGTTTCTTGGCTTTCCGATCCCGCTGTTTCTTTTTCTGAACGACCAGAATCCGTGGCCGCATGTCCATATCCTGGCGCTGTCGATTTTCGCTTTCTGGGTATTTCCGTTCGCTGTGCGGCCACTTGCCCGCCACTATACGTGGCTGGCAATAACATCCGTGCTCAATCTGAGCTTCGCGATCCTCTGGGGGTCGTATCACTACGGCGGTGCAAGTTCGCCGTTCCTGATGTGGCTTCTGGTTGTTCCGCTGCTGGCCTTTTTCTATCTCGGCTCGAGCCTGCTGACGCGCGCCGTGATCTTTACGCAGACCGCGGTCGGGTTGGGTGCGTTCTATCTGGCGTTCCTTCAGGAAAACAGTTTCCCCTCCCATATCCCGATTCATGAGATGGTCGGAGTGGGGATAATCTCTGCCTTCTGCGCGACCACCTATGTGTTCTTCATGGCGAGCTACTACACGCGCGTCGTGGATTCGCAGTCGGAACTCCTGAGGGAAATCGACCGGCACCGTGAGACGATGCTGATGCTGACCGAAGCCAAGGATGAAGCGGAACGGGCCAACGGCGCGAAATCGGATTTCCTGGCCAAGATGAGCCATGAGCTCAGAACACCGCTCAACGCTGTCCTTGGCTACAGTGAGATAATGCTGGAGGATGCCGAACTCGACGGTCGCGGGGAACAGATCGCCGACCTGCAAAAGATCAGCGCGGCAGGAAAGCACCTGCTGGCCATGGTCAACGACATACTGGACATTTCAAAAATCGAAGCAGGAAGAATGGATCTCCACCAGGAGGTGGTCGATCTCGACAAGTTTATTGACGAAGTGGAATTCACAGGCCGGCCGCTCGCCGCCAAGAACACCAATATCTTCTCCGTCCACCGTGGCGAAAGTCTGGGCGCGGTTCACGTTGATGCGACAAAGCTTCGCCAAGCTGTGCTCAATCTTCTGAGTAACGCCGCCAAGTTCACGAACAACGGCCATATCACGCTTTCGGTCGATCAGGTGGATGTGGATGGAAAACCGTGGTTGAGGATCGGCGTGGAGGATTCGGGCCTCGGAATCAGCCAGGAGCAGCAGGCCAATTTGTTCACCAACTTCTCGCAGGCGAGCCCGGCGATCGCGGCAAAGTTTGGCGGAACGGGACTTGGCCTGTCGCTGAGCCAGAACCTCTGCCGGCTGATGGGCGGCCTAATTACGGTGGACAGCGAGTTGGGGCGTGGTTCCTGTTTCACCATTCATGTGCCGGTCACGACTGCCGCTTTGCCAAATAACGAAGACCGACAGTCCATGATTGCAGCCAACGCCGAAGCCAAGGAGCGCAAAAGCGGCTTTGCTGGATTGTCTGGCGCCTCCACCCAGCACGGCGTGCAGGGCAAGATACTGATTGTTGACGACGACCGCGAATTTCTCCAACTGGCTGAACGTCTGCTGGTGAAGGAAGGTTATAGTCCGATCGCCACGGATGCACCGGAAGCCGCGCTGCAGCTTGCGAGAACTGTCCGCCCGTCGGCGATATTGCTGGACATCCTCATGCCAGGAATCGACGGCTGGCAGGTGCTTCGCAGCCTGCGTGCCGATCCCGCCACGGCCGCCATTCCAATTGTTATCACCAGCATACTGGAAGACAGGAAGGCGGCGATCGACAACGGCGCCGACGGTTTTGTGGCAAAGCCCCTCGACGGCCGCAAGCTCACAGGGGTTCTGGCCAGCGCCAAGTTGCACAGACAGCAGCAAACCAGCAAGGGCGTTTCCAACCTGCCTCAGGCAGTGTGAAAGGCCACAATGGGTGACGGCTCAAGATTTTGATGCTTGTCGCAGGGTCAATGCGATCACGCGCGGCGTTCGCGTGGAATGCCAGAGCTACGGCGCACCGGGTTCGCCGAGGACAGCCTGGCGGCATCGCGGCGATCCGAAAGCTCCGGCCTGAATAACCCGACGCAAAGCCGGTCCGGAGCTTTTCGTCATTCTTGTAATTGATCGCGAACGCCTTTGAGTCAGGCCGCCAGATGCTTGCAGCCGGCGGTCTGACCCAAAGTCTGTCGACCCGGTGCGGCCCCTCGATAATATGGCGCGTAGGCCCGGGGCCGCGGCCGCCCCACAATCCCCCGGGCGGCGTCGGCCAAGGGTGCGGATCGGGAAGGGGACAGCCGAGAGTCCTTATGCTTCTGGCCGGACGCCTCGCGCCGCAAGCATTGCCCTCAGTTTGTGAAAATCCAGCGGTTTCTGCTGGACATAGGGCACGGAAAGTCCGAGTGACTCGGCCTTTGCACGGGTTTCAGCCAGGACGGCATGATCTTGTCCGCTGACGATCAGAATGCGCCCGCCGTAACCTGACGCCGCAAGAAGCTCGAACAGTCTTGCCGCATCGATGTTCGGCATGCAGATGTCGACGGCCAGAAGATCGGGCTTCAGCGCATCGACCAGGTTGACGACGCCCCGCGAATCGGAAGTGGCGAAAGCCTCATATCCGCAACGTTCAGCCACTCGCACCACGAGTTCTGCGGAGGACGGGTCATCGTCAACGGCGAGGAGCCTGGGCGGGATTACTATCCTTTCCATTGCAATTTTCCCTAGGCCGCGTCCGACGTCATTTCCAGCCGTTGCGGCGCCGTTTGCGCAGCCTCCGACCCGGTTTCGCGATAGGAGCGGAATTCGAGATCCGCATTGCGCATCGCCGTTTGCATGGCGCCCACAAGCAAATCGATGTCATCGCGCTTGTGGTCGGCCATGACCTGCACACGAAAACGTGCTCCGCCCTGCGGGACAGCCGGATATTCGACAAGATTGGCGATCGCCCCGAGCGAGGCGAGTTCGCGCGACGCGATGCGGGCAAGTCCCTCCGCGCCCACCCGGACGGGTACGATTGCCGAAGGGTCGCCAAGCGTCTCCAGTCCGGCCTTCGACATCTCGGCCCGCACATAGAGGATGTTGTCCATGAGGGCGCGCCGGCGCTGTTTTCCTTCCTCGGAACGGACGATCTCCAAGGCCGTCAGGACGGACGCCGCCTGGACCGGAGACAATGCGTTCGAGAAGGTCTGGGTCGCACTAAAATATTTGAGGTATTCCGCAACGGCTCGGGTCTTCACTGCGATGAAGCCGCCGTTCGACGCGAAGGTCTTGGAGAAACTCCCCACAACGATATCGACCTTGTCCAGCATGTCTTGCAGGCCGAGGTGACCGAGGCCGTCCTCTCCTATGCATCCGAAATCATGGGCGCAATCGACCAGAAGCTTCGCATCGTAGAGATCGCAAATCGCTTTCATGGCGCCGATGTCTGGCGTGTCGGAATGCATGGAAAACAGGCTTTCCGTCACGACAAGGATACCATTTACCGCATCATTGGCGCGGATCCGTTCGAGCCGGCGTGCAAGGCTCTCGACGTTGAGGTGGCCATGAAAATGGATGTTTTGCGTGGCTGCCCGCGCGCCTTCCTGTAGACAGGAATGCGCCAGGACGTCGAGCACGACGTGATCGTTTGGCCTGACCAGGCCCTGGACTGAAGCAAATCCCGCTGACCATCCGGTGGGATAGAGCACCACTTCGCGCCCCCCGACGAAGTCCGAGATGGCCTCTTCCAGTTTCAGCGAGTGCCGCGTGTTGCCGAGCAGCGCCGCCGATCCAGCGCTATGGACGCCGTATTCCGAGATCGCGTCGATCGCCGCCTGTTTGATCGCAGGATGGGACGAAAGGCTCAGATAATCCTGCGAGGCGAAATTGACGCCGGAAATTTCCAGGCCGGAATCGGTTCGTGCCAGGCAACGGGTCGTTGGGGCCGTGGCCGTCGATTTCGCGTAGGGCCATAGATTGTGCCGACGACGAACTTCCTGCCAGTCGAAGAAACCCGCGACACGGCCGAGCAGGTCCGTTCCCGCCGGCGTGCGAAAATCTCTTACACTTCCGACGAGGGCTGCCTGTGGCACCCGCTCACCTTCATGCGATATCTTGCTATTCGCGTTGTTCATTGTTTCCCCCGAAACCCGGCGCGGTCATGTCGCGCTCTCAAAACATGGCGAAAAGGCTTGAACATCCCTTTAAGCTCCTTGGTTTATTTTACGTAACGGATACTGGGGGAAGACTTCTTAGACGACGACACAATCGGAGTATTACAATGAAGCTACGGCGTATAACTAGCGATTTGCGCCAAATCCAATGGAGCGCAGGTGTAAATTTTTCTATGGTGCAACCATTGGTTTAGTGAAGATGGGTCTATGACTTCTTTGGCGCTTTCAAGTATTTTCTGAAAGTACTGCACGCAAAACACGGAACGTTAAGCACTTGCGCCTATTTTCGCTTTGGGGTTAAGGCGGGGGTGAGCGTGCGTATTAGTCACTTCTTCTGGTCATTGAGCGCGCCTATAGATAAGCTGGTCGGCGCGCATCATCTGGGCCCGGTCCTCAGGGCGCAGTTCAAAAAAGAGCAAATTCACTCGCTCGTGCAAACGATGCCGATCCTGGCTGCGGGAGCGGTAATCACCTCGTTTCTGCTTCTGGCGCTCACGGCCGGGACGCAGGTTTTCCATTTCGTGATAATTTGGGCTGCGGGGCTGCACGCGGTGCAGTTTTTCTGCATGGCGGTGTGGTTGGGATCGCGCAAGGATTCCGGCGCGTGGGCCGCCTTGGCGGATTCCGCTCGTGTTGTGGCTTTGGCCGCGCTTGTCCAGGGCCTGTTTTGGGGGATCCTGCCGATCCTTCTGTTGCCTGGAGCGGAAGCCGCTCTGAAGCTGACCGTGGAGATAGCGGTCGTCGGTGTTCTCGCTGCGTCGTGCTTCGCCCTTGCCATTTTCCCGCAGGCTGCGCTCGCTCTGGGGCTACCCGTGCTGGGCGGGGCGCTGTGGGCGGCTTCGATGTTGGACAACGCCGCCGAAGCCAATGTCCTTGTCGTGCTCCTTCTGACTTGCTCATCCATAGCAGCAATGACGAGCGCGGGTCTCGTCAGGAAAGTCGTCCGGCACCTCTTCACCGAGTCTCGGGTCAGGGAGCAGGGCAACATCATCAGTTTGCTCTTGAAGGAGTTCGAAGAAAACTCCGGTGACTGGCTGTGGGAGCTGGATAGCGATGGGCGCATCGTGCGGCCTTCCGCACGCTTTGCGGCGGCTGCCGGCTGTCAGGCGGAGGAGCTTTCGGGGGAGGGCTTCTGTGATTTCTTCCGCAGAAAGTGCAATGACGGTGAATTGCTGGCCGCCGAACTCGAGCGGCACATTGCCAGGCGAATGACTTTTCAGGGGATCGAGGCGACCATCAAGCACGGCGGAGAGCAGCGCTGGTGGCGGCTGACAGGCAAGCCGGCCTTCGACGAGGCGGACCAATATGTAGGCTACATCGGAACAGCCTCCGACATCACGGCGGAAAAGAACGCCGAGCGGCGCATCAACTTTCTCGCACACCACGACGCTCTGACCGGCCTTTCAAACCGCGCGAAATTCACCGAGCATCTGAAGCACTGCGTGGCTCGCCTGGAGCGCTATGGCTGCCCGTTTTCGGTCTTCTATCTCGACCTGGATCAGTTCAAGTCAGTCAATGACAGCCGCGGCCACTTGGCCGGCGATAAGCTGCTCATTCAGGTGGGCCAGCGCATCCACGCTCAGTTGCGAGAGACGGATTTTGCCGCGCGCTTGGGCGGTGACGAGTTTGCCATCATTGTCACAAGCCACTGCGGGGCGCAGGACGCAGCGGCGTTGGCTCTTCGGCTCATTGATGCTGTAAGCGAACCCTACGACTTCGACGGCGAGACAGTTTCAATTGGAGTTTCGGTCGGTATCGCGATGGCGCCGAAGAATGGCACTCGCCCGGATCAGATCCTGCGCAATGCGGATCTCGCCCTTTACCGGGCCAAGGCCGATGGCCGTGGCGTTTATCGGTTCTTCGAAATTCAGATGGACGCGGAGGCGCGGGAGCGCCGGATGCTCGAAGTCGAGTTGCGGGAAGCGCTGAAAGCCGGCGAATTTGTGCTTCACTACCAGCCACTGGTCTCCGCCGACGATAACAAGCCGAGTGGCTTCGAGGCGTTGATCCGTTGGAACCACCCTATCCGCGGCATGGTACAGCCAGCGGAATTTATCACGATCGCCGAACAGATTGGTGTCATTCGCGAGATCGGCGATTGGACCATCCGCGAGGCCTGCATGGCGGCAAGCCGTTGGCCCAATGAACTTCTCGTTGCAGTCAATCTCTCGGCCAAGCATTTTGAGGCGTCCGATATCGCGGCAGTCGTCCGCGATGCGCTGGCGCAGTCCGGTCTTTCCCCGAGCCGTCTGGAGCTGGAGATCACAGAAAGTCTCCTGATCGAATGCCCGGACGAGGTGCTTGCCAAGCTGACCGACCTCAAAGCGCTGGGTGTCACTGTTGCCATGGACGATTTTGGCACCGGTTACTCGAGCTTGTCGTATTTGCTCAAATTTCCGTTCGACAAGATCAAGATCGACAAATCCTTCGTCGCGGCTTTGACAGAGGATGCGGTGGCGCGAGATATCCTCCGCTCGATTGCATCTCTCGGGAAAACCCTGCGCATGCATATCACAGCCGAGGGGGTGGAAACCCAGACGCAGGCCGAGTTTCTCCGCAAGATCGCGTGCACCCAGCTTCAGGGCTACTACTTTGCGAAGCCGCTGAGCGAGCTTGACCTTGCAAGCTACCTTCTCACCCATTTTGCAACGGTGAGTTTTACAGGTGGAAGTGGGCGACGCCTGACGAAGGCAGCTTCAAAAAAAGCGGGATGAGCAGAGGTCTCTTCCGCGGGGACAATCTTCAAGATGGGTGCCACCGCACGTCAACTCGGCGACAACATAACGGCCATCGCTGGTATGACTGTGCCCGTCGGACAAGTGAAAACACAGTCAGCAACGATTGGAATGCCCATAAGGACAGTGGCGGGGAGCGTGTGCGACCGGTAGTCTGCAGACGTGCCGGACAAGCAAAAGGCTGTCCACGCGGATACCGAAGAAGTAAGCTTGAGGAATTGATGTGCCGTACCGCGGTCAAAATCTAGAGCACGACGAGGGAAATCCAGACAAAACTTGAGCTGCTGGAGGGGAATGTGATGAAACTCGGTTTGGTATGCGCGGCGACATGTGCCGGAATTCTCATGCTTGCCGACGGCGCGACAGCCGCAGACGTCTATACGCCGGTGACGCCGGAGCCCCAGCAAATCGTTACCGAAGCGGGCTGGACCTTTTCGGTCGCCCCTTACTTCTGGGCAGCGGGACTATCCGGGGAAGTCGGACAGTTCGGACTGCCGCCGGTCGATATCGACGCGAGCTTCAGCAACATCTTCGACCACCTGGACTTCGCCGCGATGGCGATCACCGAAGCGCGCTACGGCCGCTACAGCATCTTCGGCGACATCATGTACTCAAAGATATCGGGCTCCGCCGGCACCCCCCGAGGCATTCTAGCGTCCAGCGCAACGGTGTCGTCGGAGACGTTTGCGGGTTTGATCGGCGCAGGCTACGCGTTGATCGACACCGAAGCCGCACGTCTTGAAGTCGTCGGTGGCGCCAGGGTGTGGTCGGTCGACAACGACATCTCCTTCAGCGGCGGTGTTCTGGATGGCGTGTCGGTGAGCGATGGCGCGACGTGGGTCGATGCCATGGCGGGACTTCGCGGAAATTATGCGATCACGCCAAAGGTCTATTTGACCGGATGGGGCCTCGTTGGTGGCGGCGAAGCCGACCTCGACTGGGACGTCGCCGGAGCGATCGGCTACCGGTTCAACGACAAGATTTCGGCGGTGGCAGGGTACCGGGCCTTGGGCGTCGACTACAGCAACGATGGATTTGTCTTCGATGTCGTGCAACAGGGCCCGATTCTCGGAATGGTGGTGCGGTTCTAAGCCTGAGAACCGCTAGGCAGTCCTTCACAGGCGTCCCCTAGGCCGGATGACTGCTTATTAGAGGCGTGCTAATATATTTAGACAAAGCGATCCTCATGGGGGAGACCATGGATCGTAAGCTTGCCGCCATTCTCGCAGCAGACGTTGTTGGCTATTCCGCCCACATGGAGCGGGACGAACAAGGCACGTTCGAGCGCCTGAAAAGGGGCCGCAAAGAGCTTTTCGAGCCGGAAATCGCCCGTCACCATGGCCGTATCTTCAAGCTGATGGGAGACGGCCTGCTCGCCGAATTCTCCAGCGTGGTGGATGCGGTCGAATGCGCGGTGGCGTTGCAGCGAGGCCTCGCCGAGCGCAATGCTGCGGTCCCGGAACCTGAGGGTATCGAGGTTCGTATCGGCATCAATCTCGGGGAAGTGATCGTCGAGGGCGACGACCGCTACGGCGAGGGCGTCAACATCGCCACTCGACTGGAGCAGATCGCCGAACCTGGCGGCATCTACGTGTCAGGCAAGGTCGCCAAGGAAGTGGAGAAGAAGCTCGCGTTTGGCTTCGAATCGATGGGCGAGCAGCGGGTCAAGAATATTGCCGAGCCTGTGCCGGTCTTCCGCATCAGGTTGGCTGATCCGCCACCGGCCAAGAGCTTGCTGTCTCGGCGCCACTGGGGTTCGTTGCGCTGGATCGCGGCGGCCGCTGCGCTTGCCGCGGTCGTTCTTGCCGCGGGCTGGTTCTATCTCGGCCGGCAGCAACGCGACTTGCCGGTTGCCGGGACCGGAGTTCCCAAGATAGCCGTGCTCGCGTTCGACAATATGAGCGGCGATCCCGGCTTCGGCTATTTCAGTGACGGGGTGAGCGAAGACATCATTTCGATGCTTGCGCGCTCCCCCGATCTCTCGGTGGTCGCCCGCAACTCGTCCTTCGCCTACAAGGGCAAGGCCACCGACGTGCGCCAGATCGGCAAAGATCTCAACGTCGACTACGTGCTCGAAGGCAGCGTCCGCAAGGATGCCGACATGGTGCGCATCGTCGCCCAGTTGATCGACAGCAAATCGGGCGAACATGTGTGGGCGGAGCGCTTCGACAAGGCGGGCGCCGACCCTTGGGGGCTGCAGGACGAGGTCACCGGCAAGATCATCAGCTCTTTGACAGGCGAGATGGGGCAGATCAAGCAGGCGCAGTATCGCGATGCCTGGGGAAAGGACGTGACCAAGCTCGGAGAGTACGACTATTACCTTCGCGGCCACGACGTCTTCATGAACGCTCAGTCGAGAGCCGACAATGACAAGGCGGAGGCGATCTGGCGGGAGGGTTTGGCGAAGTTTCCGGGCTCCGGTCTGCTGAAGATCAAGCTTGGCTGGTATCACTTCCAGAACGTCTTCAATTTCTGGAGCAACGATGTGAAGCACGACGTCGACCGCGCCGTTGAACTGGCACGGGAAGGGTTGGAAGGCGATTCCGTCTCGCCCCATGTCCGCCGGCTGGGACACTTCCTTCTGGCGCGTGCACTTTCTGCGCAAGGACATCCGGAAGCTGCCCTTCGGGAGGCGGAGACGGCACGTCAGCTTGCTCCATACGACGCCTTCATGCTCGGTAATGTTGCCGCGACATTCGTTGAAAATGGACAGCCGCAAAAAGGTCTCGAATGGATCGAAGACGCTGCGAAGAGGGAGCCTGGTCAAGAGGCCGTCTACAACTACAGGCGTGGCTGGACTTACACGGTACTCGGCGAGGAGGAGAAAGCGCTGGCCAGTCTTGAGGATGCCGCAGACTGGGTCGACGTGCCACTTCTCAGAGCCATCAACCTGGTTCGGCTCGACAAGCTCGACGAGGCCCGGGCACAAGTCAAAGCAGCGCTGGCGATGCGTCCGGACTTCACCTGCGCCACCTGGGCAAGCTCGTATTTTTACAGCGATCCCAAGATCTTGGAGGCAGAGGTCGCCGATCTTAAAAAGGCTGGCCTGCCGCCGGGACCTCCCGGCACCTAAACCGAGCTGCCATCTGCTTTCGCGGACTTGCGAGATAAGGTTCCATCTCGCCGCTAAGCCTGATGCCAAGGACCGCCTTTCTCTGCGATATCGCGTAGCCCATTGGGCAGATTGCTTGCATGGATCCGGGCGGCGTCATCCTGGCGCCGCCCGCGAATGGTGACCTGATTTCGTTCAGATCAGGTTGGTTGCAACGTCGATGTTGCCGCGCGTCGCCTTGGAATAGGGGCAGATCTCGTGGGCCGCGTGGATCAGTTCGTGTGCAATATCTCGGTCGATGCCCGGCAGGCTGACGTTGAGGCGCGCCCGCAGGAAATAGGAGCCGTCGTTGACGTTCAGATCGATTTCTGCGTCGACAGCGGGACCCTCGGGGAGCTTGATCTTTCTTTGTGCGGCGGCGAGCTCGATCGCGCCGATGTAACAGGCTGACCAGGCAGCGCCGAAGAGGTTTTCGGCGGCCGGGTGCGGCTGCGACAACCGCAGGTCCAGTTGGCCGTCGCTGCTGCGCGTGCCGCCGTCGCGGCCACCAGTGTTGTGGGTCTTACCGGTAAAGACAACTTTCTCAGTCATAGCGAAATTTTTTCCATTCGATTTATATCGCGTCCGTTTTAATCGGATGCGATCTATATATATCCCTTGGAACCGATGTCAATACCATTGCGATTAAATCGCATACGATTTATATAGGGACGAACCACAAACCCTATAGGATGTGTGCCTATGCCCACCCAAACAGCGAAATATCCTGATGATTCCGGGCTCTCTCAGCAGGCCGACAGCAGCGGCGGCAAGCTTTCAAGCTTTCTGTGCTTTGCGATCTATTCGGCGAATCTGGCCTTCGGTCGGGCTTACAAGCCGATCCTGGACAAGCTCGGCCTGACCTACACCCAATATATCGCGATGGTGGCGCTTTCCGACGCAGACGACCAGACCGTGGGGGCGCTCGGCGAAAAGCTCTTCCTGGAGTCCAACACGCTGACGCCCATCCTCAAAAAGCTGGAGTCCATGGGCTATGTCCGACGCCAGCGCGATCCCGCCGACGAACGGCAGGTGCGGCTGAGCCTGACGCCCGCCGGTCGCAAGCTGGTTGAAATGAATCCCGGCGCGGCGTTGTTTGATGCGACTGGGCTTGGAGACGACTTCCCGGTGGTGCAGCAGACCGTGGCAAGGCTGCGCGACAACCTCCTGCGAGCCACGCAGGCTCGACCAGAGTGATACGGCTCGCCTCATCGCAGTGGTCTGAATGCCGTGCGAAGCTCTTCTGAGAAAATCTCAGGCTGCTCCCAGGCGGCGAAGTGACCGCCCTTGTCGAGCTTGTTGTAGTGAATGAGCTTGGCGTACGCCTTCTCCGCCCAACTGCGGGGCGCCTGATAGAGCTCATCGGGGAAGGCGCTCACCGCGACCGGGATCTTGATGCCCCGAGGGTCGAAGAAGCCGCCCGTCGGATGGTGCGCGTTGTCCCAGTAGAGGCGCGCCGACGAGATCGCGGTATTGGTGAGCCAGTAGAGTGTGACGTTGTCGAGGATATCGTCCTTCGACAGCCCCTCGGTCCGGCCGGCGAAGGCGCGGGCGATCAGCTTCTGGCTGCGATCGTCGTGGTCGATCATCCATGCCGCTAATCCTACGGGCGAATCGGCGAGGGCGTACAGCGTCTGCGGGCGGTTGTTCATCTCGATTGCGTAGCCCAGGCCGTTCTTGAAGAAGAAGTCGAGCTGGTCCCAGGCATGTTTCTCGTCGGGTGAGAGCCCGGCGGGCGGCGGACTGCCTGCTGCAAGTGCTTTGGAAATCTCTGCCGGCACCGTCGCCGGCATGTTGGTGTGGATGCCAAGCAATCCAGGCGGCTCCTGTACCGCCATAAACTCGGTGACGGCATTGCCCCAGTCGCCACCCTGCGCCACATACCGCGTGTAGCCGAGGCGCTGCATCAACACCGCCCATGCTTTCGCGATGCGAGGAGGATTCCAGCCGACCGCCGCCGGTTTTCCGGAAAAGCCGTAGCCTGGCAGCGATGGGATTACGAGGTGGAAGGCATCCGCCGCCGTCCCGCCGTACGCCTCGGGGTCGGTCAGCGGACCGATGATCTTAAGCTGCTCGATTATCGAGCCGGGCCAGCCATGTGTGACGATCATCGGCAATGCGTCGTCATGCCTCGAACGAACATGAATGAAGTGAATATCGAGCCCGTCGATCTCGGTGATGAAATTTGGCACCGCGTTAAGCCGTGCCTCCACCTTGCGCCAGTCGTGATTGGCCCAGTGCTGCACCATTTGCTGCATCGTCGCGAGTTGCACGCCCTGCGTTGTATCCGGCACCTGTTCCTTGTCCGGCCATTTGGTCGCCTGGATGCGCCGGTGCAGATCGGCGAGGTCCGCGTCAGGAAAATCAATGGTGAACGGGTGGATTGCCTCGGGGCCGGCCGCCGCGCGCAGGGCTCGTGGAAACAGGCTGACGGCGCCGGCTGCAGTGGTGGCAGCAAGCAATTCGCGCCGGGTAAGCGACAGTGCTGACATGATATCCTCCGATCTAAGTGATCTGTTGTGGATACTTACGATTGGTCCCTGCAGCGGGCGGTCCACCCGAGCCTCGGCAGTGCTTGTTCACGATGCTCGGGTGGCGGGGTATGTGCATGCGATAGCTGCGCAGACCGGTGGCCATTTCAAATTCGGGCCGAACCTACCGTTGCTGCCTACTGCGGGAGCGTCTTGCCGGCCTGCTCGGCGACGATGTACTGGGCGTACCAGGCGGGCCAGTTCTCATCGTGCTGGCCACCATTGCGCTTCTCATGTTCGCCGTGCGCGGTCGCGGCACGTATGAGTGCGGCCTCGAGTTCTGTCGATGAGGTGAACGTCGTGTCGCCCGCCTCCACGCGCCCGGGCAGTCGCGCGGTGATTTCCTGCAACAGCCAGCTGTTGCCGTCCGGATCGCTGAAGGTTGCGAACGAGTTATAGGTGCGCCGTTCCGGATCACGGCCGCTGACCGTGGGTCCTCCGATGGCGGTGCGGTGGAACACTTCACTGACATCGGCGCCCTGAGAAATGAGTTCGGTGCGTGCTGCCTCGATGTCGGAAACGATGAGATAGAGCCCCTGCGCCGACCCCGGCGCTGCCGACGTCAGCCCCTTGCCGAAGTGGATCGAGGCAGGAGAGCCAGGCGGCGTGAACTGGACGACCCGGAACGCCTCGCCATTAACGAAGTCGGCGTCGAGCCTCCAGCCCAGGCCGCCATAGAATTTCTTGGCGCGGTCGACATCTGCAACAGGGATGATGACGACTTCCAGCTTCAGGTCTACCGCTGGTTTTGTGGCTGTCGAAGTATCGCTCATTTTTATCTCCATAGATTTGGACGTTGAGAATGGTAACGCTGGCGGCTGCTGGCAGCGCTGTGGCGAGCCTCAGTTTGCTGCTTTGCGCAAAACGACGAGCTTGGCCTTGAGGATCTGGACAACCTCGTCGCGCTGATTGACCGTGCGGCTCACAATGGCTGCGATGCCCCGGTCGGGCTTCGAACGCGAAGGCGTGATCTCGATCACCTCGCTTTCCACGTGCAGGGTATCGCCAGGGCGCGTCGGAGCCGGCCAGTTGATCTCGCCTCCCGCCCCGATGATTCCACCAGCCAAGGGCAAGCCGGACTCCACGTTGAGACGCATTGTGATGGCGGCTGTGTGCCATCCGCTTGCCGCCAGGCCCTTGAAGAATGTGTCCCTGGCCGCTTCCTCGTCAGTATGGAACGGCTGCGGGTCGAATTGAGCCGCGAACGCCTTGATCTGTGCTTCGTCAATCGTATGGGTCGCGCTTTTGAACTGCTGTCCGACATGGAGTTCGTCCAGATAAAGGCGAGGGGACGCGGCGTTGCTCATCATTTCCTCCTTGGCTTGGTCAGTTTCGATGGTCAGCAGTTCAGTGGGCGCCCGCACCCGCACCGCCGACCTCAATCTTTCGGGTGAAAAGCAGCGCCACTGCGGCGAGCGCAAGCACCACGCCGATCACGGCGAAGGTGTCGCTGAAGCCCAGGATGAGGGCCTGACGGCGCACGGTCGCGCCGATTGCGGCGATCGCCTTGTGCTGCGCAACGGCAAGATCAGTCACGCCATGCGTCATGAAATATTGCGTCAGGTCGTTGATCCTGTCGCGTACCTCATCCCGAAAGGTTGTGACCGACTGGCCAATGATGTTCGAGTGGAACTGCTCGCGCTTGGTCAGCACCGTCGCGAGCGTAGCCGTGCCGACCGCACCGCCGAGGTTGCGCAGCATGTTCGTAAGCCCGGATGCGGCAGCTGCCTCGCTCGGGGCAATGCCGGCTGTCGTGATCACGGTAATCGGCGTCAGCACCAGTGCCTGGCCGATGGCGCGCACGATGTTGGGCACGAAGAACTGGTCGCCGGCGCTGTCGAGTGAAAGGGTGATGTTCATGAAACAGCTCGCAGCGAAGATGCTGATGCCGACAAAGCCGATGTAGCGGGCATCAAACCGCTTCATCAGCAGCGGAACAAGCGGAATAATGAGCAGCTGCGGCAGGCCGGTCCACGCGAGCACCAGCCCGATCTGCTCTGCGTTATAGCGCTGCACCTGCCCGAGATACTGCGGCAGGATGTAGACCGTGCCGAACAGCGCAACGCCGACCAGCACGTTGACCAGGACGCCGATACCGAAGTTACGGCGCTTCAGGAGGCGCAGCTGCACGAGCGGCTTCTCGACGGTCAGTTCGATGATCACGAAGGCGATCAGGAACACGGCGGCCGTCAGGGCGAGCTTGACGATGAACGGCGACTGGAACCAGTCGTCCTTGTTGCCCTCCTCGAGCACGGTCTGCAGAGCGGAGAGCCCGATCGCCATGGTGACGATTCCGGCCCAGTCGCCTTGTCTGAGCAGCGACAGCTGCATCGGCGTCTTTTCCAGCGTGAAGTAGAGTGCGATGACCATCGCGATGCTGGGCGGTGTGTTGACGAAGAAGATGGTCTGCCAGCCATAATTCTCGGTCAGGTAACCGCCGATGGTCGGGCCGATCGCGGGGGCGAAGGTAACCGACAGCGCAAAGAGCGCCAGGCCGAACGGCTGCTGCGCCTTCGGCAATTTGGTCAGCACCATGGTGAAGGCCATCGGGATCAGCACGCCGCCTGCGAAGCCCTGCAGGCCGCGCAGCACGATCATCGTCCCAAGGTCATGGGCGAAGGAGCAGGCGGCGGAGAAGAGCGGGAACAGGATGGCATTTGCCAGCATGTAGCGCCGGAACGAAAAGACGCGGCTCAAATAATCGGTGAGGGGGATCACCACGATCTCGCCGATGAGATATGAGGTCGATATCCAGGCGCCGTTGTCGACACCGGTGCCGATGCCGCCCTCGATCTCGAGCAGGGACGCGTTGGTGATCTGGATGTTGAGGATCGCCATGAACGCGCCGATCATACCGGCGAGTACTGCGATCCATGCGGTGGCGCTGGCTCTCTCGGAAGTGACGGCCGCAGCAGGGGCGGCAGGAGAGCCAGGCGAAACTGATTGCATTGTGGTGGACATCGCACTCTCCTGCCGGGCCTCGGCTGGTGAGATAGGGGGCTGATCGGCCTCAGTTGACACGCCCCGATGCCGAGGCGACTTCGGTCATTGCTTGCTTGGTGTCGATGGTCGGGTAGACCGACATGCCCGGCCGCAGCACCACCGAAAGCGGGCTGCCATCGTCGAGCACGATCTTCACGGGGATGCGCTGCACCACCTTGGTGAAGTTGCCGGTCGCGTTGTCCGGCGGCAGCAGCGCGAACTCCTGGCCGCTGGCGGGCGAGATGCTGTCGACATGCCCCTGGAAGACCTGGCCGGGGAAGGTATCGACTTCGATCTCCACCTTCTGTCCGGTGCGCACCTTGGTGAGCTGGGTCTCCTTGTAGTTGGCGACAATGTAGGCGGCGTGGGTTGGCACCACGGCCATCAGTTGCGTGCCCGCCTGGACGTACTGGCCGACCCGCAATGTGCGGTTGCCGATCACGCCGTCGATGGGGGCGACGAGGGCGGTGTAGGAGAGGTTCAATTCGGCCTGATCTTCAACTGCCTTGGCGCTGTCGAGCGCCGCCTCGGCCTGGGCGAGTTCGGCCCTGATCACGTCGAGCTGCCGGGTCGCATTGGCAAGCGTTGCGACGTCCCGCGTAACCGCGGCACGCGCGGCGGCGATGCGAGAGGCGGCCAGCTGCGCGTTCTGAACTGTGCCGTATCCGCTCTTCGCCAGCCTGGCATAACGCTGGTCGTCCTGCTCGGCGAAGGTTTCGTCGGCCTTGTCCGCTTCGACAGTCGCCTTGGCCGCGTCGATTGCGGATTGCTGAGCGGCGAGGGCCGCCTGCTTGTTGGCGATGTTGGCTTCGGCTGCCTCCACCTGGGCCTTGGCCTGCTCGAGGCTGACCTTGAAATCGCGATCGTCGATGCGGGCCAGTATCTGCCCTGCCTTTACGGTTTCGTTGTCGCCGACGAGCACCGTGGCGATATAACCCGAGACTTTCGGAGCGATGGTGGTGCTGTCAGCCTTCACATAGGCGTCGTCCGTCGACACCTCGAAGCGACCCGCCGTCCAGTAATTCCAGCCGAAGTCGGCCGCGCCCGCCAGGGCAGCCACAGCCACGCTGGCGAAGAGCAGCGGACGCAGCCACCGCCTGCGAACCGGCTTTGGTGCATCGGCAACCACCGCAGGCACCTGGGGGGCTGAGACGGGGTCTTGCGGCATTTCGATGCCAGGCGCCGCCTCACCAGCCGGAAGTGACTTTTCCATTGTGAAGACTGTCTGGTGCTGGCTCATGGCCGTCCCTTTTCGTCCAGCGAGAGCCGGAAATCCGGCTTGCTCTATTTAGGAAAACTGATAGTTTCGTAAATAGTCGTGCCACAAACGGTTGTCAATGGAATTTGGAAAACGAACATGGTCCATAATACCAAAGTTATAAAACGCTCTCGCGGACGTCCGCAGATCCGGCCCGACGAAGAGACGCGGCAACTGATCCTCGCCGCGGCGCGTGAGGAGTTTCATGCCGATGGCTATGCGGGCTCCAGCATGGTTCGCGTGGCCGAGCGAGCGGGCGTGTCGACGAAGACGATGTACCGCCTGATCCCGACCAAGGCCGAGCTGTTCCAAAACGTCATCTCCGATCGGATATCGCGCTTCGTGCTGGAGATGGACGAGAAGCATCTCGATACTCTGCCGATCGAGCAGGCCCTCGAGCACATACTCATCACCTACGGAAACTTGAGCCTCGACCCGGACACCGTTTCGAACCTCCGCCTCGTCTTCGCGGAGAGCGATCGCTTTCCCGAGATCGCCGCAGCGTTCTTCGAAATCGCCATCCGCCGCACCACCGAAACCATGGAGGAATGGCTGAAACGACAACACGAGCACGGGGAAATCGAGGTGGATGATCCAACGATTGCCGTTGGCATGCTCAGAGGCATGATGATCATGGAGCCGCAGCGCGCCATCATGCTCGGCCTGCGCACGCCACCGGATCGGTCCGAGATTGCGAGGCGGGCGCAGTACTGCGCGCGTCTTTTCCTCGACGGGTGCCGGCCGCGGAGCCTCCATGACCCTATCCCGTGATCAATTCCATCCGGGGATTGGCGCGACCGCGGGATCGCTGATGCGTCGCCCGAAAGTGTCCTCGGTTTCGGGAGAAACGACGCGCATAAACAACAAGCTGCAGCGTGGCCGCCGAGTCCCATTCGGCGCTACGCGCTGTAGACGGCTGCGAGGATGGTTCAAGCCGAAGCCTTCGCCGCGCCAGGCTCGCGCATCGGCTCGGGCAGCGTTTCCCATGCCCGTATCAACTCGCCGATGGAGGCGGCCTCCATCTTGCGCATGACATTGCCGCGATGCAGCTTGACCGTCACTTCGCTGATGGCGAGGTCGAAGGCGATCTGCTTGTTGAGGCGTCCATGCGCCACTTCATGCAGCACCTCGCGCTCGCGGGGCGTCAGCGTCTCGAGGCGGTCGACATTGCGCTTGACGATCCGGGCTTCCTCGCGCCGCGCCGCGTCCATCGCAATGCCCGCGATCACCGCATCAAGCAGCGTTTG
>NZ_FOSL01000012.1 GCF_900114255.1 Neomesorhizobium albiziae | reverse complement strand
GCTGCCATTTTCTGCATCACGTTCCTTCGATGAATTTCCAGCGTCACTTCGCTGATCCCCAGTTCGGCGGCCGCCTGCTTGTTGAGCAGGCCGCTCACCACCAGCGGCAGCACCTCGCGTTCGCGCCGCGTCAGCTCGAGGTAGCGTTGCCTCAGCACGCCAAGGTCGGCGCGCTCCGATCTCTTTTCCCGGTCCTGGACGATCGCCACCTGGATTGCGGCCATCAGGTCGGCATCGCTGAAGGGCTTGGTCAGGAAATCCACGGCGCCGTGCTTGATCGCGCGCACCGAGGATGGGATGTCGCCATGTCCCGTGATGAACACGATCGGCGGATGATCGCCCTGCGCGATCTGCCGCTGCAGATCGAGACCGTTGATGTCCGGCAGTTCGACGTCGAGTATGAGGCAGGCCGGCAGGTCCGGCTTGTCCGCGCCGACGTAATCTCCAGCCGATGCAAAAGCCACCGCGCGCGTGCCATGCGAGGCCAGCAGTTCGCCGAGCGCCTCCCGGATGCGTTCATCGTCGTCCACGATGAAGACGATATGGTCGTCCGTCGTCATGCCGCGGCCTTCACTTCAACCGGCAGCGTAAAGAATGGCTGGGGATGGTCAGCGCCTGATGTCGCGCTTCTCCTCGATATCTGGGTCCGCGAACTCATGCCGAACCTTAGTCCCGCCACGCCGCAACCGCATCCTATGGAAATCCATGAGGTGGTCCAGGGCGCACCTTGCCTGCGCCCAGCATTCAAGGGTGATGCCGAGCATACTCCGGCATAGGCCGGCCGCCGCGATCTACAGCCGACCGCAGCTCTGCCACCTGTGGCTCCGCGCGCGCTTCAATTGTCTGAATGGCGCGCCTGATGCCCGCCATCCCCGACAACTCCAGCACGCTGGACTGCACCAAGAAGCAGGCGCCGAGCGCGAGGAGATTGAGTGTCGATGCGGCTTTCATGATTGGCTCCATCTAACGCGGCCTCTTCGAAGTGATTGCGGCTGCGAAAAATGCGTTTCGTTCCGGGGCGAGGAATTAGCGATCTCGACCGGGGTGCGAGGCGGCTAGTACCCCTTCGGCGGAACGAAGAGGCAGATCGTCTTGCTGTCGTTGGCTCCGGCCACCGAGCACCAGTGATAGACACCATCAGGCGAGTTCTTCACCCGGCTGTCGCTGTAGGCGACGACCTCGCCGGTCCCGTTGATGACATAGCCTTCCGGTCGCTCGCTGATGGTCTTGTTGCCGACCTGGCGGCAGTCGATGCCGGAGCAGCACGCGTGCGGGTAGCTCCAGCCCAAAGGCTTGGCGGCTGTGGGCAACGTTTCATGCGCACGGACGGGACATACCAAGACCGGTGCGGAGAATAGAGCGGCGGCAAGGACGGCGCGGTACGATGGCGTTCCGATCGAATTGTGCATCGTTTCCTCCATGAAGGCTTGTAGCCAGTACAGAGGAGGATGCGCCGACCCGTCACGCCAACCTATTCTACAGGAGTCTTTGTGATGCGATGCAAAGGTACAGTGTACCTGCGCCCGGCGCTCGTGAGACCAACCAGGATAGGCACTGTACAGCTGCTTCCGGGGCAGCGTCCGCTCACCTCGACGGCGATGCCACGCTCCGAAGGTGAATGACACACGAAGCCGGAACCGACGGTCCACACCTATACCGAGGTCTAGGTCCGACCAACCTTTTGTAGTGTTGCGTTGCCCGTCGCGATACAGGTACGCCAAGACCTGACGTAGGGAAACCGCATTGGCGGGGGCATTGGCGGGGGCATCGCTGGTTATCGGTCGCCGAACCGGTTCCGGCGGCGTCACGTAAGGCGCGGGTTCCGGTCGACGTGTGACGAAAGCGAGATTGATACTGACCACGTGAACGCCAATTCGTGTCCAGCAGATCTCCCGAGGCGAGGGTAACGGGCGTGGCGACTTCAGCTATCGCAGAAAGTCCCGTGGCAATTGTGGTCGACGACGACGCGGCGGTCCGCGACGCGTTGGAGGAGTTGCTGAATTCGGTCGGCATCGACACGATATCGTTTTCCTCGGGTCAGGAAGTGCTGGATGCGACCTTGCCGGACCGCCCGGGCTGCCTTGTACTCGATGTGCGAATGCCGGGTCTGAGCGGCCTCGATCTCCAGCAAATCCTTGCGAGCAAAGGTGTACGGACACCGATCGTCTTCTTGACTGGTCATGGCGACATCGCCATGAGCGTCCAGGCGATGAAGGCAGGGGCGGTAGATTTCCTGACCAAGCCGGTGCGGGACCAGACGTTCCTTGACGCAGTGTCGACAGCCATTGCCACCGACGTCGCGCGAAGAGCGGCGTCGACCGTTTCACGCGAGAGCGTGGCCCTCTATGAGACCCTTACCCCCCGCGAGAGGGAAGTGCTGAAACTTGTTGTATCCGGCGCGATGAACAAGCAGATAGCATCGGATCTCGGCATCAGCGAAATTACCGCGAAGCTGCATCGTAGCAACATGATGAAGAAGATGAACGCAAGGTCCATTTCTCATCTCTGCAACATTTGGCAGTCGCTTCCGGCCGACATCCGCTGAGCGCTTCTCGTGCGGGAGAAGACAAGTGTACAATCAGGGCGCAGGGGCTCCGTAGCTGACTTGGATCACGGCCGCGGCAGGGAGCGGGACGCGGAAGCGGTCCCGAGAGGTCGCAAATGGAGCTGACGTCAACGAAACAACGCCGCGTCGTCGCATTGGCGATCGGCGCTGCGAGCGTTGTGCTGGCGCTGTTCGTCGACGAGCCATACGTTCTGCTGGTCGCCGTTGCGGTCATATGCATTTGCATCGGCTGGGAGGCCGGCCTGGTGGCCGTCGCCATGGCCGCTCTGCTTTCATCCGTGACCCTGTTTTCGGGGGAATCCGGGGCTGCAGGCGGCGCTGTCCGGTTGGCGGTTTTCGTCGTCGCGGCGTTGGCCCTGTGGCTCGTGATCAAGATTTTCAGGACCAGGAGCTTTTATGACCGGGTCTACCAGGGCGCCGGACCTGGCATTGCTGATATCCCAGGCCTCGGATGGTCGGCCTATCCGGATGGCCGCTTTCGCTTCTTCAACCCGGCGGTGCTCGAGTATGTGGGTGTCACAGCCGATGAAATGCGAAGGATGATGGATGCAGATGACTATTCGTGGGCACAGTTTATCCATCCCGACGACGTCGAGGCGAGCGTGGCCAAGTGGCGCCACAGCATGTCGACCGGTGAACCCCTGAACGACGAACAGCGCGTCCGGGGGGCCGATGGCACGTATCGGTGGTTCCGCGATATTGGCGTCGCCTCGCGCGATGATCGTGGAAGGATAATTGGCTGGTACGGCCAGATCGAAGATATCGACGATCAGAGGAAAGCCGAAGTCGCTCTACGCCAGAGCGAGAGAGAACTGCGACTTCTTGTCGATACAGTCCCGACCATGATCTGGCTTCTGACGCCGGCTGGCCTGCCATATTATTTCAACAAGCGTTTCGTCGACTGGGCCGGAGTAGACCCAACTGAGAATGAACCGAGCGGCAACCCTCAATTCGCCACGCATGTAGAGTTGTTCCATCCGGATGATCGGGCAGCCATGAAGGCTGCCTTCCAGAAGTCCTTTGCCCGCGGTGAGCCGCTCCAGCACAAAGGTCGGCTTTGCCGCAGGGATGGCGAGTATCGCTGGATCGACTCGCGCTTCGAACCGCTGCGCGATGAAGATGGCACTATCGTGCGTTGGTACGGCGTAAACCTGGACATTGACGACGAAATTCGCGCGCAGGAGGCGCTGCGATTGGCAGACGAGAGACTTTCGCGTGCCCTACGGGCAGCCAGCTTGTCCGAACTGTCGGTGTCCATCGCACATGAGCTCAACCAGCCGCTGCAGGCCGTCGTGGCCAACGCCGGCGCCTTCCAGCGGTGGCTGAGCGCCGATCCGCCGAATTTCGAGCATGCCAGCCGCGTCGCCCAGAAGATCATCCGAAATGCCGACGCGGCTGCGCAGGTGATAAGCCGCATTCGTGCGCTGTTCGCCAAGACGTCTGGCGAACCCAACCCGATAGACCTCAACGCGGTGATCACCGAAGTGTGCGATCTGCTCGCCGACAAGCTTTTGTCCGGCAAGGTGAAGCTTGATCTTCAGCTCGATCCCCGCCTGCCCGCTATAGCGGCAGATCATGTGCAGATGGAGCAGGTCGTCCTCAACCTCGTCCGCAACGGCATTGAAGCGATGCAGGATGCAAATACCAGCCCGCGGGACCTACGCATAGCCTCGCGGCGTCGCGGCGACGATGTGGTGGAGGTCGAAGTAAGGGACCAAGGGCGCGGACTGAGCGATCCGGAAAGGATTTTCGAGGCGTTCTACACCACCAAGCAAGACGGCTTGGGAATGGGCCTGGCGATCTGCCGCTCGATCATCGAGTCTCATGGCGGCCGGCTCTGGGCCGACAACATCGCTACCGGTGGTGCGTCGATAACCTTCGGCCTGCCGATAGGCTCTGCCAAAGCTGTCAGGTCCTCGACTGCCAAACCGGGGAAGCGGCTGGTCTAGAGCATTTTGCAGCCAAATGGAATCATTTGGCGTCCGCATAAATGCGGCAAAACAAATAGTTAAAGCGAGTTGCCGGTTCTAAAAGAACCGGAACCGCTCTAGATCAAAAACAATTTTAGCGACGCTCATCTTGATCTAAGCGGGCCCGACATCTCACAGGTCAATCCGGGGATCAGCTAGCGACTGGCTGATTTCCACCAACGTGTTGACCATGATGTATAAGATGCCAAAGACCATGGCGACGCCCAGCACCGCTGGGAGGTCGGCGCTGGCAAAGGCTTGAACGGCATACAGGCCCAGCCCAGGCCACCCGAATACGCGCTCGACGACAAGAAGGCCGCCGAAGAGGAGGCGGACCTGAAGGCTGAACATGGACAGCGGGGCCGAAGCGGCGTTGCGCAGACCGTGGTGCAACAACACACTTGTCTCACTGAGGCCCTTGCCGCGGGCCGTCCGGACATATGCTTGGCTCAGGACATCATGAAGCGCACCGTTCAGGCTTCGGCCAACCGCAACGCCGATAGGCAATGCCAGTGCGAGTGCGGGGAGGAAAATGTGCTTCAATGCATCGACGCTGACGTCGGGACGGCCGGTCAGTATTCCATCGATGAGATTGAACCCGGTAGGGCCGGTGAAACCGCTAAAACCAAGACGACCCGCTCCTGGAAGCCAACCGAGCCGGAACCAGAAAAAATAAGCCAGAAGCAAAGCCGACAAAAAGATCGGCGTCGAGCCTATACCGATTATAGCGAGCCGTATGCCGGTCGATCCCATGAACCTGAACTGAAGCAGCGCCATAACGCCAGAAAGCGCCGCCCCCAAGACTATCGACACCAGCGCAAGCTCGAGCGTGGCGGGCAAATATTGCCATATATCGGCAGCCACTGGCCGCCGGGTCCTCACTGAGATGCCAAGATCCCCATGAACGAGGCGCTGGAGAAAGCGTCCGTACTGGACAACGGTCGGGTCGTCGATCCCGAGTTGTTCGCGTATCGCTTCGACAGTTTCAGGCGGAGCGCTCGGCCCAGCTACAGCCCGAACTGGATCGGCGGGAATAATGCTCTGCAGACAGAAAACGATGAAGCTCATGACCAGGAGGACAACGACAGCACCGGCGACGCGCTTGATCAGGTAAGTCATCACGCGCCTCTCAGTGCGGCACGGAGGCCGTCGCCGGCCAGGTTGGTGAGCAGACAGAGAAAGAAGATGATCGCGGCCGGCAAGATCGGCAGCCACCAGTGCACCGTGAGGCTGTCGAGCGTGCGCGCCGTCATCGCGCCGAGTTCAGGCGCCGGTGCGGGCAGCCCGAGGCCAAGGAACGACATCAGCGACAATGTCATGATGACGTTCGCCATATCCAGCGACGCAGCGATGAGCAAAGCGGGGGCGGCTCCCGGCAGCAGATAGCGCAGAAGCAGTCGCGGACCACGGACTCCGGCTATGCGCGCCGCCTCGACATGGGGGCGGGCTTTGAGGCGGCGAATTTCATCACGTGATATGCGCGCGTACCAGGGCCACCAGAAAATGGCGATCGCGATCATCGTGTTGACCAGCCCGGGGCCGAGCGAGGCAACCACAGCGAGCGCGATGAGCGTCCCAGGAATGACGAGGAACAGGTCGGTGAAGCGCTGGATAACCAGATCGACCTTGTCGCCCATCAGGCCTGAGATCAGCCCGAGCAGTGAGCCGAAGAAGAGGCTGAAACCGATCAGGATCAGCCCCGGCAGCCATGTGTATTGAACGCCAAGGATGACCCGCGAGAACAAATCACGACCGATCTCGTCGGTGCCGAACCAATGCTCAACCGAAGGCGGCTGAAAGGCCGCGGCAACGCGCAGTTGCGGATCAAACGGCGTTATCCAGGGCGCTAGCAGAGCGACTGCGGTGACGACGGGCACGCCGACAATGCCGATGCTTTCAAGCCATCCGGCACGCCGGAAGAAATCGCGCCAGCTGAACCGAGGCCTGGCAGGCTGCGTATTTAGGCCCGGCATGCTGGTCATCGACCTTGCCGCGTATCGAGAGCCGGCACGGCCGCGATAAGCGAGCGTGTGTATGCGGTCTGGGGCGCGGCAAGGAGCGTATCCGGGTCGGCCACCTCCACCAATTCGCCGTCCTTCAGCACTGCAATGCGGTCAGCGATAATCCTCGCAGCCGCAAGATCATGGGTAACGAATAACATTGCCATGCCGAGCCTCCGGCGGAGGTCGCCGAGAAGATTCAATGTCGTGGCCGCAAGTGAGACGTCCATGGCGCTGATCGGCTCGTCGCAGAGGAGAAGTTTCGGGCGGACGATAACGCCCCGCGCTACAACGGCACGCTGGCATTGTCCGACGGAAAGTTCGGAAGGCAATGCATCCATCAGCACCGGGTCAAGGCCAACCAGATTGAGCGCCTCTCCAACGCGCCGACGACGGTAATCACTGTCCCGCGACAGTGCGCGCAGGCGCTCGCCGATTTGTTCGCCGATCGAGAGCCACGGCGTGAGCGCCGATATCGGGTCCTGAAACACCACTTGCGGAAGTAGATCGTCGAAGCGTGAAACTTTCCCGCTCTCGGGGGCCAGGAGCCCGGCGGCGATTCTCAAAAGGGTGGACTTGCCAGCGCCACTCTCACCTACCAGAGCCACGCACTCGCCAGATTTGATCGACAGGCTGACCGATTTCAATACAGGCTTCAGTCGACGGAAGCCCCAAAACGACCGGGCGCCTGTCGGATAACTCTTTCCAACATTCGACAGCTTCAAAACGGTGCCTTCCTGGGTCATCTTGGCCGGCCATGGCTTCGAGAATGCGCCAGGTTTAGCGAGGAATGGCGTCTGTTCGGAGTGAAGGCAGGCCGCTGTTCCGCGGTGGGAGGAAACAGGTAGCAGCGCGGGCCGGATCGCCGTGCAATCGGGCTGGGCGAGTGGGCAACGCGTTGCATAAGCGCAGGCGCTTTCGATATTGACGGAGTGACCGCGCTCCGGCGGGAGAGTGGGGAGCGGCCGCAACCGATCGGAGTTGAAGTCGAAGCGGGCGGCAAGGAGGCCCGCAGAATAAGGGTGTGCAGGATTGCGGACAACATCGCGGATGTGGCCGATCTCGACGATGCGCCCGGCGTAGAGAACCAGTACGCGGTCAGCCAGTGAGGCCGCCACGGCAAGATCGTGCGTTACAAACAGAATCGCGGTGTGCTCGCGGGCGTGGTCTCGCAAAAGATCCAGGATTTGCTGTTGGGTAGTGACATCGAGCGCAGTGTTCGGTTCGTCGGCTATCAGCAATTTGGGTTTTGCCATCATCGCCATGGCAATCAAAACGCGTTGGCGCTGCCCCCCTGAGAGACGATGCGGCAGGCTGTCCGCGATGCGGTCCGGATCAGGCAAGCCGGTTCGGCTGAGCCAGTCGGCGATTGATGCGTTTGACGCGCCATTGGATTCCCTCATCTGGCGGCGGATGGTCATGGTGGGGTTGAGGGCACTCATGGGGTCTTGCGAAATGGCGCGAACGACATGACGGCGCGCGTGCCGCAGGGTATGCGCTCCAGCTCCAACCAACTCGATGCCTGTTAGCAGGATCGAACCTGTGACATGCGGTTGGCTTTCACGCGGCAAAAGCCCCTGGATCGTCAATCCTATGCTTGTTTTGCCTGACCCACTTTCTCCGACTAGCGCGACGATCTCGCCGGGAAACAAATCGAAGCTGATGCCATCGAGGACACGGGAGCGACGACCTTCGCGGCTGAGCGTGACCGAAAGGTCTTTGATGGCAAGAACGGGCTTGGTTGTCGCCGTTTCGAACGTTCGGTGCGAGAGCGTAGTCATCGGCTGCGACCTGATTCACCGGAAACAGCCGGCTTAGCCAGTTTCACGATCCACGTCGAACGGTGGCGAAATCTATGTTGCCCGGTGGGTACATAGGACGTAGCCCAAGGTCCTCCAAACCTTGGACGTGCACGACCACATCGTCGACGTCAACCAGCGGAATGATTTGGCCAGCGTCGAAATACAGTTGGCCCGCCCGCTCGTAAAGCGCGTTGCGTTCTTTGATGTCTGTCGTCTGCCCTGCCTTATCGACGATCGTATCGGCTTCCGGCAGGACGCGGCCGAAAAAGTTGAGGGGCGCGTCCTTGGTGAAGAACACCTTCGCCTGGTTTTCTGGATGTGCAGCATCGGGGCCAGAGATGGTGAGCAGCAAGTCGGGAGGATTCGGGTCGTCCTTCAGGGTATAGGCGGCGCCAGACGGCAGTATATAGGCGGTTGCCTTCACGCCGATCAGAGCCAGTTGCGCGATCATCAGCTCGGCGATGCGGCCGTAGCTCGGCGCTGCGCTGTGGAGACCGATCACGAGACTGACCGCGCCATGTTTGGCGATTGCGGCCTTGGCAGCATCGAGGTCGGTAGGAAACTCTACCGGATGCAAGGCGTCGAGCATTGCCTTTGAATACAGCGATTTCGAAGGAGTCGCGAATTGTCCAAAGGCATCCTTGACCCATAAGGCCGGGTTGATTGCCGTCATCACGGCCTTGCGGACTTCCACGTCATCGAGCGGCGAACCCGGCCTGGCGAAGAGATCGAACTGGTTCATGCTGGGCGCGGCGGTTATCTCGAGACCCGTTGGGAGGTTCGTGAGTTGCGCGAACGGATAGTTGATCGGCACGGCGTCGATCAGACCGGCCTGAAGTTGAAGAATCTGCTGGCTGATGTCGGGTACCACCGAGATTTGGATGGTCCGAAAGAAGGGCTTATCACCCCAATAGTCGTCGTTGCGCTCGAGCACGTAGCGCTGCCCGCGATTGAATTCGGTGAGCTTGAATGGCCCGGTGCCCACGGCATGCTCGTTGAGCCCGGTTTTTGCGAACTCGCCATTGTCATGCTCGGCGAGTGCGGTCGGGCTGATGACTTTGGGTCCCCACGGACTGGAGAGGGCGTCTAGAAACGAGGGTTGAGGATGCTTGAGCGTGAGTACTACCGTGAGATCGTCCTGCGCCCTCACCTCAGCTACGTTGCTGAGGAAATAGCTCAGGCTCAGTCCACGGTCGCGGCGGCGCTGGAAGGAATTCACGACAGCCGCGGCATTGAAAGGCGTGCCGTCATGGAACTTGACACCATCGACCAGATGGAACGTGTAGGTCAGCCCGTCGTCTGAAATCTCCCAACTTCTGGCCAGCAGACCGACGACCTTCGTCGATCCCGGCTCATATTCGACCAGGCCTTCGTAGACGTTGTTGATTGCGCTCATCGCCCCGGTTTCAAACCCATTGTCCGGATCGAAAGTCCCAATATCGGCGACGTAAGGGATGCGCAGCACGTCCTGGGCATGGACCGGCGCAATCAGGATCAGAAAACCGAGAACAAGTCCCAGCATGCGCAGTCCGAAGCTGCGCTTGTAGGTTCGTTCGGTCCGGTGAGCGTAAGTCTGCATGAAGATTCCCCCGTTGCCTGGTACGACACTAGGGACTGTAGGAAGCCCACCCGCAGTCGACTATTGGCCAACGAGGCATTTCACGCCCTTGTCTAACCCAACGTCCCGCCGATGCCGTCAAATCTTCTCGCCGCGCTCGGCATCGATGCGGACAGACAGATAACCTCGCTACGATACGTCAGCCCGCCAATCGTGGTCTATAAGCATCAAGCAGGGGTTACCCTATCCCCAAGGTATAGATCACGGTCCCGCCGGATAGGCATGCGGAACTCGCGGCGAGAGTATTACTTCAAGATTCTGCGCCAAATGTCGCCGCAGATGCGTCGCTCGCGTCTCGAAGACATGGCGGACAGTCTTCAGGATGACGTGGTCGATGTCTTTCCTATCTCACGCGGCACCCGCGGCACGCCTACGCCGCACTCGAGCGCCTGCCGGTCCCACTTTGCCGCCTCTGCCGCCGCCTCGTAGGTCGATTGCAGGAACCTCATGAGGTCACCCTCGGGATCTGGGCTGCTCCGCACCACCTCGTATGGCAGCAGGAACTCACCCAGGGACCGCTCGAAGCGGGCCGCCCGCGGCGCGACCGGCCTTTCGGCGAATCCGTCGGGCGCCGGGTAGGCGTAGGAGTAGAACATCGGCTCGTCCACGCCGCTGCCGCCGGGCCAGAACCCGGCCGAGGAGACCTCGTGGCTATACGCCTCCTGTGTGACCGCATCGGGAAGCCTCGGTATCCCGCCCGGATGGCGCGGCGCCTTGCGACCGGAGAACCGCGTCACGGCAAGATCGAAGGATCCCCAGAAAAGGTGCACCGGCGAAACCTTGCCGAGAAATCCGGTGCGGAAGCGCCTGAATACCCGGTCGATCCGCACTAGCGCCTCATGGAAGCGCTCGACGGCTGCCCTGTCATAGGGCCGCGGCGCGGTGTCCTGCGCAAAGGGCTTGGCCTCGGGGATCTCGTTCGGTGCGCCGTGAATGTCCATCTTCCCGCCAAGCCGCCGGACCAGCGTAGCGGTCCGCTCCAGGAAATCAGCAACGCTCATCGCCTCCAGGGGGAAAGTCTCGCGTGCATTGTGCGTCTCCCCGATCAGAACATGGTCCCGAAGATCGAAGCTCAAGGAGATGGCTGTCTCTCCGTCGGGCACCACACCCGTCGTCAGGCCGCGCGGCGTCACATAGAGCGTGGCGTGCCAGGAGTGGTTCACCCAAGGCGCGTGCGCGAGGCGATACTTGCCGACGATCTGTGTCCACAGGTGCAGTGCGGCACAGGTCTCGGCCCAGTCGGCGTAGTGCAGCGCAGGCCAGGCAGTCTTGTTGTTCTCGGTCATCCGATCGGCTCGATCACGCACGTTGAGCTCCGTTTTGCTTGATTGATGGCGTCATGCGCCTTTTCAGAGCCCATCATCAATCAAAATCCATCGACATTCAGGCGGTCAGGCGACCTTCTGCGGCAGAAGATTGGGCGCGCGGGCGTTCTTCGCAGCCCAGTCGAGTGCGAAATCCGCGACCTCCTCCCAGCCTGGCTGAATACAGGTCCAGTGTGAACGGTTGGGATAGATTTTAAGCTCGGTTTTCGATGGCGCCTGCTTCTGCTTCTCGAACATGGCTTTGGTCATCTTGGCTTGGGCAATGAGGTCGATGCCGCCGCCGATGAGCAGCAGAGGCGCGCGGTTGGCGTTGTCCCAGCGGATCTTGCCTGCGGCCGAGATCAAACCGTCCCAGTAGATCTTCCCGGGCGTGGGTACGATGTAGCGGTCGTACATGGTGTTCACCAGCGCCGGCGGCACGGTCTGTGCGAAGCGCGTCCCGAAGAACTTGCGCGACATGGTCATCACACGGCGCCAGCTTCCCCACGACAGGAACACGGGAAAGGTCGACTTGATGGTTTGCCACCCGATCAGCACGCCGGAGGTTGGCGCAGGGTCGATGGCGACGCCGGCCACGCCGAGGCCGCGATCAAGCAAGTGCTGCGTGATGGTTGCGCCGAACGAATGCCCGATCAGGATCGGCGGCTCGGGCAGCGCGCGGATAAGGCCGTCGTAGTGATCGATGATCTCGTTGATGCCTACCCTGGCAAGAGCGGGATTCGGGGAGGCACGCAGCTCGGCCGGAGAGCGGTCGTCGAGCGGCCACGACGGGGCGATAACGGTGTAGCCCCTGGCTTCGTACCGGGCCTTGAAACCTTCCCAACTGTAGGCGTTCAGCCAGGCGCCATGGATCAGCATGATGGTCTTGGACATTGGTTTCTCCATCGGAGCAGTTTGGCAGCATCCATTGCGTGGACAGCCATCGGATCAAGCTTGCGGCCATCGCGAGGTTACTTGGCCTGCTTCGCGACCTCTTGAGCCTTGACGTAGCTCTCCACCACGGCGGCATAGTTCGGCGACACGTGGGCATAGAGCTTGCCGATCTCGGCCGCTTCCGGGCGGTTCCATGTGCGGTGGACTTCCGAGAGCACGGCGTTGGTCGTTACGGGGATGACGCCGCCCTGGGCAAGGCGTGCGAGTGTCGTCCTGTTCGCCATTTCGCTCACGTCGCCCGAAGCATCCATCACGGCGTAAACCTTGTATCCGGCCAACTTCGCATCCAGTGCGGGGAACATGACACAGACGCTTGTCCACACGCCCGCCATGATGAGGGTCTTGCGGCCGGTGGCGCTTACGGTCTTGACGAAGTCCTCGTTATCCCAAGCGTTCACTTCGCCCTTGCGGCCCACATAAATGGAATGGGGTGCGAATTCGTGGATCTCCGGCATCAGCGGCCCATTGGTGCCCTTTGGCTCGGATGCCGTCGTGATGACGGGGATTTTCATCAGCGTGGCGAGTTTCGCCAGCATGATCACATTGGAGCGCAACTCGGCGACAGGGATGTCCTTGACGGTTTGGAATAGACCCGACTGGTGATCGAGCAGCAGGAACACAGTGTCGGACGGGTCTAGCAAAGCTGCCCCACCTCCTGTCGGGAGAACGCTCGACGGAGCACTGCCCTGTGGGGATTGGGCCAGCGCACTGGAGGCAGGTGAAAGAACGCCGATGGATAAGACGCCGGCAAGAGCAAATAGCAGTTTCCTGATGCTGATCGACATGGGCTTTTCCTCGTAACGATCGGACGACGCAATCCAAGGAGCGCGACTGGGTACATTTTCGCAATTGGCCAATTCGCAGCGAAATTCGTAATTGTCCCATGGTCGAGGCTGCGCACGCCTCCGGCATATGCGTGTTCCGCACTTGGCGAGAGCACATGCAATCAGCAGCGCAGCCTGCGAACCGATGTCCGCTGCACTGGAATTCGGCCTTTGCCGATCGATCGACTTCCCGATGGCACGCGATCGGATTCCATCGCGTTCCCGACAGTCGGGCCCAGCCCTTCATTTAGGGAACCATGGGCGGAGGTATCGACTGCACGCGTCCTGGGCACGATGGCTTGCACCTCGCAAGGGCTGGCATGGTCGGGTCCTCTGCAACTCCAGGAAAAGGAGAAGCGTCCTTGAGACGGATAGCCACGCTTGTTGCAGCGAGCGTCCTTGCCACCCATGCATTGGCAATCGAGCGGCACGACATATCGCAGATGTCGTGCGAGGCGGTCGGCAGAGCCCTTCGATCGGAGCAACGGGCGATCCTTCGATACCAGTCACAACGCCTCGACAAAATGACGCTTTACGACATTTGGGTGCCTGATCATCAGTCGTGCAAACCCAGCGAAGCAGCCGTGTCGACGCGCCTGCCAGCTGCGGACGGCCCATGCAGAGTCTTCCGATGTGCAAAACTGGGCCCCAGAATGGCTTCGCGCCTTTAAAGACTTTCTGCCAGCTCCTTCGGCCGTAGCGAAACTGGTCTGCCGGCTTTTGCCTCTACGGCCGACATTGCGGCGCAAAGCTGCCATTCCGCATCAGGATGCGGAATGGTCATTGCGGACATAAGCGCAGCTACCGCGACGAACGCGTCCCCTCCTTCAACACAGCACGGCGCTGTTCGAGTTCCGCCGCCCTCGCCCGACTTGGCTTGCCGATCAGTTCCTCGTGACGGAGCAATTCACCACAATGGTCACACAACGGACCGAGGCCTGCGGCATGGCCGCATGTTTGGTGAACATAGTTCGTTGAAAGCTCTTCGCCTGGCAGTCTGCACCATTTCTCGCCCCAAGCGCGCAATGCCATCAGGACGGGCCAGAAATCCCTCCCCTTGTCGGTGAGGTGATATTCGTAGCGCGGCGGTCTCTTGTTGTAGAGCCGCCGCTCCAGCAGCCCGTCAGCTTCCAGCTTCTTGAGCCGCGTCGCCAGCATCTGCGGTGTCGCGCCGGTCATCACCTGAATTTCGTCGAACCGATGATTCCTCGCGAACAGCTCGCGCAGGACGAGCACCGTCCAGATGTCGCCGACGACGCTCTCGGCGCGCGCCACGGGGCAGAGTGTCTGCTGGAAGATATCAAGCTTGGCCATAGTAACTTTCTTTTTCATATCCACTTGACGCTATGATTTTCATACTTTATGTAGCGTGCCGTCAATACCAACACAACCCGGGCTGGATCAGGCCAGATCAGATCGTGTGACTGTTTGTCCAAAGCGCCGATTTCCATTGACGATCACGCCCTGACGAACTGCACTTCGGTGGAGGAGCAAATGAAAACCAAACCCGTCATCAGTGGATGGAAGTTGTTCTGGCTCGTGGCCGCGATCGTGCTGGCTCTGACAGCGTCCATCCTGGCTATCCATCCGGACCCCGTCCAAGCCATGCACGTCGTGATCCGGGTGACTGCGTACACCTCGTTGGCGCCGTTCCTGGCGGCGTTCCTGGCCTCGCCGATGGCCACGCTGGCGCCGAACGATTTCACCCGTCGGCTGCTGCGTGAACGCCGCTACGTAGGCCTGTCATTTGCTTTCTCGATGCTGGTGCATCTGGCTGCTATCTTCTCCTACGGCGTGCTGAATGCGCAGTTTTGGCCAAGCCGTGATTTCTTGACCAACACACCTGGCACAATCGGCTATCTATTCATCGCGTTGCTGGCAGCAACGCCGTTCCGCATCTTCTCGCGTCACCTGAGCGCGGCTGCGTGGAAGCGCCTGCACACCACAGGCGTATGGGTTATCGCCATCATTTTCGGACTGTCGTTCCTGAAACGCATTCCGACCGTGAGCGAGCTTTACGTCATTCCGCTATTGATTGTCTGCGTCGCCATTGCCATCCGCCTCACAGGCAAGCGGGCTCAAGCCAAGCGGCGCACGGGAGCACAAATCCGCAAGTCCAGCGACGCCCACTTCAACAAAACAGTGGAGTCAGCGGCATGACGCTGGCGGGTTCCTCGCTCGGAACCAACGTCGCCTCGAGTTCTGACGCGCTGCGCGGCAGCTTCGGCTCGTACCGGGCAATCGACACCGACATTGCGCAGAATCAGGCGCGCAAGACCCGGCGCTTAACCCTTCCCGTCCTGGCGGTGGGCGGGGAAAAGACTTCGGCGAAGGGGCGGCAACGACGATGAAGCTCGTCGCGGACAATGTCCAGACTGCCATCATTCCGGGCAGCGGTCACTGGGTCGCCCGAGGAAGCGCCCGACCAGCTTCCGGCTGCCTTGGCTCCCTTCTTGGAACCGTACCGGAACCTCCCGTCGAAGTAAGTGCATTTGCAGACTGAACAAGCATCTGATTGGGCGCTGCGCGCCGCAATCGGATCTCCCAACTGAAAGGACATCCGCATGAACAAGATTCTCACCATCACCATTGCCTTGTTGGCCGCAGCGAGCATTTCCGGCACAGCCGTCGCGCAAACGCAGCCGACACCTCAGTCAAGCATGCGTAAGAACCTCCAGAACCATGACCTTCACAACACTGAACGCGAAGTGTTCCAGTCGGAGGTCAGCCTTGAGGCCGGCGCGTCGTTTCCCCGGCACAGCCATCCCGGCGAGGAGTTCATATACGTGTTGAAAGGCACCTGGGTTTACCAGTTCGATGGCCAGCCGCCGATCACAGTCAAGGCGGGGGAGACGCTGTTCATCCCCTACGGTGCTGTCCACTCGGCCAAGAATGTTGGTGGTGAAACCGGAATCGAGCTGGCTACCCACGTGATCGAGAAGGGCAAGCCTCTTCTGACGCTAGCGAACGAGGAGCAGAAATGAGGCAATCGCCTGGCACCGCCTTGTCACGGGCGCGTCCTCCGGCATCGGCGCGGGTCTATGCTGACCGCCTCGCCCTGCGTGGCCACGACCTTCTTGTCGTCGCTCGCGATGCCAACAGGTTGGCTCACCTTGCGGCGCGCCTGGAACGAGACTTCGCGTCAGTGCCGAAGTTCTGCTGGGGGACTTGATTGAACCTCATCAGCTTGCAAGCCGTGGGACAGCGGCTCGCTAAGGATAGGAGAGAGGCTCTGGCGTCGGTCGACGCTGGAGCCTCGCGTCCCTGGCGTCCTGGGAGAAAGCGGCATGACAGCGGAAAGATTTGGAGCGGGTAGCGGGAATCGAACCCGCATATTCAGCTTGGAAGGCTGCTGCTCTACCACTGAGCTATACCCGCGTGGAGGCTGTCTGATAACATGCTGCAGTTGGTCGCCGCAGCAGGGTTTCCAAACGGGCTCCTAGGCCCGCCCTAGCTATTTCACGACGTTTCGAACGTCAAGGCGTCATTCGGCAACTTCGCCGTCAGCTGGTTTCTGAACCGGTGCAATCGGAATCCGACGCAGCCGGTCTGCCGCGTTGCAAGAGTTCAGGGCCAATCCAGAAAGGCTTGGCGCAACATGGATGGATTGTGGCGGCGGGGCGAAGACATGATCGCGCCCTTGGCTGCAACCTGCCCGCGTCTCAAGGCTCCGGATCCAGCAGTGGTGGAGGGAGTTGGATTTGAACCAACGTAGGCTGAGCCAACGGATTTACAGTCCGTCCCCTTTAACCACTCGGGCATCCCTCCGTACTGCTGCCGGAGCCACGCATCGAGTATTGCGAAGCGGCGCTTCTGTCGAGGCATCCGATCCGCGAGCGCCTTATGGCGGCAAGGTCCTGGAGTGTCAACCGCACTTGTCGGCAGTGGCAGGAATTTTCTGCACGGCCCCGGCGTTTCCTCCCCCAGTGGAACGGGAAGAGGAAGGGAGCCCGGCATAACGGCCGGCGCTTCCTCTCCCCCGTCGATCGGGGGAGAGGTGGTTTGCAAGGCAAACCGGAGTGGGGGTCGTATATGCGATTGCCCTGCCCTTGAGAGGGAGATGTCCGGCAGGACAGAGGGGGCGACGTAGGGTGCGATCGACCAAAGACTTCAAACAGCCGTAGCCGCTACTCAAGCACCGGGCGGCTGTCGCGCCGATACACCTGGCCGTCCTTCATCACGAAATCGACCTTCATCACCGCGTTTATGTCGTCGAGCGGGTCGCCCGACAATGCGATGACGTCGGCGCGTTTTCCCGCCTCGACCACGCCCTGGTCATCGACGCCCAGCACTTCCGCTGCGGAAATCGTCGCGGCCTGCAAGGCTTCGGCGGCCGGCATGCCGGCCTCGACCATGTAGATGAACTCGCGCGCATTATCGCCGTGCGGACCCACCCCCATATCCGTGCCGAAACCGATCTTGACGCCGGCCTTGTATGCCTTGCTCGCCGTCTCCTGGATCAGCGCGCCGATGCGGGCTGCCTTGACCCTGACGACTTCCGGGAAATAGCCCTCGATCTTGGCTTTGTCGGCGACGAAGCGGCCGGCAGAGATCGTCGGCACGTACCAGGTCCCCTTCTCCTTCATCAGCGACATGATCTCATCGTCCATGTAGGTGCCGTGCTCGATGCTGGTCACCCCGCCCAGCACCGCCCGCTTCATGCCCTCGGCGCCGTGCGCATGTGCCGCGACCCTATAGCCGTAATCCTTGGCTACATCGACGATGCTCTTGATTTCCTCGACGGTGAACTGCGGCGCGTCGCCGGATTTCGCCACCGACAGAACGCCTCCGGTCGCGGTGATCTTGATCACGTCGCTGCGATCCTTGTAGCGCTGGCGTACCGCCTGGCGGGCGTCCTCGACCGAATTGACCACGCCTTCCGTCGGGCCGGGTGGGCCGATCAGATGCGACAGTTCGGAGTTGTAGCCATTGGTGGGGTCGGCATGGCCGCCGGTGGTGGCGATGCTCTTGCCGGCCGCGAAGATGCGCGGGCCGCGCACCAGCTTCTGGTTGATCGCGTCGCGCAGATGCGGCGCGACCTCGCCGCCGAGGTCGCGCACGCTCGTGAAGCCCGCCTGCAGGGTCTTTTCGGCATAGCCGACGCTGCGAAAGCCGAAATCCACGTCGTCGAGACGGAATTCTTCCTCATAGCTCTTGGGATTCGACTGGTCGGTTATGTGCACATGCAGGTCCGTCCAGCCGGGCATGCAGGTACGGGCGCTGAGATCGATGATTTCGGCATCCTTGACCTCGGCCTTGCCGGGCAGCACTTCGGCGATCTTGCCGTCGCGCACGACGATGGTGCTGGCGTCGAGCATCTTGCCGCCGCGCGAATCGAACAGCTTGCCGCAATGGAGAGCGGAGACCGGCTCCGCGGCCTGCACCGCGGATGCGGAGACGGCGGTCAGTGCCAGCAGGAAAAGGCGAGTAAGGCGCACGGATAACCTCCCATGTCGAAAGTTCGCTGCGCCCCCGCCGCGCGTGCACGGTAGCCGCCCAGAAATGCACTGCAAGCGCAAAGGGTTGGGCCAGCCGCTGCTCGCCTCTGGCGGGTAGGCTTCCGCTACTGGGTCTGTTGATCGCTGTTCGCGCACGCGCTCGCCAAATCGCGGCGAATTTCGTGAACGCGCCTGCTGTGCGGTATCCATCGCGATACAAGGCCGCTATAGAAGCCCGCATGACCAACGACAACAAACCCGGCACCCGCAAGGACACCCACTACGCCAAGCTTCGGCGGGCGCATCGCGACCAGAAGGCGGGCGGACCCGCCCCGCAGTTCCGTCCGAAGAAACCGCTGCCGCCCGGCGAAAACGCCCCCGACGGGCAGGTGCGGCTCTACGGCATCCACACGGTGCGCGCCGCGCTCGACAATCCGCGCCGCAAGATCAGGAGAATGCTGGCGACCCGCAACGCGCTGGAACGGCTGGCCATTGCCGACATCGGCGCCCTGCCCTTTGCGGCCGAGATGGTCGAGCCCCGGGACATCGACAGGCTTACCGGCACCGACGCCGTCCACCAGGGCGTGCTCGTCGAGGCGCTGCCCTTGCAGCCCAAGGCGCTCGGCGCGCTCGGCGACACGCCGCTGGTGCTGGTGCTCGACCAGGTGACCGATCCTCACAATGTCGGCGCCATCATGCGCTCGGCGGTCGCCTTCGGCGCCGGCGCGCTCATCACCACGCAGCGCCACAGCCCGCACGAATCGGGTGTGCTGGCGAAGTCGGCCTCCGGCGCGCTGGAGCACATCGACCTGATCGAGGTGAAAAACCTCGCCGACGCGCTCGGCCAACTCCACGATGCCGGGTTCCAGACCATCGGTCTCGATTCCGACGGCCCGTCGGAACTGGAAGCCAGTTTTGCGGCTAAAAAAATCGCCCTCGTGTTGGGGGCCGAGGGCAAGGGCTTGCGCCAGAAGACTCGTGAGACGGTCACCGCGCTCGCCCGACTGGACATGCCCGGCGCGATCCGCTCGCTTAATGTATCGAATGCGGCGGCAGTGAGCCTTTATGCCGCCAAAAGGTTCCTGGCGGCGTCCGAATAGGCGGCAGTGTACAAAAACCGCGCGGCGAGATCGGTCACTTCCTGATTAAGCCATTGTTTTGACGGTGGCTTTTCGAGCTCGATCTTCGCGCGGTTAAAATATCTATCCACCTACCGCGTGGTCTGCCATGCGCTCCAGCGCCCGCACCAGCGCCGAATGATCCTCCTTGGCGCCGCCATTGGCAGCGCAGGAGTTGAAAAGCTGCTGCGTGGTCGAAGTGTTGGGCAGGGAAACGCCGAGCGCTTTTGCCCCTTCCAGCGCCAGATTGAGGTCCTTCTGGTGCAGTTCGATTCGGAAACCCGGCGCGAAGGTGCGTTTCACCATGCGCTCGCCATGCACCTCCAGGATGCGCGAAGCGGCAAGGCCGCCCATCAGCGCCTGCCTGACCTTGGCCGGATCGGCGCCTGCTTTCGAAGCAAAAACAAGGGCTTCCGCAACCGCCTCAATGGTCAGCGCGACAACGATCTGGTTGGCGACCTTCGTGGTCTGGCCGACGCCGTTCCCGCCGACCAGCGTGATGTTCTTGCCCATTTTCTCGAACACCGGCTTGGCCCGTTCGAAGGCCTTGTCCTCGCCGCCGACCATGATCGTCAGCGACGCCGCCTTGGCGCCGACTTCGCCGCCCGACACCGGAGCATCGAGATAATCGCAGCCCAAGGCATTGATCTTCTTGGCGAATTCCTTCGTCTCGATCGGCGAGATCGAGCTCATGTCGATGACCAGCTTGCCCTTGGAGAGACCCGAGGCGACGCCGCCATCGCCGAACAGCACCTCGGCCACCTGCGGCGTGTCGGGCACCATGGTGATGACGATATCGGCTGCATCAGCCACTGCGTTGCTGCCGGTGACCGTCTTCAGGCCCTTGGCGACGAGTTCCTTCGGCGGCGCGCCGCGATGGTCGCTGGCGACCACGGAATAGCCGGCGTCAAGCAGATGCCCCGCCATCGGCGCGCCCATGATACCCAGTCCGATGAAGCCGATGATTTCCATTTTTTTTTTGTCCTAAGCTTTTCAGGCAGCTGCGTTTTTCGTGATTTTCGAGGCCTCGCGGAACCAGCCCAGCCCCGCTTCTGTT
The DNA here is from genome assembly GCF_900114255.1 of Neomesorhizobium albiziae. GTDB lineage: Bacteria > Pseudomonadota > Alphaproteobacteria > Rhizobiales > Rhizobiaceae > Neomesorhizobium > Neomesorhizobium albiziae. Next base: position 137,469 of record NZ_FOSL01000012.1, on the reverse strand, counting down.
CCGGCTTTCGGCTTGTATTCGGCGCCGACCCAGCCGGCATAGCCGATGCGGTCGAGGTGTTCGTAGAGGAAGGGATAGTTGATCTCGCCCGTCCCCGGCTCGTGACGGCCGGGATTGTCCGCAAGCTGGATATGCGCGATGCGGCCAAGGTTCTGTTCGATCGTACGGGCGAGATCCCCCTCCATGATCTGCATGTGGTAGATGTCGTATTGCAGGAAGAGATTGGCCGAGCCGACCTCCTCGATGATCGCCAGCCCTTGTCTCGACGTGTTGAGGAAGAAGCCGGGAATATCCAGCGTGTTGATCGGCTCGATCAGCAGCCTTATTCCGGATTTCTCCAATTTTTCAGCAGCATAGCGCAAGTTCTTGACAAACGTCTCGCGTAGCGTCTCGGCATTGACCCCTTCGGGCGCGATGCCGGCTAGGCAATTCACCTGGCCGCAGCCGAGCGCCTTGGCGTAGGCGATCGCGGTGTCGACACCCCGGCGGAACTCCTCGACGCGGTCGGGAAGGACGGCGATGCCGCGCTCGCCCTTGCCCCAATCGCCCGGCGGCAGATTGAACAGCGCCTGTTCGAGGCCGTTCTTCTTCAGCCGCGCGGCAACCACCTCCGGCGCATGATCGTAGGGAGCGATATATTCGACCGCCTTGAAGCCGGCGCGGGCCGCCGCGTCGAAACGGTCGAGGAAGTCATGCTCGGTGAAAAGCATCGACAGATTGGCTGAAAATTTCGGCATTTTCTGTTCCAGACGAGTCTGTTTGAAGAAAACCGGGAGTGTTTTCACAAATCTCCCGGCCGGAGAAAATCAGTCGAGCAGCACGATTGCAGTCGGCGCGTCCTCGTTCTTCTCGGCAAGTTCCTCGAATTCGACGACGGCGTCGATCTCGGTGCCCATCGAGATATTGGTCACCCGTTCGAGGATGAATTCAAGCACGACCGGAACGTTGTGCTCTTTCATCAGCCGCTTTGCTTCGGCAAATCCCTTGGCGAATTCTTCCGGCCGGCGCACGCGCACGGCCTTGCAGCCCATCGCCTCGGCGACCGCGACATGGTCGACGCCGTAACCGACTTCGGAATGGCCGACCGTGTTGATGTTCTCGAACGCCAGGCTGACCTCGAAATCCATCGAAAAACCGCGCTGCGCCTGACGGATGAGGCCGAGATAGGCGTTGTTCACCACGACATGGATGTAAGGCAGCCCGTGCTGCGCCCCGACGGCCAGTTCCTCGATCATGAACTGGAAATCGTAGTCGCCAGACAGCGCGACGATGTCGCGGTTCGGGTCGGCCGCACGGACGCCGAGGGTGGCCGGCAAGGTCCAGCCGAGCGGGCCGGCCTGGCCGCAATTGATCCAGTTGCGCGGCTTGTAGACATGCAGGAACTGCGCGCCCGCGATCTGGCTGAGGCCGATGGTCGAGACATAGCAGGTGTCGCGGCCGAACGCCTTGTTCATCTCCTCGTAGACGCGCTGCGGCTTCAGCGGCACCTGGTCGAAATGCGTCTTGCGCTTCATGGTCTTCTTGCGGGCCTGGCACTCCTTGGCCCAGCCGGACCAGTCGCGCAGCTTCCCCGCCGTCTTCCATTCGGTGGCAACGTCGAGCAGCATCTTGAGGGCTGCACCCGCGTCCGAAACGATGCCGAAATCCGGTGCGAAGACGCGGCCGATCTGGGTCGGCTCGATGTCGACATGGATGAACTTCTTGCCAGCCGTGTATTTTTCGACGGTACCGGTGTGGCGGTTGGCCCAGCGATTGCCGATGCCGAACACGAAATCGGAGGCAAGCATGGTCGCGTTGCCGTAGCGGTGCGAGGTCTGCAGGCCACACATGCCGGCCATCAATCGGTGGTCATCGGGAATTGTGCCCCAACCCATCAGCGTCGGCACGACGGGAACGCCGGTGATTTCGGCGAACTCGATCAGAAGGTCGGACGCGTCGGCGTTGATGATGCCGCCGCCGGCGACGATCAGCGGGCGCTCCGCCTCGTTGAGCATCGCAACCGCTTTTTCCGCTTGCGCGCGGGTAATCGCCGGCTTGTAAACCGGCAGCGAGGCGTAGGTGTCGATGTCGAACTCGATCTCGGCAAGCTGGACGTCGACCGGCAGGTCGATAAGCACCGGACCCGGCCGGCCCGAGCGCATCAGGTGAAACGCCTGCTGGAACGCCATCGGCACCTGGTAGGGTTCCATCACGGTGACCGCCCATTTGGTGACCGGCTTGGCGATCGCCGAGATGTCGACGGCCTGGAAATCCTCCTTGTTCAGCCGGGCGCGCGGCGCCTGTCCGGTAACGCAGAGGATGGGGATGGAATCAGCGGAGGCCGAGTAGAGCCCGGTGATCATGTCGGTGCCGGCCGGTCCAGACGTGCCGATGCACAGCCCGATATTGCCAGCCTTCGCGCGGGTGTAGCCTTCGGCCATATGGGAGGCCGCCTCGACATGCCGCGCCAGGATGTGGCGGACGGTGCCGCGCGCCTTGAGCGCCGAATAAAACGGGTTGATCGCAGCACCCGGCACGCCGAAAGCGCAATCGATACCTTCCTTCTCGAGAACGAGAACAGCCGCATCAACGGCACGCATCCTGGCCATTTTATTCCTCCGGGCACCAAATCTGACTGGAATGGAGAATGCGCCCGCCAGAGCTATTTTTCAATTTTTCCAGAATTTTTTTTCATTATCACCAAAAAATAGCGAGTCTCTGATTTTGCAGCATTTTTTGTTTTCCACTTTTTTCCTTATTCCAAATGGTAAAAATATTTTTTATTGTCGTTCCCGCTCATTGCGGAGAAATTGCCGTGGAAACCACCGAAAAACGCCAGCGCGGGCGGCCGCGCTCCTTCCATGGACCTGCAGAGAACAGTTCGGTCCAGTCGCTGGACCGGGCGCTGCGCATCCTCGCCATCATCGCCGACGCGGACGGGCTGTCGCTCAGCGAAGTGGCATCGGCCTCGGGGCTCGCCGCTTCCACGGCCTACCGCATGCTGACCACCATGGAAGCGCATGGCATGGTCGAGTTCGACCGCACCGACCAGTTGTGGTCCATCGGCGTCGAGACCTACCGCATGGGCTCGGCCTTCCTGCGCCGCCGCAAGCTCATCGACCGCGCCAGGATCGTCATGCAAGACCTGATGGAGAAGATCGGCGAAACCGCCAATCTGGGAGTCGCCGAAGACGACTGCGTGGTTTTTGTCAGCCAGGTCGAGACGCATCAGGCGATCCGCGCATTTTTCCGGCCCGGCACCCGCAGTTCCTTCCATGCCTCGGGGATCGGCAAGGCGATCCTCGCCCACATGCCAGGCGACCGGGTCGCCGCGATCGTGCGCAAGGAAGGACTGGAAGTCTATACGCCGAAAACGCTCGCCAACGCCCCTGCCCTTGCCCGCGACCTCAGCCAGATCAGAACGCGCGGCTATTCGGTGGACGACGAGGAGCGGCATCCCGGCATGCGCTGCATCGCGGCGCCGGTGTTCAACGAATTCGGCGAGCCGGTGGCCGGCGTTTCGATTTCCGGGCCGACGGTGCGCGTCACGCTGGAGCGCGTCGCAGATATCGGGCCGCTGGTGCGCGAGGCGGCAGCCGAAGTGACGCGCATGATCGGCGGCAAGGTTTTTACACGCTGAGCGGCGTGTGACGGCCGGCGGCGGCCGCTTGACAAGCGGCTCTATTTGTTCTCTCTTTGTTCTTTAGCGTCGCCTGTTGAGAAGGGGCGCCAAAGCGTTCGGGAACATCGCAGGACGGCATGGAAATCGCTGCCACCATTCTCCATGCCGACCTCGACGCCTTCTATGCCTCGGTCGAACAGCTCCTGGACCCGACGCTGCGCGGCAAACCCATCGCGGTGGGTGGCGGAGTGGTGCTTGCGGCCTCCTATGAAGCCAAGGCTTTCGGCGTGCGCGGCGGCATGGCGGGGCGGCGGGCGCGGGAATTGTGCCCGCAACTCACCTTCGTCGGCGGCCACTTCGAGGACTACCAGCGGCTGGGCGACGCGGCCATCGCCGTGCTCAACGATTTCACGCCGCTGGTCGAGCGGATCTCCATCGACGAGGCCTTTGCCGATGTCGCCGGCTGCACCCATCTTTTCGGATCGCCGGCAGAGATCGCGCAAGCGGTCCGGCGGCGCGTGCGGACTGAACTCGGCTTGCCCATCTCCGTCGGCGTGGCGCGCACCAAACATCTTGCAAAGATTGCCTCGCAAGTGGCCAAGCCGGACGGGCTGGTGGTGGTCGAGCCCGATACGGAGCTGACCTTCCTCCACGATTTGCCGGTCGATCTGATGTGGGGCGTCGGCCCGGTAACCAAGGCGCGGCTCGCTGAAATCAACGTGTCGACCATCGGACAGCTGGCAAAGACGCCAGGCTGGTCGCTGGAAAAGCTTCTCGGCCCAGCCGCCGGAGAAAAACTGGCCGATCTGGCATGGAATCGCGACCCTCGCCAGATCAGGACCCATAGCCGCGCCCAGTCGGCCGGAGCACAATCGGCGCTCGGCAAAAAGCCGGCCGAAGAGAAAATCTTCCGGCCGGCGCTGCTGCATCTGGCCGACCGCGTCGCCAGCCGGCTCAGGGCCAAATCCCGGCCGGGCCGCACGGTGACCGTGCGCGTCCGCTTCGCCGACATGCGCGCGGTGACGCGCTCGATAACGCTCGACGCGCCGATTTCTGCAACCGCGATGCTTGCGGAAGTCGCCGAGGAACTGGTGCGCTCGGCGCTAGCCGACCATCCCGCCGAAAAGACCATCTCGCTGCTGGCCATCGCTGTGTCGCATCTCGAGCAACACTCCGGACTGCAACTGGAGCTGCCGCTTGGCCTGCTGGACGAAAAGCGCCGTCCCGGCACCCGCAAAGGCATGACGCGCTGGGTGGCCGACCGTGCCGTCGACGCGATCCGCGAACGCTTCGGCTGGGATGCGGTTGGTTATGCGTCGGTGGCGCTGGGAACTGCCCGCTCGCTGCCCGACGCGTTTCGTGAACTGGCCGAGAAAGAGCTTTGAAGTTTTAGCGAAGCGGAGAGAAATGCCGCTGGGGCCTGTCCTGCGTGGTGTTTAGCCCATGCCGGTGATGTGGCGGAGATAGAACGCCAGCACAACGAAACCTAGGGCGAAGGCAATGCCGTTCCAGTCGAGGTCGGCCGATTTCAAGCCGCGCCAGACGACGCGAAGGATCAGCGCGGCGACAAGAACGAAAATTGCGATAAAGACAAAACGGATCATCGACCGTTTCCCTGCGGTTCATCCACAAATGCGCGCCAACGGCTTAGCGCAAGGATCAGGCCGGATTTTGACGAATTTCGGCACGCGGAAACCTTCAAGGGCGGGCGCGGCAGCCGTTGCCTGATTTCCGTCGCTTCCTGGCGAATTTGTTGCCGGACGGTTCCACCACCGCGCCCTCGTGAAACATAGCATCCGGGCCGCATGGGGCAGGCTGGCCAAACGGAGGTGCCTCGCAGCCTTCCGACCAAGGGTCCGGCATGCTCGGATGAAGCCACCCTCCCCCGAGAGTTGCTGTGCGCCGCACCAAGGCCGGGCTCCGTGTCGGCCTTGGCTCTGCCCGGTGGAACGACACCGACGGGAGCGGGCGCCGCCACTGTTGCCGAATCGACCCACGCAGACCAAGAACGCGCTTTGGCCGCCCGGAATGGCTTTGACGAAACCGTCTATTTCATCGAGAGTTGCCCGGGGGAGCGGGTTTTGGAGAGTTCATGACCGAGCGGTTCGCCGGCCTTTGCGTGCTGATTTTGACATTCGCGCTAGCCGCTTGCGCGGGACGCCCCGAAGGCGTGCTGGCGCCGGTCGCCGCAGATAGCCTGTCGCCGCAGGCTACCACGGTGTCGATGCTGGTCGCTACCAGCCGCAAACCGTCCGGCGATCCGGGTACACTCTTTAGCGGCGAACGCAGTCCGTTGCTGTCGATCACCGACATGGAGATCTCGATCCCGCCGAACCGTGTTTCGGGCACCGTCGAATGGCCGAAGCGGCTGCCGGCCGATCCCGCGAAGGAATTTGCCGTGGTTCGGGCGCAGACCCTGCCGAGCGTCGCGGAAGCCCGCAAATGGCTGACCTTGCACAACCGCGATGGCCATGTGCTGGTCTTCGTTCACGGCTTCAACAACCGCTACGAGGATTCGGTCTTCCGTTTCGCGCAGATCGTTCGCGATTCCGGCGCCAATGTCGTGCCGATCCTGTTCACCTGGCCGTCGCGCGCCAGCATCTTCGACTACAATTACGACAAGGAAAGCACCAACTTCTCGCGCACCGCGCTCGAGCGGACACTGAAGGCGCTTGCCGATAATCCGCAGGTCAAGGACGTGACTGTCATGGCCCATTCGATGGGAACGTGGCTGGCGATGGAGGCGCTGCGGCAATTGGCGATACGCAACGGGCGCGTTCCAGCCAAGATCGACAATGTCATCCTCGCCTCTCCCGATCTCGACGTCGACGTCTTCGCCCGCCAGTGGTGGGAATTGGGGGAGCCGAAGCCGAAGATCACCATCTTCGTTTCGCAGGACGACCGCGCGTTGAAAGCCTCCCGGCTGATCTCCGGTGGCGTCGACCGTGTCGGCCAGATCGATCCCTCGGCCGAGCCGTACCGTACGCAGCTTGAAGAAGCGAAGATCAACGTCATAGACCTCACCAAGGTCAAGAGCGGCGATCGCCTGAACCACGGCAAGTTCGCCGAAAGCCCTGAGATCGTGCAACTGATCGGCCAACGGCTGGTCACTGGCCAGCCGCTGACCGATTCCAAGGTCAGCCTCGGACAGGGCATCGGCCTGGTTGTCGCCGGCACCGTCGGCACGGTCGGCAAGGTGGCGGCCGACACCGTGACCGCGCCCATCACCGTGCTCGAAGGCAGGAACCCACTGCCGGTGCAGAAAAGGCCGGGACAGCTCGATACCATCCTGAGAGGCGATCCGACGGAATAACGTCGATTGGTGAGTGCAAGGGCGAATGTCTGCCGTCGCAGGCAACCAAGCCTAGGACGGGTTGAGCGCAGGCAGAGCCGGGACAGGCAAAGTCCCCTCACCGGGTCGCGACGCCGTCCGGGCGCTGGAGATACCCTCCAGCAGTTTCCAGGCATCGAAAGGTGCTCTCCCGCCTCCGAAAATCGCATCTTCGAGCCTGCCGAATTCCGCCAGCGTTGCCTCGTCACCATTCCGCTCTAGCCACGCCGACACCGGCACGATGCCTGTCCGGCGCGACCAGGAATCGAGCGCCGAATAGATTTCGGGCAAGCGGCCGGACTTGCATGCGTCCTGAAAGCGCCGGAAATAGGCGGCCTCGGATTGCTCATGCGCCAGATGCCGCGCGTGGCGCCAGGCGCTCAGGCGGGGCAGCATGCGCCTCGTGAGCCAGGTCAACAAAGCAAACCCTGCAACGGCGGCGGCCCACGGCCAGTATTTCACCCAGGTCTTCCAGGCAGCGGGCGCGGGCTGCTCGGGCGCGGGCGGTGGCGCGATGGCGGGCGTGAACGCCGCGCTGTCGGCGACCGACACCGCAATTTCAGGTGCTTGTGCCACTTGATGCTTTTGCGACGCGGGATCGTACCAATCGATTTCGACCGCCGGCAGCACGTAGCTGCCTGGTTTATCGAAGGCGTAGGTGACGCGGTCGATGCGCTGGCTGCTGCCCCCCTTGTCGGAAAGCACGGGATCATGCGGATAGATACGGACGCCTTCGGGCGCTGAAAACTCCGGAACGGGGATCATCATCGCCTCCATGCCCTCGGCGGCGGCGGTAACGGTGCGGACCAGCGTGTCGCCGGATTTGAGATCTTTGGGTTCGCGGTCGAGAGTCTGGGTGACCGTCAGCGTGGTCGCGGCCGCCACATTCCCTGTGGGCGCGCCCGGCACGCCGGCAACGGTGAATTTTACCGGCGGCAGCGTCACCGATCCATTGCTCGCCTGCCCCGGAACCGCCGCGTAGGTGAAGGTGATCACCGCGGACGGCAGCACATAGTCGCCGGGCAACTGCGGTGTCACGAAATAAAGCCGGCGTATGCCCGAATAGCTATCGCTGCCGATGTTCTCGACCAGGTTCTCCGCCCTCACGTCGGGCAAAGTGACAATCGCGTTCGGAATATCGAGGTTCGGGAACTGCGGCGACGACATGAAGAAATTCGGCACCAGGACGTCGACCTGAACCTGAACCTGCTGGCCGGCAACAATGGGGGGCGCTGTCAGTACATCGACCCGCACAACAGGCTCCGCCGCAAGCAGCGGCGTGGCGGACGTGAAGATGAAAAACACGACGGCGAGGCAGCGGGCGAAGGCGCTCATTGTTTCGCTCCTGCCGCCGCCTCCAGGGCGAACCTGCGGGCAAGCAGATCGGTCGGCGTGACCTGGATATTACGCATCCACATGTCGGCCGTCTGCTGGGCAAGGTCGACCTCACCCGCCTTGCCCTTCTTGCCCTTGTCGTCGAACTGGACCTGGTCAGGCTTGAGGTTGGGCGCCTCCTCCTGCTCGTCCTCTTCGTCCTTCTTGTCGGCAATCAGCTTTTCAAGGATGGCCAGGTTCGCTTTTGCCTCGGGCCAGTCGGGCCGCAATTTCAGCGCTTCGTCGAGGCTGGCCACCGCTTCGTCGAGCTTGTCGAGATGCGCGAGCGCGTTGGCCTGGTTGTAGTAGCTTTCGGCCGTCCTGACCTGCGCGAAGGCGTCGACCGCGTCGGAAAACCTGCCGGCCCGATAGAACGCGACGCCGCGCCACATGGGGTCGGCGAAACGTGCCGCGGCGCCCGCATAATCGCCCTTGTCGAAGGCAAGCCGTCCCTGCTGGTCGGGCGTCAGCCACATGCCCATGAAATCGAACCCGGCTGCGTCGGCGCGGCCGGGTGCCGCAAGGGTCGCCGCGACAAGCGCCGCGAAAGCCCATTGCACCGTCCAGCCGCGCCGGAACCAGAAGGCGCTGAGCAAGACGATGGGAATGGTGAGCCACCAGCCGACATCCAGCCACCGCGTTGACCTTCGGCAAGCTTGGCCTGCATATGGGTCTGCACGCGTTCGGCGATCCAATTGACATCGCTGTCGTCCATGGTGACGGTGGCGACGCGAATGCCGGCCTCGCGGCCCAGCGACTGCAATTGCGCCACGTCGAGCCTCGCGATGACGCGACCGCCGGCATCGGACAGGAACTCTCCCTCGCCGGTCTTGACGGGCCCGCCCTCGGCGGTGCCGAAGCCAAGCACCATGATTTCATTGTTGCCCGCATAATTCTTGAAGGCCTCCGTCGCCGCAGGCTCGACGCCGTCGGTCAGGAAAAGCAGCGTGCCCGGCACCACTTCGTTGGTCAGCCCCGCTTCGGCCACTTGCAGCGCCTTGGCCGTGTCCTTGCCAGGCACCGGCATGACACTCGTCTGCAGCGCATTGACATAGGTCTTTACGAGATTGGCATCATCGGTCAGCGGCAGCACCATGTGAGCGGAACCGGCATAGGCGTAAACGGCGGTGCGCGCGCCGGGCCGAAGCTTCAGGAGATCCTGGACCTTGAGCTTGACCCGCTCCAGCCGCGAGGGCGTGATGTCGATGGCGTCCATCGTCTGCGAGACATCGATCGCCAGCACCAGCGGCGCCCTGTCCTCGACAAAGGGCGGCTGCTGGCGCTGCCAGGTTGGTCCGGCCATCGCAATGGCGCCGAGCACGATGAGGACGGCGACGAAGTGAACGGGCCGCCACCGCCTGCTGCTCTGCCGATCGATGAGGAGGTTGTCGAGCAGATGCGGGGCGATGAGGCCGCGCAGGCGGGCCCGAACGTCGGTTTGCCGCGACACGAGCAGAACCAGCGCGACGGCTGCCAGAATGGCCAGAAGCCACCATGGCCGGAGGAAGTGGAAATCCCCGATCATGACGCCTGCCCCGCAGTACCGGGCGGCGCGCGCAGCACGACCCAAATCCACGAGAAGAGGTGATAGACGATCAGCAACAGTAGCGCCGCCCCCAGCGGATAGCTGAACAGCTCGATCTTGGGGCGCCAGGAAAGCGTGGTCTGGTTGGTTGGCGTGATCTTGTCGAGCGTGGCGTAGATCTCGGCCAGCTGGCTCTGGTCCTGGCCGAAGAAATAACGGCCGCCGGTCGCCGACGCGATCTTCTGCAGCACGCCGACGTCGAGCTTGTCTTCGCCCTCGGCATCGGGATCGCCGATGCCGACTGTGTGGACGACGATCTTGTTCTGGCTGGCGATGTCGGCGGCGCGGTCCGGCGGCATCTTGCTCGCCGTGTCGTTGCCGTCAGTCAACACGACAAGCACCTTCTCCGGCGCCTTGCTGTCGGCGAACATCTTGATCGCGAGGCCGATAGCATCGCCCAGCGCGGTGCGCGGTCCCGCCATGCCCGGCAACGCGCTCCCGATCATGGTCTGGACAGTGAGATGATCCAGCGTAAAAGGCACTAGCGGATATGGCGCATCGCCGAAGGCGATAAGCCCGACACGGTCGCCTTGCCGCCGCTTGACGAAATCGCTGACCACCTGTTTCACGGCGTCGACGCGCGCCTCCTGCTGGCCGGCGGGATCGCGAAAATCGCGCGTGTCCATAGATTGCGAGAGATCGAGCGCCAGCATCAAGTCACGCTGGGGCTCGGTCTTGGTGATCGGCGGCTCGACAAACTGGGGCCGCGCCAGGGCAAGCACGATGAGCAGCCAGCAAAGCGGCGCAAGCATCCTTTGCACCCAGTTCTTGCGTGGCACGACCGAGCCTTGGGTGGGAGACACGCCGGCGGCATCCGCCACCTCGCCGAAGAACGGAATGCGAATGGCCGTGGTTTCCTCGCGATAGGCCGGCACCAGCCACCAGATGAGCAGTGGCACCGGCAGTACCGCAAGCAACCAGGGATATTCAAGCTGATACACTATGGCCCTCGATCCATCGGCGCGCCGCGGCTGCGAACATCCGCGCATCATCCTCACTGACGCTCATGCGGGTTTCCTGTGAACGGTATTCCAGATCGTCGAGCAGCCGTGCCGCCGGTTCCGGAAACGACCGGTCACCGCCGTGCTGGCGCAGGAAGGCAAGCCAATTCCCGCCGCTGAGCGAGGCCACGGCATCACGCGGCCAGGCGGCGAGCGCCACGCGCTTGAGCAGTTCGGGCATGGCTTCGAGGGCTTGCGCACGCCCCGTGTTGTCCGCCAGATCCCGCTCCATGCGCGTCAATTCGGCAAGCGCCTCGCGGCGATAGCGGTTGGAGACGCGCCGCCGGTGCCAGCGCCACAAGGCAACGATCAGCAACGCGGCGGCAACCAGGGCAAGCATCGCCCAGCCCCAGGTCTGCGGCATCCACGAGACAGGCGGCGGAACGCTGATGTCGGCCAGGTGTTGTAGCGCCAGTCTGGTAAGTGGATCCTGTTGGGGTTGCGCCGGTTCCATGGTCAGCGCCTTTTCTGCCGCCAGGCAAGCTGGCCGAGTGTTCGGCGCAGTTGCGGCGCGGTTTCCTCGGCGGCGGAGACCAGCAGCATCGGCAGGCCGAGTTCCTGCTGCCAGGCCAGCAATTCGTCGCCGCGCTTTCTGGCGAAATCGGCGACGCCGCTCCTGACCTTGCCATGCCCGAGAGGCAGCTCCGCCTGCATGCCGCCGCCACTGACGACGATATGGCCGGTCTCGGGCAGGTCGATCAGGAACGGATCGTAGACCAGCACCGCCAGCACATCGTTGCTGATCGTCAGCCGCAGCAACAGATCGCGGGTGCGCGGGCCGTGGCCCTCGAAATCGCTGATAACGACCACCAGGTGATCGTGGCGCGCCACATTGGCGACAGCCGCAAGCGCAAGGTCGAGCTGTCCCGAGCCGCGATGATCGGACAAATCCGCCCTGAGTTCCGCATTCTGCCTGGCGATCGCCCCGGCGAGTTCGATAACCGCGGCCCGGCTGCGATGCGGCCGCAGCTCGTCGACCCGGGTATCGTTGAAGACAAAGCCGCCGACGCGGTCGCCGAGGTTCATCACCCGCCAGGCACAGAGCGCCGCAGTCTCGGCAGCCGACACCGACTTCATCATCAGCCGGCTGCCGAAGAACATGTTCATGCGCTGGTCGACCACGATCAGCGCCGGCCGGTCCTTCTCTTCGTCATAGACCCGAACGAAGGGCTTGCCGGTTCGCGCAGTCACCCGCCAATCGATGGTGCGAACGTCGTCTCCGGGCAGATAGTCGCGCAGTTCCTCGAAAGAAAGGCCACGCCCACGCATGTTGGAGGCATGGCGGCCGGCGAGCAGGCGATTGACCGGCTGTTTCCGCAGGAAATTGAAATCCCGCGCCGCAGCCTCCAGCGCCACCAGCTCTTCGACGGTCACATGGACGCCCCTGGCTGGCTCTGGCGATGCGTTGCGCGGCCTGACAAGTCCCTTCGACCGTCCCAGCGCTGACAAGGAGAAGCCCATGGATGCCTCCGTCAGGCGACTGCCACGAGTTCGACGACGCGGTCGATCACCTTGTCGGCGGTGACGCCCGCGGCATGCGCCTCGTAGGACAATATAAGGCGGTGGCGGAAAACGTCATGCACCACCGCCTTGACGTCGTCCGGGCTGGCGTAATCACGGCCCTTGAGCCACGCATTGGAGCGGGAAACCTTGTCGAGCCCGATCGAGCCGCGCGGACTGACGCCCACCTGAATCCAGCTTGCCAGATCCTTGTCGAGCTTGGCCGGCTCGCGCGTCGCGTAGACCAGGGCGACGATGTAGTTCTCCACCGGTTCGGAAACCGTGATCGCGCCGATCTGCTTGCGCGCATCCAACACCGATTTCTGGTCGAGCTTGGGTGCTTGCTTGCCGGCGGTTTTGCCGCTGCTGTTTTCCTCGCCGCGCACCAGCCGCATGATCTCGGCTTCGGCCTCGCGCGCGGGATAGTCGACCCGCACATGCATCAGGAAACGGTCAAGCTGGGCTTCGGGCAGCGGATAGGTTCCCTCCTGCTCGATCGGGTTCTGCGTCGCCATGACGAGGAACAACTCGGGCAGCGGGTGGCTGTCGCCGCCGACCGTCACCTGGCGTTCCTCCATCGCCTCAAGAAGAGCCGACTGAACTTTTGCGGGTGCGCGGTTGATCTCGTCTGCAAGGACGAGATTGGCGAACACAGGCCCTTGCTGGAACTTGAATTCGCCTTTGCCGCCCTCGGTGAAATAGACCTCCGAGCCGGTGATATCGGATGGCAGAAGGTCCGGGGTGAACTGTACGCGCGAGAGTTTGGCGTCGAGATTCTTCGCCAGGCTCTTGATCGCGCGTGTCTTGGCAAGCCCGGGCAAGCCTTCGACCAGCAGGTGGCCGTCGCTCAAAAGGCCCAAAAGCAGGCGCTCGACCATAGCATCCTGGCCGATGATCGATTGGCCGATGCGTTTGCCGAGGTCCAGAATATCGTCGCGTGCGGTCATGTTGCGTCGCTCCAGGTTCACTGGGATTTGAAGACCGTGAAGGACGCGCCACCGGGAGGGTGGCGCGCTTTTTGGGATGCGGGTGCATCGCCGAGCAACAGCAACGCCTGTTACTGTATCGACTTCTCCAGGGATTCCACCATCTGGTCGATGCTGAAGCTCGCTGGCCGCTGGCTCGGCGGATAGTCCTTAAAGGTCCCGAGGAACGGGGCCACCCGCCAGACGCCATACTGGATCAGGTAGGCGTTCTTGGCCAACCAGTCATAGTACTGATCCGAAACGACATCCGCACGTTCGTAGGGGTCCATGCGCAGGTTGAAGACCTTGGGTGCACGCAGCGTCGTGAACGGATTGGACCAGACGGGGAAGCCGCCTGGCTCGCGCTGCTCTGAGAACACGATCTTCCAGTTGTTGTAGCGGTATGAGACGAGCGCTCCGTCGTCGTTGAAGTAGTAGAAGTCTTGGCGTGCGGACTTCGGTTGCTCGCCGGTCAGGTATGGCAACTGGTTGTAGCCGTCGAGATGAACCTTGAAATCCTTGTCGCCCAGCTTGGTGCCCTTCAGCAAGCGGTCCTTGATGTCCTTGTCGCCAGCGGCTGCGACAAGCGTCGGGAACCAGTCGAGGCCGGAAATCATCTCGTTGGAGATTTCACCGGCCTTGATGTGGCCCGGCCAGCGGACCAGAGCCGGTACGCGGAAGGCACCTTCCCAGTTCGTATCCTTCTCGCTGCGGAACGGCGTCGTCGCGGCATCCGGCCATGACCATTGGTTGGGGCCGTTGTCGGTTGTGTAGACCACGATGGTGTTGTCGGCGATGTTCAGGTCGTCGAGCGCCTTCAGGAGCTTGCCGACGTCGCCGTCGTGCTCGACCATGCCATCGGCGTATTCGTTGCCCGGCATGCCGCTCTGTCCCTGCATGGACTCGCGGACATGGGTGAACGCATGCATGCGCGTCGTGTTCATCCAGGTGAAGAACGGCTTGCCCTCCTTCGCCTGCTTTTCGATGAAGGCAATCGCCGCGGCGGTGGTCTCGTCGTCAACGGTCTCCATCCGCTTTCTGTTCAGCGGACCGGTATCTTCGATCTTGCCGTCGGCGAAACTGTGCAGCACGCCGCGAGGCGAGTTGCTCTTGACGAATTCGGCGTCATCCTTGGGATAATAGGGCCTTTCCGGCTCCTCTTCCGCGTTGAGGTGGTAGAGGTTTCCGAAGAACTCGTCGAAGCCGTGATTGGTCGGCAGAAATTCGTCCCGATCGCCCAGGTGGTTCTTGCCGAATTGTCCAGTCGCATAGCCGAGCGGCTTCAGAGCTTGGGCAATGGTCACGTCTCGCGCCTGCAGGCCGACCGTCGCGCCCGGAATGCCAACTTTGCACAGGCCAGTACGGAGGCACACCTGGCCGGTGATGAATGTCGAGCGCCCGGCGGTGCAGCTGTTCTCGGCGTAGTAATCCGTGAACATCATGCCTTCCTTGGCGATCCGGTCGATGTTGGGTGTCTTGTAGCCCATCACACCGAATGAATAGGCAGATATGTTGGTCTGGCCGACATCGTCACCGAAGATGACGAGGATGTTGGGTTTCTGCGTGTCCTGTGCGTTGGCGGACGAAACCGCCCCAATGGCCAGGCAACTGGCCGCCGCGACCATCATTGCCTTCAGATTGCTTGTCTTTCGCATAGTCATGCTCCTGAGCGAAATCAGTTGGAATGAACCGGTGCTTTCAAGACAGGGTTTCCGACCAAAAATGCTGGCGGACGTGGTGCCGGACCTCCTTTCGGCGATGTCACCTTATGACCGCATTCCATGTAAGGGAAGGCAGACCATTTGAGGAACTTGGCACACCGAAAGGTATTTCGGCAGCCAGGCGAACGTCATAAAAACAAATGACAATATGGTCGTGGCGACAACATCTGTTTGAATTTGTATCGATACTGTTGGATATAGAGGCATCGACATTTCTTTTTGCTCTGGATGATGGGATAAAACGCCTATAGCATCCGGAATGAGCAGTTCAGCTGGAGGTGACTTCCATGATCCTTTCACGCACCTCCTCCTTGCAAGCCTTCCTTTCCATTCCACTCCTTCTGCTGGCGCTTGTTTCCGTTGCCGTGGCTCAAACGGATCCCCTGCCCTCCTGGAAGGACGGCCCCGTGAAGTCGGCGATCACCGATTTCGTTGCCAAGGTCACGCAGGATGGCGGCGCCGATTTCGTCCCGCCCGAGGAGCGCATCGCCGTCTTCGACAATGACGGCACGCTGTGGTCGGAGCAGCCGGTCTACTTCCAGCTTGCCTTCGCGCTGGATCGTATCAAGGCCATGGCGCCCCAGCATCCGGAATGGAATGACACCGAGCCGTTCAAATCGGTGCTGGCCGGAGATACCAAGGGCCTTGCCGCCGCGGGCGAAAAGGGCCTCATGGAGATCATGGCGCTCACGCATTCGGGCATGACGACGGACGAATACGCCGCGATCGTCGCCGACTGGCTGAAAACGGCACGCCACCCCCGCTTCGACCGGCCATACGACGAACTGGTCTACCAGCCGCAGCTGGAATTGCTCGCCTATCTTAGGGCGAACGGCTTCAAGACGTTCATCGTCTCGGGCGGAGGCGTGGAATTCATGCGTGGTTTCGCCGAAAAGGCCTACGGCATCCCGCCCGAACAGGTCGTCGGCTCGGCGGGCGTGACGAAATTCGAACTGCGCGATGGCGTGCCTGTCCTGGTGAAGGAGTCGAAGATCGAATTCATCGATGACGGCCCCGGCAAGCCTTCTGGCATCAACAACTTCATCGGCCGCCGGCCGATCTTCGCCTTCGGCAATTCAGACGGCGATCAGCAGATGCTGGAATGGACGGCCGCAGGGCCGGGCGCGCGGTTCATCGGCATTGTCCATCACACTGACGCCGACCGCGAATGGGCCTACGACCGCCAATCGCATATCGGCAAGCTCGACAAGGCGCTCGACGAGGGCACTGCCAAGGGCTGGACGATCGTCGACATGAAGAACGACTGGCTCACAGTCTACCCGCCAGCCAAATAGCCACCACCGGCTTGGTTCATGCCTAGAGATCGCCGCTGCAGCTGTCGAGCGGCTGGAAAAGATCGACCCGCAATTCCCGACCGTCGTAAACGGTTGTGGAAAAGGCGCGCAAGCAACTCGCCGGCGAGAAAATCCTGAAAGACCTGAAATGGGCCAAAGGAGCCATGGATGGCGTTTGTTGAATACGCTGAAAACTAGAAATTACCCCTGCGACCCAAGCGCAGTTACAAGTGTAGATTTTACAGATCACAACTCATGCGGCAACATATTCGATTTGAAACCTGGCCCATCAGAGATTTACCGGTAGCCCTATTTGCCGATACACATTCAATTGAGCGTGAAGTAGTATTAGACGCTGGAGACGATTGTGCACAAATCGCCACCGGCCCGGCGTCCGGCGCTCTCTGCCCCCATTCTCAGGCAATTCGTCGGACGCTTGGGACTGCACCGCGTTGCCCGCCCGTGGCCAACGCCAGCAGTCACGCTGCACCTTGGCGGACAGGATTCCACATCAAGGTGCCGCGCTACCGATGCCCCCCACGAAAGGTGAATTTTGTACGCGCCCTTCAACGCTGGCCGCGCGACGTGCGCTGGCTGGCCCGGGTCCGCGCATGTAATGAAGTTCCGGCCGGTAGCGCCTTACCAGCAACTCACGAAATGTCGATGCCAACTGCTTGATTGAAGCCGAATGTCGCATGTTCCCATTCCATCGTCGGTCAGAGCATTGTCTGCTGAACAACCATTGGAATATCGTATAAAACCGCATCATGATGGTCTGTGGGAATCCGCACACCCTCAACACGATGCACCGCACCAGCAGTCGACATCGACCAGCCACCGGTTGCCTGGGCTTTTGGAAGCAGAAACTGACAACCTTTAGCGAAAGGAGATGCTCGTGAAATCGGCCCCGGCCTTTCTAGCGAAACTGCCGGATTCCGTCCTTACGGCGCTGGCCGCGCGATGGGTTGAGCGCACCTATCAACATCATGAGTTGATCATCGCGCATGGCGACAGCGGCTGCGATGTCTTCTTCCTGCTGGAGGGAGACGCGCGCGTAACGCTTTTCTCGCATGACGGCAGGGAGATCGCTTATCGCGACGTCGAACCCGGCGAGATCTTTGGAGAGCTAGCCGGCATCGACGGGAAAGTGCGGTCGGCAAGCGTCGTGGCGCTCGGGCAGGCACGCACCGCGCGATTGCCGGTTGCCGCATTCCGCGACATTGTAAACAACCACCCGGCGTTCGCCTGGGCGCTGCTCGAACATATGTCGGTGCAACTGCGCCGGATGACCGATCGGGTCTATGAGTTCAGCACCCTGGTCGTACGCCAGCGCCTGATCCACGAGTTGCTGCGCCTGACGGCGGAAAGCACACTTGTTTTCGGAAGGGCTTCGCTAGACCCGGCCCCGACGCATATCGAACTGGCCGCGAAGATCAGCACCCACAGGGAAGCGGTGTCGCGCGAGATGAGCAGCCTTGCCAAGCGTGGGCTGATCGAGAAACGCGACGGCCGGCTGATTTTTCACGACCTTCCCGCGCTGCAGGCCCTCGCCGAACAGGACGAGTGACGGAACCCGGGGCCTCGCGAAATATTGTTCGTCCGAATTCGCGCGTCGATTTACGCTATTCTACAACGAGACGGCTGAATATGGATTAACTGGAAATTAACCACGAATACCGCAGTATTCGCATGGATCGGGCTTGGTCAGTGTTCTCTTTTTGGGTAGCAATCCATGAAGCTCGATGTGCAGTATATCGATCACGCAAGCGCAAGAGAGCGTCTGGTGATCCTTCCCGAAAGACAGTTTAGGGTTCTCGAATTGGCGGCTGCCAACGGGCTTGCGGCGCTGAAGAAAAACCGGGAGGACGTATTTACCCTCCCCGCCGCAATAGAACGCAGAATTTTAGCCGGCGAAAATCCGGTTCGCGCCATCCGGCAATGGCGTGGCTTCAGCGGCCGCTTCCTCGCCAAACTGGTGGGGATCACACCCAGCATGTTGTCCCAGATCGAATGTACGGGGAAAACGGGCTCCACCAGAACGTTCAAGGCGATCGCCGAGGCACTTTGTGTACCCGTCGACATGATATTCCCGAAAGAGGCGCCATCGGCGCAGGATGCCGGTGACAAAACTGCCGCTTCGCAAAACTCGACCCCTGGCCTGCCGCGGTCGTAAACAGCCGCTCGACGCGCCGGCACGGCTTGTGTTCTTTCTGCAACGTAGACCGGCAAATACGGATCAATCGGCCGGCGGGATTCGCAACGTTCCGTTACGCCAACCCGGAAATGGCGTAGGATAAACACACTGAGAGCGCGCGGGGGGCGAACCAGAGGGAACGATCCCATGCGCGCATCCCTGTTTGCTTCTGTCCTCGCGATGTCCGTTGCGGAAATTGCAACCGCGCATGCAGGCGGATTCGCCGTCCGTGAGCAATCCGCATACGGGCAGGGTTCGGCGTTTGCCGGCATGGCGGCGCCCGGCGACTCGATCAGTTCGATGTTCTGGAACCCGGCGGCGGTCACCATCGTGACCGGCATGACGGTGGAAGGCAATTTGACGGCTGTCTTCCCGCGCTCGAAGCTCGATGTCGACCTGTCGCGGTCGACCCTTGCGGCGCTGGGCATTACCGGCAACGGCGGCAACGTCGGCGAGATCGGCATCGCGCCGGGCGCCTATTTTGCAATGCCGGTCAACGACAGGCTCTATCTCGGCATCAGCTTCAATGCGCCCTATGGCTTCTCCACCACCTCGGACCGCCCCTGGGTGGGCATGATCAGCCACCTCGATGCCGAAGCCCTCTCACTCAATGCGACGCCGGTGGTCGGCTTCAAGTTCAACGACGTCATCAGCGCTGCCGTGGGCATGCAGATCCAGTATTTCGACGTCGACATCGCAACGGCGCTGGCGCCGACGGCCAACCCGCCAAGGCAGCGGCTGGAAGGTGACTCCACCGATGTCGGCTTCGTCGCGGGCATCACGCTCACACCGTTTGACGGCACGACCATCGGCGTCGGCTTCCGATCGTCCATCGAGCAGTCCCTGGATGGCACCCAGACGTTCGACATCCCGGTCCGCACGCCGATCGGCACCATTCCGGCGGGCGCCTACCCAATTTCGGCCGATGTGACGCTGCCCGAAACCATCTCGCTTGGCCTGCGCCAGCGGATCAACGAGAGTTTCACGATGATGGCGGGAATGGAATGGACCAATTGGAGCCGTATCCAGACCGTGCCGTTCTCCGGGTCGCCGGCCGGCTCAAGCCTAGCGCTCAATTTCGACGATGGATGGTTCTTTTCGGTTGGCGGCGAATACAAATTCAACCCCGAGTGGACGTTCCGCGCCGGCCTGGGCTATGAGATTTCGCCAATCACCGACGAGGACCGCTCGATGAGGCTGCCGGACGCCGACCGGGTCTGGGCCAGCATTGGCGCGAGCTACAATTGGAACGAGCGGCTTACCGTCGATTTCGGCTACTCGCACATTTTTGTAGACGATGCGCCGGTCGACGAAACAACGTCAAACATTCGCTATGCCGGCACCGCCGAGGGCAGCGCCGACATTATCTCGCTTGGGGTGCGATACAAATTCGGCGGCTGACAGGCGCCTCGGCCCGCGTACGTCGAGATTGTCGATATACGCAACCTCAGTGATAAATCTCATCGATTTACCCATCCGATAAGAGCAGCGCAGTTGGCAGCTATATGGCTGTGGTCGCCCCGACGGGATGTCAAAGTTTATTGAAACGCAGCGCGAATTTTGGGAAAATGGGCGGCTCGTTTTGGAGGTGCCTGCAATGCCACAGCTACACGCGCGCGGTGTTGATCTGGTTGTCGATCTCTTGGACGCCGCAGACCATATTGACTGCATGACTCCACAGGAAACCAAAGCCCTTCTGAAAGAAGCGGCGATGGTGCTTGGCGAAATTCTGAAGCGCGATGTTCCCGAAGGCCGCAGGGAAAGCGACGACCTCCAGAAGGTTCTCGACCGGCCTTTGGACTCAGATATGTGAACTTTCGAAGGTTTGATTTTATGGTGCCCCCGGCAGGAATCGAACCCGCGACCTTCGGTTTACAAAACCGCTGCTCTACCAGCTGAGCTACAAGGGCACTTCGGCGCACCGGTTAGCGAGAATTGTCTCGCCAGTAAAGTGGAATGTGCTTCGGGCGACCCTCCCTTCCGCTGGAAACATCCAAACCCGACGGTCAACACGTAACCATGCCGGCCACCCCGCCCACTGATCGTGTGGCAACGGTTTCAGCTTTGCCGTTCGATCGTCGTCTCGATACATTGCATTTCCGGCAGCCAGGGAAGTGCGGAACTGTGCCAAAGCTCGGTCCTTGGAACCAGTTGCGCCCGCTGGCGCGCCGTACCGGTGCGCAGGCCGTAAATCTTCGGGCCGTCGCCGACCGATGTGGCGTAGAGCTGCGTGCCGCAATCACCGCAAAACGCCTGGGCGCGCTTGTTGCCACTTTCGGCCGTCTTCACATAGACCTTCGGTTCGCCCGAAAGCAGCCGGAAGTTGGCTTCGGCGACAGCAATAGTGACGCGGAACGCCGTGCCGGTAAGCGTCTGGCAGTCGACGCAATGGCATATCGACACACGCGCTGGATCGATTTCGGCCTCGTAGGTGATTTTCCCGCAATGGCAGGAACCGTCGATCTTCATCGCATTCTCCGTGGTTTGCTGGCCGGCGCGGGCCGTGTCGCGTCTCTTTGCAGCCGCAGCAGCGCGTGCTAACCCGGCATCCGCTGCACTCTACTCATGCGACCGGAAAAATGAACAAGACAAATAGCACGTTCGCGTTCGTTTCTTCCGACACGGACGATGCCAGGAAAGCCGCCGAGCAGCTTTCCGCGCGTTACGGCCAGAACCATATCGCCGACGCCGAAGTTGTGGTGGCGCTGGGCGGCGACGGCTTTCTGCTGCAGACGCTGCGCGAAACGATGGGCAGCGGCAAGAAAGTCTACGGCATGAACCGCGGCACCGTCGGCTTCCTGATGAACCAGTATCGCGAACTGGGCCTCGCCGAGCGCATCGCGGCAGCCTCCGCCGAAACCATCCGCCCGCTGGAGATGCAAACCGTCACCACCGACGGCTCCACTTCGAAGGCCCTGGCGATCAACGAAGTGGCGCTGTGGCGCCAGTCCTACCAGACGGCCAAGATCCGCATCTCCATCGACGACAAGGTGCGGCTGGAAGAACTTTCCTGCGACGGCGTGATGGTGGCGACACCGGCCGGCTCCACCGCCTACAACCTTTCCGCGCACGGGCCGATCCTGCCGCTCGACGCGCCGCTGCTGGCACTGACGCCGGTCAGTCCTTTCCGGCCGCGGCGCTGGCGCGGCGCGCTCATCCCGGCAAAGGCCACTGTGCGCTTCGACATCCTCGAATGCGACAAACGTCCGGTCAACGTCGCGGCCGACCACACCGAATTCAAGTCGGTGGTCTCGGTCACGGTCAGCCAGTCGCAGCAGCACACGGCGACGCTTCTGTTCGACGCCAGCCATTCGTGGAACGAGCGTATCTTGACCGAACAGTTCCGGTATTGACGGCGCCATGGAAGTGGCCACCTCGAATTTAAGGTTAAGATTTAAGCATAGGATTGCGCCAAGCGCCGCTTTCACGCCGGTTTGTGTTGACAAATCGTAGACTTATCCGTAACGCGTTGCTCATGTTGCAGATGCGAAGCCTCTGCCGCGGCGAATTTCGCCGCGCCCCCAAAAGCCAAAGCAGCCAAGACACTTGTCCTCAGAAGAACAGACCGCTCAAGAAGCGTTGACCTTTGCAGACCTCGGCCTCTCGCCCAAGGTTCTTTCCGCAGTCACCGATGCCGGCTACACCGTGCCGACACCGATCCAGGCCGGCGCCATCCCGCACGCCTTGCAGGGTAAGGATGTGCTGGGCATCGCCCAGACCGGCACCGGCAAGACGGCATCCTTCGTGCTGCCCATGCTGACGCGCCTCGAGAAAGGTCGCGCCCGCGCCCGTATGCCGCGAACGCTGATCCTCGAACCGACGCGCGAACTTGCTGCGCAGGTGGAAGAGAATTTCGTCAAGTACGGCAAGAACCACCCCAAGCTCAACATCGCGCTACTGATCGGCGGAGTGTCCTTCGACGAGCAGGACAAGAAGCTGGAACGCGGCGCCGACGTGCTGATCGCCACGCCCGGCCGGTTGCTCGACCACCGCGAGCGCGGCAAGCTGTTGCTGAACGGCGTCGAGATCCTGGTCATCGACGAAGCCGACCGGATGCTCGACATGGGCTTCATTCCCGACATTGAACGCATCTGCGAGATGATCCCGTCGCTGACCAGGCAGACGCTGTTCTTCTCGGCCACGATGCCGCCGGAAATCACCAAGCTGACCGAAAAATTCCTGCATGCGCCGGTGCGTGTGGAGGTGTCCAAGGCGGCAAGCACAGGCACCAACATCACCCAGCGTCTGGTCAAATCCGGACCGAAGCCCTGGGACAAGCGGGCTGCGCTGCGCGAACTCATCAACGCCGAATCCGGCGAGTTGAAGAACGCCATCATCTTCTGCAATCGCAAGGTCGAAGTGTCGGAACTGTTCCGCTCGCTGATCAAGTACGATTTCGATGCCGGCGCCCTGCATGGCGACATGGACCAGCGCGCCCGCATGCAGATGCTGGCCAATTTCCGCGACGGCAAACTGAAGCTTCTGGTGGCGTCCGACGTCGCGGCCCGCGGCCTCGACATTCCCGACGTCAGCCACGTCTTCAACTATGACGTGCCAATCCACGCGGAAGACTATGTGCACCGCATCGGACGCACCGGCCGGGCCGGACGCTCGGGCAAATCCTTCACCATCGTCACCAAGAACGACGCCAAATATCTCGCGGCGATCGAAAAGCTGACCGGCCTGAAGATCGAATGGCACGACGGCGATCTTTCGACGGTGGTTGCCAGCGAAGGCGAGGATGAGGCGCCACGTCGCGGCCGTGGCGCGCCGCGCCGCGCCGGGCGCAAGGACGAAGGTGAGCGCAAGCGGGGCGGCCGAGAGCGTTCGCAGCGCCATGCCGAAAAGCCGGCGCGCGAACCGGAGGCCGTGGATATCGATGCGGTGGCCGCCGACGCCCCGGTCGAAAAACGTGAGCGCAAGGAAGCCATCCGCTCAGACAACGCCGAGCGCAAGGCAAGGCCGGAGCGCGCCGAGCAGCCGCGCCGGGACGACCGCCCGCGCCGAGACGATCATCGCGGCGGGCGGCCTGACCGTTCCGAACAGAACCGCCGCCAGCGCGAGCAGGACGACGACGGCACGGTCGGCTTCGGTGACGACATGCCGGCTTTCATGCGGGTCAGCGCCAAAGTTTAGAGACGTCGCACGGGCTGGGCGCGAACAGCGCCTCGTTCGCACGCAGCGCATTCGGGTTGGCTTCTTGGGACGTCGCCGGAAGACCGCCAATTCCATTTGCAGCACGGTTCAGCGCCAGAAATTGGTGCGCGCCAGCTCAACCAGGTCATCTCCCCGGCCGCTGAACACCGCCTTGACCATGTAGAGGCTGAACCCCTTCGCCATGTCCACACTGATTGCCGGCGGGACTGGTATTTCGGTGCGCGCCACAACAGCATCGACCAGAACGGGACCGTTATACGCGAACGCTTTTGCGATACCGTTTTCTACATCGGCTGGGTCTTCGATGCGTATGCCCTTGACTCCGATCGCTTCGGCCATCGCCGCGAAATTCGGGTTCTTGAGCTCGGTGCCGGTCGGAAGAAATCCAACGGATTTCTGCTCGATTTCGATGAAACCTAATGCGCCGTTGTTGAATACGACGATCTTCGCGGGCAGTCCAAGCTGGACCAGGGTGAGAAAATCGCCCATCAGCATTGCAAAGCCGCCGTCTCCCGACAACGAGATCACCTGACGATGGCGAAAGGTTGCCTGCGCGCCGATGGCCTGAACCATTGCATTTGCCATCGAGCCATGACGAAACGATCCTATCAACCGCCGTTTTCCGTTCATCGTCAAATACCGCGCCGCCCACACGGTCGGAAGGCCCACGTCGCACGTGAACACCGCGTCCTCGGAGGCATGATCGCTGATTGCCTTTGCGATCTGTTGAGGATGAATTGGTTTCTTGCCCGCCTTGCCGGTAGCTAGTGCGTCGAGATCCTTCCGGGTGCGCCTGTAGTGGTCTAGCGCCCGGTCCAAATGGGCCCTGTCCGTCTTCTGCCGCACGTGCGCAAGCAATGCCTCGATCGTCGCACGCACGTCGCCGACCAACCCGAGATCCACTGGAGCCCTACGGCCGATGTTCTCAGGCCGGATATCAACCTGAGCGATCTGCACCGCTGAACCTGTGGGGTAGAACTGGCGATATGGAAAGTCCGTTCCAAGCATGAGGAGTACATCGCAATCCATCATCGCATAATAGCCCGACGAAAAGCCAATCAACCCGGTCATCCCGACATCAAACGGATTGTCCCATTCGACGAATTCCTTTCCGCCGAGGGCATGAACGATCGGCGCATTCAGCCGCCCGGCAATCGCGAGCAGTGCGTCGTGTGCCCCTGCGCAACCGGCTCCGCACAGGATCGTAATGCGCGCGTCTTTGCTGAGAAGCTCCGCCAACTTACTGATTTCGCCGGCCATGGGCACGACAACGGGTTTGCCGGGCAGCAAGCCACCCGCTCGCGGGCGCTCAGCGCCTTCAGCCTTCTGCAAGGCAACATCACCCGGCATGACAACCACAGACACGCCGGTTTTCCCAACCGCTTCCCGGATCGCGATCTCCAGAACCCGCGGCATTTGCTGCACAACCGAGACAAGCTCGGAGTAGTGGCTGCATTCGCGAAAAAGTTCCTGCGGATGCGTCTCCTGAAAGTAGCAAGAACCGATCTCGGCCGAGGGAATCTGGGCGGCGATTGCAAGTACGGGAACCCGGGACCGATGCGCGTCGAACAAACCATTGATGAGATGCAGGTTGCCTGGCCCGCAGCTTCCGGCACACACAGCCAGCTTGCCCGTCAGATGGGCTTCAGCGGCAGCGGCAAAAGCGGCGGACTCCTCATGACGCACATGGATCCATTCGATCCCGCCATGTCGCCGTACCGCATCGGTCAATCCATTGAGGCTATCGCCAACCACGCCGTAGATGCGCTCCACACCCGCAGCAAATAATGTAGTAACCAATTGGTCGGCAACGGTTTTTGTCATTATGGAAACCCTTTTCAATTGGATCGGCTCTCCGGATTTAGCGCCGTCTCAATCGAAGTGAAGGCCATGCGACACGATCACAATTCCGGAAGCCGGTCTTGACTAGCGCCTCCTGCGGGAAAACTGACCCGGGCGATGGGATCGATATTTTGCGACGCCAACCCGAACGTAACGTCAGGCAGCGGCGGGCAGACACGCTACTTCCCTGCTCTCAGCCCCGCTTGATATGCCTTCCTGGCCCACGGCGTCATTTCGTCGGGATCATCGAGTGCGCCGTCGGGCACCGTCCAGTACGGCATCGCGACCAGCTTGCCGTGGCGCGAACCAGTGTAGGTCCACTGCGTGCAACCGGCCGCCGCGAAATCCGGCGCGCTCTCTGCATCCGCCTTCAGCATCAGTTCGCCGCGTATTTCGATCGCCACGATGACATTGTTGAAATATATCCCCTTGCCGCCGAACATGCGGCGGATGCTGACCGGGCCGAGGCCGGCGAACAGGTCGCCGATCGCATCATTGTCCATGTGAGCACTCCAAAAATGCCTTGCGGCGGCGGGCCGGAATGTGTCGAGTAACGCCGATCGAAGGAGAAAATCATCAATGCCAATGCTGCTCAAGGGATCGTGCCACTGCGCTGCGGTGAGCTTCGAAGTCGAGAGCCATACGCCGGTGCCCTACATGTATTGCTATTGCACGATCTGCCGCAAGCAGCAGGGCGGTGGCGGCTATGCCATCAATCTCGGCGCCGATTCGGCGACGCTGAAAATCAAGGGAAAGCGCAATCTCGGCGTCTATCGTGCCAAGATCGAGGACGACGAGCGACCGGTGTGCGAAGTATCCACCGGCGAACGCAATTTCTGCAGGAGTTGCGGATCGGCACTCTGGCTCTACGATCCAACCTGGCCCGAACTGGTGCACCCGTTTGCCTCGGCAATCGACAGCGAGTTGCCTGTGGCGCCGGAGCGCGTGCACATCATGCTGAAATACAAGTCACCATGGGTCGAGCCAGACACCCGCAAGGGCGACAAGAGGTTCGACTTCTATCCTGAGGATTCGATCGCCGACTGGCACAAGAAACACGGGCTCTGGATAGACTGAGCTTTTTCTTTTTCCGTTGGGAGACGAAAAATTGGCTCAGGCGCCGGCGCGGGCCTCGGCCAGCGCTTTCAGGTCGGCGGGTTTCAGCTCTACCGATTCGCCGCAGCCACAGGCCGAACTCTGGTTCGGATTGCGGAAGGTGAAGCCGGTGCGCAGCGCGGTGCGCTCGAAATCCATCTCGGTGCCGAACAGGAACAGTGCTGCTTCCGGCGCGACATAGACATGGGCGCCGTCGCGCTCGATGTGGTCGTCCTTGGGATTGGGATCGGTGACGAGGTCGACCGTATATTCCATGCCCGCACAGCCGCCCTTCTTGACGCCAAGCCGGATGCCTTGCGCGCTCTCGCGCGTGGCCATGATCTCGCGCACGCGATCGGCGGCCTTGTCGGTCATTGAGATGACGGCGAAGCGTCCCATTTTCTTCCTACTCCATTCCATGCAGGTTCAAGGCCTGCCGAACTTCATATTAAATGGTTGAATCTACATCAAATGACAAGGGCGGCGGAAACCCTGCCGTCCAGTGGGCGAGCCCCACATCGAAAATTGGATGTGAAATGCACGAATCTGCGACAAGCCAAACCATAGTATTGAAAGAAAAAGTAGACGATATTTACCCTCGCATAATAATACTCGCCTCACTTACCGTGTTTTTCATATACGCTGCGTGGTGGGGATTCGATTATCCAACATTATACAGAGTTTTGGCCATTGTTATATCCGCTCCTCTTGCATCGATTTGCATTCTAGAATCTGCAAAGATAATCAGAGCGCGATATCACATCATGACCTTATCACCTGAGGGATTTACAGATACCAATATCGCCCCAGAAATTGTACCTTGGGCTGCTGTTGAGGACATGAAGATTTCATCAACCAGCTTTCGCGGACGAGAGCGCCTCATCGCTGTTGAAGTCAAAATCAAAGATTCTGCTTGGAATGCACTTACTTTAAGTCGCAGCGCTAAACTCATTAAATATCAAACAGGCGCTATGTGGATCGGGCGAAGCGTCAGCGAAACAGATTTTCGAGCCTTCTTTGAAACTCCGCGATCGTACGCCCGTGCCCATGGGGGCAAGGTAGAGTGAGTAGTTCATTACCATCCTACCGCGACCTGCGCCTCTTCTGACATCCGGTCGGATGAAGATTCCCACCCTATGCAAGTTCGCGATCAGCCGTAACACACTTCACATATGTGGAACCGTTCCGAACGACAGCAGTTATCGCACATCAAACCAAGGAGGCAGAAATGACTTTCCAAAGCACGATTGCCGCCACCATCCTTCTCGCGGGAACCGCTTTCGCGGCTGCCCAGGCTGTCGTAATCACGCCCGAACAGGAAGTTGTAGTCCGGGAATACGTGAAAACCAATCCAGTCGTGGTCGAGCGTCCGACCAACTTTGAGCTGTTAGTCGGGGCGATCATCCCGGATATGTTCAAGCCGGGCGAACTCGCTGAAAACACGCTGCCGAACAAATATCAGTATGTCGTCATCGACGGTCGCACTGCACTGATCGACCCGCAAACGCGCAAGATCGTGCACATCATGGACTGACCCTGAGGCGCCCCGTTTTTGGGGCGCCCTACTAGTACCAGCCCACCGCGACCTGCGCTTCTTCCGACATGCGGTCGGGCGTCCACGGGGGGTCGAAGGTCATGTTGACTTCGACGCCTGAAACGCCTTCGACAGCGCCGACTGCGTTCTGCACCCAGCCAGGCATTTCGCCGGCGACGGGGCAGCCCGGCGCGGTCAGCGTCATGTCGATCTTGACCGTGCGGTCGTCCTCGATGTCGATCTTGTAGATCAGGCCGAGTTCATAGATGTCGGCCGGGATTTCGGGATCGTAGACCGTCTTCAGCGCAGAGACGATGTCGTCGGTGATGCGCGCCAGTTCGTCGGCGGGAATGGCCGACGCCGAGAAAATGCCGTTGGCGGGCGTTTCGGTCACGGTTGTGCTTGCATCGTCCATCATCGTCACCCGAAGAATTTCCGCGCCTTTTCCAGCGCCTCGACCAGAATATCGACCTCGGCGCGCGTGTTGTACATGCCGAAGGATGCCCTGCATGTGGATGTAACGCCGAAGCGTTTCAACAGCGGCTGCGCACAATGGGTTCCGGCGCGCACCGCAACTCCCTGTCTGTCGATCACCATCGATACGTCATGGGCGTGAATGCCCTGCAGCTCGAAGGAAATGATAGCGCCTTTACCGGGTGCGTCGCCGAAGATGCGCAGCGAGTTGATGGAACGCAGCCGCTCATGCGCATAGGTCTTCAGGTCGGCCTCGTGTGCGGCGATGCGCTCGCGGCCAATGCTGTCCATGTAGTCGAGCGCAGCGCCCAGCCCGATCGCCTGGACGATCGGTGGCGTTCCTGCCTCGAAGCGGTGCGGGGGCTCGTTGTAACTAACGTTGTCCTCGGTCACCTCGACGATCATCTCGCCGCCGCCCTGGAAGGGCCGCATGCGCTCCAGCATTTCCTTCTTGCCGTAGAGCACCCCTATGCCTGACGGCCCGTAGACCTTGTGACCGGTGAACACGAAGAAGTCGCAGTCGAGCTCCTGCACATCGACCGGCATGTGGACAGCGCTCTGGCTGCCGTCGACCAGCACGGGAATGCCTCGCGCATGGGCGATCTCAACGATCTCCTTGATCGGCACGACAGTACCCAGCGCATTCGACATCTGCGTGATGGCGACGAGTTTTGTCCTTGGCGTCAGCCGCTTCTCGAATTCCTCGACATGCAGGACGCCGAGGTCGTCGACCGGCACCCAGACCAGCTTGGCGCCCTGCCGCTCGCGGATGAAATGCCAGGGCACGATATTGGAATGGTGCTCCATAATGGAGAGCACGATCTCGTCGCCCTCGCCGATGTTCGGCATGCCGAACCCGTAAGCCACGGTGTTGATTGCCGCGGTAGTGTTCGACGTGAAGACAATGTTGTCCGTGCTCGGCGCGTTCAGGAAGCGGCGGACGGTTTCGCGTGCCTTTTCATAGGCGTCGGTCGCAGCGTTCGAGAGGAAATGCAGTCCGCGGTGCACATTGGCGTATTCGTTGCGATAGGCATGGTCGATCGCATCGAGCACGGCCTGCGGCTTCTGCGCCGAAGCGCCATTGTCGAGATAGACCAGCGGCTTGCCGTAGACCTCGCGCGACAGGATCGGGAAATCGCGGCGGATGGCCTCGACATCATAGGGGGCGTCTGAGACTTTCTGGTCCATTATCTGTTCCCAGCTTGCGCCGTGTTCCTTCCGATCCGTCTTAGCGCTTAGCCTTCGTCCCTTGCAGGCGAAGGTGGCCGGGCGGAGCGAGGTCGGATGAGGGGTGTTCGCCGGAGCGCCAGCACCTCAACCGGATTACTTACCCGTGCGTTGCAAACCACTGGTCGAGACGCGCTTCGAGCGCCTCGACGATCGGCTCGACTTCGAGCTCCTCGATCACCTCGGCCAAAAACGCCTTGACCAGCAACCCACGCGCCGTCTTCTCGTCGATGCCACGCGCCTTCAGGTAGAAAAGATGGTCGTGGTCGATCTCCTTGACCGTCGCGCCATGGCCGCACTGCACGTCGTCGGCAAAGATCTCCAGCTCCGGCTTGGTCGAAAACTCGCCGTCATCCGACAAAAGCAGTGTGTTGCAGGCCATCTTGGCGTCGGTCTTCTGGGCGATCTGGTGCACGTTGATGCGGCCCTGGAAGACGCCGCGCGCCTTGCCGGTGACGACGTTGCGGATCAGTTCGCGCGAGCCGGTGTGCGGCTTGGTGTGGTCTAGCACCATGGTGACGTCGGTGTGGGTGTCGCCGGCCAGGAGATTGATGCCGCGCAGCTGGAAATCCGAGCCCTCGCCTGCCGTGCCGACGCGGACTTCCTGGCGCACCAGCCTGCCGCCGGCGTTCATGAAGAACAGCGTCAGCTTCGAATCCTTGCCGAGCGCGGCATTGAACTGGCCGAGGTAAGTGGAATCGTCCGGCTGGTCCTGGACGATGATCCACAGCACTTCGGCGCCTTCGCCGAGCGTGAGATGGCTGATCGAGGTGGAGAGCCCGGCGCCCTCGCCCGTCTGGCGCTCGACGATCGTCACCTTGGCGCGATCGCCGACCCGCACCGGAAAACGGCTGTGGGTCTGGCCGCCGGCCTGGATGTTCTGCAATTCGATCGGCGCGGCGATTTCAGCGTCGGCTTCGATATCGACGAAATAGCCGTCGGCGACGAAGGCGGCGTTTAGCGCGCCGATGGCGTCGTCGGTGCCCTGCACCTCAAGCGCAGGCGCAAAGCTGCCATCGCGCAGCTTGTCTTCAAGCCGCTCGAACCTCACGCCATCGACCGACGGCAAGTTGGCCGACGACACGCCGTTAAGCACCGGCAAGACCGCCGAGCCGTCGAGCAGCGCGCCGAGCTTGTCGGCCACTGCGGAGGCGTCGTGCTGCGGCACCGCCGTCAGCAGGCGGCGAAGGTCGGTGTAGTGCCAGGCTTCGATGCGCTTGGTCGGCAGGCCGGCCTTCAGGACTTCCAGCGCGTTGTCGCGCTTGACCGTCACCGCACCATCGCCCGGCAGCACCGAAAGGCGGCTGTCGTAAGCCTCCAGCAGCGCCGTTTCGGCGCCAGTGCGCTGTGGTTGCTGTGCATGCATGTTCATGATCGTCACCTATGCCGCCTCGTCGATGACGCCGGCATAACCGTTGGCTTCGAGTTCGAGCGCCAGCGACTTGTCGCCCGACTTGATGACCTGACCCCTGTAGAGCACGTGCACGCTGTCCGGCACGATGTATTCGAGCAGGCGCTGGTAGTGCGTGATGACCACGATGGCGCGATCCGGCGAGCGCAGCGCGTTGACGCCGTCTGCGACGATCTTCAGCGCATCGATGTCGAGGCCGGAATCGGTCTCGTCGAGCACACAGAGCTGCGGCTCCAGAAGCTTCATCTGCAGGATTTCCGCACGCTTCTTCTCACCGCCGGAAAAGCCGACATTCAGCGGCCGCTTCAGCATGGCTATGTCCATGTTGAGCGAACCGGCGGCTTCCTTCACGCGCTTCAGAAGCTCGGGGATCTTCAGCGGTTCCTCGCCGCGCGCCTTGCGCTGCGCGTTCATGGCGACCTTGAGGAACTCCATGGTGGCTACGCCCGGTATCTCCATCGGATACTGGAAGGCGAGGAAGATGCCGGAAGCAGCGCGCTCGGCCGGATCCATTTCAAGGATCGACTCGCCGTTGTAGAGGATGTCGCCCTCGGTGACTTCATAGTCGTCGCGGCCGGCAAGCACATAGGACAGCGTCGATTTTCCCGAGCCGTTCGGTCCCATGATCGCGGCGACCTCGCCGGCTTTCACCGTGAGGTTGAGGCCGCGGATGATCTCGGTGCCGTCTTCGGCGATGCGGGCATGCAGGTTCTTGATCTCAAGCATATTTTTTCTTTCTGAATATCTGTCGCCGGTCAGCCGACCGAGCCTTCAAGGCTGATGCCGATCAGCTTCTGCGCCTCGACGGCGAATTCCATCGGCAGTTCCTGGATGACTTCCTTGACGAAGCCGTTGACGATCAAGGCGATCGCCTCTTCTTCGGGAATGCCGCGCTGCATGACATAGAACTTCTGGTCGTCGGAGATTTTCGAGGTGGTCGCCTCATGCTCGAACTGGGCCGAAGAGTTCTTCGCTTCGATGTACGGCACCGTGTGCGCGCCGCACTGATCGCCGATCAACAGCGAGTCGCAATTGGTGAAGTTGCGCGCGTTGGTCGCCTTGCGGTGCGCCGAAACCTGGCCGCGATAGGTGTTCTGGCTGAAGCCGGCGGCGATGCCCTTCGAGATGATGCGGCTCGACGTGTTCTTGCCGAGGTGGATCATCTTGGTGCCGCTATCGACCTGCTGGTAGCCGTTCGACACAGCGATCGAATAGAACTCGCCGCGGCTGTCGTCGCCGCGCAGGATGCAGGACGGGTATTTCCAGGTGATGGCCGAGCCGGTCTCGACCTGCGTCCACGAGATCTTCGAACGGTCGCCGCGGCAATCGCCGCGCTTGGTGACGAAGTTGTAGATGCCGCCCTTGCCCTGCGCGTCGCCGGGATACCAATTCTGCACCGTCGAGTATTTGATCTCGGCGTCGTCGAGCGCGATCAGCTCGACAACGGCGGCATGCAACTGGTTCTCGTCGCGCTGCGGCGCCGTGCAGCCTTCGAGATAGGACACGTAAGCGCCCTCTTCCGCGATGATCAGCGTGCGCTCGAACTGACCGGTGTTCTTCTCGTTGATGCGGAAATAGGTCGACAACTCCATCGGGCAGCGCACGCCCTTCGGCACGTAGACGAACGAACCGTCGGTGAAGACGGCTGAGTTCAGCGTCGCGTAGAAATTGTCGGTCGTGGGCACCACGGAGCCGAGATATTTCTTCACCAGATCCGGATGTTCGCGGATGGCCTCGGAAATCGAGCAGAAGATGACGCCCGCCGCAGCCAGCTCCTTCTTGAAGGTGGTAACGACAGAGACGCTGTCGAACACCGCGTCGACGGCGACGCGGCCCGACTTGTAGACATTGTCGTTGGCTTCATCGAGCTCGCCGTCCGGCTGCTTCTGCACGCCAGCCAGAATCTCCTGCTCCTTGAGCGGAATACCGAGCTTTTCGTAGACCTTCAGCAGCTCCGGATCGACCTCATCGAGCGATCGCGGGCCCGACTGGTTCTTCGGCGCGGCGTAATAGTGGATATCCTGGAAGTCGATCTTCGGGTAGTCGACACGTGCCCAGGTCGGCTCTTCGAGCGTCAGCCAGCGGCGGAACGCGCCGAGCCGCCATTCGAGCATCCATTCGGGTTCGTTCTTCTTGGCCGAGATGAAACGGATCGTCTCCTCGGACAGACCCTTGGGGGCCTTGTCCATCTCGATGATCGTCTCAAAACCGTATTTGTACTGGTCCACATCGATCTTGCGGACCTGTTCGATCGTCTCCTGCACAGCAGGCATCAGCGCTCTCCATCCACGCCGGGTTCAAGGCCCGGCAGTTTTCGAACTATGGCACTGCCCGAACTGCTCGCAGGGCGGCGTAAGTTCCATATAGTGCGTTCCAGCCCCGAATTCACCGGTCAGCCTGGAAAAACACACTGCTCCACGGGCCTCATGGCCCAAACTCCCCGCCTTCAGGCGGCCTGCGGCTTTCCCGCACGTCGCACCACGATGGCGGCAAGTGCTGCGGCGAAAAGCCCAATGTCCTCGTCTGTCGTGGCGCGCCCGATCGAAACGCGCAGAGCGCCTTCGTTGTCGCCGCGGCCCATTGCCTTCAGAACATGGCTCGGCCCGACCTTTCCCGAGGAGCAGGCCGACCCAGCCGAAAGCGCGATGCCGCCGAGATCGAAGGCGATCTGCAAGGTCTCCGCCTTCATGCCGGGAATGCCAAAGAAGGTCGTATTGGGCAAGCGCTCGGCGCTGCGGCCAAAAATCTCGGCATCAGGGATCTGCGCGAGCACCGCCGCTTCGATGGCGTTGCGTCTGCCGCGCACCGCTTCCATCTCGCCCGGCGCAGCCGCCGCCTCGCGCGCTGCTGCACCGAAACCGGCGATTGCGGCAGGATTTTCGGTGCCGGCGCGGTGGCCCTTTTCCTGGCCGCCGCCGGTGACCAGCGGCTTCGGCATCAGGAGATCGGCAGCGCCGATGATTGCGCCGGCGCCCTTCGGGCCGCCAATCTTGTGCGACGAGATTATCAGGAAGTCGACGTAACCCTCTGTCATGTCGACAGGAATTCGCCCTGCGGCCTGAACGGCGTCGAGCACCAGAACGCCACCAGCCGCCTTCACCAGCGCGCCGATCTCGCGCACCGGCTGAATGACGCCGGTTTCGTTGTTGGCGAAATGCATGGCGACCAGCGGCAAGCCTCCGCTCGGATCATGCCGCTGCAAGGCAGCACGCAGCGCATTAACATCGACGATGCCCTCGCCATCGACGCCGATCGTCTCGACCTGCGCGGGGGTAAAGCGTCCGCCGCCGAGAATACAGGGATGGTCTGCAGCACAGACATAGAGGCGTGCCATGCGCGCGGCGCTACGGCCCATCTGCCAGTTAGGGGTGAGCAACGTCGAAGCGGCTTCGGTCGCTCCCGACGTGAAGACGACATGTTCCGCCCTGGCGTTGACCAGCACAGCAATGCTGCGCCGGGCTTCCTCGATCAGGCGGCGCGCGGCGCGGCCTTCACTGTGCACAGAGGATGGGTTGGCATCTGCATCGAGGGCGGCAAGCATCGCCGCCCGCGCCGCAGGCAGCAGCGGAGCGCTTGCATTATAGTCGAGGTAGGCGCGGCGTGCGGCCATTTCCTAGCGATTTACCTCTTCAGTTTCTCATTTGCGGGCGATCTGGCGTTATTTCCTTGAAATTACAAGGTCAGCCGTCCTATTTACCCGCTTTATCAAAAGGGTGGTTTGGAACCGCCCAGTTTTGAACCATTCTAAAGTAGCTTCTATGGAGCCGGCTGCGGTGCGTCAAGGCCGGAGACATGATTTCCGCCACCTGCGGCATCGGCTTCCATAGCAACTGGAGTAATTCATGCCCGAGGTCATTTTTGCCGGTCCCGCCGGTCGTCTTGAAGGCCGCTACCAGCCCTCCAAAGAAAAGAACGCGCCGATCGCAATCGTCCTGCATCCGCACCCGCAATTCGGCGGGACGATGAACAACAAGATCGTCTACGACCTCTTCTACATGTTCCAGAAGCGCAATTTTACGACACTGCGCTTCAACTTCCGCTCGATCGGCCGCAGCCAGGGCGAATTCGACCACGGCACTGGCGAATTGTCGGATGCGGCGGCCGCGCTCGACTGGATCCAGTCGCTGCATCCCGATTCCAAGAGCTGCTGGGTCGCCGGCTATTCGTTCGGCGCCTGGATCGGCATGCAGCTCCTGATGCGTCGTCCGGAAATCGAGGGCTTCATCTCGATCGCGCCGCAGCCCAACACTTATGATTTCTCGTTCCTGGCGCCCTGCCCGTCGTCCGGCTTGATCATCCACGGCGACGCCGACAAGGTGGCGCCACCGAAGGACGTGCAGGGGCTGGTCGACAAGCTGCATACGCAGAAGGGCATCACCATCACGCAGAAGACGCTGCCTGGCGCCAACCACTTCTTTGCCAACGATTCGGACCTGCTGATCGAGGAATGCGCCGACTATCTCGACCGCCGCCTTGCCGGCGAACTGTCGGACCCGCGCCCGAAGCGCCTGAGATAGGAAGGCGAGCGCGGCGATGTACCAGCCTCCGCATTTTGTCGAGACCCGGTTGGACGTGCTGCATGCGCTGATCCGGGCGCATCCGCTCGGACTGCTTATCTCGGTCGGACCGGATGGCCCGGTGGCCGACCCGTTGCCGTTCCTGGTCGACACGACGGT
Organism: Neomesorhizobium albiziae; assembly: GCF_900114255.1. Taxonomy (GTDB): domain Bacteria; phylum Pseudomonadota; class Alphaproteobacteria; order Rhizobiales; family Rhizobiaceae; genus Neomesorhizobium; species Neomesorhizobium albiziae. Next base: position 101,486 of record NZ_FOSL01000012.1, on the reverse strand, counting down.
AGAGCCGCATGGCAGGCTGCGCGCCCATCTTGCCAAGGCCAATCCGCAATGGCGCTTGATCGCTGAAAATCCGCAGACGCCCGTGCTGGTCGTCTTCCAGGGCGCCGACAGCTATGTCACCCCATCCTGGTACGAGACCAAACGCGAGACCGGCAAGGTGGTGCCGACCTGGAACTATGCGATCGTGCAGGTGCGCGGCCACGCCAGGATCATCGACGACAGGGAATGGCTTGCCGGCCAGATCGCCGAATTGACCGCGACGCATGAAGCGCCGCGCGCCGAGCCATGGCAGGTGACCGACGCGCCGGCACCGTTCATCGAGGCGCAGATCAAGGGCATCATCGGCCTGGAGATCGCGATCACAGAGATTTCGGGAAAGTGGAAGGTCAGCCAGAACAGGCCGGTAGCCGACCGCGTCGGCGTCGCAGCGGGACTGGACGAACTTCAATCCGCTACCGAGATGGCGGAGTTGGTGCGCTCGTTCGGCGGCCTGGAGAAGCGCTGAGCCGCCTGTCCTGCTTTAAACTTCGGTGAATGGGCACCGGAGGCGTGCGGGCGATCAGGCGCTTTCAGCCCGACCGACAGCCGCGTCGATATCCCGGCGATGCATCGAATACACATGGCAGTGGAGGCCGTTCATTGGCCCGGTGCGGTCGTATCGCATGCCAATCCTTTCCATCACCTTCAGCGATGCCGCGTTGTCGACATGGGCGAAAGCGATGAAATTGTCGCCAAGGTTCAGCTTGAAAAAATGCCATGCCAGGGCGCCGGCGATCTCGGTGGCATAACCCCGCCCCCAATATTCCGGAGCGAGGGAATAGCCCAGTTCGAAGTGGCTGGCCTCTTCGAAGAATGAAAACCCGGCACGTCCCAGAAAGCGCCCGTCATCCCGGCGAAGCAGTTTCAACTTGGCGATGCCGAATGTTCCAAAATCGCGCATCCAGCCCGTCATGCGGTCCTTCGCCTCTTCAGCGGTCCACGGTTTGCCGCTGCGCGAGAGATAGCGCGAGACATCAGGTCTCGAATGCAGTTCCATGAGATCATCGAGATCCTGGTCATGCCAAAGATGTAGCGAGAGGCGATCGGTCTGCAAGAAAGGTTGTTCCATTCATGTCTCCCGATGTCACTCCGCCCTGCCACCAAAGCACCTGGCTATCAATCCAAACACTCCAAATTCCAGTCATTTTTCCAGCCGTTCTTGTGATTCCTCGGCTTCGGATGCTAAAGGCGCGCCTTCGTAGTGCCATGGCAACGCTAAAAGCTGCTGCCTTTCCGGGAAAAGAAAATGTCTGCCTTCAAGTCCGACTTCCTGCGCGTCCTCGACGAGCGCGGCTTCATCCACCAGATTTCCGACCCCGAAGGTCTGGACGCGCTGGCCTTGAAGGGCCCGATCACCGGCTATGTCGGTTATGACGCGACGGCTACGAGTATCCATATCGGCAATCTGATCACCGTCACCATGCTCTACTGGCTGCAGGAGACCGGTCACAAGGCGATCAGCCTTATGGGTGGCGGCACCTCGATGGTGGGTGACCCGTCGTTCCGGGACGACCAGCGCAAGCTTTTGACGGTCGAGCAGATCGAAACCAACATCGAGAGCATCAAGAAGGTCTACGGCAACATCCTGCGCTATGATGGGACGAACCCCGCCATCATGGTCAACAATGCCGATTGGCTCTTGAAGCTGAACTATGTCGAGTTCCTGCGCGATGTCGGCCGGCATTTTTCAGTCAACCGGATGCTGACCTTCGATTCGGTCAAGTTGCGGCTCGATCGCGATCAGTCGCTGAGCTTCCTGGAATTCAACTACATGATCATGCAGGGCTACGATTTCGTCGAGCTGAACCGGCGCTATGGCACGGTGCTGCAGATGGGCGGCTCCGACCAATGGGGCAACATCATCAACGGCGTCGACCTTTCCCATCGCGTGGGCGGACCACAGCTTTACGCGCTCACGACCCCGCTCCTGACCAAGTCGTCCGGCGAGAAGATGGGCAAATCCGCCTCCGGCGCCGTCTGGCTGAATGGCGATCTCTTCAGCCCCTATGATTTCTGGCAGTATTTCCGCAACACCGAAGACGCCGATGTCGGACGGTTCCTCAAAATCTTCACGCGCCTGCCTCTCGGCGAGATCGCCCGGCTGGCCGCACTCGGCGGTTCTGAAATCAATGAGGCGAAGAAGGTGCTGGCGACCGAAGTGACGGCTATCGTGCATGGCCGCGAGGCGGCGGAAGCAGCGGCCGAGACGGCGCGGAAGACGTTCGAGGAAGGTACGCTGGCCGACAGCCTTCCAACGATCGAGGTCGCCAAGTCGGAGCTGAGCGAAAGCATCGGCCTGCTTGCGCTGCTGGTGAAGGCAGGATTGGCAGGCTCCAACGGCGAGGCAAGGCGTCATGTCCAGGGCGGCGCCGTGCGGCTCAACGATGAGCCGGTGGCTGACGACCGCCGCATCGTCGGCGCGGCTGACGTGACCGAGGATGGCGTGATCAAGCTATCGGTCGGCAGGAAGAAGCACGTACTGGTGAGACCAGCCTGATATTTTCTCCCCATCGGGGAAAGGGCATTACCTGAACTCGAAGATCGACCGGAAGATGCCCGGCGCGATCACCGACAACGGATTGATCTGCAGTTCCGGCGACTTGGCGTTGCCTGAGAGCTTGTAGGTCACGCCGATCAGGCCGCGGTCGCGCCCGTTGCCAAGCAGCATGCCGACGAACGGCAGCTCGCCGAACAGCCGGTTAAGGCCGTAAGCCGGCATGAACGTGCCGGTCATCGCCATCCTGCCAGCCTTGTCGTAGAGCGTTCCCTGGAAGGTGGTCCCGATCAGCGGCCCGCGCAGCACGCCGTTCTCCAGCGTCAGATGGCCGTCTCCCTTGTCGATGGTCGCATAGCCCCGCTCGAACTGAACGCGAGACGTGTCGATGTCGCGCTTCACCGCTTCGTTGAGGCTGCGGTTGTCTCCCTGTGGCGCAGTCGACACGATCGACCGCAGCTTCGGTTCGTCGACGACCCAGAAATCTGTCGCGTCCACCTGCCCCTTCAACGCTCCATCGGCAGCACCGGCCAATGCGAGCTTGATCGTGCCGCCTTCCATGTGTTCGTAGATGTCGAGGAAGCGAAGCACGGCGCCGGCGTCGGCGGATTGCATGGCCATGGTGCGCCTGTCGCCCTCGGTGGCGTTCTTGACGGTCACCGTGGCGCCGGACTTGGTGGCGCCCGAGACTGTGAGGCCGACAACCTTGCTGCCGACACCCTTGTAAGCAAGCTTGACGTTGGAAAGCCGTTCCCCGTTGAAGCCGATGAGCGTGCCAATGTCGGCATCGAGCGACAGCGGAACGGAACCGGCCGAGCCATTCCCCTTTTCGGCATCAGCGGTGGACAGCTTGATGACCGCACGCGCATCGAGTGCGTCGCCCTTGATGCTGACGGCATATCCCTTGCCCGACCGCTTGATCGTGAGCGAGGCGTCGTCGTCGCGGTTGAGCTTCACCGTATCGAAGTTGGCGCTTGAAAGCTCTCCGCCGGCAAGCTTGATGTCGCCACCCAGGGCGAAACTCTTGCCCGACAGCTTGAAATCGGAAAGGTCGATATTTCCGTCGGTCTTGTCGAGGGTAAATTCGACATCGGCAGCGACTCCCGGCCCCTTGCTCCACCCCGCCCATGGGATGCTCAGCTTGGCGTCGGTCAGATCGGCCGCGATCTGCTGGGTCTTTTCGGCGCCAGACTTGAACGACACTTTCACCGGGCCGGCCAACATCGTGCCGAGCCCCGGGATGAGCGCTTCGCGCGCATTGTCGTCGAGAACGATCGTGATGTCGCGCTCCCGCGCCGGGCCGCCATCCTTCAACGGCTCGGTCAGCGCGATCTCGGCCGGCGCCCCGTTCAGCCTTGCCTTGGCGGCGATGAGCGCCTTTGCGGGATCGATGGCGATGGTGCCGTCGGCCTCGCTGACGGTCTGGCCATCAAAGGGTTTCGACAGCGAGAGGTTTTCGTATGCGAGCGTCACCAGCCAATCCAGCTTTGACGTGTCGACGCCATTCTGAAGGGGAATTTCCGCCTTGACATGCCCCGTTACGGTGCCGCCGGTGAACTCGTCGGGCACGAGGCCCACATGCCGCATGGCATTGATAGGCTCGTAGGAGGCGAGTTCGGCGATTGCCGCTGCATCGCCCGCGACATCCATGGCAAGGTCGCCGATCACAGGCGGACGGTTGGCGTTACGGACCAGCAGCTTTCCGTTGCTGGCGGAAACGGTGCGGCCGCTGCTCATATACACGGTGCCCGCCGACAGAGCGATATCGATGTCATTGCCGCGAAAATCGATGGTGCCGTCGGCGTCACGCATCGGCGGGATGCGCCCGGTCACGTCGAAGCGGGTATCGCTGACGTTGAACGTGCCGAAAACCTCGTCATGGCCAAGCGGCACGCCATTGCCCATGCGGCCGACCGCTACACGGTACTGCAGGTTGCTGTCGAGGATGCGGCCGCCATAAAGGTTCTCCATCACCCAGCGGCGGGCCCCGCTGGCGGCAAACCAGGGCCATAGCTGCTTGACATGCGCGACCGGCATATCGGGAACGGTCATCGCAAGGAAGATGCCGGGCGCCTTGCCTTCGGCGAATTGCAGCGACGCGGTGCCGAGCAGTTCCCCCGGGCCGGTGCGGACGCCGAACTGATCGGCAGCCAGCCGTTTCTGCACCGGATCGTAGCTGCCCGATATCCGGGCGACGAATTCGAGCGCCGCTTCGGGCGAATCCGCGGGCGCCAGCGTCGAGCCATCGCTGACAAGCTCGTAGCGATAAGTACCGCCACCGCGGCCATCGTCGGTTTTAGGCGTGGGGCCAACGGCGCCGTGAAAATTGAAGCGCGAGCGCCCGGTCGCGAAACGCAGCCCTTCGATCTCGATCTTTGCCGCTCCCTTGGCAAGCCGCGCGGTGACGTCGAGGTCACCAGCAAGTTCGCCGCGCGAACCGAGGTCGAGTACCGCCCGGGTCAGCTTTACTTTCGCCGAAAGCTGCGATGCTTCCTCGCCGATGCCTTCGGCGCCAGTGACGGATACATCGACCGCGCCGACCCTGGTACCGGTCGCGCTCTCCGGTGCTGGAGACTGTGTGGCGGCATCGCCTTGTGCCGCCGCGATGGGCGCCGTCGCCTTGAGATCGACATTGGTGATCCGCCGGGAAATGTTGTCACGCGAGGCGGTGCCTTCGATATGAACCGCGCGCCCATCGATCGCAGCCTCGGCGGTGATGGAAAGCTCGCCGTTCGTCTTCTGGTCGAGCTCCGCGCTTGAAATCAGCAGGCTGCGCACGGAGCCGCCCTCCGGCAGCAATATCTCGACATTGTCGAGTCCGATGCGGCGCGTAGAACCGACAGCCATCGTATCGAACGCTCGATGCAAGCTGCCGAATAGAAGTTCGATAACGCGGTCGGGATCGATCAGTCCCTCGGCATTGAGGAGCGAAGCCTGCCAGTCTGGTCCGCCGCGCGACGGCAGCGCGGCGGTGACGATGCGGGCATCGCTGATCGTTGCATTGCCCAACCGCACCTGGCCCGACATCAGCGGCCAGAAGCGCACGCCGAAGCGAACCAGCCCGGCATCCAGCATGTCGTTTCCGCCCGCCTGCGCGAATTTTACATCGTACACTTCGAGCGCGATGAAGCGTTGGGGGTCGAGCGACAGGTTTGCCGGGCCGATGTTCACGGCCACGTCCATGCCGGCGAACTTCTGGATCGCCGCCTCGGCCTCCTGGCGCAGCCTGCCGCTGCCAAGCCCGGTCATGCCGACGATCACCATGCCGCAGACGGCGAGAAACAGAAGAGCGGCGACGCCGGCGACGGCAAACCCGCAACCGCGCATTACACGCGACGGCATGGATTTGCGGCTCAGCAGATGGTGCTGGCCTTCCGCTGACGGAAATTTGGTCAGAGAAGTGATATCGTCCCGCCGGAACCGTATCTTCTCATGTTTGTGAACCTCTTGGTTCAACCGGCTTCCTATCGTTCAAATTGGATCGTGGACGAATCCAGGAACAGCATATATCCCGGTTCGGACCGAGGTAACCACAAACAAGGGGCATCGATATGGCCGAACTCAAGGTGGGTCAGAAAGCACCCGACGTCGAACTTCCGACCGACACCGGCCATCTGAACCTCAAGGACCTCGCGGGCAAACCCGTTGTGCTCTACTTCTATCCGCAGGACGACACTGAAACCTGTACCGCCGAAGCGATCGAATTTTCCCGGATGAAGCCGCAGTTCAATGCGGCCGGTGCGATCGTCATCGGCATTTCGCCCGATAGCATCAAGAAGCATGGCAAATTCAGGGCCAAATACGACCTGACCGTCGATTTAGCAGCCGATGAAGAGCGCAAAGCCATTGAAGCCTACGGCGTATGGATGGAAAAGCAGATGTTCGGCCGCCGTTACATGGGCGTCGAGCGCGCGACATTCCTGATCGGAGCGGACGGCAAAATAGCCAGAATCTGGCGCAAGGTACGCGTCAAGGGCCATGCCGAAGCGGTACTGGCCGCCATGAAGGCGCTTTAGCCCAGCCGGCAAAGCGCGGAACCGTTTCGGACGGATGGCGTTTCCTCTTCGATAAGAAGACATGAGAGGAGACGAAAATGCTTCGCGGAGTTCTGCTTTGGATGCTCGGCATTCCCATCCCGATCATCATTCTGCTTTGGCTTTTTCTCGACTAACCTGTCCGCGTTTGCTGCCTCGAAAACGGCGGCCTGGACAAACGGTTCAAGTTCCCGCGCGATGCCCGCCTTGCCGGCGGGCATTGTTTTATCGCGCCGCCACGTCACGTCGCGGTAATGCAATTGTTCCGGGTTGTGCGGCTGTATTGTTCGACTTTGTGTAGCGCTCTCAAAGCTTTGTTAACCCTAACCGGGTGTAATTAACCATGTTGGTCCACCCTGCATGGAAGCAAAAATCCGGTGAAACACCCTGTTCGGCCAGCAGCCTTCGGCAGGCGCAAGGAACCCCACACTTTCATCATCGCACGCGGCGATGAAATCCGGCACTTCACGGTGCGGCCCTGGCTGGCCGCGTTCATCGGATCCGCACTCGCGGCGATCGCCGTCGGCTACCTGCTGGCGACATCCTATCTTGTCCTGCGCGACGACCTGCTCGGCGCAACCGCAGCGCGCCAGGCGCGCATGCAGCAGGCCTATGAAGACCGCATTTCCGCACTCCGCGCCCAGGTCGATCGCATCACCAGCCGGCAATTGCTCGACCAGCAACTGATGGAAAGCAAGGTCACCGAGCTTCTGGCGCGGCAATCGCAACTGTCACAGAGACACGGCCGCATCGGCCCGATGCTTGAGCGCGCCGAGGCTGCCAGCACCGCGGTCCCGGCGGCAGCCCCGGCGAGGCAGGAAGAGAAGCCCGACGTTCGCGCCGCCCTGCCCGGCGCCGATTCCCTGACGACCGCCTTTGCATCGGCAACCGATCTCAGGGCAACCGCGACGGCTTCGCCGTTTTCGTTCTGGTCGCCGCGCGCCGCGATTTCAACGGAATCGAGCGCGGATCATGCCGACAAGCTGTTCGTGGCGATCAACCAGTCGCTGCGCACGATCGAGAATGAGCAACTGGTGCGCATCAATTCGCTTGCCGAAAATGCCTATCAGACTACCGACACGATCAAGGAAGCGCTGGAGACGGCCGGCCTCACGGTCGATCTCGACAACGGCAAGGATGCCACCGGCGGCCCACTGATCGCCGTCGACAAGGCGACGATGTTCGAAACCAAGGTCAAGGAGCTCGACGAGGCGCTCGACGCGCTTGATGCCGTGAAGAGCCAGGCCCGCACTTTGCCGATCGCCAATCCTGCTCCAGGACTGCCGATCACCAGCACCTTCGGCGTGCGCCGCGACCCGATCCTCGGCACGCCAGCGCTTCATTCGGGCATGGATTTTCGCGCTCCGACCGGCACCCAGGTGCATGCCACCGCACCGGGAGTCGTCGTCAAGGCCGGCCGCAACGGTGGCTACGGCAGGATGGTCGAGATCGACCACGGCAACGGTTTCTCCACCCGCTACGCGCATATGAGCCGCGTGCGCGTGAAAGTCGGCGAGACGATCAAGACCGGCGACATCGTCGGCGATTCCGGCAGCACAGGCCGCTCGACCGGCCCTCACCTGCACTATGAAGTGCGCCGCAATGGCGACGCCATCGACCCGTTGCGTTTCCTCAAGGCAGGAAAGAAAGTGGTCCAGTATCTCTGAGAGTGGCCGCGACCTAACCGCAGCCATTCCTCAGAGCCCCAGAACCATCCCGGCGATCAGAACAGCCTCAGACACGGCGATGCCGACCAGGACTTTCCTGCCGATCCAGAGATATGCGAGGAAACCGATCAGGGCAGCAGCCAGCCGTAGCGCCAGCGAAGTATCGGCAAGCGCACCGCTCGGGAAGACGATCAGGTTTCCGATGACGGCCGCGACCAGGGCCGTGGCAACGGTGCGCACCAGCACGATAAGGTCGGAGTCTTCCGAAATGCGGCCGCCGAGATAGACGCCGAGAAAACGCCAGGCATCTGTCGCGAGCCAGCCGGCGATGAGGATGAACAGGAACGGCCACCACCAGGTTTCGATCGCATCGAAGGTCATTGCGTCTTCCTCCGCCGCAAGCGATGGAAGCCATAGGCGGCGAAACCGCCGATCAGGCCCGCGGCGAGCAGGTCGAACCCCGGCAGCAGGACATGGAAGACGGGGCCGAGGAACAGGCCGAGGATCATGGCGACGTGCCCTGCCCGCTCACGCGCCGAACCCCACAGCGAGGTCAGGAAGTAGATCGGCGTGAGCAGGAGCAATGCCGCCGAAGCGCTGGGCGGCAGCGCGCCCGCGATCTGGAAGACGATCCCGACGACGACCATGTTGACCACCACCAGCGTCGAACCGAGGCCGGCGTAGTAGCTGGTGCGCATGCTGCGTGGCACGTGGCGCAGGTTTTCCATGGCCAGGACCCACGAGGTGACGGCGACGAAATGGGAAAGCAGGTAGAGCACCCATTTCGGCGTGCGCTCGTTGCGCATTTCCGGCACCAGCGCCACGACCATCGGCATCAGGCGCACCGATGACAGCGCAACCGCAAACGCCGCCGCCGGCAGCGACGCTCCCGACAGGATGGCGCCGACCAGCACGACTTTTGCGGGAAGCGCCCAGACCACCCCGGTCATGAAGACGGTCTCGGCAAGTGTCAGTCCGGCTTCCCTGGCAAGCCCGGCAAAACCGACGAAGGCGCTGGCCAAAATAAGGCCAGGAATGGAAAACGACGCGCGGACGCCACGCAGATACCAGGTGCGGCGGTGCAGGACAGGATCGGACAGGAAAGCGGTATCGTTAGGCATCGGCATTCGCGACTGGAGCGGCGCACGCTCGGACTGAATCGCTACGCCTATTTGTTACGCACCGGATTTTTCGAAAGCCGCTACGCAGCTCTACGGTCCAACGCTCTAGCACAGGCTCACCGCAACGGCGACGCAAAAAGCTCGGCATCGGACGAAAGCATCCCTCACCTCGAATCCATCGCAATGGCTGCAAGCTATCAAACACGTTTGGTGTCGGCGCGCCCTGCCCGCTGGGGATGACGACCTGTCCGGCTCGGTCACGAACCGCTCCAAAACAAAAGGCCCCGTTTCCGGGGCCTTTTTCATAATCGCGGGCGACGTCAGCTCTTGCGCGGCAATTGCGGCACCAGGCTGCGCTTGCCACCGTCCTTGCCGGACGGTGTATCCTTGGCCTTCGGCGTACTTGTCTTTTTCGCGACAGCCTTTTTCGCCACCGGCTTGCGGGGAGCCGGATCCTTCTTCGGCTCTTCCTTCTTGGGCTTCACCGGCACCTCGTCGGCGAGCGATTCGAGCTTCAGGCCGGTCTCGCCGGTCTCCTTCTTCTCGACCGTCACGCGCACCGTGCCGCCCTTCTTGAGCTTGCCGAACAGCACTTCCTCGGCGAGCGGCTTCTTGATGTGCTCCTGTATGACGCGGCCAAGCGGCCGCGCGCCCATGCGCTCGTCGTAACCCTTGTCGGCAAGCCACGCGATGGCTTCCGGCGACAGGTCGAAGGTGACGCCGCGCTCCGAAAGCTGCGCCTCCAGCTGCATGACGAACTTCTGGACGACCTGATGCACGACCGGAACCGGCAGCGAACCGAACGGAATGATCGCGTCGAGACGGTTGCGGAACTCCGGCGTGAACAGCCGGTTGATCGCCTCGACATCGTCGCCTTCGCGCTTCGTCGAACCGAAGCCGATCGCCGCGCGCTGCGCATCCGACGCGCCCGCATTCGTCGTCATGATGAGAATGACGTTGCGGAAGTCGATCTGCTTGCCGTTGTGGTCGGTCAGCTTGCCGTGATCCATGACCTGCAACAGGATGTTGAACAGGTCGGGATGAGCCTTTTCCACCTCGTCGAGCAACAGCACACAGTGCGGATGCTGGTCGACGCCGTCGGTCAGAAGGCCGCCCTGGTCGAAGCCGACATAGCCCGGAGGTGCGCCGATCAGCCGGCTGACCGTATGGCGCTCCATGTATTCCGACATGTCGAAGCGCAGGAGTTCGACGCCGAGCGACGCCGCGAGTTGCTTTGCCACTTCGGTCTTGCCGACGCCGGTCGGGCCGGAGAACAGGTAGGAGCCAATCGGCTTCTCCGGTTCCCGGAGGCCGGCACGCGCCAGCTTGATCGCCGACGACAGCGCGGTGATCGCCGTATCCTGGCCATAGACGACACGCTTCAGCTCGACCTCGAGACCGGCCAGCACCTTCTCGTCGTCGGCCGAAACCGTTTTCGGCGGGATGCGCGCCATGGTGGCGACGGTCGCCTCGATTTCCTTGACGCTGATCGTCTTCTTGCGCTTCGGCTCGGGCAAAAGCATCTGCGAGGCGCCGGTCTCGTCGATCACGTCGATCGCCTTGTCCGGCAGCTTGCGGTCGTTGATGTAGCGGGCCGAAAGCTCCACCGCCGCCTTGATGGCGTCGTTGGTGTATTTCACCTTGTGGAATTCCTCGAAGTAAGGCTTCAGCCCCTTCATGATGGCGATGGCGTCATCCACGGTCGGCTCGTTAACATCGATCTTCTGGAACCGGCGCACCAGCGCGCGATCCTTCTCGAAGAACTGGCGGAACTCCTTGTAAGTGGTTGAACCAATGCAGCGAATCAAACCGGACGAAAGCGCCGGCTTGAGCAGGTTGGAGGCGTCCATCGCGCCGCCGGACGTGGCGCCGGCGCCGATGACGGTGTGTATCTCGTCGATGAAGAGGATGGCGCCCGGATAATCCTCGAGCTCCTTGACGACCTGCTTCAGCCGTTCCTCGAAATCGCCGCGATAACGGGTGCCGGCCAGAAGCGTGCCCATGTCGAGCGCAAAGATGGTGGCGTTTGCCAGCACTTCCGGCACCTCGCCCTCGACGATGCGCTTTGCCAGGCCCTCGGCGATCGCCGTCTTGCCGACGCCGGGATCGCCGACATAGAGCGGGTTGTTCTTGGAGCGGCGGCACAACACCTGGATGGTGCGGTTGATCTCAGGCTCGCGACCGATCAGCGGATCGATGCGGCCGGCCTTGGCCTTTTTGTTGAGGTCGACGCAATAGGCGGTCAATGCGTCCTGCTGCTGCTTCTTCTTGCCGCCCTCTTCCGAGGAATCGCCACCGGAAGAACCGGGCTGGTCTTCCTCGGCGCCGCGCGGCGCTCGCGTTTCGCTGGCGCCGGGGCGCTTGGCTATGCCGTGCGAGATGTAGTTGACCGCGTCGTAGCGGGTCATCTGCTGTTCCTGTAGGAAATAGGCGGCATGGCTTTCGCGCTCTGCGAAGATGGCAACGAGCACGTTGGCGCCGGATACTTCCTCGCGGCCGGAAGACTGGACGTGGATCACGGCGCGCTGGATGACGCGCTGGAAGCCGGCGGTGGGTTTGGAATCCTCGTCGTAGCCGGTGACGAGGTTGTCGAGTTCCGTGTCGATGTAGGTGAGCACAGTTTGCTTGAGTTCGTCGAGATCGACATTGCAGGCGCGCATGACGGCGGCGGCGTCGCTGTCGTCGATGAGGGCCAGGAGCAGATGTTCGAGCGTTGCGTATTCATGGTGACGCTCATTGGCAAGGGTAAGCGCCTGATGCAGCGCCTTTTCCAAGCCTTGCGAGAAAGCCGGCATTTTACCTCACTTCTTTTCCATCACGCATTGCAGCGGATGCTGGTGCTGACGGGCAAAATCCATGACCTGGGACACTTTGGTCTCGGCCACTTCGAATGTATAGACCCCGCATTCGCCCACTCCGTGATTGTGGACATGGAGCATGATGCGGGTCGCAGCCTCGCGGTCCTTCTGGAAAAAGCGTTCCAGCACGTGAACCACAAACTCCATAGGCGTGTAGTCGTCGTTGAGGATGAGAACGCGATAAAGGCTTGGCTTCTTGGTTTTCGGTTTGGTGCGCGTGATGACTGCGGTGCCGCGGCCTGGGCCGTTGCCGCCTTCATCGCCATTCTGCATTCGTGCCGCGCCCTGGTGCATGGCATCCCCACCAACGATCAAGCTTTTCCTTCCTCTCGTCGCAACCTGATGAGTTGCGCATGTAGGGAACTCACCAAGGGATTTTAAGGCCTTCTTTAGCGCTGACAATATGAAGCGTTTGGCAAAGCGCGTGTTTTGGCACAATCGTGAACAACACAGCGATTCAAGGCATGAAAAAACCCGGCTGCGCAACGCAGCCGGGTTGGCTTGCGGATCAAAAGACCCGCACCCCCGCCATTTTTGGAAAATTACTTCGCCTTGGCGACAATCGATTCGAACGGCTTGTAGGCGTCCTTGGCGACTTCGGCGTAGAGTTCGCCGATCTTGGTCGCCTGGGCTACGAAGGCCTCATAGGCCGTCTTCGCGTAGTCGGTCTGCACTTCGATCGCCTTTTCCAGCGACTTGGCGGCGACCAGCTTCTCGAGCGCGGCGCTGCCGGTCTCGAAGGACTTCTTGGTGTACTCGGTCGCCTCGACGGCGATCGCCTGGAAACCCTTCGACAGCGAAGCGAAGCTCTTCAGGCCGTTGTCCATGAATTCCTTGCCGAATTTGCCGGCATCTTCGAACGTCTGCGTCATGTGCATGTCCCTTTTCAAAAAGTGGGATGATGAGCACGCCATTGTGCAATGCAATTTTTCTATTGTGCGCTGCACAAAAAGTCAATGCCGAAATCGTGATCGAGGATGGCGACGCCCCCGGCATCCGCGGCGCAAGACGCCGGATTTTGAGTAAATTGCGCCTAAAGACCGAACAAATTTATGAACGCGGCGGTTACCATAAACGGATTGGTAACGTCGTTCGCTTAGGGTTTGTCCGAATGCGAGGCAGGGAACCTTTGCCGCCTCCGGGTGCAGTAAAATTCAAAGGAAATAACAGTGCGTCAGGCGTGGGCAGGCTTTTCGACCTTTCCGGTATCCCCTTTCAAATCAATTCTGGCCGGCATCGTGGCCGTCGCGATGACACTTTGCGCCGCGACCGGTGCGAGCGCGGCGAAATCCGCGGCGATCGTGGTCGACGCCAACACCGGCAAGACGCTGTTTTCCGAGAATGCGGACGCGCCTCGCTATCCCGCCTCGCTGACCAAGATGATGACGCTCTACCTGGTGTTCGAGGCGCTCAACTCCGGCAAGCTATCGATGTCGAGCCGCGTGCCCTTCTCCGCGCAGGCGGCGGCCGAGGCGCCGACCAAGCTCGGTGTGAAGGCCGGAAACTCGGTGACCGTCGAGACCGCGATCTATTCGCTGGTGACCCGCTCGGCCAACGATTCTGCGACCGCGCTGGCTGAACTGATCGGCGGATCGCGCCAGAACTTCGCGCGCATGATGACGGCTAAGGCGCGTCGCCTCGGCATGAGCGGCACCACTTTCCAGAACGCCCACGGCCTGCCCGACGCCGCGCAGAAGACAACGGCGCGCGACATGTCGGTGCTCGGCATCGCGCTGCGCGAGCATTTTCCGCAATACTACAAGGTATTCTCGGTCCGCTCCTTCACCTACGGCAAGACACGCATTGCCAACCACAATCGCCTGCTTGGCCGTGTCGCCGGCGTCGACGGCATCAAGACCGGCTATACCCGCGCATCCGGTTTCAACCTGGTGTCTTCGGTATCGGACGGCGACCGCCGCATCGTCGCCGTCGTGATGGGCGGCCAGTCGGGCCGCTCCCGCGATGCGCGGATGGCCGAGTTGATCAAGAAATACCTGCCGAAGGCCTCGACCCGCGGCGGCGGCCCATTGATCGCCAGGGGCGGAGATTCGCCGATCGCCGCGCTCGCATCCGCCATCTTGCCGAAGCGCAAGGCGCCGACGCCTGAGGCCCGTCCCGATGTGATCGTGGCGCTCAGCGAGGAAGAGGTTCAGGAAGCCGAGAGCCAGCAGATGGCCGCCCAAGAAACCGTGATCGAGGAGACGACCGCGCCGATCGTGCAGGCCTATGCCGCCGTGGAGCCCGCGCCCCAGCCGAAAGCCGCGCCGCGCCCGCAGGCCGAGGTGACCGTCGACCCCATCAGCACCTCGTCCACCGCGCCGGAAGGGTGGGCCGTGCAGGTCGCCTCCTCGCCGAGCGAAGCCGAAGCGCAGGGCTTCCTCGCCAAGACGACCAAGCAGGCCCCCAAGGCTGTTGCCTCCGCGTCGCCCTTCACGGTTCCTTATGTGAAGGACGGTACCACCTACTACCGTGCCCGGTTCGGCGGCTTCGGTTCGAAGACCGCCGCATGGGACGCATGCGCCGCGCTGAAGAAGAAGAAGATCTCCTGCTACGCGGTTCAGCAATAAGTCAGGCCGATCGACCTCCGGGAAGTGTAGTCAGTCGAAGGAGAGTTAGTGGTGATCAGAGAGAAGGACGTCCTTGGCTTCGTTGATACGCGTCGCCAGGAAAGAGGAGCCGCCGAGATCGGGGTGCAGGCGCTGCATCAGGCGGCGATGCGCCTTGCGGACATCCGCCGCACTGGCGCCCGTTTCAAGACCAAGGATCTCGTAGGCCTCCTCCTTAGTCATGGCGCCCGAACCTGGCGCAACACGTTGCCGGTCGCCGTCATTCGCCTTCGCGTCTTCTCGCCAGACGGGAAACCGGCCGTCAAGATAGGTCTCCAGTAGCTGCCTGCTCTCTGAATCCGACGACAGTTCCCGCAGCAATTCGATCAGCTGCTCCTTTGACATGGCGCCGAGCGCACGGCCCTCGTAACGGCCCGCAAGAACCAGCCCTTCCAGCCCACCCGTATCGTGGTCGAGTTCCATCTCAAGCACCGCTGTTCTGACGGTCGAGCGCTTGCCCGGTGTCTTCTGCGCCGTCCGGCGCACCTTGTTCGAGGCGTACCAGGCAGCCGCCCCGGACAAAAGCATGCCGCCAATCCCTGCCCGGCCGGTAATCACCAGCAACCCTCCAGCGATCGCCAGCAGTAGCGGCCCGCTGATGCGCAGCGTCTCGGCCAGCCGCGCGGGGTTGCTGCGGAGAAAGGCCGTGCCGACGAGCAGGACCGCGAGAAGCCCGGCCAGGCTGTAGAAGACGACGGTCATCCTGCCCTGCCACCCTTGAGGTGCTCGATCATCATATGGTCTTCGGGACGGCCGCGCGCCTCCAGCGCCTTGAGCCCGCCGGTCGCGAAAACGGCAACCGCCGAAAGAAGTTTCGCAAGTGCGGCCGCCGAATTGCGGTCGAAACGGAACCACGCACCCTTCGACAGGCGGGCGAATTCCTTGAACGCATGTTCGGCGATGGCGTCACGGCCTTCTTGGAACAGGAAGACCGGAACGCCGCGCAGGCCGAGGTTTCCGGCTTTCTCGGCAAGGTCGTCGATTGGCTCCTCCATCGCGTCGCCGATGTAGATGAGCGCATTTATCTTTTCCCGCCCGGTTTCGGCGAGGGCGTGGGAAAACACTTTGCCGATCTGGGTGTTGCCGCCGCGGCAGTCGATGCGAACCATCAACTCCTTCAGCGCGGCGGTGTCGCTGACGAATTTCGATGCCCGGCACTCGCCAAACCCACGGAAATAGACCAGCTGGACTTTCAGCGACCCGGCCTTGGCGACGGCGTCGAACATTTCGGCCTGGAGCTTGCAGGCGAGATCCCAGGTCGGCTGCCGGCTCATCGTGGCGTCGAGCGCCAGCACCAGGCGGCCCGAACCGTTGCCCGACAAAGGCGCCATCGCGCGCGCCTGGCGCAGGAACGCATCAATCTCGCTGGCGCCGGATTTTTGCGTTGCCGGCGGCTTGTCGGTTTCGAGGGGCGCGGGCGGCTTCTTGTCGCTCATCCACTTCAACATGTGGCGTCTTGCGGATGCTTGCAAGCCCGTCCTGCGGAAGACCCAGCGGCCAGGCGGCCAGCGTGCTCAGAGAAGCCCGAGTTCGGCCAGTTCTTGCCGCAGCTTGGGCGGCATTTCGGCCCAACCCGTGCGGCCCTGGCCGAGATCGGCGGGCGCCTCATTGGGCTTTAGGTAACGCCAGCCCTGGAAGGGACGGCGCGGCTGCCACTCGGTGCGCATGACCACCGGGTCCAGCACGAGATGGCAGCGCGAGATGCCCTCGCCGTCGACGAAAGGGCGGATATCGACCAGCCGCTGGCGGCACTGCACGCTGCCCTTGATGACCCAATAGAGCGAGCCACCGTCGGTGAGTTCCGCCGCGCGGGTCGGCACCATACGTGTGGTGTGCCATTGCTCGACCGGCTCGCCGGCGCGCTTGCGCTCGTCTAGCCGGAAGGCGATCCACTCTTCCAGGTCTTCGACGCTGTCGCAGCCGACGCACAGTTTGATGAGGTTCAGGGCCATTCAATGAGCATTAGCGCGGCCAGGGCCGAGGTCAACTGAGAAGCAGTTTCTCCACAGGCTGCAATCAGGCTGCCTGGGCAGCGGTCTCGATCACCTCTGCCACCCATTCGTTCAAGCTCTTGTTTTCCGCGGCAGCGGCAATCACAGCCGCTTCATGGGTTTTTGGATCGAGGCGCACATTGAACCTGCCGGAGAATTCGCGAAACGGTTCGACACCCTTTTCGGCACACAAATCGAGAAAGACTTGAAGGGATTTGCGTCCCTCGACAAGCAATCCTTCGACGCTCACAGCATAAAAATCGGCACCGCCGGCAAGGCCCAGAAACTCGCCCCTGATCATCCCGAGTTCGGGATCGAATGTAAGAACCGCCTTGTGGCCTTCAACGTCAATGACATTCTTCATGGCTTCACTCCATGGCCCTCCAGCCATTTTCTGATGCTTGCAACCGCACCCTTGTCTGTGTCCGGGGACGGGTGGGGACGGTGAAACACCCGCACTTCCCCGAACAGGAAAACACCAACACGCGAACCCTCACGCTCGCTAACGTCAGCTCCTAAAGCGACGAAAAGGGCCTCTATGTCGGCCCACCGGATTGACCCGCTCACCGGACGAGAGAACAATTGTGCGAGTGTGATCCGGTGCCTGCGCTTGAGGCTCATCCTCATTCAGTACCACAAAATGGTACCAGAGACAAGGAAATCAACACTCGACGACGTTGACCGCCAGGCCGCCCTGGCTGGTTTCCTTGTACTTCTCGTTCATGTCGACGCCGGTCTGGCGCATCGTCTCTATTGCCGCATCGAGCGGCACGAAATGCTTGCCGTCGCCCTTGATGGCGAGGGATGCGGCGGTAACCGCCTTCACCGCGCCCAGCGCGTTGCGCTCGATGCACGGCACCTGCACGAGCCCGCCGACCGGGTCGCAGGTCATGCCAAGATGGTGTTCCAGTGCGATCTCGGCCGCGTTTTCGACCTGTTCCGGTGTGCCACCCATCACCGCGCAGAGGCCGGCCGCGGCCATCGCCGATGCCGAACCCACCTCGCCCTGGCAGCCAACTTCAGCGCCGGAGATCGAGGCATTGGTCTTGATGATGCCGCCGACGGCGGCGGCCGTTAGCAGAAAGTCGCGGATGCCCGCCTGGTCGGCCTCGGGGTGGAAATGCAGCCAGTAGCGAAGCACGGCAGGCAGCGTTCCGGCCGCGCCATTGGTCGGTGCGGTGACGACGCGGCCGCCGGCGGCGTTTTCCTCGTTGACCGCCATCGCGTAGATCGACAGCCAGTCGTTGGCCAGCAGCGGGTTCGGCCTGTTCTGCTGCCATTGTTCCTGAAGCTTGTCATGCAACTGGCGGGCGCGGCGGCGAACCTTCAGGCCGCCCGGCATGATGCCGTCCTGCGACAGCCCGCGATCGATGCAGCCCTTCATCGCGCTCCAAATATGGTCAAGCCCCTGGTCGAGCTCCTCGCGCGTCATGTGGGTTTCTTCGTTGATCCGTTTCATTTCGGCGATCGAAAGGCCGCTCTTGTCTGCCATGCGCAGCATCTCGACGGCGTTCTTGAATGGATACGGGACCTTCTTGCCCTCGGTCGTCACCGATCCGCGGGTTTTCATGCGCTGCAACTCTTCCTCCGAAACGACGAAACCGCCACCGATCGAATAATAGATGCGCTTTAGCAGCAGCCGGCCGGCGGCATCGTAGGCATAAAACGCCATGCCATTGGCGTGGCCCAGCAGCGGCGTCTTCTTGTCGAGCACGAGGTCGACCGCAGGATCGAAATTGTAACCGGGGTGGCCTGGCGGCGAGACCCGTTTCTCGGCCTTGACCTTTTCCACCTGTGCATCGGCCTTGTCGGGATCGACGGTTATGGGCGTCTCGCCGGTCAGGCCCAGGATGACAGCGCGGTCGGTGCCGTGGCCGACGCCGGTATAGGCGAGCGAACCATGCAGGCTAGCGCCCAGCCTGTCGACCTTGACGCCGGCCGGGCGCGGCCAGTCATCCCCGGCGACTTCTGCGAGGAAGCGAGAGGCGGCCGTCATCGGGCCCATCGTATGGGAGCTCGACGGCCCGATGCCGATTTTGAACAGGTCGAAGACCGAAAGGAACACGCGCTGCAAGCTCCGGACCGTGGATTGGCGCACGGTATCGCATTTTAAGTGATGTTTCCGTCATTTCGGACCTGGCCGCTTCGCGCGGGCCGACTTCCGGTGCGCTGCAAACGACATGGCCACTGCCTGAAGTCAAAGGAAATCCTTCCGGCAGCGGGAAACCACGATATGGGATCAGTGCCGTGCGAATGCACGCACTCAAGATGTAGCGCCTTTCCGGTGCCTGCTGCGCCGTGGCGGCCTGTGATAAAATCGCCTGATGGGCGATTCTTTCATTCTCTCCGGCAACGACCTGGCGGCTCTCGCCTTCTTTCTCCTGGTATGGGCGTTTTTTGCGCTGGCCGCCGACGGCAAATTGTTCAGCCGCGTATCGCTGACGACAGCGATGAATGCCCAGCGCGAGGCCTGGATGCGCACGATGGCGCGGCGCGAGCTGCGCATGATCGACACATCGATCATGATCGGGCTGCAGCAGGGTACGGCATTCTTCGCCTCCAGCTCGATTTTCGCCATCGGCGGCTGCTTTGCGCTGCTTGGTGCGAGCGAGCGGGTTCTTACAGTGCTTTCCGACATGCCCTACATCGGCTCGACGTCGCGAGGCCTGTTCGAAACCAAGGTGCTGGGCCTGGTCGTCCTGCTTGCTCATGCGTTTTTCAAGTTCGGCTGGTCTTACCGGCTGTTCAACTACTGCTCGATCCTGATCGGCGCGGTGCCGGTGACGCGTGACGAGGCGACAAACGACGCCGAGACGGAAGCGGCGGTCGTGCGAGCGGCCAAGATGAACATCCTGGCCGGCAAGCATTTCGCCGCCGGCTTGCAAGGCATCTTCTTCTCCATTGCCTATCTCGGTTGGTTCGTGAACGCCGGCGTCTTCGCGTTGACCACGCTGCTGCTTTTGGCTGTCCTGATACGCCGGCAGTTCTTTTCAGCCGCGCGCGCCGCGGTGCTGGCGCAAGCTCCGGCTCAAACCGGTCCCGGCAGCGGCGTATCGATGCGGCCCGACAACCAATAGGCTACAAGGCCCATCCATTCGCGGATCGCCAATGTGGTGTTCTGCAGGGCGTCGGTTTGGTTGTCGGTGAACAGGGCGACGCCCTCCCTGCCTGTGGTGCGATAGTCTGTCGGCCACGGAATTACCGGGAAATCCACCTTGCGGAACAGCCCGACCGAGCGCGGCATGTGGAAGGCCGAGGTGACCAGCAGCCACGTTTCGCCGGCTTGCGGATTGACGAGTTCCTTCGAGAACTGTGCATTCTCGGCGGTGTTGCGGGACTTGCTTTCGAGGATCAGCCGCTCCGGCGCCACACCGAGTGCTACAAGCAAGCGGAACGCGGTGTTTGCATCCTCCTCACCCTCCAGCAGCATCGAGCCGGTTCCTCCCGAGATCAGAATTTTCGCATCGGGGAAACGCCGCGCCAGCACGGCTGTCTCGACAAAGCGATCGCCGGAACCGTTCAGTTCGTAGCCGCCGCGGGCAAGGTTGACGGCTCCCTCGAAGCCGCCGCCAAGCACGACGATGCCGTCAACCTTTTCCGGAAGGCTCGCAGGGCGCGGAAATCGGTCTTCGAGCGGATGCATCAGGAGCGGGGCAAGCGACGTCCATGCCGAGAGGGCGAGGATAAGGAACGCCGCCGACAGGCTTGTCAGCGCGAGACGCCGGCGGCCGAAAAAGACCGCCAGCAAACTCGCGATGACCAGGAAAATCGAAAAATTCAGCGGCTGGGCGAAAAACCAGAAAATTTTCGAGAGGTAGAAAAACATGAATGAAATTTAGTCGAAGAGAGGCAGTTCCTTGTCACGTAGCGGCCTCCTTACTTTCTTAACAAGCTGCTCATCTTCTATTATATTCAGCGCAGCCGCAACAACACGAAAATGTTGAGCAACATCGGCTTCAGACCAAAGTTGAAGCTCCGACAGTGTATAAACAGACAAGCTACGCTCGTTGTCGTTTACCTTTCGTGATACGTCGACCACCTCAAATTCTACACGCTCGCCGTAGAACTCTGTATCGAGCAAATTTCGTTTTACAACAGTTGCCATAAGTCCATATTGCTCTGTCGTAAAATGAGTATTCTTCCTGGGTTGTAGAAAATAACCTTTCACAGACCCCTCCTCTACAAAGAAGAACGGAAGTCTGTAAGAGGCGAGCCTATCCCCACCATAAGGAAGCTTACGCGGAGGCAGATTGAAAACAGAGGTTTTTCGGCCGAATGCATTGGGAGCAGCAAGCCTGACAACATCCATATTGTGAGCATGCCCAACCATCTTTGCACGAGACGGCGAGGCCGACATCAATGCTTTCAGATCATGTAGACCTTTGTGAGCACTACGAACTCTCTTGGTTCCATCCAGGTAGTTAAAATTGCCACCTGTCGGCTCTAAAGCCGAAATTAGATGCGCGACTGCACTGTTGAGAGATGACGTATCTACGCGAACTATTTCCGGTACCGAGGGGGCATGCCGCATTCAAACTCCTCCGCTCAATGGCGTATTAAGCTTCCGCGTCCTCCCTCGCGTAGAATCCATAACCTAATTGATTCATCGGGGATGTACATGCCTACAACCGCGCCATCCAAGCCACTTTTCCACACCTTTTCCCACGGCCCGGCCTCTTCGTGAGTCAGGTCAACGAGCTTTCCAGCATCAAACTTTGCGTAATAGTCGAATATATTTTCTAAAAACTTCATCAAATTTGAGTTTAAATCATATCTTGCAAAAGACATAATGCCAGTTGTTACATCAATCTTCGTTAATCTACTGGATATTTCTTTATCCTTATAAACCTTCAATTGATCATAAACCACCCGAACAACCGGACCATGCTTCCAAGCTTCAAAGCGTTGACCAATTAATGGGGCGTTATATTTTGCTAAGTGCCACGCATGCGCAAAAAAAAGAATCTTCTGAAGGCTTAAGTGAGTGAGCGGCAAGCCGGTCTCACCTGCTCGGTCTACAAAGAAATTCGCAATCTCGCGCGCATCGTAGGGCACAACAGTTCTACCACCACTTCTGCGGCGCGAAGCGGCCGGCAGCCTGTTCGATCACATGGCCGGCGCGGTACAGGGTCTCCTCGTCGAAGGGACGGCCGATGAGCTGCAAGCCGAGCGGCAGACCCTTTTCGTCGAGCCCGGCCGGCACGGCGATGCCCGGCAGGCCGGCCATGTTCACCGTCACCGTGAAAATGTCGTTGAGGTACATTTTGACGGGATCCGCGGCCATGTCCTCGTCGGCGACGCCGAAGGCGGCCGAGGGGGTCGCCGGCGTCAGGATGGTATCGACGCCGGCGGCGAATACCTGCTCGAAGTCGCGCTTGATCAGGGTGCGCACCTTCTGCGCCTGCAGATAGTAGGCGTCGTAGTAGCCGGCGGAGAGCACGTACGTGCCGATCATGATACGGCGCTTGACCTCGCGGCCGAATCCGGCGGCGCGGGTCTTTTCATACATGTCGATGATGTCCTTGCCGGGCACGCGCAGGCCGTAGCGGACGCCATCGTAGCGGGCGAGGTTGGACGAGGCTTCCGCCGGCGCCACGATGTAGTAGGCCGGCAACGCGTATTTCGTATGCGGCAGCGAGATGTCGACGATTTCAGCGCCGGCATCCTTCAGCCAGGCAATGCCTTTCTGCCACAGCGCCTCGATATCGTCCGGCATGCCGTCGACACGATATTCCCTGGGGATGCCGACCTTCATGCCACGGATCGACTGTCCCAAGGCGGCTTCGTAATCCGGCACCGGACGGTCGACCGAGGTGGTGTCTTTTGCATCGACCGAAGCCATCGACTTCAACATGATGGCGCTGTCGCGCACGTCGCGGGTGATCGGTCCGGCCTGGTCGAGCGACGAGGCGAACGCAACAATGCCCCAGCGCGAGCAGCGGCCGTAGGTCGGCTTGATGCCGACCGTGCCGGTGAAAGCCGCCGGCTGGCGAATCGACCCGCCGGTATCGGTCGCCGTGGCGCCGGCGCACAGGAAAGCCGAAACCGCCGCCGCCGAGCCGCCGGAAGAACCGCCGGGCACGAGTTGCATATTGTCCAGCGTGCGTTCGGTGCGAACGCCGCCATCGGAGACGAAGGCCGCATCGCCCGTATGGGTGACGGGCCGCACGATGGTGGTCGCGCGCGAGCGCCGCCACGGATTGATGACCGGGCCGTAGTAGGATGTCTCGTTGGACGAGCCCATGGCGAACTCATCCATGTTGAGCTTGCCAAGCATCACCGCGCCGTCGGCCCACAGATTGGCGGTGACCGTCGATTCGTAACGCGGCTTGAAGCCGTCGAGCACATGGCTGCAGGCCTGGGTGTGCACGCCTTCGGTCCCGAAGAGGTCCTTGATACCGAGCGGAATGCCTTCCAGTGCGCCGCCGGAATTGTTGGCAAGACGCTCGTCGGAAGCCTTTGCCATGGCGCGGGCTTGGTCATGCGTCACCGCGACATAGGCGTTCAGCGACCCGTTGGCGCTGTCGATCGCGCAGAGATAGGCATCGGTGAGTTCAGCCGCGGTAATCTCTTTTGCACGCAGCTTGGTGCGCGCTTCCGAAATCGTCAGATTGGTGAGGTCGGTCATCAGGCGAGTTTCTTTTCATAAAAGCGGGAATAACCGGAATCGGGATAGTCGAGCACGGCGCCGCAGACCTCGAACCCGCCGCGTTCATAGACGCGGTAGGCCGGCTCGAAGCCCGCAGCCTCGCCCGTTTCGAGGACCAGCCTCGTGACGCCCTTGTCGCGTGCAAGCGCCTCGATCGACTGCAACAACTGGGATCCGACACGCTGGCCGCGCACCTCGGGCAAGGTGAACATGCGCTTGACCTCGCCAATCCCGTCGCCGTGGTCTTTAAGTGCGCCCATGCCGACGGGACGCCCGTCGGGACCGCGCGCCACAAACAGGGTCACCGCAGGCTCGGCCATCTGTTCGACCGTGAGCTGGAACTGGAACTCTCGCGGCGTCAACGGGATCATATGCGCGTTCAGCGCAGCCACCATCGTGCGCACATCGTCCTGCAAGGGGCTTTCGATCGCTATTGCGACAGTCACGGCCTACTCCACCACTTTCGGCACGAGGAAGAAGTTCTCCTGGGTGGCCGGAGCGTTGGCGACGATATCGCTCGGCTTGTCGCCGTCGGTGACGGCATCCTGCCGCTTCTTCATGTCCATCGGGATGACGGAGGTCATCGGCTCGACACCGGAAACGTCGACTTCGTTCAATTGCTCGACGAAGCCCAGGATGACGTTCAACTCGCCGGTCATGCGTTCGGCGTCCTCTTCGGAGACGGCGATGCGGGCAAGGTGCGCGACGCGCTTTACGGTGGCGATATCGACAGACATGGATTGCTCCGGAAATTGAAGATCGCGCTATACCGGCGTGGCGGCGACAGCGCAACATGGATGACGGCCTGCGCCTCATCGACGGCACGGCGTCCTCAAGGAAAATGACCGCGCCTGCGACCCTGTTTGGCCGCAGGCGCTCACTTCGGCCGGATCGGCCTCACCCCCGGCGCCGACGCAGCAACAACCAGCTTCAAAACAATGAAATTAATGGATCTTCCGGCATCATAGATCGACACTTCCGCCAACCTTCGGCACCTTGACATCGACACCCGAGCCTTCCATTCCCGCGACAAACTTGTCGGCGTTCTGGTCGATGATGCCGAACGTGCCATAGTGGCAAGGCAACACGGTCTCGAATTTGAAGAAGCGGCGGCAGGCAAGAGCTGCCACCGCGCCACCCATGGTGAAGCGGTCGCCGATGGGCACGAGGCCGATCTTCGGCTCGTGCAGTTCGTTAATCAGCGCCATGTCGGAGAAGATGTCGGTGTCGCCCATATGATAAAGTGTCTTGTCGTTGGGGAAATGCAGCACCAGCCCCAGCGGGTTGCCGAGATAGACATTGGAGCCGCCGTCGCCGGCCATGGACGAAGAGTGCTGGGCCTGGACGAAAGTCGTGGTGAAACCGCCGCAATCGACCGTGCCGCCGGTATTGCCCGGGTTGATCTTCTTGTCGCTGACGCCCTGGCCGACCAGGTACATGCAGACCTCGAAATTGGCGACCAGCATGGCGCCGGTCTTCTTTAGTATGTCGGCGGCATTGCCGACATGGTCGCCATGACCGTGGGTGAGGAGCACGTGTGTCACACCCTCGGCCGGTCCCTCCCAGGGTTTTCCCCATGACGGGTTGTCGGTGAGGTAGGGGTCGATCAGGATTTTGGCGCCACCCGCATCGACGCGGAATGCGGAATGCCCGTACCAGGTGATCTTCATCGAAACGGTCTCCTCGATTTTCTGTCCATCGAAGGATAGAACGCCAGGCAGTCAAGTCAAAAGGGAAGGCCGTTCATTTGGCCATCGTCAGCATCGAAGAATTGCCCGGTCATCTGGCGGGCGGCAAGACGCTTGCCGGCCTCGATCTCGGCGACAAGACGATCGGCGTCGCGGTCTCCGACCGGGGCCTGTCTTTCGCGCACCCCCGGCCGGTCATCATGCGCAAGAAGTTTTCGCTGGACGCGGCCGCACTGTTGTCGCTGCTTGCCGGGGAAAATACCGGCGCCGTGGCGATCGGCCTGCCGGTCAACATGGACGGGAGCGAAGGCCCCCGCGCCCAGGCGTCGCGCGCCTTCGTGCGCAACATCGCCAAAATGACCGATCTGCCATTTTTGTTCTGGGACGAGCGGCTGTCGACCGTGGCGGCCGAACGGACGCTCATCGAGATGGATTTTTCCAGGAAGAAACGCGCCGGCAAGATCGATTCGGCCGCGGCCGCCTTCATCCTGCAGGGGGTGCTCGACCGTCTTCAGGTGATGCGCGGGGCGCGCTCGCCGGAATAGTGCTCCCGTTGCGCGCGCAGCCAGGCGGCAATCGCCTTGCGCCGGCGGAAGGCGATCAGGCATCCAACCAGGAACGTGTCGAATACGCAGGCCTTGGCCAGCAGGCCGGGAATCGTGGCGGGATCGATGCCGAGCATCTCGCCATAGAGCTGGAAAACCAGATCGTGCAGCTGGCGGCTGAGCATTACATAGCCGAAATTGATGTCGTTGAGCGACAGGAAATACCAGCCCCAGAAGAGAGCCAGCGGCGCGACCCACAGGGCAATCAGATAGCGCATGTCAGCGACTCTCGCCGGAATTGTCGCCGGCAAGGTCGAGCGCGAAAATGACCAGCCAGTGAAAAGCCGGGAAGGACGTGAGAGCGTGGCGCATGGAATCCCTTGCCTTTGAGAAAAGACATTGGGGCGCTCGAGGCACCTCGGCAAATGAAACCATTCGTTAAGGTTAATTTTCGAAAGCCTTGTGCACAGAAAGGACGCTGGGTCGACAGGAAGCGACCGGTGGGCGGTTTACAGCGCACGAATCGCAACCTAAGCGGTCGCATGCGTACCAATGGCCATGCGGACCCATGCTCCCGATCTTCGAAAGCATCCTGCCGATCTTCCTGCTGATTCTTGCCGGCAATCTGCTGCGCCGGTTGCCGCTGATCATTCCCGCGGCATGGCCGGGTCTCGACCAGCTGGGCTACTGGTTCCTCTACCCGGCGCTTCTGTTCGTCACCATCGTGAACGCCGATTTCACCGGGCTGCAGCTCGACGAAATGATGGCGGCGCTGCTGGTCTCGGTGGCGCTGATGTGTGCCCTCACCTACGCGCTGTGGCCGCTCTTGGCGCGAACCGGGCTGGTGCGGGAACGCGAGTTCTCGTCGGTCTTTCAGACGACGGTGCGCTGGAACAGCTTCATCGCACTGGCGGTGGCCCAGAAAATTTTCCTGCCGGCGGGAATGGCGGTGGTGGCGCTGGTGATGCTGGTCATCATCATTCCGCTCAACATTGCATCGACATACGTCGTCACGCGTTTTGCCGACCGATCGGCAAACTGGCGCCAGGTCGGCTGGAACATTGCAACAAATCCGCTGATTCTGGCGATGCTCGCGGCAATCGTCATGCGCGCCATGCCGTTCGGCCTCTACGCGCCGCTCAACGAGACGATCGATCTTGCCGGCCGGGCAGCGCTCGGCATGGGGCTCATCGCCATCGGCGCCAGCCTCAAGCCCGGCGATCTGGTGCGGCTTCGGTTCGCGATCTGGCTGCCGACGGTGCTCAAGCTTGCTTTATTCCCGGCGCTGCTGGTCGGGGTGGCCATGGCGTTCGGCGTCACCGGCGTCCAGTTGAGTTACCTCGCGCTATGCGGGGCGGTTCCGACTGCGATGAACGGTTATCTGCTGGCGCGTCAGCTCGGCGGTGACGCGGAGCTTTATGCGGCGGTGACGACGCTGCAGACCGCCCTTTCCTTCCTGACGATTCCTGCGGTGTTGGCCATAACCGCTCAGTTGAGCGCGGGATAAAGCGTATAGACGATCAGCCGCGCATCCGCGCTTCGTTCAAGCAGTTCTGGCGCCTGCGGTTGCGATATCGGTCAGCGCAAAACCCGCATCCTTGGTCAGGATCGGCACCCCGTTGGATTTCGCGGCTGCATAGTGAAAACAATCGGCAAGATTGAGCGCGTTGTTGCGGTCGGCGTCCGGGTAGCGGTGTCGCCCATAGCGATCGAAAGCCTGCAGCGCAGCGCTCAACTCATCAGTCGAAACGGGCAGCACCCGAATTTCGGCTGTCGCGAGAAACTCCTGCACCCGCGCCGCAGCTTCGGCCATCGGGATGCGTTTCTTGCGGAACAGGCCGACCGCTGCCTCCCACGCGGCCACCACCGATGTGACCGAGCCTGGAATGCGAGCCCCATCAAGCAACGCCGCGAGGCTCTCCGCCTCCGGCTCATCTGTCATGATGGCAATGATCGCCGACGCATCTACAAACATCAGTAGTCACCGGCGAGATCGTCAAAAAATGCCTTGTCCGCTGCAAGCCCGGTATCGGGATAGGCGGCGACCTTTTCGCGCAATGGTCGCAGGCGCTCCCAAAGGGGGATCGCTTCTTCGGCACGGCGCAGTTCGTTTTCCAGCGCCAGCTTGACGGCCGCCGTCTTGTTCAACTGCTTGCGTGCGGCAAGCCTTTCGGCGAGCTCATTCACCTCTTCGCTACGAATGTTGAGCGGCATGACCACACTCCTGTGTAGACGTAAAGATAACAACGCCTACACGCGATGACAAGCGATCCAAGAGCCCAGCAGAAAACAGCCTTGCCCGAAGTGGCTCAGTTGAGCGCGGGATAAAGCGTATCGACAATCAGCCGCGCATCATGACGCGCATCGAGCATTCCGTAGGTGCCGCGCCACTGGCCGGCCAGGCGGGTTTCGATGAAGGCATCGGCAATGCGCCCTGCCCCCAGCCGCCGCAATTCGGCTGCAGCGGCAGCCAGCGCCAGCTGCTCGGTCAGGATACGGGCCGAACCTTCGTCGGACGAGGCCACCTGCATCGCTGCACGCAGCACGCCGATCGTGCCCTGCCCGGCCGGCCCGAGATCGCGCTCGATACCGGCGAGAACCTCATCGAACAGCGCCGGGCCGCGGCCGAGCACGCGCAGCACGTCGAGCGCCATCACATTGCCTGAGCCTTCCCAGATCGCATTGACCGGCGCCTCGCGATAAAAGCGGGCAAGCGGAGCCTCTTCGACGTAACCGTTGCCACCCAGGCATTCCATCGCCTCGTAGAGCAGCGGCGGCGCGATCTTGCAGACCCAGTACTTCACCACCGGGGTCATGGCGCGGGCAAAAGCCGCCTCGCCCCGGCTGGCGGCAGCCTCGTCGAACGACCGGGCAAGCCGGAAGGACAGGGCCGTGGCCGCGGCGACATCAAGCGCCATGTCGGCCAGCACCCGCTGCATCAGCGGCTGGTCGATCAGCGGCGCGCCGAACACTTGACGGTAGCGGGTGTGGTTGACAGCTTCGGCAAGGCCGGCGCGCATGATCGCCGAGGAAGCAACCGCGCAATCCAGCCTGGTCAGCGTCACCATGTCCATGATCGTCTTCACCCCGGCGCCGGGTTCGCCGACCATCTCGCCGATAGCGTTGACGAACTCGACCTCCGACGATGCGTTGGAGCGGTTGCCGAGCTTGTCCTTCAGGCGCTGGAAGCGGAAGCCGTTGCCCGACCCGTCGCCCAGAATGCGCGGCACCAGGAAACAGGAAAGCCCCTCCGGAACCTGACCCAGCACCAGGAACGCGTCGGACATCGGCGCCGACATGAACCATTTGTGGCCCGTCAGGCGATAAAATCCGTTGCCCGCACGCTCGGCGCGCGTCGAATTGGCGCGAACATCCGTGCCGCCCTGCTTCTCGGTCATTCCCATGCCGAGCGTCAGTCCGGTCTTTTCGACCGGTGGCTTCTGCGACTGGTCGTATTTGCGGGTGGTAACGCGCGGCGCCCATTCGCGAAACAGCTTCGGGCTCGCCATCAGCGCGGCAAGCGAGGCGCTGGTCATGGTGATGGGGCAAAGGTGCCCGCATTCGAGCTCGGCGGTGAGATAGAAGCGTGCGGCGCGGGCCTGATGGCGCCGATTGGTCTCGGCAGCGCCGTTCTCCCACACCGAGGAATGCAGACCGTTGGCGATGGAGCGCCGCATCAGCGCATGGTAGGCCGGATGAAACTCGACCAGATCGATGCGGCGGCCCTGCCGGTCATGCGTCTTGAGCTTCGGCGTGTCGGTGTTGGCAAGGCGCGCCAGCTCCTGCGCCTCGTTGCTCATGACGAAACGCCCGAGCCCGTCCAGTTCCTTGCGGACCGGTTCGGAAAAGTCCTCGGCAAGCTGGATCAGCAGCGGGTCGCCGCGCCAGGCATTGGTGCCGGCAAGCAGCGGCGGCTGGTTGGTAACCTCGTGCGTCACGCCGATTCCTTATCTCATACGCGAAGGCGAGCGGTGCGATTCCGAAGCGCCACGGCGGCTTTATAGCCCAGCCCATACAGGAAGCGCGATTAAAGAATTGTGGCTTTCCAAAGCCGCGTCTTGCCGTGGCAGGGCGTGCAGCCTATAGCAGCGCCTTGAGATGATCGAAGCCTTGTCCCTGCCGCTTTTCCCCCACCGCCATCTGCTCGGCATCGGCGATCTTTTACCCCCCGACATCGAACTACTGCTCGATCGCGCGGACGCCGCCGTGTCGATCTCGCGCCAGTCGGAAAAGAAGACGACCACGCTTCGCGGCCGCACCCAGATCAACCTTTTCTATGAAGCGTCCACCCGCACGCAATCGTCGTTCGAGCTCGCAGGCAAAAGGCTCGGCGCCGACGTGATGAACATGTCGGTGGCCAGTTCGTCGGTAAAGAAGGGCGAAACGCTGATCGACACGGCGATGACGCTCAACGCCATGCGGCCCGACATTCTGATCATCCGCCACCAGTCGGCGGGCGCGGCGGCGCTGCTGGCCCAGAAGGTCGGCTGTTCGGTGGTGAACGCCGGCGATGGCGCGCATGAGCACCCGACGCAGGCGCTGCTCGACGCACTTACCATCCGCCGCGCCAAGGGGCCGCTGGCGAAGCTAATCGTGGCGATCTGCGGTGACATCCTGCATTCGCGCGTCGCGCGCTCCAACATCATTTTGCTCAACGCGCTCGGCGCGCAGGTCCGGGTGGTGGCGCCGTCGACCTTGCTGCCCTCCGGCATCGAAAGGATGGGCGTCATCGTCGCGCGGTCGATGGCCGAAGGATTGAAAGACGCCGACGTCGTCATGATGCTGCGCCTGCAGCGCGAGCGCATGTCGGGCGCCTTCGTGCCCTCGGTGCGCGAGTATTTCCGCTATTTCGGGCTCGACGCGGAAAAGCTGAAGGCGGCCAAGGAGGATGCGCTGGTCATGCATCCCGGGCCGATGAACCGTGGCGTCGAGATAGCCTCGGAAATCGCCGACGGGCCGCAGAGCGTCATCCAGGAACAGGTCGAAATGGGGGTCGCCGTGCGCATGGCGGTGATGGAGGCGCTGCTCGATCCGCGCCGCAACGCGGGCGGCAAGGCATGAGCGTAACGGTTTTCGAAAACGCCCGGATCGTCGATCCGTCGCGCGGCATCGATGAAAAAGGCACCGTCATCGTCGAGGGTAAGAAAATTGCCGCCGCCGGGGCCGGTGCGCGCAACCAGGGCCGTCCGGAAGGCGCCGAAATCGTCGATTGCGCTGGCAAGGCGATCATTCCCGGCCTCGTCGATGGCCGCGTCTTTGTTGGCGAACCCGGCGCCGAGCATCGCGAGACCATCGCATCGGCGAGCCACGCGGCCGCTGCCGGCGGCGTCACCTCCATCGTCATGATGCCCGACACCGACCCGGTGATCGACGATATCGCGCTGGTCGAGTTCGTGATGCGTACCGCACGCGAAACAGCTTCGGTGAACGTATTCCCGGCTGCCGCCATCACCAGGCGGCTCGCCGGCGAGGAGATGACGGAGTTCGGCCTGCTCCGCCAGGCCGGCGCTGTCGCATTCACCGACGGCCGCCACACGATCGCCAACCCGCTGGTGATACGGCGGGCGCTGACCTATGCGCGCGATTTCGGCGCGCTGATCGTGCACGAGACGGAGGATGCCGACCTCGCGTCCTCCGGCGTCATGAATGAAGGGCTTTACGCAAGCTGGCTCGGCCTGCCCGGCATTCCACGCGAGGCGGAAGCCATACCGCTCGAGCGCGACCTGATGCTGGCGCGACTGACCGGCGGTAACTATCACGCGGCAAAGATCTCGACCGCGCTTTCCGCCGCCGCCGTCTCCCGCGCCAAGGACGATGGCGCCACCGTGACCGCCGGCGTGTCGATCAACAACCTGTCGCTCAACGAAAATGACATCGGCGAATACCGGACATTCTTCAGGCTGGCCCCGCCGCTGCGCAACGAGGACGACCGCCTGGCGATGATCGCCGCGCTGAAGGACGGCACCGTCGACATCATCGTGTCCTCGCACGACCCGCAGGATGTCGACACCAAGCGACTGCCCTTCGCCGACGCCGCCGCCGGCGCCATCGGGCTGGAAACGCTGCTCGGCGCAGCCTTGCGGCTCTATCACAATGAAGAGCTCCCGCTGTTGCGGGTGGTTGAGGTGCTGTCGACAGCACCGGCAAAACTGTTCGGCCTGCCCGGCGGGACGTTGAAGCCCGGCGCTCCCGCCGATCTTGTACTGGTCGATCTCGACGAGCCATGGCTGGTGACCGAAAAGGAAATCCGCTCGCGCTCGAAAAACACCTGTTTCGAGGGCGCCCGGATGCAAGGCAGGGTCTTGCAAACAATGGTTGCGGGCCGCACAGTATTCTCCGTCTGACGGGGGGAATTATGAACTATCTGGTGGCCGCGCTGTTCGGCTATGTGCTCGGGTCGATCCCGTTCGGGCTGGTGATCACGCATGCCGCCGGACTGGGCGACGTGCGCAAGATCGGCTCCGGCAACATCGGCGCGACCAACGTTCTCAGGACCGGCAACAAGAAGCTTGCCGCGCTGACGCTGCTTCTCGATGGCCTGAAAGGCACCGCCGCGGTGCTGATCGCCGGCATGTTCGGCCCGGACTTTGCCCTTGCTGCCGGCTTCTTCGCCTTTCTCGGCCACCTCTTTCCGGTCTGGTTGGGATTCAAGGGCGGCAAGGGCGTCGCCACCTATATCGGCGTTCTCGCGGGATTGATGTGGAAAGTGGCGCTGGTTTTTGCTGCGGTGTGGATCGCGGTCGCCGTGCTTTTCCGCTACTCCTCGCTTGCCGCTTTGGTCGCAGCGGTGGTGGCGCCCATTGCGCTGCTCTTGATGGGCTACCAGGATTACGCCGTCGTCTTCGCCGTGATGACGGTGATCGTCATCATCAAACACCGCGCCAACATTTCGCGGCTGATGGCCGGCACCGAATCCCGTATCGGGTCGAAGGGATGACCGACGATCCGGCCGCAGGCGCCCCCCGCCTCAGCGACCGGCAACGGATCAACTGGCTGCGGCTGATCCGCACGGAAAATGTCGGCCCGGCGACGTTCCGCGACCTGATCAACCGTTTCGGCTCGGCGGAAGCCGCGCTCGAAATATTGCCCGAACTGACCGTGTCGGGTGGAGCGCAGCGCCTTGTTCGTATCCCGACAGTCGCTCAGGCGGAAGCCGAACTGGAAGCTGCCCGCAAGCAGGACGCCCGCTTCATCGCCATCGGCGAGGCTGATTATCCGCCCTATCTCAGGCGGATGGACCACCCGCCGCCGCTCATCGCCGTAAAAGGCGCCGCCGCGGTGTTCAGGCTGCCCCCTGTGGCGATCGTCGGCGCGCGCAATGCCTCGCTCGCCGGAATAAAGATGGCGCGGATGCTGGCCGCCGATCTCGGGCGCGACGGCTACGCCATAATTTCAGGTCTCGCGCGCGGCATCGACACGGCATCCCATCAGGGTGCGCTCGGCACCGGCACGGTTGCCGTACTGGCCGGCGGCCTCGACCAACCCTACCCGCCGGAAAATGTCGAACTCTGCAATGAAATCGCGGAACGCGGCGGCGCCGTGATCTCCGAAATGCCGTTTGGCTGGGAGCCGCGCCCAAGAGACTTTCCGCGCCGCAACCGCATCGTCGCCGGCCTGGCGCTGGGGCTCGTCGTCGTGGAAGCCGCACAACGTTCCGGGTCGCTGATCAGCGCGCGGCTTGCTGGCGAGATGGGGCGCTTGGTTTTCGCGGTACCTGGATCGCCGCTCGATCCGCGCGCCGCCGGCACCAACGGGCTGCTGAAGGATGGCGCCGTACTGGTGACCGACGCGCGCGACGTGATCGAGCAGATCGCGCCCCTCATTGGCCAGCCCTCGCCGCCGCCGCTTGCGCTGCATGAGCCGCCGGACTTTTCCGCGACCTCGCCACCGCAAGACAACGACCGGGCAAGCGTGATCGAGGCACTGGGGCCGGTGCCGGTCGGTGTCGACGAAATCATTCGCCACACCGGCCTTCATCCGGCGCAAGTGTTCATGATCCTTCTGGAGCTAGATCTTGCGGGGCGGCTTGAGCGGCACGCGGGCGGTTCGGTCTCCCTGCTCGCCCTGGATTCGTGAAGGCCGCTGGCCACGGATGATGTCACTCGCCTCGATGTAGGCCATCTCGATGAGATAAGCGAGCATATCGTAGCGCCCGGCCTCGGCCATGGTTCGCAGTTCGCCGAGCATTTGCTGGAGATAGTCGAGCGTGTCGGTTCGCCGCTTCATTGCCTCGGGGCGCATGGTGCAAAGACCTCCTCGCGGCTGCACAATTTTAGATACAATCCTGGCTTGCTGCTGGTCGTCTTTTTTATTCAATTCTCAGTAGTATGACATTAAATTATGTAATTGTAGGTTGCAAGGAATTTTTGCCTATCTAACAAATTGCAACAAGTGGCATAAGCCTCATTTGCAGTCTTCCCCTTGACCGGAAGGAAAACGACAGCCATGTCACGGGCGAATTTCCGAACGTCGCCGCGCGGCCTTCCTGTTGGCCGCGCCATAACAAAAAACGAGAAATCATGGACGTCGTCGTCGTCGAGTCGCCGAACAAGGTCAAAAGCATCAACAAATACCTGGGCAAGAACTACAAGGTTCTGGCCTCCTTCGGCCACGTCCGCGATCTGCCGGCCAAGGACGGCTCGGTTAAGCCCGACGAGGATTTCGCCATGTCTTGGGCGGTCGATTCCGCCTCGGCCAAGCGCCTGTCCGACCTTGCCAAGGCTGTGAAAGAGGCCGATGGGCTCATCCTCGCCACCGATCCGGATCGCGAGGGTGAAGCGATTGCGTGGCACGTACTGGAAGTTCTGAAGCAGAAGCGCGTACTGAAGGACAAGCCTGTGCGCCGCGTCGCCTTCAACTCCATCACCAAGCAGGCCGTGCTCGACGCGATGGCCAATGCGCGCGAAATCGACCCGCCGCTCGTCGATGCCTATCTCGCCCGCCGCGCGCTCGACTATCTCGTCGGCTTCACCCTTTCGCCGGTGCTGTGGCGCAAGCTGCCCGGTGCCCGCTCGGCCGGCCGCGTCCAGTCGGTGGCGCTGCGTTTCGTTTGCGACCGCGAGGCGGAGATCGAACGCTTCGTGCGCGAGAACTATTGGCTGATCGCAGCCGTCCTCGGCACGCCGCGCAATGAAAAATTCGAAGCCCGGCTCACCACGTTCGACGGCAAGAAGCTGGACAAGCTCGACATCAAGAGCCAGGAACAGGCTGACGGCATCAAGGCGATGCTCGACGGCGCCACGTTCAAGGCGCTCTCGGTCGAGGCGAAGCCGACCAAGCGCAATCCGGCCCCGCCCTTCACCACCTCGACGCTGCAGCAGGCCGCCTCGTCGCGTCTCGGCTTTTCCGCCCAGCGCACCATGCAGGTGGCGCAGCGGCTTTACGAAGGCCTCGACGTCGGCGGCGAGACCGCCGGCCTGATTACCTATATGCGAACCGACGGCGTGCAGATGGCGCCGGAGGCGATCGCTGCCGCGCGCGGCGCCATCGTCAACGAATTCGGCGACAAGTACCTGCCGGAGAAGCCGCGCTACTACACCACCAAGGCGAAGAACGCGCAGGAAGCCCACGAGGCGATCCGCCCGACCGACTTCTCCCGCACGCCGGCGGAGGTGAAGAAATATCTCGATGCCGATCAGGCGCGGCTCTACGAGATGATCTGGAAGCGCGCGATCGCCAGCCAGATGCTGCCTGCCGAGATCGAGCGCACGACCGTCGAGATCGAGGCACGCAACGGTGCTGCGACCGCCGGACTGCGCGCGGTCGGTTCCGTGGTTCGCTTCGACGGCTTCCTTGCCGCCTACACGGAACAGAAGGACGAGGACGCGGAAGACGAGGAGAGCCGGCGCCTGCCGGAGATCCGCGCCGGCGAGCCGATTTCCCGCGAGGCGATCAACGTCACCGCTCACACCACCGAACCGCCGCCGCGTTATTCGGAAGCCTCCTTCATCAAGAAGATGGAAGAGCTCGGCATCGGCCGTCCTTCGACCTATGTCGCGACGCTGAAGACGCTCGAGGACCGCGACTATATCGAGATAGAGAACCGCAGGATCGTTCCGCAGCCCAAGGGCCGCCTGGTCACCGCGTTCATGGAAAGTTTCTTCGAGCACTATGTGGAGTATGATTTCACCGCCTCGCTCGAGGAAAAGCTCGACGAGATTTCCGACGGCAAGCTGTTGTGGAAGGATGTCCTGCGCGACTTCTGGAGGGATTTCTCCAAAGCCGTCGGCGATATCAAGGAATTGCGCGTCACCGACGTGCTCGACGCGTTGAACGAGGAACTGGCGCCACTGGTCTTTCCGGCGCGCGAGGATGGCTCGAATCCGCGCATCTGTCCGAAATGCGGCTCCGGCAACCTGTCGCTCAAGCTCGGCAAGTATGGCGCCTTCGTCGGCTGCTCCAACTATCCGGAATGCGGCTACACCCGCCAGCTCAGCGACGCCGCAAATGGCAATGGCGAGGCGGCAGCAGGCGAAGACGGCGATCGGGTGCTGGGCAAGGACCCCTACACCAGCGAGGAAATCGTGCTGAAGCGCGGGCGTTTTGGCCCCTATGTGCAGCGTGGCGACGGCAAGGAAGCCAAGCGCGCCAGCCTGCCGAAGGGCTGGGCTGCCGATGCCATCGACCACGAAAAGGCGCTGGCGCTGCTGGCGCTGCCGCGCGACGTCGGTCAGCACCCCGAAAGCGGCAAGATGATCTCGGCCGGCATAGGTCGCTACGGCCCGTTCGTGCTGCACGACGGCACCTATGCCAACCTGGAGAGCGTCGAGGACGTTTTCACCATCGGCCTCAACCGCGCCGTATCGGTGATTGCGGAGAAGCAGGCGAAGGGCAAGGGCGGCCGCAACGGCGGCACGCCGGCCGCGCTGAAGGAACTCGGCGAACATCCAGACGGCGGCGCGATCACGGTGCGCGACGGCAAGTACGGGCCCTATGTCAACTGGGGCAAGGTCAACGCGACGCTTCCCAAGGGCCAGGACCCGATGGCGGTAAGCCTCGAGGCGGCGCTGACGCTGGTCGCCGAGAAGGCTGCCAAGGGCAGCAACGGCAAGAAGCCGTTCCGCGGCAAGAAAAAGGGTTAGGGCAGCTTGGCACGGCGCATCTCCGGACGAAACACCAAGGGTGGCAAGCAGTCCGGCGAGCCGCGCCGTGACCCTCAAGCCGCCGATGGCCAGCGGCCGACGCGCGACGATATCCTGCGCTTCGTTTCCGAAAACCCCGACCGTTCCGGCAAGCGCGACATTTCGCGCGCCTTCTCGCTGAAGGGCGAGGATCGCGTCTGGCTGAAGGATACCTTGCGCGATATGGCGGACGAGGGCTTGCTGGAAAAAAGCCGCAAGCGGCTGGTCCGGTCAGGCAGCCTACCCCATGTCGTGGTGCTGGACATCTTTGCGCGCGATCCCGACGGCGGCCTGCTGGCTCGCCCCTCCGAACGGGCAAGCGACAACAGCGAGCAGAATCCGCTTGTTGCGGTGAAACTTTCGCGCGGCGCTAAAGGTCCGACACCTGGAGTGGGCGATCGCGTCCTGGCCAAGGTGTTTCCGACCAACGAGTCGACAGGCCCCGCCTACACGGCGCGGGTGATGAAGATCTTCGACAAGCGTTCGGAGGCCGTGCTCGGCGTGCTGCGCGTCGCGCAAGACGGGACGTTCCGCATCGAACCCGTTGAGCGGCGCCAGCCTGAACTGGTAATCGACGCTGAATTCCGCAATGGCGCCCAGCCCGGCGATCTGGTGGAGGTCGAACCCTCGCGCACCGGGCGCTACGGCCTGCCCAAGGGCAAGATCCTGTCCGTCGTCGGTTCGCTGAGCAGCGAAAAGGCGGTCTCGATGATTGCCATCCACGCGCACGACATCCCACATATCTTTCCGCGCGAGGTGATCGAGGAAGCCGAAGCGGCTAAGCCCGCAACGATGGCCGGCCGCGAGGACTGGCGCGAACTGCCGCTGATCACCATCGACCCCGCCGACGCGAAAGACCACGACGACGCGGTTTACGCGGAGCCGGACAGCGACGAGAGGAACACCGGCGGCGTTGTCGTCACCGTCGCCATCGCCGACGTCGCTGCCTATGTCCGTCCGGGCTCGGCGCTCGACCGCGAGGCCTTGCGGCGTGGCAACTCCGTCTATTTCCCGGACCGGGTTGTGCCGATGTTGCCGGAGCGCATCTCCAACGACCTCTGCTCGCTGAAGGAGAAAGTCGAGCGGCCGGCGCTGGCGGTGCGCATGACGTTTTCGCACGAGGGACGGAAGATCCGCCACAGCTTCCACCGCATCATGATGCGCTCGGCGGCGCGCCTTTCCTACAGCCAAGCGCAGGCCGCCATCGACGGCGCCCCAGATGACACGACTGGGCAAATCCTCGACGTCGTGTTGAAGCCGCTATGGGCCGCCTACGATGTGCTGAAGCGCGGCCGCAATGCGCGCGAACCGCTGGAGCTTGACCTGCCGGAGCGCAAAATACTGCTGAAGGGCGACGGCACCGTCGACCGGGTTATCGTTCCGGACCGCCTCGACGCCCATAAGCTGATCGAGGAGTTCATGATCCAGGCGAACGTCGCCGCGGCCGAGACCCTCGAGGCGAAGCGCCACAAACTGATTTACCGCATCCATGACGGCCCCTCGCTCGCCAAGCAGGAATCGCTCAGGGAATTTCTGGCCACCCTCGGCCTGTCGCTGGCGCGTGGCGCGCAGATGCGGCCAAGCCAGTTCAACGGTATCCTTGCCCGCGTGCGCGGCGCCGAACAGGAGCAACTGGTCAACGAGGTAGTGCTGCGCTCGCAGAGCCAGGCGGAGTATTCGCCCGACAATATCGGTCATTTCGGGCTCAATCTGCACCGCTATGCGCATTTCACCTCGCCCATCCGCCGCTACTCCGACCTGATCGTGCACCGCGCACTGGTTTCGGCGCTGGGACTGGGCCAGGACGGCCTGACGCGCGGCGAAGAGGAGCGGCTGGAAGAGATTTCAGCGGTCATCTCCGCGTCCGAACGTCGCGCCATGGCCGCCGAACGCGACACTGTCGACCGGCTGATTGCCGCCTATCTTGCTGAAAGAATAGAAGAAACCTTCGATGCACGCATCTCCGGCGTGACCAAGTCGGGACTATTTGTCCAATTGCCCCAATACGGCGCGGACGGCTTCATACCGGTGTCATCCCTGGATGGCGATTACTATATCTACGACGAATCCGCCCGAGCGCTTTTTGGAGAACGAACCGGCAAGGGTTATCAGTTGGCCGATCGTGTCGAGGTTCGCCTGATCGAGGTGGCGCCGCTTGCCGGCGCGATGCGCTTCGAGATGCTGACCGACCCACGCCCCCTGCCC
The DNA here is from genome assembly GCF_900114255.1 of Neomesorhizobium albiziae. GTDB lineage: Bacteria > Pseudomonadota > Alphaproteobacteria > Rhizobiales > Rhizobiaceae > Neomesorhizobium > Neomesorhizobium albiziae. The sequence goes on along the minus strand of NZ_FOSL01000012.1, from coordinate 62,469 downwards.
GGTTCGAAACGGTCGTTCCACAAGGCGAAAGGGCAGAGATCGCGGGCCCGCGCGGCGCAGCCGCGGCGCAGCGCCCACAGCAGGAGACGGTGATGGAAGAACAGGTGTTTGGCGGCGAACGTGGGCCGGGGCGCGTGGTGCGTCCGCTGATGAACGCCATGATGCGCGGCTTCCTCGGCCGCTGCCCATGCTGTGGAGAAGGCAAGCTTTTCGCCTCCTTCCTGAAGATCGTCGATCGCTGCGAGCGATGCGGCGAGGAAATGCACCATCACCGCGCCGACGACCTGCCCGCCTATCTGGTGGTCGTCATCGTCGGCCACGTCGTGGTTGGCGCCTTCATGAGCTTCGAGGCCAACAGCACTCTATCGCTTGGCCAGCACCTTGCGATCTGGGTGCCGCTGACAATAGGCTTGTCGCTGGCCTTGCTGCGCCCGATCAAGGGCGCCGTCGTCGGACTGCAATGGGCGCTCTACATGCACGGCTTCGGCGGTGAAAAAGACCTGATCGAGGCGCATCCGGAGACCTGAAGGTCGCTCAGGAGGACCGTATGGAAGGCATGACGAAAGCGCAGGTCGACAAGGCTGAATCCAGGGATTTCGCACTTGGCGGCAAGCCGATGCGCCCCCGCGACGCAGCCACCCTCATCCTGCTCGACCGGCAAGCCGGCGATTTTCAGGTCCTGATGGGCCGCCGGCATGCCAGGCATGCCTTCATGCCGGGGAAATTCGTATTTCCCGGTGGCCGCACCGACCCCGCCGACAGCCGCATTCCGGTTGTCGAAAACCTGCATCCCGCCGAGGAAGCCAAGCTCGTTGGCAGCGGCGCGCGCGCCTCGCGGACACGCGCCCGGGCGATTGCCCTGTCGGCGATCCGCGAAACCTATGAGGAAGCCGGCCTGCTGATCGGCCACAAGGGCAGCTTCTCGACCGGCAGGACCGACTGGCAGGGTTTTGTCGAGCACGGCGTCCATCCTTCGCTGGAGGCGCTGCGTTTCATTGCCCGCGCCATCACGCCGCCCGGCCGCGTGCGCCGTTTCGATACGCGTTTCCTGGCTGCATGGCGAAGCGACGTGGCGGTATCGCTGGAGGGCGGCGGACCGACAAACGAACTCGAAGAACTGGTTTGGCTGCCGATCGGCGAAGCCAAGCAGGCCGACATTCCGGCAATCACCAGGACTGTGCTCGAAGAACTCGAAAGACGGCTTGAGCGCGATCCGCAACTGAGGCCCGGCGGCGAAGTTCCATTCTACCGCATGCTTCGCAACCGCTTCGTCCGCGAATTCCTCTAGGCCCCCAATGAATGGCAGTTTTGCACCCGACGGCGTAGCGCCGACCGAGATGCGCTGGTTGTCGATCTCGGCGGCCATAGCCTCGATCAGCGTTGTGGGCATCGCCATCGGGCTTGGCGTTCCGCTGCTCAGTATCATCCTGGAAACCCGCGGCCACTCGGCCTCGATGATTGGCCTCAACACGGCGGTCGCCGGCCTGGCCTCGATCGCCGCCGCGCCGTTGGCGACGCCGCTCGCGGTGCGTTTCGGCGTCGTCTGGACCATGCTTGCCATGATCGTCGCGGGCGCCTTTGCCTTCATCGGGTTCTATTTCGCCCCATCCTTCTGGATGTGGTTTCCGCTGCGCGTGGTGCTGCACATGGCGCTGACGACGCTGTTCATCCTCTCCGAGTTCTGGATCAGCACCTCCGCGCCGCCCGAGCGGCGCGGTTTCGTTCTCGGCATCTACGCAACCGTTCTGTCGCTGGGTTTCGCCTTCGGCCCCTTCCTGTTCGCGCATCTGGGCAGCGGCGGTTTCATGCCGTTCGGCGTGACCTTCGTTCTGGTGCTGCTGGCCGCATTGCCGGTGCTGGCGGCATGGAGGGAAAGCCCGGCAATCCACGCAGAGGAAGGCGAAGCGAGCAGCTTCATCAGCTATATCTGGCTGGTGCCGACCGCGACCGCGGCCGTGCTGGTGTTCGGCGCCGTCGAGACCGGCGGTTTCGCGCTCTTCCCGGTCTACGGCAACCGTATCGGCTACAGCGAGGCGGATGCGGCTTTGCTTCTGACCATGATCGGCCTCGGCAACGTCATGCTGCAGATCCCGCTCGGCATCATCAGCGATAGGATCCACGACCGCCGGCTGCTGCTTGCCGCCTGCGCGGCGATCGGCTTCGCCGGGATGCTCGTCCTGCCCCTGATCGCCAACAACTGGCACCTGACGGCCGCCATGCTGTTCCTGTGGGGCGGTGTCGTCGCCGGCCTCTACACGATCGGCCTTGCGCATCTCGGCTCGCGGCTGACCGGCCGCGACCTCGCCTCGGCCAACGCCGCCTTCGTGTTCTGCTACGGATTCGGCATGCTGATCGGGCCGCAGGCGATCGGCATTGGCATGGACCTGTTCGGACCGCCGGGATTTGCCTACGCACTGACGATGTTTTTTGTCGCATACCTGCTTCTTGTGCTGCTGCGGGTGATGGCAAAGCGGTCGCGGACTTGACTTTCACGGCGCGATCTTTATGTGTCGCGCCAAGTTTTCCGCACCCGGGCTTCAACCCCGTGACCGAGCGGGTTGAAATCCAGCGAACATACGGACGAGAACAATGGCCAAAGCCGCAAACATCAAGATCAAGCTTCTGTCGACCGCCGACACCGGCTTCTTCTACGTGACGAGCAAGAACAGCCGCACGAAGACCGAAAAACTGTCGTTCCGCAAATACGACCCGGTCGCCAAGAAGCACGTCGAATTCAAGGAAACCAAGATCAAGTAAGATCTTCCGATTTCCTGAAATTCAAAACGCCGCCCCTTCGGGCGGCGTTTTTCGTTGCGCGACGAAAGCCCAGGCGAACCCGAGAGTTCGCGCGATATTCTCATGTCGTGGTTCAAGAAAATTGGGGGCCGGTCGGCATTTGGCAGCGGTACGAGGAGGCCACTATGTGCCAATGCCGGCCGGCCGACCCCACGGACCCAGGAGATGCGGCGGACCTGAGCATCATGGGGCATCTTCAGACGGTTGCGGCTATGGTCCTCATGCCGGCATCCGTCGTTGTTCCCTGTCTGGACACTCGCGCAAGAGCGCTTGAAAATCAATCATTTCTTAACCAACGCCGCCGAATCGCTCGGAACAAGGTAAATTTCCGGGGGAGATGCCTGGCCCGCGACTTGACGCATGCGGCGCCGATTCCCGCTCAGGCGGCCTTGGCGACGACCCGGTTGCGGCCACCCGATTTGGCCTCGTAAAGCGCGACGTCGGCACGCTTCATCAACGCCTCCACCGTATCGCCTCCCCGGCGAAGCGATGAGACGCCGACACTCACGGTGACTTGAACCGTCTTGCCGTCCGGACCGACCGCAAAAGGCGTTTTGGCGATTTCGGCGCGAATCCGCTCGGCGACCTTTTCGGCGATCTGCGCGTCGGTGTCGGGCATTACCACGACAAACTCCTCACCGCCAAACCGGCAAGCGAGATCGATGCCGCGGACATTTTTTCGCAGCCGCTGCGCGAAGTCGCGCAACACACCGTCACCACCGTCGTGCCCGAAAGTGTCGTTGATCGATTTGAAATGGTCGATATCGGTGATCATCACCGACAGTGGGCGCTGGCGTCCGACCGCGCGCTCGAACAGCGTATGAAGGTGGCTGTCGAGATAGCGCCGGTTGTGCAGGCCGGTGAGACCGTCGGTGACGGCCATTTCTATGGTCTGGGTGAGGCTGGCGCGCAGTTCGTCATTGTAGCGCTTGCGTTTCACCTGCGTGCGCAGCCGCGCGATCAGCTCCTGGCGGTCTATCGGCCTGGTCAGGTAGTCGTTGACGCCAAGATCGAAGCCGCGGATCACGCGATCCTCCTCGCCGATCTCGGCCAGAAGGATGATCGGCAGGAAGCGCGTGCGGTCGAGCGAGCGCAGTTGCGAGCAAAGCCGCAGCGGGTCGAAATCGGCGAACCTCGTCGACACGATTATGCATTCATAAGGCGCCTCGGCCGCCTGGAAGAAGCCGGCATGCGCGTCGCTGGCAATATCCACATCGGCGGTCTGCTCCAGCATCTGGCGGACGCGCGCGGCGGACTGGTGGTGCTCGTCGATCAAGAGAACTTTCGCCCTGGCCGTCTCCGCGGGCTGGCTGCGGCCGAGCAATTGGTCGATGCCGATGTTGCGCGTCGTCGATGCCCGAAGCCGCAATTCATCGGTGAGCATCTTCAACCGGACCAGGTTTTTCAACCGGGTCATCAATTGCAGGTCGTTGACCGGCTTGGTCAGGAAATCGTCGGCTCCAGCCTCGAGACCTCGCACGCGGTCGGTCACCTGGTCGAGAGCGGTGATCATGACAACCGGAATGTGGGCGGTGGCCGGATCGTTCTTCAGGCGCCGACAGACCTCGAACCCATCCATGTCCGGCATCATCACGTCGAGCAGCACGACATCGATCTTGCCGTTTTCGCAGATTTCGATGGCGTCCGGCCCGTTTGTCGCGGTCAGCACTTCGAAATATTCGACCAACAGCCTGACTTCGAGCAGCTTTACGTTGGCTGGAACGTCATCGACGACCAGAATGCGCGCGGTCATCAGGCATCCCCCAGATAGGACTTGATCGTTTCGATGAAGCGGGGGACCGAAATAGGTTTCGAGATATAGGCTTCGCAGCCACCTTGCCGGATGCGCTCTTCGTCGCCCTTCATGGCGAAGGCCGTGACGGCGATGACCGGGATGACGTGAAGGTCGTCGTCTTCCTTCAGCCATTTGGTCACTTCGAGCCCCGAGACCTCCGGCAACTGGATATCCATCAGGATCAGGTCCGGCCGGTGGGCGCGCGCCAGGTCGAGCGCCTCCAGGCCGTTGCGCGTGCGCACGGTTTCATAACCGCTGGCCTCGATCAGGTCGCGGAAGAGCTTCATGTTGAGCTCGTTGTCCTCGACGATCATCACTTTCTTAGGCATCATTTTCCGTCCCGCCTCAGCATGGCGATAGAATGACAGCGCCATGCGCGCCTGCCCCAAAGCGCGATTCCCGACACATACATTAGAGCTGGATGATTGATGAAATGGAAATCGAGCCTGTCAATTCGGGAATATATCGTTGTTTTCAAACTGGATCGCCCCCGAGCGCAGACTTGTCGAACGAAAATGTACGGGATAAGCCGACAGCACCTACACAATGCATGGGAAGTGCTGCGATGACCAGGGAAACGACGACACGTGGCGATGCCGAGGCGATGGCGATTTCGGCTCTCGGCTTTATCGCAAGCGAACCTGAACTGCTGTCGCGCTTCCTGGCGATCACCGGTATCGAGGCCTCGGCGATCCGCCGCGCGGCAAGCGAACCCGGCTTCCTTGCCGGCGTGATGCAGTTCATCGTGGCGCACGAGCCGACGCTCCTGCGTTTTGCCGAAGCCTCGGGCACGCCGCCCGGCGCCGTTCTTGCAGCGCAACGCGCGCTGCCGCAAGGCGACGACAGCTACGAGGCGTCGACGTGAGCGCATCGGGAATGGCCTTGCAGAAAGCACGCCTTGCATGAGCGACGATCCGGAAACCGCGCGCCAGATCGCCGAACTGGCGGCCGACGACCGGCCGCTTCTGGTGCTTGACGTCGACGATGTCGTGCTCGAATTCATCCGGCCGTTTCCGCGCTTTCTCGAAGAACGCGGCTTCAGCCTGACCTTCAATTCGTTTCGTCTCACCGGCAACATTGCCGAGCAAGGCAGCGGAAGGCTGATCGAGCAGCCCGAAGTGACGGCCCTGCTCGATGAATTCTTCGGCAGCCAGGCCGACTGGCAAAGCATCACAGATGGCGCCTCCGAAGCATTGGCGATGTTTGGCGACCGTGTCGAGATCGTCCTGCTGACCGCAATGCCGCACAAGCACCGCGCAACCCGCCGCGCCCATCTCGATGCGCTGGGTCTCCCCTACCCGCTGCTGACAACCGAAATGGCCAAAGGGCCTTCGCTGGCCAGGCTGCGCGGCAAGACGCGCCGCCCCATCGCCTTTGTCGACGACCAGCCGCGCAACCTTATCTCGGCGGGCGAGGCCATCGACGACGTGCATCTTTTCCACCTGATGGCCGACAACTCGCTGCGGGAATTCCTGCCGCCGGTTCCAGACCGTATCGTCATGGTGCAGGACTGGCATGAGGCGGCGCCACGGATAGCGGCAGCGCTCGGCATTCAGCCGGCTCACAGCACATAGCGCATCAGCGGCCTGCCCGGTTTTCGCGATGCGACGGTTTCGAAGCCGGCTTTTTCAAATACCCGCGTCGAGCCGACGAATAGCCCGATCGAATGCGAATCCTTCGACTGGTCCATCGGGCAGGCCTCGAGAAACCGCGCATGGTTTTTTCGGGCGAAATCGATGCCGGCGCCGACAAGACGGTGGCTGAGCCCCTTTCCTCGCGCCCTGGCGTGGATGAAGAAGCAGGAGATCGCCCACACCGCCGGATCCTCGGCTTCCGCCGGATCGAGCGGAGCCGATCCCCTGCCCTTGTTGTTCCACTCGGGCACGTCGGCGCGCGGCCCGATCTGCATCCAGCCTGTCGCAACCTCATCCTCGAACGACAGCAGGCCGGGTGGCGGGCCGGCTTCGATGCGCGCCTTGATCAGGTCCTTGTTGCGTTCCTTGTCGCTTTCGCGCCGCTGCGCCGGCGAGAGCCGGAAATGCGTGCACCAGCAGCCGTAACAGGCGCCCTGCTTGCCGAAGAGTTCCTCGAAGGCTGGCCACAGGTCCGGCGTCAAAGGTTTTATCGTAACAGCCATTGGCCTTTCCTCCGGTCGCCTTGTTCGACTCGGCCGCGTAGAATACCATTCTGATGTTCTCATTATGTTCGCAGCGATGCCCGCTCCTGTCAACGATCCGAACCATGGTTTCTGCCGCGACTGCCTGACCTTGCAGCGCGACCTGTCGAAACGCTGCGTCCAGTGCGGCAGCCCGCGGCTGGCGCGACATCCGGAGCTCTACAGCCTGCATATCGCCCACATCGACTGCGACGCGTTTTATGCATCGGTCGAGAAACGCGACAACCCGGACCTGAAGGACAAGCCGCTGATCATCGGCGGCGGCAAGCGCGGCGTGGTCTCGACCGCCTGCTACATCGCCCGCATCCATGGCGTGCGCTCGGCAATGCCGATGTTCAAGGCGCTGGAAGCCTGCCCGCAGGCGGTGGTCATCCCGCCCAACATGGAGAAATATGTGCGCGTCGGCCGCGAGGTGCGCGCCATGATGCAGGCGCTGACACCGCTGGTGGAACCGCTCTCCATCGACGAGGCGTTTCTTGACCTTGCCGGTACCGAACGGCTGCACGGGAGGCCGCCGGCGCTGGTGCTCGCGCAGTTCGCGCTGGATGTCGAGCGCCAGATCGGCATCACCGTTTCGGCGGGGCTTTCCTATTGCAAGTTCCTCGCCAAGGTGGCTTCCGATTTCCGCAAACCGCGCGGCCTGTCGGTGATCGGTGAAGCGGAAGCCGTGGGCTTCCTCGCCGAGCAGCCGGTGACGCTGATCTGGGGCGTCGGCAAGGCCTTCGCCGCAGTGCTGGAACGCGACGGCATCCGCATGATCGGCCAGTTGCAGAAGCTCGAACGCAACGAGTTGATGCGGCGCTACGGCACCATGGGCGACCGGCTGTTTCACCTGTCGCGCGGCATGGATCAGCGCGTTGTGCACGCCGACCAGGAGGCCAAGAGCGTCTCGGCGGAGACGACGTTCGATACCGATCTCGCTTCTGCAGCCGACCTCGTGCCGATCTTGCGGGCTCTGTCCGAAAAAGTCTCGGCGCGGCTGAAGAAAGCGGGCATCGCCGGCCGCACCGTGGTGCTGAAGCTGAAGACGCAGGATTTCAAGCTGCGCACCCGCAACCGGCAGCTCAGCGATCCGACGCGATTGGCAGACCGCATCTTCCAGACCGGAATGCAGCTTCTGGAAAAGGAAACCGACGGCACCAAATTCCGCCTGATCGGCATCGGCGTCTCCGATCTGTCAGACGATGCAAGGGCCGATCCGCCCGATCTCGTCGATACGCAGTCGCGCAAGCGGGCAATGGCCGAGGGCGCCATGGACGCGCTGCGCGACAAGTTCGGCCGTCATGCAGTTGAAACCGGATACACATTCGGCAAACGCCGCAACGCCCACCCGCCGGAGCACCTCGACGACTGAGGCCTATCTGATCGTCATTTTGCTGCTTGTTCGGCCAGTTCCAGCAGCTTCAGCACCGTATTCCAGTTGCGGGCGGTGTTTTCCACGCCGATGCCCTTGTCGAATTTTTCCGCGAGTTTGGAGGTGCCGAACCCGTTCGGCGTGTGGAGGTAAGCAACCTTGTCGATAATTTCGATGCGCTCGCCATTGCTGGCGACGGCACGCAGCGCCCCGACCTTCGCCGCCTGGGGTTTTTCCGCCAGCACCGCCGCATGCAGGAATTTCGGCACCTCCAGCGCATCCGGAAACGGGTTGTTCTTGACCAACTTCTTCCACTCGGCAAGCGAGGGTGCGTGGATCGCCTTGGTGAAGCCGAATTCCGTCTTGCAGATTTCCGCCACCGTCTTCAGCATTTCGCCACGCGGCATATCGGTCTTGAGATAGGCGTTGCCGCTGTTGATGTAGGTGCCGGCATTCTCGAAGCCGGCCTTGGTCAGCGCCTCGCGCAGCGGTTTGGTCGGCAGTTGCGTCGCCCCGCCGACGCCACGGAAAAGCAGGATATAGACAGTCATTGTGACAACTTGCCCTGAGTCTGAGGATTGCCGTTGAACAACGATCCTTTAACATTCCGCCATGTCTGGAAACTGGGAAATCGGCCTCGAGGTCGTCAAACTTTTGGTCGGCGCATCCGTGCCGGCGATCCTCGCCTACCTTGGCCTGGCTTTGAACAAGCGGCTAAAGTCCATCGACCAGGCTCAATGGCAAAACAGGAAGATCATCGAGATAAGACTCGATATCTACAAGGATATCTCCCCAAAATTGAATTCCATGTTCTGCTTCTGCATGTGGATCGGCGATTGGAAATACACCTCGCCAGCCGACATGATCAGTTTGAAGCGCAGCACCGACAAGACCGTGAACGTCTACAGACACCTTCTGACTGAAGGCTTCTACGATTCCTACGACACCTTTATCCAAAGCGTTTTCCAGACATTCAACGGCCCGGGCGAGGACGCAAAGATCCGGTCGCAAATAACCAGCACCGATGGCGATCGGCGCGCCGCGTTCAAAGGGCAATGGGAAGCAGCCTGGAACACGATGTTCGCCTCGGGCACGCCCACGCCCAAAGAGGAAATCTCTCAGAACTACAACAACATGATGAACGAGTTTCGCTCTTGCATCGGCCTCAAGGAAGCCGAACTCAAATAACCAGACCCGCCAGAATCTCGTTGTCGGTGATGTCTTGATAGGCCCAGCCGGCGTCGTGGAAACGCTTGGTCAGCACGTCGAAATTTTTCCTGTCCTTGGTCTCGATGCCGATCAGCACCGAGCCGAAGTTCCGCGCCGATTTCTTCAGGTATTCGAAGCGGCTGATGTCGTCGTCGGGGCCAAGCAGTTGCAGGAAGTCGCGTAAGGCGCCCGGGCGCTGCGGGAAGCGGAAGACGAAATATTTCTTCAGCCCCTCGAAGCGCAGCGCCCGCTCCTTGACGTCGGGCAGCCGCTCGAAATCAAAATTGCCGCCGGAAACGACAAGCACGACCGTCTTGCCGCGGATCTCCTTTTTCGGAAGATCCTTCAATGCATCGATCGCCAGCGCGCCGGCCGGCTCCAGCACGACGCCCTCGACATTGAGCATCTCGATCATCGTCGCGCAGAGCCGGTTTTCCGGGATTAGCCGCACAGCGTCTGCGGGAAACTCCTTGAGGTGGCGGAAATTTTCGCGGCCGATCTCGGCGACTGCGGCGCCATCCACGAAATTGTCGACCTTGGCGAGCTTCACCCGTTTCTGGCCGTCGAGGCTTTCCCGCAGGCTGGGCGCACCGGCCGGTTCGCAGAAAATGAAACGCGGCGCGCTGCCCCGCTCCGTGAAATAGCGCGTAACGCCAGCCGACAACCCACCGCCGCCGACCGGCAGCACGACGATGTCAGGGGCGCGGCCTCCAGCCACCTGGGTCGCGATCTCATGGCCGACGGTCGCCTGCCCCTCGATGATGTCCTTGTGGTCGAAGGGCGGCACCATGTGGCCACCGCTTGCCTGGCAGAATTCGAGCGCTGCGCGATAGCAGTCATCGAAGAAATCGCCGACCAGCTTGATCTCGACGAACTCGCCGCCGAACAGCCGGGTTTTGTCGATTTTCTGCTGCGGCGTCGTCACCGGCATGAACACGACCCCGCGCTTGCCGAAATGCCGGCAGACGAAGGCAAAACCCTGTGCGTGATTGCCCGCCGATGCGCAGACAAACAGCGCCGGCGCCTCGCCGTCGGAAAGCTCTTTGCGGAAGAAGTTGAATGCGCCGCGAATCTTGTAGGAGCGCACCGGCGTCAGGTCCTCGCGCTTGAGCAGGATATGCGCGCCGGTCTTTTTCGACAGATAGTCGTTATGCTGCAGCGGGGTTTCGGGAAAAAGCGTGCGAATGGCTTGGGCCGCCGCCGAAACCCGGTCCACAAAACTCGTCATCGTCGCGATCCTCGCTCCGTCCGGTCAACTCAGCCGCTTCTGCGCTAAAGCATGGTCCCGAAAAGTGGAAACCGGTTTTCGGAAAAGATCATGCTCCAACAAAGAGATAGAGCCAATTCCTATTCAATCGGAATGGAACAGGCTCTATTGCACATCCCGGATAACGAAACCACTACTATCCCCCTGCGCGGATCATTGCCGTGCGGGCAAATGGGCGCTTCCGCCGCACGGCGCGAGACCGAACGGCGGCAATCGCACGGCGCCAAGAAAGATGTTGCAGTCGGATCAAACGAAAAGATCGACCTTCCTGAACGTCGTCACGTCGATGATGCCGACGTCCGAGATGCGCAGTTCGGGGATCACCACCAGCGCCAGCAGCGAGTGCTGCATGTAGGCGTTGTTCAGGCTGCAGCCCATTGCGCGCATGGCCTCGACCAGCTTCTCCGCCTTGGAAGCCACGGTTTCGGCGCGCTCGTCCGACATCAGGCCGGCAATCGGCATCTCGACCAGCGCCAATTCCTTGCCCTTCGAGAACAAGACGACGCCGCCGCCGACCTGCCCAAGCCGGTTGGCGGCCAGCGCCATGTCTTCCTTGTTGGTGCCGACGACGATGATGTGGTGGCTGTCATGCGCCACGGTCGACGCCATGGCGCAGTTCTGCATGTAGCCGAAACCCGAGACGAAGCCGTTGATCACGCCGCCGGTGCCGCGATGGCGCTCCACCAGCGCGATCTGGCAGACATCGTTGCGCCGGTCCATGGCGACGATGCCGTCCTCGACGCCGAGATCAGCTTCCAGCGCGCGCGTCGGCGCCTGGTTTTCAATGACGCCGATGACGCGCACCCGCACCTCGTTGGCGCCGTGGGGCGCTGCGATGTCGAAATCCGCGGCTTTCAGCTTCTTGCCGAGCTTGACGGTGTTTTTCGCCCGCGCCGGATAGTCATAGACGGGGATGTCGACCTCCAGCTTGCCGTCCCTGGCCAGCCGCACACCGCGCGCGTAAACGGCGTCGATGGAGAGCTGGGCCAGGTCCGACACGACCAGGAAGTCACCCAGCCGGCCGGGCGCGATGGAGCCGATCTCGCGCTCGAGCCGGAAATGCTGTGCGGTGTTGATGGTCGCCATCTGGATCGCCGTCACCGGCTTCAGCCCTTGCGCGATGGCATGACGGACGACGCGGTCCATGTGGCCGTCATTGACCAGCGTACCGGAATGACTGTCGTCGGTGCAGAGAATGAAATTGCGCGGGTCGATCCCCTGTTCGGTCACCGCCTTGATCTGCGACGCCACATCATACCAGGCAGAGCCCAGGCGCAGCATCGCCTTCATGCCTTGCCGCACCCGCGCAATGGCGTCCTCGGCACGCGTACCCTCGTGGTCGTCCTCCGGTCCGCCCGCGACATAGCCATGAAACGGCAGGCCGAGGTCCGGCGAGGCATAATGGCCGCCGATCGTCTTGCCGGCCTTCACGGTGGCGGCGATCTCGCCGGCCATCACCGGGTCGTTGGCGGCAACGCCGGGAAAATTCATCACCTCGCCAAGGCCGATGATGTTTTCCCAGGTCATCGCCTCCTCGACATCGGCCACCGTCAAGGCGGCGCCGGCATTCTCCAGCCCGGGCGCCGAGGGTACGCAGGACGGCATCTGCACATGTACGTTGATCGGCATGGCCAGGGCCTCGTCATGCATCAGGCGCACGCCCTCGAGGCCCAATACATTGGCGATCTCGTGCGGATCGATGAACATGGAGGTCGTTCCGTGCGGAATGACGGCGCGGCAGAATTCGGTCACGGTCACCATGCCGCTTTCGACATGCATGTGCGCGTCGCACAGGCCGGGCACCAGATAGCGCCCACCGGCATCGACCACCTTGGTGCCGGTGCCAATCGCGTGGCTGGCGTCCGGTCCGCAATAGGCGAATCGACCGGCGACGACGGCGATGTCGGTTCCCGGGATGATCTCGCCCGAATGCACGTTCACCCAGCGGCCGTTGCGCACGACGAGGTCGGCCGGCTTGCGACCGGTCGCAACATCGACCAGCAGCGTGGCGCTGTCGGTCCAGGCGGCCGGCTTCTTGAAGGGGTTTTGAACGCGCTTCGGCATAAAAGTCTCCTGTTTCATCCAACTGTGCCAAGCCGCGCTCGATTTGGCCAGTTCGCCGGCGAGCTTTTAGCAAAACTTTCACGAAATCCGCTTCGCCGCCGGCGTTTGATTTGCCTGCGAACAGTCGGTCATTGTAGTGAAACTGAAGGAGGAAGGCGCGGTTGCGCCCGGTGAGGATTTGACGAAGCTGTTTCTGAAACGCCGGCTGGTCTGGGCTGTGCTGCTGGTGCTCGCGGCGGCGGCGGCGATTGGTGTCTACGGCACTGTCTTCGCAACACGTGCTTATCTCGATCAGACATCGTCCCGCGGCCAGGCGACGTTGCGCCTGGCGGTCGCCGTGCTGCGCGGACAGATGAGCCGCTACCGGTCGCTGCCGGCGTTGATCGCCGACCATGACGACATCAAGGAACTTCTCGCCGACCCGCTCAACGAACGGCTGCGGCGCAACGCCAATGTATACCTCCAGGAAATCAACGGCCTTCTCGCCTCGTCCGACATCTACGTCATGATGCCTGGCGGGGACACGATCGCGGCCAGTAACTATGACGGGTCGGCAAGCTTCGTCGGCGAGAATTTCAGCTACCGTCCCTACTACCAGGACGCGATGAAAGGCGAACACGGCCGTTTCTTTGCGCTCGGCACCACTTCGCTGAAGCGTGGGTATTACTTTTCGTCTCCGGTGGTGGTGGACGGCAAGATCGGCGGCGTCGTCGCCTTCAAGGTCGACATCGAGCCCATCGAGGCCTCGTGGAAAGGCGGCGATTACGAGATCCTGGTGTCGGACCCGGAAGGCATCATCTTCATGACCGGCCGGCCCGAATGGCTCTATTCCAGCCTGCTACCGCTGACGCGGGAACGGCTAGCCCGCACCGAGACTTCGCGGCGTTATGCCAATGCAACGCTGCGCGAACTGCCGATCAGCCGCAGCAGCTTCCACGGCGCCCACGATCTGATGACCATCACCGCGTCGGGGACTGCTCACGAATATCTGGTGCTGGCCGAGGCGATGCCGGAGGCCGGCTGGACCGTCAGTGTACTGCTCGACACACGTTCTGCGCACGCACAGGCCCTCACCGGCGTCGCTGCGGCGCTGCTGCTGCTTGGCCTGGCGACGCTCGCCGGCGCCATCATCCTGCAACGCCGCGCACGGCTTGCCGAGCGCATGGAATTGCAGGCGAGCGCGCGGGCCGAGCTGGAGCACCGAGTCGACGAACGCACCGCGGACCTTGCGCTGGTGAACAGGCGGCTCGAAACTGAAGTGGCGGAGCGCCGCGCCACCGAAAAACAGCTCAGGCAGACGCAATCGGACCTCATCCAGGCCGGAAAGCTGGCGGCGCTGGGCCAGATGTCGGCGGCGCTGTCGCATGAATTCAACCAGCCGCTGACGGCGGTGAAGACCTATGCCGACAATGCCGCGATCCTGATCGAGCGCAACCGCGTCGAGGAAGCACGCGACAACGTCTCGCGCATTTCGACCCTAGCCGACCGCATGGCCTCGATCAGCAAGCATCTGCGCAACTTCGCCCGCAAGCCCAACCAGAAGCTCGGCGCGGTGCCGCTGGCCGATGTCGTCAAGGACACGCTGGAAATCGTCGCCTGGCGGCTCAAGGCGGCAAATGCCACGGTGCACGTCGATCTCGGGCCGACGCCGCTGGTGGTGCGCGCCGGCTCCGTCCGCTTGCAGCAGGTGCTGGTCAACCTGATTTCCAACGCGGCCGACGCCGTGGAGGGCCTCGCTGACCGCGAGATCAGGGTTTCGGCGCGACGCAGGGCCGGCAAGGTTGTGGTCAGCGTGCGCGACCACGGTCCGGGCATCCCCGCGGCGATCGCCGAACGCATCTTCGATCCCTTCTTCACCACCAAGGGCGTGGGCAAGGGACTCGGCCTCGGTTTGTCAATTTCATATAACATAATCAAGGATTTTGGCGGCAGTCTTGCAGTTTCGAACGATCCGGAGGGCGGCGCCGTCTTCACCATCGAGCTCGATGCCGTGCGAGCCCCGTTGCGCGAGGCGGCGGAATGAAGCGGGCGGAGATCCTGCTGGTCGACGATGAGGACGAACTGCGCCGCTCGACCGCGCAATCGCTTGACCTCGCCGGCTTTGCGGTGCGCGATTTCGCCAACGCAGAACGTGCGCTCGATTTCGTCACCCAGGGCTTCAACGGCGTCGTTATCACCGATATCCGCATGCCCGGCATGGACGGCATGACGCTGATGAGCCGTGTGCGTGAGATCGACGGTGACATTCCGGTCATCCTGGCCACCGGTCATGGCGACGTGCAACTCGCCGTCAAGGCGATGCGCGAAGGCGCTTATGACTTCATAGAAAAGCCGTTCAACGGCCAGGCGCTGGCCGACATTGCGGCGCGTGCGATGGACCGCCGGCGGCTGGTGCTGGAAAACCGGCGATTGCGCGCCGTCGCCGGCAAGCGCGACGACATCGAGTCGCGCCTGCCCGGTCGCACCCAGGCCATGATCGACCTGCGCTACCGGCTGCGGGCAGTCGCCCCAACCGACGCCGACGTGCTGATCATCGGCGACACCGGCTCCGGCAAGGAGGTCGCGGCGCGTGCCCTCCACGACATCAGCGGTCGGGCGACGAAGCCGTTTGTGGCGATCAATTGCGCGGCGCTGCCCGGAAATCTCATAGAAAGCGAACTGTTCGGCCATGAGGCCGGCGCCTTCCCCGGCGCGATGCGGGCGCGCTACGGCAAGTTCGAGCATGCACGTGGCGGCACGGTGCTGCTCGACGAGATCGGCTCGATGCCGCTCGACCTGCAGGCGCGCCTGTTGCGCGTGATCCAGGAGCGCGTCATCACGAGATTGGGCTCCAACGAGGCGGTGCCGCTCGACGTGCGGTTCATCGCCACCAGCAAGGCCGACCTCGAGCCGGAAGTCGCCGTCGGGCGTTTCCGCGCCGATCTGCTGTATCGCCTGAATGTGGTGACGCTCAGGCTGCCGGCGCTTGCGGCGAGGCGCGAGGATGTGCCTCTGCTTTTCCTGCAGCTCGTCAACGAGGCGGCGGCTCGCTACCGCCGGGACGATATCGAGGTGCCGCCGCAGGTCGTCGCGGACATCGCCCGTCGCGACTGGCCGGGCAATGTGCGCGAGCTGCGCAACGCCGCCGACCGTTTCGTGCTGGGGCTCGGCCTCTCACCGGCGGAAGACGGCGGAGACGACGATGCACGCGGCGTCCGCCTTGCGGTCCGCGTCGCCGAATTCGAGCGCGGCGTGATCGCCGGGGCTCTGGCGGCAAGTGGCGGCAGCCTGAAACCGGTCTACGAATCTCTCGGAATTTCCCGCAAGACTCTGTATGAAAAGATGCAGAAATACGGGCTTGAAAAGGGCGAATCGGCGACCGACTGAACGGGCTGGGTGGATTTGCACCCATGCCTTTTTCGCAGATGTTACGATTTCCACCCATTCGACCGGTGAGATCATAGAAAATATGCCCCAACGCGCCTGCTGCAATTGCAATCGTCGCCGGCAAACCCTCAAATGGCCCAACCATGTCGGGTGCAGGGAGGAGCCATGCACGCTAGACACGTAGAAACATTTGCAACCCTGGGAGGAAAACATGAAAAAACTGCTCGCTACATTTGCCGTTGCCGCCGCGGCCTTCGCGCTTTCGACCGCCGCCAATGCGCAGACCTATCCTGATCGCACCATCACCATGGTCGTCCCCTTCGCCGCCGGCGGTCCGACCGACACGGTTACCCGCCTGGTCGCCGAGGCGATGTCGAAGGATCTCGGCCAGCAGATCGTGGTGGAAAACGTCGGCGGCGCAGGCGGCACGCTGGGTGCCGGCCGCGTGGCGGCTGCGGAAGCAGACGGCTACACGCTGCTTCTCCACCACATCGGCATGGCGACATCCGCCACGCTCTACCGCAAGCTCGCTTACGACACGCTGAACTCCTTCGAGTATGTCGGCCTCGTCACTGACGTGCCGATGACCATTCTGGCGCGCAAGGACCTTGAGCCGACCGACCTGAAAGGCCTGATCGAGTATGCCAAGGCCAACAAGGACACCGTGACCGTCGCCAACGCCGGCATCGGCGCTGCTTCGCATCTGTGCGGCATGATGTTCATGAGCGCCATCCAGACCCCGCTGGTCACCGTGCCGTACAAGGGCACCGGCCCGGCGATGACCGACCTGCTCGGCGGCCAGGTCGACATCATGTGCGACCAGACTACAAACACCACGAAGCAGATCCAGGGCAGCACCGTGAAGGCCTATGCCGTCACCTCGGCGAAGCGTCTCGACGTGCTGCCGGACGTTCCGACCGCCGAGGAAGGTGGCCTTCCCGGCTTCCAGGTCGGCATCTGGCATGGCATCTACGCGCCGAAGGGCACGCCGGCCGAGGCCACCGACCGCCTGTCGAAGTCGCTGCAGCTGGCGCTGAAGGATCCGAACGTCGTCGCTCGTTTCGCGGAACTCGGCACCCTGCCCTCGTCGGAAGCCGACGCGACTCCGGCCGCGCTGAAGGCTAAGCTGGAGAGCGAAATCGCCCGCTGGAAGCCGGTTATCGACGCCGCCGGCCAGTACGCCGACTGATTTGGCATGATCGGGGGGCGCCGCCAGGCGCCCTTTCGATATCCGCATTTTCCGCCTGCATCACAGCCTGCCGCCGTCGCGGCTTGGAGGATCACGCGCATGAAATCGATCGCCATCGACACCACCAACGGCCTTTGCGGCGCGATTTTCATCGCGCTTGGGCTGTTCTTCGCCTACCAGTCGCTCACACTCGAGGTCGGCACCGCTTTCCGCATGGGACCCGGCTATTTCCCGCTGCTGCTCGGTCTCATCCTCGTGCTGCTCGGCATTATCGTGCTGATCCAGGCGACGCGTGTTGAAGGCGAACCGATCGGCCCCATCGCCTGGCGCGGCATGCTTTTCATCCTGCCGGCGCCGATCTTCTTCGGCCTGACCGTGCGCGGCCTGGGCTTCCTGCCCTCGATCTTCCTCACCGCGCTGATCGCCTCGTTCGCCAGCACCAAGATGAAACCGCTCGCGGCGGTCGCGTTGTCGGCCAGCGTCACCCTCTTCTCCTACGCCGTGTTCAGCAAGGGGCTCGGTCTGCCGTTCCAGACCTTTGGCCCGTGGCTGCCTTTCTGAGGAGATCGAGATGGAACTCTTTGACAATCTCGCGCTCGGTTTCGCCACTGCCTCGACGCTGTGGAACCTGCTGTTCTGCCTGATCGGCGTGCTGCTCGGAACTCTTATCGGCGTTCTGCCCGGCATCGGCGCCACCGCGACGATCGCCATGCTTTTGCCGATCACTTTCCAGATCGGCGATCCGGTTTCCTCGCTGATCATGCTGGCCGGCATCTACTACGGCGCCCAGTATGGCGGCTCCACCACCGCCATCCTCATCAACATGCCGGGCGAATCCTCGTCGGCGGTGACGGCCATCGACGGCTACCAGATGGCCCGCAACGGCCGCGCGGGCGCGGCCCTCGCCATCGCCGCGATCGGCTCCTTCTTCGCCGGCACGGTCTCGACCTTCCTCGTTGCGCTGTTTGCGCCGCCGCTGACGGCGATTGCGCTGGAATTCGGTTCGGCGGAGTATTTTTCGCTGATGATCGTCGGTCTGGTCTCGTCGATCGCGCTGGCGCACGGCTCCATCGTCAAGGCGCTGGGCATGGTCGTTCTCGGCCTGCTGCTCGGCCTGGTCGGCACCGACATCTACACCGGCACGCCGCGCTTCACGCTGGGGATCCGCGAATATGCCGACGGGCTGAATTTCGTCGCCGTCGCGGTCGGCGTGTTCGGCATCGCCGAGATCCTGCGCAACCTCGAAAACGAGCATGAGCGCTCGGTGCTGATCAAGAAGGTCAGCGGGCTGTTGCCGACGCGCGAGGATTTCAAGCGCATGGCGGCACCCATCCTGCGCGGCACGGCGATCGGTTCGGCGCTCGGCATCTTGCCTGGCGGCGGCGCCATCCTCGCGGCGTTCGCCTCCTACACAGTGGAAAAGCGCATCTCCAACACGCCCCAGGAATTCGGCAAGGGCGCAATCGAAGGCGTCGCCGGGCCGGAATCGGCCAACAATGCCGGCGCTCAGACGTCGTTCATTCCGATGCTGACGCTCGGCATTCCCGCCAACCCCGTGATGGCGCTGATGATCGGCGCGATGATCATCCAGGGCATCGTGCCCGGTCCCAACGTCGCCACCGAACAGCCGGCGCTTTTCTGGGGCATCATCGCGTCGATGTGGATCGGCAATTTGATGTTGATCGTCCTCAACCTGCCGCTGATCGGGCTGTGGGTGAAGCTGTTGACCGTTCCCTACTACGTACTGTTCCCGATCATCATGGCGTTCTGCTCGATCGGCGTCTACAGCGTCAACGCCAACGTCTTCGACCTATATGCCGTCGCCCTGTTCGGCTTCATCGGCTACCTGATGGTGAAGCTGCGCTGCGAACCGGCGCCGCTGCTCTTGGGCTTCGTGCTTGGGCCGCTGCTGGAGGAAAACCTGAGGCGCGCGATGATCCTGTCGCGCGGCGACCCGTCGACCTTCATCACCCGGCCGATCAGCGCCGGCCTGCTGCTGATCGCAGTCGCCGTGCTGGTCGTCGTCTTCCTGCCAAGCGTCAAGAAGAAGCGCGAAGAGGTGTTCGTCGAGGAGAACTGAGCCTCGTAGAACCACCTGGCGTCGCCAAGAAATGCGCCTAAAGCAAACAGAAAGAGCGGAATGCCGGGTTCGACCCGAATGCATTCCGCGAAATATCCTATCGACGCAAAATGGTCGCGGGTGGTGCGGACGGCGGGGGTCGAACCCGCACGATCGAGGATCGAGGGATTTTAAGTCCCTTGCGTCTACCAATTCCGCCACGTCCGCGCGCCGCCACTGGTAATGCAGACGAATGCCGTTGCAAAGCCCGATCCAGAACATGATCCCGAAAAGTGGAAACCGGTTTTCGGGATCATGCTCTGTCCTGCGGCACGCCACGTCCTCACCAGAGCTGGATGGCGAGAACGCCGCCGAGCAGCAGCGCCACGCCCGCCAGCCTCGCGGCGGAGATTTCGCGTTTCGGCAGGCGGAAGAAGCCGAACTGGTCGACGAACAGCGAGGCGATCTGCTGGCCGGCGACGGTGAGCCCGATCGTCGCCGAGGCGCCGATCACGGGGATCGAGGAAAACACGGTGGTGACGTAGGCAGCACCGGCAAAGCCGCCGAGCCAGCCCCACCAGGGCATGTTGGCAAGCCCTTCGCCAGTGGCGGCGCCTGCGGCTGAAAACAGGCGCACGGCGAACGCCACCGCAAACATCGCAATCGTTGCCACGATGAAGCTGATCGCCCCCACCGCCATCGGCGCGCCGAGATCGGCCCGCAGCAAGCTGTTCACCGCGCCCTGCAGGGGCAGCACAGCTCCGCCCGCCAGCGCCAGCAGAAGCCAGCCCGGCTTGAAGCTCGCCTGCCCCGCGCCGCCGCGCACGATCGCCGCCGCGCCGGCAAGCATCAACACCACCCCCACCGCCATGCCCGCATTCAAGCCGTGCACCGGAATGCCGAACAGGCCAAAAATGTCGAGCGCCAGCGAGGCCAGCATCTGTCCGCTGATGATGAAGCCGACCGCCGTGACCGCGCCGATGCGAGGATAAAGAACGATCGTCGAAGCAACGAAGAAGGCGCTCGCCGTGCCGCCCACCGCATGCCAGAGCGGCACGCCGGCCAGGCCGGTGAAAGCGGCGAGCTGGCCCGAAAGCGCGGTGACAAGCATCAGCAAGACGGCGCCCACGAACAGCTGGACCGTGGTGGCGACAAGCGGCGAACCCAGCGCCCTTGCCAGTTGCGCGTTGGCGCCGGCCTGCAAGGTGAGCAAGGCGCCGGCCGCGAAGGACAGCAAGACAAAGGTCGACAGCATTTCGGTGCTCCAGCAGAATCGAAACCGTAAGGCGGAGATAATTCGTGCATCGACGCAATTTCAGCCGTAAATTGCGCACCATCGATGTGCAGATTCGCACATGATGGAGGCAACCGAACTGTGCGCACGACACTCGACTGGGACGATCTTCGTTACGCGCTTGCAGTGGCCGAAGGCGGCTCGCTGGCCGCCGGTGCGAAGAAGCTTGGCGTCAGCCACACCACGGCGATGCGGCGCATCGCCGCCTTCGAGGAGCGGCTCGGCATGCGGCTCTTTGAACGGTTGCCCGGCGGCTACGAACTGACCGCCGGCGGAGAGGAACTCATCGAGACGGCCCGCGGGATCGGCGTTGCGGTGACGGGATTGGAGCGGCGACTGGCCGGCAGCGATCTCAAGATTTCAGGGACGGTGCGCGTCACCACCGCCGACACGCTTGCCGCATCGCTGCTGCCCGGCATCCTGGCGGCGCTCAAATCGGCGCATCCCGGCATCGGGGTCGACCTCGTCGTCTCCAACCTTTTCCTCAACCTGACAAAGCGCGAGGCCGATATCGCAATCCGCCCGGCAGACGATCCGCCGCCCGGCCTGTTCGGCCGCCGCCTCTGCTCGATCGGTTTTGCGGTCTACGGCGCGGCGATGCTCGGGATCGAACCACAGGCGACGGCAGAGGCGCTGGGCGGCTACCCCTGGATCGCGCCGGACGACAGCCTCTCCATGACCGCGGTAGGCCGCTGGATGCCCACGGCATTGCCAGAGATAGAGATCGCCATCCAGGCCGATTCGCTGGTCAGTGCGTGCCGGCTCGCCGAAGCCGGTATCGGGCTTGCCATTCTGCCTTGTTATCTCGGCGACGGTTCACCGGCGCTGCGGCGGCTGACCCCGCCGCTGGAAGCGGTCCGCACCGGGCTCTGGATCCTCACCCACGAGGACCTGCGGCGGACGGCGCGTATCCGCGCCTTCATGGAATTTGTCGGCAACGAGCTGCAAAGCCAGCGCCGGCTAATCGAAGGGGCTATTGACGGCAGCCGCCCAGTGGAGTGAATGTCCATCATTACCAGGGCCGTGGGGCGACCCTGAGCAGGAAAAGATGGCAAAGGCGAAGATCAACCCACCCACTCGCGACGTCACGGAACTTAATTACCAACGCGATTGCCAATTGGCTCTCGAACCTTCACTGACAAAGTTGCTGGAAATGGCCGAGCGGGCCGGCTGGGAACTTCACCAGGCGACCTATGCCGTGATGATTCTTGCCGCAGAACATCTGAAAAGACAGTCGCCGCCGCAGGAAATGGCCGAACAACAGGATACGCCGGCCAGCGACTGAGTGCGTTGCCGTTCAACACAGATCTTGGCAGCGTCTTCCATTGGTTTTATTTCGGCTCGGTCGACTTCTACCGTTGTTTCCGCGGTCTTTCCTTGCCGCCGGGAACCGGTTCCGTGAGCCCGTAACCATCCTTCGGCGGATGGTCCTTGGGGTCTCCGGTTTCCGTTCCACCGCGGCTTATCCCGTCCTGCACATTGCCGACCCCAGGCCGCGCCGGATATTTGCGGGCTCCGGTCTCGCCGAGATGAACGCTGTCGATAGCGATCTTGTCCTTGTTCACACCAGCCATGGCTTTCTCCTTCCATGGAGAAACCGGCGGGCCGGCATTCCGTTCCGGTGTCAGATGCCTAGCGGCGCGATGCGAAGGCGCGATCGGCGATTCTCTTGATGAAGGCCGCCACCTTTTCCGCCGCTGCGTAGTGCGGCATGTGGCCAACGCCGTGGAGGATTTCGATTTCGAGCCCGGGGATTGCACCCTCCATGCCAAGCCCGTGGCGCTCGTAGCCCAGCACGCGGTCCTCAGTGCCGAACAGGATGCCCGCCGGCATGCTTATCTCGCCGTAGCGCTTTTCCAGCGCCGGCATGTCCTGTTCGATCGCGGTGAAATCGCTGACGGCGCCGTAGAAGTGGCTCGGTCGCAAGCCTACCCAACCGCCGCCCTTGATCAGGTAGTCATCGTCCGGCGGTTGCGGCCCGAAGATGAAGGCAAGCGTTTGCGGTGCGTATTTCAGCGAAGTGGGGATCGCCAGCGTGTTGGCCATCAGCCAGCGTTTCAGCGGCGAGCGGATGTAGAGCGCCTTGAATTCCGGCGGCACGGTATCCTGGTAGCGGGTCAGCGGCGCCAAAAGCGCGATGCCGGAAATGGCGCGGGGGTGTTCAAGGGCTGTGGTTAGCGCCACCAGGCCGCCCAGCGAATGGCCGACCAGCAGCGGCTTTTCCAGGCCAAGCGCGTCGATGAAGCGGCTAATCACGCGCGCCTGCTCCGTCAATCGTGCGCTGGCTCCCCTAGCGCGCACGGAATAGCCGGCGCCCGGCCGGTCCATGGCGATCAGCCGGTAGCCGTCGAACTTGTCGAACAGCGGATGCCGGAATTGCAGCAGTTGCGCGCCAAGGCCATGGACGAAGAGGATCGCGGGGCCCTCGCCCTGGTCGACATAGTGGATACGGTTACCGTCGATATCGATGAATTTTCCGGCGGCCGGCACCAGCTTTTCCGACTGGGCTGCAATGCGGCGCGTCGCATAGGCGAAATAGCCGGCGGCGAGCGCCGCAAGGACGAAAAGCGCAGCCAGAACCCAGAGAAAAAGAGAAAGAAATGCCATGCCGCTTCGCCGCCCTTTGTGCCCGCACTTTAATGGGCTTTCCCCAAGCGGCAAGAGAAGCGGATATCAAACCCGGCGTGGTTGCGGCATCGGCGTTGCGTTCAGCCCGCCTTGCGCCAGATTCCTGTGCGCTGGGTGAACGGCGAATAATCGACGAACGACCAGCGCAACGACGATGCCGCGCGGCGGCGCCAGCCTCGCACCGCATGAAAGCGCCATGAACGCTCGGCGCCGTCGATCAGCCGACCTGCAGTGCCGCTCCAATCGATCTCTGTAACCCCTTGCAATTGCAGGAGATCGCCGTGCTCAAAATCGACGAACAAAAGGCCGGCGCGCGGTTCGCCGAGTAGGTTGCCCAGCGTGTTGAAATAGCGGTTGCCGCGAAAGTCCGGGACGGTCAGCGTATCGCCATCGACGGATACGAAACCAGGCCGGCCGCCGCGATGCGAAATGTCGGGGCCGCCAGCCTCGCCGTTTTGCGGGCGCGAGCGCGACGCCACGAAGAATGTGTCGGCGCGCGCGATCATTGCCCTCGCCTCGTCGTCAAGGCCGGCGAGCGGCTCGGCTTCGGCGGGCGCCGCCTTGCCGGCATGAGCGACGCGGCCCTGGATATATTGCGGGCAGTTGCCGAAGCTCTGGCGGACGGAGACGGTCAGGCCACCGGCGTCCATGCCGGTGATCGTGCCATTGGCGCGGTTGCGCCGACGCGTCGAAAAATCGATGCCGAGGAGCCCGATGTCGGCGCCCTGATCAAATGTCCCGGTCGCTGGGTCGTTGCTGTCCGGCAACGCATCGATCCGCAACCTCACAGGATCCGGCGAATGCACGAAGCCGGCGGGGCCGGTCAGCATGGTCGCCATCGGCCATCCCCCGACGTCCGACGTGCCGGCAAACAGATAGGGCAGCAATTCAAAGAAGCTGCGGTGCTGGTCCGGCATGAAATCGCGGATACCACCGCCACCCGAACCGCCGCCAGCCAGTCGCTGTGCAGCCAGTTCGTCCGCATGGAAGGGTATTTCCCGGTCCATGTCGGCCTCACGCGACCTGCGGGATCGGCGACGCCGGCATCGGCTTGAAATGCGGCAACGCCTCTACCCGCGCCAGCCAGGCGCGCAAGGCCGGATACGGCTCCAGTTCGACGCCGCCTTCCGGCGCATGGGCGACATAGGAGTAGCAGGCCAGATCGGCAATCGTCGGATGATCGGCGGCCAGCCAGGTTCGGCCGGCAAGATGCCCGTCCATGAATTTCAGAACGCGGCCAGCGATCGCCGCGCATGTGGCTGCATCTCCTGGAATGTTGAACTGGGCGATGAGGCGCGCATTGCCGGGACCATATCGGATTTCGCCGGCAGCGATCGACAACCAGCGTTGCACATATGCCGCCGTCACGGCGTCCTCAGGGAGCCACGAACTGGCCGGCGCATAACGCTTGGCCAGATAAACGAGAATCGCATTGCTGTCGGCAAGCACAAGCTCGCCATCCTCGATCACCGGAATCTGGCCGATCGGGTTGAGCTTGCGGAATTCCTCGCTTTGCCTGACGGCGGCGGGCGCATCGACAAGCCGATAGGGAAGTCCCAGCATGCGCAGGAGAAGTTCCACCCGATGCGCGTGGCCCGACAGCGCGGTTCCATGCAGCACGATTTCCGTCTGAGCCATGACAGCCTCCTTCGATTTTTCGCCCAGTCTATCCTTGCTGATTTCAGAGCCAATCTGCTAAATTCGAAAAGCAGAATTTCGGAAACTGGAATAATCTTGGACAGGCTGGACGAGCTCGCGGTCTTCGTGGCGATCATCGACAGCGGCAGCATGGCGGCGGCGGCCCGCAAGCTGCGCCGCTCGCCGCCGCAAGTGACGCGCGCGCTGAGCGATCTCGAAAACCGCGCCGGCGCGCGCCTGGTCGAACGCACCACACGTCGCCTGTCGCCGACGGAAGCCGGCCATGCGATGGGGCAAAAGGCCCGCGCGTTGCTCGCCGACTACGACCATATGCTTTCCGGCGTTTCCGAAGCGCCGCTGCGTGGCCTGCTCAGGGTGACTGCGCCCGTGCAGTTCGGCCGCCGCCACGTAGCGCCCGTCGTCAGCAGCTTCCTCGACGCCTTTCCCGAAATGCGGGTCGAGCTGATCCTCCACGACCGCAATCTCGACCTGCTAGAGGAAGGGCTGGACGTTGCGGTGCGTATCGGCCCGCTGTCGGATTCCACGTTGCTGGTGCGCCGGGTTGGTGAGGTACGGCGGTTGGTGGTTGCCAGCCCTGCCTATCTCGAAAGCCGCGGCGTGCCGCAGCGCCCGGCGGACCTTGCCCGCCACGACACGATCTTCAATTCGCTGCGGCCCGGCCCCAGCGAATGGCGGTTCGGCGGACGCGTTGCCGTCCGCATTTCGCCCCGGCTCCTCGTCAACGATGTCGAATCGCAATTGCTGGCGACGCGCGCCGGGCGCGGCATCGCGCGGGTTTTGTCCTATCAGGTGGCCGACGACGTCGCCGCCGGCACGCTGGTGAGCCTGCTCGAAGGGTTCGTCCCGCCGCCGCTGCCGGTGCAACTGGTGGCGCGCAGCGGTCCTCACATGCAGCCGAAAGTCCGTGCGTTTCTCGATCATGCGGCCGCGGAATTGCGCGGTCTCCCGGTCATCCGTCCGGCGGCTGGCTGATCCCTCAAATGAAACGGGCGGCCAATGGACGGCCCGTCGAACTCCCACCCAGATATGGTCAGCCGTGCAGCTTCTTGGCGATCTCGGCGACGCGCTTGCCCTGGAATTTCGCGCCGTCCAGTTCCTGTTCCGAGGGCTGGCGGGAGCCGTCGCCATTGGTCGTCGTGGTGATGCCATAGGGCGAGCCGCCGCGCACCACGTCGTTGCCCATCTGCTCCTGGTAGGCATAGGACAGCGGCACGATGATCATGCCGTGGTGCTGCAGCGACGCCTGGGTGGAAATGATCGCCACTTCGGCGCCGCCGTGCTGCGTCGCCGTCGACGACATCACTGACGCCACCTTGTTGACAAGCGCGCCCTTCAACCACAGCGGGCCCGTCTGGTCGAGGAAGTTTTTCAATTGCGCGGCCATGGCGCCGAAGCGGGTAGAGGCGCCGAAGATGATTGCATCGTAATCGGCAAGCTCCAGCGGGTCGGCGATCGCCGCTTCCTGGTCAAGCTTGTAGTAAGCCGCTTTGGCGACCGCTTCCGGCACCAGTTCCGGCACCCGCTTGATGGTCACAGTCGCACCGGCTTCGCGCGCGCCTTCTGCGGCTGCCTTCGCCATCTGCTCCATGTGGCCCCAGCTTGAGTAATAAAGCACCAGTACCTTCGCCATGTCAGTCTCCAAAGCCTGTTGTCGTTGCATTGCCGTCTCTTTTCAACCTGCAATTTAGGCATTCTCTTGTTCAACGAAAGTCAGCAGATGATCGACGCATCGTTCACCAAACCGAACCTATTGTCCGCTTGACGTGCCCGCGTTAGAGCAAGCGGTCACTTTTCCGGAGAGTTCAAAATGGCCGAAATCGTCACCGCCGCCATGCTTGTCATTGGCGACGAAATCCTGTCTGGCCGCACCAAGGACAAGAACATCGGCCATCTCGCCGACGTGATGACGGCGATCGGCATCGATTTGAAGGAAGTGCGGATCGTGCCGGACGAAGAGGACGAGATAGTCGCCGCGGTGAATGCGGTGCGCGCCCGCTACGCCTACGTTTTCACCACCGGCGGCATCGGCCCGACCCACGACGACATCACCGCCGATTCCATCTCCAGGGCGTTCGGTGTGCCGTGCGAATACGATGCGAAGGCCTATGCGATGATGGAAGCGAGCTACGCCAGCCGCGGGATGGAGTTCACCGATGCGCGCAAGCGCATGGCGCGCATGCCACGCGGCGCCGACCACATCGACAACCCGGTTTCGCTGGCTCCGGGCTTCCGTATCGGTAATGTGCACGTGATGGCCGGCGTGCCGTCTATCTTCCAGGCGATGCTCGACAATGTGGTGCCGACGCTGAAGACCGGCGCCAAGCTGCTTTCCGCGACCGTTCACTGCCCGCTTGGCGAAGGGATGATCGGCGGGCCGCTGGCCGACATTCAGAAGGCGCATCCCGACACCATCATCGGCTCCTATCCGAAATATCTCGACGGCACCTTCTGGACCGAACTCGTGGTGCGCGCCCGCACGAAGGAAGCGCTCGACGCCGCCCGCGCTGAAGTCGAGGCGATGGTCCTGCGGCTTGCGCCGCGCAGTTGAGATGCGCTGATGAACCTCATCACGGAACCAGGCCGGTTATGATATAGTTTCCTTCGCAGGCGCCCCGGAAATGCGCCGCTCTGATGGAGGCTGTCATGACGTTCAAAACGATCGTTGCCGTGGTCCAGGGCGAGAAAGACGAAGACCGCCTGCTCGATTGCGTATTGCCGCTGGCCAACCACTTCAAAAGCCATGTGATCGGCGTCCACGCGGAGCCTATGCCGGTTGCCTACACCACGCCGATGGGTTTTCCCGACGCGGAATTCATCCACATCAGCAGCGAACGGAACGAAAAACGGGCCGCCGAGCTTGGCCAGCGTTACTCGGCGCGCTGCCTCGCCGAGGGTATTTCCGGCGAATGGCGCAGTCTTGAGAGTTTTTCCGGCGACAGCGCCCTCTCCTCGCTTGCGTCGGCACGCTGCGCCGACCTGATCGTGGCCGTCCAGTCCAATCCGGACGGCGATTCCATCTCAAGTGCCAATCTCGAAGGCTTGCTGTTCGAGGCCGGGCGTCCGGTTCTTTTTGTTCCCTACGCCGCCTCCGTCACCGGCACGTTCCGAAAGGTTCTGATCGCCTGGAACGGCTCGCGCGAAGCAGCGCGCGCCGTGTTCGATGCGCTGCCCTTCATCATGGACGCCGACGAGATCGAAATTCTTGTCGTCGACGCCGAGGATGATGCGGAGCAGGACGCCGCGGTGGCCGCGGCCGATATCGCCGCCAGTCTTGGCCGCCATGGCGTTCACGTCACGGTTGTCAACGAGAAGTCAGCAGGACTGTCGATCGGTACGGTCATCGAGAACCACGCCGCCGAAGCCAAACCGGACATGATCGTGATGGGCGCTTACAGCCATTCCTGGCTGCGGGAGTTCTTGTTCGGCGGCGTCACCCGCACGCTTCTGCAGTCGATGCCGGTGCCGACCTTTATGTCGCGCTGAATGGGGCATTTTTCAGCCAAATGGAATCACTTGGCGTCCGCATAAATGCGGCTAAACAAACAGATAGAGCGGAATGCCGGTCCAACATGAGTGCATTCCGCTCTGAAGGCATGCCGCCGCGCTTCAGGCTGCAGCGGCACTTGCCAAGTCACTGGCTTTCCGGTTAATTCCGCCCGCATTCCCTGACCTTGTCCGCGCCCGCGTGCGCGCTCTGGAGTGCGCCTTCCATGTCTCTTCCTGAAAAAGCCTTCCCCGTCTCCTGGGACCAGTTTCACCGCGACGCGCGGGCGCTTGCCTGGCGGCTCGCCGGTGTCAACGGCAACTGGAAGGCCATCGTCTGCATCACCCGCGGCGGCCTGGTGCCGGCGGCTATCATTTCGCGCGAACTCGGCATCCGCCTCATCGAGACGGTCTGCGTGGCGTCCTACCACGAATATGTCGAGCAAGGTCAGCTCGACGTGCTGAAGGAGGTTTCGCCGTCGCTCCTCGAAAATGAAGGCAGCAGCATTCTGATCATCGACGACCTGACCGACACCGGCAAAACCGCTGCGATCGTTCGCGCGATGATGCCGCAGGCGCATTTTGCCACCGTCTACGCCAAGCCAAAGGGCCGCCCGCTGGTCGATACGTTCGTCACCGAGGTCAGCCAGGATACATGGATCTATTTTCCATGGGACATGGGTTTCACCTACCAGAAGCCGATCGCCGAACATCACCGCGGCTGAACAGCCGCAATTCGTCGGTTCCGATCGCCCTGGAAATCCGGGAACATTTCCGGTCTTCGGCTGTTGGCATAGTCCACCAGCAACTTTGGAGGATCGGAGATGAGACACATTCGCCCGACATTTATCGCCGTCGCCGCCGTGGCGGCACTGTTTGCCGGATCGGCGGGCGCAGCCTGCCCGGATCCGGATACGACCGCGTCGATCAACGACAAGTCGAGTACCGGCATCGCCAAGGACGGCACCCACGCACCGCTCGAAAATGATGCGTCCGCCATGCAGAACGAGCCTGTGAAGAAGGACGGCAAGACCATGCCGCTGGCGACAGAGGAAGGTGGCGGCAACAAGAACCTTGCAACATCGCAGCAAGACATCGAGGCGCAGCAAAAAGGCGATCAGACAGCAGCCGCAAAGGCTGAAGACGATGCCTGCAAGGATTGATACCTAGCGCAAGCGTTGGGAAGACGCGGACCGGGGCTCCGGTTTAAATTTGCAGCGATCTTGCAGCCTCCGGAGCGCCGGCATACTTGTGCCCAACTTAACCCCCGCCTGATACTCGAGCGGATTTCTGTACGACATCAGCTTTGATGTTGTTTGACATTGAAAGGCTACCGTCGCATAGCCAACATTTTTTGGTGGATTTACATGTTGTTTTTACTTTTAAAACACATAATTAACGCTGATAATCCTGAGGCGGCAAACGAATCAACGTAAGGGAAACCCTTGTCCGGCATGGTCAGCCACACCACGCGCAACCGCATAACTGAGCGGGTCAGGCGCCTCTTCGGAGGCAAGCCTTGCCGGCTGCAGGTGGCTGCCTTGCCTTGGCGCAAGACGCCGACCGGCGTGGAAGTGATGCTGATCACCAGCCGCGACACCGGCCGCTGGGTGCTGCCCAAGGGCTGGCCCGAGGGCAGCGAGCAGTTGTTTGACACGGCAGCCCGCGAGGCCGCCGAAGAAGCAGGCATCGGCGGCGCCATCGCGCGTTTCGAGATCGGCAGTTATTTTTACAGCAAGGTGCTTTCGAGCGGCATGGAGCGGCGCTGCGAAGTGCTGGTCTTTCCGCTCGAAGTCGACGAGGTGGCAACCGCCTGGCCGGAAAAGAAGCAGCGCGACCGCAAGTGGTTTGCGCCGGCCGATGCGGTCAGCCGGGTCAAGGAAGCGGATCTGGGCGAGCTGATCGCGCGCTTCGCCAAAAATCCCCGCGCCTACGCCTGATCTGCACCGGCCTGCCGCTTGCATTTCCCGTAAACGACATGAAACTGCAGCATCGCCTCCGTAATCTGTCGCGGGGATTGCGGATTCGAACATGAGCGTGGCCAACCGCAAGATCCCCAAACGCATCCTCGACAAGGACCTCGACAAATTCACCAATGTCGAGGAAGCCGCCCGTTTCCTGGGACGCGGCCTCTTCGCGCCGGGCTTGGCGCTGCTCTTCCTGGCCTCGGCGGCCATCGTTGCCTCATTCTACGTTTTCGGCGAACCACGCGGCGCGATGGTCATCGCCGCCGCCGCGATCGCCGGCTACATGGCGCTCAACATCGGCGCCAACGACGTCGCCAACAATGTGGGGCCGGCGGTCGGCGCCCGTGCCATTACCCTGGGCGGCGCACTCATTATGGCGGCGGTCGCCGAAACCGCTGGCGCCCTGCTTGCAGGCGGGCGGGTCGTCGAGACCATAGCCAGCGGCATCATCTTTCCGGAAACCGTTTCCGATCCGGATATTCTGGTCAGGGTGATGGTGGCCGCCCTCGTTGCCTCGGCATCGTGGATCCACCTGTCGACCTGGCTGCACGCGCCGGTGTCCACCACCCACGCCATCGTTGGCGGCGTCGTCGGCGCCGGCGCGGCTGCGGCCGGGCTTTCAGCAATCAACTGGTCGTCCATGGGCGCGATCACCGCCAGTTGGGTCTTTTCGCCGGTGCTCGGCGGCGCCATCGCAGCCCTTTTGCTGGCCTTCGTCGAAACGGCGATCATCTACAAGGACGACAAGATCGCCGCGGCGCGCCGCTGGGTGCCGCTGCTGATCGCCTCCATGGCAGGCGCCTTCGCGGCCTATCTGGCAACGCTCGGCATCGGCAAGGTGATCGTGCTGGAAACACCGACTGTCGCCACCATCGGCGCCGGCTTTTTCGTCTCCGCCTGGGTCGTTTTCCATCGCATCGTTGCCAGGCAATCCAAGGGGCTGGAAAACCGCAACCAGTCGCTCAGGCGCTTGTTCGTCATCCCGCTCGTCATTTCGGCCGGGCTTTTGTCCTTCGCGCACGGTGCCAACGATGTCGCCAATGCTGTGGGACCGCTGGCAGCGATCATCTCGGCCAACGCCGGCGCGGTTTCCACAGAAGCGACGGTGCCGTTCTGGGTGATGCTGATCGGCGCCCTCGGCATTTCCGTCGGCCTGCTTCTGTTCGGGCCGCGCCTCATCCGGATCGTCGGCGCCGAGATCACCAAGCTCAATCCGCTGCGCGCCTTCTGCATTGCGCTGTCGACGGCATTCACGGTTATCGTCGCGTCATGGCTCGGCTTGCCGGTCAGCACCACCCACATCGCGGTGGGCTCCGTCTTCGGTGTCGGCTTTTACCGCGAGTGGTCAGCCATCAGCTCGATCCGGCGCCGCGCCTACCTGCATCGCAAGAGCGAACTGCTCCGCAACGAGGCCGCGCTGCCGGAACCGGTCGTTGCGTCTCCTGTCCCCGCGGACCCGCGCGCCGGCGGCAAGAAAGGCTCGCAGCAGGAGATCATCCGCCGCCGATTGGTGCGCCGCGCGCATGTCAGGACGATCGTCGCCGCCTGGGTGACCACGGTGCCAGCCTCGGCGGGGCTGGCCGCATTGTTTTTCTACCTGCTCGGCATCGTGTCCTAGTACAACTTGCCGCCGGTCCTCCCGGCATGTTCTGATCGCGCCAGGACCGAGCGGCATCGAAGCGATTATCATGGACAAGACACAGCGCCTTTTCGCCATCATGGATTCGCTGCGCCGCCATCGCCAGCCGATCACGGCCGAAAGGCTGGCCGAGGAATTCTCCGTTTCGGTGCGCACGCTCTACCGAGACGTGCAGACGCTGATCGGCCTCGGCGCGCCGATCGATGGCGAAGCCGGCGTCGGCTATATCCTGCGGCCCGGATTTTTCCTGCCGCCGCTAATGTTTTCGCCGGAAGAACTGGAAGCTCTGGTGCTCGGCGCCCGCTGGGTTGAAGGCCGCCCCGACGAAAGCCTGGCCAAGGCGGCGGCGCGCGCGCTCGGCAAGATCGCCACGGCGACGCCCGAGGATTTGCGCGACAAGATCGGCGCCACCGGCTTATGGCCGGTCCAGGCCGCGGCCATACCCGCCAAGGAGCCGCTGCTCGGCGTCGTGCGCGAGGCGATGCGGGTGGAAAAGACGCTTCACATCTCCTACGCCGACGAGAACGGCGCGGAGACAGAACGGCCGATCTGGCCGATCGCGCTCGCCTATTACGAGGACAAGCACATCCTCGCCGCCTGGTGCACGATGCGGCAGGCGCTGCGCAATTTCCGCATCGACCGGGTGCGGTCGGCCCGCCAGGGCGACGAGCGCTTCGGCAAGCGCCGTGTCGTGCTGATGAAGATGTGGGAAGAGGCCTGGCAGGCGGACCGGCAGGCACGCCGCGCCCGCTACGAAAAAGCGGACAGCTAGCTAACGATCGACGTCAAGCTTTGGCGGAGAAGCCAAACCGGCCCTCGATCAGCCGTGAAAAGCTATTTCGCCGCTTCCACTATGGCCTCTTCCTTATCCAACACCTCGCGCACTTTCGTTGCGAGCTGATCGATGGTGAACGGCTTGGCCAGGAAGTTCACGCCGGGATCGAGCGTGCCGTTGTGAACCACGGCATTGCGGGTAAAACCGGTCGTATAAAGAACCTTGAGATGTGGTTTCCGCGCCGTTGCCTCGTCGGCTAGCTTGCGGCCGCTCATGCCGGGCATGACGATATCTGTGAACAGCAGCGAAATGTCTGCATGTTTGTCGAGCAGCGCCAGCGCCTGTTCGCCGCCGGCGGCATGCACCACCCGGTAGCCCAGTTCGCGCAGCGATTCGACGCTGCCGACACGGACCCGCTCGTCATCTTCGACCACCAGCACCAGCTCGGTGGGCGCTGCCGCCGATGGCCGCGCCGTGGCCGTAGCGTCCGTCTGCTCGTCGCCGAAGTAGCGCGGCAGGTAGACTTTTACCGTCGTCCCCTCGCCCGGCTCTGAATAGATTTTGACATGGCCGTTGGATTGCTTGACGAAACCGAAGACCTGGCTCAGCCCAAGTCCGGTGCCCTTGCTGACCGGCTTGGTGGTGAAGAACGGCTCGAACGCCTTGGCAATCACATCCTTCGACATGCCGGCGCCGGTGTCGGTGACGGCGATCAGCACATATTGGCCGGCCGGCACCTCGGCGTGCGCGGCGGCATAACTGTCGTCGAGATGGCAGTTGGCCGTCTCTATGGTCAGCCTGCCTCCTTCCGACATGGCGTCGCGCGCGTTGACGGCAAGATTGATGATCGAATTCTCAAGCTGGCTGGTGTCGGCATGGCAGCGCCACAACCCGCCGGCGAGCACCGTCTCGATGCGAACGGTTTCGCCGATCGTCCGCCGCAGCATGTCTGACATGCCGGCCACCATGCGATTGGCATCGAGCAATTGCGGCGCAAGCGGCTGCTGGCGCGCAAACGCCAGAAGGCGCTGGGTCAGGCTGGCAGCGCGGCCGGCAGCGTCCGTCGCGCCATCAACCAGCTTGTCAATGTCGGTCTCGCCACGCGCAAGCTTACGCTGGATCAGGTTCATCGCGCTTATGATGACGGCGAGCATATTGTTGAAATCGTGAGCGATGCCGCCGGTCAACTGGCCGATCGCCTCCAGCTTCTGCATCTGGCGGACCTGATCTTCCGCTTTCTGCCGCGTCGCGATCTCACTCTCGAGCGCCTTGTTCGTCGCGGTCAGATTGTCATGCGCCTCCTCGACGACGTGCATGCGCCGCCGGGCATCAACGACGCCATAGATACCCAGCAGCAGCACGCCGGCAAGCGCCCCGATCGAAGCCCAGCGGAGCTTTGCGTCCAAGGCATGTGCAGCGCTCAGGTTCTGCTGCATGGTGGCATTTTCCGCGCGCCGAACTTCGGTGATGATCTCGCGGATGCGGTCCATCGCTGCCTTGCCACGATCCGTGCGGATGACCGCCAGGGCGCCGTCCAGATTGCCATCGCGGTAAAGTTTGATGACTTCCCCGAGTTCGCCAAACTTGTCGCTTATCGCAGCCTGCAGCTGATCGATCTGCGTCAGGTTCGCGGAATTGCCAGCGAGCAACTGCCTTAGCGCTTTCACTTCGCCGGATAGCGATTTGACCGCGGAACTGTAGGGCTCCAGATAGGCTTCTTCACCGGTCAAAAGGAAACCACGCTGACCGGTTTCGGCATCCTGCACCGTCGACAGCATTGCCAGCATGCGGCGCTCGATCTCAAAACTCCGCCGCGCCGCCTCGTTGGCTTCACGCTGGCTTTCGATCATCCACGAGCGGGTGCCGACGAGCGCCGTGAGAACGACAAAACCCAGCAGCAGCGGCAACAGCTGCAAGCGCATGGCCCTGCGCAGCCTTGCAATCATTCGATGATCATCCCGCCATTGCCTCTAAGGCCCGATCCGCCCTATCCGCCAGTTGGTAAGGCAGGCGAAGTTCTCGACGCAAGCGCTATTTTGAGGGAATGACGCCAAGCCGCGTTACCGCCAGAGCTGACAGATCACCACGACAAAGGTCGCATCATCGCGCTTGTAGTCCAGCCGCGGACGCCAGAAATGCCCGTTGGTCAATCCCAGCGCGGCGAGCTTGCCGACGTGGAAATCCGCCAGCCCTGCCTCCCCGAAACCTGCCAGCCACCGACCGCTCGCCCACGCGTCTGACGCGCGGGTGATTCGCCGACCTGGGGCAAGCACGGCGGCAAATCATACGCCATCAGAATATTTCCTCACCTTCACCGCACCCCGACAAAGCACGCTTTTCCGGGCCTTCTTCTCCCCGTTATCCACATTAGTGACACACAAGATATTGGGGTCACAATTCCTACAAAAACGAATCCTTGACGCGCCGGTACGAGTCGCCTTTTATTGATCATGCGCTCCTGTTGCGGGCGTGGCCGGAGTGTTCTCGGGCCGGTCTTTTTCCGGATTATGTGTGAAGTTTTCAGCTTTCCGCCCCTGCTGCGAGGCAGGCGGAAGCGGTGGGTTTTTGCGTGCCGATTGGTTGTCGAAAACGGGGATCGGGCACTGGAATAAATATGTTGTTAACACTATATTTAGTGTTTGCGGGCAGCATACGACACCAGATAGTGTGAACTTCCTCGACGAGGGGAAACACAATCAGGCGTCAGACAAGGGACCGCGGGGTCCCGCGCAAAGCCGGCAGAAGCCCCGGAATCCGGGGGTGGCCGGGCCGCCTGCGGGAACCTGCGAATGGAGAACCGGCAGTCTTGGGGGACGGCCGGAATGCGGTGGACATTTGTGCCTTTCGCGGAGACTGCGGTTTCCCCCAGAAGGTGCTATATATAGGGACTGAGGACCAGAAAAATGCGGATCGAACGGCGTTTCACCAAGGACGGTCAATCGGCCTATGCGGAGATCGAATTCCGCAAGGCGCTCTCCGAGATCAAGAACCCGGACGGCTCTGTCGTGTTCCGCCTCGACGGCATCGACGTGCCGGCGCAGTTCTCCCAGGTCGCGACGGACGTCCTGGCCCAGAAATATTTCCGCAAGGCCGGCGTGCCGGCCCGCCTGAAGAAGGTCGAGGAGAATAACGTCCCCTCCTTCCTGTGGCGCTCCGTCGCTGACGAGGCCGAACTCGCCAAGCTTCCCGAAAATGAACGCTACGGTTCGGAGATCGACGCCCGCCAGGTTTTCGACCGCCTTGCCGGCACCTGGACCTACTGGGGCTGGAAGGGCGGCTACTTCAAGTCGGAAGAAGACGCCCGCGCCTTCCGCGACGAACTCGCCTACATGCTCGCCACCCAGCGCGTCGCGCCGAATTCGCCGCAATGGTTCAACACCGGCCTGCACTGGGCCTACGGCATCGACGGTCCCGGACAGGGCCACTTCTATGTCGATCCGTTCACCGGCAAGCTGACCAAGTCGAAGTCGGCCTATGAGCATCCGCAGCCGCATGCCTGCTTCATCCAGGGCGTGCAGGACGACCTCGTCAACGAGGGTGGCATCATGGACCTGTGGGTGCGCGAGGCGCGCCTGTTCAAATACGGCTCGGGCACCGGCTCCAACTTCTCGATGCTGCGCGGCGAAGGCGAAAAACTTTCCGGCGGCGGCAAGTCGTCGGGGCTGATGAGCTTCCTCAAGATCGGCGACCGCGCCGCCGGCGCCATCAAGTCGGGCGGCACCACGCGCCGCGCCGCCAAAATGGTGGTGGTCGACGCCGATCACCCCGACATCGAGGCCTACATCGACTGGAAGGTCAGGGAAGAGCAGAAGGTCGCGGCTCTCGTCACCGGCTCCAAGATCGTGCGCCAGCACCTGACCGCCATCCTGAAGGCCTGCGTCAACTGTGAAGGCCATGACGACGACTGCTTCGATCCTGCCGTCAATCCCGCGCTGAAGCGCGAGATCAAGGCCGCCAAGAAGAATTCGGTGCCGGAGAACTACATCTACCGCATCATCCAGTTCGCCAAGCAGGGCTACAAGGACATCGAGTTCAAGACCTACGACACCGACTGGGATTCGGAGGCCTACCTCACCGTTTCCGGCCAGAACTCCAACAATTCGGTCTCGCTGAAGGACGACTTCCTGCGCGCCGTCGAGCAGGACAGCGACTGGCACCTGACCGCCCGCAAGGACGGCAAGGTGCTGAAGACCCTGAAGGCGCGCGACCTGTGGGAAAAGATCGGCTACGCCGCCTGGGCTTCGGCCGATCCCGGCCTGCACTTCAACACCACCATGAACGACTGGCACACCTCGCCGGCCGCCGGCCCGATCCGCGCGTCGAACCCGTGCTCGGAATACATGTTCCTCGACGACACGGCCTGCAACCTCGCTTCGATCAACCTTCTGCCCTATCGCAACGCCGACGGGACCATCGACATTTCCCGCTACGAACACACCGTCCGCCTGTGGACGGTCGTGCTCGAAATCTCGGTGATGATGGCGCAGTTCCCCTCCAAGGAGATCGCCAAGCTCTCCTACGAATACCGCACGCTCGGCCTCGGCTACGCCAATATCGGCGGCCTGCTGATGACGTCGGGCATTCCTTATGACTCGGCGGAAGGCCGCGCCATCTGCGCGGCGCTGACCTCCATCATGACCGGCGTCGCCTATGCGACTTCGGCCGAGATGGCCGGCGAACTCGGCGCCTTCCCCGACTACGACCGCAACGCCACCAACATGCTGCGCGTCATGCGCAACCACCGCCGCGCCGCCTATGGCGACCGCGACGGCTACGAGAAGCTTGCCGTCAACCCGGTGCCGCTCAACGCCTCCGACCTGAAGCAGGTCGAGCTTGGCGAACACGCCAAGGCTGCCTGGGACCGCGCCATCGAGCTCGGCGAAGAGCATGGCTATCGCAATGCGCAGGCGACCGTTATCGCGCCGACCGGCACCATCGGGCTGGTCATGGATTGCGACACCACCGGCATCGAGCCCGACTTCGCCCTGGTGAAGTTCAAGAAGCTCGCCGGCGGCGGCTATTTCAAGATCATCAACCGCGCCGTGCCCGAAGCGCTGCGCACGCTGGGCTACTCCGAGAGCCAGATCGCCGAGATCGAGGCCTATGCGGTTGGCCACGGCAATCTCAACCAGGCGCCGGGCGTCAATCCCGGTTCGCTCAGGGCAAAAGGCTTCACCGACGAGAAGATCGCCGCCGTCAACGCCGCGCTGAAGAGCGCCTTCGACATCAAGTTCGTCTTCAACCAGTGGACGCTGGGTGCGGACTGGGTGAAGGAGACCTTTGGCTTCACCGACGAGCAGCTCGGCGATTTTTCGTTCGAGATCCTGCCGGCGCTGGGTTTCACCCGCAAGGAGATCGAAGCCGCCAACATCCATGTCTGCGGCGCCATGACGCTCGAAGGCGCACCGTTCCTCAAGGACGAACACCTGGCCGTCTTCGACTGCGCCACCCCCTGCGGCAAGATCGGCAAGCGCTATCTCTCGGCGGAATCGCATATCCGCATGATGGCCGCCGCGCAGCCCTTCATCTCGGGCGCCATTTCCAAGACCATCAACATGCCCAACGAGGCTAGCGTTCAGGATTGCAAGGAAGCCTACATGCTGTCCTGGAAGCTGGCGCTGAAGGCCAACGCGCTCTACCGCGACGGCTCGAAGCTCTCGCAGCCGCTCAATGCCTCGCTGCTGGCCGGTGACGACGAGGAAGACGACATCATCGACGAGATCGCCGCCGCACCTGCCGCCGCCAAGGCCGCGCTGGTCACCGAAAAGATCGTCGAGCGCGTGGTCGAACGGCTCTACCGCGACCGCGAGAAGCTGCCGAACCGCCGGCAGGGCTACACCCAGAAGGCGATCGTCGGCGGCCACAAGGTCTATCTCAGAACCGGTGAATTCGGCGATGGAAGGCTGGGCGAGATCTTCATCGACATGCACAAGGAAGGCGCCGCCTTCCGCGCCATGATGAACAACTTCGCCATCGCCATCTCGCTCGGCCTGCAATATGGCGTGCCGCTCGACGAATATGTCGAGGCCTTCACCTTCACCAAGTTCGAGCCGGCCGGCATGGTGCAGGGCAACGACGCGATCAAGAACGCCACGTCGATCCTCGACTACGTGTTCCGCGAGCTTGCCGTCTCCTATCTCGGCCGCCACGACCTCGCCCATGTCGACACGTCCGACTTCGGCAACACCGCGCTCGGCAAGGGCATCCAGGAAGGCAAGACCAACCTCGTGTCGACCGGCTGGACGCGCGGCCACAAGCCGATGCTGGTCGCCGGCAGCAGCGAGCCGAAAGGCTCGGCCGCAACGGTCACCCCCGCCCCGCAGCGCGCCGCTCCCACCGCGTTTTCGGGCTCCAACGTGCGCGCCATCTCGTCGGGAGCCACCGTGACGGCGCTGAAGCCGGTGGTGACCGAGCTCAGCGAAGGCGCCACCGCCTTCAAGCGCGACTATGAGGAACGGGCGAAGGAACTGGCCGAGGAGATCGCCGAGGAAAACCATCCGGACCTCTTCGAGGACGAGACGGAAGGCTCGGCCACGACCGCGCTGTTCTCCGACAAGGCGCAGGCCGACGCGGCGGCCGCCAAGGCCGAAGCCAAGGCGCTTGCCGCCGAACGCCGCGCCAAGGCGGTGATGCAGGGCTACACCGGCAACATGTGCTCGGAGTGCCAGAACTTCACCATGGTGCGCAACGGCACCTGCGAGAAGTGCGACACCTGCGGAAGTACATCCGGGTGCAGCTGAGTATGCCGAGCGGTAAAAAATGGAGAAGAACCCATTACTGGTATGCCGACTTGCTGTCGCTAGATGTTTAAGTAATTGAGGATGCGACCTGATTTTGTCTCTGTGAGAAGCATTCTGGCTCCAGTGGGACCTAAGGCCTGTCTCTGGGTGGATGGACATAATGTCCTGCCCTGGAACCGCATAGATCTCCCCTTGGGGATAAAGTCTGTCTCAACAAAGGCTCCCGACCGTCCAGGACCGAAACTCATGGTGACAAATGGCGGATGACGTAAATGCGACACGTGTGTTGCAACGAGCGAGTTAAGAGAGCGAGCGCCTCAGTTGGTGGGAGACCCAAAGTTCTGTATTTAGGAGCCAAAGTTCCGTCCAGCAGGTAGAGAAAACAAACACTTGCCTGAATGACCGACCTGCCGGACAGCGACGAAGGAACAGCAAATTAGCTTAGCTAAGGGCTTGGGACGCACTTTTCATGTTGGAACATGAATATACTGTGTTGGGCGGCGTGAATCGCGCTCGGATCGGGCACTACGTGGGAATCATATCCAGCGCTGTTTCGGCGAGTGTCGTATTCGTTTTGCTGTCAGCAATCGATTTGGCGAGTAAATTCGGTATCTCGGCAAATCTGCCCCCCGCAGTCCTCTCCTTAGCAGGCGCTGGTACTGTCTTCTTCGCTCTCTATTGGATTCTCGATCGGTTTGCCTGGAAGTGGAATGGTCTTTCCAAGCTGCTCAAAGTACCCGACCTGACGGGCAGTTGGGACTGTGAGGGCCAGACAATAAATCCTGACGGCACACTTGGTTATCCGTGGAAGGCAAAAATCACCATCGTTCAGAGTTGGGATCGCATACGGGTCCGCCTCAAAACGGCTCAATCTGGCTCCAACAGCACCAGCGCCGCCTTGATATGCGATGAAGCTG
Organism: Neomesorhizobium albiziae; assembly: GCF_900114255.1. Lineage (GTDB taxonomy): Bacteria > Pseudomonadota > Alphaproteobacteria > Rhizobiales > Rhizobiaceae > Neomesorhizobium > Neomesorhizobium albiziae. The sequence continues at coordinate 22,092 of NZ_FOSL01000012.1, read as the reverse complement.
ACGGTTACAGGCTTTTCTACAGTTACAAAAACGACCCCAACATTGGCGAGACCGAACTAAGGAGCCACCGCGGATCGGCAGAGATCACTTTCGCCAAGGACCTGCAGTCGGCTAACGGCGAATATTTCAATGGGCACGGCCGTTATACCTTCGGCCGGATGAGCCTCAAAAGGTTGTAGTATGGCCACGGATATTCAGAAGCGTCTTAAACACCTGAATACTCGCCGAACAGGCATCGATCGCCTGGGACGCCTTAGTACAGCCGCGCAGACTGACGTCTTGCAGAAAAGTCTCCTCGACGAGAGTTGGCAAAAGCGAGCCCCATCGCAACCCTACACTCGTTATGCGTTGGGTGGGATGCAGGAAGTAGGCCCAGATTACACCCGGATCAGCATCGAGACGGCAGAACGAGTCGGCAAGCAACTCAAGCAAAAGCTTGAGGCTGAGGGTTGGTCCGTTGAGTTTCGGCTGCAAGGATCGGTGCCGCTTAACGTCCACATAAGAGGTGTTAGCGACGTCGATCTTTTGAGTCTCGAAGCCAGTTTCCTCACCTACTTCCCTTCGGGACTTAAGGCCCGCCTCGGCCATTACACTAGTCCAACAAGCGAAAAGTCTGTCGAGCGGTTGATGCGGTTGCGCAAAGGATCAGAAAAAGCCTTGATCGATGCATACCCAGCCGCTGACGTAGACACATCAGGAGGAAAGGCAATCGCCATTTCTGGCGGTTCGCTAGCCAGGCCGGTCGACGTCGTGCCTTCACACTGGAACGACACCGTTGAATATCAATCTTCGAACCTTGAGCGCGATCGTGGTGTCACGATCTTGAACAAGAAGGTGCCAGAAACGATCGACAACCTGCCTTTCCTGCATATTGCCCGAGTGCATGACAGGGATCAAAATGAGGCGCAAGGCGGGCTGAAAAAGGCAATCCGCCTATGCAAGAATGTCAAAAACGACGCGATCGAAGACGGAAAGACTATTAAACTGCCAAGTTTCGACATTGCCGCTATCATGTACCACGCTAACCAAGCCGTGTTGCGGACAGGCGTCTTTTACGAGTTGGCGGTTCTTGCCGAAACACAGCGTTTCCTAGATCAATTGTGGCACAATAAGGAGTTTGCTCGGACACTGGATGTGCCCGACGGCTCACGCCGTATATTTGACAACGAGGGCAAGTTTGACGGCCTCCTCACCCTGTCTTCGGAGATGGATGACCTGGCACGCGAGGTAGCACGAGAACAGAACGAAGCTCTTCGCTATCAGCAATCTATCCCACTCGAGGAAAGCCGAAAAGCTATCTCGACCGTCTTAGTTCCCAGCTGAAGTCGCTGCGGCCTTGGGTGGAGGGCTTTGAAGGCCGGCAACAAGCATCGTCTTTCAGGTGTGACATCGCATCGAAGTCAATCGATTTCATTTATCGCGATTAACGTGCGCCGCAGGATAAAGGAGGGTCTTCTCCACGAGCGTGCGCAGGTTAGGTGCATCATGTCGTCGGTCATCGGTGGTCCTTCCGAAGGGGTTGGCGTCAACAACCAGACCCTACCGGAAAGCGCCGATGACCACCTCGATGCCGCTCGCTCGCTACAGCACTATCAACCGCGCGCTCGCGAGCGGCTCAAATCCGCCGAGCTACACCACCTCATGGGACACGACCCTTACCTAACGTATGCGTCAAAAATCATGTTTTGCGCAGCTTATGAGTCAAAAGCCACGCAACTTATGAGTCAACGTGGACGTCAACTCTGGAGAAATAGAGGGGCAACTGAGGCAACTTATGGGTCACAGGACACGGCTGTCGACTGTCCTTTGACTCATAAGTTGCGGTTTTTACGCATAAGTCAGCTGCGAGGGGAAGAGCCGTGTGGCCCCCTTCCCTCATGACCTGAGTTAGATCGCTATTTGTAAACGGGCGCGGCTACCGGTTCTTCGACTGGCGGTGGGGCCTTCCCCTTGCCTTTGCCGATTGTGCCGCAGCCACTGAGACTGGCGACGGCCAACGCGGCCACAACTGCAACTAGAAATTTGTTCATCAGGCACTTCCCTCCAGGCGGAATGGGTTGCTGGTACGACACATCCAAGCTACTGGGGAACTGCGCTATAACTAGTGCACAAAAGACACAGTTGGTATCCGGGCTATCGATACGGCCCAATGACAAAGTTCATCACTCCGGAACAGGGGACAAAAAGCTCCCGGAGTTCAGATGACCAGTACCGGCGTGTCCAAAGGCGTGCGGTCGTAGAGGTCAATGATGTCTTCATTTGTCAGACGGATGCACCCGTTCGACACCGCTGTGCCTATCAGCCACGGCTCGTTTGTACCGTGTATCCGGAAAAGCGTGTCACGGTTGCCGCGATAGAGATAGAGGGCCCGCGCACCCAGCGGATTGTTTGGACCGCCGGGAACCCCGCCAGCATACTGCACCAGATGCGGCTTGCGGCTGATCATGCTGTCGGTGGGCATCCACGATGGCCACTGCGCCTTGCGTCCGACGGTCGCTTTGCCTTTGAGCGTAAGGCCTTCCTCGCCAACGGCAACACCGAAGCGTGTCGCCCAGCCGCCCTGCTCGACCGCATAGAGGAAGCGTTCCGAAGTATCCACGACGATTGTGCCGGGGCTTTCGCGTCCGTCATACGGCACAAGCTGCTGCTGGAGGCGAGGGTCAAGGCGCGAGCGCTCTGGAATCACAATTGACCTGGTGCCCCACGCCTGTGCGCATCCAGAAAGCATGAGTGCCAAGCCGCCCAGCATTATCCCCCGGCGAGAAACACCATTGTCGCTCATTTCCGTACCTTGGAAGCTTTCAATCTGCGTATCGTGTACCCTAGTTCTGCACCAAGAGCCAATCCCAGCAAGTGCGGCTGTGCTCTGGCATCTGCTGGCAGTCGCGATGCTTGATCCATTCTCGAACTTTGCGAGGTTGCGGCCGAAATCAACTCTCACGTGCTGGACGCCAGCTTGATCACTCGACTAGGGTCGTGCGCGATAAACTCTGCAGGCTCAATGGACAGCGCGTCGGCGATCGCCGCGACGGTCGTCAGCGCCGGCGACTGTCTGCCACGCTCAAGCCTGCCGACATATTTCGTGTTCAACCCGGCCGAGTTGGCGAGTTTTGCCTGTGAGATTCCTCTCGCAACGCGCACGGCCCGAAGGTTGGCGGCAAAGATTTCTGCAATATTCATGCTGGCCGTTTCGGCCCCACCATGTCGGGCTCGGATTCATCCATGAGACCTCCTCCATTATCTCTCGAATACAGTCAGCAGCGTGCAGACGGGGCGGCTCCCTTCAGCAATAATCACTCCATGTAGAGACGCTTCAGGTCCTCGCTTCCTCCCTTTCAGCTCCAAGGCCAGCGCCGATCCCGTCGCAAGGCCAATCATCAGCCTTTCAAACGGAGCGAGCTTCCGTTCGGTGACGACTTTCCGCCAATCCCGATACAATTCGTGGGTCTGCTCGTGAACACCGAGCAGACCTGAGCCATGTAGACTAAGCATCTTCACATGAGGGGGCCATTCCGGCGGCGGCGAGAACGGCGCTATATTGGCAGCGTCCCGATCAGTCATCCCACCCTAGTATTGGCCACGAATTAGCAGATCGTTGCCATAAATTGTACATGCTTGCCGCGCGTCGCGATCGGTGCGCCAAAGCCTGGATCAGGAACCCACGATGGTAATCCGCCAGAGTTTGAGAAGTTCACCATCCTCGTCGTCCGGTAAGTTGCCCTCGTATTCTTCGATCTCCGCCCTTTCAGCTTCGATGATCTCTCCATCGGCGAGGCACTTCTCGAGCAGCTCTTCGGCATGCGCCTGAGAAGGAAGCGCCTCCTTGTAGTTGGTGCGGCTCATTGCATCTCTCCCGGTGCAGCTGGATCAGCCCCGGCCGTCGCGCTTCGGCGGCCAGGGCCTTGCCCGCGCAAACGTGTGTTCGGGCGTTTCAGCGGGGCAACCATCCTGGAACGGCGCGGGCGAGAGGTCTAATCACTTTCAGGGAACGTGCGGCGGACTCCAAGTTGGCCGGATGTTGTTTTATTCTTTCATCGCTGCATTCGAACTGGCGCTGGAGATGCCTCAGCCTCCGAGTCAATCGATCCCGGCAGCGCGATTCGGAAAACAGATCCATGAGAGTCCGTGCGCGCAATGTACAATGCACCGCCGTGTGCTTCCACAATCAATCGGCAGACGGCCAAGCCAATACCCATTCCATCAGACCTGGTTGTGAAGAACACGTCGAATATCCGCCCCGTGTTTTCCGGAGCTACCCCGATCCCATTGTCCTCCACGGATAGCGCTACACCATTGTGCTCATCCGGTTCCGACCTGATGCGAAGGACTCGCGGTCGACCGTTCGTGTGTCGCATGGCCTCGATCGCATTGCTGACAAGGTTCAACAAAACCTCCCGAATCTGACCTCGATGAACTGGTACCGTCGGAATTGGCTCGTTCAAGTCCAACTCGACCAGAACGTTACCATCCTCCAGTTCTCCTCGAGCCAGTGCGATGGTCTCCTTGATGATTTCGTTGGCATCGATTAGCGTTCTTTGTCGCTCGCCGCCGGCGAACATTTCTCTCACCGATTGAATGACTTCGCTGACCCTGCCGGTATCCGATATAATACGTTCATATGCCCGTTGGGCTCTCTCGAGATTAGGCGGCGACCTTCTGATCCAATTCAAACCGGCTCCGGCATTCGCCTCAATGGCAGTCAACGGCTGCCTGATTTCATGCGCCATCGCCGCGGACACCGCATTGATTGAGATCAGTTGGCCTTCGCGCTCGCTTTGGCGAGCCAGCACCGACATGGCCAACCTTGCGTAAAGCATTGTCGACTCGGCGAGCAACACGAGTAAGACCAAGCTGTCTGACACAACCGCGAAAATGCGGTTTGCATACCAGGCCACGTCAAAGCGAACGCCGACGAGGTTCAAGAGGATCGACGACAAGAGCCAGGCCAGCGCGACAATCAGCAGCCATAGATCAAGCACCGAGCGCTGTGAAAACCAAATCGATGCCAATGCGGCTATACTTACGATCAGCATGAAGGCGGAAACGAATTTCACAAAAGCAGCCGTGTCGGTTACGGTGACGATCAAGGGTGGCACCATGTCCTCGTGCGTCGTGAGGAACCAAGTCATGGCGCACACCAAGGCAGTCACGATGCAAGCGTCTGCGGCAACGGCGGTCGCAACAGAGTTGCGGACCATTTGCTGCTGCGGGACCTGCTGGGGGACTTTCCGCGATATCGAGTACAGGATGATGGTCGCCGGCAAGGCCATTTGCCAGACGGTAAACAGCCACGGCGAGGTTTGCAGACCGGCGTGCAACAAGCCGTTTGGTGCAAATGCTCCGGGGAAGGTGAGAGCATATGGAATGATGATCAACGCGCAGAACAGATAACCGCCAGCGAGCACTCGAAGAGACCAAGAACGTAAAATTGCGAAGTGGGCATACAGGAGTACGGCGGAGATCAAGTCGGTAAGAAACAGGATGGTCGCGAAAACCGGGACGAAAACATCAAGCCGTTTAAGGCGAACATGGGCGAACGGCAGCACCGAAAAAAACACGACCAGAAGCAGCATAGCTGTGACCAATGCCGCGCGCTTCTGCACTCGGCTCGGCGGCGCGCTTGGGATCAGCCGTGCCTGGGATTGAGTCAGCAAGCTTGCGTTCCACCTTGACGCGTCCTCCAGCGGCGCGCTTCCGGCATTCTACGCTAACTGGTGGTAACTGAAAAACCAGAAAGCCGACTCAGACCCCTGCCCGCTTCAGCGGTCACCGCCCAATGTATGCCGCTTTTTCCCGGTGATCTTTCGCCTGGCCGCGATCTCGGCTGTCGCCCACATTCCCTTCGATCAACTCGTTTGGCCAGCAAGATTCAATGGGGCTCGAGGTGGAAAGATTCAGAAAGGCGTTAGCAGATTGCATCTTCCAACTGCCAAATGGGAGGTTCACGTTCAACGCTTTCTGACGTCTGCCCGTCAGGTTTGTTGCGCTCGCGCATGTAAATTTTCATCGCCTCCCCCTTGCCGGTGCCGATCACGCCAGCCACGGCCGGACCGGTGTGAGCTCGGCTCGAGGACCTATTCCAGGGACACATCAAGCCGACTACTTTTCCACCGAGTACCGATATTCGCCCCAAGCATCCACGAAAATGAACACGCCAGCCGACTTCGATGTTTCGTTCCTGCTACGGAAGATGGCCGCACAATTGGGTCCCGCATCTTTCCACCGATAGCAGATCAGGGAGTTGCCAAGATATTGGATCGTCGCGGTATCCTGGCCGAAGGTCCCCAAAGACTGGATCGTACCGTCACTGGCAACTACATCCGTGAAGGACGAGCCGGAGCGCATATCCTTTGCGCGGAGTGTGTGCCCGAACATCATCGCCTTGATCTCCTCCGAATTAAGCCGATCCTTTGACCCGCCATCATATCCGAACGGCAGTTCCGGCAGTCCGGCGGCCGCGAGGTCCGCGAGCTGGCGCTCGAAGACAGCCGAATCCTTGTAGGGCCTTTCAAGATGACTATTCCGTTCGTTCAGCTGGGTCCATTGCGGTTCAGGCTCGAGCGCTTGCTTGAGCGCCATCCGTGCATCCTCCAGGCGGCCGAGACGGACATAGCTCGCAACCATGTAAAAGCTGGCATCGTCACCGAACACACGGCTCAGTTCCTGATGTCTTTTTGCGGCCTCCACCGACTTCTCGTACTCGCCAGTCAGGTAGTAAATCCAGGCCAGTATGCGTGTGTTCCTTTGAACGGTCGGGTCGCTGCGGACGGATTCTTCTACCCATTCCAATGCCCGGGCCGTGTTGCCTGACGCGGCCTGCACCCGAGACAGGAACGACAGGGTGTCGGCATCATAGGGGGCGAGGGCAACGGCGGCTTCGGCATCCGCAACAGCCCGCTCGAAATTATCTTCGAGCCAATGGATGTAGGCCATGAGCTTGCGGCCGCTCCATTGGACACGCGGTGAAGTATTCTGTTCGGCAAGGGCTCCTCGTGCGAGTTCCCCGGCTCTCCGATAGTCTGCCGCCCCTTTGTCGGTGCTGAAATTCCAGGGGCGGAAGAAATGATACCAGCCCAGCGAGACGCGCAGCAGCGCGGAGGTCGGGAATTTCTCAAGTCCTTCCCGCCAAATCGCTCCCGCGCGGTCGTGTTCTTCAATGGTTGGGAACCGGGCGATAATCTCGTGACCGCTGAGAAAGTAGTCGTATTCGCTGAAGTCGGCCTTGGCCTTGCCTTCGGTCCGCTTGTATTCGTACTTTCTGATTGCTCCGCCTTCGCTTGCCAGCGCGTTTGCGATCCTTCCGATGGCCGTGTTCTGAAGGGCGGAGGCTTCGCTGCCCTGGTAGCGTTCTGCCCATATGTGGGCATCGGTATGGACATCGATCAACTGGGCATTGATGCCCAGCCCATCCCCCTTCTTCTGCACGCTGCCTTCAACGATGTAATCGACCTTCAGGTCCTGCCCCGCATTCGCGTGGGTAGAATCAGTGCCAAAGCTCGAGTTTCGCGACAGCACCGTTATGCCGGGAAAGCGGGACATTGCGGTCGTGAGGTCCTCGGCGATGCCGCGGCCAAGTGAATTGAGCGCAGGGTCGTCGCTGAAGTTTTGGAAGGCCAGCACCGCTAGGGAAGGGAAGCCTTCCCGGACCGGCGCTCGCTGTTGCCACTGCCAGACCCCCAAACTGACAACGACAGCCAACAGCAGCGCGCCGATCGCGGCGATACGGCCGGGCTGCCGAACCAACCCGGCAAGCTTCTTGATGACCGACCTTGGCTTGGACACGTCGCCGACGAGAATTCGGTAAACAGAGATTGGCGATGCAATGTTCTTGACCCGATGCTCGCCCATAGACTCCAGTTTGAAACTAACCTTGCTCGTAAGCTGATCGTAAACGTTGCGGGAGACGCAGACCCCGCCAGGCTCCGCAAGCTTCTGAACACGGTCCGCGATATTGACGCCATCGCCAAACAGATTGCCGCCCTCGGCGACGACGTCACCGATGTTGATGCCAATGCGAAACTGTAGCCGCTCGTCGGAGGGGACGAGCTCGTTGCGTCGGGCTATATCCTGTTGGATTTCGACGGCGCAAAGACTCGCTTCAACGGCACTCGGAAATTCGGCGACGACACTGTCCCCGGCACTGTTGAACACCCTTCCCCGGTGCGCTTCAATCAGTGCGTCAACGATCTCGCGATGCAAGCGGAGCGCCTCCAGCGTGGCGTCCTCGTCGGCACCCATCAGGCGGCTGTAGCCGACAACATCGGCAGAGAGGATTGCAGCCAGCTTGCGTTCCATGGAAAGCCTGTCGCCCGGTCTGGAAGACAATCCTCAAGATATCACACAAGCAGGCGATGGGCACCGCTCGTAAGCCGACCCTCACAGCATCCTGCTCCTCGCCCGGTAAGTTGCTGCTGGATTGTTGACGCGGCGGACGGCGCGTTCGACCGATCCGAATCCGTGACATTGGACGCTCGGGTTCCTACATACGCCAAAACGGCTGACATCACCCGGTCACGGTTCTCGGCTATATCCGGGACAATCAGAAAAATTGGAGGCGATTCATGCTGGACGAGCGCGAACCGACGCTTGACGAAATCCTATCCGAACCGATCATCCGCCAGGTGATGAAAGCAGACGGCGTTGTCTCGGCCGATATCCGTCGTTTGTATCGCTCCCTGGAAAGCGATGGGGAGAGCCCGCCTGCCTTCATGTGCGCTCAGCTCTTGGAGGCCTGCCGTCCTCAGGTTTAGTTCCCGGCTTCCAGCATTGCTGACATGTCGGACAGACGCTTGCAGTCATTCCCGGCATCTGTCATCAGGGTTCCTGGGCATCGAAATCGACGCGCAGGATCCGAAGAATGTGTTCAGCGACTATGGGCGGTCGGCGTTCGCCGTCCGGGCATGGCTGTCATGGCTGCTCGGGCTTTTGCCAGCGGCTGTGTTTGCTGCGTCGAAAGGCACGCCTGGTATGAGAGCCGCATTTTTCGCGGCGGCGGCGCTTGCGGCGACCGTGCCCACTGGTTTCGCCGAGACCCTCAGGGTTGACAGGGACTTTTGGCGAGCTGCTGTGTGGCAATATAGCGATTGCCAAAAGGCCACCATTGCGGAACTGAAGGGTGTAGGACCAATTCAGAAACTGCAATCCTTGGTCCCAATGACCGAGCAGTGCATGGACCTTTTCGGCTTCAGCCCGGATGTTTCACAATGCCTTCACCATGGCGAAGGGTACGAGGGCTTCAAGCATTGTGTTGTGCGCCGCACCGTGACGAAACTGCGGCTTCAGCAAGACTGACCACCCGGTCGGCCACACCGCAGAAGATGTCGGATATTCGATGCACCAGGCTGGCGACCGAACTCTTCGTGAAAGTCCTCAAGCCCACGAGGTTCGAGGTGGCCTCGCAGAGGTTTCCTGACACCGCGACACTGGAGACATTTGGAAACTCACTGGGGCTGAGGGACATTGCCCCCGATGCCGAATTGGGAATGCTACGGGTGGTGGATATGGTTCCCGCCGATACTCGGCTCGACGACGTAGCTGAAACCAACCGAAAGTATCAGATTTCGGAGCCAAATCTCAGTCTCTAGACGGGACGGCCGCGACCGGTGGTTTCGAAGCGCCTGATATCTGGCGGTCACAACATCAGCAAGTAGCGCTCGCCAGGTATTGGGCATTTCCAAAAGGCCGTAGTGGGCGGAAGGTGGCCCTAAACCTGACCGAATACTCCAGATACGCCAGGGGCAAACACGCGACACCCGGCTCATTTCACCACCGAGAACTCGAAACGGCGCAGGCTCTCCGGCAACCGTTCCGCAGGTTTCCACGGACGGGGGATCGCCCGCCTACATCCGTCAGATGCGCAGGGAAGCGACCGATGACCGATGAACTGATACTCTTGGCCGAGATCGTCGGAACGGTTGTCGTCATCGCCGTGGTCTGCGTCCTCGTGTGGAGAATGATCCGACGCCCGCCGCCTTGAATTTGTTCCTACGCCACCTTCCTGAGCAGCCCGCCGGGCCGGCTGAAACCCGAAGGCCGGCCCGCTTTACCCCTTCCGTTCTCAGATCGTTGGCCGGCTGTTCCCGGTATATTACGTATAAGTAACGTGGGTAGTTAACATGCCGGGCATCAGGCCACCCATCGGCGATCCCGTCTATCCTCCCACCCCAAATCGCCGACAAACCCGACCACGATTAGGCCGGCATTCGCGCCGGCCTTTTTTAGGGTGTGGAGCTCGCCAACGTCACGATATTTCGCATTAGAGTTGCGGCGGGCGGGAAATTCTCTCGGGAGTGCCTTCAATGCCCCGAAAGGCACTCCCGAAGTTTTGGAAGCGCCGTCCGATGCTTCGCGTCCCGTTCGCCCTAGACGTAGTATCGGAAGGGAAGCGGCAGCGCACTCACCAGCTTGGGTGAGGCCATTAGGATTTCTCCTACCCGGTCTGCGAATTTTAAGGTGACTGGCAGCCCCGATGCGAAATCGCAGGCATTGTAGTTGACCTTGGTTAAGGCAAGCACGTCAGCAAGTACTTGGGCAAGGTCGCCCTCGCCATGAGTAATCTGAACCGACAACGGCTTCGGCGTCTCGAATCCCTGATAGCTGGCAAGCCTCGGTACATAGCCGCGGGTCCACAAAAAAGCGTGCTTTGCTCCAATCTCGACCGCCGTGCCTCGCAAAACGGGAGTTGATGCCGTCGGCCGGAACAGGCGCATGTCGTCGCCTCTCTGTATACGAACGCCGACCAGTGACGTCTCGCTTGGCACTGAGGCTTTGAAGCCCGCCCACTCCGCCTCGTTGAACCGATGGCGACCATGAATGAAGAGTTGCGCGGGCGGATGGCCGTGCTTGGCCTCATAGCCCAAGATGACTGAAGACATAAGTTGTTGGGCGGCGCTGCTCGACAAATGGTACTCGCGGTTCTTGTCTGAGTACCAGGGACCCAAAGCACCGCGAAAAACGAGCCCATCGCCCGAGTCCAGGAACATTTGAGCCGCGCAGCACGCTTCACCAACCTGGTGGGGCGTCTCATTTCTCTTGAAGACAAGGCCCACATAGCAGACGCCCGGTCGCACATTTGCCAGCGCCCAAGGCTTTGAACCCATCTTGAAGTAGAGAGTGGTGCCGAAGTTCCACGCAACTGTCGCTTCGTCCTGCAGGCCCCGCGGTCGCCTGTGCGGATCGACGATGCTGCGATCGGCCAGCGTGCTTTCCAGCACCAGTTGGAGAGCGATTTGATCGATCAGCAACTCGGCCTTTAGCTGGTGATGGAAGTTGCTTGAGAACAGGTACGTCTCGGCATCTTCCATAGTTTCCGGGAACAGATCGCCACCCTCAAAAAAACGCTTCGCGGCCCTGGCCGAGATGATGTCGGACACACGGCGTTCGGCCCTTGGAGGTGCAGCAACCTCGGGTCGGCCATAGCGATACACAACATCCGGAATAACCACGAGCCAAAGGTCGGGCCGCTGTTCTTCAGTGCGGAGGTGCGCGCGAATCGCATCGGCAAATATCTTCACTGCAGTTCGTACGGCATCGGCGCGGTTGCTGCGTTTAATCGCCGCTTCTACGGCTGCGCCATCCACCGCAACGTTGGCAAGTGACCGCTCCGGCAAACCGACGCCGAAACAGGCCTCGAAGCCCGGCCAAGCCGGTGCCCAGATGACGGGTTCGTTCCGCCGATCCATCTTACCCGGGATCCATCCAGCAAGGCGCTGCATCCAGTTTCCCGCAAGTCCGAGCCCCGTCGAGGTACCAATGACACCGACCCGCGCCAAGGCGAGTCCCGGCGTTCGTTCGACTGGCCCGAAAAGGAAAAGTCCGTCCTTCGGGGCTTCAAGTGCTTGATCATGACCAACGCGGAGCAGCGGTTCGTCCAGCTGGTGAACGCGAAACATCAGGCCGTCCCCTCGGGATCAGCCTGATCATCGTCGGCGAAGCCGTCTTCGTCTAAGTTGCTGTCGAGCCAAATCTCCCCGCTCTCGTCCTCTTCAGACGACCGAACTTCTTCGGCACGGTATGAAACCGCCGTTTCCATCCTGAGCGGGAGGCTGGAGACGCCAAGGCTTTCGCTGCCCGCGGCGATGTTGATCGAGGACTGTCCTTGCGCGATCCAGTTCATGCCAGCCAGCAACAGGTCGCGCCATTTATCGTTCCACCAAGATTTGGTGAGTCGCATGCGTACACGTTGCGTTTGCGCGCCTGGCAAAGGAGTTCGACCATCTTGAGAGAGTGCCATGTTTGCATGCACTCGGAAAAAAGGCAGAGGCCACAACATGGGCTTGGCGACGAGGCAGAGATGCCACCGCCGGTCCTTGAATTTGCCGGATACCAGGCGGCTCACCTTACGGCCGTCGGGCAGGACAAATTTCACGGGACCATCGACGAGACCGTCGGGAAAGAACCAGCCAACCCGGCCGGCGGCGAACTCGAAACGTTGCAACCCTCGGACCGACATCGCCCGATCCCAGTGCTGCCTGAGCATGTTGACGACGTGGACTCGAGCATCTGCTCGATTTACGAAAGGGTCTATGTCATTGCCATCCAACAGACTCGGAAAAGTTATCCGGAACCGAGTTTGTAGTTCCGGGCCATTGCCACCCGATTGCTGAAACGACGCCGGATCGCAAAAGGTGGCAGCAAGTCCACTGTGGACCACGTGAGGTACTCCGCTGGACTTGAGCCAGCGTTCAAACTGGTCCCGAGTTCCCTTCGCACCGAACAGCAGAAGCATTTCGGGCAACGGATCGATAGCGAACCAGTTCGACCAAAGCGTCTCAGGCTCCTCCAAGATTGCCAGTCGACCGGCTTCCTGGGCGTTGATCAGTGACCGCAACAGAGCGCCGTCGGTTGTCTGCAGGCGAGGAACGCAGGCGTCCTCTAACGTTTCCAAAAGTGGCTTGAGGCATGCAGCCCAGTTGGGGAAGGCGTCGATCACATTGCGACGGAGCAACTCAGGCGGGAGGGTCCCGAAGCCTACCTCCGCAACCCGGATCGGGATCATGAAACTGGGATCGTTGAGTTGCTTGCTCATGTAGTCGCCAATAGCAAGTTCCTTCTTGACTCCACTTTTGGCGATATGGGGAGAAACGACTACGATTTGTTTGATAGTAACTGTGCGGAGCGTTTCGTCGATCACATCCCAGAAGTCGTCGCCACCGCGCAATGAGCGCAAATCAGCCCAAACCTTGTAGCCAGCCGCTGACAGGCGCGCGCCGAGCCAACGCGAGAACATGTTGTCCTCGGGATTGGCATGGGTGATCAGGACGACATCGCGTCCGGCTGGGACTGACATGCCCGGATTTGTGCCTTGAAGGAAGTATGATTCGGCTGTGAGTGTAACAGCCACAACATGCCTCCGCGCTACCTGAAGGCAAAGCAGAAATGCCAAGCTAAGGTTAGGAACGTCGGTTACAGTGAACGTCCGCCATCAAGCAACGAAAAGGGAAGATGAAAGGCGGCTTCGGGTCAATTCTTGCCGTCTAAGCCGACTGCCCTGAATCCGCGCGTAATGCCAAGAGCCGACCTCCGGGCCTTTCCCAAAATAGAACCTTTAAACCAAGCTGTCGCAACACTCATCTAATCGCATAGGAGGAATGGGAATGCATCACGTTCGTCAAGAGGACTTGCCCTTTGTTGGTGGTATTGTCCATGAGTTTGTCGGAGCCGATCAGGGCGACACCGGTGTGTCGGTCTTCCTGTTCCACGGGAAGCCCGGTTCAGGGCCGGGTCCGCATCGGCATCCTTATGACGAGATTCAGTTCATTCGTGAAGGCTGCGGAGTGTGGACCGTCGGTGGCAAGACTTTCGAAGGCCGTGGTGGCGACATCTTTGTCATCAAGGCCGGAGAGGTTCACAGTTTCAAAGCAATCGGCGATTCGCCGCTGGTGCAACTTGACGTACATGTCAGTCCACATTTCATCCAAGAGGACTTATAGCCGTTCATTTGCCCACAGACCGCCAGGACACTGTAAACTTACCGATAGCCGAGACAGGACGGGCAGGCAGCATGTGCTCATGCGGCCGGAAGATGGGCGATCCTTTTCCATAGATGCATGGCGGCCGCTCGCAGCTTGCGATGATGTTGAGATGGTATGTCGTGTCGGAGTATGTGGAGGAGGTTGGCGATCGGATCATGGATCGAGACGAAGCGCTGCAACTGCCGTGATGACTTGAAGCTCTTCATGATCCTTTCCTGTTGTCGGATCGGCTGATGAACCTTCTCCGCACTGTTGTTTAGACCCTTGTGTGAACGATGCTCGATGCCGGGCTCCCGCTTCGCGGCATCACAGCATCGAAGCTTGTCGGTGATCGGGACGCGCGGGGCAGAACCTTTCCCTTTCAGCAGTCGTTTGGCCGCCGCAGCGTCAGCGCCGCTTGTGCGTCACCGGCGCTCGATCAATCGTCAGGGGGATGTAGACGTCCGCAGCTGCCGGCTCAGGCGCAGTCCCGGGCGACTCGAAATGTCCGTTCAGCCGGTTGCCAGAAGGATCCTCGAGGTTGCCGAAGACGGCCAGCGTGTACCGCGATTCAGTCCAGGGAGTATTGGGGGTAAAGGTCCATCTCTTTTCGCCGACATCCAGACGAGCGCGCCCTTGGATTCGGCGACCACTCGAGTTCGCAATCGCAAGGTAGTCGACATCCCGACCGTCGATAGGAACGTCCAAACCCACCACCAGCGGCTCGCGTGTGCCAGCAATGACGCTTCCGACGTTCCAGCCAGACGGGCGCGGGCCATCGTGGTCGTTCGCACCCACATTCCAGCGCTTGATTTCCTGACCGTCCAACGTCAACACCACCAACTCGTCGGCGTGGAGCACAGGTCCGACGGTGTCATGGGCGATAAGCCCGCTCTTCACGCGCCCAGGATGCAGAAGCACCGTCACAATCTTGCCGCTGGGCGACCAGAGCTGCTGCTCCAAGAACGGCTTGTCGATGACATCGCCGTTTGATCGGCGAAGTTCCAGCCGTGGCAGGACGTACTCGCCGACGGGCTGCGCGAACACCAGGGAGATGCGCAACAGGTTCGCTGGCACCTCCGGTCCTGAAGGTTGGACGGCAACAGGCACCAGCTGGGTAGCGACTGCCTGAGCTGTAGTCGCTACCCACAGGGTCAGCATACATAGAACGCTTAACGCCTTCGTCACAGCGGTCTCACTCGTGCGAACCGATGAGTTCGGGGAACCCTTCCTGCTTCATCAGGATGTCATGGGCAGGCTTGAAGTACTTGAGTTGGAACTCGTCGTTGTTGTAGCGGTACTGGGGGAAGTCGTACTCGGAGACGTAATCGGTTAGCCGGAACAGCATGGCCTTGTCGAACGACACCAACTGCAGGGCATCCTTCTCCAGCTCTCGGCGCACAACGATGAAGAACTGGTCGTCGAGGTTGTCAATGCGGGTGGCCCCCACCAGCGGTGCCGGCGTCTCCTGCACGCCGACGATGTGGCCAGCAGGCACGGGCTTGTCGATGCCGGGTTTCTCGTTCGCAGCCTCGACCTCTGAGACCGGGATGATGTTGCCCGAGCGTTGGTAATTCAAAAGCATCAGCATGTCTTGCGGCTTGCCGCTCGGGTCCTTGGCGCTGTACGAAATCATGTCCGCGGGGGTGTTGCCATAGCCCAGTTCCGCGATTGCCTTGCCCTTGATGTGCGCACCGTCCTTCAAGTCCTCGAGCGGGATGGTCACGAGCGGAGTGCAGAGATACGCGGCGACGACGTAAGGCTTTCCACCAAGCGTTGCGAACGAGATTGCGCGAATGGGAGCGCGCGTTTCAATCTGGTTGTGCGTGGTGTGGTAGATCTCCACCGACGTCATCGTCTGTTGGCTGGTGAACGGGTATGGGATGCGACGCAGAGTCGACGCGAAATCCTGATTTGACAGGCCCGCAACGAACAACTCGCCGTTGTTCCACTTCATGTCCGTGACCGTGAAGCTGCGTTCCGGTGTTTCCTTCCAGAACTCGTACTTGGAGTTGTTCGGGTTCGTCAGTGTCACCGCCGTCGACTTCATGCTCGCAAGGTTGAGCTTGCGCACCTTTTGGTCGGAAGTGACTGCAACAACCGCCGGCGTCTTGGTCGCTCCGACGCTTACTGCCAGATACACCTCGCCCGAGCGCGCCGCCATGTCTTCGACCTTGACCTTGCCACCGCCTAGCGACCTGGAGAGCAATGCCTCCAGGTCCAGGATATTGAAGGTGCCTTCGCCGCTTCTGGGCACGGGCACCGGCAACGCCAGCGCATGCACCTGGGCGGCTTTCCAGTCGGCAACAAAGAGAATGTTGTCGGGGCCGAATGTGAGCCTCGATACGGACTTCACGTCGGCGGCATGGGCGATTTGTGCTTCTGTCTAAAGACTCGCGCCGCCGAGCAAGAGCAGGCCAATTACGCGAATTGCATGGGAGACTTTCATGTTTCCTTCCTTTCGAGGTTGGAAGTTGAGAGTTTTCGGGAGATGCGGTCACGCATGCTGCTAGGTCGAGGTACCTGAGCGGCCTGCGGGACCTTCTGCCCCGCCCAAACGCTAAGCAGCACGATCGTCATACCAGCTAATTGGAGCGCTCCGAGGCTCTGGCCCAATACTATCCAGCCGATCATCACTGCGACGACCGGGCTTAACAGGCCAAGCGGGGCGACAGCCGCAGGCCCGAGCCGGGCAATGCCGCGAAACCAAACGATGTAGGTCAAAGCCGCGCCGGGCACGGCAAGCCAGATGAAGCCGACCAGGTTCTTCGCGCTCGGAATGGGCAGGGCGGGCTCCATCATAAGAGCGACCGGCAAAAGCAGCAATCCGCCGGCGGTTAGTTGCCAGGCCGAGAAAGTGAGCGCCGAGACCGGCGCTTGCCAGCGCTTGCTCAGCACTAAGCCCGCCGCAAGAGATACGGCGCTGCCGAGACCTGCTATCAGTCCCAGCGGATCGAGCCTCGCATTGGGCTGCAGTATTAGCATCGCGACGCCGAGAACTCCTGCAAGCGCAGCAACGACGGCGACTAGGCGTACCGGCGTTCCGATCATGAAGCGCGCCAGGACAAGTACGAAAAGCGGCTGCATCGCCCCTATCGTGGCCGCGACGCCGCCAGGCAGTCGATAGGCGGCAACGAACAGCAGATACCAGAAGATGGAAAAATTCAGCGCGCCCAGAAGAAAAACGCGACCCCACCATTTGCCGCTTGGCATCGAACCCACGGCTGCGAGCAGCAACAAACCCGCCGGAAGCGCTCTCAGCATGGCGACGGTCAACGGCCGGTCCGGCGGTAGAAATTCGGTGGTGACGATGTACGTCGTTCCCCATATTGCGGGTGCGACCGCGGCCGCGAGAACATCGGCAAAGCGGCTGGTCATAGGCCCCCTCACACAAGTTCGAGGACGGGTTCGATCGGCCGTCGCGGCTTTTGCGGCCAGTTTCGCGGCAGGCAGCGACCCAGGGCGACAAGCATCACGGGCAATTCGTCTGACGCGAGCCCGAATTCGGCAACCAACGAATGGGCGTTGGAGTCGACCATCGGGCCGGTCGAGAACCCCATGGCGGATGCAGCCATCATCAGCATCGAAGCGCCGAGCGTAGCGCTGCGAACCGCTTCGTGCGCGATTGAGGCCGTCAACGCAGCGAGGCTTGTCAATCGTGTGACATTGGCACGTTCCGCTCGCATCATCATCCTGTCCTTTGTGGTGTCGATCTGCTTGTTTTACGGACAGCGTGGCCGGGGAAAAAGCTCGCCGTGGGACGAACAGTTTTCGCTGACGGTCAAGAATACCGGTCAGCAGCAGCAGCACGATCACAGAATTTGGATGCCAGACTGCGCGCAATTTGGAATATGTGAGGGCAAAGAGATGGTGCGGCTTTAGGGGCCAGCCGTAGTCATTCATGACGGAAGGCAGGCGACGCGCCAGAAATTCCACGAAGGCCTTTACCTATAGCGCCGCGCGTCGGCAGTCTCCTCGACCACCACGGAGCGACGATCGGATTGCAGCTAGTCGGGCAGTTCTGCCTGGATTTTTGACTGGCAGCGGTGACGAAAGCCGCCTGCGCCCCCGACGAGGGACGCAGGCGGCGTGCTTTCTCAACAAGACCGGGGGCAGCGTATCGCCGCCCGCCAATGACCTCAGCGCAGCGACCGAAAGCTCTCGCGAATATCCTCGACAAGAGCCTGCGGCTGCTCCCAGGCGGCGAAGTGACCGCCCTTCTCATGGCGCTTGTAGAACATCAGGTTTGGGAAAGCCTTGCGCGACCAGCTTTCCGGGGCCGTGTAGATCTCATCCGGGAAAGCGCTGACCGCAACCGGGATGGTCACGCCCTTGGGCGCGAAGAAAGCGAGCTTGCTTTCCCAGAACAAGCGCCCGGAGGAGAGCCCTGTCTTGGTCAGCCAGTAGAGCGTGATGTTGTCGAGGATATCATCCTTCGTCAGCCCCTCAGTCGCTCCGTCAAAGACGCGATTGATCAGCTTCTGGCTCTCCGGGTCATGATCGATCATCCAGGCGGCAAGCGCAATCGGCGAATCGTCCAGGCCATAGAGGGTCTGCGGGCGGGCACCCATTTCCAGCGCGTAGCCGACACGATGCTTGTAGAAGAAATCGAGTTGCTTCCATGCGTAGTCCTCGTCGTCCGACAGGCCCGTCGGCTTCGGAGCGCCGCCCAGTGCCGCCGATATATTGTCGGGAAGCGTGCCGGGCATGTTGGTATGGATGCCGAGCAGTCCGGCCGGCTTCTGTACCGCCATCTGCTCGTTGACAGCGTCACCCCAATCGCCGCCCTGGGCGACGTATTTCTTGTAGCCCAGACGGTCCATCAACACGGTCCAGGCCCGCGCGACACGCTGGGGACCCCAGCCGAGTTCGGTGGGCTTGCCTGAAAAGCCGTAGCCGGGTAGCGACGGGATCACCACGTCGAACGCATCGGCTTCGGTGCCGGCATGCGCGGTCGGGTCGGTCAGCCGGTCGATAATCTTCAATTGCTCGATGATCGAGCCCGGCCAGCCATGCGTAATGATCACCGGTAAGGCGTTCTTGTACTTGGACTTCACATGGATGAAGTGGATATCCACGCCGTCGATGTTGGTGACGAACTGGGGATACTTGTTGAGGTTTGCCTCGACCCTGCGCCAGTCGTACTGACTTGCCCAGTAGTCGGCGAGCTTCTGCATCGTCGCCAGCCGCACGCCCTGGGTGTCGTCTTGAACAAGTTCTTGGTCCGGCCATCGCGTCGCTGTGACCCGCTGCTTGAGGTCAGCCAGTGCTGCCTCGGACGCTTGGAAGCTGAACGGGCGGATCGAGGCGTTCTGGGCTGGCTGCGTGGCAACGGCTGGGGCCTCGGTGGCTGACCCTTCCGCGGTTGCAGCTGTTGCGACCAAAAGCCCGATTGTCCCGACAGAAGCCGCGGCGAGCATCCTTCGAAGTGATTGTCGCGAGCGCGGTACGGCGGCAACGCGATTGCCCTCGTTCAGGAAGGCATCTTCTGGGCCCGAGCCGATATTCTGCGATGCGCCATCAACGACGACGAATTTGCGTGTATTACTCATTTCGTACCTCGAGGTCTGGTTGGTGCGGCCGCCTGATTGCGCCGCTTGCCATCATTTGTGTGTAGCCACGGGGGCGTGCTCACGTTCCGCTTTTTCATCGGGGGCTAAAAGCGGACAATCGCGGCCCGATCCCCACCCGCCTAGATACCCGGAGACCCCGTCCCACAGCAGCTTCAATGCCGTGACGACCAGCAATCCATAGCAGGCGCGATCGAGCTGCCGTTGGTCGAGTAATCCGCGAAGCCGCCGCCGAATACGCCCTTCGAGAAATAGAACCGAGGCCGCCATCGCGATATCGTCGCCCGGTTGAGGGTGCTCTGCCGCCGCTTCGAAATTGGAAAGCCGGTTTTCAGCTACTGGAGTGGCAGAGCAACCGGACGTAGAGGGGCTGCATCGCCGCCACGGATTTTCAGCGGGCCGCCGATGAAGGCGAACTCATAGACCTTGTCCCGTGACAGCTCATCAAGTGCGAGCAACTCGATGATCGGAGCGCCCTGCTGCGCCAGCAGGTAGGTGTGGAGCGGCACATAATCGTCCGGCACTTCCGAAGGAAAGGCTTCGAAGCTCAGATTGTCTGCGCCGACCACCATCGCGCCACCTTCTTCGACGAGGTAGCGTGCCGCATCCAATCCCATGCCGGGAGGGTTTGCCATATAGGCTTGCGGGTCGTTAAACAGTTTCATACGGCCGGTTCGGATCAGAACGATGTCGCCTTCCTGCAAGGTGGAGTTCTGGCGTGCCAGTGCGTCCTTGATATCCTGACGGGTGATCCGATAACCGTCCGACAGCATGTCCAAGCCCTTGGCCGCGGCAATATCGATCATGACGCCCCGGGCGATGAGTGGCGGGAACTTTTCAATGCCGGTGCGCTTCCAGCCGCGATCGCCTAGCTGCTCGTCGGCCTTGAAACCGTTCCAGATCTTGCCATGAATACCGAAATGGTTGAGCGCGTCGATGTGGGTGCCGGTATGGCTATACATGGAAAACGCCGATCCCGTGTAACTACGGGTGGCATTCATTTCCTTGCCGACGCCCATCGGGTCATCCACCTCCGTGCCGCGCGGCGTATGGGTCATCCAGAACTGGTAATGTGGATCGCCCGCAGCCTGCCAGCTCGGCATGCCTATATAGTAGTCCGTCGCCAGATCGTATGCCTTGCCGCCCTTGATCCGCGACAGGACGGCGGCGCGCGATTCCGGCGTGATCAGGTTGAGGCGGCCGATTTCATCGTCCGGACCCCACGGGCTGATGCCAACTTCCTGACCGCTGGTGGCAACGGGCGCTTTTGCGTTACCGTCGGCATGGGCTATTTGTGCTTCGGTCGAAAGGCTGGCGCTGCCGAGCAATAGCAGGCCGAATACGCGAAGTGTACGGGAGCGTTTCATGTTTCTTTCCTTTCGGAGGTTGGGGCCGAGAGTTTCCGAGATGCTGTCATGCATTCTGCATGACAGCTTGCAGCCGGGCCTTCAGCGCCGGTGCAGGCATGGTTTGCAATCGGTCGAGATCTGGACCGACGATCAGGGTGGGAATAGAGCGAATGCCCAGCTTGCGGGCCTCGTCGCGGTCTGCCTGCACCCGGCTATCGGCGGCTTCACTGTTCATGCGGGAGGCAAAGACGTCGCGCGCGAAACCCAGATCGACAGCGATGTCGAGCAGCACGGACGGGTTGCCGATATTGCGATGCTGGCTGAGGTGGGCATTCTGGACGGCATCGAAATAGTCCCAGTGGGCAGCATCGCCGCCTATGATATGGGCTGCCTGGCAGGCGAGCGCGCCAGCAAGACCACTAGGATATTCGAAGCTTTCTGCGCGCATGCCTTCGATATCGATGCGCTGCTCGTCATCCTGTTTCGCGCAGGCTTCCCAATGGCCAAGAATCTCGGTCTTAGCCTTCTCCATCGTGCCGAAAGCCTCCATTATCCTTTCACGGGAATCCTGCAGGACGAAGCTGCGATGGCGGACCGCGATATCTAGCTCGGCTGCGACCTGCCGCAAACGTGGTGACATGACATAGCACCAGCCGCAAACGACATCGTGAAAGAAATCGACGATCAACGGGGCTGTGTGGCCGGTGGGGGTTTGTGGCGTCATCGTCCTGTCCTTTGTGATGTCGATCTGTTCGATGACATCAACTTACGGACAGCGGGGCGGGGGAGTAAGCCCGTCGTGGTACGGACAGTTTTCGCTGCCGGTCAAGAATACCGGTAGGCAGCAGCAGGATTACAGGATTTGGTTGCCAGCCTGCGTGCTTTGGGACGCTAGGTGGTGTGGACTCTTGGGATTCCCAAGGCTGAGCAAATCAGATTCAAGGCTGTCTTTTGGAGGCAGCCATGGGTGTTCTCGACCGTCTGATACTTCGCGACGACCAGTGGGAGCGCATGTCGGTCCACATCATCGGTGACGAACGGACGCGGGGTTCGTCGGGCCGCGACAACCGGATGTTCGTGGAAGCGGTGCTTTGGATCGTGCGCACGGGCTCGCCCTGGCGCGATCTGCCCGATGTCTTCGGAGACTGGAACAGCGTCTTCCGCCGTTTCAGCCGGTGGAGCCACAAAGGTGTCTGGTGGCGCATCTTCGCGGCGATGTCG